>NZ_JBDSPJ010000016.1:0-59354 GCF_039912695.1 Pseudolysinimonas sp.
CAGGTCCGCTTGAGGAGCCTCCGGGCAGCCCGCCTGGCACAGCGGGGTTGGGCGGAGCCCCGTAGTGCGGGTTGGCGCCCGCGATGCTGTACGCGAATTCGTCGGTCTGGGCGATGCCCACGACATCCGCTCCCGCCTCGAGCAGCATGGCGACCGCTGGCGCCGAGCCGATCTCGACCTCTGCTTCGGCGAGGAAGGTCGGGTTGCCGAGTCCGACTTTGAAACCCTCCACGTCGTAGAGGTCTTTCACCGCGACGGTCTCGCCGCGCAACGGGCCTTCGGCAGCCCCCGCGATCAGCGGCTCACCGTACTCACGCCAGACCGAGGTGTCGAAGGAGGTCACTCCCCCACGCTATCGAGAAGCGAAGCGCGCGATCCACGGGGTCGCTGGCGCGGCAGCAAGTTCTGCGAGGGTGCCGCGCTGCACGATGAGCCCCTTCTCAATGACCGCGAGTTCGTCGCCGAGAGCCTTTGCATCGTCAAGATCGTGGCTCACGATGATCGTCGGCCCGCCGAAGTCACGTACGTAACCTGCCAAGTCGGTTCGCACGTCATCCCGAATCTCGACGTCGAGCGACGCCATCGGCTCGTCGAGCACGAGCACAGCGGGCTCTGAGGCGAGCGCCCGGGCCAGGGCCACGCGCTGCGCCTGCCCGCCCGACAGCGCTTCGGGATGCCGATCGGCCAGGCCCGCAAGGTCGAACCTGTCGAGCCAGGGTTGGGCCGCCTCGCGTGCGGCTTTCCACCCGCCGACGCTGACTCGCGCAGCGAACGCGACGTTGTCTCTGACGGTGAGATGCGGGAACAGCAGGAAGTCCTGGAAGACCACCCCGACCCCGCGCTGCTCGGCGGGCAGGTTGTTGAGGTCGCGGTCGTCCAGGTGGACTGAGCCCGTGCCATCCACGAGTCCGGCGATGGCGGCCAGCACCGTGGACTTGCCGGCGCCGTTGGGCCCGACCAGCGCCAGCGCGTGACCCGAGGTCACTTCGAGCTGTGCCACGACGTCGAACGCCGCGCGGGGGACGGTGATGTCGATCGTCAACGCGCTCATGACAGTGCCCCCGGAAGCCATCGATCGCGCAAGGCCAGCAGCACAGCGAGCGACACCACGAGCAGCACGAGGGCGAGGGCGATCGCGGTGTCGGGGTCGGAGTTCATCGCGAGGTACGACGCGATCGGCAGGGTGCGGGTCACCCCCGGCAGCGAGCCAGCGAAGGTGATGGTCGCCCCGAACTCTCCGAGTGCGCGGGTGAAGCAGAGCACGGCCCCGGCCGCGATGCCCGGGCCGATGAGTGGCAGGGTGACAAGTCGAAACACCTGCGCGGGGCTCGCCCCGAGGGATGACGCGGCGAGCTCCGAGCGGCGGTCGGCCGAGCGCAGGGCTCCCTCGACGGCAAACACCAGGAACGGCATCGCCACAAAGGTCTGCGCGATCACGACGGCTCCGGTGGTGAACGGGATCGTGACGCCAATCCCGTAGAGGAACTGTCCGATGAGGCCGCGACGCCCGAGCAGCAGCAGCAGCGCGATGCCGCCAATCACCGGAGGCAGCACGAGCGGAATCGTGATCGCCGCCCGCAACAGCCGACGCGGGATGACGTGCCACCGCACCGAGTGCGACAACAGCACTGCCAACGGGATGCCGAAGACGAGACAGAGGAGCGTCGAGATCGTCGCGGTGAGAAGCGATAGCCCGAGCGCCTGCAGCACGACATCGCTAGTGACGAGCGCGGGGATCTGCCCCCAGGGTGCGCGGAACAGCAGTCCGAGAAGGGGAAGGACGAGCAACGCGAGACCCGCCGCGGCGAGGATCGCGACGACCGGGCCGGTGCGTTGGCGCTGCAGGTTACGGCGCTTCGAAGCCGGCATCCACAAAGACTTTCACTCCGGCCGCCGACCTCAGGTAGTCGATGAACGCCTGCGCGGCATCCGGGTTCGCCGAGTCGGTGAGCAGCGAGATCGGGTACTCATTGATGACCTGCTGGGCCTCGGGAATTTCGATGCCCTCGACCTTGTCGCCGGCAACCTTCACATCGGTCACGTACACCAGCGCCGCGTCGACCTCGCCGAGTGAGACCTTGGTGAGGGCCGCCTTGACGTCTTCCTCCAGGGTGTCGACCGACGGCGTGATGCCGACCAGGGTGAACAGTTTGGCGGCGGCCGAGCCACACGGCACCGCAGGGTCGCACAGCGCGATCGTGAGGTCGGAGTTAGCGAAATCGCTGAGCCCGGTGACCTTGCCGGGGTTGCCCGCCGGCACAGCGATCTCGAGCACGTTCTCGAGCACGACGGTCGGCGCGACCGTGAGACCCGCGTCGGTGACCGTCTTCATCGTCGAGTCGTTGGCCGAGAAGAACACGTCGGCCGGGGATCCCGCGACGATCTGGGCGGCGAGCGCCGAACTGCCGCCATACGAAATCGTCACCTTCACGTTCGGGTGCAGAGCCTCAAAGGCTGTCACCACGTCGTCGAGCGACCCGGTCAGGGATGCGGCAGCGAGCACGGTGACGGTGCCGGTCAGAGCATCCGGGGTGATGCTCTCGGTCGGAGTCGCGGTCGGGGTTGAGCAACCGGCGAGGAGCGCAACCATGGCGGCGACCGGCAGGAACCTTTTCATGGATGCCTCGCTCAGTTCTCGGTCGGAACTTCGACAGTGACGACGGTGGCTTTCGCGCTCGCGACGGCGAGCATCCCCGGCTCGAGGCCGAGGTCGTCGGCGGCCTCGCGGGACATCAGCGAGACCACCCGGAACGGACCCGCCTGAATCACGACCTGCGCCATCACGCCGTCTTTGGTCACCGCGGTGACGATGCCCGTGAACCGGTTGCGTGCGGAAGCCTTCGCGAGCGGGAAGACTTCGGCGAGCGCGGATGCCGTCTCGGGTTCCTGAAGCAGGGGTAACAGATCGTTGCCAGCGACGACCTGGCGACCGTTCTCGCCCTTGTGAATCGGGAGTTTGCCGGTCTCACCCCAACGGCGCACGGTGTCATCGCTGACGCCGAGGAGCGCGGCGGCCTCACTGATCTTGAACTCGTTCATTTGCAGGCACCGCACTTGCGTGTCATTTTCCCCACTTTAGCCGCATCTGCGTGTACGGCCCGAGGTGAGCATCCAAGTTTCCCGGCGACCCCGACGAAGATTCAGGGCGAACCGACGAATTGGACCCGGAATAGGCCAGAAATCGCGGTTCAACCTGAATCTTGTGCATCCCGAGCACGATCTTTGGCATCCCGAGCGGGCGCTAGCGCACACCCACCCGACAGCAGCCCGCGCGGCGTACTGGGAGAATCAGAGAATGGTCGTCGATCCCTCCTCGCCGCGGTTCGCGCGCCAACGGGTGCTCGCCGGATTCGGCGAGGACGCCCAGCAGCGTCTCGCTGACTCGCACGTTCTGGTCATCGGCGCCGGTGGACTGGGCAGCGCGATCCTGCCCATTCTCGCGGCGGGCGGGGTCGGCATCCTGACGGTCGTCGATGACGACACTGTCGCGGAGTCGAACCTGCACCGGCAGACGCTGCACACCACCGACGATCTCGGCGCCGCGAAGGCCGAGTCGGCTGCCGAACGGTTGCGTGCGCTTGCGCCGGAGGCCGACATCCGGGTCTCCACGACACGCTTCGCCGAGGGCGCGACCTTCGACATCCTGCTCGACGTCGACGTGCTCGTCGACGCGAGCGACAACCCAGCCTCCCGGTACCTCGCGAATGACGCCGCGACGATCCGCGCCATCCCGCTGGTGTGGGGTTCCGCCCTCGGCTACGCGGGTCAAGTCGGCGTCGCGTGGGATGACAAGGGGATCGACTATCGGGACCTGTTTCCGCAAGACACGAGCGAGACCGGCGACACCTGCGAAATCGTCGGGGTGCTGCCGAGCGTCTGCGGAGTCATCGGCTCGATGATGGCAACCGAGGTATTCAAGATCATCACCGGGGTCGGCGAACCGCTGCTCGGCCGGGTCGCCGCATATGACGCGCTGACCGGGCGCACCCGCGAGATCGAGTACCGTCGCGATCCTGAGGCTCCGCGCCCCGGGTCGCTCGAGGAGAGGACCACCTTGCCTGAGATCATCCCGAATCGTGGCCTCGCTCCCGAAGAGCTAGCTGCCGAGCTGTCCGGCGACACCCCGCCGGTACTGCTCGATGTGCGCGAGCGCTGGGAGTCCGAACTGGTCTCCATCCCCGGCTCGGTGCTCATCCCGCTCGGCGAACTGCCCGACCGCCTGGGCGAACTCGACGCCGACGCCCCGACCGTTGTCTATTGCCATCACGGGATGCGGTCCGATCGCGCCCTCCAATTTCTTGAGCGGATGGAGTTCGCCCACGCCCGCCACCTCACCGGCGGGGTGGATGCCTGGGCGGCCAAGGTCGACCCGTCGCTCCCCCGGTACTGACGGCCGTGCCCCGCACCCCGGTCGCCGAGCATGAGGCACGTGTTCGTGCTCTGCTCTCGGATCTGAGCACGCGGGCGTCTGAGGTCGTGGCGCTCGCCGACGCTCTCGGACGGGTCACGGCATCCGACGTCGTGTCGCCCATCCCGCTGCCGCCCTTCCGCAACTCGCAGATGGACGGGTTCGCGGTTCTCTCGTCTGACGTCGTCGCAGTTCCGGTCGATCTGCCGCTCGTGGGCGAGATCGCCGCCGCCCCCGGAATGCCGGCACCCCTGATGGCAGGCACGGTCGTGCGCATCATGACCGGCGCGCCCGTTCCCGAGGGGGCGGATGCCGTTGTCCCCGTCGAAGACACGCACGTGAGCGGGTCGACAGTTTCGATCGCACGGGGCAGGGTATCCGGCGAGTACGTGCGTGAGATCGGGTCGGATCTTCCTGCCGGAGCCGTCGTCATTCCGGCGGGCGTGCGGCTGGCATCCCGTCATCTGGGAGCACTCGCCGCGTCGGGGCTCACGTCGGTCGAGGTGACCTCACCGGTTCGAGTCGCCGTGATCAGCACCGGCAGCGAACTCGTCGAAGCGGGGGAACCGCTCGGCCCGGGTCAGATTCCCGATTCCAACGGCGTCGCGCTCGCGGCCGCCGTGCGCGCGGTCGGTGCGTTCGTCATCGCCGAAGGTCGGGTGACGGATGTCGCCGAGAGGTTCCGCGCCGTGCTCGATGCCGCCGTTGACGCGGGCGCCGAACTGGTGCTCACGAGCGGCGGCATCTCGGAGGGTGAGTACGAGGTGGTGCGCGAAACCCTCGAACCGCTCGGGGCGCACGTCGACGTGCTCGCCATGCAGCCGGGCGGACCGCAGGCGACGGCCAGCTACCGCGGGGTTCCCGTGGTGTGCTTCCCGGGTAACCCGGTGTCGAGCCAGCTCAGCTTCCTGATTTTCGTCGAGCCGGTGTTGCGTGCTCTGGCCGGGCTGGCTCCCGCCGTGCGAACCACCGGGGTGCTCGACCGCGCGCTGACCTCGCAACCGGGCCGCCGCCAGTTTCTGCGCGGGGTGCGGTTGCCCGACGGACGGGTCGCGCCACACGGGGGATCGTCGTCGCACCTGGTCGCGACTCTCGCCGCAGCCGACGTGCTGCTGGTGATTCCCGAAGACGTTACCTCGCTCGACGCGGGGGCCGCTGTGGAAGTGTGGGACCTATGAGTGAGGGACCCAGCGAGCACGGTGCCTCCGAACTGAGCCACCTCGACCACGAAGGTCGCGCGCGCATGATCGACGTCGGCGGCAAAGCCGTCACCCGACGCGTGGCCACCGCGGGCGGCCGACTCGACACCACCGCCGAGGTCGTCGCCCTCGTGATGTCGGACGGGCTGAAGAAAGCCGACGCTCTCGCCACCGCTCGCGTCGCCGGCATCTCGGCCGCGAAGCGCACCTCAGAACTCATCCCGCTCGCGCACCTCCTCCCCCTCGACTCGGTGACGATCGAGTTCGAGCCCGGCGAGTCATCCATCTCGATCACCGCGACCGTTGCCGTCACCGCGAAGACCGGCGTCGAGATGGAGGCGCTCACCGCCGTCGCGATCGCCGGACTGACGCTGCACGACATGATCAAAGCCGTCGACCCGTCGGCCGTGCTCGGCGACATTCGGCTGCTGTCGAAAACCGGGGGGAAGAGTGGCCACTGGACGCCGTCTTCGGATGCGCAGGCGGTGGCCGGGTCGGCAGGATCCGCAATCGTCATCGTCTCGTCGACCGGCGCCTCCGAGGGTACCCGGGAAGATCGCACCGGCCCTCTGCTCGTCGAGTGGTTGACGGTGCACGGCTACACGGTCGGTGCACCCGTGGTGGTCGCCGACGCTTCGATCGACACAGCGGTTCGGGATGCCGTGGCCCGTGCGCCGGCGGTTCTGCTGACGACGGGTGGCACCGGGATACACCCGCAGGACCGCACCCCCGAAGCGACCCGTGCCGTGCTCGACCGCGAACTGCCGGGAGTCGCCGAGGCCATCCGTGCGGCAGGTCGGGGAGATACCCCGACGGCAGCACTTTCCCGGGCACTCGCCGGGGTCGCGGGGTCGACGATCGTGGTCAACCTCCCGGGCTCCCCCGGCGGCGTTCGGGATGGGCTCGCGGTGCTGGAATCCCTGCTTCCCCACCTGCACGATCAGCTCAGGGGCGGCGGGCATTGATTTCGTTCATCACCGACACCCCGCTCGACCGGGCCGCCCTCGAGGCCGCGGTGCGCACTCCCGCTGACGGAGCCGTCGTCGTTTTCGAGGGCGTCATCCGCGACCACGACCATGGCGACGGCGTTTCGTCGCTCGATTACCAGGCGCACCCCGATGCCGAGCGCTTTCTCGCCGAGGTCTGCGCGTCGGTGGCTGCCCAACACGGGTTACGAGTGGCGGCGGCACACCGCATCGGCCACCTCGAGATCGGTGACGTCGCTCTCATCGCAGTGGTCGCATCCGCTCATCGCGCCGAAGCATTCGCCGCCTGCGCCGAACTCGTGGAACAGATCAAGACGCGCGTGCCCATCTGGAAGCGCCAGCACCTCGCCAACGGCCCCTCCGAGTGGGTCGGGCTCTAGCCCGTCCGTTCCGGCAGCGTCAGTGGTGTCCGGGAATGTGGACCTCATGCTGAGACCTTTCGAGCCGTCCGACGCCGACGCCTACTTCGAGTGGATGCGTGACCCCGAAGCAGTTCGGCAGGCGGCGTTCACCGCGTCCGACCCCGACGACCGTGCCGCATTCGACGCCTGGCTCGCGCGCAACCTCGGGAATCCCGAGGTCATTAACCGCATCATCGAGGTCGACGGCACGGCGGTCGGGTCAATCTCAAGTTTCACGATCGAAGGCGACCGCGAGCTGAGCTACTGGATCGATCCGGCACTCTGGGGTCGCGGGTACGCATCCGCCGCGGTTGAAGAGTTCCTTGCGATCGAGCCAATCCGTCCGCTGTTTGCCCGCACGGCATCCCACAACGTCGGGTCAGCCCGGGTACTTGAACGCAACGGGTTCCTCGAGGTCGGCCGCGACGTCGGGTACGCCAACGGTGTCGGCGCCGAAATCGAAGAGATCATCCACCGCCTCGACTGAAGGCAGGGTTTCCAGACCTTCGGCGCCGCCACCGTTCGGACGCGGCCCGCCCGAGAAGCTGTTCGCCATGCCCCACCCACCCTTTCGTTCCGTCAGACGCTTACCCCAAATGGGGATTGACCAACTAAACTTGGTCAGCATGGTCTATCAAGTCAACGTCCAGGATGCGAAGACCCGACTCTCGGAACTTCTCGCGCGCGTCGAGCAAGGTGAAGAAGTCACGATCGCCCGCGGCGGCAAGCCGATCGCACGCCTGCTGCCGCTCGCGGACCCAGGTGCGCGCGCACTCGGTTTCGCACCCGGTCATCTCGATGATGCGTTCTTTGACGCGCTCTCTGTCGAAGAACTCGCCGCGTGGGAGAACCCGTTGTGAAAGTGCTGCTCGACACGCACTCACTCATTTGGGCACTGACCGATCCATCCCTACTGTCCCCCAAAGCGAGAGAAGTGATCGGCGCGCGCAGCAACGAACTCGTCGTTTCGGCGGCGAGCGCGTGGGAAATCGCGATCAAGTACCGCAATGGACGTCTGCCCCAGCTCGAGTCCACCGTTCTGTCGTACGAGGCTCAGCTGGCAACCCTCGGAACGGTTGAACTCGCGATCTCAACAGCCCACGCCCTGCTGGCCGGCCGCCTCGTCTGGGCGCACAAGGACCCCTTCGATCGGATGCTCGCCGCCCAGAGCATGCTCGAAAACGCCCCGTTGATCACCAGCGATTCAGTATTCGAGGGTCTGCCTGCGGTGCAGACCATCTGGTGAGCTGGAGCGTCATCCGCCCGAGAACGGCGGAAGAACATCCACCTTCGCGGTGATGGTGCGGTTTGCGTCGCGGGTGACGACACCGTCAACCAGGAACGACCCCGATTCGAGCACCTTCGCCATCGCGGGGTAGCGCTCAAGCAGGATGCCGCGCAGTTCGCCGACGGATGCCGCGAAGACGTTCTCCTCGTCGCGCCCGGCTACCTCGGCCGCGGCCGCGAAGTACCGAACGAGCACCTCAGCCACCGATGGCACCCATTGAGCGCACGGGACGGTGGAAGTCGTCGGCGTTGATGCCGTGGCCGGCCTGCTTGTTCCACATCGCGCCGCGCCAGTACTGGGCGATGAGGTCATCCGAAGACCCGTCGCGCAGCAGCGAGCGGAGGTCGGTTTCGTCGTCGCCGAACAGGCAGGAGCGCACCGTTCCTTCGGCGGTCAGCCGGGTGCGGTCGCAGGCTTCGCAGAACGAACGGGTAACCGACGCAATGATTCCTACGGTGGCGGGGCCGCCATCCACGAACCACTCTTCCGCGGGCGCGGACGGGTCTTCGCGGCCGGCTTCGGTCAGAGCGAACCGCGACCCGAGTTCTGCGAGCAGTTCGGCGGCTGAGACCAGGTTTTCGCGCCGCCAGGTCTCGTCGGCATCAAGCGGCATCTGCTCGATGAAACGCAGGCGCACGTCGTTCGCGAGCGCCCAGGCGAGCAGGTCGCCGGCATCCGGCAGGGTCTCGCGCAGCGCGACGGCGTTGATCTTGATCGGCCCGAGTCCGGCTTCTCGGGCGGCATCCAAACCGCGCAGCACTGCCGGCAGCCGATCGCGGCGGGTGACGGCGGCGAAGTGCTCGCGGTCGATCGTGTCGAGCGAGACGTTGATGCGCGTCAGGCCCGCCTCGGCCAGCGCGGCGGCCCGACGGTCGAGCCCGACGCCGTTCGTCGTCATCGACAGTTCCACCCCGGGAGCTGCGAGAGCCGAGAGCCGGATGATGTCCACCAGATCGGGGCGCGTCAGCGGCTCACCCCCGGTGAACCGCACTTCGCGAACGCCGAGGTCGCGCGCACCGATGCCGACGAGCCGCGCGATCTCGTGCGCTGACAGCAGCTCGTCCGTCGGGATGACCGGGAGCCCCTCGGCGGGCATGCAGTAGGTGCAGCGCAGCGAGCAAGCCGACGTGATTGACACCCGCAGGTCGTGCGCCACCCGGCCGAAAGAGTCGACGAGTTCGGCGCTGTCGGGGCGACCCTCCATCGATGGGGCCGTGGACGGATCGCGACGCAACGCCGGGATCCCGAGGGCGACCGACGACATCCCCTCAGCCTACGGCGCGGATGTTTGCGAAAGCCCGGACATGAGGTTGACTGACGAGTCGAGGAGGCGCGCATGGCAGGGGCACGACGACGCAGGATCACACGCGCCGCGATGGTTCTCGCGATCGCTCTGCCGCTCTCCGCCTGCGCAGCCTCGCCCGCCAGCAGCCATCTCGACCTCCGGTCGGCAGGGTGCCCCGACGACATTCGCATTCAGACGGATGCCATGCCGCGCGTCGAACTGGGCTTCCTGTACGGCTTGCTTGACCCGCATCACTATGAGCTCGGCGCCCACGAGGTGTCGGGCCCGCTCGTCTTCGAGGGGCGGGCAACGGGCGTGCGCCTCACCATCCTCACCGGCGACGCGACCGACGGGGTGAGCGGCAACGTCGCCCTCTACGACGACCCGTCGCTTCTGTTGGCGGCGGTTGACACCGATCAGGCGATGGTCGACAGTGTGCGGTATCCGACGGTCGGGGTGTTTGCGCCCCTCGCGAAAGACCCGCGGATCATCTACTGGGATGCCAACGTCTACCCGAAGGTGAGCAGCATCGGAGGCCTCGGCGCGACTCTCACGCCAGACGGGTCGACGGTCGTCCCGGTCGTCGCGGCTGAGCCGACACTGTTCGACGACTACCTTCTCGGCAAGAAGCTGCTTCGCGCAGATCAGGTCACGGTTGGCCCGGTGAGCCTCGCCACATTTGCGCGTGCCAACGGCATCTCGGCCCAACAGGGCGACGCACTCATCGATCCCTACGTGTTCGCGCAACCCGACGCCTACCCCGATACGATCCGCTCGCAATTCGCCGACGATGTCGGTTACACCCGCGACGCCGGGGTGCTGTCGGCCCGACGCCAGACCATCGTTCGCTACGCCGACTGCCTGCGTGAACTCGTTCCGCTCTTTCAGCGGTCACTGATCGGGTACGTCACCAGCCCCGATGCGACGACAGCTCTCATCGTCGACCTCGCAGCCGCCTACGGCGACGACACCTACCCGACTGACGTCGCGGTGCAGGCTGCAACGCGACTGAGCACCGAGCATTTCGTGGGAAATGGCCGCGACGACACCGTTGGCGACCTCGACATCGGACGGGTGCGCGGCCTCATCGACGACGCGCGACCGCTGCTCATTAAGGCCGGGGTCGATGTTCCGTCACGCGTTCAGCCTGACGACTTCGTGACCAACGAGTTCATCGACCGGTCGATCGGTTTCTAGCCTCGCCCGGCGCTCCTGACCGCCAACTACCGCGCGGCAGAACCCTCGACGTAGTCGGTGTCGGTCTGCTTCCAGGCGAACAGCGAACGCAGTTCCTTACCGGTCGACTCGATGGGGTGTGCGGCACCCTTGGCGCGCAGCGCGAGGAACTCGGGCGCGCCGGCATCCTGATCGGCGATGAAGCGCTTCGCGAACGCACCCGACTGGATGTCGCCGAGCACCTGCTTCATGTGCTCCTTGACCGACGGGTCGATCACGCGCGGGCCCGAGACGTAGTCGCCGTATTCGGCGGTGTCAGACACGGACCAACGCTGCTTCGCGATGCCGCCCTCCCACATCAGGTCGACGATCAGCTTCAGCTCGTGCAGTACCTCGAAGTACGCGATCTCCGGCTGGTAGCCCGCCTCGACCAGGGTCTCGAAGCCATACATGACGAGCTGCGAAGTGCCGCCGCAGAGCACCGACTGCTCACCGAACAGGTCAGTTTCGGTCTCTTCGGTGAAGGTGGTCTTGATGACGCCGGCGCGGGTGCCACCGATCGCCTTCGCGTACGACAGGGCGGTCGCCCAGGCGTCGCCCGAGGCGTCGCGCTCGACGGCGATGATGTCCGGGATGCCGCGGCCCGCGACGAACTCGCGACGCACCGTGTGGCCGGGGGCCTTCGGGGCGATCAGGATGACGTCGATTCCCTCGGGGGCGTCGATGTAGCCGAAGCGGATGTTGAAGCCGTGCGCGAAGGCCAGCGTCTTGCCGGGAGCCAGGTTGTCTTTAATGCTGTCGGCGTAAATGCCACGCTGGTGCTGGTCGGGCGCGAGGATCATGACGAGGTCAGCCCACTTGGTGGCGTCGGCGACGTTGAGCACCTTGAAGCCGTCTTCTTCGGCTTTCGCGGTCGACTTCGAGCCGTCCTTCAGGGCGATGACGACCTCGACACCGGAGTCGCGCAGGTTCTGCGCGTGGGCGTGGCCCTGCGAGCCATAGCCGACGATGGCCACCTTCTTGCTCTGGATGATCGAGAGGTCAGCGTCTTTGTCGTAGAAGATCTCAGCCATTACTTCGTTCCTTCGGTTTCAGTGTTCTTAGTTTTACGCCGCCCGGAGGGCGGGCCTAATTCTTAAATACGCGTTCGGTGATGCTCTTGCCGCCGCGGCCGATCGCGAGAAGACCCGACTGCGCGATCTCCTTGATGCCGTAGGGCTCGAGCATGCGCAGCAGCGCTTGCACCTTGCCGCTGTCGCCGGTGACCTCGATCACGAGGGCGTCGGGAGCGACATCCACCACCCGCGCGCGGAACAGGGTCACCGCCTCGAGAATCTGCGACCGGCTGGTGTTATCGACCTTGACCTTGACGAGCAGGTGTTCGCGCTGCACCGACGCGTCAGGGTCGAGTTTGACGATCTTGATCACGTTGACCAGCTTGTTGAGCTGCTTGGTGACCTGTTCCAGCGGCTGGTCTTCGACATCCACCACGACGGTGATGCGCGACAGCTCGGGAATCTCGCTCAACCCCACCGCGAGCGACTCGATGTTGAAGCCGCGGCGCGCGAAGAGTCCGGCGACTCGGGTCAGCAGACCCGGCTTGTCCTCAACGAGGAGAGACAGCACATGACGGCTCATTCTTCGTCCCAATCCGGTGCCGCATCCCGTGCGTACTGCACCTGCGAGTTGCCGACACCCTGTGGCACCATCGGCCACACCATCGCGTCACGGCTCACGATGAAATCGATGACGACAGGTCGGTCGTTGGTCGCGATCGCCAGCTTGATGGCGGGATCGATCTCTTCCGGCTTGGTGACCCGGATGCCGAGGGCGCCATACGCTTCGGCCAACTTCACAAAGTCGGGAATCATCCGCGTCTGCTCGTCAGGGCCGGTGTGCCCCGTGTTGAGGTCGGTGAACGAGTGGCGACCGTCGTAGAACAGCGACTGCCACTGGCGCACCATGCCGAGCGACGAGTTGTTGATGATCGCGACCTTGATCGGGATGTCGTTGATCGTGCAGGTGGCCAACTCCTGGTTGGTCATCTGGAAGCAGCCGTCGCCGTCGATCGCCCAGACCAGACGGTCGGGTTCGGCAACCTTCGCCCCCATGGCGGCGGGGACGGCGTAGCCCATCGTGCCGGCGCCGCCCGAGTTGAGCCAGGCGTGCGGGCGCTCGTACTTGATGAACTGGGCGGCCCACATCTGGTGTTGACCGACTCCGGCGGCATAGATCGCTTCGGGGCCCGACAGCTGCCCGATGCGCTCGATGACCGTTTGCGGGGCGAGGAGGCCGTCATCCGGATCGTCGGTGTAGCCCAGCGGGAAGTTCTCGCGGAGCTGGTTGAGCCGCACCCACCACTCGGCGATGTCAGCCTTCTGCTTGCCGGCAGCCTCCTTGTAGGCGTCGAGCAGGTCAACGAGCACATCCTTGAGGTCACCGACGATCGGCACATCGGCCTGCTTGATCTTGCCGATCTCGGCCGGGTCGATGTCGACGTGCACGATCTTCGCGTGCGGCGCGAATTCGGCAACACGGCCGGTCACCCGGTCGTCGAAGCGGGCACCGAGCGCGACGATCAGGTCGCTCTCCTGAAGGGCGAGCACCGCGGGCACCGTGCCGTGCATGCCCGGCATCCCGAGGTTCTGCTGGTGCGAGTCGGGGAACGCGCCACGCGCCATGAGGGTCGTGACGACGGGGGCGCCGCAGGCTTCCGCGAACTTCAGCAGTTCGGGCGACGCCTCGGCACGGATGACGCCGCCACCCACGTAGAGCACGGGACGCTTCGACTCGAACAGCAGTTCGGCGGCGGCGGTGATCTGCTTGCCGTGGGCCTTCGTGACCGGACGGTAGCCGGGGAGGTCGAGTTTCGGCGGCCAGTTGAAGGTCATCGGACCCTGCTGCGCATCCTTCGTGATGTCGACCAGCACCGGCCCCGGGCGACCTGTCGTCGCGATGAGGTATGCGGAGGCGATCGCCTCGGGAATGTCCTCGGCGCGCTTCACCAGAAATGAGTGCTTGGTGATCGGCATCGTGATGCCGACGATGTCGATCTCTTGGAAGGCGTCAGTCCCCATCAGGTGGCTGAACACCTGCCCGGTGATCGCGATCATCGGCACCGAGTCCATGTGAGCATCGGCGATGGCGGTGACGAGGTTGGTCGCACCCGGTCCCGAGGTGGCGATCGCAACACCCACCCGGCCCGATGCGGCGGCGTAGCCCTCGGCAGCGTGCCCGGCACCCTGCTCGTGACGCACCAGGATGTGACGGATCGAGGTCGAGGCCATCAACTCGTCGTAGAACGGCATGATCGCGCCGCCCGGGAGGCCGAAGACATCCGTGACGCCCAGCTTTTCGAGCGAGGCGAGGATGGCCCCTGAGCCGGTCATTTTCTGGCCGTTGCGTGGGGGGCCGTTTTCGGCTCGAGCTGGGCTCGGAGTCGCGGGCTCGGTGTCGCTGCGAGCGGCGTTCATGAGTGGTCCTTTAGGAGCGAGATGGGATGCGGGAGCGGGCTACCCCGTGACCGCACCCTCCGCGGCGGAGTGCACGAGCTTGGAGTATTTCGCGAGAACGCCACGGGTATAGCGCGGAGGCAGTGGTGCCCAGCCGTCACGGCGGGCTTCCAACTCGGCCGCCTCGACCAGTAGGTCGATGGACCGGGCGGCGATATCGACCCGTATCAGATCACCATCACGCACGAAGGCGATAGGACCTGAGTCCACCGCTTCCGGTGCAACGTGGCCGATGCACAGGCCGGTTGTGCCGCCCGAGAATCTGCCGTCTGTCAATAGTAGGACATCTTTTCCGAGGCCCGCGCCCTTGATCGCAGCGGTGATGGCGAGCATCTCGCGCATCCCCGGCCCGCCCTTGGGTCCTTCGTAGCGGATAACCACGACGTCGCCGTGCTTGATCTGCCCGGCCGCGAGGGCATCCATCGCGGCCCGCTCGCGTTCGAATACGCGAGCCGGCCCTTCGAAGGTGGCCGCGTCGAACCCGGCAGTCTTCACAACCGCACCGTCGGGGGCCATCGAACCCTTGAGGATCGTGAGGCCACCGGTGGCGTGAATCGGCTTGTCGAGCGGCTTGAGTACCTCGCCGTCGAGTGGCGGCGGGTTGAGTTCTTCGAGGTTCTCGCGCATCGTCTTGCCGGTCACGGTCATCACGTCGCCGTGCAGCAGACCGGCATCCAGTAGCGCCTTCATCAGCACCGGGATGCCGCCCCGGCGGTCGACATCGTTCATCACGTACTTGCCGAACGGCTTCAGGTCGCCGACGTGCGGAACCTTCGCCCCGATCCGGTTGAAGTCGTCGAGGGTCAGTTCGACCTCGGCCTCGTGCGCGATCGCGAGGAGGTGAAGCACGATGTTGGTCGAGCCACCCAGCGCCATACCGACCGCGATGGCGTTCTCAAACGCCTCCTTGGTGAGGATCTGGCGCGCCGTGATGCCCTTGTTGAGCAGGTTGACGACGGCCTCGCCCGAGCGGTGCGCGTACATGTCGCGGCGTCCGTCTGAGGCTGCCGGGCTCGCGCTACCCGGAAGGCTCAGGCCCAGGGCCTCCGCCACCGACGCCATCGTGTTCGCGGTGTACATGCCGCCGCAGGCACCCATTCCCGGCGCGAACGCGCACTCGATGCGGTGGGCGTCTTCGAGGCTCATCGTGCCGGCGAGCACCCCGCCGACCGCCTCGAAGGAGTCGATGATCGTGATGTCCTTTTCGGTGCCGTCGCTGAGGCGCACCCAGCCGGGTGCGATCGAACCCGCGTAGAGGAACACCGACGCCAGGTCGAGACGCGCGGCGGCCATCAGCATGCCGGGGATGGACTTGTCACAGCCCGCGAGCAGCACTGAGCCATCGAGCCGCTCGGCCTGCATGACGACCTCGACGGAGTCGGCGATGACCTCACGGGAGACCAGCGAGAAGTGCATCCCCTCGTGGCCCATCGAGATGCCGTCGCTAACACTGACGGTGCCGAATTGGAGCGGGTACCCGCCGCCGGCGTGCACCCCCTCTTTCGCCGCCCTTGCGAGGCGATCGAGCGACAGGTTGCAGGGCGTGATCTCGTTCCACGACGACGCGATGCCGATCTGCGCCTTATCCCAGTCGGCGTCGCCCATGCCGACAGCGCGCAGCATCCCGCGGCTGGTGGTGGCTTCGATTCCGTCGGTAACCGTGCGCGACCGTGGCTTGTGGTCCACCGCGGGCACGCCCGAGTTGGGGGATGTTTCCGGCATGTGACGAGGGTACCGCCCGCCCGGGCTCGCCGCCGTGAGGGTGCGGTGCTGTCGTGACCTCAGCGGGCGGCTGCCGCTCCTACCCCGCGTCCACCTGTTTCCGCGTTCTACGTCGCGCCCCGCGTTCTGCACCGCAGCAATTCGCGGAAGCCGACGTAAAACGCGGATCCGGGGGAGCCTTCACGAGGCGCATGAGAGCCGGAGGGGGGTCTCGTCGAGATCGAGGAGTAGCGCGTGCGGCGGGGCGCTTAGTGGCCGCTACGGTCCGAGTCGACACCGGCGTTGGGGCCGCCCGAGAGAGTCGCCATCGCGGCGAAGTCGTCGGGACTGAGCTCGAACGAGAACACGTCGAGGTTTTGCGCGAGCCGCGTGGGATCCGTCGACTTCGGGATGGCGACCAGCCCCTGCTGCACGTGCCACCGCAGTACGACCTGCGCCGGGGTGCGTTCGAGTCGGGATGCGATCTGCTGCACGGCGGACGGGTTGAGCGCGCCTGTACCCGACCCGCCGAGCGGACTCCACGACTCGGTGACGATCCCGTGGGCCTCGTGGTACGCCCGCTGCTCCATCCGGGGGATGGCCGGGCTCAGCTCGATCTGGTTCACCGCTGGCACGACCCCGGTCTCGGCCGCGAGCTTCTCGAGGTGCGCGACCTTGAAGTTCGAGACCCCGATCGCACGAGCGCGTCCGTCGTCGTAGAGCTCCTCGAACGTGCGCCACGTCGACACGTAGTCGTCCCGCTGTGGCAGCGGCCAGTGGATCAGCAGCAGGTCGACGTAGTCGAACGCCATCCGCTCAAGGGCCGCCCGCAGCCCCGCGATCGCGAGGTCACCCCCCTGGAACGCGCCGTCGAGTTTCGTTGTGACGAAGAAGTCTTCCCGCGCAATCCCCGAGCGGCGGATGCCTTCGGCCACACCTGCTTCGTTTCCGTACCTGGTTGCCGTGTCGATGTGCCGGTATCCCGCCTCGGCCGCGAGAACGACAGTGGCCGCGGCCTCAGCGTCGTCGAGGGGCCACGTGCCGAGGCCCATCTGCGGGATCGACGTTCCTGAGTTCAGAGGAATGGACGGAACGCTCATTCCCCCATCCTGCGCTACCCGTGCGACCTATTGCTCGTGCACGTCACCGTCGCGGAAGGTCGCGAGCGTCGTGAGCGCGAGCGCGATCTCTTCGGGGCCGGTGACCCGAAACTCGGCACCCGTTGCGCCGACGCCGCTCTTGACTCCGACGTCATGGGGCAGGAGGGCGGCGAAGGCATCCTCGTCGGTCACATCGTCGCCCGCATAGAACACGGCGTCGGCCGCGGTGTAACGACGCAGGTGCTCGAGCGCCTCGCCCTTCGTGGTCGAACGCACCGAGAACTCGAGCACATCTTTGCCGCGACGTACCGTGAGGTTCTGGATTTCGGCTTGAGCCTCGCTCAGCGCCACGAGGTGGGCGACGCGGGAGTTTTCGGCGGTCGCCAGCCGCGTGTGCAACGCGAACCCGGCCGGTTTCGTCTCAAGCCACACGCGGTCAATCGAGTCGGCGACATCACCCAGCACCTCGTGCAGCACCTCGACCTGCTCGATCTCAGCCGTGTCGAGACTCACCCGAAAGGCGGGATCATCCAATCTGATCTCGATCCCATGGGACCCAACCAGCAGCGCACTGTCGGGCAGGTCCGCAACCTGTTCGAGGCTCGTCAGCGCGCGGCCCGAGATCAGGGCGACGCGAGTGTTGCGCATGGCGAGGAGAGCGAGCACGGCCTCCCGCGCTTCGGGCAGGGCCCGCGCGTGCTCCGGTGAATCGACTTCGAAGGCGAGCGTGCCGTCGAAGTCGAGAGCGACCAGGAGGCGTCGGCTGCGGGCGAGTTCGCGCAACGCCCCGACCAGCGCCGACGGTAACGGGGAAGCGGGGATGCGATGTCGGGCTGTCAACGTTTCCCCGGACGTTCAACGGTCCACTCGAGGTCTCCGAGCGGGTCGCCGTCGGGGTCGCTGTCTGGATCGCTCTGCGAGTTCGACCCAGAGCCGTCGTGCACGTGGGCGAGCGCATGCAGAAAGTCACGTGACCAGTGCGCGACGTCGTTCTCGCGCACCTTCGCTCGCATCGCCCGCATCCGCTCGGCGCGCTCTGGCTGGGGCATCGCGATGGCCCGCATGATCGCATCCTTCAGACCATCGATGTCGTGAGGGTTGATCCGAAGGGAGGTAATCAGCTCGTCGGCAGCACCCGCAAACTCGCTGAGCACGAGCACCCCGTCTTCGTCGAAGCGCGCAGCGACGTACTCCTTGGCGACCAGGTTCATGCCGTCGCGCAAAGCCGTCACGAGCATGACATCGGCCGCGAGGTAGAGCGCCGCCATCTCCTCGCGCGGAAAGCCCTGGTGCAGGTACTTCACCGCCTGATGCGCGGTCGTGCCGAAGTCACCGTTGATCCGCCCGACGGTGAGTTCGATTTCGTCGCGTAGATGCTTGTAGGTCTCGACCCGCTCCCGGCTGGGGCTGGCGATCTGCACCAGGGTGACGTCGTCAACCTGCACCCGCCCGTCTTCGAGAAGCTCGCCGAAGGCCTTGAGTCGGTGCCCGATGCCCTTTGTATAGTCGAGGCGGTCGACGCCGAGCATGACGACCCGCGGATTGCCGAGCTCCTCCCGAATCTGCAGCGCTCTGGCCTGAACCTCGGGCGTTCGGGCGAGCGCTTCGAAGGCGGCGGCGTCAATCGAGATGGGAAACGACCGCGCGACAACGCGTCGAGTGGGTGAGGAGTCAGATGCCGGAACCTCGATGTAGGGGCTCGTGGTTGCGTACCCGAGCAGTCTGCGGGCGGCCCGCGAGAAGTTTCCGGCATCCGAGACTCGCTGGAAGCCGACCACATCGGCACCCAGCAGCCCGTCGATGATCTGGTTGCGCCACGGAAGTTGGGAGAACAACCCGTATGCCGGAAACGGAATGTGATTGAAGAACCCGATCAGCAGATCAGGTCGAGCGATGCGGAGCATCTTCGGTACCAACTGCAACTGGTAGTCCTGCACCCACACCGTCGCACCGTCCTGTGCGACAGAGGCCGCCGCATCCGCGAACCGTTGATTGACCTCGACGTAGCTGTCCCACCAATCGCGGTGGTACGTCGGGGGCGCGATGACGTCGTGATAGAGCGGCCAGATCGTGTCGTTGCTGAAGCCCTCGTAGTAGTTTTCGATCTCGTACTCCGACAGGGCGATCGGGATCACTCGGATGCGGTCGTGCGTGAACGGGGCGACGGCGGCATCAGGGAGGCCTGCCCAGCCGACCCACGCGCCGTCGGCGTCGCGCATCACCGGCTCGAGGGCGGTGACCAGGCCGCCGGGGGACTGATTCCAGGTGGCGGTGCCGTCCTCGTCGACCACTCTGTCTACCGGCAGACGGTTGGATACCACGACGAAGGCGTAGCGCTCGTCGGCCATTCGGTCACGATATCGCACCCTCCTGGGAGGGGCCGAGTTCCCGGTTTGGTCACATTTCGGACACATCTGCAGGTTAGGTTGGACCAAATGATTTCGATTGGCATGAGCACCTCCTGCAACTTCCCGATGGGAGTGGAGCAGTCGTTCCGGCTCGCACGCCTCGCCGGGTATGACGGGCTCGAGGTCATGGTGACGACCGATCCGGTCAGCCACAATGCCGCCGCTCTGCGTGCACTCAGCGAGCGATACTCGATGCCGATCTTCTCGATTCACGCCCCGTCGCTGTTTTGGATGCAACTCATCGGCGGTCGGGATGCGCAGGTCAAACTCGAACGCTCGGCAGCACTCGCGGCGGAGGTCGGAGCATCCACCGTCGTCGTGCACCCGCCGTTTCGCTGGGAGGCGGGCTACGCGCGCAACTTCGAGCGCATCGTGCGAGAGACCGCGAAGAACGCGGGCGTGACCATCGCGGTCGAGAACATGTTCCCGTGGAGGGTGCTGCCCGGAAAATTTCCCCGCCCCTTCACCGCCTACGCGCCGAGCCCCGATCCGCTTGATTTGGATGTCGACGCGATGACGCTCGATTTCTCCCACGCATCTTTGACGGGCCGTGACTCGCTCGAATACGCGATGGCGATGGGCGACAAGCTGCGCCATGTTCACCTCTGCGATGGCACCCGGTCGGTCGATGACGGCAACCTGCACGACGAGCACCTGGTCCCTGGCCGCGGCAACCAACCCGTCGCCGAAACCCTGACCTACCTCGCCGAGAGTGGGTTCGACGGTCATGTCGTCGCAGAGATCGGCTTGCACAAGATCCGCAACCAGCAGACCCGGCTCGACATGCTGATCGAGACGGCTGCCTTCGCCAAGGAGTACCTCGGCCAGGAGCACGTGACACGCGACCCGATGTCGATCTCGCGTGACGACCGCATCAACGGGCGCACGGTACGTCGCGCCCGGAAGGCAGCGGCCCGCGCCTAGCCCGCGTCAACCCCTCCCCGATGCCGGATCAGCGAGGTAGCGTGGGTCAACGACCACGGGAGGCCGCGTTGCGCAGGTACATCTTCAACTGGAGCGTTCTGAGTTCGCTCTTCGGCGCCGTCGGCGTCCTTCAGGCGACTCGACGCGGGCCCCGCGACTGGCGGCTCATCCTCATTTGGATCGCGTGGTTGATCAACGTCGCGCTCGCCGTCGGCACCGTCGTCGAAGATTCGCGCGACGGTGAAGAGTGGTGACCCGCAGAAGGAGCTCACGTCCTTGCGCGGCGGGACGCAGTCGTCGTGAATGACGCCGACGACATCCGAGAGTTGAAACAACAGGTCGCGCGGTTGACGCACCTGGTCGAGGCCAAGGCCGAGATCGAGTTGATCAAGGCGAGCCTGCGGTAGCGATCGGCACAGGGGGCTTAGTCCCCCAGCGCGACCACCACGACAGCCCACGACACCGGTGGGAGCGTCACCCTGAGGGCACCGTCCTGCACGCGGGTAATCGCCGCAACAGGGACTACCCGGTCGGGTTCGCTCATCGTGTTGACGGCGAACGGATCGTCATCGGCGATCAGCCAGGCTTCGACGACCTCCCCGATCGCCAGACCCGCCAGATTGATCTCGACCTCGTCCGTCGTGTCAAGTGAACGGTTAACCGCGAAGACCGTGAACCGTCGCGCGATCTCGTCGTAGGTCGCGACCGAATCCAGAAGCGGAACCTCATCGAACCGCCCTGTCGCGTACGACGAGGTTTCCGCCCGCGGCGCGAGAACGACTCCGCTCGCCAGGCGTGACGTGAGAGCGAACGGGTAGAACGTCGTCTGACGCCAGGCCGGCCCACCCGGTTCGGTCATGATCGGCGCGATCACGTTCACCAGTTGGGCGAGGCTTGCCGAGGTGACCCGGTCGGCATTGCGGATGAGGGTGATCAGCAGGCTGCCCAGCACCACGGCATCCGCCACCGTGTAGACGTCTTCGAGCAACCGGGGCGCGACCGTCCATTCGCGGGTGCCGTCGGTGTCGACGGCGGCGAGCGCGGCCTCTTGCTCCTGATGCTCTTTGAGGTACCAGATATTCCATTCGTCGAACGAGATGTTCATCGTCTTCGAGCTGCCGAGCGCAGCCTTCACCTGGTCGGCGTTCGAGGTGACAGTGTCGATGAAGTACTGCATGTCGAGCGCCGAGGCCAGGAAGGTCGGAAGATCGCCGTCGAGGATCTGGTAGTACGCGTGCGCCGAGATGTAGTCGACGTTCTCATACGTCTGCTCAAGAACAACGCGCTCCCACTCCCCGAAGGTCGGCATCTGCGACCCCGACGAACCGCACGCCACGAGTTCGAGCCCGGGGTCGGCGGTCTTCATCGCTGACGCGGTGCGACCGGCGAGTTTTCCGTAGTCGAGCGCGGTCATGTGACCGATCTGCCACGGGCCATCCATCTCGTTGCCGAGGCACCACATCCGGATGCCGTAGGGCTCGACGCCCCCGTTGGCGATTCGCTGATCGGCCAGAGTGGTTCCGGCAGCACCGTTGACGTACTCGAGCAGGTCGAGCGCTTCGAGCACCCCGCGGGTACCCAGGTTGACGGCGAGCATCACTTCGGCATCCACGAGGCGGCTCCAACGCGCGAACTCGTCGATGCCGATCTGGTTGGTCTCGAGCGAATGCCAGGCGAGGTCACGGCGTCGCGGGCGGGACTCCCGAGGGCCGACCCCGTCTTCCCAGCGGTATCCGGAAACGAAGTTGCCGCCGGGGTACCTCACGGTGCTGACGCCGAGTTCGGTCACTAGATCGGTCACGTCACGGCGGAACCCGTCGCCGTCGGCCGTCGGATGGCCAGGTTCGTACAACCCGTCGTAGACGCACCGCCCGAGGTGTTCGACGAAAGCACCGAACACTCGGCGGTTGAGGGGCGCAACGACGAGGTCGCGATCAAAGCTGACGCGGGAGTGCCCGGCCGGCGTGGTCATCGCCCGTTCCTCTCCAGCCACGCGCGGGACAACCGGAAACCGTCATCGAGCGACGCGCTGCTCTCCTCATCGACACACAACCACCCGGTGTAGCCGGTCTCATCCAGGGCAGCGAGGATGTCTGCCAGGGGGAGGTCACCTTCGCCCAGGAGACGCCATTGTTCACCGTCGTAGTCCTTGAGGTGAAGGTTATCGATCACGGAGCCGAACTCCCGAATGAACGCGGGGATGTCGTCGATGCCTGACTTGGCGAGGTGTGCGGTATCGACGGTCAGTCCCACGGTGTCACCGACCGCGTCGAAGAACACGCGGAAATCTTCGGGCATCATCACCGGCTGACCGAAGTGATGGTGCAGCGAGAGGGTGACCCCCTGATCACGCGCGGCCATCCCCTCAAGGGCCAGGATGCCCGCGAACCCGCGGAGCACGCCGGCGTCGACACCATCGCGGGGGTGATCGTGACAGAACACGACACGTTCGGAGCCGACAGCCGCCGCGAACGACACGATGTCGTGGAGCCTCTCGAGCCCGTCGGGCCGCAGAGTGTCGAACACGATGAGCGCTGAAAAGGTGCCGGGGTCGTCGCCCCAGCGCGTCAGAACGGCCTCGGGGTCGGCGACCTGGTCGAGGTACTGACCCTGCTTGAGCTGCAGACCCTCATACCCTTCGGCGCGATACGTGTCGACCAAGCGGTCGATCTCGCCTGCCGGGACTGGCTTAGAGAACGAGCGACGCATCATGCGCCCACTCCGATCGGCATCCCGTTCGAGAAGGTCACTGGAGCGCCACCGTGGGCGGCCGAGTCGTAGACCGCCTCAAGCAAGCCGATCGTGCGGAGGTTGTCGCGCCCGGAGTTCGGTGCTTCGCCCCCCGTGTCGATCGCGTCGAGAAGGTGTTCCAGTTGGCGGTACGCACTCAACGACTTCCCGTCTCCGAACCCCTCGCCCACCTGAACGTCGACACCATCGGCGGTGCGGATCTCAAGGCGGTTGTAGTCGAGGTGGAGCGTTCCCGCCTCACCCAACACGACCGTCTCTGTGCTGTCGACGCGGCTCGAGAAGCTCTGCACCAGGGTCGCCACGATGTCGCCGAATCGCACGAGGGCGAAGGCATCCGTCTCGCCGTTTGTTTCGATCGCCGGCGACGAGGCAATGCTCGCCGTCAGCCAAGTCGGGTCGGAGTCAGCGAGCATCCGGAAGCCATCGAACCAGTGAACGCCCATGATCATGAGCGCATACCGGTCGAGCTCCATGCGCCACCCGACCTCGCTGCGGAACTGCAGCTCGCGTTGCTCGATGCCGATCACGCGCCCGATACGCCCCGCCGCGATCGCGGCACGAGCCAACTCGAAGGGGTAGTGGTCGCGGAAGTTCTGGTCGACGGCGAGCTGCACGCCCCCCTCGTCGGCGGCGGCCACCATCTGCTGCGCTTCGTCGATGCTGTTGGCAAACGGCTTCTCGACCAGGATGTGCTTTCCTGCCGCCGCGAGTTCGCGCACAGCCGGAACTCTGACGTGACTCGGCGTCGCGACGACGGCGATATCGAAGTCGATGTCGGCGATGGCCTCGGCGATCGAGGCAACTGTCGGGATTCCGTAGGTATCGGCGGCCCAGGCGCGACGCTCGTCGCTCGGATCGACGGCACCGACCAATTCGATGCGCTCGGGGCGCATGGCGAAGTAGTCGAAGTGCATCGACGAGATGCGACCGGCGCCCACGACGACGACGCGGTGTCGTTCGGTCACTCTCCGATCACCTCGCGGTGCGCCGTGTTGAAGACGATGACCAGTTCGCACTGCTCGTCGCCGATATTCGTGGCGTTGTGGATCGACCCGATCGGGATCGAGATCGTGTCACCGGGGCCCATCTCGATGTAGTCGTCGCCCACCCGGTGGCGGATGCGGCCGCGCACGACGTGCAGCACCTCATCGCAGTTCGGGTGGTGGTGCACGGGGTTGGCCTGCCCGGGATCGATGAAGCACTTGCCGACGGTAAGGACGTCGGAGTTGTCGAGCGAACCCGCGATCATCCACTCGAGTCGACCCCAAGGCTGGGGTTCAACTCGCACGCTCGAGGCAGGTTGAAACCCGCCTCGACCCATCGTGTGCTCGGACATTTCTGATTCCTTTCTCACGGACTTCTCAGTCCTTCACGGCCCCGGCGGCGAGGCCCCCGGTGATCTGCTTCTGGAACACCAGGAAGACGATGACGATCGGCAACGCGACGATTGTCGACGCCGCCATCAGCGGACCCCACTCAGTGCCGTATTGCCCGATAAACGAATTGAGGGTCACCGTCACCGGCTGCATATCCTGCTTGGTCGTGAGGGTGAGTCCGAAGATGAACTCACCCCAGGTCATCACGAAGGTGAAGACGGCAACCGTCACGAGCCCCGGCCGAACCAGAGGCAGCACAATACGCAGGAACGCCTGCATCCGGGTCGCCCCGTCAACCGCGGCCGCCTCTTCGAGCGCCTTCGGAATGTTGAGGTAGAACGGCCTCAGCACGATCACCGCGAACGGGAGCACCGCGACCGTGTCAGCGAGGATGATGCCGAGGTAGTTGTTCACCAGGCCAACGCGGCTGAACAGTGTGAACATCGGCAGCGCGACGTTGATCGAGGGCAACAGCTGCGCGACCAGGAACGGAAGCAGCAGCAGCCCGGTCCACTTCAACTGAAGACGGCCCAGAGCGTACGCCGCGGGGGTCGCGAGCAGCAGAGCGAGCACACTCGTGCCGACGCTGATGATCAGGCTGTTTCCGAGGGAGCGCAGCATCGTTTCGTTCTCGAATACCGCGCGCAGGTAGTTCGAGAAGTCGAACTCGGTCGGGATCAGGGTCGGCGGTCGAGTGAACAGCTGGTCGGGCGACTTGAAGGAGGTCGACACCATCCAGTACAGCGGGAACAGGAAAATACCGACGACGACGATGCCGATCGCGGTGAGGTGCCACGCCGGTCGTTCCCGACTCGTTCGGCGTAGTTGAGGGCGTTGTGGCCGAGCCATTATGCGGACTCCTCACGTCGACGAACCAGGAGGTAGACGACCGAGACGATCAGCGGAATGACCAGAAGGATGTTCGCCGCCGCGGCACCGTCGCCGAGACGGAAGTATTCGAAGGAGAGGTTGTAGACCGCGATCGACAGCACGTTGGTAGCCCCCGCGGGACCGCCCGCCGTCATGACATAGATGACGTCGAACACCTTGAAGGTATGAACAAAACCGAGCAGGAGCGCGATCGCAACGACCGGGCGCATGAGCGGCACGGTGATCCCGAACAGACGTTGGCGGGCCGATGCACCGTCAAGGCTGGCCGCCTCGTACACCTCGTGCGGGACGCCCTGAAGTCCGGCGTAAACGAGCATCATGTGGAACGGGATGCCGAGCCAGATATTCGTGATGATCACCGCGATCAAGGCGGTCTGTGGGTTGACGAGCCACGCTTCATCGGTGTGGATTCCGAAGACGTCGAGAATCGAGTTGAACAAGCCGTAGCTGCCGGAGTACATCCAGCGCCAGAGGCTTGCCGACACAACCGCAGGCATGACCCAGACGACCAGCATGATGGCCCGCAGGAATCCCGAGAGCGGGAACTTGCGATTGAAGAACAGCGCGAACGCCCAGCCGATCAGGTGCTGGAAGGCGAGCGAGGCGAGCGTGAAGACGAGCGTGACCAGGAGCGACGAGAGGAATCCGGGCGACGACAGGAACTCGACGTAGTTGTCGAAGCCGACGAAGGCGGCGCCGCCCTTGAGGAAGTTCCCCACGTTGACGTCGAAGAGGCTGAGATTGAACGTGTACGCGATCGGATAGAACATGAACACGAGCAGGAAGATGATCGCGGGCGCGACGAAGAGATAGCGACTGAGCGCCGAGCGGCCACGCCGCCGCCCAGCGGTCGCCCGAAGGCGGACCGCTGGACGGCGGATTCGGAAAGAAGCGCTCATCACTTAAGCAAGGGCGCGATCGCCGTTGCGGCCGTTGTGAGGGCGTCTTTCGCCGTGTTCGATCCACTCAACACGCTCTGCAGTGCGACAACCACGTTGTCGGCGATCTCGGCGTAGTTCGCACCGTAGGCACGCGGGCGTGAGACCTTGAGCTGCTCGGCGAAGACCGCGAGGTTCGGATCGGTGTTACCGGACTTGACGTCGAGGCGAGTCGGCAGGCTGCCGGCCGCATCGTCAATCTGCTGAACCCGCTTGGGGTCCTGCATCCACTTGATCAGGTTCCACGCGGCATCAGCGTTGGGTCCGTCGGTGATGAGGTAGTTTTCACCACCGGTGACCGAAGCCTCATCCTGTCCTGCGGGCAGCAGAGCCACGCCGTAGTTGAGGTCAGGTGCGTTGGTCGCGAGGTAGGGAAGCTGCCAGGGCCCATTGAGCATCATGGCGGCGCGACCTTGAGCGAACTCAGCCGCAACAGCTGCCTGATCCCAGTTCAACGCCTCCCGCGAGACACTGCCGTCCTTGATGAGGCTTGCCGTGAATTCGAGAGCCTTGATGGCCTCGGGCGAGTCGACCTTGGTGAGGTCACCGCCGGCTTGCCACAGGGTCGGCAGCCACTGGAATACGGCCTGCTGGTTGTTGATGGCCGAGAAGGCGTAGCCGTAGTGGTCCGGCGACGTGAGCTTGGCCGCGACCTGGCTCATCTCTTGCCAGGTCGTCGGCGGCTTAACACCGGCGGCGGCGAGCAGGTCTTTGTTGTAGAACAGCGCGAGGCAGTTCGCGGTGATCGGCAGGCCGTAGATCTTGCCGTCCAGTGACGCGGAGTCGATGAGACCCTGCGGGTACTGGTCGAGTTGGCCCCAAGCGGCGATGCGATCGGTCAGGTCGGCGGCGATCCCCAGCTCAGCGAACTGCTGGTGGTCGGGGCCATTGACGATCGAGATATCGGGGAGCGCGCTCGCACCAGCCGACTGAAGAAGCGACTTCTTGAGGTCGGCGTAGGCGATGAACTCACGGTTGATCGTGACGTTCGGGTACTCGGTCTTGTACTCGGTGAGGAGCGCCTCAACGGCGTTCGACGGCGCGGAGTCCGCCGCGTAGTAGTCCCACCAGGTGAGAGTCACGGGAGCGGTGGGATCGAAGGTGCTGGCCGGCTCGGCAGCGCCGGGGCTACAGGCGGCGAGACTCGCCGCCATGGCGACAGCGGCCGCGACCGCGACCACCCGTCGATGTGTGCGTGTGAGGTACATGAATGGGATCTCCTTCATCGTTGAGCGAGAAGCCGCAATTGGTGGTGACGCCGGGATGACGGCGAACCGAAGCCCGGTGCGGGCGCTCACATCTTCTCTCTCGCGTCGCGGGCCGGAGAGAGCCAATATCGGCCGGATGGCCCACTATTCGGTCGCCGCATATGCCCGCCACGCCTCCGCGATCAACTCGATACCCCGCGCGAGCTCCTGCGGAGGTACCGCGTACGAGATGCGAACGTGATCGTCGAGAACGTCGGATGCGCTGAACGTGGGGCCTGGGAGGAACTGCACTCCGAGTTGCTCGGCTCGCTGCGCCAGAGTCGTCGCGCTCCCGGATGGCAGCCGAACCCACATTGACCCGCCGCCGGTCGGCAGCACCGGTTGCCAGTCGGGAAGCTCGCTCGTGAGCTTGTCGAGGGCGACCTGCCGATGCAGCGACAGCATTTCGCGACGCTGGTCGCGTGCCGACTCCAACTGGGGAAGAAGACGCGTCGAGACCAGTTGCGCGATGAGCGAAGTTCCCAGATCCAACTCGCCCTTGAGTGCCGCGAGTTCGCTCACCAGCACAGGGTCGGCCCGCAGCCACCCGACCCGGAGCCCGCCCCAGAACGACTTGCTGACGGAGCCGACCGTCGTGATCAGATCGCCGCCCGCAGCGAGCGGGATCGGCCGACGATTGCCGTCGATGATGGTGTCGGCGAGCGTGGCGTCGTCGATGACGGGAAGACGGAAACGATTCGAGAGGCTCGCGATTCGGCTGCGCCGGAAGTCGTCGAGCACAGAACCGACCGGGTTCTGGACCGTCGATTGCACCACCAGAAGTACCGGCGAGTGGGCTTTGATTGCTGAGGTCAGGTCATCGACATCAATCCCGTCGACCCCTGATTTCACGCCAATCAGGCGTCCTCCGAGGCTCTTGAGCGACTCGAGCGCGCCCCGGAAGGTGGGCTCTTCGACGAGAACCGGCGCGCCGGGACGGACGAACAATGAGGCAGTCAGACGGAGCGCCTGTTGCGCCCCCGACGTCACCAAAATGTGGTCGGGGGTCGTCGGCAACCCGAGGTCGGTGTAGTAGCTGGCGATGGCATCCCGAAGCTCGGGCAGGCCTGCGGGCAGGTAGCCGTGCGTCATCACGAGGCTGCGCAGACGCGCTCCGTCGATGTAGTTGAGCTCTTCTGCCACCATCGGAAGACCGGGCAGTGCGGCGCTGCGCAGATCGATCCGCTCGCTGACGGCTTCGCCCACGAAGCTGCTCAACCGGTCGTCGCCGCGGGTCGCCGACCGTTGGCGCGAGTACGTCACGTAGGTGCCATCGCCCTGCCTGCTCTGCAGGAGTCCGTCGGCGCGCAGAAGGTCGAGGGCCTTTGTGACAGTGTTACGACTCAAGCCCAGCACCTGACCCATCGAACGTTCCGCCGGAAGTCGAGTTCCTGAGCCGAGGGCACCGGATCGGATGAGCGATCGCAGGCCGCCTGCCAGGTCGTCGTGCAATGACTGAGTACCGGTTCGCCACTCGCCCAGAAGACGGACGAGACGATTCACGCCCATGGTCGCCAATCCAAACGAATTGGCCCTCGCTGACTGCAGTGTCATGGGCACATCATGATCATCGATTCGCGTGCGGTCAAACCGGCCGCCGCTTCTCCCGCATTTCACGTGAGGTATCGAAAATGACGCACACCGTCGTGCTGGTCGGAGCCTTGGACACCAAGGGTGCCGAATACGCGTTCGTTCGCGATCGTCTCGCCGCCGCCGGAGTGCGCTCCACGGTCGTCGATATTGGGGTTCTGGGCGAGCCGGAATTTGCGGCCGACATCTCGCGTGCCGAGGTTGCCCGTGCCGCGGGCTTCGACATCGCCGACCTCGTGTCGGCGGCAGACCGCGGCAAGGCGATGGATGCCATGGCCCGCGGCGCCGCACTCGTGGTCGCTTCGCTCGTGGAAGCCGGCGACGTGCAGGGGGCGCTGGCCCTCGGCGGAACGGGAGGCACGTCGGTCGCGGCGCAAGCATTCCGCGACCTGCCGCTCGGCTTCCCCCGATTGATCGTCTCGACGGCCGCTTCCGGCAACACCGAGCCGTACATCGGAGCCACCGACCTGATCCTGGCGCCGTCAATCGTCGACATTGCGGGCCTGAACCGCATCTCGCGTCGGATTCTCGCCAACGCCGCAGCCGCCGTCGCCGGAATGGTGGCCGCTGAACCGCTGCCCGAAGCATCCGATCGGCCCCTCGTTGCGGCGAGCATGTTCGGGGTCACGACGCCGAGCGTGACACGCGCCCGCGAGCGCCTCGAGTCGCTCGGCTACGAGGTGCTCGTCTTCCACATGACCGGCAGCGGTGGGCGTGCCATGGAGTCGCTGATCCGACAGGGTTACATCGCCGGCGTCCTCGACATGACGACCACCGAGCTGGCCGACAATCTCGTCGGTGGAGTCTTCGATGCCGGGCCCGATCGCCTCACCGCTGCGGCCTCCGCGGGAGTTCCGCAGGTCGTTTCGGTCGGCGCGCTCGACATGGTCAACTTCGGTGCCCGCGACACGGTGCCGGAGAAGTTCGAGAACCGCAATCTCTATGTGCACAACTCGAGCGTCACGCTCATGCGCACGACCGCGGCCGAGACCGCGAAGCTCGGCGCTGAGCTGGCTCGCAAGGTGGCGGCGTCGTCCGGCCCGGTCACCGTCGTGCTTCCGTTGCGGGGGATTTCGGCGATTGCGACCGAGGGCGGCCCGTTCCATGATGCCGCCGCCGACACCGCCCTCTTCGAGAGCATCCGCACCGGACTCGTCGGCACAGATGTCGAGCTCGTCGAAATCAACCTCGACATCAACGACCCCGCATTCGCCGACGCGTGTGCCGACCGGCTTCACGAATTGATCACTGCCCGCCGCTGATCCAGCTACTTGAGACCGACTTCCGAACTAGAGGACTTGCATGCCCTACATCAAACGCTCCGAGATCCTGTCCCGCCTGCGCACGAAGATCGAGCAACGCCTGCCGATCATCGGTGCGGGTGCCGGTACCGGCCTCTCCGCGAAGTGCGAGGAGGACGGCGGGTCCGACCTGATCGTGATCTACAACTCCGGTCGCTATCGCATGGCGGGCCGCGGGTCGCTCTCGGGTCTCCTCGCCTACGGCAACGCCAACGACCTCGTCGTCGAGATGGGTCGCGAGGTGCTGCCGGTCGTTCGCAACGTCCCCGTCCTTGCCGGCGTCAACGGAACTGACCCATTCATGAACCCCGTCCGCCTGATTCGCGACCTGAAAGACCAGGGATTCTCGGGCATCCAGAACTTTCCGACCGTCGGCCTGATCGACGGGGTCTTCCGCGCCAATCTCGAAGAGACCGGGATGAGCTATCAGCTCGAAGTCGACCTGGTACGCCTCGCCCACGACGCCGACATGTTGACCACCCCGTACGTGTTCTCGACGGCGGACGCCGCAGCGATGACGGAGGCGGGCGCCGACATCATCGTGTGCCACCTGGGTCTCACAACGGGTGGCGCGGTCGGAGCCGAGACAGCGAAGAGCCTCGACGACTGCGTGACCCTCGCCGAGGAGTGGGCCCAGGCCGCCCGTGCGGTCCGTGACGACGTCATCGTGCTCGTGCACGGCGGTCCCATCGCCGAGCCCGAAGATGCCCAGTACGTGCTGTCGCGCACCGCGGCGTTTGACGGCTTCTACGGCGCCTCGTCGATGGAGCGGCTCCCCACCGAGCGTGCCCTCACCGCGGCCGTGCGCGAGTTCGCGTCAATGACCCTTTCGGCCCGCTAGCCCTTTTCGGTCTTCTCGCGCGGCAGCGCGCCAGCGTGGTCTTCCACGTGCCGAAACTGCTCGCGCGGTGGCCGGTCGTAGTTGTCGGCTTTCGGACGAGGCGGGATCTTTACCGGTTCGGGATTGAGGTGCTCGTACGGCACCGTCGAGAGGATGTGCGTGATGGTGTTCAGCCGCGCGGCGCGCTTGTCGTCGCTCTCGACCGTGAACCACGGGGCGTCGGCCGTGTCGGTGAGCTCGAACATGTCGTCTTTCGCCCGGGAGTAGTCCTCCCACTTGGTGATCGACAACAGGTCGGTGTCAGAGAGTTTCCACCGGCGCATCGGATCCTTGAGCCGTGAGGTGAACCGCTTCTGCTGTTCGGCGTCGGAGACCGAGAACCAGAATTTGATCACGACGATCCCGTCGTCGACCAGGAGCCGCTCGAAGATCGGGGTCTGCTGCAGGAACCGGCGGTACTCGGTCGGCGTGCAGTACCCCAACACGTGCTCGACGCCCGCCCGGTTGTACCAGGACCGGTCCATCAGCACGATCTCACCAGCTGCAGGCAAATGCGAGATGTACCGCTGGTAGTACCACTGTCCCTTCTCGCGTTCACTCGGTTGCGGCAGGGCGACAACACGGGCCGTGCGCGGGTTCAGGTACTCAACGACGCGCTTGATCGCGCCACCCTTCCCAGCCGCGTCTCGACCCTCAAAGATCACCAGCAGTCGAAAACCTGTTGAGGTGATCCAGCGCTGCATGTCGACAAGTTCGACCTGCAACTTCTTCAGCTCATCCTCGTACGCGCGCTTGTCGACGCGGCGAACCTTCTGGGCCCTCTTGGATGGCATGCCCGCTCCCCTTAGTCCAACGCCGCAGCAGGGTCCGGCGCGGGCATCCGAACTGTCAACGCCAGCGGGTCGATTCGTGCCGTAAACCCGACCGTCGTGCCGAAACCGTCGCCGTCGAGTTCGAGGGCTTCGGCCCTCGTGAACTCGACATCGATGCTGGAGGCCGTTGTGTACTCAAGCGCTCTGATCGGCTTGCTGTCACGAGTGAGCTTGCGCCCGATCTTCGTTCTGCGCAGGATGCCGTTCTCCCACGCGACCTTGATCCAGATCTGGACCCAGCCGAAGAAACCATTCGGGCGCAGAAATGCGATGTCAAAAACCCCGTCGTCGATGCTGGCTTCGGGCATCAGCACCATGTTGGCGGGAAGCGATCCGCAATTTCCGACGATCAGAGTGTGAGCTCGAATCGATCTCGTCGGACCGTTATCGAGGCGCCGACGAATATTGAGTTGCGAGGTGTCGCGCATTGCGCGCGAAATCGCGTCGACGTAGGCGAGCCAGCCAACCCGTTTTTTGAGTTCTTCGTTCGTGTTCTCGACCATTTTCGCGTCGACTCCGGCGCCGGCCATGACCAGGAAAGCGTGCTGATCGCTGGTGCCATCCTGACGGTGGATGTCGATGACCCCGATGTCGATCGTGCGATCGACCCCGTTCAGTGCGACGTCAATCGCGTCGGAGAGGTCGTTGAGGGTGAGCTCAAGGTTGCGGGCCAACAGATTGCCCGTCCCCGACGGCACGAGCGCCAGCGGGATGCCCGTTCCTCGCAGTGACTCCGCGACCGCGCGGACCGTGCCGTCGCCTCCCGCCGCGATCACCAGGTCGACCCCCGCCTTCACGGCCCGCGCGGTGACCTTTTCGCCCGCATCATCCTCAGTGGTTTCCAGCCACATTGGCTCACCCCAGGATCCGCGGCCAGCGTCAAGCGCGGCACTCAGTTCTTCGCGTTTCACTTTCACCGGGTTGTAGATGACGGCAATCGTCCGCGAGGCGGTGCGGGGGCGTGAGGGGGGAGCTGTCTCGGGAAGGGCAGGCATCCCATGACTGTACGAAGTTGCACAGCGAGCGACGACCCGTCGACATCCGCCCTCGAATGTGCAACGATCCTGCGCCCCCTGCGCCCGGCAGGCCGACCAAAAACTACAGGCCGACCCAAGAAGGGCCAAAAGAAAAACCTCTGAGACCGGCGAGAGTCAACAGAGGTTTTTCAGTACACCCCCCGGGACTTGAACCCGGAACCCACTGATTAAGAGTCAGTTGCTCTGCCAATTGAGCTAGAGGTGCGCGAGGTCCGCGTAAGGCCGGACCGAGGGTCAACGATAGCATGCCCCTCGTGACCGATCCCATCCGTCTTGCAGAAGGATCTCTCGCCCCCGACTTCACGCTGCCCGACCAGGATGGGCATCCATTCAGGCTCTCGAGTACGCGCGGCTCGAAGACGATCGTGTACTTCTACGGCGAGGCGGGCACTCCGGCCTGCACGAGTCAAGCGTGCGACTTTCGCGACAACTCCGCGGTGTTCGCCGCTGCCGGCTATCGCGTCATCGGCATCTCCCGTGACGCGCCGGCGGTCAACGCCGGGTTCGCGCGCACGCAGCGTCTGCCGCAGGTCATCCTCAGCGATCCGACCCGCGAGGTGCACGGGCTCTACGGAACTTACGGCGAGAAGTTGCTCTACGGGCGCCCCGTCGCCGGAGTGATCCGCGCGACGTTCGTGCTCGACGAAGGCGGGCGCATCGACCAGGCGCTGTACAACGTCAAGGCCACGGGCCACGTCTCGATGCTGCTCAAGAGGCTGAAGTTGAGTCCCGCGAGCTGAGCCATCCGGCGACCGGCTTGCTGATCAGCAGCCCGAAACCGACCGCCGCGACGATGACGAGCGGCCAGCCCCAGGCGGGCTCAGCGAAGCTGCCCTGCAGTGCGCCCACGCCAATCGCGAACTGGAGCACCTGCCAAACGATTGCGGCGGCCCGCACCCAGGCGCGTCCGCGCCAGATACCGAGCAGGATGGCGGCGAGCCAGATGGTCGCCGCAGCCGCCAGCGCGATGAGGGCCACCGCCGAGCCGAGGGAGGACGCGGGAGTTGTGATCACCTCCCCCACGAGGACCACGACGACCGCGAGAGCTGCCAGGAGCTCGGCCGCAACCACGACAGAAAGTACCCAGACAATTGCTGGGCGTGAGCGTTCACCTATTGATTCGATGACCTAAGTATGAAACCCTGACTGTCGGTTGATGTGACGCCTACAGAGTCGTAGGTGAGTCCGGAGACTTTCCCCCAATTTTCCGTTCTCGCTTCGACCGTGCGCGAAATCTCTATTTCGCGCGGCGTCAGCAGGCAACTCAAAGGAGCACCACATGGATTGGCGTGACAAGTCCGCCTGTCTCACCGCAGACCCGGAACTCTTCTTTCCGGTCGGCAACACCGGACCCGCCGTCGACCAGATCGACAAGGCGAAAGCTGTCTGCGCGCGCTGCTCGGTCACCGAGCAGTGCCTCCAGTACGCGCTCGAGACCAACCAGGACTCCGGTGTCTGGGGCGGCCTCAGCGAAGACGAGCGTCGTGCGTTGAAGCGTCGCGCCGCTCGTGCTCGTCGCGCCTCCTAGGTGCGCCGCTGCGGCTCAGACCCGCGTCAGCCAGAGCAGAGGCACGTCGATCGTGACCTCGGTGCCTTCGCCTTCGAGCGTGTGCCAGTCGATGGTGCCACTCAGCTCACCCTGAATCAGGGTGCGCACGATCTGGGTGCCGAGACCTGAGCCGACCTTCCCTTCGGGCATGCCGACGCCATTGTCGCGCACCCGGATCGTCAACTGATCGTCTTTGCGCTTGGCCGAGATCTCGACCTGACCATCCTCACGTCCGGCGAGCCCGTGCTCGACAGCGTTGGTGACGAGTTCGGTGAGAGCCAGAGCCAGGGGCGTCGCGTACTGACTGGGCAGCGATCCGAACTTGCCGGTCTTCACCGGGCGCACCGCGGTCGTTCGACTCGACGCCACCTCCGCCACGAGCAGCAGCACGCGATCGAAGACTTCGTCGAAGTCGACGATCTGGTTGAGGCCCTCGCTCAGGGTGTCGTGCACGACGGCGATCGCCGCCACCCGCCGCATGGCCTGGTTGAGGGCATCCCGAGAGTCGTCGCTGTGTGCACGCCGGGCCTGGATGCGCAGCAGCGACGCGACGGTCTGCAGGTTGTTCTTGACCCGGTGATGAATCTCGCGGATGGTCGCGTCTTTGGTGATGAGCTCTTGCTCTTGGTGGCGCATTTCGGTTGTGTCACGCACCATGACCATCGCACCGACCCGCTCGCCCCGATAGCGAACCGGGATGGTGCGCAGAGTCAGCGTGACGCCGCGAGCCTCGATATCGGCGCGCCACGGCGCACGCCCGGTGACCACGAGCGGCAGCGATTCGTCGACGTGCAGCCGGCCGCTGATCAACCCGGTCGTCACTTCGGCGAGCGACTCCCCTTCGAGTTCGCCCTGGAAGCCCATGCGGTTGAACGCCGACAGTCCGTTCGGGCTGGCGAACGTGACGATGCCGTCGACGTCGAGCCGCAGCAGACCGTCGGAGGCACGCGGGGCGCCGCGGCGCGGACCGGACGGTGCAGAAAGGTCAGGAAAGTCGCCGGTCGCGATCATCGAGAAGATGTCGTTGGCGCACTGGTTGAACGTGAGTTCCTGGCGGCTGGGAGTGCGCGCCTCGCTGAGGTTGCTGTGCCGGGTGAGCACCGCGATGGGGGTGTTCGTCATCGCACCGCCACTGGGAGCGACCCGCCGCACGACCGGCACTGCGCGCACCCGGGTGGGTGTCTCTTCGTACCAATCGGGAGCGGCCGTGTCGACGATCTGCACCGTCTCGAAAGCCTCAGCGACCTGATGACGCCACTCGGGTTTGATCTGCTGCCCGACGAAGTCACGATAGAACAGCGTGGCGGCGGATGACGGCCGCGAGTGAGCCACCGCGACAAACCCGCCGTCGGCACTCGGAACCCACAGCACGATGTCGGCGAACGCCAGGTCGGCGAGCAACTGCCCGTCGGCAACCAGCAGGTGCAGCCACTCGACGTCGGCATCCGGGCGATGCTGGGCGAGCATCAGCTCCGAGAGGGTCGACACCGCACCAGGCTACCCGCGCGCGATGCACCTCCCGTCGCGCACACTCAGCGGCGAAGGTCGGAGGCCAACTTGCGGATGACGCCGCGCGCGGCCGAGCGCGGAGCGACTTCGGGCAGACTGCGACCGCTCAGCAGGGCCGCGTCGAACGACGCGGGATCCCACGGGATCAGGTGGGCGGGAGTCACGCCGCCGAACCGTTCGAGCGTCGAGCGCACCTGGCCGCCGGGATCGAGGCCGATCGCGCCGGAACGCACCTTGTTCGCGACAACCACCACGCGATCGGGGCCCGTGTGCTCGACGACCGTCGCGTAGCCGCGCAGAAACCTCGCCAGTCCCACGGGATCAGCTGCAGCGACGGCGATCACGCGATCGGCGCGACGCAGCACTTCGAGGGTCGCACCGTTGCGACGGGGCGCGGCGACGTCGCTCATCAGCTCCTCGTCTTCTTCGAGGTCGGCAGCAACATCGACGATCGTGATCTCGGCCCAGGTGCGCACGATGTCGAGAACCCCGGAGACGCGCTCGGCGGTGAGTTCGGGCCAGCGCGACGGACGCCCGAGTCCGGTCAGCACGCGGAATCCGCCGCGGTGCGACGACGCGACACGGTCGAGTTCGGCGAGCGTCAAGGATGCGGTGCCGGCCAGGCGACAGGCTGCCGCAAATCCAGGGGCCTCGTCGAGCAACCCCAGCGACGGGGCCACCGAGGCGCCGTGGGTGTCGGCGTCGGCGAGAGCGACCGAAACGCCCGCGGCTGCGAGTTCTCCGGCGAGGGCAATGGCCAGCGACGTGCGCCCCGGAGCGCCACCGGCACCCCAGACTGCGACGACCTGCCCGCGCGAGGTGGGAGCGACCGGCCCGGCGGAACGGCGAGATGCACCCTCGGCAAGCTCATCGGCGGTGGGGGCGGGACGCGGAGCGACCACGGGCGCGACAAGGGGCACGGCGCGAACCGGGATGCCACTGCCGGGTGTCAGCAGAGTCCAGGCCGGCGGACCGGGAACCGGATCGACAACCCCGAGGCTGGCGGCGAACTTGCGCTCGCGCGGAGTGTCACCCACCACAACGAGTCGAACCCCGTGCGCGTCGCAGGCCGCGACCAGGCGGGCGCTCAGGTGCGGCGCAGAAGCGGCGGCGATCACGACCTCGGGTTTCGCGACGGCGATCCGTGGCGCGAGAGCGTCGGCATCCGGAACCTCGGCGACCACCCGGTGCCCGTACCGCGTCGCCTCAGCGCCGAGTCGATCGACGTCGGCGACCGGAAGCGCAAGGCCGACGTCGGTCATCGCGACCCCAGCGGGATGCCGGCCGGCACGATCGCGAGCGCATCCCCGTTGGCGATCGCTTGCAATAAGCGCGCGACCCGGGTGCGAAGCACGAGTACTTCGACCGTCGCCGAACTCGATCCGCCGCCCGCGATCAGAGTCTGATCTTCGATCACGCGCACTACAGTCGCCTGCGGCGCCAACACGACCGGCGTGCCGATCTCCCCCTCGTCGAGCCGCGCGGTTCCCCAGACGTCGACGAGGGATCCCGGTTCGACGACCGTGCTGACCGGCCCGGAAAGTTGAAGCACGAGCGAGGTGGCCCGCACGCCGTCGGTGCTGCCGGCGGCCGACAGCGGGATGAGTTGGCCCGCGGCGACGGGTTGGGCGATGACGAACCCACCGGCGGGGATGGACCCCTCAGCGAGATAGAGGTCTTCGGCGCCGTCGAGCGCGACGCTGCGTTCGACCAGATCTGCGGCATCCACATGATCGCCCGGGGCGAGAGCGTCCGCGGCGGCGTAGACGACGAACCGCGCGTCGGCAGCCGAGACGAGCGCCATCACGGCGACGACTGAGGCCGCGACCAGAACGAGGCCGAGGACAAGGCGGATGTCGAGGGCGAACCGTCGACGTGGCCGGGGCGCGATCGCGGTCATCGGCATCTCCTTCTGCTTGCGTGAACGGCTCATGCTCACCCGACGCGCACGCCCCGGGCAGAAGTTCTCCACAGCACCCCCGTGAGCTGTGACCCCGGGCGCATAATCGAGGCATGACGGCATCCGACCCCGCCGCACTCGCGCGCTTCCTCACCCTCGCCGATACGTCCGAGGTGCTCGCGATCTCGCTGAGCCAGGCCTACGCGCTCGTGCGGTCGGGCGAGCTGCCCGCGATCAAGGTCGGCGGCGCCGGACACTGGCGGGTCGAGACAACCGTCCTTCAGGCCTACATCGACGGCAAGTACGAAGAGAACCGCCGGCGCGGACTCTGGCAGCAGGCCGAATACGCCGACGTCGCCGAGCTGTTCATCGAGCGCTGAGCCGCTCAGGTCACCGCCGGGTCAGAACCGCAGCACGTCGATCGCGCTGAACGCGACGAGTCTCACCCGCGACACCGCGGCCGTGCGACGGGGTTCTCCAACCGGGTGCTCGGCGAGGTCGAGGTGATCTCGGCCAACTCGATCGATCGTGCCGTGAGCCCGCTCGGGGCCCAGCAGCAGTTCGACGGCGGCCCTGCGGCGACACAGGTCACGCAGCACAAACGCCAGCCCGAGTCGTGCGGAGAGGGCCGTCGGGGGCTCCGGCGCTGGCTCGACCCGAAGGCTGGCCGCGAGTTGTTCGGCGTTCGGCACGATCGCTGTGAGCGCCCAGAGCGGGATGATCGCCGACCGCAGTTCGCCCGTCGCGAGCTCGCCCGCCACCCAGTCGCGCCCCACCGCCGCCGGCACGATATCGACGTGCTCCCCGCCGCGTACGGTGAGCCCCAGCGGTGTGCGCAAACGGGCGTCGTGAATGGCGCGGATCCGGTCACGCAGGCCAAGTCGACCCAGGCGCAGCCGCTCCTCCTCGGCGAGAAGGTCGACCTCTTCCGCGCCGAGTTCAGACTCGAGCTGGCTCTCGAGGTCGTCGAAGAGGTTCTGCCAGCGCACGCGGCGACGCTAGCCACGCGCCGCGATGGCGCCGCGAGGTTATCCACAGGGTGGTTGTTCCCCTCGACAGACCTGTCCGAATCCCAGCATGATGTTGGCATTCGTCCCCCATGCGGGGCACAACCGGAACCCATTCAGGGGAGGCAACGGGATGTCGATTGCACTGTTGGTCACAGATCACTCGTTCGAGGGCACCGCGTTCGAGGGCGAGGCGTTCGACGGCACCGCGGCGCGAGCACTCACCCCGCGGTTCCACGCCGACGATTTCTTCGACCAGCAGCCGACACCGTCGGCATCGTTGCCCGACCCGCGGCCGCTGCTCGAGAACCTCACGCGCTGCGTCATCGAGATCCTGGCCGGCGCGCGTGAACTCGACCAGATTGCACGATGGCTGAGCGACGACGTTTACCGCCACCTGCTGAAGCGGGTCGTGATCTCGAGCCGGGCGCGGCAGGCAAAAGGTGCCGCCGTGCTGCGCCCCACCTTCGCGATCGGGTCGATCATTGTCTGCGAACCCCGCGATAGCGTCGTCGAGGCGTCGGTCGTCGTGCGTGGCCGAGCGCGGGTGAGGGTGGTCGCCTTCCGCCTCGAGGGTCTCGATCGGCGCTGGCGGGCGACCGCCGTTCACGTTCTTTAGCGGGATCTGCCTCTAGCGGGCGTCCGAAGCCTCGGTGCCATCCGGACGGGCGGGGATCGTCACCTGATGACCCATCCCGAGGCCATCGCTGAACTCCGCAACCGTGTCGACGTACCACCACTGGCACGATGTGTAGTCGGGGTTCGCGTCGATCGCCAAAAAGCCGTGGCTGTCGAGGTCGCACCAGGTCATCGCGGGAAGGTTGCGCAGAAACGCCGCCTCGTAGTTGCGTGACTCGGCGCCGCGCGGCCAGCCCATCTTGTCGTCGAGGTTCGGTGACGTGATTGAGGTCACGGTCCACTCGACGAACTCGCCGGCGCGCAGATCGTGGCGATGCTCGGCCGAGAAGTGCACATCGCCGCTGAGCGCCACAGCGTGCGGGTCGCGCCCCACGGCATCCATCAAGGAGTCTTGCTCAAAGTCGAAACTGTCCCAGAGGTCGTGGAACGAGACCAGCGCGTCAGCCTCGGCCATCTTCAGCTTGCGCAGCGCAAACAGCGCTTCTTCATCGCCAAGTGCCGCGTCGAGGTCGGAGAGCATCGAGGGCACGGCGAGGTAGGTCCAGCCCGGGTGCGGCGTCGCGAGGCGGTCGAGCACCCAGGCCCGTTGCTCCAGCCCGAGCGCTGTCGAGGCCTTCGTGTGTGGCGTCTCGGGATTGGTGCGGGCCAGTCGGGTCTCACACAGCAGGATGCGACCGGCGATTCCCAGGTCGATCTCTTGCCAGATGTGGTCGCCGCGGGTCGGACGCCGCATGGTCGGCATCCAGTCGCTCCAGACATCCATCGCCGCCTCGGAGCGGGCCTGCCACGACCCATCCTTCGCGTCGTCGTGTTCCTGAGCGCCACCCAACCAGGCGTTGTCGGAGAGCTCGTGGTCGTCGATCGTTGCCACCATCGCGAAGGCACGATGCAGTTTCTGCAGGTCGGGATCGCTGCGGTAGAGCGCGTAGCGGCGGTCGTAGTCGGCAGCCGTCATGCAGTCGCCGAGCGGATCCATCGGCCGGCCGATGTCGATCCCCGGCGTCTGCTTGCCGGTGGGCACCTGGGCGGCTTCGTAGATGTAGTCGCCGAGGTGCAGCACGAAGTCGATGTCATCCATCGCCGCCAGCGCCCGGTAGGCGTTGAAGAACCCGGAGTTGTACTTCGCGCACGACACCACCGCGAACCGCACCGCGCGATCGATCGGGATGGTGCGAAACCGGCCCTCGTCGCTCGTCGTTCCGTCCGCGGCCGTGAACCCGTAGCGATAGCGCGACCCGGCCACGAGGTCGATCAGCGGCAGATGCACCGATCCGGTCGTCGGGTCGCTCAACACGACTCCGGTGAGCCGCGCCCCGCCCTCGGGTTCACACCACCAGGTCACCTCGGTGCCCGGTATCGTCTTTGCCCAGAGCACGATCGAGTCGTGCGTTACGTCGCCGCTGGCGACCCCGTACGGGAACATGGCGCCAGCGTAGGGGCCAGGGTCAGCGCGAACCTACTTGCGCTTCTCCTGCGCGCGTCGTTCGGCCCGGTTCTGCGGCGCCGGAGCGGCACCTTCGGCACGCTGCCCGAACGCCCCGCGCTGCTGCTGACCCTGGGCCGCGGGTGCTGCTCCGGGTCGCTGGGGCTGCTGCGGTTGCGCGGGAGCCTGACGGGCGAACCCTGCGGCCTGCTGCGCCGCCTGCTGCTGGGCGAGAGCGGTTGCCCGCTGCTCGACCTGGCCGCGCTGGTTACGCACCTCGACCTCGCCTTGCGCGTCGGCATTGGGCGCCGAGTACGAGAGGTTTTGCGGCGCCTGCTCACCGGCGAGGCCGCGCGCCGCAACAGCGGGCTGACCTTGATCGCCGTTCACCTGAACGTCGAGGTTGAACAGGAAGCCGACGGCCTCCTCGCGGATGGCGCCCATCATGCTCTGGAACAGCGCGAAGCCTTCGCGCTGGTATTCGACCAACGGGTCGCGCTGCGCCATGGCACGCAGACCGATGCCGTCTTTGAGGTAGTCCATCTCGTAGAGGTGATCGCGCCACTTGCGGTCGATCACCGAGAGCACGACGCGACGTTCGAGTTCACGCATCGCGGGCGCACCGAGTTGCTCTTCACGCTTGCGGTACGCGACGTGCGCGTCGGACAGGATCTCTTCCTTGAGCCGCTTCGCGCTCAGTCGGCCCTTGTTGCCGACCTCACTGAGCACTTCGTCGATCGTGATCGAGACCGGGTAGAGCGTCTTCAACTCAACCCACAGCGCCTCGAGATCCCAGTCGTCGCTGGTGCCCTCGGTCGTGTGCTCGTCGAGGACTTCGGTGAGCACCCGGTCCAAGAACTGTTGCACGCGCTCGTGCAGGTCGTCGCCCTCGAGGATGTGACGGCGGTCGGTGTAGATCGCGTCACGTTGGCGGTTGAGCACATCGTCGTACTTGAGCACGTTCTTGCGGATCTCGGCGTTGCGGCCTTCGACCTGCGACTGCGCCGAACGGATCGCTCGAGCCACAAACTTATTCTCGATCGCCATATCTTCGGGCAGACCGGATCGTCCGAGCAGACTCTCCACCGCGCCGGCGTTGAACAGGCGCATCAGGTCGTCTTGCAACGAGAGGTAGAACTTACTCACCCCCGGGTCGCCCTGACGACCGGAGCGACCACGCAACTGGTTGTCGATGCGGCGTGACTCGTGACGCTCGGTGCCGAGCACGTAGAGGCCGCCGGCATCCACGACCTTCGTCGCTTCTGCTTCGACCTCACGCTTGGTCTGGGCGAACACGTCATCCCAGGCGGCTTCGTACTCGTCGGGGGTCTCGACCGGCGAGAGCCCGCGCTCGTGCAGGCGGGCGGTGGCGAGGAACTCCGCGTTGCCGCCGAGCATCACGTCGGTACCACGACCGGCCATGTTGGTCGCGACGGTGACCGAGCCGAGCCGGCCGGCCTGGGCGACGATCGCCGCTTCGCGGGCGTGGTTCTTCGCGTTCAGCACCTCGTGCTTGATGCCGCGCTTGGCGAGCAGGCGCGAGAGCTCGTCGCTCTTCTCGACGCTCGTCGTTCCCACCAGAATCGGCTGGCCGGTGCGGTGCCGGTCGACGATGTCTTCGACGACCTGCCCGAACTTGATCGCCTCGTTCTTGTAAACCAGGTCGGTGTTGTCGACGCGGATCATCGGCTTGTTGGTTGGGATCGGGATGACGCCCAGCTTGTAGGTCGCCATGAACTCGGCTGCTTCGGTCTCGGCGGTACCGGTCATGCCGGAGAGCTTCTTGTACAGGCGGAAGTAGTTCTGCAGCGTGACGGTCGCCAGGGTCTGGTTCTCGGCCTTGACCTGAACGGCCTCTTTCGCCTCGATCGCCTGGTGGATGCCCTCGCTGTAGCGACGACCGACCAGGATGCGGCCGGTGTGCTCGTCGACGATCAGCACCTCGCCGTTCATCACGACGTAGTCCTTGTCGCGCTTGAACAGGGCCTTCGCCTTGATCGAGTTGTTGAGGAACGAGATCAGCGGGGTGTTCGCCGACTCGTACAGGTTGTCGATGCCGAGGTAGTCCTCGACCTTTTCGATGCCGGGTTCGAGCACGCCAACGGTGCGCTTCTTCTCGTCGACCTCGTAGTCTTCGCCGTCGATGAGTCGCTTCGCGATGTTGGCGAATTCGCCGAACCAGCGGTTTGCCTCGCCCGAGGCCGGACCCGAAATGATGAGCGGGGTCCGGGCCTCATCGATGAGGATCGAGTCGACCTCATCCACGATCGCGTAGTAGTGACCGCGCTGCACCATGTCGGCCGTCTGCCAGGCCATGTTGTCGCGCAGGTAGTCGAAGCCGAACTCGTTGTTGGTGCCGTACGTGACGTCGGCGGCGTACTGCTCTCGGCGTTCGGCCGGGCTCTGACCGGAGAGGATGCAGCCGGTCGTCATGCCGAGGGCGCGGAACACGCGGCCCATCAGCTCCGACTGGTACGAGGCGAGGTAGTCGTTAACCGTGACGACGTGAACGCCCTGGCCGGCGATCGCGTTGAGGTAGGCGGCGGTCGTTGCGGTCAGGGTCTTGCCCTCACCGGTCTTCATCTCAGAGATGTTGCCGAGGTGGAGGGCTGCGCCGCCCATCAACTGCACGTCGAAGGGCCGCATCCCGAGGGTTCGCTTGGCGGCTTCGCGGACGGCGGCGAAAGCCTCCGGCAGCAGGTCGTCGAGCGACTCACCGTCGGCGAAGCGGTCGCGGAACTGCACGGTCTCCGCGCGCAGTTCGTCGTCGGTCAGATCCTCGAAGTGCTCCTCGAGGTGGTTGATCGCCTCGGCGTAGCGCTTCAATTTGCGAAGGGTACGACCCTCCCCGACACGAAGGACTCTCTCCAAGACGTTGGCCACGGGTACTCCCACTCGTTCTGACGCGGGCACATGTAAGGCCCGCCGTTATCGCCGCGTAACAGTAGCAAGCGTAGCGTTTGGCCTTCCTGAGAGCCGCGCGCGCTTCGCTGAGAGCGGAGGCGCTTTCGCGCCTCCGCCGCGGCGCCAGCGCCGACGGCCGTCTCGGCCGACGGGCCGCTTACCGCCGACGGCGCGCGGCGACCTCATCTACCTGCGCCTCAAGGGAAATGACCCCGTACTGCCACCCCTTGCGGCGGTAGACGACGCTGGGCCGATCGGTGACCGAATCGACGAACAGGAAGAAGTCGTGGCCGACCAGTTCCATATGGTCGAGCGCGTCCTCGGGTGTCATCCGCGACTCGGGAAAAACCTTGTTGCGGATGACGACCGGCGTCCACTCCGCATCCTCCTGCGCGAGCACGATCGGGATCTCGCCGGTGGCGACTGCCGCCATCACTTCAGGGCTCGCCGGCACGAGGTCGGCAATCCTGCCATTGCTCGTGGTCTGCTGCATCGAGGCGGGGGCGTGCTGTCCGTGGTGAACCTTGCGACGATCCTTGGCCTGGCGAAGGCGCTCGAGAAGCTTGTCCATGGCGATATCGAAGGCCGCGTACTTGTCGAGGCCGGCGGCTTCGGCTCTCACGATGGGGCCCGGGCCGATGAGGGTGAGTTCGACTCGGTCACTGCCCGTCGAGCCACCGGTCTCATGGTGGCGGATCACGCGAATCTCGAGGGCCAGGGCCTTGTCAGCGAGATGCGCGACCTTGTCGGCCTTCTCGGTGGCGTAATCCTCAAAGCGATCGGGAATCTCGACTCCGCGACCGGTGATGGTGATGTCCATGCGCACCCTCCTGCTCGTTCGTGCTCACTCAAGCGTGGCGTCCGCCGGCAGAGGCTGCCTGCTCGGCGGCGCCTTTGGCCCCACCGTAGCCCCGCTCCCTCGGGATGTCACGGGAACATCACGAAGATCGGCTGAGAGTGCCGCTCGAGCGTCCGTCGAACCGGGGAGTGGCCGCGAGGGTGACCGCACCGAGCACTCGAGCCTGGCCCGCGCCGAGCACGTCGGCGGCGGCTCGCAGGGTGGATCCGGTGGTGACCAGGTCGTCGACCAGCAGCACCCGACATCCCGCCACGGTTCGTCGCAGGGCGAATACCCCGTCGAGGTTGCGGGAACGTTCGAGCACGTCGAGACCCTTTTGCACGGGATGCGGCGCTGCCGGTGCAAACACCGGGGTGAGCAGCACTCCTGCGCGCGTTGCGAGCAGCTCGACCGGGTCAAACCCGCGGCGGCGACGGGATGCCCTCGAAGGTGGCACCGGCACGAGGATCGCGTTCGGCTGCGACGCGAGTGCCGCGTCGACGGCCGCCGCGAACGGTCGCGCGAGAGTTGAGACCAGTCCCGGTCGGCCGCCCTCTTTGACCGCGAGTACGACATCCCGAGTGACGCCTTCGTAGCGCAGCGCCGACCACACGGTGCCGACCCCGGCCACATCGTGCGAGATCGGCTCGGGTCGAAGTCGTGCCGCACAGTCGCCGCAGAGAGCGCGGCCCTCGCGGCCACACCCCGCGCACGGCACCGGAAACAGATACGCCAGGGCCGATACGAGCCGGTCGAGCATTCCCTCACCCTGCGCCGCAACGTCGCACGAAATGACGTTGGCGCCGAGAGCTGGGGAGCGGCCTACTGCTGGGTGCCTAGGAAGGACGCCCTGAACCCGGTGTTGACCCAGCCGCCCGCGCTGCTCGGACGCAGCACCGAGCCGTCGGACGACAGCACCCGCAGGCCCTCTTGGAGGTTGCCGCCGACGATCTGGACGCCGTTCTCGACAGGTCCAAGGCTCACCTCAGGTCCCCCGAGCGGGATGACGTCGACCCGCGAGCCGGCTACACCCGCCGAGAGGATCGCCACCGTCGAGCCGTCGAGCCAGGCCACGTCGAGGATCGGATCGCTCTGCCGCAACTCGAGCGGGGAACTCAGCGCGACAGGCGCGAGGTTAGCGTCGCGCTGAACACCGGCCACGAACAGTCGGGGGCCATCCGGCGTCGAAAGCCCCGCCAGAAGGCGCGTCCCGTCGCGCGACAACTCGATCGCAATCACAGTGCCGTCGGCGTCGAGTGGGACGGAATGCGAGGTGCCGTCGGCTCCCACCGCAATCAATCCGTCCGGCTGATTCGCCGGCACCGACCACGCGTACCCCTGCGGATCAATCGTCGGAGTCACAAGTCCCGGGCGCTTGTCGACGACGACCGGGTCGCCGGTTGGCCCCACGATGGAAACACCGCCGGCGCCGAGCACGACGGCGGTGTCACGAGTTCGCGACAGCGATACGGCAACAGGCTGCAGAGCATCGATTCGGTTCCCGATACTGGGAAGCGCCGTGATCCCGTCGAGAACGATCGTGCCGAATTGCCCGTTCACCTCGCCGATCGGATCACGCACCTGATATTGCGAGTCCGGGATGAGCGACTCGGGCGCCGGAGCGAGTGAGAGCCCGCCTGCCGTCACCACAACCTCGCCAACGTTCGGCAGGGTCACCAGGCTCGCAGTGAGCTGCTGGATCATCCGACGCTGCGTGATCGGCGACTCCGCCCCGACACTTGCCGACAGATCGACACTGACTCGCGGTGCCGCCAGGTCGGCCTGCCCGACCGTGCCCAGAGGGAACGCCGAGATCGTCACGGGCGAGCTGATCAGGGGCGACGGCCCGGTCAGCAACTCACTCACGATGCGATCGGCCGCCGCACGCACGGCCGGGAACCAGCGAAGATCGGGAACCAAGTACCGGAACGACGGGTCGAAGAAATACAGCGGATGCGAATCGAAGGCGCCGGTGAAGCCGCCCGGAGTGAGCACAATCCCGGGCGCGGCCGTCAGAATGCGGTTCTCGCCGTCGACAACGCTGAAGACATAGGTCAGGGTTTGGGTCGACGGCACCGCGAGCGCGACATACCGACCCGTGGCATCGACCTCGGCCGTGACGTCCACCGTGATCGTCAACGTGTCCTCGCCCGTGCGCACCGGAGCGATCGCGCTCGACGTGATCAGCACCTGAGCCGTGCCGCTCCACTCGGCCTTGGGGGCGAGAAACTCTTTGGCGACGTTGAACCCGTTCTGGGGTCCCCGGCCGGCTCGAATGAACCCCTGCAGGATCTCCTCCTGCGACTGACCCGAGGTGGGATGGTCGGGAAGGGAAACCTGTGGGTTTTCGTCTGAATCAACCTTGATTTCGGCACTCTGCACCGATCCCGACGTGGGGATGCCGACACACCCGGCGAGCAGCACGGCAAGACCCAGCAGCGGAACGAGCCCGAGACGCTGGCGGATCACGGGTTCTCCTCCGGCGGCAGACCCAGCGGCGACCCGGTCAGCTCGTCGCCTCGTCGCCGCGGGAGGGTCAGGCGGAAACAGCTGCCCTGGGAGGGCTCTGACCACACCTCCAGCGCACCGCCGTGAACCGTCGCGTCTTCTAGTGAGATCGCGAGGCCCAGGCCCGTGCCTCCGGTCGAGCGCTGCCGCGACGGGTCGGCGCGCCAGAACCTGTCGAAGACGTGCTGCATCTCGGCGTCGACCATGCCGATGCCGTGGTCGCGCACGGCGATCGCCACGGCATCCTCATCGCTGTCGACGTAGACGTCGATCGGCTTCGCGTCGCCGTGGTCGATCGCATTGCCCAGCAGATTGACCAGAACGCGGCGCACGCGGCGCGCATCGACATCGGCCTCAAAATAGCCGCCGGGCGCGATGAGTCGGATCTCGGTGTGCTTCTCGCGAGAGAGGGGTTCGACCGTCTCGATCGCGTCCTCGGCGAGGCGTACCAGGTTGGTTGGCTCCAATTCGAGCTGCACGGCACCGGCGTCGTACCGGCTCATCTCGAGCAGGTCGGCGAGGAGTGACTCGAACCGCTGAGTCTGAGTGTGCAGCAGCTCAGCTGTTCTCGCGGTTGCCGCCGGAAATCCCTTCCGCTGGTCGTAGAGCATCTCGCCGGCCATCCGGATGGTGGTCAGCGGGGTCCGCAGTTCGTGCGAGACATCCGACACGAACCGCTGCTGAACGCGCGACAGGTCGGCGAGCTGCCCGATCTGACTTTGGAGGCTGTCGGCCATCCGGTTGAAGGAACGCGCGAGGGTGGAGAGTTCATCGTCGCCATCCTCGGGAAGCCGAGATTCGAGTTCGCCGGCGGCGAGTTTCTCGCTCGCCTCGGCAGCGACCCGCACCGGCCCCACGACAAGCCGCACCACGAGGTACGCCACCGCCCCGATCAGCAACACGAGTGCGACCCCGGCGAGCAGCAGTGAGCCCTGCACGAAGTCGAGGGTGTCTTGCACCGGGCGGAGGTTGTAGACGATGTAGAGCTCGTACTGCTCGCCCTGCGGAAGGTGCAGGAGGGTGCCGACGATGATGCCCGGGTCGACGGCGGTGTCGTTGGGAATCGCAATCGACTGCCACGAGGCGACATCCTGCTCGGACGCGTCGACCGTGGCGCGAAGGTCGGAACTCACCATCGTCTGCGGCGAGAAGCCTTCGCTCACCGAATCGATGAGCGGTGCCTGACCGGTCTGTCCGGGGGCCCGCAGGATCCCGATCAACGGGGTCGTCGAGGTGATGTTCTGCACCGCCTTAGTCGCGTCGCTCTTCACCTGCTCGAGGTCGTCGGTGCCACCGGATTCTTCAGCCGTCGTAAACACCTTTTGCGCAGCTACAGCAGCACGGCCGGCTTCGGCCACCACCTGACGCTGGTTCTGATCGAAGAGGTTCGCCTGAACGCTCGTGACGATGTAACCGCCAACGACAGTCACTGCAAGCGCCGAGAGCACGAGGGTCAAGGCAACCGTGCGCAACTGCAACGACCCGCGCCACTGTCGAATGGCGCGGTCGAGAAGCCCCCGCCAGTCGAACCGCAGCACCATCGGCGTGCGGGAGCTGAGGGTCAGGTGACCGCGCCGGCGCGATAGCCAACACCGCGAACGGTGGTGACAATGCGCGGGTTGTCGGGATCGTGCTCAACCTTCGCGCGCAAGCGCTGCACGTGCACGTTCACCAGTCGGGTATCGGCCTTGTAGTGGTAACCCCACACCTGTTCGAGCAGCATCTCGCGCGTGAACACCTGCTGCGGCTTGGCAGCGAGCGCCAACAGTAGCTGGAACTCGAGCGGAGTCAGATTGATGCGCGCACCTCCGCGACGCACCTCGTGGCCAGCGACATCGATCACCAGATCGCCGATGGCCACCGTGTCGGTGTCGGATACCGGCGTCGGGCGCAGCCGGGTGCGAACGCGGGCGACCAGCTCCTTCGGGTCGAAGGGCTTCACCACGTAGTCGTCGGCGCCGCTCTCGAGGCCGCGCACGACATCCGTGGTCTCGCCCTTGGCCGTGAGCATGATGATCGGCACACCACTCTCGGCGCGAATCTGGGCGCACACCTCGATACCGTCGATCCCGGGCAGCATGAGGTCGAGAAGCACCAGGTCGGGGTTGGTCGCGTGGAAGGATGCCAGGGCCGCCGCGCCGTCAGCCGCGAACGACGGTTCGTACCCTTCGGCACGCAGAACGATGCCGATCATCTCGGCGATTGCGGAGTCATCGTCGACTACCAGAATGCGTGCGTTCATCGTGCGCCCCAGAATAGTCGAGGCCGCCGGAGCGTTGAGCGTGAGAACATGACCGTGAGTCGCCGACAGGGAAGGACTTCAGTGGACGACAGCGGATCGGGGGCCTCGCGCGACTCGATAGGCGATGCGTGGCAAGCGCCGAGTTTCCCGGCGTCGACCGCGTCCCGCTCGGTGACGCTCGCGCCGCTCGAGGGCGAGATTTCCCGTCGGCCCAGCTGGACTCCGCCGCCGAAGCGGGGGCTCGTGCCGCTTCGACCGATCGGGTTCGGGCCCGTGGTCAGCGCACCCTTCCGCCTTCAGCGCAAAACCCCCCGCACCACACTCGGCCCGGCGTTGGTCATCAGTCTCATCACGACCGCCCTCGCCGCTCTCGTGACCTACGTCGCCACCGCCGGCCCGCTCGCGGCACTCGATAGCTCCTACTACCAGGACTACGTCGCGGTCTCGCAGTTATCCACAACCCTGTCGGGACTCGCAGCGTGGGTGCCGGTCGTCTTCGCCCTCACCGCCAACGCGTTTCTGGTCGGGATCTTCGTCGTTCCGACCGCCCGGGCGATCGTCGCCGAACGTGTCTCGTTCCGCGGCCTGCGCTGGCGGTTGAAGGGCCGCCTCGCGCGGCTGTCGGTCTGGACCACGATCGTCTTCGCGGTGAGCGCCGTGATCTTCGCGCTCGCGGCGCTCCCGGTGCTGAGCGTCGGCACCAGCATCCCGTACCTCGGTCCGACCTTCGCCGCCCTGGTCGGCTTCGGGGAGGCGATTGCGCTGATCCTCGGGGTGGGCATCCTGTTCGCCCGCCTGGGCTTCGTGAGCGAAGCGATCACTCTCGAAGGCCTGAAACTCCGGGCCGCGATCGCCCGCTCGTGGAGCCTGTCGCGCGGATCATCGTGGCGGCTGTTCGGGCAGCAGTTTCTCATTTGGCTGATGGTCGGCATCGCCTCAGCAGTGCTCGCCCAGCCGGTGAAGCTGCTGCTGGGACTGGTCTTTCCGCTGCTCTTCCCGAACGGCGGAACGCAGGCCGACTACGCGATCTACGACGCTGTCTCGACGGTGGTCACGACCATGGTGGCGACCGTCATCGGCGCTTTCGGTCTCGTGCTGCAGAGCGGCGTCGGCGCCCTGCTCTACCTCGATGCCCGGATGCGCCGGGAGGGCCTCGACCTGGCTTTGGCGCGCTATGTCGATGACCGCCAACGGGGTGTCAAGGTCGCCGATCCGTTCCCGGGCGGGGGCGCAGCATGATCGCGGGCCTGCCCATCGATGTGCCGGTCGATCCCGGCGACGACCAGGCCCGGGAGTGGCTGCAAGAGGAGCTCGGAAACAACTCCTACGTGCCCCCGGCCCAACCCGATTGGTGGGACCTCCCCTCGGTGCCCGAAGGTCCGGGTCAAATCGCGAACACGGGAGGAACCGTTGGCGTCGTGATCGGCGTCGTCATCCTGGTCGCGATCCTGGGCGTCGCCTTCTGGATCTTCGGCCTTCCCCGACTACGTCGCCGCAGCAAGGTCACCGGCGACCTGTTCGGCGAGGATGACGACCGCAGTGCCGTTTCGATCCGCACCGCCGCAGAGAAGGCGGCCGCGGCAGGTGACTACACGAGCGCCGTCGTCGAGGCATTCCGCGCGATGGCCCGCGATCTGGCCGAGCGCGGAATCGTTCAGACCTTCCCGGGAACCACGGCGCGCGACTTCGGCCGCCGGGCCGGTGCGGTCTTTCCCACCACCACCGAACGGCTCGGCGTCGCCGCGGCCGTCTTCGACGGAGTGCGCTACCTCGGACGCGTTGGCACCGCTGACGAGTGGGAGCGGATGTCATCCCTCGCCACCGAACTGCGCGGGGCCCGCAAACCCATGGCACGAGCTGTCGACGCGTTCGACGACGTCGAGCCCTCGCCTGCTCCGAGGTCGCGATGACGATCGCACCGCCTACCGCCACGACGTCGGCTCCAACCCGCTCGATGCGTTCGGTGGTGATCGGCATCGCCGCCCTGATTGTGGTCGCGATCGTCGCCATTGTGGTCTTCGCCGCAACCCGGCCGCCGGCGCGGGGCGACAACTTCCTCTCGCCAACGTCAGGCAGCCCGGAGGGTGCTCGTGCCCTGGTACAGGTACTGGGTGACCAGGGCGTTACCGTGGCCTCGGCCACGACGCTCGCGGAGGTGCTCGACGCGACCGACGACCCCGACAACACGACGATCGTTGTCTACGACTATTACCAACTGCTCGGGTCGGAGCAGCGCCAGACGTTGCTGCACCAGGCCCACCGCATTGTCGTGCTCGACCCGTCCGACGACGAACTCGCGGACTACGCGCCCGGCGTCGTGCTCGAGCCGAGCGGAACGTCGGGCCGCATCCCGACCGATTGCATGCTGTTCGCCGCGAAACAGGCCCGTGCCGTGACGATCTCGTCCTACGGGTACGACGTCTCGAACGCCGATAACGACGTGCTCGGCTGCTACCAGTACGCGGCCGACACGTACGCCGCCGTTCAGACCACGACTCAGGGCGATCAGGTGACGCTCGTCGGCTTTTCGCAGTCATTCACCAACGGGTCAATCCTGGAGTCGGGAAACGCGGCGTTCGCCCTCAACATTCTGGGCGAGGATCCGAACCTCGTCTGGTACCTCCCGGGCTTCTCGGACTACGACGCCGGTGCCGGCGCCACGAATGCGCGCAACCTCACGCCGCCTTGGCTCACACCACTGCTGATCCTCGGCGGGGTGCTGCTGCTGGCCGTGGCGTTCTGGCGGGCCCGTCGCTTCGGCCCTCTCGTCGCCGAGAAGCTGCCGGTGATCGTGCGCTCCAACGAAACGATGGAAGGTCGGGCCCGATTGTACGAACGCGCGGGAGCTCGAGGCCACGCCCTCGACTCGCTGCGCATCGGCACGATCGCTCGACTCGCAACGGTGTGTGGCCTCCCTCGCCGCTCGACCGTCAACGACGTGGTGGATACGGTGGCCGCGCTCGTGCGCCGCCCCCGCGCCGAGGTGGCTGGCCTGCTGATCGACGCGGTCCCCGCAACCGACACAGCCCTCGTGAACCTCTCTGACGAACTTCTCCGCCTGGAGGCGGAGGTCATCAAGATCGCCCGCTCCTAAAAGCTCTGCCCCTTCTCAATAGATTGGCTGACATGACCGACACCGCACCCGCCGCCCCGCCTCAGGGCGCGCCGGCAGCCCCGCCAGCCCCGGCCGTTGCGGGCGACTCCCAGCTTCGCGACGCGCTGGTCGCCGTTCGCACCGAGGTCGGTAAAGCTGTCGTCGGACAAGACGGCGCCGTGACCGGCCTGATGATCGCCCTGCTCGCCGGCGGCCACGTGCTGCTCGAGGGCGTGCCCGGTGTCGCCAAGACACTCCTGGTGCGCACCCTCAGCCAGGCGATGAGCCTCGACACCAAGCGCATCCAGTTCACGCCCGACCTGATGCCCGGTGACATCACCGGCTCCGCGGTCTACGACCCGAAGTCGGGCCAGTTCGAGTTTCGCGAAGGCCCGGTGTTCACCAACATCCTGCTCGCCGACGAAATCAACCGCACTCCCCCGAAGACGCAGTCGGCACTGCTTGAGGCGATGGAAGAGCGTCAGGTCTCGGCCGACGGCGTCACCCGCAAGTTGCCGGCCCCGTTCCTGGTTGCGGCGACGATGAACCCGATCGAGTACGAAGGCACCTACACGTTGCCCGAGGCGCAGCTCGACCGGTTCCTGCTGAAACTGGTGCTCGACCTGCCCGAACGCGCGCAAGAACTCGAGGTTGCCAGCCGCCATGCAAACGGCTTCAACCCACGCGACCTCGCCGCCGCCGGCGTGCACCCGGTACTCGACGCCGCGACCCTGGCGAAGGCTCAAGCCGATGTCGCGACCGTGACCGTGGCTCCGGATGTTCTCGGCTACGCGGTCGACCTGGCGCGCGGCACCCGCCAGAGCCCCTCGGTGAAACTCGGCGTCTCGCCCCGTGGCACGACGGCTCTCGTTGCCGCCGCGCGGGCCTGGGCGTGGCTCAGCGGTTCCAGCGGTGTGACACCCGACCACATTCAGACGATGGCGATCCCGGTGATGCGGCACCGCATCCAACTGCGGACCGAAGCGGAACTCGAAGGGGTTTCGGCCGACACCGTGCTGCGTTCGGTGCTTCAGCAGGTGCAGGTGCCGATCTAATGCCCCCGCTCGCACCGGAACAGATCTAGATCAGTGGCCGTCTCGGGATGGTTTGTGGCGCTCGTCGCACTCGGCGCGGTTCCCGTCGTGTTCTTCGGCGGACTGCCCGGACTCGCGATCTGGGGCGGGGTGCTCGTCGTCGTGCTCGCCTTCGAGCTCGCCCTGGCCGGATCGCCCGCGGCACTCGAACTCGCCCGCGACCTGCCGGCCCGGGTGCGACTCGGGGAGAGCGTCCCGGCCCGACTCGCGCTGGCAAACTTGGGTCGGCGGCCCGTGCACGGCATCGTTCGGGATGCCTGGGAACCGTCGGCCGGCGCTCGCCCGAACCGGCAGGCCATCAACATCCCCGCGGGTGAGCGGGTGGTGATCACGACCACATTGCGACCGACGCGGCGTGGCGAACGTCGCGCAGCGCACGTGACCGTCCGCGCCTTTGGACCGCTCCGGATCGCGGCGCGCCAGCGTACGATGCCGCTCTCCGGAGCCGTGCGAGTGCTGCCACCGTTCAACTCCCGCAAACACCTGCCCTCGCGGCTCGCCCGGTTGCGCGAACTCGACGGCCGCACCTCAGTGATGGTGCGGGGCCAGGGCACCGAGTTCGACTCGCTGCGCGAATACGTCAGTGGGGATGACGTGCGCTCCCTCGACTGGCGTGCAACAGCACGTCGCCGCGACCCCGCGAGCGGGCAGATGAAACTCGTCGTGCGAACCTGGCGCCCGGAGCGCGACCGCCGGGTGATCATCGTCATCGACTCGAGCCGCACCTCGGCCGCTCGCATCGCGGATGAACCTCGCCTCGACACGGCGTTTGAAGCCTCACTACTGCTCGCAGCACTCGCCTCCCAGGCCGGCGACCGCGTCGACCTGCTGGTGCACGACCGCGTCATCCGGGGCAGGGTTCAGGGTGCGATCGGTGCTGACCTGCTCGCCCGCATGGTTGACACCCTCGCCCCGATCGAGCCGGAACTCATCGAAGGCGACTGGAGCGCCATCCCGACCCTCATCGACAGCATCACCACGCAGCACGCGCTCGTGGTGCTCGTGACGCCGATCGACACCCCCGGCGCCTCACGCCCGCTGCTGGCGATGCTGCCCACCCTGGCGCGGAAGCACACCGTGGTCGTTGCCGCTGTTACCGATCCGGATGTCGTGGGCGCCACCCGGGAGCGCGCGGGCAGCAACGAGGTCTACCGGGCGGCATCCGCTGAGCGCGCTCTGCTGGATATCGCCCGCGTTGCCGCCGCGCTGCGCCAGGGCGGCGCGGAAGTCGTCACTGCCCCACCCGCCGATCTGCCTCCGGCACTGGCAGACAAGTACCTCGCATTGAAAGCTGCCGGTCGGCTGTAGACGTCGACATGGGCAGGACCCGCCTAGGAGCGGGTCGCGCTCTCGCCGAGTGGCCACGAGCGCTACCGTGTCGCCATGGCTGAAATCACAACCCCGTCCTTCGTCCGTCGTCTCACCGCCGAGACTTTCGGAACCTTCCTTCTGGTGTTCGGCGTCGTCGGCGTTGCCATTTGGTACAACGGCGAGGCCAAGCCTCTCGTCGTCGGACTCGCGGTCGGCATCGCCGTGTTGGCTGGCGTTTACGCCGTCGGTCACGTCTCCGGTGGTCACTTCAACCCCGCCGTCTCTGTCGGAGCCGCCGCCGCCGGCCGGTTGCCGTGGAGAGACGTGCCGCCGTACGCCGCCGCGCAGCTCGTCGGCGGTCTGATCGCAGCGCTCATCCACTGGCTGATCGTGTTGTCGACCGGGATGCCGCTCGAGAAAATCTCCACGGTCTTCGCGGGTGTTTCCAACGGGTTCGACAACGGCCACGCCCCGCTGCTGACCGTGCTGATCGTCGAGGTCGTCATCACCGCGATCTTCGTGCTGATCATCCTGGGCGTCACCGCTGAGGGTTCGACCGCCGCCGGTTTCGCGCCCCTCGCGATCGGTCTCTCGCTGGCGCTGTTTCACTTCATCGCGATCCCGATCGACAACGCATCGCTCAACCCGGCCCGTTCGCTCGCGACGGCTGTCTTCGGCGGAGTCGACTCGCTCGCGCAGGTATGGGTGTTCTTCGTCGCCCCCCTGATCGGCGCCCTCATCGCCGGTTTCGTCGGGAAGTCGCTGTTCTCCAAGAAGTAACGGGTCGCCAAGACGTGGATTTGACCCGATCCTCCTTTCCGAATTCAGGAAAGGGTGGGGCGGATGTGGCTGCCGATCACCCGGGCGGCCACATCCGCCCCATCTGCATCACTGGCCACAGAACTTCCTGAAAACGGAAAGTGGATGTCGCCGCAAGCCAGGATGCGCGAACCAGAGTGTCGGAAGTCGCGGGGTGGGTAGCGGTTACCCGACGACTATTTCTTTGGCGCCCGCGTCGACGTCGAGCACATCACCGCGTTCGCCCAATCTGTAGGCGCGACGGCCAACGACCCACTGGTAGACGAGCACGATCAGCAATGCGAAGGTGCCGATCCCGATTTTGATCGGCCACGGCATCCATTCTTGACGCGTCACGAAGCCTTCGATGATTCCTGACATCAGCAGCGTGATGGTCAGGCCGATCGCGATCGTGAAGAACGCCCGGCCGTCTTCGGCGAGCGCTTGTCGCCGGGTGCGCGCACCGGGCGAGACCCACGACCAGAAGATCAGGAACCCGGCGGCTCCCGCGACGAAAATCGAGTACAGCTCGAGCTGGCCGTGGGGCGCGATGTAGAGGAAGAACGTGTCGAGCCGCCCGAACTCGTTCATGACCGCCGCGTCGACGCCAAGGCCCTGCGCGTTGTTGAACAGCATGTACGCGGGGAACAGCCCGGTGATTCCAAAGATGACGACGAGCGCCGTGAGCCGGGCGTTGTTGGTCCACACTTGCCCGAAAAATCCCGCTGTCGAACTCTCCGAGTAGTAGTTCACAAAGTCTTCTTCGGCGTACTGTCGCCGGGCGTCCTCGGACCCGAGCGACGCAAGCAGTCCGGGCGTGTTGGTGAACCACACCCCGTAAACCACGGCGATGCCAGCAGTCAGCGCCGCGATGATCAGCGACGTCCAGCGGATGCGATACATCGCTGCCGGCAACTGCAGCGCGAAGAAGATGGTGAGCTGCCGCAGCGGGTTAGTCGGGGTGCCGGTGAAGCGCACTCGGGCCTTCGCGAGAGCGAGCGAGATGTGGTCGCCCTGCACCGTTTCGCCGACCGTCGACTTGATCTCGGCGAGGTGGGCAGCGCCCGACTGGTAAAGGTCGATCAGCTCGTCAGACTCCGCGCCGTCGAGGCGACGCTTGCCAGCCAGAACGGCAAGACGATCCCATTCCGCACGGTGGGCGGCGGAATAGGCGTCAAGGTCCATCGGGTGTCAGGATACCGACATGGCGGTCGACCCGGACTCGGAGTGGATAGACGACTACGCGCCGGGCGAAGACGGAGTGCTCACCGGCGAGGCCGTCGCGCTTGATCTGCACCCCACCGGATTTGTGCTGCGCGCGGCCGGCGCGCTGATCGACATTCTCGTGTACGTGGCATTTCTGATCTTGGTCCTCACCGTCGTCGGTTTCGTCGCGGCGTATTTGGGCACCGAACCGGCGGTTGTCCAAGCCCTGTTCACGGCGATCCCGGTCATCGGGCTGGTCGCCATCCCGATGACCATCGAGACGCTCACCAAGGGCAAGTCGATCGGCAAACTGGTCATCGGCGGACGCATCGTGCGCAACGACGGCGGATCGATCGGCCTTCGGCATGCCGCCATCCGAGCTCTCGCCAGCTATGTCGACTTTTACGTCACGCTCGGTGGGGGGGCTGCGGTCACCGGGCTCCTGACCCCTCGGACTCAACGCATCGGCGACCTTCTTGCGGGCACCTACTGCCAGTACGAGCGGGTCAGCGGTCGAGTGCTGCCGTTGTTCGGCATCCCGCCACAGCTCGCGGGGTGGGCGACCATCGTCGACGTCGCCCGGATGCCCACCCAACTTTCGCGTCGCATCGGCCAGTTTCTGGCGCAAGCCACAACCTACGACGGTGCGCGTCGCGCCTACCTCTCGAACGAACTCGCTCGCGAAGCCGCCGAGTACGTGCACCCGGTGCCCGCGGTCGAGCCGGAACTGTTCCTCGCCGGGATTACCGTCGTGCGACGCGAACGCGAGGCCGAGGCGCTCCGCATCGAGCGCGAGCGTCTGGTACGTCTCCAGCCCGCGCTACGCGGAACCCCGCACGACTTCCCGGTTCGGTAGCCCAGGCCTCAGTAGCGGTAGTGGTCGACCTTGTACGGCCCACTCACCGGAACACCGATGTAAGCGGCCTGTTCCGCGGTGAGCTCGGTGAGTTCGACGCCGAGGGCGGCGAGATGCAGCCGGGCGACCTTCTCGTCGAGCACCTTCGGCAGCACGTAGACCCCGATCGGGTACTCGGAGCGCTTGGTGAACAGTTCGAGCTGCGCAAGCACCTGGTTCGAGAACGAGTTGCTCATCACGAACGACGGGTGGCCTGTCGCGTTGCCGAGGTTCATCAGTCGGCCTTCGCTGAGAACCAGGATGCTGCGGCCGTTGGGCAGGTTCCATTCGTGCACCTGGGGCTTGATCTCGACCCGCGAGGCGCCGGCCAGCTTCTCGAGGCCGGCGATGTCGATCTCGTTGTCGAAGTGACCGACGTTGGCGACGATCGCCTGGTGCTTCATGCCCTGCAGGTGGTCGATGGTGATGACGTTCTCGTTGCCGGTGGTGGTGACCCAGATGTCGACCTGGTCGAGAACGCTCTCGATGCGGGCGACCTGGTAACCGTCCATGGCCGCCTGGAGCGCGTTGATCGGATCAATCTCCGCGACGATCACACGTGCACCCTGGCCTCTGAGAGCCTCCGCAGCGCCCTTGCCGACGTCACCGTATCCGGCAACGAACGCCACCTTGCCGCCGATGAGAACGTCGGTGGCGCGGTTGAGGCCATCCGGGAGCGAATGCCGGATGCCGTACTTGTTGTCGAACTTCGACTTGGTGACAGAGTCGTTGACGTTGATGGCCGGGAACAGGAGCGCGCCGGTTTTCGCCAGCTCGTGCAGTCGGTGAACACCGGTGGTGGTTTCTTCTGTGACACCGAGGATGCCGGCCGCAACACGCTGCCAGCGGTCAGCGGACGCCGCGAGCGAGTCGCGCAGGGTGTCAAGCACCACCCGCCACTCGTGGGTGTCGGATGCACCTGCCACCGGCACAGCCCCAGCCTTCTCGAACTCGAGTCCCTTGTGCACCAGGACGGTTGCGTCGCCGCCGTCATCCAGGATCAGGTTCGGGCCGTCCCAGCTCTCTCCCGCAATACTCGCCTCGGCGCTCCAGTCGAAAATCTGGGACGTGCACCACCAGTACTCTTCGAGCGTTTCGCCCTTCCAGGCGAACACCGGAACGCCAGCGGGTGCCTCCGGGGTTCCGGTGGGGCCGGCGGCGACGGCCGCGGCTGCCTCATCCTGGGTGGAGAAAATGTTGCAGCT
>NZ_JBDSPJ010000011.1:0-13009 GCF_039912695.1 Pseudolysinimonas sp.
GCGAGAGCTGCCAGTAGTACCGCTTTTCACCAAGCGCACCACAGCACTTCGAGGCCCCGGCTGACTTGAGTCGTCCGGGTCTCGATCATTTAAGCCGCGACATTTGGGGTTGCTGACGGGGTCGGTAGGCTTCAGTCGTGCCGGTGAACCCCGCGATCGAAGGTCGCAGCTATCCGTCGACCGAGCCCTATCTGGTCGGTCGCGAGAAGATTCGCGAGTTCGCCCGCGCCGTGTTCGCGACGCACCCGACCCACTTCGATGTCGAGGCTGCTCGGGCTGCGGGTTATGCCGATGTGGTCGCGCCGCCCACCTTCGGCATCGTGATCACCGAGGCGACCCTGCGCCAGTTGCTCGACGATCCCGAGGCGGGAGTCGACTTCAGCCGGGTCGTGCACGGCGACCAGCGCTTCGCGTTCAGCCGCCCGATCGTTGCCGGGGATGAGTTGACCGCAACGATGACCGTCACGAGCGTGAAGTCGCTTGGCGGAAACAGCATGGTGACCGCAGAGTCGTCGATCACCGACCCGACCGGCGCGAACGTCGTGACCGCGACATCCACTCTCGTTGTGCGGGCCGACGAGTGAGCGCGCTCGAGGTCGGCGCTGTGGTCGCCGAAAAGTCCTTCCCCCTCACCCGCGACTCGCTCGTGCGCTACGCGGGCGCGTCGGGTGACTTCAACCCGATCCACTACCGGGATGACGTTGCCGCCAGCGTTGGGCTCCCCGGGGTGCTCGCCCACGGGATGCTCACGATGGGTCTCGCGATCCAGCCGGTCATCGAGTGGCTGGGAGATCCGGGCCGGGTGCTCGACTATCAGGTGCGGTTCACCCGCCCGGTCGTCGTTGATCCGGAGGTCGGCACTGTCGTGTCGGTCGTTGCCAAGGTCGGCGCGATCGACGACGACGTCGTGCGCATCGACCTGACGGTGACGGCCAGCGACCAGACGGTGCTCGGCAAGGCGCAGGTGCGCGTGCGGCCCCCGCAGGCGTGACGGCCGCCCGCCGATGACCGACTTTTCGCAACTCACGACACTGCGGGTGGGTGGCCCGGCCGCTCGTCTGGTTGAACCGGCGACTCGCGATGAACTCGTGGCGACGACGCTGCGTACCTGGAGCGAACCCGAAGATTGGCTGCTGCTGGGCGGCGGCTCGAATCTGGTTGTCGCTGACGAAGGGTTCGACGGCACTGTCGTTCGGGTTGTCACGCGCGGCATTGAGGTACTCACGCCGCAGCCCGATAGTCCCCGGTCGGTGCGGCTGCGGGTCGAGGCCGGCGAGCCGTGGGATGCGGTTGTCGCTCACACCGCCGCCCAGGGCTGGTCGGGGATCGAGGCGCTCAGCGGCATCCCCGGGTCGTCAGGTGCCGCGCCGGTTCAGAACATCGGTGCCTACGGTCAGGAACTCGCCTCGAGCCTGGTCGCGATTGACTTTCTTGACTTTGACACCGATTCGCTGATCAGGGTTCCCGCGGCCGAGCTCGGACTCGGGTACCGCACGAGTGCCCTGAAGCACGGGCGCCTGGGTCTCGTCGTCGGCCTCGAACTGGCTCTCGCGAACGACACCGGCTTGAGCCAACCGATCGCCTACGCACAACTCGCCACCACTCTCGGCGTGCGGATCGGCGACCGCGTCCCCGTTGCCGAACTGCGAGCCGCCGTTCTCGAAACGCGCGCCTCGAAAGGGATGCTGTGGGACGAAGCCGATCCCGACTCGGCGAGCGCGGGCTCGTTTTTCACCAACCCGGTCGTGAGCGAACAGTTTGCCCGCGGGCTGCCCGCCGACGCGCCCCGCTGGCCGACCGCGCCCGAAGAGGCGCATCGGGTGCTTCCGCTCGGCGCAGACATCCCGCCGATCACGCGCGCCGCACGCGGTGAGTACCTGGTGAAACTCAGTGCGGCGTGGCTGATCGAGAAGTCCGGTATCAGCCGCGGGTTCGCGATTCCCGGGTCCCGCGCGGCGGTCTCGAGCAAACACACCCTTGCCATTGTGAATCGGGGCGGGGCGACCGCTCGGGATGTCGTCCAACTGGCCGGCTACATCCAGACCCGCGTGATGTCGGAATTCGGCGTCAACCTGCAACCCGAGCCGGTGCTGGTGGGCGTGCAGCTCTGAGTGGGCGTTCAGCTCTAGCGCGCGACGTACACCGTGTTCGTCGAGGTGCCGCCGGTCAGCGGGTTGGCGAACGACACGACATGAGCCGCCGAGGTCGCGAACACCGCATCAAGGTCGGCGAGAAAGTCGTCGTCGGGCGGGTCGTCTGACCAGAGGGCGAACACGCCGCTGGGCCTGAGGTGGCGAGCGAGCCGGCGCAGCCCGTCGGGCGTGTAGAGGTCGGCGTGCGCGGCGCTCAGTTGGTGTCGGGGCGAGTGGTCGACATCCAGCAGGATCGCGTCGTAGCCCGACCCGTGAGGCTCGCTGCGCATCACGGCGAAGAAGTCGTCGAGCTCGAGCGACGTGCGGGGGTCGCCGGTGAGGGTGGCGGAGACCGGCAATAACCCGCGCTGATGCCAGTCGATGACGGCGGGCAGGGCGTCGATCACCACGAGTGACCCCACCTCGGGATGCTCGAGGGCTGCGACAGCGGTGTAGCCCAGGCCGAGGCCGCCGACCAACACCGCGAGGTTCTTGCCGATCGTGGCCGCCAACCCGAGGTGGGCGAGCTGTTCTTCGGCTTCGGTGAACAGGCTCGACATCAGGTACTCGTCGCCGAGCTTCACCTCGTAAACGTCGACCCCGAGAGTGGGCTCCACCCGGCGGCGCAAAAACAGGTCGCCCATCGGGGTCTCTTGCCAGTCGAGCTCTTCGAAGCGCAGCGCCACGGGCTCAGAGTAGGCGCAACTCCATCGCGCGAGTGACAGCACGGGTTCGGTCTCGCACCTCGAGTTTGGTGAACACGTGCAGCAGGTGCGACTTCACGGTGGCTTCGCCAAGGATCAAGTGCTCGCCGATCTCGCGATTCGACAGGCCCGTCGCGACGAGGCGCAGCACGTCGAGTTCGCGCGTGGTGAGCGAGACGGCGGGAATGGATCGGCCGGCCTGGCGCACCAGGGCACGGGAGACCGAGGGGGCGAGAGCGACCTCGCCGGCTGCGACCGCTCGGATGCCGGCGAGCAACTCTGCCTCGGGCGCGGCCTTGAGCAGGTAGCCGCTCGCGCCTGCGCCGATCGCGGGCAGAATCGCGTCGTCGGTTTCGTAGGTGGTCAGGATGATAACGCGCGTCGCCGGGACGGCGGCGAGAATGCGCGCGGTCGCCTCGTCGCCATCGAGCTCGGGCATCCGCAGATCCATCAACACAATGTCGGGGGCCAGCGAGGTGGCGAGGGTCACGGCCTCCAGCCCGGTCGCTCCGGTGCCGACTACTTCGAGGTCGTCGGCCGACTCGACGAGTCCGACGAGTCCCGCCCGCACGATCGGATGATCGTCGACGATCACGACGCGGATCATGCGGCACCGGGGTGAATGGCACCGGCGTGAGTGACGCGGGGCAGCCGGGCGGTGACGGTGGTGCCGCCCGGGCCGCCGTCGAGGTCGAGCGTGCCGCCCGCGAGGGCGAGACGTGCGCGAAGGCCGCTCAGGCCGAAGCCGTCGGGTACCGCGGCCGGGTCGAGGCCACGGCCGTTGTCGCGCACACGCAGAACTGCCGCGCCGTCCTCCTCGGTCAGCGAGACCGCAACGGTCGACGCCCCGGCGTGCTTGCGCACGTTCGCGAGACCTTCCTGAGCGCAGCGCAGCAAGACGACTTCGGCATCCCGTTCGAGCGGCGCCGCGAGTGAAACCTCAAGGTCGACAGCCACCGACGTCTCCCGCCGGAACCGCTCCACGAGCATCGCGAGAGCATCACCCAGTCCGCCCGACAGCTCGACCGGCGCGCTTCCGGCGACGAGGGTGCGGGTCTCGGTGAGGGCGGCGCGTGCCGACTCCTCGACGAGTTCGAGAGTCGCGTCGTGCAAGGCACCGGCCGCGAGTTCGCGACGCGACCGTTGCGTGAGCAGCACGACTCCGGCCAGGGATTGGGCGATCGTGTCGTGAAGTTCGCGGGCGAGCCGTTCCCTCTCGCCGGTGACTCCGGCATCCCGATGAGCCGCGGCGAGCTCGTCCTGCGCGGCGGTCAGGTCCTCGAGCAGTCGCGCCCGTTCGTTGCCGTAGTCGGAGATGCGCCAGATCCACAGCCCCAGCGCGATCGAGCCGCCGAGAGAGAACAAGAAGGTGACCGCGGCGCTTGCGAGGGTGTCCCACGAGGGGCCGAGGGAGACGAAGAAGCCGCCTCCGGCCGCGAGGGCGATCGCGAGACTCGAGAGGATGCCGCGTGACCGAGAGTGCGCGAGCACCCAGGCGGCGGGCATGGCGAGCGACTGGAAGACAGCGAGTGGCGCGGATACCGACACGAGTCCGAAGGTCGCGAGTGCGAGGATTCCAATGAACACCGCCGCACGCCGACCGCCCTCGGGCGCCCGACGGCCCAGCGCGACGTAGGCGATGAGCACAGCGACAAGCACGCCAGCTCCGAGTGCGCTGAGCGCTGGGGACTTCTCAGAAACGGCCAGGATGGCGCCGCAGCCGGCGACGACCACGAGAACCGCGATCGTCCACCACCGCGACGCCATCACCGGAGTGTGTTGCACTCAAGCATCCTTGCGGATCCACCGGAACGAGATCCGAACCACGATCAAACCGACCACGAGCCACAGCCCGCAGACCAGAGCGATCAGCGGCAGATCCCACGAGCCCGACGGCTCGACCGCCTCGAACTGGGACGGCAGGAACACGGCGCGCATCCCCTGCGCCAGCCACTTGAGCGGGAAGACACTCGCAACGTTGCGCAACCATTCGGGGAGACCGGCGAAGCTGATGTAGACGCCCGAGATGAACTGCAGCACGAGCACGATCGGGATGACAACCGCCGTCGCGCTCCGTCCGGATCGGGGCAGGGCGCTGAGCCCGATCCCGAGGATCGCGCAGGTCGTCACCCCGAGCAGGAACACCCAGGCGAAGGTCAGCCAACGGCCGGGATCGGTCGGCAGGTGAACCCCGAAGACGACAACCGCAACCAGGATGAGCAGCGTCGACTGCAGGATGCCGGTGACCAGCACTTGACCGATCTTGCCGATGAAATACGACACCGGGGAGAGCGGGGTCCCCCCGAGGCGCTTGAGGGTGCCGTCGCTGCGCTCCATCGCGATGTCGATCGACATGTTCTGCAGCCCCGAGAGCAGCAGTCCGGCTGCGAGCATCCCGGGCAGATAGAACTCAGCAGCGGTGAGCTCGGCGCCGGGAGGGCCGAATGTCGCCGAACTGAACGCGACCGAGAAGATCAGCAGCATGAGCAGCGGGAACAGGAAGGTGAAGAAGACCGTGTCGCCCTGGCGGAAGTATCCGCGAATCTCGTAGCCCGCACGGGAGAGTCCGTTGCGCAGCGTGCTCTGAATTCCGTGCGCGATCATGCCGACACCTCCTGCTTCTCGGTTCCGACGTAGGAGAGGTAGATGTCTTCGAGACTCGGTCGAATGATCTCGAGCCGGTCCGGTTCCCCGCTCTTCGAGAGCCGAGTCACCAGAGCCCCCGGATTTTCGGTGCGCTCCTCGTGCGCCACGTCGCCCTCGCGCCAGCGCACGATCGGCACCCGGGCGTCAGCACCGCCGAGTTCGTCGATCGTGCCGATCGCCGCCACTGCACCGTCGTTGATGATCGCCGCACGGCTGGCGAGTTCGGCTGCCTCATCGAGGTAGTGCGTGGTCAGCAGGATCGTCGTTCCCTCGTCTTGAAGTCGGCGGATGAGATCCCAGAACGAGCGCCGCGCCTCGGGGTCAAACCCCGTGGTCGGCTCGTCCAAAAAGAGCAGCTCAGGACGCCCGACGATGCCGAGCGCGACATCCACTCGTCGCCGTTGCCCACCGGAGAGCTTCCGGATGCTCGCTTTTGCCTTGTCGGTCAGCCCGACGGCAGCGATCACCTCGTTGACGTCGCGGGGGTTCGGGTAGAAGCCCGCGAAGTGGCTGAGCTGCTCGTGCACACTCGCGGCCGGCGCCTCGCCCGTCGACTGCAGCACGATGCCGAGTCGCGCCTTCCAGTCGAGACTGCCGTGCTGAGGGTCGATGCCGAGCACCTCGACGGTTCCCGACGTGCGGTCGCGATAGCCCTCGAGGATCTCGATCGTCGTCGACTTTCCCGCGCCATTCGGCCCAAGCAGCGCGAAGGTCTCCCCGCGTGCGATTTCGAAGCTGACGCCGCGAAGCGCCTCCACCCCGCCCTTGTACGTTTTTCGCAGGTCGTCGACCCGCACCACTTCATCGGTCATGTGCCCAGCCTGGCTGGTGCGGCAGACGCGCACCACGACCGGAAGGTGGGACGGGCATCCACCGAACGGTGGATGCGGAACGGGCTAGGAAAACAGCCGCTGCAGCCGCGAGATGCCCTCGGCGATGTCGTCGTCACCCAGCGCGTAACTAAAGCGGAGATATCCACTCGGTCCGAACGCTTCGCCCGGCACGGCGGCAACCTCGGCTTGGTCGAGGATCAGGTCGGCGAGTTGCAGCGACGTGGTTGGCGTCACCCCGCCCCATTCGCGGTTGAGCAGACCGGTCACGTCCGGGTAGACGTAGAACGCGCCGGCCGGCATCGGTGTGACAACCCCGGGGATGGCGTTGAGACCCGCGACGATCGCACGCCGGCGACGGTCGAAAGCGTCGCGCATCACGCCGACGCTTTCTTGGGAGCCGGTAAGCGCCTCGAGCGCAGCGCGCTGCGAAACGTTCGAGACGTTGCTCGACAAATGTGACTGGAGGTTCGCGGCGGCGGCAATCGCATCGGCCGGACCCACCATCCAGCCCACCCGCCATCCGGTCATCGCGTAGGTCTTCGCGACCCCGTTCACCAAAATCGTGCGGTCGGCGAGCTCGGGAACGGCTTCGACGATCGAGACAGCCTTCATCCCGTCGTAGACCAGGTTCTGATAGATCTCGTCGCTGATGACCCAGAGGCCGTGCTCGTGCGCCCAGGCTCCGATTGCGGCGACCTGCTCGGGCGAGTAGACGGCACCGGTCGGGTTGGAGGGCGAAACGAAGAGCAACACCTTCGAGCGCGGGGTGCGCGCCGCCTCGAGCTGTTCGACCGTCACCAGGTAGCCCTGGTCAGCGCCGGCGAAGACGTCGACCTGAACTCCGCCCGCGAGTTTGATCGCTTCGGGATAGGTCGTCCAATAGGGCGTCGGCACGATGACCTCGTCGCCCGGATCGAGCAGCGTCGCGAACGCTTGGTAGACCGCCTGCTTGCCACCGTTGGTCACAATCACCTGCGACGGCGACACCTCGAGCCCCGAGTCACGCAGCGTTTTCGCGGCAATCGCCTCGCGGAACTCGGGCAACCCGGCCGCAGGCGTGTATTTGTGGTTCTTCGGGTCACGGGCGGCTTCGACGGCCGCCTCGACGATGTGCGCGGGCGTCGGAAAGTCCGGTTCCCCCGCAGCGAAACTGACGACCGGGCGCCCGGCCGCCTTGAGGGCTTTCGCCTTGGCATCCACCTTCAACGTCGCCGATTCGGCGATCGCTGCCACGCGCTTCGAAATCCGTGCCACGATCCCCAGCTTAGGAGGCGGCACGCGGGGCTCCCGCCGCGAGCTGTTGCCCTGATTCCCCGACTGATTTGCGATGACGTACACTGATCGAGTTGGTCGAATCGGCCAATGCTTCGTCGTGCCCGCACAGCGCTACCGCGCCGCGGCGGGCAGCGACGGAGGCACCGAGGGCGGTGGCTCAATTGGTAGAGCAGCGGTCTCCAAAACCGCAGGTTGCAGGTTCAAGTCCTGTCCGCCCTGCGACAGCGTTAGCTGAACAGAGCCGCGAGAAAATTTTCGCGGATCGACGAAAGGTTGGATGCCGTGGCACGCAAGGTGATCGACGAGCCGAGTGAAGACCTCGTCGCGAACGCCAAGCGGGATCGCGCCGAACGGCGCGGACCCTTTGCGCGCATCGCGCTGTTCATTCGGCAGGTACTCACCGAGCTCTCGAAGGTGGTTCGCCCAACTCGGCGTGAACTCCTTGGCTTCACCGGTGTCGTGATCGTGTTCGTCGTCATCATGATGGCGATCGTCTACGGTCTCGACCTCGTTTTCAGCCTCGCGGTCAAATGGGTCTTCGGGCACTAGCACGTCTTCGGACACTGGCAATGAGCCGCACTGGCAATGAGCCGCACTTCAACTCGCAACACTTAAAGGAACAACAGACGTGACTGAACAAGAGCGCCGCGACCTCGACCTCGCGACGGCCGCCGAGCAGTCCTCCGAAGAGGACGAGGCTCAGGAGGGCAACGTCCTCGAGCACGACATGGACGCCGTCGACTCCGCCGAGCACTCGGCCATCCACCTGATCGCCGACGATGAGAGTGACGACCCCAACGACGTCGAGGCTGGACTCGTGCAGCTGCTCGACGCCCTCGACGCGGCGTCCGACCCCGAGGCCGACGCCGTTGTTGACGACGCCCTCGACATCGATTCCGTGCAGGAGGCGGACGCGGCCGTCGCCGCCACCTCCGACGAGGAGGAGGTCGACGCCGAAGAAGAGGCAGCCGTCGATCCGTACCAGGAGTTCCGCGGCGAACTGCGCGCGAAGCTCGGCAAGTGGTACGTCATCCACTCGTACGCCGGCTTTGAAAAGCGCGTCAAGCAGAACATCGAATCGCGCCGCCTGTCGATGGCGATGGAAGATTTCGTCTTCGAGGTGCAGGTTCCGATGGAAGACGTCGTCGAGATCAAGAACGGCCAGCGCAAGCTGGTCAACCGCGTGCGCATCCCCGGCTACGTGCTGGTGCGCATGGATCTCAACGAAGACAGCTGGTCCGTCGTTCGCCACACCCCGGGCGTCACCGGATTCGTGGGCAACTCCCACAACCCGACCCCGCTGCGCTTCGAAGAGGCCTTCAACATGTTGAAGAGCCTCGTGCAGATCGTGGAGGCACCCGTCAAGGGCGGCGTCGGCGGCAAGGGTTCGGGCAAGGGCGCATCCGCTCGCGTCATCCCCGCCGAAATCGACTTCGAGGTCGGCGAGACGATCACCATCAAGGAAGGTTCGTTCGCGGGCCTTCCCGGCACGATCAGCGAGATCAAGCCGGAGAGCGGCAAGCTCACCGTGCTCGTGTCGCTCTTCGAGCGCGAGACTCCGGTCGAGCTGTCGTTTGACCAGGTGACCAAGCTCTAGTCCCGGGGCGCTTGGCTCCATCTAGGTGCAGAAGGACCCGGATCGTTGGGGGTCTGACCGCACCGAAGTGGGTCCATGGCGGCTTGAACCGAGCAGGAGTATGCTCACAAGGTTGCCTTCGGGCGACGACCACCGCATCCGGAAATTCGTCCGGATGTCGGGAGCGCGTCCATCCGGGCGCACGACAGTAAGGAAGAAGCATGGCAAAGGCAAAGAAGGTGACCGGCCTGATCAAACTCCAGATCAAGGCTGGCGCTGCCAACCCCGCCCCGCCGATCGGGCCCGCGCTCGGTCAGCACGGCGTGAACATCATGGAGTTCTGCAAGGCCTACAACGAGGCGACCGAGTCGGAGCGCGGCAACGTGATTCCGGTCGAGATCACGGTCTACGAAGACCGCTCGTTCACCTTCATTCTGAAGACCCCGCCGGCCGCTGAACTCATCAAGAAGGCCGCCGGAGTGCAGAAGGGGTCACCGACTCCGCACACGGTCAAGGTCGCCAAGCTCACTCAGGCGCAGGTTCGCGCGATCGCTGAGCAGAAGAAGGTCGACCTCAACGCCAATGACGTTGAAGCCGCCATGAAGATCATCGCCGGCACCGCCCGGTCGATGGGGATCACGGTGGAGGCATAATCATGGCACCCAAATCAAAGGCATATCGCGACGCCGCCTCGAAGATCGAAGACGGCAAGTTCTACGCACCGACCGAGGCCGTCGAGGTTGTTCGCACGACCGGGTCGAAGAAGATGGACTCGACCGTCGAGGTCGCGCTCAAGCTCGGGGTCGACCCGCGCAAGGCCGACCAGATGGTTCGTGGCACCGTCATCCTTCCGCACGGCACCGGCAAGGTCGCCCGCGTCATCGTCTTCGCGACGGGTCCGGCTGCTGAAGCCGCGCTCGCCGCAGGCGCCGACGAGGTCGGTGGCCTCGAGTTGATCGAGAAGGTCGCTGCTGGCTACACGGCGTTCGACTCGGCAGTCTCGACCCCTGAGCTCATGGGCCAGGTCGGTCGTCTCGGAAAGGTGCTCGGCCCGCGTGGTCTCATGCCCAACCCGAAGACCGGCACCGTGACCCCGAACCCCGCGAAGGCGGTCGAGGAGATCAAGGGCGGCAAGATCGAGTTCCGCGTTGACAAGCACTCCAACGTGCACTTCGTGATCGGCAAAGCCGGCTTCTCGTCCGACCAGCTCGGCGAGAACCTGCGAGCCGCACTCGATGAGATCAACCGCGCCAAGCCCGGTTCCTCGAAGGGTCGCTACATCCAGAAGGGCTCGGTGTCGACGACGTTCGGCCCCGGTGTCCCGCTCGACGTCAGTGTTCTTTAACCGGCCCGTTGGGCCGCGAGTCCTTCACTGAACGTCAGCATTAGACAGGCGAGCGCCGCGGATTCCGCGGCGCTCGCTGTCGTTGCGGCCGCGACTTTCCCCCTCGCCTGCCCGCCGCATACGACCGACGAGGCCAAGGCATCCTTCATCGCCGCCAACCTTATGCCGAACAACTTCGACGACTACCTCGCCGACCCGGCCCGCGAACTGTTCCTCGCCGAAGTCGGGGGCGAGGCCGTCGGCTACACGATGCTGGTCGTCGGTGAGCCCCAGGATCCGGATGTCGTGGCGGCGATCACGCTGCGCCCGAGCGCGGAGCTGAGCAAGTGCTACGTCATGCCCGGTCACCACGGGGCCGGCATCGCGAGTTTGCTGATGAGCGCCACTCTCGACGCCGCGCGAGCTCGCGGGGCCGCGGGTATCTGGCTCGGGGTGAACGAAGAGAACGAGCGGGCGCAGGCGTTCTACGAGAAGTCGGGATTCGCCAAGGTCGGTCGTAAGCGCTTCCTGGTCGGCGAGCGTTGGGAAGAGGACTTCGTGATGGAGCGCGGGATTTCTGCGCCAGAATCCAGCTATGCCGGATAACATCGCGTCAGCGGGTCGCCTGTTCTTCCCCCTCGTCGATGTGCTGCGAGCGATCGGGGCCCTGCTCGTGGTGTATTCCCACCTGGTGGGCAACTTCCTTGACGCGCACGGCCGCTCCTGGCCGATCGATAGCTTCGTCGACGCCGTCGTGATAGTTCCGCTCCACATCGAGATCAACCTCGGCTGGCTCGGCGTTGCTCTCTTCTTCTTCGTGAGCGGATTTGTGGTCACGCACGCCGCCCGCGACGAACGGCCCGGTACGTACCTCGTGCGCCGGTTGCTCCGCGTCTACCCTCCCCTAATCTTCACCGTGCTCGTCGTCCTGGTGTTGGCGATGGCGGGTGTTGCCATCCCGGGGTTGGAAGGACCGCTGACGCCGGGGGACGTGCTCGCGAACATGTCGCTAGCCAACTTCCTCCTTCCGTTGCAGCCCGTCATGGTCGCGGTGGGATGGACTCTCGTGATCGAGATGGCCTTCTACCTGGGGATGTTCGTGCTCCATGCCCTTCTGCGTCGCATGGCCTGGCTCGTGCCACCGGCGCTGCTCATCGGGTCGGCGATCTTCGTCGCTGCCTCGCCGTGGCTTGGCGAGGTGGGGATCCGGGCGGCCGCCTACGTCGCGCTCGTTCCCGTCCTGGTCATTGGGCAGGCCACTTATCTCGCGTACCGTCGCCTCGCGCCGGTCTGGCTCGCCGCGCTCTACGGCGTGGGTGCCTGGCTCGTCCTCCTCTTCGGCGTCGACCGCACCAGCCCACTGTTCCGAGACCCCGCACATTCGTTTCTGGCGAACACCGTGGTCGGGTTCGGCATCTTTCTCGCAGCGGTATTGCTCGAAGGCCGGCTGCGAGCCCCCCGCGTGATGGCGGTGACGGCGCGACGCAGCTACAGCTTGTATCTTCTCCACGTCCCGGTGGGCTACCCGATCCTGACGGCGCTCGTCGAGTACGCGCGTTTCCCCTACGCACCCTCCCTTGTGATCGCGGTACTCGCCGTCGCGACAGCCACCGAGTTGTCCTACCGATTCATCGAACGGCCGACGATCCAACTCGCGCGACTGCTGACCCGCAGCCGACGGGTCGAGGAGCCGTCGACTCTTTAGCCTTCGGCGACTTTGAGCACGAGCTTGCCGCGGGTGTGACCGCCTTCGATGGCGCGGTGCGCGTCGGCGGCATCCTCAAGATCGAAGACCTGGTCGACGAACACTTTCACGTCGCCCGACTCGAGAAGGCGCGAGATGATCGCCAGCGTCGAACCGTCGGGGGAGACCCGGTAGCCCGTCGCTCGGACCCCTGCGGTCGCGGCTTCTTCGGCCATCGTTGGCCAAGATCCGGTGGGACCGTTGACGATGATGCCGCCCGCCCTCAGCACTCGCAACGACCGGGAGGCCGTGTCATCGTGCACGTTGCCGATCAGGTCGATGACGGCATCCACCGGGTCGAGGACTTCCTCGAAGCGCACCGCGCTGTAGTCGATCACCTGGGCGGCCCCGAGCTCGCGAATCCATCCCGCGTTGCGCGTTGACCCCGTCGCGATGACGTGGGCGCCGAAGTAGGCGGCGAACTGCACCGCGAAATGGCCGACACCGCCAGCGCCGGCATGGATGAGGATCCGCTGTCCCTCGTGAGCTTTCGCTGTCTCGACGACCATTCCCCAGGCTGTCAGCGCGGCAACGGGAACTCCGGCCGCTTCGACGTGCGACAGGTTTGACGGCTTTCGAATGACGCTGAGCGAATTGACCGTGAGGTATTCCGCGTAGGCGCCCGACATCCGGGGCACGATGCCCATGCCGTAGACCTCGGTACCCGGCTGAAGGGGGTGCGCTTCGTAGGGGGCCTCTTCGACGATCCCGCTGAAGTCGTTGCCGAGGATCACGGGAAAGTTCGTGATGCCCGCGAACGCACCTTTGCCCGACC
>NZ_JBDSPJ010000017.1:0-110652 GCF_039912695.1 Pseudolysinimonas sp.
GGCACCGCGATCGATGCCGGAGGGCTCCTCCCCGACCTGCACGACTCGAACTCGTGGACGCAGCACGTGCAGGAAGTCGATCCGCTCGAGATGCTCGAGGTGCAGCTCGCGAACACGACAGCGCCGTTCCTGCTCGTCTCGCGGCTGCGCCCGTCGATGGCGGCAAGTCCGGCACGGCGGAAGTACATCGTGAACGTCAGCGCGATGGAGGGTGTGTTCGGCCGTGGCTACAAGGGCCCCGGTCACCCGCACACCAACATGGCCAAGGCCGCGCTGAACATGCTGACCCGGACCAGCGCCACCGAGATGCTGACCGACGGCATCCTGATGACCTCGGTCGACACCGGCTGGATCACCGACGAGCGCCCGCACCCCACGAAGGTTCGGCTCGCTGAGGAAGGATTTCACGCTCCCCTCGATCTCGTCGACGGCGCGGCCCGGGTCTACGACCCGATCGTGCGCGGCGAAGCAGGAGATGACCTGTTCGGCGTCTTCTTGAAGGACTACGCCCCAGCCGCTTGGTAAGTCGAGCAGCTTCGGAGAAGCATCCGCCCGGAGGCCTTCCTAACATGGGTCTATGGCAGAGACGAAGAGCACCAAGTCCGGATTCACGGCCGACGAACGCGACGCGATGAAGCAGCGTGCGGCCGAACTCAAGGCGCAGGCGAAAGCCACCGACCTCCGCGTGTCGGGCACGAAAGACGTTCTCGACGCGATCGCCAAGCTCGACGGCACCGACAAGAAGATCGCCGCCCGTCTGCACGAGATCGTGACGGCTGCGGCACCGCAGCTGGTTCCGAAGACTTATTACGGGATGCCGGGCTGGGCCAACGCGGACAGCAAGATTGTTTGCTTCTTCCAGCCCGCATCGAAGTTCAAGGTGCGCTATGGAACCCTCGGCTTCGAGACGGTGTCGAAGCTCGATGACGGCACCATGTGGCCGACCGCGTTTGCGATTCTCGAGCTGACTCCGGCACACGAGAAGGCGATCACCGCCCTCGTGAAGAAAGCCGTCGGCTGAACCCCAACTCGCCGTCACGTCCACTTCCGTGCTTGTCTTGGTGGCATGACGTCGTCGTCAGAAAGTGATCGATCGGGTCTCGACACCGGGCGTCCAATCGCGCAAGCGGCACTCACCGTCGCGATCAGCACCGTGACGCTCGTGGCCGGAGTCGCGACCTTCAGCCTGGCAACGTCGGCCGCGACGCTTTCACTCGCGCTTCTCGCCGCGGTAGTCAACCCCATTCTCGGCATCTGGATCCTCGCCGTCGCCCTGATCACCGTTCTGGCTCGCCGTCGGGATTCTCGCGGTCGAGCGCGCTGGTACATCGGTGCCGGCGTCGCGGTCGCCGTCATCAGCGCGGGGATCAACGTGGCGCCAAACATCGTCTACAACGGCCCGAGCATCCTGCTCCTCCTCGGGCTTCCGGGCCTCATCTCAATCGCCTCCTTCGCAACCTGTGTCGCTGTCGGGTCGATCGGTGCCGAGAGGCTTACCCGCGGCCGCTTGAGGCTGCGACCCGGAGCCGTCGTCAGCGCAATCGGCACGGCCCTCTTGGTGATCGGCGGCGCCCTTGTCGTGGCTGTGTTCGGTCAGTGGGTCCAAACGTCGTTCACCCTCTTCGGGTCGCCTCCCGCCCCGACCGACGCGGACGGTGTGAGATACCTGGTGACCGCAGGAGCTGCGTTGACATTCACCCTCGCGGCGACCGGGATCGGCTTCGCCCGACGGTCGTTGGCACTTGGTGGGTGGGGAGTCGCCTTCGTTGCCGTTGCACTGCTCACGGCTCTGACCTTTTCTGTCCCCACCGGACGGTGGTTCGACCAAGACCTCACCCCGCCAACCGCTCCGGGGGGCGGTGGAACAGACTGCCAGTTCGATCCGTCCCAACCCGGATGCGGCGGCTGACCGCTCGGGGCGTCCCTACTTTCGCGTGGCCGCGACCAGGGCGTCGAGTTTCGCGGTGGCGGCGCCCGAGTCAATCGCCTCAGAGGCCAGCGCGATCTTCTCGGTGAACCGCTCCCGAATGTCGCGCTCCTGCTCACCGGGGTCGCGCGCGAGTTCCCACGCGACCAGCGCGGCGGCGCTGTTCAGCAGCACGATGTCGCGCACCGGTCCCGACTCGCCCGCGAACGTCGCGCGTGCGATTGCCGCGTTTCGTTCGGCATCCCCACCCCGCAGCTCCTCAATCGTTGCGCGGCGAAGACCGAAGTCACCCGGGTCGATGTCGTGCTCGCGCACCTCCCCCCGAGAGACCTCCCAGAGGTGGCTATGGCCCGTCGTGCTGAGTTCGTCGAGCCCGTCGTCGCCACGGAACACCAGCGCCGCCGCACCACGCGTACGAAACACCCCGACGATCAGCGGCACTTTGTCGAGCGCAGCAACCCCGACACTCGACGCCTCGGGACGCGCCGGGTTGCAGAGCGGGCCGAGAAAGTTGAAGACGGTCGGGATGCCGAGCTCACCGCGCACCGCGCCAGCGTGCTTGAACCCGGGGTGAAAGAGCGTCGCGTAGACGAAGGTGATCCCCACCTCGTCGAGAACTTCGGCGACGCGTTCGGGGCTGATCGTGAGGTCAAGACCGAGCGCCGCAAGCACGTCCGACGACCCGGATGCGGAGGACGCGGCACGGTTTCCGTGCTTGATCACACGTGCGCCTGCCGCCGCCGCCACGATCGATGCCATCGTCGACACGTTGACCGTTCCCATCCGATCGCCGCCCGTTCCGGCAAGGTCGACGGCCATCGGATCGACCGGCAACGGGAGGGCGTGCGCGAGTACGGCATCCCGGAAACCGACGATCTCGTCGACAGTTTCCCCCTTACCGCGTAAGGCGACCAGGAAGCCGGCCAGTTGCGCAGGTGTGGCGCGACCGGCCATCACCTCCTCCATCGCCCAGGAGGCTTCGGCGATCTTCAGATCCGCCCCAGCCAACAATTGCGTCAGCAGCGCGGGCCAGGTCAATTCCGTCGGCATGGCGTCGATCGTAGCGACCTCGGATATCGGCCATAATGAGAGAGTGACTTCCGCACCGCTCACCCATAGCTCCGCTGGGGCGCATCCGATGGCCGGGGGCATCAATCGCCCGAACGTCGTCCAGGTAGGAACCATCGTCTGGCTGGGCAGCGAGGTCATGTTTTTCGCTGGCCTCTTTGCGGTCTACTTCACGCTGCGCTCGACCTCGCCGGAGTTGTTCGCGGTCCAATCCGGAAAGCTCAACGTCGCGCTGTCCGCGACGATCACGATCATCCTGGTTTCGTCCTCGTTCACGGCCCAGTTCGGCGTGTTCGCGGCTGAGCGGCTGCAGAAGTGGCGCACGGGCTCAGTCTTCAACCTCGCCAAATGGGGCGTTGTCGAGTGGTTCTTCCTGACCTTCCTTCTCGGCGCGCTGTTCATCATCGGCCAGTCCTACGAGTACGCGTTACTCGTCCAAGAACACGTCGGAATTACCTCCGACTCTTTCGGGTCGTCATTCTTCCTCGCGACCGGATTCCACGGGCTCCACGTGACGGGCGGCCTGTTCGGCTTCCTGATCGTGATCGGACGCTTCTTCGCCGTGAAGACCTTCACCCACAAAGAGGCGACCACCGCGATCGTGCTCTCGTACTACTGGCACTTCGTCGACGTGGTGTGGATCGGTCTGTTCCTGATCATCTACATCCTTCCCCACATCGGAGGTTGAGATCGTGACTCAACGCACCGTGACCCGTACCCGTCGCACCGGCCGACGCTCGCCGCTGGCGTCTGTTTCGTTGCTTCTGATCGGCCTTCTTGCAACCGGTGGCGCGTACGCGCTGGTCACCTCGAGCGCTACGGCGAACACGAACTCCGCAGCCGTCGCTGCAGCATCCGAAGGCGAGAAGTTGTTCCTCGCGAACTGCGCTTCGTGCCACGGCATTGGAGCAATCGGCAGCGCGGTTGCCCCCAGCCTGATCGGCGTCGGCGCGGCTGCAACGGATTTCCAGGTCGGAACCGGTCGGATGCCGGCCGCCGCGTCCGGTCCGCAGATCGAAGAGAAGCCATCGCAGTTCACCGACGAGCAGGTCAAGGCGCTTGCGGCCTACGTCGCGACTCTCGGAATCGGCCCTGGCATCCCTTCCTCCTCTGTACTCACGAGTTCGAGCAACGTATCCGCCGGCGCAGAAGTGTTCCGCGTCAACTGCGCAATGTGCCACAACGTCGCGGGTGCCGGTGGTGCACTCACTCAGGGCAAGTTCGCGCCGGCCCTTCAGAACGTTGACCCGGCCCACGTCTACGAGGCGATGGTCACCGGCCCGCAGAACATGCCGGTCTTCAACGACCTGAACATCACACCCAAGGACAAGGCGAACGTCATCGCCTACCTTCAGTACCTCGACGACAACCCCTCTCCTGGCGGCCTCGACCTTGGAGGATTGGGACCCGTGTCGGAGGGACTTTTCGTCTGGATCTTCGCGCTCGGAGCGGTCGTTGCGGTGACCGTCTGGCTCACCTCGAAGTCCAACTGAGTTTCGAACCCGCCGACTGAACTTCGACAAGCAGACAAGAGAGCATCGAAATGGCTGACCACGGCAGCGTCGACCACGGCAGCGCCACTCACGGCAGCGTCACTCACGGCACCGCGCTCGAGCGTCTCGATGTGCCCGTGGATGCCCCTGGAACGGCCGTCGTCACCTCGGACGGCATCCAGAACCCCGGCTTCGAGCCGTACCGTCCTCGCGTTGGTGACCTCGATCCCAAGAAGGAACGGCAGAACGAGCGTCGCGTCGCTTGGTACTTCTGGGCTTCGATCGTTGGCAGCGTTTTCGCGATTGTTGCGTACTTCGTCTTTCCGATCGATCCGAACGACTTTGGCTCGATTCGCACCAACAACGCGATGCTGGGGATTGGTATCGCGCTCGCTCTGCTCGGTATTGGCTTTGGTGCCGTCCACTGGTCTCGGTCGATCATGGAGGGCCACGACCTGGTCGAAGACCGCAATGCCGGTCACCCGCCCGAAGAGAAGTACGAGAAGCGTGCCGGCGCTGCCGCTGTCTTCACCGCCGGCAACCAGGAGTCGGGCTTCACGCGTCGCAAGCTCATTCGTAACTCGCTGATCGGCGCCCTCGTTGTGTCGCCGCTGCCCGCGATTGTGCTGTTCCGCGACCTGGCCCCAGCCGCCGACCCGGTGGGTTTGCTCAAGCACACGATGTGGGACAAAAACGTCCGACTGACCCGTGACCCCGACGGCGCCCCGATCCTGGCATCCTCGGTCACGCTCGGCTCGGTGTTCCACGTCATCCCCGCCGGTCTCAACGATCGCGAAGACCGCCTCGAAGAAAAGGCCAAAGCCGCTGTTCTGCTGATGCGCTTGAAGCCTGAAGACCTGCACGTTTCGCCGGAGCGCAAAGACTGGAACTACCAGGGCATCGTTGCCTACTCCAAGATCTGCACCCACGTTGGCTGCCCCGTGGCGCTGTACGAGCAGCAGACCCATCACCTCCTGTGCCCGTGCCACTCCTCGCAGTTCGACATCACGCATGAGGCGAAAGTCATCTTCGGACCTGCGAAGCGCCCGCTGCCGCAATTGCCCATCACCGTGGATGCCGAGGGTTACTTGATCGCGCGCAGCGACTTCACCGAGCCTGTCGGCCCGAGCTTCTGGGAGCGTTCGCTGTGACTGTAGAAAATGCCGCGCTCCCCGGCAATGAACCCGAAAAGCCGGAGACGAGCCCCGGCATGCGCCTGACCAACTGGGCAGCCGGCTACGTCGATGAGCGGTTCAAACTCTCCGGCTGGGTGCGCGACTACGGTCGCAAGATCTTCCCCGACCACTGGTCGTTCATGCTCGGTGAGGTCGCCCTCTACTCCCTGATCATCGTGCTGCTGTCAGGAACTTTCCTGACCTTCTTCTTCCAGGCGTCGATGGCGGAGGTTGTCTACGACGGCTCCTACGTGCCGCTCAAGGACATCCACATGTCCGCGGCGATGTCGTCGGTGCTCGACATCTCGTTCGACGTGCGCGGTGGGCTTCTGGTGCGGCAGATCCACCACTGGGCGGCGCTGCTGTTCGTGGCCTCGATTGGCCTGCACATGCTGCGCATCTTCTTCACCGGTGCATTCCGCAAGCCGCGTGAGTTGAACTGGCTGCTCGGCTTCACCCTCTTCGTGCTCGCTATGGGTGAGGGTTTCACCGGCTACTCGCTCCCTGACGACCTGCTGTCGGGCAACGGCCTGCGCATCATTGATGGCTTGGTCAAGGGCCTCCCGATCGTCGGAACCTGGATCTCATACCTGCTATTCGGCGGGGAGTTCCCGGGCACCAGCGTGATCGGAATGTTCTACAGCCTGCACATCCTGTTGCTTCCGGCGATCCTGGTCGCGATCGCCGGTGTGCACGTGCTGATGGTGTTCGTGAACAAGCACACCCAGTACGCGGGGCCGGGTCGAACCAACGACAACGTCGTCGGCGTACCCGTGATGCCGGTGTTCGCTGCCAAAGCCGGTGGATTCTTCTTCATCGTCTTCGGCATCGTCGTGCTGATCGCCGCGAACGTCACGATCAACCCGATTTGGACGTACGGGCCCTACGACCCCTCCCCTGTTTCGGCAGGGACTCAACCGGACTGGTACATCGGCTTCGCCGACGGCATGCTCAGACTCATTCCATCTGGGTGGGAGTCCGTGATCTTTGGCTTCACGTTCTCGTGGAACATCATCGTGCCCGTGGTCGTGCTGGGCCTGTTCCTGGTGATCGTCGCGCTGTACCCGTTCTTCGAAGCGTGGGTTACGGGAGACAAGCGTCATCACAACATCGCCGATCGGCCGCGCAACGCCCCGACCCGCACCGCGATCGGCGCTGCCGGCGTCACCTTCTACGCGGTCATGTGGGCCGCCGCATCGTCTGACCTCATGGCGACGCATTTCAAGCTGACCGTTGAGGGCGTCATTCTGGTGCTCCAGATCCTGCTGATCTTCGGCCCGATCATCGCCTTCGTGATCACGCGGCGGGTCTGCTTCGCGCTCCAGAAGAAGGACCACGAGATCGCGCTGCACGGCTACGAGTCGGGTCGCATCGTGCGCCTTCCCGGCGGTGAGTACGTCGAGGTCCACCAGCCGCTCAGCGACTACGAACGCTGGCGCCTGGTGTCGTACAACGACTACAAGCCGCTGATGGTTCGTCCCGACAAGCACGGCCGCATTTCGGTGATCCAGCGCATCCGGGCTGTTGTGTCCAACGCGTTCTTCGAAGACCGCATCGTGCCGGTGACCAAGGCCGAGCTCGAGCAGCAGTCCCACCACTAAACGACGGTCGCTGCCTCACGCTTGTTACTTGCCGCGTTGTTACTTGCGGCGTTGTTATTGTGAGGGCGTTGCCGAAGGCGTAGGCGTGAAGAAGCGCCTCATGTATTCGGCGCTTTCGTGGAATCCCAGGCGGTCGTAGAAGCCGCCAGCACGACGGCTCGCAACGGTGAGCTGCGTGACACCGCGGCGTTCGCACTCCGCTTCAACAGCGCGAACGAGCAACGTGCCGTACGACAGGCCGCGTGCCGCGTCGTCAACGACGATTTCCTGGAGCTGTGCGGAAGGCCCGTTCGTCGCGAGAAGGGGCACAATCGTCGTCAACGCGTAGCCGCCCAATTGCGGCGTTCCGTCGTCGACGACGAGCAGAAACACGCTGGGATGTTCCCCGGCGAAATACGACTCGAGCGTCGCATCGTAAGCCGCCCGATTCGGCGCGAGGGCGTGCCCGAGTTGGAGGACAAGGCGATACAGCGCGTCCTCGTCGCCGCGATGAGCCTCACGAATCGTTGCAACCATGGATGCTGCGCTCAGCGCGCGAAGAAGCCGCGGTAGTACTCGTACTGCCACCCGATGATCGCGATCACCGCGAGCGGCGCTCCAATGAAACTGATCCAGGTACCGATCGCGAGGCCGAGGAAAAACAGCGCCAGACCAAACGCCAAGAACATCGGCCACCAGCTCCAGGGGCTGAATTGCCCGACTTCGGGGTCGCCGTCGTCGATTGCGGCGGTCAGGCTGTCTTCCGGCAGGTCGCCGCCCTGTGCGCGCCGCGTGATCGTGATGTAGAAGCCCAGAAAGAACGAGAGCACAGCGCCTAGCGTGATGCCGACAGTTCCGACCCACTCAACGCCCTGGTGAGTGATCGGCTGGACCGCGGTTGGAGTGTTCCCGTAGTCGATCAACGACCACACCGTGTAGCCGGCGGCCGAGATCAGAAAGAAGGCACCGAGGATCCAGAACAGATTCGCGTTGACGCGCACGTTACTTCACCTCTCCCGTGCTCAGTTCGACGACGGGTCGCTCGGGGGCATCCTTCAACGGACCAATTCCCACCTGCACCAATTCAGGGTGGTGCAGGTCAAACGCAGGAGACTCGGAACGGATGCGCGGGATTGATTCGAAGTTGTGACGCGGCGGTGGGCAGGAGGTGGCCCACTCAAGCGACCGCGCGTTGCCCCAGGGGTCATCGACCGTGACCTTCTCGCCGCGACGGGCCGTAATGAAGACGTTGAAGAGGAACGGGATCATCGAGATGGCCAGAATGTAGGCGCCAATCGTCGAAATCTGATTCATCCAGGTAATGCCGTCTTCGGGAAGGTAGCTCCAGTACCGGCGTGCGCCGCCCATGACCCCGATCCAGTGCTGGATCAGGAAGGTGGTGTGGAAGCCGATGAACAACAACCAAAAATGCACCTTACCGAGCGTCTCGTTGAGCATCTTGCCGGTCCACTTGGGCCACCAGAAGTAGAACCCGGCGAACATCGCGAAGACGACAGTGCCGAACACCACGTAGTGGAAGTGCGCGACCACAAAATACGTGTCGGAGACGTGGAAGTCGAGCGGCGGGCTCGCCAGGATGACACCCGTCAGGCCGCCGAAGGTGAACGTAATGAGGAAGCCGATCGCCCAGATCATCGGCGTCTCGAACGTCACCGAGCCTCGCCACATCGTGCCGACCCAGTTGAAGATCTTCACCCCGGTCGGCACAGCAATGAGCATGGTCAACAGCGCGAAGAACGGCAGGAGCACCGATCCGGTGACGTACATGTGGTGCGCCCAGACAGTGACCGACAGCGCGGCGATCGCGATGGTCGCGTAAATCAGAGTCTTGTACCCGAAGATCGGCTTTCGGCTAAATACCGGGAGGATCTCCGAAATGATGCCGAAGAACGGCAGCGCAATGATGTACACCTCGGGGTGACCGAAGAACCAGAACAGGTGCTGCCAGAGGATGGCGCCGCCGTTCGCCGGATCAAGCAGGTGAGCGCCGAACACGCGGTCGGCGCCGAGCGCGAACAGGGCGGCAGCGAGGACCGGGAAGGCGAGCAGCACGAGGATCGACGTCACCAGGATGTTCCAGGTGAAAATCGGCATGCGGAACATCGTCATACCGGGCGCACGCATCGTGATGATCGTTGTGATGAAGTTCACCGCACCGAGGATCGTGCCGAAGCCGGCGAGAGTCAGGCCGAATACCCACAGGTTCCCGCCGAGCCCGGGCGTGAAGGTAGTGTCCGAGAGCGGTGCGTACGCGGTCCATCCGAAGGATGCCGCTCCCTGCGGGGTGAGGTAGCCGCCCATCACAATGAGGCCGCCGAACAGGTAGAGCCAGTACGCGAAGGCGTTGAGACGGGGGAACGCCACGTCGGGCGCACCGATCTGAAGCGGCATCGCCACGTTGGCGAAGCCCGCGAACAGCGGCGTCGCGAACAGCAGCAACATGATCGTGCCGTGCATCGTGAAGAGCTGGTTGTACTGCTCACCGGTGGGCACGATGGTCAGACCGGGCTCAAATAGCTGGGTTCGGATGATCAGGGCCATCACGCCACCGAGGCAGAAGAAAATGAACGACGAGATCAGATAGAGGTAGCCGATCGTCTTGTGGTCAGTCGTGGTGATCCACTTGACGACGATGTTGCCCTTGCGCTCAACGCGCGGCGATCCATAGACCGTTTGCGATGCCGCTGTCGCGCTGCTCATTTGTTTTCTCCCGTGGAGGGTGCGCCGGTTCCCGGCAGGTTCTGGTCCAAGTTGTAGGTGGCATCCAGCTGGCCGGTCTGTCCCTTTTTCGCCAGCAGGTCCATCTGGTGGTCGTACTCCGCCTGCGAAACCACCTTTACGGTGAAGAGCATCTGCGAGTGGAACTCACCACAGAGCTCGGCACATTTGCCCTCGTAGGTGCCCTCTTTGAGAGGGATGAAGTACATGTAGTTGGCTCGCCCCGGGATCATGTCTTTCTTGTACAAGAAGTCGACGATCCAGAAGGAGTGAGCGACGTCGCGCGACTCGATCTCGATCTGGACCCGAGCGTTGACGGGCAGGTACAGCACCGGCAGGGCGTCGACGTCGATTTTGCCGTCGGGGCCTGCTTGCGCCTGAACGCCCGGGGAGTAGACGTTGGCCGAGACGTAGTTGAAGTCCCATGACCAGCGCTTGCCAAAGACCTCGATCTTCACTTGCGGGTTGGGATCGACCTTCTCGATAGCAGCCTGATCGCGTGCCGTGAACGCGAAGAAGCCGAGCACGAGGATGAGCGGAACGATCGTGTAGAAGATCTCGATCGGAAGGTTGTAGCGCAGCTGAATCGGAAGGCCGGTCTGACCCTTCCGTCGGCGGTAAACGACCGCCGCCCAGATGATCAGAGCCCAGGTGACGATTCCCACCGCAAGCAACACGATCCACGAGTTGACCCAGAGAGCCGTGATCGGACCGGTATGGTTCGTCGCCCCCTCGGAGTCTGCGGGAAGGTAGCCACGCAGTTGAGCCTGGGTGCAACCACCCAGGATGACGGTGACGACGGCTCCGATCGGGAGCAACGCCCAGCGCGCCAATTTCGACTTCTGGGAGCGAGTTGAGCGCACCGTAGACCTCTCAGGACAGAAGGATGATCTCCTCCGGTCAGTCTATCTACCGGCGGGACGGGATCGAACGCAGCCGCGCTAGGACGCGTGCAGTTTGCGGACGACGCTCGTGCCGTTTAGTGGAAGGAGTCCCCGCAGGCGCACGATCCGCTGGCGTTCGGGTTGTCGATCGTGAAGCCCTGCTTCTGGATCGTGTCTTCGAAGTCGATCGCCGCGCCCTCAAGGTACGGGACGCTCATCTTGTCGACGACGACCTCGACACCGTCGAAGTCGCGCGTCACGTCACCGTCGAGCAGGCGCTCGTCGAAGTAGAGCTGGTAGATCAGGCCGCTGCATCCGCCGGGCTGCACCGCAACTCGCAGGCGCAGATCGTCGCGACCCTCCTGCTCGAGCAGGGTCCTGACCTTCGTCGCCGCGACGTCGGTCAGGTTCACACCGTGAGTGGCGAGATCGGGCGACGTCGTGAGAGCGGTATCGGTCATGTCACCGATTGTAAGCCTGACGGCTGCTCGGTGCCGGAAGCTGGGCGCCGGAAGGTCAGTGCCGCGAGATCAGTGCCGCGAGCTCAGTGGCGATCGTTCAGGCGCGACAACAGGAATGCCTCCGCGAGGATCGCCCGCTGAAGCGTCGGCAAATGGAGCGACTCATTCGGGCTGTGTGCCCGCGATTCGGGGTCTTCCACGCCCGTGATCAAAATCTGCGCCTTCGGGAACATCTCGACCAGATCCGAAATGAACGGAATCGACCCGCCGGCTCCGATCTCGACGGCGTCGACACCGTAGGCCTCCCCCATCGTCTCGAGGGCGTCTTCGGCAGCCCAGCCACTGGCATCCACCAGGAAGGGATTGCCGAGGTCGAGATCTTCGATACTCACGTGGGCGCCGTGTGGCACGTGGTCGAGAATGTGAGCCTCGATCGCAGCGAAAGCTTCTTTCGCGGTCTGACCGGGAGCGACCCGAGCCGAAATGCGCACCCGAACGCTGGGCACGAGAGTGTTCGACGCGTTGCGGATGTTCGGGATGTCCATGCCGGTGACGGTGATCGACGGTCGGTACCAGAGGCGGGAGAGGATCTCCCCTTTGCCGATCGGCGAGACGCCGTGGAGCAGGCCGGTTTCTTCGCGCAATTTCGCTTCGTCGTACTCGGGAGTCTCTTCATCGTGACTCGTGAGGCCTTCGACGGCGACGCTGCCATCCTTCTTCCAGAGGGTCGCGAGCAATTCGATCGCAACGAGCGGCGCATCAGGGACTGCTCCACCGAACATCCCGGAGTGCGAGGCGTGGTCGAGTGTCGTGATGCGCAGATTGAAGGCGACCGCGCCGCGCAGCGCAATCGTGAGGGCGGGGGTGGTGAGGTCCCAGTTGCCCGAGTCGGCGACAACGATGACGTCGGCCGCGAGTCGGTCCCGGTAGCGGCGCAGAATCTCGGGAAGTGCGCGAGAGCCGAACTCTTCCTCCCCTTCGACGAACAGCACGAGGCCGACATCCAGGTCATCGCCGACAACGGAGGTGAGGGCACGAATCGCGCCGAAATGGGTCATCACACCGGCCTTGTCGTCAGCAGCGCCGCGTCCATACAAGCGGTCACCGCGAAGGGTGGGCTCGAACGGCTTGGAGTCCCAGGCCTCCTCGTCGCCTTCCGGCTGCACGTCATGGTGCGCATAGAGCAGGATCGTCGGCCGGCCGTTGCGAGCCTTCCGGGTGGCGATCACGGCGGGCAGCCCGAGGTTCGCGCCGTCGTGGATCGGAACCTGCACGATGTCGATGTCGTCGAAAACACCGGTCGCCTCGGCGAGCCGCTTTACCTCGGCCGCACTAGCTTCGACGTGCGCGGCGTCGAAGCCATCCCACGATACCGACGGGATGCGAACCAGGCGCGAAAGGTCGGCGACGGCTACCGGAAACCCGGCCGCGACGGCCTCAGTGAGCTGCGCGGCGTTCGGGGTCGAAGAGTGCTTCTTGGGCATGCCACTAATCTTAAGAGGTGGCCAGAATCTCAAAGAGCGAGCCGACCCCCGAAGTCGAGCCGGACAGCGCATCAGGCAAGGGCCACGCGACTCCGAGCCGCAAAGAGCAGGAAGCCGCTCGCCGACGTCCGCTCGTCCCCAGCGACCGCCGCCTTGCTGCCCGCCAGAACCGAGCCACCGCCGCAACGGAGCGTGACCGCGCCCGGGTCGGGATGGCCGCGGGCGACGACAAATACCTTCCGTTGCGCGACAAGGGTCCCCAGAAGCGCTACATCCGCGATTACGTTGACGCTCGATTCAGCGCCGGCGAGCTGATGATGCCGCTCCTCGTAGTCGTGCTGATCGGATCGTTCGTGCCCGTGGTCGGCGAGTACGCATTCTTCGCCTTCTACGCGTTCTTCATCTTCATTGCGGCAGACACCATCTACCTGATCGTTCAGGTCAACAAACGTCTCGCCGCGAAATTCGGCAAGGCCAAGGTCGAGCGCGGGGTGCGCTGGTACGCCATCTCGCGCGCCATCCAGATGCGGTTCCTGCGTCTGCCGAAGCCGCAGGTCAAGCGCGGCGCCTTCCCCTCCTGAGATCAGGCCCCCCTGAGCTCAGAACCGCCTGAGTCCTCGGTTGATCGACCGGGCCCAGAACGGGCCTCGGTAGAGGAACGCCGTGTAGCCCTGCACCAGGGTCGCGCCCGCAGCAAGCCGCTCGGCGACATCGGCCGCGGTGTCGACACCTCCGACCGAAATCAGCACGAACTCGGCGGGAACCGCGGCGCGCAGTAGGCGCAGCATCCCGAGTGAGCGTTCCGCGAGGGGCGCACCTGAGAGGCCGCCCTCCCCCGCGTCCGCTACGGTCCTGGCATCGGTGAGCAGCCCCTCGCGCGACAGCGTGGTGTTCGTTGCTACCAGCCCCGGGAGGCCGAGGCGCACCGACAACTCGGCGATCTTCAACGCCTGCTCGTCGGTGAGATCAGGCGCGATCTTGACCAGCACCGGCACTCCCCCGGCAGCATCCCGGACTGCCTCGATGAGTGGAGCGAGGCGGTCGAGTTCCTGCAGGCCGCGCAAGCCGGGCGTGTTCGGGGAACTGACATTGACGACGAGGTAGTCGGCGTGCGGTGCCAGAGCTCGGGTCGAGATCAGGTAGTCGTCGATGGCATCGTCGACCGCAACGACGCGCGACTTGCCGATGTTGACGCCGATGATCGGGCGGCTGCGGCGACGGCGTTCGCGTTCGAGATGGCGAGCAGCAGCATCCGCGCCTGCGTTGTTGAAGCCCATCCGGTTGATCACGGCGCGGTCCGGAACGAGCCGGAACAGCCGCGGTTTCGGGTTGCCCGGCTGCGGGACTGCCGTGATCGTGCCCACCTCAACATGCCCGAAACCCAGAACTCCGAGACCGCGGATGCCGGACGCATCCTTATCGAACCCGGCCGCGACTCCGAACGGGGAGGCAAAACGAAGGCCAAGCGCCTCAACCGCGAGAGATGGATGCGGACGGCTCAGGCCGCGCAGAAATCCGGGCAGGAGGCGGATGACACGGAACGCGAAATGGTGGGCACGCTCGGGGTCCATCCGACTGAGCACGAGTCGGAACAGGAGGGCGTACATCCCGATCAGATTACGGGGTGCCGCGGCTACGGGGTGTCGCGGACGATCGGAATCGACCCGGTAGCATTTTCGACCCGGAGCAGCGCGATCGCCGACTCGAAGTCGTCGAGAGAGTCGAAGCCCTGGTACACGCTGGCAAACCGCAGGTAGGCGACCTCGTCGAGTTCGCGCAGCGGCGGCAGGATGGAGAGCCCGATGTCGTTCGCGTCGATCTGCGAGACACCCGTCGCGCGAATGGACTCCTCGACGCGCTGAGCGAGCAACGCGAGGTCAGCATCACTCACCGGGCGCCCCTGGCAGGCCTTACGCACGCCCGACACGATCTTCTCCCGGCTGAATGACTCGACGATGCCGGACCGCTTGATGACCGTGAGGCTTGCCGTTTCGGTCGTCGAGAATCGACGTCCACATTCCGGGCACTGGCGGCGTCGGCGAATGGCGAGTCCGTCGTCACTCGTACGGGAGTCGACGACGCGACTGTCTGGATACCGGCAGAACGGGCAGAACATGGTGCGACCAGGATACCCGGGCGGTGGCGCGGACGGCTGGTTCAGCCTTACGGAGTAAGGAATCTGGCGTCGACGGCGTCGCCGTGGGCAGGCAGATGTTCGGCGTCACTCATCGCCCGGATGTGGGGTGCAACGGCGCGCAGGGCATCCCGGTCGTACTGAATGATCTGTTGCGGACGCAGGAACGTCGTCGCCGTAATGCCCGATGTGAACCGAGCGGAGCCTCCGGTCGGCAGGATGTGATTAGACCCGGCGAGGTAGTCACCGAGGCTGACCGGGGAGTACGCGCCGAGGAAGATCGCGCCCGCGTGCGAGACACGGTCGAGCACCGCACCCGGGTCGGCGGTCTGGATCTCCAAGTGTTCAGGCGCGTAGGCGTCGCTGACGCGGGCCGCGGTCTCGAGATCGTCGACGAGCACGATCGCCGACTGCGGTCCGCCGAGGGCGATGGTGACGCGGTCGCGTGCCGATGCGTGCGCGACTTGACGTTCCAACTCGGCCCGCACGGCATCCGCGAGTGCTGCCGAATCGGTGACCAAAACGGCAGCCGCCGACTCGTCGTGCTCGGCCTGGCTAATCAGATCGGCCGCGATGAGAACCGGGTTCGCCGTGGCGTCGGCAATTACCAGCACCTCGGACGGCCCAGCTTCGGCATCGATGCCGACATCCCCCTGCACGACGCGTTTCGCCGCAGCAACGTAAACATTCCCCGGGCCGGCGACGACGTCAACGCGGTCGAGACCCACCGACGGGATGCCATAGGTCATCGCCCCGATCGCTCCCGCTCCGCCCATTGCGTAAATCTCTTCGACACCCAGAACACCGGCCGCCCCGAGGATGAGCGGGTGGATGCCGTGGTCGAAGTCCGCCTGTGGCGGCGACGCAAGCGCGATCGATCCGACCCCCGCAACCTGAGCGGGCACGACGTTCATCACGACGCTGGATGGGTAGACCGCCTTGCCGCCCGGGATGTAGAGCCCCACGCGATCGACAGGTTGCCAGCGCTGCGTGATCTCGGCACCGGTGGCGACCCGACTCACGGCGGGCGGCGGCACTTGCGCGTCACTTGCCGTGCGCTCGCGACCGATGACCTCGTCGAGGGCGGCGCGAATCTTCTGAGGCAGTTTCAGCACGGCAGCTGTGATCAGCGCGGGATCGACCCGTAGGGCGGCGGGACGACCCCCGTCGAATCGCTCGGCCTGTTCGGCGAGAGCATCAATGCCCCGAGCACGCACGTCGGCTATCAACTCGGCGGCAACGGGCATCGCCGCAGATACGTCGATCTCGGCACGATGCACGAGGGCCTCGAGGTCCCGACGAGAAGGACGTTGACCGCGGAGATCGAGGGTCTGGATCATGGCTCGACCATGCTACGGGTGCCTCCGGCCGGAATACGTCCGACGCCGCCGCGGTTGACTGTGCACGTGGAACCGCACATCGTTGATGAGCTCTCGGCGTTCAAGCTCGCGTTCCGCAGGCACGCCGCCGGTGTCGCCGCAGTGACAGGTCTCACGCCCGCCGGCATCCCCGTGGGTTTCACAGCGACCTCGCTCGCCTCCCTGGCTGCCGTGCCGCCTCTCGCGACCTTCAACATGTCCCGTATCTCGACAGCGTGGCCCGCCGTCGAAGGAACCTCGCACGTGCTCATCCACCTGCTGGGTGCGCGCAACCGCGCCCTCGCCGATCGGATGTCGGGTCCGCACGATCAACGGTTCGTGGGCGAACACTGGGCGGTTGGCCCACTCGGCCTCCCGCTCCTGAACGACGTGCCGGCCTGGATGCTGGGTCGAATCGTTGAGCGCGTGCCCGTCGGGGACGCCGCCGTGGTCGTCGTGCAGATCGAAGACGGCGGACTTGGGGACGACGACGAAGCGCTCCTGTACCACGAGCGCGCCTATATGAGTCCGGGCGACGTCATTCTCGACTGAACTCAGCCGGCGCCGTAGGCGATGACGCCGTGCGGGTCGACGGTCTGTCGTACCTTCTCGAGCCGAGCGAAGGTCGCATCGGGCCACGCTCTCGCAAAGTCGTCCCGTGTCTCGAAATGGTGCGCGTAGTTGATGGTCGTTTTGGGGGCGATCCACGCACCAATTGCGTCGGCAAACCCAGCCGCGGCACGAGGCAGGACCTCGGCGAACAGGGTCGGGTCGGGCGCTCCGATGACGTGAATGGCGAAGGCCGCATCCCGACCGCCCACCGCAGAACCGCCGTCGACATCGACCTTCGTTCGACCCCCGAGATGTCGAATCTCAATCGCCAGAAACGGGATGCTGGCCGTGGGGTTGAAGAGGTCACCGAACACGGTCGCGAAGTCCTGATCGATCGGCGTGAGAAGCGCACCCCACCCCCATCCCGGAGCGGGATCCGTCGGGTCGGCGTGAATCTGCGCCACGTCGGTCAGCGCCATCGTGCCGAGCGCATCCGTTTCAACCGGGGCGAGAGCACGCAGCGGAGCCGCGAGTCGCTCACCCTCTCGCGCGCTCCCGGCGTACGCGAAGCGGAGGGTCAGCAGGAAGCGTCCCCGAAGATGCGGTGGCAAGAACGGAAGATCGGGGAACTTCGCGACCAGAACCGAGGTGGTGACATCATCCGGAGCTGCAGCTGTCCAGTCGATCCAGCCGCGCAGCACCGCCTCGACGTTGGCGGCGGCGAAGGTGAGCGATCCCGCGTACAACTCCGGGATCGCCACGAGCCGCACCCGCACCCCGACAACGACGCCGAGTCCACCCTTCCCCCCGCGCAGCGCCCAGAACAGCTCCGGCTCGGAGTCCGGGGTCGCCTCGACGACGTCGCCAGCGGCCGTCACCACGGTCGCTCCGAGCAGGTAGTCCGACGAAAAACCGTGGCTGCGAGCGAGAGGTCCGAGACCGCCGCCCATCAGGTAGCCGACAACGCCGACGTCCGGCGACGATCCGGTGATCGGCGCGAGACCGAACGGCGCGGCCGCGGCCACCACCGCCCCCCAGCGCGCACCAGCACCGATCGTCGCGACACCGGCATTGGCGTCGACGGTCACCCCGTTGAGACGTTTCGTTGATATCACCAGGCCATCGGTGATCGGCTCCTCCGAGCCGTGCCCGGTGGCCTGCACCCGCACCGCCATGCCGTGCCGTGCGGCGTACAACACGGCAGCGACGACATCCGCCGTCGATGCCACGGCGACCACGAGGTCCGGGCTGTGGCTCACGGCGAGGTTGAAGCCGGCCAGTTCTTCGGTGAACCCCGCCTCCCCCGGTTCGAAAACCGCGCCGTCAAGGGACCCGCTGAGCTCGTGCATCCTTCGATGCTACCCAGGGCCACCAACGTCGCTACAGCGCTCAGACCAGGCAGTTGGGCCCGAGCAGCGACTTGAGTTCGCCGTAAAGGTCGGCCGTCACGGTCACCGGGAACGGGATCTCGAACATGCGCGCACTATCGCCGCGCACGAGCCGCAGTCGCACCTCGTTATCACCCCGGTGCCGGATCAACACGTCGTTGAGTTTTGAGACGATCTCGGTGGTCGCGCGATGCTCGGGAACCGAGATCACGAGCGGCCCCGAGCCCAGCGATGAGCCGGTATCGGGCACCACGAGACTCACCGCATGCAGGTTGAGCCCGTCGTCGCGCGTGGCGACGCGACCCTTGATGACGACGATGGCGTCGTTGTGCAAGGCGGGTGCGAACTCCTGGTAGGTCTTGCCGAGGAACAGGACGGTGACTTCTCCCCCGAAGTCTTCGACCGTCACCATGCCGTACTGGTTGCCTGACTGCCGTGCCGTGCGGTGCTGAACGCTGGTCAGCAGGCCGGCGACCGTCACCGTCTCGCCGTCACCGGCGGCCTCCCCGCCGATCAGGTCGCCGATTGAGACGGTTGCATGTTTGGCGAGAGTTGACTCGAGCCCAGCGAGCGGGTGATCGCTCACGTAGAGGCCGAGCATCTCGCGCTCGAACGCCAGCTTGTCGCGCTTGCTCCACTCGGGCCGAACGGGCACCGAATCGGCTGCCTGTTCAGGCTCATCCCAGAGCGAGTCGAAGTCGAACCCGACCTGCCCGTTGGCCTCGTTGCGCTTGTCAGCCACCGCGCGTTCGACGGCGCCCTCATGGATCTCGATGAGAGAACGCCGGGTCGACCCGAGCGAGTCGAAGGCACCCGCCTTGACGAGCGACTCGACAGTGCGCTTGTTCGCGACCGGAATCGGCACCTTGCGAAGGAAGTCGTGGAACGCGACGAACCGTCCGTGCGTCTCGCGCGCAACGCGGATGTGCTCAACGACCCCGTAGCCGACGTTGCGCACCGCACCCAGACCAAACCGGATGTCGCCGATTCCGGTCTCCGAGGGAACGGCGGTGAAGTCGCCCGCCGACTCGTTGACGTCAGGTGGCAGCACGTGGATGCCCATCCGGCGACACTCGTTGAGGTACATCCCGAGCTTGTCCTTGGCGTCGCCGACACTGGTCAGCAGTGCCGCCATGTATTCAGCGGGATGATGCGCCTTCAGGTAGGCCGTCCAGTAGGCCAGAATTCCGTATCCGGCGCTGTGAGCCTTGTTGAACGCGTAGTCGGCGAACGGCATCAGCGTGTCCCACAGCACCTCGACAGCCTGTGGGGAGTATCCGTTGCCGATCATTCCCGACTGGAAGTCTTCGAACTGCTTATCGAGCTCGGACTTCTTTTTCTTGCCCATCGCGCGACGCAGAACGTCGGCCTGTCCGAGCGAGAACCCGGCGACCTTCTGAGCGACCGCCATGACCTGTTCCTGGTAGACGATGAGCCCGAATGTGGTGTCGAGAATCTCGCGCAGCGAGTCAGCAAGTTCGGGGTGGATCGGCTCGGCCTTCTGCAGGCCGTTCTTGCGCAGCGCGTAGTTGGTGTGCGAATTCATGCCCATCGGGCCGGGCCGGTAGAGCGCAATCACCGCCGAGATGTCTTCGAAGTTCGTGGGTTTTAGCTGCTTGAGCAACGCGCGCATCGGCGCACCATCGAGTTGAAAGACCCCGAGCGTGTCGCCGCGCGACAACAGGTCATAGGTCTCGGCGTCGGCGTCGAGGTCGAGATTCTCGATCTCGAGCGCTGTGCCGGTGTTGCGTTTGATCGCGTCGAGAGCGTCTTGGATGACGGTGAGGTTGCGTAGCCCGAGGAAGTCCATCTTCAGTAGGCCGAGATCTTCGAGCGGCGGCTGGTCGAACTGCGTGATGATCGCGCCGTCATCCTGTCGCTTCATCAGGGGAACGATGTCGATCAACGGTTCGGCCGACATGATCACCCCGGCCGCGTGCACGCCCCACTGCCGCTTGAGATTCTCAATGCCGCGGGCAGTTTCGAAGACCTTCGCCGCATCGGCATCGGTGTCGAGGATGGCGCGCAGGTCGCCCGCCTCCTTGTAGCGGTCAGAACCGGGGGTGACAGCGTCGCTGAGCGACATGTCCTTGCCGAGCACCGGCGGCGGGAAGGCCTTCGTGAGCTTCTCGCCGACCGAGAACGGCATCCCGAGAACGCGTGCGGAGTCTTTCATCGCCTGCTTGGCCTTGATCGTGCCGTAGGTGATGATCTGAGCCACCCGGTCGTCGCCGTACTTGTCGGTGACGTAGCGGATCACCTTGTCGCGGCCCCGGTCGTCGAAATCGACGTCGACGTCAGGCATCGACACGCGCTCCGGGTTGAGGAACCGCTCGAAGATGAGCCCGTAGCGCTGGGGGTCGAGTTCGGTGATCCCCATCGCGTAGGAGACCAGGGACCCCGCGGCCGAGCCACGCCCGGGACCCACGCGGATGCCGTGCGCCTTCGCCCAGGTGATGAAGTCGGCGACCACCAGGAAGTATCCGGGGAAGCCCATCTGCTTGATAACGCCGACCTCGTAGTCCGCCTGCCTGCGTTGCTCGTCGCTCACGCCACCCGGGAAGCGAACGAGAAGTCCGCGTTCGACCTCCTTCTCAAACCATGACGCTTCAGATTCGGAGTCGGGTACCGGGAACCTCGGCATCAGGTCGCGCTTGGTGAAGTCGACTTCAGACCGCTCAGCGATCAGCAGGGTGTTATCGCACGCCTCGGGATGATCGCGAAACAGCTGCCGCATCTCGGCCGCTGACTTGAGGTAGTAGTCCTGCCCGTCGAACTTGAAGCGATTCGGGTCGTCCATCGTCGAGCCGGACTGGATGCAGAGCAGAATCTCTTGCGCGTGAGCATCCGCGGCGTGCGTGTAGTGCAGGTCATTGGTCGCGACGAGCGGAAGGCTCAGTTCCTTCGCCAGCCGGATCAGGTCGCTCTGAGTACGGCGTTCGATCTGGAGGCCGTGATCCATGATCTCGACGAAGTAGTTGTCTTTGCCGAAGATGTCCCGAAACTCTGCCGCAGCTGCGACGGCTTCGTCCCACTGACCCAGCCGAAGTCGGGTCTGCACTTCGCCGCTCGGGCAGCCGGTCGACGCGATGAGACCTTTTGAGTATGTGTTCAGCAGCTCCCGGTCCATGCGCGGCTGAAAGTAGTAGCCCTCGATCGACGCCAGCGACGACATCCTGAAGAGGTTGTGCATCCCTTCGGTGCTTGAAGCCCACATCGTGATGTGCGTGTATGAGCCCGATCCCGACACGTCGTCTTGCCCGCCGTCGCCCCACTTGACGCGCGTCTTGTCGGTGCGGTGGGTGTTGGGAGTGAGGTAGGCCTCGGTGCCGATAATCGGCTTCACCCCGACCGCTTTCGCCTGCTTCCAGAAGTCGTAGGCACCGAAGTTGTTGCCGTGGTCGGTGATCGCGATAGCCGGCATCTGCTGCTCGGCGACGGCTGCCATCAGTTCCCCGACGCGCGCCGCGCCGTCCAGCATCGAGTATTCGGTGTGGACGTGCAGATGCACGAAAGAGTCGGTCACTTGCTCTCCGGGGTCGAGTCTTCAGAATAGGCCGCCCCGGCCTGACTCACTGGTCGGCTCGCAGGATGTCGAGCGCTCGCTCGAGATCCTTGGCGTACGGTGACTCGAACTCGACGTGTTCACCCGTCGTGGGGTGGGTGAATCCCAACTTGTGTGCGTGCAGCCACTGCCGGGTAAGCCCCAGCCGTTCGGTCAGAGCCTTGTCAGCGCCGTACAGGGTGTCGCCAACACAGGGATGCCGCTGGGCTGCCATGTGCACACGAATCTGATGGGTGCGCCCGGTTTCGAGATGAATAACGAGCAAGCTGGCGGCCCGCATCGCCTCGATCGTTTCGTAGTGAGTCACGGCGTTTTTACCTTCGGCGCGAATCGCGAACTTCCAGTCGTTGCTGGGATGGCGCCCGATCGGCGCATCGATCGTCCCAGCCAACGGATCCGGATGACCTTGCACGACGGCGTGGTAGATCTTCTCGACCTCTCGGTCGTGAAACTGACGCTTGAGTTCGGTGTAGGCGTGTTCCGACTTCGCGACGACCATCAGGCCGCTGGTGCCGACGTCGAGGCGGTGCACGATGCCAGCACGCTCGGCGGCGCCCGACGTCGAGATGCGAAAACCGGCGGCGGCGAGGGCGCCCAGTACTGTGGGGCCGCTCCATCCCGGCGCCGGATGGGCGACGATGCCCACCGGCTTGTCGATCACGACGAAGTCGTCGTCGTCGTACACGATCCGAAAGCCCGGGACGAGTTGCGGAATGATGCGCGGCGCCTCCTTGGGCGCCCACTCCACCTCAAGCCAGCTATCGACACGAAGCCGATCTGACTTTCCGAGCAGGATGCCATCCAGCCGGACTCCGCCCGCCTCCAGAACCTCGACCGCAAAACTGCGCGAAAATCCGAGAAGCTTGGCGATCCCGGCATCCGCGCGCTCCCCCGCGAGCCCCTCGGGGACCGGCAGGCTGCGCGTTTCCATCAATCGCCGGCCGGGTGGTCGTGCAACGGGGCCGCCGAACTTTTCTCGCCGGCCGGCAACTTCGTCGCATACGCGCTCGACTTGTCGCGGGTGCCGTCGAGCCGGATGTTCCGCAGGGTCAGCAGCAGGAAGAGCCCCATCGCAGAGCTGACCGCAATGTCGGCAACGTTAAAGATTGCCGGGAACGCGTAAACCTGGATGAAGTCGACGACGTGACCGACACCGAACCCGGGCGGACGCGTCAGCCGGTCCGTGACATTGCCCACTGCGCCGCCAAGAACTAGGCCAAACATCGTTGCCCACCCAAGCGAGCGGATGCGTCGAGAGAACCAGACGATAAATACGATCACCAGCGCGGCGACAATCGAGTAGACCCAGGTAAACCCTGTGCCCAGAGAGAACGCGGCACCTGAGTTGGTCACGTAGTGGAGTTGCAAAAACTCACCCAGCACAGGCACCGATTCGTTGAGCCCGATATGGGTCGTGACCAGGTACTTCGAAAGTTGGTCGAGACCAAACGCGACGACGGCGACGCCAGCGAGCAGCACGAGCGCGCGCGGACTCACCCGACCCTTCGGTGTGGCTGAATCCGGCGCAGAAGCGTCAGTTGCCCGAGCCAAAAGGCGGGTAGTCGGTCGGCTGGGGGTACGCGGCATAGTCGGGCTGCGGCGGCGCGTAGCTCGCCGGAGCTACCGGAGCCGCGACCGCTTGCGCATACTGGCCGCCCGTAACCGCCGCCGGTCCTGCCCCGATTGCGTTCGAGGTCTCGAGCTCGCGGAGCTGGCCCTCGATGTAGCCCTTCAGCTTGGTGCGGTACTCGCGCTCGAAGGTGCGAAGCTCGTCAAGCTTGCGCTCGAGTTCCTGCTTCTCTCGCTGGAGCGATTCCACCTGGGACCGTGCCCCCTGCTCGGCGTCGGAAACGACTCGGGCGGCGGCCGCATGGCCCTCGGAGATCAGAGCATCGCGCTTCTCCATACCCTCACGAACGTGCTCCTCGTGGAGGCGTCGCGCGGACTGGAGCAGATTGTTGGTGCTGCCCAGGTCCATCGCGTTCGGGTCGAACCCGCCGGGGGCAAAAGTCGCCTGCTCGGGGACCGGAGCGGCCACGGGTGTCTGAGGAGCGATCGCTTGCGGAGCGCTCTGGGCGGCACGAGCCATCTCGGCGACGCGCGACTCACCGGCGACGATGCGCTGACGCAACTCGTCGTTCTCCTGGTTGAGGCGTCGAAGCTCGACGACGACCTCGTCGAGGAAGTCATCCACTTCATCCTGGTCGTAGCCCTCACGGAACTTCGTCGGGTTGAACCGCTTGTTGACTACGTCTTCCGGAGTCAGCGCCATCACCATCACCTCATCGAATCTCTCGCTAGCGCCCCGGCCGTCGAGCGGCAGCGGTGCATCGCGGTTGTGATCATATTCATCCTTCGTCCTGAGGATGAGACTCTCACTGTACAACGGCACAGGCCATCGTCCGAAAGGTCCAGAAGCCCTGCTAACCGAGAAACTGCTGAAAGTCCCCGGTCACCTCTCAGGGACGTAAACGGTTCTGCCCCGGCTCTACTGCCCGAAGAACCCCGCGTCGACGTCCATCTCAGCTTCCGACTGCTCGCCGCTCACGGCGACATGCTCGGGCGAGAGGAGGAACACCTTGTTGGTCACGCGCTCGATTTTTCCGTAGAGGCCCGAGGCGAGACCGCTGGCAAAGTCGATGAGTCGGCGGGCGTCGCCCTCGGGCATCTGCGACAGATTCATGATCACCGGGACGCCCTCACGGAAGGCTTCGGCAATACCCTGCACGTCTTTGTACTGACGCGGGTTGACCGTCAGGATCTCGTTCATTCCGGGAGCAGGCTGGTGCTTGCTCGGCGCAACCGGACGACGCAGCGGAGTTACCGGGGCACCGCGACCGCTCGACTGGGCCACCGGAGCGACCGGAGCTGACGGCATGTGGTCGTCGTACTCCTCATCGGCCAGGCCGAGGTACACCATCGTCTTGCGCAGTGGGTTAGCCATGTCGTCCTCCAAAATGAGCCGTGGTCACAGTCACAGCAATCGAGTAGACGTTAACCTGCGGTTGAACGTTTTCCGGTGATTGCGGTACCGATGCGTAGGTGTGTCGCGCCCTCGGCAATTGCTTCGCGGAAGTCCCCCGACATCCCCGCTGAGATGGCGGACGCTAGAGGCGAGAGGGTCTGGATGCGCTCCGAGACCGCGCGGAGGCGGGCGAACGCGGCACGCGGTTCTTCCCCAAGCGGTGCGACGCCCATGACACCGAGCAGCGTCAAGCCGGACGCTGCCAGCACCCGTTCGGCTAGCGCTTCGGCCTCTGTCGCCGAGACGCCCCCGCGACCGATCTCGTCACTCAACGCGATCTCCAGGAAGACGCCGAGGTCGGTGCCGTCGTCGGCAGCTAACGCGTCGACCAGGGAGATGCGGTCGACGGAGTGCACGGTGCGCGCGTAACGCCGGACCGCTTTTGCCTTGTTGCTCTGCAGCTGTCCGACGAAGTGCCAGGCGAGTCGGGAGTCGTCGACCTCCGCGGCCTTCGCTGCCGCCTCCTGGTGTCGGTTCTCACCAACGTCGCGCACGCCGAGGTCTGCGAGTTCGCGCACCAGCGATGCCGGATGGAACTTCGTCACGACGATCCGCGTCGGAGGTCGCGATCCGGCTGCGCGGACGGCATCCGCAATCTCGGTATCGACCGCGGCAAGACGGTCGGCGAGCGTCACGGCCTTACGTCAGGCTCTGCTATTTCAAGAACTCGGGGATGTCGAGGTCACCCTCGTCATCGAAGTCGCGATCCAACGGCACGCCCAGGGGCGCGTCCGGCTCGGCGGCCCACCCTCCCGTGTCGCCGGCAGAGGGCTTACCTGACGTGTCGGCGACCGGAACTTCAGCTGCCACATAGGACTCGCGTCGTTCTGTGCCGCGCCGGTAGGTCGGCTCGCCGCCGTCGAAGCCGGCCGCAATGACCGTGACCCGCACCTCGTCACCCAGAGTGTCGTCAATCACGGCGCCGAAGATGATGTTCGCTTCGGGGTGCACGGCCTCTTGCACGAGGCGAGCGGCGTCGTTGATCTCGAAGATGCCGAGGTTCGACCCGCCCTGAATCGAGAGCAACACTCCGTGCGCACCGTCGATCGAGGCCTCAAGGAGTGGGCTCGCAACGGCCAGTTCTGCCGCCTTGATCGCCCGGTCGGCACCGCGGCTCGCGCCGATGCCCATCAGTGCGGAGCCAGCGCCGGACATGACGCTCTTCACGTCGGCGAAGTCAAGATTGATGAGGCCTGGAGTCGTGATCAGGTCGGTGATGCCCTGAACGCCGGCCAGCAGCACCTGGTCAGCCGTTGCGAACGCCTCAAGCATCGAGATCCCACGGTCGCTGATTTCGAGCAGCCGATCGTTCGGCACGACGATGAGGGTGTCGACCTCGTTCTTCAACTGCGCGACCCCGGTGTCGGCTTGCGCTGAGCGACGTTTGCCTTCGAACGCGAACGGTTTGGTGACGACGCCGATCGTGAGGGCACCGATCGACTTCGCGATGCGGGCAACGACGGGTGCGCCGCCCGTGCCTGTTCCGCCACCCTCACCTGCAGTCACGAAGACCATGTCGGCTCCGGCTAGTGCCTCTTCGATCTCTTCGGCATGATCTTCGGCCGCGCGACGGCCGACCTCAGGATCGGCGCCGGCCCCCAGGCCGCGCGTCAGCTCGCGGCCGACGTCGAGCTTGACGTCGGCGTCGCTCATGAGCAGGGCCTGGGCGTCGGTGTTGATCGCGATGAACTCCACGCCCCGCAGGCCGAGCTCGATCATGCGGTTGACCGCGTTGACCCCGCCGCCGCCGATTCCGACGACCTTGATCACCGCGAGGTAGTTTTGGTTCGACGTCACGTTTTCAAGCCTCCGGGAGCGGTACCGAGAAGTTTCAACTTCAGCTTGAAGTTGAGAATCTCTCTCAGTACGATGATTCGCCCTTACGGTAAGCGCGAGAGCTGGCAACGCCCCGGACATCCGTGCGCGTGTCGTCAGTCGGCGTGAAAGACCGCGCTCCCCGGTGCGGAGACGTCGTACTCCCCCGGACCGCTGCCGGCGAAGCGGGCGAGCAACGCTGCAAGAACCTCCGCCTTGCGGGTCGAACTATCTGCGCTCCCCCAGACCACCCGTTGGGCGCTGTCGCTCAAGGTCAGAGTGACATCGTCGTGGGTTTGGGCTGAGACCGAGTCGACTTGAGAAGAGACCGCCGCCGGGAGCGCGATCAGTACTTGACTCATCGCTGCGAATCCCTGACCGCTGACCCCATCCGCATCCACGACGAGAAGCGGCAAACCTGCCGGTCGAGTCGCCGACGACGCTAAGACCACTCCCGCAGCGTCAACGCTGTCGAATCCGGACGCCGTCGCCACGAGACCGATCGGCGAACGTTCAACGATGTGGATGACGAGGGTTCCTGGCGGGATGAGTTCTGTCACATAGCTGCGGATCGTCGGAAACTGCGAGAGATCGCTCTCGAGGCGCGCGGTGTCGATGAGTGCCAACGGAGTACCCAGCTGACCCGAGACAGCGTTCGCAACGACCACAGGATCGAGGCTGGCGGCGCCCTCGACCCGCACGTCGCGCAGCGCGAGGATCGGCGAATACACCGCGGTGAGGACGAGGGCCGCCATGACGCTCACAATCGCGAGAGCAATCGTCCACCCGAGGCGACGACTCCGAGCGCGGCGGGTGAAGCGTTTGACCTCGGCCTTTTCGTAGCGCCTACGCACCCGCTGGGCGGACCGCGATTCGCGCGAGGACGACGCTCGTTCGCGCTTCGTGGTCGTCCCTGCGCCGCGACGTGTCGCCACCTGGGGCTCGCCGCGGATCGGTGCCGGCTTTCGCGGCAACGCAGCGGCACGCGGGGTGGGTGCGGGCTTCGGAGACGGACTGGGCTGACCGCCGGGCCGGTCGGGGCGCTTCACCTGTCGAGTGCCGCGACGAGTTGAGGGATGATTCGGTAGACATCACCGCAGGACAGCGTCATCACGAGGTCCCCCGGACGAGCAAGTTCCGCGACTCGGTTGGCTGCGTCTTGCCAGTCGGGCACGTAGTCGACCCGCGATGGATCGTGGAATCGCTCCGCGACGAGCGCGCCGGTCACCCCTTCGATCGGGTCTTCTCGCGCGCCGTAGACGTCGAGGACGACGGTGTGATCAGCAAGCCGCTCGTACGCTTCCGCGAACTCGCCGGCCATGGCTCGAGTGCGGCTGTACAGGTGCGGTTGGTGAACGGCGATGACACGACCCTCGCCAACGACCGAACGTGCCGTCTCAAGCGCTGCGACAACCTCGGTCGGATGGTGCGCGTAGTCGTCAAAAACACGCACCCCGTGCACTGTCGCGTGCAGTTCGAAGCGACGACCGGTGCCCGCAAAAACGCCGAGCACGCGAGCCGCCTCGGTCGGGTCGAAGCCCAGCCCCACGAGTACGGCAAACACCCCGGCCGCATTGAGGGCGTTGTGTGCTCCCGCCACGGCAAGCCGGGTGGGGTAGCCGTGCCCCGCGTACTGCAACGTGAACGCGAGAGTCTCGCCCGCATCCAGATCGGTGATGCGGATGTCGGCATCCTCAGCGTGCCCGAACGTCAACGCCGTCACCGTGCTCGCAATCGTCGCGCGCGCGGCAACAGCTCGCGCGCCCGGATTGTCAGCCGAGGTGACCAGCAGCTCAGCCGCCCGGGACGCGAAGGCGACGAAAGCATCCTCGACCGCTTCTTCCGACCCGTAGTGATCGAGGTGATCGGTGTCGAGGTTCGTGATCAGTGCCACCGCAGGGTCATAGAGCAGGAACGACCCGTCTGACTCGTCGGCTTCGATCACCCAGAGCTCGCCAGATCCGTATCCCGAGCTGCGTCCGGTTTCGGCAAGAACTCCGCCGCTAACGAAACTCGGGTCGACCGCGAGCTCACGAAGCGCCGTGACCACCATCCCGGTCGAGGTCGTCTTGCCGTGCGCACCCGCGACGGCGATCAGGCGCGCACCGCGCACCAGCCAGGCCAGCGCATTCGCCCGATGCAGGACCGGGATGCCGCGGCGCAGCGCCTCCTGATACTCGGGGTTTTCTTGCCACAGAGCACCCGTAACGACGAGCGTGTCGGCGTCCGCGACGTGAGCGGCATCATGGCCAATCCAGATCTGAGCGCCGGCCTCCCGCAGATCTTGGACTGCAGCCGAGTCGCTGCGATCCGACCCGGTCACCTGATGGCCCGCCTCCAGGAAGAGTCGGGCGATGCCGCTCATTCCTGAGCCGCCGATCCCGACGAAGTGGAGCTTGCCCAACTCGGTCGGGAGCTCGAGCTCGAGGTCGGGCTTGATCATCGGATCAACGCTACCGGTGCCCTGAGGGGTGCGCTGAGGAACGCGCGTCGCGCTGCGCCTGCAGAACCAGATCGACCATCGCATCCGCGGCATCCCGCACGCCGATTGCCGCCATCCTGGCCGCCATGTCGGCAACCCGCTCCGGGCGCGCGAGCAACGCGACGAGGGTCGACTCGACCCAGGCAGGGGTGAAGGCGGCATCGGTGACGAGCAGCGCTCCCCCGGCCTCGACGGCCCCTCGAGCGTTGAGTACCTGCTCGCCGTTACCGACGGCGTAGGGCACGTAGACCGCAGGCACTCCCACGGCCGCGAGCTCGGAGACTGTTGTCGCCCCGGCCCGCGACACCGCGAGGTCGGCCACCGCGAGGGCAAGTTCCATCCGATCGCAATACTCGACGACCCGGTAGCCCTCGAGCCCAGGATCGGTGACCGGCGACCGCGACCCGGTGATGTGCAACACCTGCCAGCCGCTGCCGAGGATTGCCGCCACGGATGCCGACACCGTCTCGTTGAGGCGCCGAGCCCCCGTCGACCCCCCGGTCACGAGCAGCACGGGTCGCTCGCCGAGGTCGAAGAACTGTCGCGCTGCGGTGCGTGCTGACGGGATGTCGAGTCGCTCGATCTCCCGCCGGAGCGGGAGGCCCAGCAGCCGTGCGTGCGGCAGCCGGGTTCCGGCGAAAGTCACCGCGACGAACCTCGTCCACCGGGCACCGAGACGATTCGCGATTCCCGGCTTGGCGTTTTGTTCGTGGATGACGATCGGCACCCTCTCGAGCCGTGCCGCGCGATACGCCGGAGCTGACGCGTAGCCGCCGAAGCCGACCACGACATCCACCCCCCGGTCCCGCAATATCCTGCGCGTCTGTCCAACGGCCGCGCCCCAGCGACCCGGGAATCGCAGTGCGTCCCGGTTCGGCCGACGCGGAAAGGGCAGCCGCGGCACGGTCAGCAACTCGTACCCGCGCGCCGGGACGAGCCGCGCCTCCAGCCCCTCGGCCGTTCCGAGGACGAGCACCTCAGCATCCGGTTCGCGCTCGCGCAAGCGGTCGGCGGTGGCGAGCAGCGGATTGACGTGGCCGGCGGTTCCCCCGCCGGCGAAAAGGTAGGTGGTCACTGTGCCGTGCCTGGGGTGACCCGTGCGCCGGGTGACCGACGACCGGGACGGTCGTCGGCGCTGGCACCGCGGAGACGGCCAGAAATGGCCGTCTCTCTGGGCGAAGTGCGCGCAAACGACAACACCACCCCGATCGCGGCCATCGTCGTGATGAGCGCCGACCCGCCCGACGAGACGAGGGGTAACGGGACGCCAAGCACCGGGAGCACTCCGAGCACCACCGCGATGTTCACGAATGCCTGGCCGATGATCCAGACCATGGCGACGCTCGTCGCGGTTTTCGCGAACAGATCGCGCACCATGCGAATGATGCGGATGAAGCAGATCGCGAGAAGCACGAACAGAATCAGCACCAGGATGCAGCCGACAAGGCCCAGCTCCTCGCCGATGATCGCGAAGATGAAGTCGTTGTCTGCGGCGGGGAGCCACGCCCATTTCGCGGCCGAATTGCCGAGCCCGACGCCGAAGACTCCGCCGTGCGCGAGCGCCTCCCAGCCGTTGACGCTCTGCCAGCAGTGCAGCCCGTAGAGGACCGGGTCGAGTTTCTTCGGGTCACAACCGGCGAGCCACGCGTCGAAACGTCCGCTGCGTGAGGCGCTCACCGAGATCGCGATCCAGCCGGGGAGCGCGACGGCGGCGAGTGCCGCGAGGATGATCCGGAGCCGCACCCCGGCGAAGAACAGCGCGCCGAGAACGATCGCGAGCAAAATCAGGGCGGTGCCGAGATCGTTGCCGAGCAGGACGAGGACGATGGCCAGTCCGGCGACCGGGAAGATCGGCAGCGCTACGTGCCGCCAATTGTCGAGGAGGTGGCGCTTGGTGGTCAGCACCCAGGCGAGCCAGACGACGAGTGCGAATTTGATGAACTCGGACGGCTGCAGAGTAAACGAGCCGAGGCGGAGCCAGTTGGTGTTGTAGCCGTTTCCGAAACCGAGAGGCGTGAAGACGAGCAGTTGCAGGAGCAACCCGATCCCGACGGCATGCCACGCCCATCTGCGCCAGAAACTGACGGGCGCGCGCGACGCAATCAGCATCACGGGAATTCCGACCAACGCGAAGATTCCCTGCCGAGACGCCTGGGCAAAAAAGTCCCCGTCATCAACGCGCGACTCGATCGATGACGACGACAACACCATCACCAGCCCAAAAGCGAGTAGGAACAGGGTCGTGCCGAGCAGCAAGAAGAACTCGGGCGTCTCCGCGGCGAAAAGCTTGCGAACGGCGACTCGAGCGAACGAAACGGGCTTGTCACCCGCTTCAGGCTGCGGCTTAGAGGGTCGGGGGCTCGGCTTCGCGCGGGGACTCGGCGTCGCGCGCGCCGTCGTCGAGGGCTGGGGCTCGGGGCGCTGCGGTTGAGGGCGCTGCGGTTGGGGGCGCTGCGGTTGAGGGCGCGGAGAGTTCGGGCGCTGCGGCCCCGGACGCACGACCCTCGCCATCGTCGCCTCCCGTCCACTCTCGCACCGCGTCGGCGAACCGCCGTCCGCGATCCGCATAGTCGATGAACTGGTCCATCGAGGCCGCCGCGGGAGCGAGCAACACCACATCTCCCGGTTGGGCATGTGATGCGGCGGCGCGCACCGCGGCAAGCATCACGTCAGTTTCGGTCTCGGGTACCTCGACTACCGGGATGTGGGGCGCGTGTCGTTGGAACGCTGCGCGGAGGGCATCCCGATCGAGACCGACCAAAATCGCCGCCCGCAGGCGCTGCGCGTGCCGCTTGACGAGTGGTGCGGGGTCGACGCCCTTGAGTAGTCCCCCCGCTATCCATACCACCGAGTCGAACGCCTCGAGGGCGGCGTTTGCGGCGTGTGCGTTGGTCGCCTTCGAGTCGTCAACGAACGAGATGCCGCCTACCTCGACCACCATCTCGGTGCGATGGTGGTCCAGTTCGAACGAGCGGATGGCATCCCGAATGTCTCCCGGACTCACGTCGGCCGCTCGAGCCAGTGCGGCTGCGGCGATCACGTTCGCGACCGAGTGCGGTGCCCCGAGACCCGAGCCGCGCAGATCGTCAAGAGTCGCGAGCTCGAGCGCACTGGTGCGCCGATCTTCAAGAAACGCGCGGTCGACCACGATGTCTTCGACGAGCCCCAGGTCGGAGGGACCGGGCAGCCCCAACCCGAAACCAATCGCGCGGCAGCCTTCCTGAACGTCCGCGTCCTCGACCATCTCGCGGGTTGCGGAGTCGGCGAGGTTGTACACACACGCGACCCGCACGTTCTGATACACCTTTGCCTTCGCATCCCGATAGGCATCCCGCGACCCGTGCCAGTCGAGATGATCGTCGTCGAGATTGAGGCAGACGCTCGCAAGTGGGGCGAGCATCCCCCCCTCGTTCGTGTTGATCCAGTGCAACTGATAGCTCGACAGTTCGATCACGAGAACGTCGAAGCCGCCAGGGTCACGGATCGCGTCGAGCACCGGGATGCCGATGTTGCCAGCCGGCGCGGCGCGAAGTCCGCCCGCGACGAGCATCGTGGCGGCGAGCTGCGTCGTGGTCGTCTTGCCGTTGGTGCCGGTCACGCAGATCCACTCGGCCGGCTGCCCGTCGGCGCGCGGCACCTTGTCGCGCAACCGCCAGGCAAGTTCGATGTCACCCCAGATCGGGATGCCGCGCTCGGCCGCCCAAACGAGGAGCGCGTGATCGGGGTGGTAGCCCGGTGAGACCACGACGAGTTGCGGGTCTGCGGCGGGAAGGGCATCCGGAATCGTCGAATCGTCAGGGTGCAGCTCGAGGTTCGCGCCGATGACGTCGAGAAGCTGTCGGTGTTCGTCGGACGCCTTCGCCGCGACGACGAGCACCCGTGCCCCGAGCTCGACGAGGGTGTCAGCAACCGCAAACCCGGTAACACCAACGCCAAAGACTGCGACCCGAAGTTCTGACCAGTCAGCGTGCCAGCTGGTCAGACCCGTGAGGTCCCGCGTGCTCAGCGGCTGACCCACTCAAGGTAGAACGCGCCGACACCGGCTGCGACGAAGAGTGCGGCGATGATCCAGAAGCGCACGACGACGGTGATTTCCGCCCAGCCCTTGAGCTCGAAGTGATGGTGGATGGGGCTCATCAGGAAGATGCGACGTCCCTCCCCGTACCGGCGCTTGGTGATCTTGAACCAGGCGCGCTGGAGGATGACCGACCCCGTCGTCATGATGTGAAGGCCCGCGATCACCACGAGCAGCAGTTCGGTGCGGCTGAGAATCGCCAGTGCAGCGAGCGCTCCGCCGAGGGCCATCGACCCGGTGTCGCCCATAAAGATCTGGGCCGGCGAGGTGTTCCACCACAGGAACCCGATCAGCGCTCCGCAGATCGCCGCTGCCGCAACCGCGAGGTCGATCGGGTCGCGCACCTCGTAACACTTGTACGCCACCGCGTGGTCGAGTGTCCTGCTGAAGCACGACTGGTTGAACTGCCAGAAGCCGATGAAGATGTACGCCCCGATTGCGAAAATCGACGCACCCGCCGCGAGACCGTCAAGTCCGTCGGTGACGTTAACGGCGTTCGAGGTGCTTGTCGTAATGACGTTCACCCAGACCACGAAGAGCACGAAGCCGATGACCGTGCCGAAGGCCGCCAGGTTGAGCCAGCCGATATCGCGAACACCAGAGATGTTGGTTGACGCGGGCGTGAGGCCGTTTTCGTCACGGAAGTTCTCCGTGATCGCGAACACCGCGAACACCGTGCCGATGATGACTTGGCCAGCGATCTTGGTCCAGCCGCCGATGCCGAGGCTGCGCTGCTTGCGCGTCTTGATGAAGTCGTCGATGAAGCCGACGAGTCCGAGGCCGAACGCCATCCCGAAGACGAGCACGCCGACCATCGTCCAGGGAACACCAGCCACCCAGTGCCCAACGATGTAACCGAGGAGTCCCCCGATCAGGAAGACGATGCCGCCCATCGTCGGAGTTCCGCGTTTCGTGTGATGACTGAGTTGCCCCCCGGCGACGCCGTCGTCGCGAATGAACTGACCCCAGCCGAGCCGCCTGAACAGCCGGATGAACAACGGGGTGAGAAAGAGCGTGAAGGCGAGCGAGAAGGCTCCCGCGAAGAGCAGAGCAATCACGCGGTCACCCCGCCCAACGTGTCGCCGAGGAAGCGGAGGCCCGCCGACTTGGAGGACTTCACGAGCACCACGTCGCCCGGCCGGAGTTCCTCACGGAGGAAAGCGTAGGCCGCCTCGGCATCGGCGACGAACACCGACTCCCCGTCCCACGATCCCTCAAGACCAGCAGCTGCATGGATGTGGCGCGCGCGTTCGCCGACCACGACCAGTTGAGCAATGTTGAGCCGCACGACCAGACGGCCGATCCGGTCGTGTTCTTCCTGGGAGTACTCACCCAGTTCGGCCATCTCACCGAGGACGGCAATTGATCGACGGCCGGCCTGCGCCAACTGCGCGAGCGTCTTGAGCGCAGCGGCGGTCGAGTCGGGGCTCGCATTGTAAGCATCGTTGATGACCGTGACGCCGGTCCCGGGATCGAGCAGCTCCATGCGCCAGCGCTCGGCTCGCGGAACAGTCTCGATCGCGGCGATTGCCCGCGCGGCAGGCACGCCGAGTTCGCGAGCGGCCGCCAGGGTCGCAAGAGCGTTCGCGACGTGGTGCTCGCCGAGGATGCGGAGCGTCACCCTTCGACGTTCACCGTCGGCGAGATAGTCAAATGCTGTGCCGTCGATTGTGGCGTCGATGTCGTCCGCCCGCACGTCATTGACCTCCCCCAGGCCGAAACGCACGACGCGTGCCGCGGTGAGGTCGGCCATCGCGGAAACCCGAGGGTCGTCCCCGTTCAGCAGCGCGACGGCATCGGGCGGAAGGTTGGTCACCATCTCGGCCTTCGCGCGCTGGATCGCGTCGATCCCGCCGAACTCGCCCGCGTGCGCAAGGCCCACCTTCAGAACGATGCCGATATCGGGGACAACGATCGCGATCAGACGGGCGATCTCCCCGATCTTGCTGGCCCCCATCTCGACGACCAGGTACTCGGTGTCTTCGTCGATTCGCAGCATCGACATGGGTGCACCGACGTGGTTATTGAACGACCCTTCGGGTACGACGGTTCGGCCCTCCGCAGCGAGCACCGCGTGCAGAAGATTCTTCGTCGTGGTTTTGCCATTCGAGCCCGTGACTGCGACGACCCGCAGGCGTCCGAGAGCACGCACGCGCGCGACGACCACGCGGGCGAGCGCGGCGAGTGCAGTCACGCCGTCATCGACGACGATCACGGCCGCCCCCGCATCCGTTTCGCGCTCCGCCACGATCAGCGCGGCGCCCGCGTCAACAGCCGCGCCGACGAAAAGCGCGCCGTCGGTGTGCTCACCGGGCAGAGCGAAGAACACCGATCCAGCGGTGACGAGCCGCGAGTCGGTCTCGACACTGCCGGTAATCACGGCGTCGGGTTCGCCCCGCACAATCCTGCCGCCGAGAGCATCCGCGATCTCGGTCAGGGTGAGAGCGATCACCAGCCGGCCCCGCGCAGAGCCTCTCGGGCAAGTTCGCGTGCGGAATACGGCGTCCGCTGGCCCTCGATGTCGCGATAGTCCTGGTGACCGGGACCTGCCCAGAGAATCGAATCGCCTTCTTTGGCGAGCGAAACCGCTTTCACAATCGCGGCCTCGGGTGGACTTACCTCGTAAGTCTCGGGTTGGTGCTGGGCGAGTTGCGCGCCCGCAAGGAGGGTCTGTCGAATCTCCGCCGGGTTTTCGAACCGTGGATGGTGATCGGTCACGATGAGGATGTCGCTGCCCTCCGCCGCGACTCGCCCCATGTCGAGCCGCTTCGTCTTGTCGCGGTCGCCGTCGGCACCGAAAACCATGATCGTGCGCCCGGTCGTGAATTGCCGAACCGCGGCGAGGGTGTTTTCAAACGCGTCAGGGCTGTGCCCGAAGTCGACGTAGACGCTGGGACCGCGGTCGCCCGACACCCGTTCAGTGCGCCCCGGGAGGTAGGCCTGGATGCCGCCATCGGCATCCAGCGCGCTGCCAATTGCCGCGAGTTCGAAACCGGCCTCGACAAGCATGACAATTCCGAGGGCAGCGTTTGCGGCCATGTGCCACCCGATCAGCGGTTCACGGGTGACCAGACTGCGCCCCTCCGGACCACTCAGGCGGAACTCGGTGTACGCGGCGGTGGCATCAAGGATCTCGACCGTCCAGTCGGCGCCTGCGACATCTTCGGCAGAGGCATGACCGATCGTCGCGATCGTCGTGACCGGCACTCGTGCCGCCTCGACGACCCGCGCGCCATAGGCCGTATCGAGACAGACGACGGCGCGCTTGGCGAGGTCGGGCTGGAAGAGGGGAAGTTTTGCCTGGAAATAGCGCTCCATCGCCAGCTCGACGGTCTCAGCACGATAGTCGTCGAGATGGTCGTGGCTCAGGTTGGTGAAGCCCACGACATCGAACAGCAGCCCGTCAACGCGGTGGTGGGTGAGGGCTTGAGCGCTGACTTCGATCGCGACCGCACGAACTCCCCCCTCGCGCATCCGGGCGAGCAGCGCGTGCATCTCGCTCGCTTCGGGAGTCGTCAGCCGGCTCACGATCGTCAGGTCGCCGATGTGCCGCTCAGCGGTCGACGACAGACCGGTCACGAGCCCCAGTTGTTTGAGGGTGGCCTCCAACAGATACGAGGTTGAGGTCTTGCCGTTGGTTCCCGTGGTGCCAAACAGCAACGGGGTCTGCTCGCGGGTGCGGTAGACCCAGGCGGAGACCTCGCCCAAGGCGAGCCGCGGGTTCTCGACGATCAGGATCGGCAGGCCCGAATCTGTCGCGAGGTCGGCGCCTTCGGCGTCAGTCAGCAGCGCGACCGCGCCACCCTCCCTCGCCTGTGCCGCGTAGGAGGCGCCGTGGACGCCCTTGAGCCCTTGAACACCGACAAAGAGGTCGCCGGGGTGAAGGTCACCGGTGCTGAGCGTCACGCCCGAGATCTCGAGACCGTCGACAGAGCCGCGGTGCTCGACACCGAACTCCTGCACGAATCCGGCGAGCGAGCGGGGCGAAACGTGCTCCGGCCGGAGGACCGGGGGGATCCTGGAACTCAGGCCCGTCTCCTCTCGCTACGTTGTCATTCCGACCCTGCGGGCCGCGAATTGCGCCCTCCGGCTACCAGGTGAGCGGGAGGCTCGGAGCCGTTTCCGTCGACGGGGTGACCCGGAACGTTTTGATGACCTGCTCCATGATCGCGTGGTACGCGGGGGCCGCTGCTGCCGACGACTTAATCGTATCGGGCTTCGCAAAAGTAACCACCATGGCGTACTCGGGATGATCTGCCGGAAAGACGCCGGCCAGCGAGACGATGCGGTCGGCGCCGTATCCTCCGTTGGCCGCCACCTCTGCCGTGCCGGTCTTTGCCGCGATGCGGTACCCGGGGATGCTGATGACGTTGCGCAGGGCCCCTTGGCTCGCGACGGTCTCCATCATCTGCAGGGTGGTGTTTGCCGCGTACTCGGAGACCACGCGGGTGCCCGTCTCCACCGGCACGTCGCTCCAGCTGCCGTCTGGGTGCTCGCACCCAGAGACGAGGGTCAGCGGAAGTCGGACGCCGCCGTTGCCGAGCGTCTGGTACAGGCCGAGCATCTGCGCGCTCGTGACGGTGATCCCCTGACCGAACATCTGGGTTCGTTGGCTAATCGAGTCGATAGTGGCTGCGCCCTGCACATCCCCAGCCTCCTCGCCGAGGAAGCCGGCGGCGGTCGGGGTGCCGAAGCCGAAGGCGGTGAAGTAGTCGTGCTTCTGCTGCTCGGTCAGCTGTTCGCTCAGCATCACTGTCCCGATGTTGGAGGAGTTCATCAGGATGCCGGTGGCCGTCAGGCGCAAGTCGCCGTGGGACCACACATCGGTGATGCTCGTTCCGGCGGGCAGACCGTCACGGTAGGCCGACGGAACGACGACCTGAGTACTTGGGGTGATCAGGCCCTGGTCCAGCAATGCGGCGAACGCGACGGGCTTCATGATCGAGCCGGGCTCGAACGGGGCGGTGAAGCTGCGTGCACCCGAGTCGGCCGCGCTGACCGAATTCAAGTTGTTGGGGTCAATCGAGGGCCAGTCAGCTGCTGCCACGATCTCGCCCGTCGAAACCCGGACGACCATCGCGGTGCCCCAGTCCGCACCGACAGCCTGACCTTGCGTGGCGAGGGCCTGCTGCGCGAACCAGTTCAAGTCGGAGTCGATCGTGAGGTGGACCGTTCCGCCGTTGACGGGTTGCTCCGATACGACGGTGCTCCCCGGGAGCCGCACGCCATCCTCACTGCGTTCGTAGGTCGATGACCCGTTGGTCGCGGCCAGGCAGGTGTTCTGCTGGTACTCGGTACCGGCCAAGGGTCCGTCGGTGCCGATAAAGCCGACGAGGTTGCCCGCTGTCGCGCCACTCGGGTAGCTGCGCGAGGGATGAAGTTCTACGTACAGCCACGGAATTTGAAGCGCGCTGACGGACTGGAACTGCGCAAGCGTGACGTGCTTCACGAGGTAGGTGAAATCAGACTCTGGGTTGACAGCAAGGGCCTCACTAATGGAGGTCGACAGATCGGCGGGAACCGCGCCCGTCAACTCCGCGATCTTCGCGAAGACGTCGCTGGTGGCAACCTCAGTGCGTACGCCGTTGACAGTCATCGACGTAGTCGTCCCTATGTTGCGCGGTGACGCGGTGATGTCGAACCGTTCGACGCTGTCGGCGAGCACCACCCCGTTGGCATCGACGATGCTCCCCCGCGTTCCATAGGTGGTCACCGAAATTTCACGCCTCGACTCCGCAGCGGCCGTCAACTCCGAGGCGCGCACAACCTGGATGTCGACCAACTTGACGACGAAGATGCCGACGACAGCTAGGACCGCACAAATGGTGAGCGCGAGTCGTCGTCGGGTGCTGCGGGCATGAGGCATGGAGTCGTCGCTCTCGTCAGTGCGTCGTGGGAGACGGGATCGGGCCAGAGGACGGCGAGCCAGAAGATTGCGAGCCAGAGGACGGCGAGCCGGACGTCGGCGGGGTCGCACCCGAGGCGGTTGGCGCGCCGTTGGGTGACGCGGTGCTCGGGGTTGCCGAGGGGGTCGTGGTTGCCGAGACAAGCGACGTTCCGGTCAGGAGTGAGTTGCCGATCTGATTGCCGGCTGACCCCGTCAGGCTTCCGCCTGCGGCGGTCGGGTTGCCCGTCACCGCGCCCGTCGACAGATCGAGGAAGACCGGGTTGCCGCTGGCTACCATGCCCAGGTTTTCGGCGTTCGCTGTGAGGTTCTGCGTCGACGAAAGCACTTCGAGGTTTTCGGTGAGCGCCTGCTGCTGACGTTCGAGGTCGCGCTGCTGCGACTGAAGGTCTGAGATTCGGTACGCCCCGTCGGCGACCGCGATGCTCATCAACAGCTGGCCGAGCAGAATCACACCAATGCCGGCAATCGTGACGATCGCGGGAACGAGACGCGGCCTAGCGCGCCGTTGCGCTCGGGTGGGCGCGACTTCTAGGTAGGGCCGCGGCCGAGAATCGGGAGAGCGCAGGGGGCGCGGCGAGGCCAGTGGCAGGGCGCTCATGCGGCCACCCTCTTGAGCTGGCTGCCCCTGAGCCGTTCGGCCGCGCGGAGGCGCACGGGAGTCGAACGCGGGTTGCGGGCCTTCTCGGCATCCGTCGCCAGTTCGGCACCGCGAACCAGCAGCCTCAGTTCGGGCCGGTGCTCGGGCAACTCGACCGGCAGACCGCGCGGGGCGGTTGAGGTCGAGCGGCGTGCGAATTCCTGCTTCACGATGCGGTCTTCAAGGGACTGGTAGGCGAGCACCACGATGCGACCCCCGATTTCGAGAGCGTCGACCGCTGAAGGAATGGCACGCTCGAGGATGGCGAGTTCGGAGTTGACCTCAATCCGCAACGCCTGAAAGACACGCTTCGCCGGGTGTCCGGCTCGTTGCACGGCCGCCGGGGTCGCGGCGGCGATGATGTCAACGAGCTGTGCCGAGGTCTCGATCGGCGCGGCGGCACGACGTTCGACGATGCGACGCGCGTACCGTGCAGCCAGCTTCTCTTCGCCGTACTGGAAGAAGATCCGGCGCAGGGTGTACTCGTCGTACTCCGCGATGATGCGCGCCGCGGTGAGCGGCGCGGTCATGTCCATGCGCATGTCGAGCGGGGCATCCTTCGAATACGAGAAGCCACGCTCGACCACGTCGAGTTGCATCGACGAGACGCCGAGATCGAACAGGATGCCGGCCACCGGCCCCACGCCGAGGTCATCGAGAACATCCGCAATCCGGTCGTAGACGGCGTGAACGAGGTGCACTCGGTCAGTGAACGGAGCGAGACGCTCCCCCGCGAGCCGCAGCGCCTCGGGGTCGCGGTCGAGTCCGACGAACGTGAGTTCGGGAAATCGGCGCAGGAATGCTTCGGCGTGGCCACCCAGGCCGAGCGTTGCGTCAACAAGCACCGCACCCGACCGGTCAAGGACGGGTGCGAGCAGCTCGATGCAACGCTCGAGCATGACCGGAGTGTGAAGGGCGTCGTCGGCGGCGGTCATGGGATGTGGGGCCCGAGGCCCTCGAACCGGATCCCCATCCGCTGCGACCTGTCTCCGGGGAAGTGGAGGCAGGGTGCGCGGCTGAGGGTCGGGCGCGAGGGAATCAGATGGGGCCCGCGATCACCTCCCCCGCTCCGCCTGCTGCGTACGTCGCTTCACGCGCTGCGTAGAAGGTTTCCCAGGCCTGGGAGTCCCAAATCTCGGCTCGGGTCCCGACGCCGATCATCGTGAGCTCACGGTCGAGCGACGCGTAGTCGCGCAAGATCGACGGGATCGTGACCCGGCGTTGCTTGTCGGGAATCTCCTGCGACGCCCCGCTCATGAAGAAGCGAGCCTGGTCGCGCTGTTCCGTGGTGGTGACCGGAGCCGAGTTCATGGCGTCGAGTACTTTCTCGAACTCGCGCTCGCTGTACACGACGACGCAACGATCCACTCCGCGGGTCATGACGAGCCCGCCTGAGAACTCGTCCCAGAACTTGGCCGGAAGAATCACGCGGCCTTTTTCATCCAACTTGGGCGCGAAGGTGCCGAGCAACATGCGGCGACCCCCTCACTCTCCGGCCAGATGTGAATGACTCCACACTACTCCACTTTCCTCCCCAAGCAACCACTTTCCACCCATTCCCCTCCCTTTGGGGCCACCGCGCTCCCCGAGCGCAAAAAAAAAGACCGACCCGAAGGTCGGCCTTTCACAAAAACGGGGAGGGAGCTCGTGCTACTCGGTACTGCTCCTCGGTACTACTTCGCGGTACTACTCCGCGGAGCTACTCTTCGGTGTCGTTGCGGCGTTCCCACCGCTCGTTGAGCGTGTCCATGAAGCCCGCGCGGGGCGGACCGGCCGCGTCGCGCGGGTCCTGAGGAACCGTGAGCCGGCGGGGCGGGGCGAAGCAGAGCAACGCTCCGCCGAACATCAGGAGGAATCCGAGTAGACCCACCACGGGCTGACGAACGATCACACCCACCACGAGAAGAATCAACCCGACCACGCCACCCAGGATGCCCAGAGCGATTGCGGTGTAGTTGGCGCGACCCGGACGACCAACGGTCGTCACGTCATCGGCGTCGCCGTGGTAGAGATTGCGCTCCATCTCGTCAAGGAGACGTTGCTCCTGTTCAGAAAGTGGCATATCTGCTCCCTAGGCCCTCTTCTGACACATTCTAGGCGGGTCGCTGCTGGGTAGGCTATGTGTATGCCTGGGAGTCCGCGTTTAGTGGACCTCGTTCAGGCTCGACTCGACGAGTTCTTGATCGAGCGGGGCACGGCGCTTCGGCTGATCTCGCCCGACCTGGACGTGATCGATGATTGCGCTCGACGCCTCCTCGCGGGCGGCAAACGCTTTCGCGCGCTGTTTGCCTTTTGGGGATGGCGCGCGGTGAACGCGCAGGCGACCGACTTTGACCCTCTCGCCGAACTCGACGACAGCGACCTCGGCGCGATTGTGTCGATCGCTGCCGGACTCGAGGTCTTCCACGCGGCCGCCCTGGTTCACGACGACATCATCGACAACTCGGATCTGCGTCGCGGGAAACCTGCCGTGCATCGCGCTCTCGAAACCCTGCACACCGAACGCGGCTGGGACGGGTCAGCGCAGCGGTATGGCACCGCCGCCGCCCTCCTGATCGGCGATCTTCTGCTCGGCTGGAGTGACGAACTGGTGGATGCCGGGGTCGCCTCGGTCGGGGACGTTGCCGCCGGGCGCGCTGCCCGCACCGAGTTTGCGACCATGCGCACCGAAGTTACCGCCGGCCAATACCTCGACATCTTCGAAGAAACCGCCTGGCGCGGCCACCCCGACGACGAACTTTTGCCGCGCGCGCAGCGGGTCATTCTCTTCAAGTCGGCCAAGTACAGCGTCGAGGCGCCGCTCGCCATCGGGGCATCGCTCGCCGGTGGGTCGCTGGCTCAAATCGCCGCGCTGCGCGACTTCGGTATCCCGCTCGGGATCGCGTTCCAACTTCGCGACGATCTGCTCGGCGTGTTCGGCGATCCAGATCTCACCGGAAAGCCTGCAGGGGATGACCTGCGCGAAGGCAAGCGCACGGTGCTGGTGACGTTGGCTCGTCAGAAACTCCCGGCATCCGCGATGCGGGTCTTCGACGAGTTGCTCGGCGATCGCACCTTGGACGCCGAGCAGATCAGCGTGCTGCAGACCGCCGTCCGGGACAGTGGCGCGGTCGAACACGTCGAGCGAGTCATTGTCCACCAACTCGACAAAGCTCGCGCCGCGCTCGCTGATGCGCCCATTGCGCGCTCAGCCCGCGACGAGCTGACGGCACTCGCCGACGCCGTCACCCAAAGGACCAGCTAGAAGCCGAGCGCTTGGGCGACCCGACGGACTTCGGCTTTGCGTCCGGCCCGAAGTGCATCGATGGGTGCCGTACCGAGCAGATCGGTCACACCCAGCATCCAGGTCATTGATTCGGCGTCGCTGAATCCCGCATCGTGCAAGACGATCAGCGTGCCGCGGAGTTCGGGCATCACTTCGCCGTTGAGGATGAAGTCGGCAGGAACCTTGAGCACCCCGTCGATACGTGCCGCGAGGAGCTGGCGATCCTCGATCATGCGCCGTACCTGGCTCTGCGAAAGGCCGAGAAGGTCGACGAGGTCGGGAACTGTCAGCCAGGCGCGCTCAGAGGATGCAATCACGAGTCAAGATTGCCATGCGCAATTGTTTCGAACATGTTAACTCCTCTAACACGAGCAACAGTGATTGACAGTAGTTCACAGCTATGTCACGGTTGGGAGGCATGCCGACACGGATCCCCGGGGGCTGGGGAGATTGAGGCGGGAATTGATCGACACATTCGAGGCTGACGAGAGCGCACTCCCGGTGTTCCCGGGTATTGCGCCGACCCCGGTAACGGGGGCGCGGCATCTCGCCGACCGTCAGCCGAGCCTGCTCGGCAAAGGGTTCCGGATGACTCTTCCGTTTGTGGTCGCGAGCGCGATGACAGTCGGGCTGAACCTGACGGGCCCGATCAGCCCCGCGTCCGCAGCGCCGAAAAAGCCCGCGAAATCGAAGGTAGACCTTTCGACGCTGCGTTCCCTGGTGGCGGCCGCTCAGTCCGAGACCTCGGCCGCGCCGACGACCAATTACACCGTCAAGGCTGGTGACACCGTCGCCTCGATTGCCGTGCTTCACGGCATTCCGACAGCCTCCGTGCTCGCCCTCAACGGTCTCGGCTGGAAGTCCCTGATTTTTCCCGGTCAAGTACTCAAGCTGAGCGCGGGCACTCCGACCGTGGCGGTACCGGTCGCTCAAGTCGGCGGCCGATACACGATCTTGGCTGGCGAGACGGTTTCCCGCATTGCGGCAAAATTCGGTGTTACCGCAGAGGCCATTCTGAACGCGAACGGGCTGGGCTGGTCGAGCATCATCTACCCCGGGCAGACCATCGCGATTCCCGCTGCACCGGCTGCGCCCGAAGCACCCGCCGCCGCGCCCGCCATCGAGAACGTCTCCTCGGTCACCCGTGCGCCCGCGGCGCCCGCGCCACCCGCCGCTCCGTCGGCGCCGTCGGCGCCGGGCGGAAACTATGTCATCGCGTCGGGCGACACGATCTCGTCGATCGCTGGCCGGTTCGGCGTCAGTACCCAGGCAGTTTTGGATGCCAACGGGCTCACCAGTTCAAGCATCATTTACCCCGGGCGCACTCTCGTCATCCCGTCGCCTGGTTCGACCGCTCCGGCATCTGCCGGCGGGTCAACGGGCGGGGTCACGACCCTCTCGAGTGAGCAAGAGGGCAACGCGCGCATCATCATCCAGGTCGGTCGCCAGCTCGGCATCCCGGACTACGGCATCGTTATTGCTCTCGCGACGGCGATGCAGGAGTCCAGCCTGCGCAACATCAACTACGGCGACCGTGACTCGGTGGGACTGTTCCAACAGCGTCCCAGCACCGGATGGGGCTCGGTCGACGACATCATGGATCCCAGCCACGCCGCCGCATTGTTCTACGACGGCCGATCCGGTTATACCCGCGGCTTGCGCGACATTGGTGGGTGGGAATCGATGGCTCTGACTGTGGCCGCCCAGCGGGTGCAGGTCTCTGCCTACCCGAACGCCTACGCCAAGTGGGAAGCCAGCGCCCGAGCCTGGTTCGCGGCGTTCGCCTGACCCTGATTCTGGAAGCCCCCGCGGGTGGGGTGTCCTCCCAGAGACGCGGAGCCCCCAAACGTAGACTTCGGGGGTGAGTGTAGGCACCACCGATCCGATGATCGGCCGGCTAATTGACGGCCGGTATCAGGTGCGCTCCCGCATAGCTCGAGGCGGGATGGCAACTGTCTACCTCGCGACCGACCTCCGGTTGGAGCGTCGGGTGGCGGTCAAAGTCATGCACGGCCACCTCGCGGACGACAGCGCTTTCAAGGAGCGCTTCATCCAGGAAGCGCGAAGTGCGGCACGGCTCGCGCACCCCAATGTGGTTAACGTCTTCGACCAGGGGCAAGACAGCGAGTCGGCCTACCTGGTGATGGAGTACCTGCCCGGCATCACGCTGCGCGAACTCCTTGAGGAGTACGGCACCCTCACTCCCCAGCAGACCATCGACATCACCGAGGCCGTGCTCAACGGACTCCAGGCCGCACACAAGGCCGGCATCATCCATCGCGATCTCAAGCCCGAGAATGTGCTGCTGGCTGATGACGGACGCATCAAGATCGGCGACTTCGGCCTGGCGCGCGCGGCATCCCAGAACACCGCGACGGGGGCGGCGCTGCTCGGCACGATCGCCTACCTCTCCCCCGAACTCGTCACCCGCGGGGTCGCAGACACCCGCAGCGACATCTACGCGGTCGGCATCATGATGTACGAGATGCTCACCGGCGAGCAACCGTTCACGGGCGAGCAACCGATGCAGATCGCGTATCGTCACGCGAACGAACCCCTTCCGCTTCCCAGCGCGAAAAACCCGCGGGTTCCCGCAGAACTCGACGAGATTGTGCTCTGGGCGACGGCCAAGGATCCCGAGGCCCGGCCCGCCGACGTTCGCGTGCTCCTCGAGCAGATTCACGACACCGAGGCGCTCATCGACCTCGCTTCCACCGGACCGCAGAAACCTCTCACGACGCGAGCGTTTCCCAACACTCGTCCGCCGCAGCGAGGGACGGGGGCAATGACGTCGGTGATCACGCCCGCGATCACCGATGCGGCGCGGCCCGAACGCCCGCTCGCAAATGCAGAAACCCAGGTACTCGGGAGTCGGATGCCGGGGGCTGCCGGCACGGCTCTCGCTGTCGCTGAGCCGGCCGCGCGGCGACGCCAGCCACGCCGGTGGATTCCGATCGTCGCGATTCTCGCGGTGCTCCTGCTCGCCCTCGGCACCGCGTGGTGGTTCGTGTTCGGTCCCGGTGCGCGCGTCACGATCCCTGACTCGATCCGGGGCGCAACCGTCGAAGAGGCCACCACGACGCTGACCGGTCTTGGCCTCGAGGTCTCGAGTGCGACCGGAACCGCCTACTCGGTAACGGCGCCGGTCGGTACGGTCGCGGAATCGACCCCCGCGATCGGCGAACCGGTGGGCAAGGGCGTGTCGGTGACGCTCCTCATCTCCCAAGGACCCGAGCCATTCGACGTTTCGGCCCTGCAGGCGGGCATGACAGAGGTGGCCGCGAATGATGTGGTCGCCTCGCACTGGACGCAGAAGGACACCGAGTACCGCTTTGACGCCGCGACCGGCAAGGGCCTCCTCCTCGACGCCCTCGACGGCGACGGCAAGACTCTGCTCGGAGTCGCTCAGTACGGCGACCAACAGCCGATCACCCTCGTCGTCTCCGCAGGCCCGGTGCCTCCCGTGGCAGGACTCACCGTCGCCGACGCGACGAGCGCCCTTTCCGCCGTGAAACTGTCGGTCGACGCCGGCAAAGCGCAGCAAAACTATGACGACACGGTGCCCGAAGGGTCAGTCATCGGAATCGTCGATCCCGGCGGCCCGCTGCGCCCGAATGACAGTGTCGGCCTCAACCTTTCGCGCGGTCGCGAACCGGTGACAGTGCCCAACATCGTCGGCCACACCTGGACCGAAGCCAAGCAAATGCTGACGGATGCTGGCCTCCGCTGGACGTTGGAGCGCGATATTGACACGTTCCTCGCCAGCAAGCCCGACGATTCGAGGGTCAGCAGGGTCACCCCCGACGTCGGCGCGCCGGCGTTCCGCGGTGACACCGTGTCTATCCGACTCACCGCGGGCTAGGTCCCTACTTCTGCCCGAGCTCCTCGGCGACCAAGAACGCGAGTTCGAGCGACTGCATGTGGTTGAGGCGCGGATCGCACAACGACTCGTACTTCGTCGCCAGCGTCGCTTCGTCGATCTTCTCTGAGCCGCCCAGGCACTCCGTGACATCGTCGCCCGTGAGCTCGATGTGGATGCCACCCGGGAAGGTTCCCGCGGCACGGTGCGACTCGAAGAAGCCGCGGACCTCATCCACGACATCGTCGAAGCGCCGAGTCTTGTAGCCGTTCGGCGTCGTGAGTCCGTTGCCGTGCATCGGGTCGGTCACCCAGAGCGGGGTCGCGTCGAACGACTTGATCGCTTCGAGCAGCGGCGGAAGTGCATCCCGAACCTTGCCCGCGCCCATCCGCGTGATGAAGGTCAGTCGACCCGGCTCGCGGTTCGGATCGAGTTTGTCGATCAGTTTCTCCATATCCGACCCCGTCGTCGTCGGGCCGAGCTTCACCCCGATGGGGTTGCGGATGCGTGAGAAGTAGTCGACGTGCGCATCCTCAAGTCCGCGGGTGCGCTCGCCAATCCAGAGGAAATGGGCACTCGTGTTGACCGGCGTTCCGTTGCGCGAGTCGATGCGCGTCATCGGCCGCTCGTAGTCCATCAGCAGACCCTCGTGCGAGGTGTAGAACTCGACGCGGCGCAGTTCGTCGAAGTCGGCGCCAGCGGCCTCCATGAACTTGACCGCGCGGTCGATCTCTTTCGCGAGGCTCTCGTAGCGGTGATTGGCCGGATTCTCGGCGAAGCCACGGTTCCAGGAGTGGACTTGCCTCAGATCAGCGAAACCACCCTGCGTGAAGGCGCGGATCAGGTTCAGAGTCGCGACCGCCGTGTGGTAGCCCTGCACGAGGCGCCGCGGATCGGCCCGCCGTGACTCGGGAGTGAAGTCGTAGCCGTTCACGATGTCGCCCCGGTAGGCGGGAAGCGTGACGTCGCCACGGGTTTCGTCGTCGCTCGAACGCGGCTTGGCGAACTGCCCCGCCATCCGACCCATCTTGATGACCGGCATGGAGGCGCCGTAGGTGAGAACGACCGCCATCTGCAACAGAGTCTTCACTCGGTTGCGAATCTGGTCAGCCGTCGCGCCGGCGAAAGTCTCGGCGCAGTCACCGCCCTGCAGCAGAAACGATTCACCGCGCGCGGCGCGCGCGAGACGATCACGCAGGATGTCGATCTCACCGGCGAAAACGAGGGGCGGGTAGGACGCGATTTCTGCGGATGCCGCAACGACGGCGGCGTCATCCGGCCAGGTCGGCTGCTGCTTGATCGGCAGACTCCGCCAATAGTCCAGGCCGGCGAGGACGCTCGGATCTGCTTGGACAATGGTCTCGGTCGGGTCAACCACGGAAGGAACTCTCTACTGTGTGGGATCGGCGTCCGTTCGGTCGCCAGCCGTTCAGCCTAGCCGCAGGTTACGCGGGCCGTCGGACTGCAGCCGCCGAGCGGCTCTTGACCGACGAGGCGTAGACGTCGACGTACTCTTGGCCGCTCAACTTCGACAGTTTGTGCATGATCTCGTCGGTGATCGACCTGAGAACGAACCGGTCGCCCTCCAGGCCGGCGAACCGCGAGAAGTCCATCGGTTCCCCGATCACGACGCCCACTTTGCGCAGCCTGGGAAAGATGCTTCCTGTCGGCAGAACTTTGTCGGTGTCGATCATCGCGATCGGCACCACGGTGACTTCGGATTCCAGCAGCATGCGCGCGATCCCCGTGCGACCTCGGTAGAGGCGACCATCGGGGCTCCGCGTGCCTTCGGGGTAGATCCCGAGCTGCCGGCCCGACGCGAGCACACCGAGTCCAGCATCCAGAGCAGCCTCGGATGCCTTCCCGCCCGACCGGTCGATCGGCACCTGGCCGACTCCGCTGAAGAACATTCGACTGAACCAGCCTTTGACTCCCGCACCCGTGAAGTACTCGCTCTTGGCGAGATAGACGATGTGCCGGTCAACGAGCAGGGGCAGGAAGATCGAGTCGACGAACGACAGGTGGTTGACCGCAAAGATCACGGGACCCGACTCCGGGATGTTTTCGACGCCAACGATCCACGGCCGGTACACGGTGTGCACGAACGGTCCGAGGAAGACGAACTTGATCAACCAGTAGAGGAGAGGCACCGGGGGTCAGTCTATTCCGGGCTCACGTTGCGGGGGGACGCCGTTCATGACCTGCGCGCATGAATCCGGGCGAGATCAGCGGCACCCACGACTCCTGCGTCGTTCACCAGTTCCGCGACAGCGAAGACGGGCTCAGGGTGGAACCCTCTCGCGGGAAGGTGCGCCAAGTACGCCGCACGAATCGGATCGAGAAGCAGATCTCCCGCGACAGCCACTCCCCCGCCAAACACGAACACCTGAGGGTCGAGAACAGCGCCGATCGACGCACACGCTTGGCCGAGCCAATCGCCGAGTTCGTGGAGCGCGGCGAGGGCTCCCGCATCTGTCAATTGGATGAGCTCCGACACGATGGCGCCGTCGAGGGTTCCCCCGTTTGCCGTACGCGCGATGTCAAGTTCGCGCCCGATGCCGCCGGCGTCCGCGATCTCGTTGGCGAACCTGAGCAGCGCGCGACCGGAACCGTACTGTTCGATGCAGCCCTTCTGACCGCACCCGCACGGATGACCGTTCGGCACCACGCGAAGGTGCCCGATCTCGCCGGCAGCACCGAATCCACCGCGAAACAGTTGCCCGCCCGAAACGATCGCCCCGCCAACGCCGGTGCCGATGGTCAGCATCGTCATGTCGGTCGTCCCCCGCCCGGCGCCGAAGCGGTATTCCGCCCACCCTGCGGCATTGGCGTCGTTGTCGACGGTGATGTCGAGACCCGGCAGCCGTGCCTCGAGGAGTTCACGCAGCGGCTCGCCGCGCCAGTTGATGTTCGGGGCGTAGTAGACCAGCGACTGGGTGACGTCGATGAAACCCGCCGCTGCGACCCCGGCGGCAACGATGTCGTGCCCGTCCGACAACTCTCGGATCAGCTCGACGACAACGTCGAGGATGGCGGCGGGATCGCCCGCGGGTGTGGGGCGACGCTCAAGGCGATGGATCGCGCCCGCCTCGTCGACCAAAGCCCCTGCGACCTTGGTTCCCCCGATGTCGATCCCGATGGCGTGCACTCGCAACAGCCTATTTGCCGCGCGGTTCCGAATACCCCGGGATAGGGTCGTAGCTACGTGACCGGCCCCAAAGGAGTAGCCGTGAAAGAGATTTTCCTGCCTGTAGTTGTTCAACCAGACCCTGACGCGAACATCACCGATCTTCTGCTCGACAGGGTTGCTGCGACTCCCGATGCCGCACTGTTCTCGGTTCCAACCGCAGACGGCGGTTGGAGCGACATCAGCTCGACCGAGTTCCATCGTCAAGTCGTCGCCCTCGCCAAGGGTTTTGCCGCCGCAGGGCTCAAGCCAGGCGACAAGATCGGCTTCATGTGTCGGGTCCGATATGAGTGGACCCTGATCGACTTCGCCGCTGCGTTCGCGGGAGCCGTGATCGTTCCGATCTACGAGACGTCCGCACCTTCCCAGGTCCGGCACATTCTCAACGACTCGGGTGCGAACGCGATCATCCTCGAAACGGCCGAGCACTTCACCCGGTTCGACGAGGTTCGCAGCGAAACTCCGCAGGTCGAGAAGGTGTGGCAGCTACACCTCGGTGATCTTGAAAAGCTCTCCAGCTCAGGTGCCGCAATCACCGATACCGATCTCGAGAAGCGCCGGACCACGGCCAAGGGCAAAGACCTCGCGACCCTGATCTACACCTCGGGTTCGACCGGAGTGCCCAAGGGCTGCATCCTCTCGCATTCCAACTTTGTCGAGCTGAGCCGCAATGCCGCGGTCGCGATGTCGGATGTTGTCAGCACGCCGGGCGCCTCGACGCTGCTCTTCATCACCACGGCACACGTCTTCGCGCGTTTCATTTCGATGCTCTCGGTGCACGCCGGCGTGAAAGTCGGCCACCAAGCCGACACCAAGCAGTTGCTCCCGGCGCTCGGTTCGTTCAAGCCCACCTTCCTGCTCGCGGTACCGCGCGTCTTCGAAAAGGTCTACAACTCGGCCGAACAGAAGGCTGAAGCGGGCGGCAAGGGCAAGATCTTCCGCTCCGCGACCGAGGTCGCGATCGCGCACTCGAAGGCACTCGACGCGGGGCACGTGCCGCTCGGGCTTCGCATCAAGTTCGCCCTCTTCGACCGGTTGGTGTACAGCAAGCTCCGGGCGGCGATGGGCGGCAACGTGACGTACGCCGTCTCGGGATCGGCTCCCCTCGGCACCCGACTCGGCCACTACTTCCGAAGCCTCGGCATCCGCATCCTGGAGGGCTACGGCCTCACCGAGACGACCGCGCCGGCCACGGTCAACCTCGCCGACAAGTTCAAAATCGGCACCTGCGGTCCGGTGCTTCCCGGCGTCGGGGTGAAGATTGCCGACGACGGCGAGATCATGGTCAAAGGCATCGACGTCTTCGGTGGCTATTGGAACAATCCCCAAGCCACCAAGGAAGCGTTCGACGGTGAATGGTTCCTGACCGGAGACATCGGCGAGCTGGACGACGACGGCTACTTGAAGATCACCGGTCGCAAGAAGGAGCTGATCGCGACCGCCGGCGGCAAGAAGGTCGCCCCGGCCGTGCTCGAAGACCCGATCCGCGCCAACCCGATTATTGGCCAAGTCGTCGTCGTCGGCGAGGGCAAGCCGTTCATCTCGGCCCTCATCACCCTGGACCCCGAAATGCTGCCGGCCTGGTTGGGCAACAACGGCGAGAAAGCCGATATGTCCCTCGCCGATGCGTGCACGAACCCGAAGGTCATGGCCGAAGTACAAAAGGCGGTGGACGCGGCGAACTCGAAGGTGTCGCGCCCGGAGTCGATTCGAAAGTTCTCGATCCTCGCGACCGAGTTCACCGAGGACAGCGGGCACCTCACCCCGAAGATGAGCATCAAGCGGGGGCCGATCCTGGAAGACTTCTCGTCTGAGATCGAGGCGATGTACGAGGTCCCGGCGACCCAGGGCGAGAGCCTGGTGCACTGAAGCACCGGATGACGGCCGCCGGGTGAATAGCTACCGGGTAAACCAGGCGGCCTGCCGAATTGCGCGCATTGCTTCACGCTTGACGTCGGGTTCGAGCCCCTCGATGTACAACTTTCCATCGAGATGGTCGCACTCGTGCTGGAGGGCTTGGGCCATCAGGCCGTCGCCGCTGACCTCGCGAGGATTGCCGTCAGCGTCGATGCCCGTCACGCGCGCCCAGGGGTACCGCATCCGTGGGAAGTAGAAGCCGGGTACCGAGAGGCAGCCTTCGTCGACGAGTTCGGGCTCACCCGATACCTCGAGCACCGGATTGATGATGTACCCGATGTCGTCGTCGATGTTGTAGCTGAACGCACGAAGCCCGACGCCAATCTGGTTCGCCGCGACACCCGCCCGGCCAGGCGGAGTCACGGTATCGATGAGGTCGGAGGCGAGGGCGGCAATGCGCGCGTCTCCTGGCAGCGCCGTGACGACGTCCGTACGGGACCGCAGAACGGGGTCACCGAACAGGCGGATCTGACGTTCGGTCACGCGCCCCGCTCGCTCTGCAGTCCGTCCATCGTCACAGCCGCCAGATCGCGCGCCGAGTCGCGGGTGAACGGCCGAAGGGCTTCGTAGCGAATCACCGATCCCGCCGCGAGCTCGGGGTCGTACGGGATACGCACGACAGCACGTACTCGCGACAAGAAGTGGTTGTCGATCTCCTCGAGTTTGTCGAGGTCGGTGCCCTGGGTCGACGCGTTGAGTGCCACGACCGCGTTCGCGACCAGATCGCCATTCCCGTTGGCCTCCAGCCAGGTGAGCATCTCGGATGCCAGCCGCGCCTCGTCGAGGCTGCCTCCTGAGACGACGATCACCGCATCCGCCCGCAGCAGTGCTGCCCGCACCACGGGCTGCATGATTCCCGTTCCGGTATCGGTCAGGATGACGGCGTGATGGGGTCCCGCGACGTCGGCGATCACGTTGTAGTCGCCGTCACCGAGTGGGGTCGCGAGCAGCGGGTCGGTGTCCGAAGCCGCGACGGAGAGTCCCGTGGCGTCGCGCACGACGTGGCGAGCAAAGTTGTCGTAGTCGCCCAGCTTGGGCGCTTGCAAAACGATGTCGCGCACTGTGGCGTGAGACTGCGGGGGAACACGGTCGACGAGGGTGCCGCGATCGGGGTTGGCATCGATCGCCAGCACGCGGTCCGTTCGCACGTCAGCCAGTGCCATCCCGAGCAGTGCCGTGATCGTCGTCGTGCCGACCCCACCCTTGCGACTGATGATCGGAACGAAACGGGGACCGCCGACCAACGGTTTCGCGATTCGGGCGTCGAGCGCCTTCCGAGTGCGTACCGGGACCGAGTCACCGATGTTCACCAGATGCAGGGTCGCCGCGTACACGACTTCGGGGACGAGCCCCTCGGGCGCCGGTGCGCGTCCTGCTTTGGTCGGCTTCTTGGGCTTTTTCGGCTCGGCCCTTTTCGACCCGTTCCCTGTCGCGGCCTCAGCGGGTGCGGGCAACGGGACTATCGCGACGGGCTCGTCATCATCCGTCGGGAGCGTCGCATCGTCGTCGCTCGAGTCTTCAGCTACCGACGTGACGACCTGGATCGACACTGTCGTCGGCGCCACCTCGTCGGCAACGGGAGTCTCGTGAATCGGCTGGGCCACCCGGAGGTCGGCCGTCAGACTCGATGGCAGAGCCGCCGCGAGGTCGTCGTCGGGATCGGAACGCATCCGACTATTCGACCACGATCAGCAGGTCGCCCGCCTCCACCTGCTCGGTGGCACGAATGGCGAGGCGTTTGACGGTGCCGGCAACAGGGGTCGTGATGGCGGCCTCCATCTTCATCGCCTCGATCGAAGCAATCGGTTGACCGGCCGCAACGGTGTCGCCCTCCGCGACCTTGAGGGTCACTGCCCCGGAGAACGGTGCTGCGATCTGGCCAGGGGTCGCGGGATCCGCTTTCTCGGCCGCCTTGGTCTCGACGGTGACGCCGAGGTCGCGTACCAGGATCGGCCGGAGCTGGCCGTTGATCGTCGCCATGACGCTGCGCATGCCCTGCTCGTCAGGTTCGCCGACCGCTTCGAGAGTGAGCAACAGATCGACGCCCGGCTCCAGTGAGACGGTGTGCTCGACACCCGCCTTCAGGCCGTAGAGGTAGCCCAGAGTGTCGAGCACGGAGAGGTCGCCGTACTGTTCCCGGGCCGCTTCGAACGTCGCGGTTGGGCCGGCAAACAGCAACCGGTTCAGTGCCGCGCGACGGGTCGCGGGATCGCCCTCCAACGCGGCGACATCGTCGGGCGTGAGCGGCGTGACACCGATCTTGACGTCGCGGCCCTTGAGAACTTTCGAACGGAACGGCTCCGGCCAGCCTCCCGGCAGGTCGCCGAGTTCCCCGGCCATAAAACCGATCACCGAATCGGGGATGTCGTACTTGTCGGGGTTCTGCTCGAAGTCGGCCGGGTCGGCGTCGGCCGCAACCAGGGCGAGCGCGAGATCGCCGACCACCTTTGACGACGGCGTCACCTTGGGCGGACGACCCAGGATGAGGTTGGCCGCAGCGTAGGCATCCTCCACCTTCTCGAACTGGTCGCCGAGCCCGAGAGCGATCGCCTGCTGGCGCAGGTTGGAGAGCTGCCCGCCGGGAATCTCGTGCTTGTAGACGCGCCCCGTCGGCCCCGGAAGTCCCGACTCGAACGGCTTGTAGGCGCGGCGCACGGCCTCCCAGTACGGTTCGAGATCTTCCACAGCCTGGAGCGGGATGCCGGTGTCGCGGTCGGTGTGCGCTGTCGCGGCGATGAGTGCCGAGAGCGATGGCTGGGATGTCGTTCCCGCCATCGGCGCCGACGCAGCGTCGACAGCATCGGCTCCGGCACGAGATGCGGCGAGCAGAGTCGCGAGTTGCCCGCCTGCGGTGTCGTGAGTGTGCACGTGAACGGGCAGATCGAAGTTGTCGCGAAGTGCGGCGACCAACTTCTCGGCCGCACTTGCCCGCAGCAGGCCCGCCATGTCTTTGATCGCGAGGATGTGCGCCCCGGCAGCCACCATCTGCTCGGCGAGCTTGAGGTAGTAGTCCAGCGTGTACAGGGTCTCCGCGGGATCAAGCAGATCTGCGGTGTAGCAGAGCGCAACTTCGGCGACGGCAGTGCCGGTCGCAAGCACAGCATCGATCGCTGGCTTCATCTGGTCGACGTCGTTGAGGGCGTCAAAGATGCGGAAGATGTCGACACCGGTCGCGGCCGCCTCACGCACGAACGCATCCGTTACCTCGGTCGGATACGGCGTGTACCCGACGGTGTTACGACCCCGCAGCAGCATCTGCACGGCGATGTTCGGAAGGGCTTCGCGCACGGCCGCGAGACGTTCCCACGGGTCCTCGGCGAGGAACCGCAGCGCGACGTCGTAGGTCGCCCCGCCCCAGGCTTCGATCGAGAACAGTTCAGGCGTCAACCGCGCGACGTGCGGCAGAACCGCGACGAGGTCTTTCGTGCGCACCCGGGTGGCGAGCAACGACTGGTGAGCGTCACGGAAGGTCGTGTCGGTGACCGCGAGCGGAACCTGCGCACGCAATGCCGCGGCAAAGGCGACCGGTCCCAGCTCGAGCAGCCTCTGCCGGGAGCCGGCGGGGGCAGGAACGTCGAGGTCGACGACCGGGAGTTTCCGCGCGGGGTCGATCGCGCCAGCGCCGTCACCGTTGGGCTGGTTGACGGTCACCTCGGCGAGCCAGGCAAGCATCTTCGAGCCGCGGTCCCGCGACTCACGACCGCGCACCAGCCAGGGTCGCTCCTCGATGAACGCCGTCGACAGGTCGCCCTTCTGGAAGTCGGGGTCGTCGAGAACTGCCTGAAGGAACGGGATGTTGGTGGTCACCCCGCGCAGGCGAAACTCCGCCAGGCCGCGGCGTGCGCGACGAACGGCCGTCGCGAAATCGCGGCCGCGGCAGGTCATCTTCACGAGCATCGAGTCGAAGTGCGGCGAGACCTGGGCGCCAGCGGCGACCGTGCCGCCGTCAAGGCGCACCCCCGCACCGCCCGGGGATCGATACGTGGTGATCTTGCCGGTGTCGGGGCGGAAGCCGGCGGCCGGATCTTCGGTCGTGATGCGGCACTGGAGGGCGGATCCGTGGAGGTGCACGTCCTCCTGGCGCAACCCGAGGTCGGCGAGAGTCTCCCCCGCCGCAATCCGCATCTGCGACTGCACGAGATCGACATCGGTGACCTCTTCGGTCACGGTGTGCTCGACCTGGATGCGCGGGTTCATCTCGATGAAGAAGTGTTGGCCCTGGCGTTCCCCCGCGGTGTCGAGCAGAAACTCCACCGTGCCCGCGTTGACGTAGCCGATCGACTTCGCGAACGCGATGGCATCGCGGAACATCGCCTGTCGGATCGTGTCGTCGAGGTTCGGCGCTGGCGCGATCTCGACGACCTTCTGGTGGCGGCGCTGCACCGAGCAGTCGCGCTCGAACAGGTGGATCGTCTCGCCCGTGGCATCGGCGAGAATCTGCACCTCGATGTGACGTGGCCGCACGACGGCTTGTTCGATAAACATCGTCGAGTCGCCGAATGCCCCGTCGGCTTCGCGCATCGCGGCTTCGAGTGCCTCCCGCAGATCTTCTGGCTTCTCAACCCGGCGCATTCCGCGTCCGCCGCCGCCGGCAACAGCCTTCGCAAAGACCGGGAATCCGATCTCATCCGCACCGCGCATCAGTTCGTCGAGGTCCGTCGTCGCCGGAGTGGATTTCAGCACCGGAACGCCGGCCGAGATCGCGTGCTCCTTAGCAGTGACCTTGTTGCCCGCCATTTCGAGCACGTGGTTTCCGGGGCCGATGAACGTAATTCCGTTCGCCGCCGCCGCTTCGGCCAGGTCGGGGTTCTCGGACAGAAAGCCGTAGCCGGGGTAGATCGCGTCGGCACCCGATTCCTTCGCGACACGGATGATCTCCGAGACGTCGAGATAGGCGCGCACGGGGTGGCCTTCTTCGCCGATCTGGTATGCCTCGTCGGCCTTCAGCCTGTGGAGCGAATTGCGGTCCTCATAGGGATACACCGCAACGGTTTTTGCTCCCAGTTCGTACGCCGCGCGGAAAGCCCGGATCGCGATCTCGCCTCGGTTCGCTACCAGGATCTTGCGGAACATGCGGTCCTTTCGGGACGACGTCGACGGTCGCTGAGTCTCCTTTCAGAGTAGTGAAGGTAGGCTCCCCATTTGTGCATGTGCTCAGCGTCAGCTCCCTCAAGGGGGGCGTGGGGAAGACCACCGTGACGCTCGGTCTCGCATCTGCCGCCTTCGCACGAGGAGTGTCGACTCTCGTCGTCGACCTCGACCCTCAGTCGGACGCTTCGACCGGGATGGACATCGACGTCACAGGTCATCTCAATGTCGCCGATGTCCTCGCCTCTCCCAAAGAAAAGGTCGTGCGGGCCGCCATTGCGAAGAGCGGCTGGACACGGGGTCGCGCCGGCATCGTCGACGTGATGATCGGGTCGCCGTCGGCGATCAATTTCGACGGGCCCCACCCCAGCATCCGCGACATCTGGAAGCTTGAAGAGGCGCTGGCCCACGTCGAGCGTGACTACGAACTCGTCCTCATCGACTGCGCACCGTCGCTCAACGCCCTCACCCGAACCGCCTGGGCGGCAAGCGACCGGGTTGGCGTTGTCACCGAACCCGGGCTCTTCTCGGTTGCAGCCGCCGATCGCGCGTTGCGGGCGATCGAGGAGATCCGCCGCGGCCTCTCGCCCCGACTCCAGCCGCTCGGCATCATCGTGAACCGGGCTCGCGTGCAGTCGCTCGAGCACCAGTTCCGGATCAAAGAGCTGCGCGACATGTTCGGTCCCCTCGTGCTCTCGCCTCAGTTGCCCGAACGCACCTCACTGCAGCAGGCTCAGGGCGCTGCGAAGCCCCTGCATATCTGGCCTGGCGACGGCGCACAAGAGATGGCTCGCAACTTCGACCAACTGCTCGACCGCGTCATCCGCACCGCGCGGATGGGCGACGAAGGTTCCGACGAACCCGTCTAGCCGCTCACGTCAGGCACAGTTCACCGGCCGGGACCGGTCGCGGGGCCGCGACTAGGAAGCTGCGCGAGCTGCGCGGCGCGCCGCAAGCTCGTCTTGAGCATCCTCGGCAGGCGCTGTCTCAAAGTCGACGAGGTTTGACTCGACCTCACGCAGCACTTTGCCAACCGCAATGCCGAAGACGCCCTGACCCTGTGAGACGAGGTCGATGACTTCTTCGTCGGAGGTGCAGAGGTAGACCGAGGCACCGTCGCTCATCAGCGTGGTCTGTGCAAGATCGTTGATCCCCGACGTGCGGAGTTGCTCCACCGCGACGCGGATCTGCTGGAGCGAGATGCCGGTGTCGAGGAGTCGCTTGACGAGCTTGAGCACCAGGATGTCGCGGAAGCCGTAGAGGCGCTGCGAGCCCGATCCGGCCGCCCCCCGAACAGTCGGCTCAACGAGTTGCGTCCGCGCCCAGTAGTCGAGTTGGCGGTAACTGATCCCCGCAGCCTTTGCCGCGACAGTGCCGCGGTACCCCGCGGTCTCGTCGAGGGTGGGGAGGCCGTCCGTGAACAGCACCGGGTCGAGCCCGTAGCGAGAGTCCTCGCTCGGTGTCTCGCGCGTCAGTTCCGCCATTGCTGTTCCTCCCGAAATCCCGCTCGAACCGTTCTATCTCTAACCTTCAGGTTGAAGTTGAGATTGAAGTTCGTTCGTGGCCTCACGCTACCCCGCCCCGCGAACGCCGACAATGACATCCGGGCGTGTCGTACTGATTTTGCGCCGCCGCTTCTGCGGCGCAAGCCGCTTCGCGACCCGAGCGCGGTCGCGTCGCTGCGCTGGCGTCGTCGTTAGGACCCGAGTTTGCCCAGCGCGCTACGGATCAGACTCGATCGGACGATCTCAAGCTGCCCGGCGATCTCGCGAGCGAGGTCGACGGCTTTGGCACGGCTCGCGACATCTTTGCGTCGAGCAACCGGGATGAGCGCACTCTCGATCAAACCGAGCTCGCGTTCAGCCGCCGACCGGAAACCGCGCAAGTGACGGGGTTCGATGCCGGAACGCTGCAACTCGACCAGTGCGCGCAGTACCGCGAGAGCATCTTCGCCGTAGTGATCGCCCGCGATGATCAGGGAGGCCGAAGTCGCGTCGTTCAGCAACATCGCGTTCGCGCCCGACTCTTTGATCAACTCGGCCCGACTGAGTCGACGGTCGGAAGAGAGCATCGATGGAGCCGAGACGGTCGCACCACCGGGGAGTACCGGCTCGCGCCCGGCATCCAGATCATCCAAATAGGCGCGGATGACCTTGAGCGGCAGGTAGAAGTCGCGTTGCATCGACAACACCAGACGCAACCGGTCGAGGTCGCTCGGCGAGAACTTGCGGTAGCCCGACTCCGTCCGCGAGGGCGTGACCAGGCTGCGATCCTCGAGGAAGCGCAGTTTCGACGGCGAGAGGTCAGGGAACTCGGGGTTCAGGCGCGCAAGCACCTGCCCGATGCTGAGAAGGTTCGAACCCCCCGGCGCACGCGCCAGGGATACCGCACCCGCCACTATTTAGCCGTCGCCTTGTCGAGGCGCGACGCGTAGAACGTCAAACGGAACTTGCCAACCTGCACTTCGGCTCCATCGCTCAGAAGGGCGGATTCAATCCGGACACCGTCGAAATACGTCCCGTTGAGCGACCCGAGGTCGCGCACCTGAAACGCCGTGCCCACCCGCACGAAGTCGGCGTGACGACGTGACACGGTCACGTCATCGAGAAAGATGTCGGCGTCAGGGTGACGTCCGACCGTGGTGAAGTCAGCATCCAACAAGAAACGCGCGCCAACATTCGGACCTCGCCGCACGACGAGCAGAGCAGCCCCTGACGGCAATGCCGCGATCGCCTCGAGCTCATCGGGGGTAATCCCCGCTTCCATGGCGGCGAGCTGGGAGGCGAACTCGTCGGTGAAGTGCGCGGTCGTGTCGTTGGAGACCCCTGCATCCCCTGCAGACGGGCCCTCGTGAGACTCGACCATCCTGACCTCCTAGCGGTCCACAATATCGGATGCGTCGGCGAGCGGAACCCGCGTCGCACGGATCAACCGGGCTGCCTGGAGAGCGTAGGCGACGCCCGCCCACCAGTACAGGAATGTTCCCCAAATCGCTGCCGCCCAGCCAACCGGCGAGGCCAGCCAGTCCAGATTCGGGAAGGCCGCGCCGAGCACGAGCACCGGCATCGCGAACAGCAGCGCGAAGGTGCCCATCTTTCCGAGGTGATGAACGGGCAGCGGTCCGTGGCCGAAATTCGCCAACACGATGCCGAGCACGAGCAGGAGAACATCCCGCGCAATGATGATCGCGACGAGCCACCAGGGCAGCAGTTGCTGCCAGGCGAGCCCGAGCAGCGTCGAGAAGATAAACAGCCGATCCGCAGCCGGGTCGAGCAACTGCCCGAGCCGAGTGACCTGGTTGAAATGCCGGGCGACATAGCCGTCGACGAAGTCAGTGACTGCCGAGACCGCGAGAACCAGAAGAGCCCAGCCGAACTCGTTGACGATCAGGAGGGCAAGAAAGACCGGGATCAGGAGCAGACGGAAAAACGACAGGATGTTCGGAATCGTGACGATCCGCGTGCTAACTGGCGACGCCATCCGCTCACCTCCCGCCGACATCCTAGGCTCGATCCATGTCTCCCTTTTTCGTCGTGATCATCGTCGCATCCGCCGTCGCGGTGTTCTGTTGGGTCGCGTCTGTGATCTCTCACGACCACTCGTGGGTCGACCGACTCTGGTCGATCGTTCCGGTCGTCTACGTCTGGATCTTCGCGGGCGCAGCCGGTTTGGCAGACGCGCGCCTGGATGTCATGGCTGGGCTGGTAACTCTGTGGGGCGCCCGCCTGACCTACAACTTCGCGCGCAAGGGCGGCTATAGCGGGGTCGAAGACTACCGCTGGGCGATTCTGCGGGGACGGATGGGGCGCACGCAGTACGCGCTCTTCAACATCTTCTTCATCGTGCTGTATCAAAATGCGTTGCTCGTGCTCATCACCCTTCCGGCGCTGACCGCATTCGAACACCGCGGGACCGAACTCACCATCCTCGACTTCGTGGTCGCCCTGGTGTTCCTCCTTCTGCTGGCGGGCGAGACCACGGCCGACCAACAGCAGTGGGATTTCCAGACCTGGAAGAGCGCGGAGATCGCTGCTGGCCGCGAACCGTCACCCCGATTCCTTCAGACCGGACTGTGGAAGTACTCGCGCCACCCCAACTTCTTCTTCGAGCAGGCCCAGTGGTGGGCGTTGTTCTTCTTCGGAGCGATCGCTGCGGGTTCAGTCCTGCAGTGGACCGTGGCGGGGGCTGCGCTGCTCACCGTGCTATTTGTCGGATCGACGAGGTTCACCGAGGACATCACCCGTTCCAAATATCCGGAGTATGCGCGCTACCAGGCGCGCACCTCGGCGACCGTGCCGTTCCCGCGCCGCCGGGCGGTCGTGCAATAACTTGGTCGGGTGTCGTGCATCCGGTTCAACACCCCCGCTCAGCGCCGGCAACTCCAAGATTCGGCGCCCGCGATGCGCACCGCCGCAGAGGTCGCCGAGCACTACCGCTCCCCTGCCATGACGGCAGGCAAGGTGGAACGGCTGCGACTGCTGGCCCAGAACAGCAACCCGAAGATCCGCGAGAGCGTTGCGAGCAGCTACCACGTCCCGTCGGATGTCGTCGAGAAACTCGCCCACGATCCCGACCCCGGGGTGCGTGCCTGCCTTGCCCGCAACGAGACGATCTCGTGCGACGTGCTGCGTGAACTCGCCGGCGACGACGTCGAGACCGTGCGCGGCTGGGTCGCGGTGAACTTCTTTGTACCGGCGGATGTCATGGCGGAACTCGCGGGGGACGCAAGCCCCGTGGTCAGGAGCCTCGTGGCCTGGAAGGCCTCACTTGCTGCGGATCTCGCTGACGACTCAGCCCAGGTGCGCGTCGACGCGTAACCGCAGCGTGGGCCACGTTGCCGCGAATCCGGGATGCAGCGGCAGGGTGTCGACCTCGTCGAACGGCACCCACCTCAACGCCTCACTCTCGGCATCCCCGACCACCGGCTCGAAGATGCGCTCGGCACGCGCCAACACCGTTGTGTACGACCAGTAGCCGAGATCGAGCTCACTGACCTCGAGCACGGTGACGAGTTCCGGGGGAACGCCGGCTTCCTCGTCAGCCTCGCGGATGGCTGCCGCTTCCGCGGTCTCGTCGGCTTTGCGGGCACCCCCCGGCAAACCCCACGTTCCTCCGAGGTGGCTCCAGATGGCGCGGAGCTGAAGAAGCACCCCGACATCGGGGTGTACCAACAGCAGTCCCGCGGCCCCGAAGGTGCCCCAGTACCGACCCTGAGGTCCGTCGACCCAGGCGTCTTCCGGCCCTCTCGGACGCCGCGCATCGGGATCGTGTGTCGCGCGGGCCATGACCTCACTTTAGGTCGCAGCACTTTAGGGTCGCAGTTATGGCCGATCGGGTGGACGCTTGGATCTGGGCGGTGCGGCTCGTGAAGACCCGTTCGGCCGGCGGAGCGATGTGCAAGGCCGGCCACGTGCGGATCAACGGCGAACGCGTCAAGCCCGCGCAGCCGGTCAAGCTTGGCGACGAGGTGCGACTTCGCTTCGGCGGTGACGAACGCATTGTCGTCGTTCGACAGATTCTCGCCAAACGGGTCGGTGCGCCGCAGGCCGCCGTCGCCTACGACGATCTCACGCCACCCCCGCCGCCCAAGGCGGAACGGGTCGTCGTGGCGGCGCGCGACCGCGGAGCGGGCCGTCCCACGAAACGCGATCGCCGCAAGATCGAGGAACTGACCCACGCGGACCCCGATTGACGAGGGGGCGCTTTCGCGCCCCCTCTCGGTCCCAACGCCGACGCCCGTCTCGGGCGTCGGGTCACTCAGCGATTGACGTTGATCAGCCCGTTGAACCCGTCGGGCACGACAACGAGGTTGCCCGCTGCGGCGAGTTCCTTGAGCGTGTCGAGGTAGCGCTGCTGGAGGATCGCGGTGGTCAGGCTGGCGTTGAGGATCGCGTTGGCATCCGCTTCGGCCTGCGCCTGCACGACCTTCTGCTGAGCCGAGACCTTGGCGGCTTCGAGCTTCGCCGTCTCGGTCTGCACGTTGATGTTCGCCTCCTGCGCGGCTGCGTAGGCACCGGTCACCTGGTCGCCGTAGCGAATCTCCTGGAGGGCGACATCCTCGACGATGATGCCGTCGTCCTTCCAGCGGGCTTCGAGAGCCTCAAGGATCTTCTCCTGCACGGAGTTACGGTCGGTGAGCATCTGAATCGTCGTGAATGAGCCGGGTACCGACCGCACCACTGAACGGATGTCGTTGAAGATCAACCGGGTCTTGAGGTTCTCTTCGTTCGCGTAGGAGCTGTAAATGTCGACGACAGAATCCGGATCGAGTGAGTACCGGATCGCAATGTCGATGTTTGCGGTGACGCCTTCGGCATCCTGCACCGTGATCTGCGGGCCGTCGGGCGAACCGCCAACGTTGTCGCCCTCACCGGGCAGTTGTTCGGAGACGAACACGGCCCGCTGGTTACGCACGTCGAAGGTCACCGGATCGACCCACGGTGCCTTCCAGTGCAGGCCACTCTGGGTCTCGTAGCCGACGATGTTGCCGGCCCAGTCGCGCAACACGTTGGCCTGCCCGACGTCTTGACGGAAGAACGAGCTCAGCACCAAGAAGAGGGCTGCGAGGAAGAACAGCAAGATGGCGACCCAACGAGACGCTCGCGAGATGTTGACGTTCGTGCCACGGCGGAACGCGCTGCCGCTGGGTGTGTCACCCGCCGCCACCACACGGGCGCGAGCACTGGATGCCGCGACAAGAAGGGCGATGAGCGCCGCGATGAGGAAGATGATGCAGACGATGAACATGCCGTCAGGATAGTGACGGCTGGCGGCGTTGCGCGGACTACTTCGCGGATTCCTTCAGCCCATGCTCGATCGCGGCGATGACCTCGGGGGCATCCGGCTGCGTCTTCGGGCGGAACCGTGACACCTCACCGTCCGGCGTGATGACGAACTTCTCGAAGTTCCACGTGACTTTGCCCGCCTTGCCGTTGGGGTCGGCAACCCGTGTGAGGGCCGCGTAGAGAGGGTGCTTGCCCGTTCCGTTCACCTTGGTCTTGGCCATCAGCGGGAAGGTCACGCCGAACGTGGTGGAGCAGAACTCCTTGATATCTTCGGCCGAACCGGGCTCCTGCCCCATGAACTGGTTGCACGGGAAGCCGATGACGGTGAATCCCTGGTCGCCGTACTCCTTTTGGAGTTCCTCGAGCTTCGTGTACTGCGGGGTGAGTCCGCATTTCGAGGCAACGTTGACGACCATGATCGTCTTGTCGCCGAAGGCCTCGAGCGAGGTCGATTCACCATCGATCGTTTCGAACTTGATTTGGCGAATGCTCGCATCGATACCCATACGACGACGATACGTCGGAGGTGTCGGTGTGCGCTGGGAGCGCGGTGTGCGCGGGGAGCGCAGCACCTGTTAAACGACGAAGCCCGCTGCAGGGGGATGCAGCGGGATGCAGCGGGCTTGACTCGACAGTTCTGATGAGGACCAGTGCTGACGACAATGAGTTCTTGAAAAGAGGGGGAGGTGAGCGGGGGGCCGGTTTTGGGGGGATATCCGGCCCCCTCGCTCTCCATCGCGGCGGCGAGTCTTTGGGGAAAGAACTCTGCGGGTTCACCGCGATGTCACACGAGCCGGTTAGGGGGGTAACAACTCGTGTGATGTTTACTTTGCCGGAGCAACCTCAAGATGCAACCCCAGCGTTGCTCAAGATTTGCTCAAGATCCGGCCGTACTGTGAGGGAGTGATGGAGATCAAGCACGAACCCGAATCGCATCGCTACGCGATGCGTCAGGACGGCGAGCTGGTGAGCGTGCTCGAATACGTCGACCACGGTGCGGGCACGGTGATGCACCACACCCTCACGGTGCCGAAGTTTCGTGGGCACGGGTACGCCGCAGATCTCGTCGAGTTCGCCGTGAACGACGTCGAAGCGCGTGGAGCCGGCCCCATCATCCCGACCTGTTGGTATGTCGGTGACTGGTTCGCCGCGCACCCGGAACGTTCGGGTCTGCTCGCTTCGACGTGACCCCGGTCAGCGTGGGGTGAGGCGGAACACCCGGAGGGTGCGCCCCGCCGTCTCTTCGTACTTGCGATAGCCCGGCCAGTTGCGCTCCAACTTCGGCCAGGTCGCTTCGCGTTCTTCGTCGCCGAGCAGTTCGGCGACTACCTCGATGCGCTTCCCACGCCGGCTGACGGCGACATCGGGATGCGCGATGAGGTTCGCGGTCCACGCCGGATGCTGGTCGCGGGCGAAGTTGCTCCCGGTCACGAACATCTGCGGCCCGTCGGGGCAGTACATCAGCACGATGTCGCGCTCAAGGCCCGACTTCGCGCCGATGGTGTGCAGCACGAGGGTCGGCACGCCGAGCCCGCTCAACTGAACCCGTCCCCCGGTGATCCCCTTCATCACTTTCTCCAGCGGCGGCATGATCGTCGGCCCGACTCGGCGGAAGAGCGCGGTGCGCGAGAACCACGCGACGGGCGGCCGCAACGGCAGGGGGAGAGGCATGCCGCCATCCTGCCCCGTTCGACGCATTTTGTGGGTACCTTGACGGGTACGTACCAATACGGGTACATTCAGACCATGGATGCCGTTCTGCACGCGATCTCCGACGAGAGCCGTCGCACCATCCTCACGGTGCTGCGCGACGGCGACGCGACCGTCAACGAACTCGCCGCAGGCCTCGCCATCGCGCGTCCCGGAGTCTCCCGGCACCTGCGGGTGCTCCGAGAAGCCGGCCTCGTCGACGCGCGCAAAGACGCCCAGAAGCGTGTCTACTCACTGCGGCCCGAACCGCTCGTTGAACTCGACGACTGGCTCGCTGACTACCGCGCGCTCTGGGCACATCGCCTCGACGCACTCCACACCGAGATCGCGCGCGGCAAGCGCGCCAGGAAGGACTCATGATGAACGACACAGAACGGATCGGAACCCTCCACTACGAGGGCGACCACGGCACGGTTCGCATGGTCGAGCTCGTCGACACCGATCCCGACGACCTGTGGGCCGCCCTCACGCGACCCGAGAGGCTGTCGCGGTGGATCGGCGACGTTGAGGGCGACCTTCGCGTCGGCAGCGAGCTGCGCGCGAAATTCCGCAGCGGATGGGAGGGCACGCTGCGCGTCGAGCTCTGCGACGCCCCTCGACGCCTGCGGGTGAGCTCGACCCCCGACGACGACGACCCGACCGAGATGGAGGCGTGGCTCGAACCCGAGGGTGACCGCACTCGACTCACGATCGAGGAGCGCGGCCTCGCCGCGGCCGCACTTCACTTCCACGGCGCCGGGTGGGAGGTCCACGTCCAGGACCTGGTACAGGTCATCGCCGGCCGGACACCTCCGGAGTGGGAGCCGCGGTGGCGCGAGTTGATCCCCGTCTACGAAGTCATGCGAGACGAGAGCGGCGCTGACGAAAACCCTCAGCCGCCGACCGGTTCGGGGACATAGCCCACCTGTGGGAATGCGCGGGGCCTTCTGCGCGCTGCATCCGGTGTGAAGAGCATTGGCTTCCTGTCGTTCGGCCACTGGGCTCCGGGTAACGGGTCGAAGGTCGAGACCGCGGCCGACGCGCTGCAACAGACTCTCGAACTCGCGGTCGCTGCCGAAGAGGTCGGCGTGCGCGGTGCCTACGTGCGCGTGCACCACTTCGCCCGGCAACTCGCGTCGCCGTTTCCGCTGCTCGCCGCGATCGGTGCACGAACCTCGACGATCGAGATCGGCACAGCGGTGATCGACATGCGGTACGAGAATCCGCTCTACATGGCCGAGGATGCCGCGGCCGCCGACCTGCTCAGCGGCGGACGCCTGCAACTCGGCATCAGCCGCGGGTCACCCGAGACGGCTCTCAACGGCTACGAGTCATTCGGCTACGCACCCGCGGAGGGCGAGACGGATGCCGACCTGGCGCGCCGCCACACCGAGGTGTTCCGGGCCGCGATCGCTGGCGCACCGCTCGCGATGTCGAACCCGAAGATGACCGGCATGTCGCAGCCCCTCGCCATCCAGCCCCGCTCCCCCGGTCTTCCCGACCGCATTTGGTGGGGTGCAGGTACGCGCGCGACCGCCGTCTGGGCAGGCGAGCAGGGAATGAACTTGATGAGTTCGACCCTCCTCACGGAAGAGACCGGAGCCTCGCTGGCCGATCTTCAGGCGGAGCAGATCCAGTTGTTCCGGGAGGCCTGGGCGAAAGCCGGGCACGACCACGAGCCCCGCGTTTCGGTGAGCCGCAGCATCCTGCCGATCATCGACGACGAGACCGAGCACTACTTCGGGCTGCGGGCACAGGCCGACAGCCAGGACCAGGTCGGGCACCTCGACGGCGGGCTGGCGCGTTTCGGTCGGTCGTACATCGGAGCCCCCGACGTCATCGCGGCGGAGCTGGCTCAGGATGCCGCGGTTCAGGCGGCCGACACGGTGCTGGTCACGGTGCCGAACCAACTCGGCGTCGACTTCAACGCGCGCATCCTCGAATCGATCGTGAAGGACATCTCCCCACACCTCGGTTAGAGGTCAGAGCAATCTCGTGGTGAGCAGCGAGTCACCGTGGAGGGCATCCCGATCCACCCGGTCGGTCTCGACGAACCCGAGTTTCGCGAGAACGCGTCGTGAGGCGAGATTCCAGTCGCGTACGCCGGCCCACAGCCGTCGATAGCCCAACGCCCGTGCCCACGAGATGACCGACTGGGCGGCCTCGGTGGCGTAGCCCTGGTTCCAGGTGCGACGAAGGAACTCGAACGCCAGCTCGGGCTCTCCCGGTTGTGCACCTTCGGCTCCGTAGTCGCTGTCGATCAATCCACAGTAACCGATGACCTCCCCCGAAGCCTTCACCTCGACAGCAAGCAGCCGGGGTTGAACCCCTGCGCGCACGCGTTCCTCGAGATCGTGGAGCGTGGGGTGGCCGTGGGCGTCGATTCGGCGGTGCGGGGGGACCCGAGGGTCGCGCTCGGTCCACAGTTCGCGCTGGAGGGCCGCATCGGAAACTCGCCACAGCCTGAGCAGCAGCCGATCGGTCTCGAGCGCGAACTCCGGGTCAGGTCGCGACGCCATGGAGCGACCGTACCGCCGCCCCTCCGCTAGCGTCGAGCCGTGAACCTCGACGGCCCGTGGCAGCGCACCGCGGCCGGCGCCGGACTACTGCGTGCCGATGGTGGGATCGCCGCCTCGGTCTTCGCCGAGATGAGCGCCCTCGCCGTCGCCACGGGCGCCATCAACCTCGGGCAGGGCTTTCCCGACGAAGACGGTCCCGCCGAAGTGCTCGAGGCGGCTCGCGACGCGATCGCGGCAGGCGTCAACCAGTACCCGCCCGGCCGCGGGATGTCGGTGCTGCGCGAGGCGATCGCGCGACATCAGCAGCGCTTCTACGGACTCACGGTCGACCCGGAGTCCGAGGTGCTCGTCACTGCGGGCGCCACCGAGGCGCTCGCAGCGACGATCCTGGCGCTGGCTGGTCCTGGCGACGAGGTCGTCGTGTTCGAGCCGTATTACGACTCCTACGCTGCGATCGTGGCGCTCGCCGGTGCGCGACTGGTAACCGTGCCCCTGGATTGGCCGGCATTCGCCGCCGACCCCGAGCGCGTCCGCGCTGCCGTGAACGACCGCACCCGGATCATCCTCGTCAACGATCCGCACAACCCCACTGGCGCGGTGCTCTCGGCCGAGATGCGCGAACTGCTCGTCGAGTTGGCGATTCGCCACGACGCGCTGCTGGTCACGGATGAGGTGTACGAACACCTGCGCTTCGGCACCCCGCACGTCCCGCTCGCCACCCTGCCTGGCGCGCGCGAGCGCACCATCTCGATCTCGTCGGGCGGAAAGACCTTCTCGGCGACCGGCTGGAAGATCGGCTGGCTCACCGCACCCGCAGCCCTGGTCCCGGCGATCATGACGGTCAAGCAATATCTGACCTACGTGAACGGCGCACCGTTCCAGCCGGCGATTGCGGTCGGTCTCGACCTGCCCGACGCGTACTTCAGCGACATCGCGCACACCCTCGCCGGGAAGCGTGACCTCCTCGTCGCGGGCCTTCGTTCGGCCGGGATGGAGGTCTCGATCCCGGGCGGTTCGTACTTTGTGGTTGCCGACGCCCGCCCGCTCGGAGCGGTGGATGCTGCAGCCTTCTGCCGCCAACTCGCGACCACTGCCGGGGTGGTCGGCATCCCGGTGTCAGCGTTTGCCTCTGACGCCACCAGCTACGCCGGGCTCGTGCGGTTCGCGTTCTGCAAGAAGCCCGACGTGCTCAGCGAGGCTGCTCGACGACTAGCGGGAGCGCGCTAAGCCGATCTATTGCTTTTCGATAGATTTCTGTCGATAATCAATGGATGAGCCCTCGAAGCAACATCGCAGTTCCTCGCCCCTGGTTTCCAATCGTCGTCGCGGCGTACGCAGCGCTGGCGGTTCTGTTCGTGTGCGTCGCCTACGCACAGTACGCGCTCGTTCAGATCCCCTTGAACTACCCCGACGCATCCCCCCGCGACGCCGAGTTCCCGACTGCGCTGTACGCGTTGATGATCGGATTTGGCCTCTGCGTGCAGCTAGGGATCGTCGCAACCACCGTGCTGGTTTCGCTCGTGCGCTGGAACCGCATCCTCGAGTCGCGTTCCGTACGCTGGCTCGACGTACTCTGCATCGCGGTGGCGCTCGGCGGCCTGATGACCGGCGGGCTCGTGATCGTGAGGCTCCAGACCGGGCCGCCTGGACTGGTGCTCATTCTCGTCCTGTTCGGGTTGGCGCTGCTCGCGCTCGCTCTCGTTCTCCTCGTTCTGCGGTCCCTGTTGCGCCGCGCGATCCTGCTGCGCTCTGAATTGGACGAGGTCGTCTGATCGTGATCCGTCTCCATATCGACAGGCTTCTCGTCGAACGCGGCTTGAGCGTCGGCGACTTCGCCGAAGCCATCGGCATCACGCCAGCCAACGTGGCCGTGCTGAAGAACGGTCGGGCGAAGGCCGTGCGGTTCACGACGCTCGACGCGATGTGCCGGGTGCTCGAATGTCAGCCGGGCGAACTGCTCAGCTACGAACCAGCGGCCTCGAGCGGCAGTCCGGCCGCGCGCGCCGGCTCGGAGTAGGCGGCCGCGAGGCTCGCGACGGTGTCGTGGGCGTTGAGCCCGCTCGGGTTCGGAACGACCCACAGTTGGGAACCCGCGATCCCGTCTGGCTGACGTCCGGTCGCCGCCTTCGGGAGGGCGAAGGCGATCCGATATGCCGTGATGCCGACGATCGCGACGACAGCGGGCTGCAACCGGCGCACCTTCTCGACGAGGAGCGCACCGCCTTCGCGGAGTTGCTCGTTCGTGAGTTCATCCGCACGAGCGGAGGCCGCCGCGACGATACTCGTGACGCCGATCCCGGCCTCGGTCAGCAGAGCCGGCGCGTCAGCGTAGACGCCGTCAGTGACCTGCGGCATGCGCGGGATGATGCCGGCAGCGACGAGCGCCGGGTAGAACCGGTTGCCCGGGCGCCCGAAGTGTATCTGGGTGGCAATCGTCAGAAGTCCCGGGTTGATGCCCACGATCAGCAGCCGCAGGTTGTCCGGCACCAGATCAGGCAGCGTCCCTCCGTGGAAGGTCGCCAGCTGGGCTCGGGTGAAACTCATCCCCGGAGCGGCGCGAGTGCGTCCCAGATCGCGTCAGCCACAGCCTCACGCGACGAGTCGCCGTCGACCTCGATCAGGCGGCCGACCGGCACCTCGCTGGCAAAGGCCTGCACATATAACTCGCGGGCCTTATCAAGCGCCGATGCCTTGTCGAAGGGGCCGACGTTGAACTCGCCCCGTGCGGTCAGTCGTTCGACGCACACCGCGACGGAGGTGTCGACGAAGATCGTCGCATCGGGTTCCATCGCGCGTGAGTTCAGGGTGCGCACCCACTCAAACGGCAGACCCTGCGAGGTTTGGTAAGCGAGGGATGACGCGACGTAACGATCGCTCACCACCCAAGTGCCGGCATCCAGAAGCGCCGTGATCTCGACCGTGTGCTCGATGCGGTCAGCCGCGAAGATGAGTGCGACAGTCGCGGGCTCAAGGTGCAGCGCACCGTCGGTAAAGGCTCGGGCGATGCGGCCGATCGAGCCGTCGGTGGGCTCCTTGGTGAGTTCGACGACATAGCCGTGCTCGATGAGTCGGGTAGCGAGAAGGGCGCCCTGCGTCGTGGTGCCCGCGCCGTCGAGGCCTTCGAGCACGATGAATTTGCCCCGACCGCTCACGCCTTTCATGGTACCGGCGGCCAGGATCGGCGCGAGAATCGGAACATGCCCGATCTCGTCGCCCCGATGCTCGCCAAGGCCGTCGACGCGGTTCCGGAAGGGAACCTGCTGTATGAGCCGAAATGGGACGGCTTTCGCTGCATCGTGTCGTTCGGGCCGGACGGCGTCGAGCTGGGCAGTCGTGGTGCGAAGCCCCTCACTCGGTACTTTCCTGAACTCGTCGACGCGTTCACCCGCCTGCTGCCGGAGCCGTGTGTGCTCGACGGCGAGATCGTCGTGCGCACCGATCGCACGGGCCACGATCGCCTCGACTGGGAGTCGCTGACCCAGCGCATCCATCCGGCCGCGAGTCGGGTTGAGAGGCTCGCCGCGGAGACCCCGGCATCGTTCATCGCGTTCGACCTGATCGCGCGTGGCGATCGGGATCTGACCGGCGAACCCTTCGAAATCCGCAGGGCAGAACTCGAAAACCTACTCGGCGACCTTCCCGCGCCGATCCACCTCACGCGAACAACTCGGGATGTCGCGCTCGCCCGCCGCTGGCTCGACGAGTTCGAAGGCGCAGGCCTCGACGGCGTCGTCGCGAAACCGCTGGACGCCGTGTACCAGCCGGGCAAACGCACGATGTTCAAGATCAAGCACCACCGAACTGCGGATGTCGTGGCGGTCGGCTACCGCATCCACAAGAGCGGGCAGGGGGTCGGGTCGCTGCTTGTCGGACTCTACGGACCGCAGGGGCAGCTCGGGCCGATCGGCGGAGTGTCGGCCTTCAGCGACGCACGCCGCCTCGAACTGATCGGCGAGTTGGCTCCTCTGGTCGAGCGCACCGACGAGGGCGCCGCGGCTACGGCCGAGACCGCACGCAGCAGATTCTCGTCGTCGAAGGACGTCTCTTTCGTGCGGCTCCGACCCGAGCGAGTGCTCGAGGTGCGGTACGACCAAATGGAGGGTCAACGCTTTCGGCACACGGTTCAGTTCGAGCGCTGGCGCCCCGACCGCGACCCGACCTCGTGTACCTACGACCAGCTTGAAGTACCCGTCACCTACGACCTGGCGGACGTGCTGCAGTAACCGTCACTCGAAGGGCGGCTTCTTGGCGCGTGAGGGTTGTACGCGAGGCGGCTCCCCCGGCATCTTCGGGTAGTCGGGTGGGAACGGAAGCTCGGTAAGTCCGGCCGCAAGATCGCGCTGCCACCAGTCGAGCAGCACGTCGATCTTCCCGGGCGCGGCGGCGAAGGTCGCCCACGGGTCGCCGACGGTATCCAGTCGCGCGGGCACGGTCAGCACCGTGAACTGCTTGGGTTCGATCGATCCGAGTTCGTCCCACGTGATCGGGGTAGACACCGGAGCGTGGCCCAGAGCTCGCGGGCTATAGGCGCCGGCGATCGTGCGGTCGCGGTTGGCTTGGTTGAAGTCGACGAAGATCTTCTCGCCGCGCTCCTCCTTCCACCACGACGTCGTCACCTTGTCGGGCATCCGTCGTTCGAGTTCGCGCGCCGCGGCGATCACCGCGTGTCGCACATCGAGAAACTCGTGGGTTGGCTCGATCGGGGCATAGAGGTGGATGCCGCGGTTACCCGAGGTCTTGATCCAGCCTTCCAAGCCCGCTTCGCGCAGCACGTTGCGCATCTCGAACGCGGCGGGCACCGCATCCCCGAAGTCGGTTCCTGGTTGCGGATCGAGGTCAATGCGCAACTGGTCGGGGTTGTCGGTGTTCCCCGACCGCGACGGCCACGGATGGAAGACGATCGTGTTCATCTGAACGGCCCACACAATTCCGGCCGCCTCGTCAAGCACGAGCAGTGGATGCGACCGGGCACTGGGGAATGTCACCGGCACCGAACGCAGATAGTCGGGAGCGCCCTTCGGCGGGTTCTTGGAGAAGAAGCTCTCCCCGTCGACGCCCTCCGAGTACCGCTCCAGCGCGACCGGTCGATCGCCGTTTGCCGCGAGAAAGGCATCCGCAACGGCGATCGCGTACTTCGCGAGATCGAGTTTCGTGATGCCGACCTGCGGAAAGAGCACGCGGTCAGGGCTGGAGACCCGCACCTCCCGAACACCGGAAGGACCGGGAACCTCCAGGATGACCGCGTCGGCCGCCATCAAGCTGCCGGGGTCCCGCTGATGTTCACGAGCCACGAAACGCCGAATCTGTCGTCGAGCATCCCGAAGCTGTCGCCCCACGGGGCCAGCGTCAGCGGCTCGGTGATCGTGGCGCCGACCGCGAGTTTCTCCCAGTAGCCGCGCAGTTGGTCGCCGGAGTCGCCGCTCAACGACACCGAGAAGTTGGAGAACTTGGCGCGCGCGTCGGAGTCCATGTGGCTCGGGATGTCGGCGCCCATCAGGTTGATTCCACCGGGCGCCTCGAGCTGCGCGTGCATGATCAGGTCTTTGTCGGCATCCGCGACTTCGGCGCCGAGCTCGGTGAACGTGCTCATCGTGAGCTCTCCCCCGAAGACCGATTCGTAGAAGGTCATCGCCTCTCGAGCCGTGCCACGGAAGTTCAGGTAGGGATTCAGGATCGCGGTCATACGCCGATTATCGTCGGCGGCCACCGACACGACCAGTGTCAGTGGCCATTGTCGCGACACGCAAGCAACTCGAGTTGACAATTCAGATTAGTCAACTTATGTTGCTCATATGACTCCCATCGCACCACCGCCGCTCGGCGGTCCCGCCGACGGCCTCGCCGCCGTCGTGGCGCTGAGAGAACTTGCCGACCGGCTCGAAGACGCCCAGGTGGAGCTCGCCCTCCGCGAGGGATGGTCGTGGCCGCAAGTCGCGCAGGCTCTCGGCGTCACCCGTCAAGCGGTTCACAAAAAGCACCTGGCTCGGCTCGCCGATGCCGGGATCGAGATGCGGAGACGTTCATGAGCAACCACCAGGGGCGATCCCTCCAAGACCGTCAGACCCAAGGACGCGACCTCCGTGCCCTGGTCGACGCGGCAAACGACCTCGCTGCGCGTCGCTCGGCCGGTGCGCTTGAACCCGAGCATCTGCTGATCGCCATGGCCGCCGACACACGCAGTAGCGGCGGCCAGTTCCTGGTCGAAGCCGGACTGACGGCCGAGAAGCTCGAGCAGATGCTCGACGCCGAACGCGCGAGAAGCCTCGGCGCCGCTGGCGTCGGCACGTTCTCTGCGATCGACCTGGTTGCGACGCCCCGCCGCACCCGGCCCAAGATCGCCCGCACCTCGCGTGAAGCGTTCGACCGCGGCTTCCGGGTCGGCGGCCACGCCATCCAACCCACCACCCTCAACCTCGTCGTCGGGATTCTGATGCCCGACCTCGGAACCGTTGCCCGCATGTTTGAGATCGCCGGGCTCGACCGCCACCAACTCCTCGGTCGGGCAACGGCCGAGGTCGTGAAAGGAAAGCGCCGATGACCACCTCCACACTCGCCGTCGAGGCGACCGGACTCGTGAAAACCTTCGGCGACCAGCGCGCCGTCGACGGCATCGACCTCCAGGTCACCGCCGGCACCGTCTACGGCGTGCTCGGCCCGAACGGCGCCGGCAAGACGACGGTGATCCGGATGCTTGCCACACTCCTGAAACTCGACGGCGGGTCAGCCCGCATCTTCGGGCACGACGTCGTCAAAGAACCGCAGATCGTGCGGCAGCTGATTGGGGTGACCGGACAGTACGCGTCGGTAGATGAAACCCTTTCGGCGACCGAAAACCTGGTGGTCTTCGCGCGCCTCCTCGGCTACAGCGGAAGCGCCGCGCGCAAGAAGTCGGGCGAGCTGCTCGAGGAGTTCGGCCTCACCGAGGCCGCACGCAAACCGCTCAAAAACTTCTCCGGCGGCATGCGACGACGCCTCGACCTTGCCGCGAGCCTGCTCGCCTCTCCCCCTCTGATCTTCCTCGACGAGCCGACCACCGGCCTCGACCCCCGCACCCGTCTGCAGATGTGGGACACGGTGCGCCGACTGGTCGCAGAAGGCAGCACTGTCGTGCTGACGACCCAGTACCTCGACGAAGCCGACCAGCTCGCCGATCGCATCGCCGTGATCGACCTCGGCAAGGTTGTCGCCGAAGGGACCGCCGATGAGTTGAAGGCATCCGTGGGCAGCTCGTCGCTGCACGTCACGCTGAAGGACGTGGCCGACCTCGACCGGGCCGCAGCCGCGCTTTCCCGAGTGTTGGGATGGACTCCGGTTGTTTCGGGTGCGCGACTGACCGCGCCGCTCGCAGACGCCGACCGTGTGGCCGACTTCCTGATCGACCTGCGCGGGGCCGACATCCATCTCACCGAATTCAGCGTGAGCAAACCCTCCCTCGACGAGGTGTTCCTGGCCCTGACCGGCCACGGAGTCGAGACCGACGAGATCACCGAAGAGCAGAAAGAGGTCGCAGCATGACCACCGCCGTCCTCGCGCCGACGCGCGAACTCAAAAACCATGTGTCGCTTGTCGAGACCATCCGGCAATCACTCGTGATGGCCTACCGGGGCCTGCTCAAGATCAAGCGCACGCCCGAGCAACTGTTTGACGTGACCCTGCAACCGATCATTTTCACCGTGATGTTCACCTTCATCTTCGGCGGCGCGATTTCGGGCGACGTGAGCAGCTACCTGCCCTACTTCATTCCCGGCATCCTGGTGCAGACGGTGATCACGACCTCCGTCGTCACCGGCGTGCAGTTGCGCGAAGACATGGGCAAGGGCGTCTTCGACCGTTTCCGCAGTCTGCCGATCGCCCGCATCGCGCCACTCGCTGGAGCACTGCTGGCGGATGTCATCCGCTACGCGATCGCCACCACGATCACCTTCATCGTGGGGATGCTCATCGGCTACCGCCCGGCGGGTGGATTCGTCGGCGTTCTCCTCACCGCACTTCTCGTGATCGCTGTGGCGTGGTCGCTGTCGTGGATCTTCGCGTTCTTCGGAACCATCGCGCGCACCGCGGCGAGCGTCCAAGGCATCTCGTTCCTGGTGCTCTTCCCACTGACGTTCCTGTCGAACATCTTCGTGCCGGTCGACAGCATGCCGGCGTGGCTCCAGGCTTTTGTCAACGTCAATCCGGTTTCGTACCTCGTGACCGCGGCCCGCGATCTGTCGAACACCGGCAGCGCCGGAATCGAAGTGGTCTGGGCTCTGCTCGGCGCGCTCACCGTCGTGCTGATCTTCGCGCCGCTGACGGTTCGGGCCTACATGCGCCGCACCTGATCCACGGCCGACCGTCTCAGGCACGCGAACCGTATGACAGCATGGCGGGCATGACTGACCGCCTGATGCTGCTCGACACGGCGGGAATCTACTTCCGCGCGTTCTACGGAGTGCCGGATACCGTGACGGCACCCGACGGCACGATCGTCAACGCGGTGCGCGGCACGCTCGACATCATCGCGCGTCTGGTCGGGCAGTTTCAGCCCACCCACCTCATCGCCTGCTGGGACGACGACTGGCGTCCGCAGTGGCGGGTGGATCTCATCCCGTCGTACAAGTCCCACCGAGTCGCCGCGGAAATCGAGGTCGGGCCGGATGTCGAGGTCGTTCCCGACCCGCTGAGCGTGCAGGTGCCGCTCATCGCCGAGGCACTCGGATTGCTCGGCATCTCGATCGTCGGAGCAGCCGAGCACGAAGCCGACGACGTCATCGGAACCTTGGCGTCGACGGCTGATCTACCGGTGGATGTCGTCACCGGCGACCGCGACCTCTTCCAGCTCGTCGACGACTCGCGCAGCGTGCGGGTGATCTACACGGGCCGCGGGATGGCGAACCTCGAGATCTTGGACGACGCGGCGGTCGAAACCAAGTACGGGATCACGCCGCGCCAGTACGCGGATTTCGCCACGATGCGCGGCGACGCTTCCGACGGCCTTCCCGGAGTCGCTGGCGTTGGCGAGAAAACAGCGGCGGGGCTGCTGCGCGAGTTCGGCGACCTGAACGGGATCATTGCCGCCACGGCCGACCCCGCCACCGCGCTCTCGCCCAGCGTGCGGGCAAAGCTGCTCGCGGCATCCGACTATTTGGCCGTCGCGCCGACCGTCGTCGAGGTGGTGCGAACTCTTGACCTACCCGCGGTGGATTCCACGATCAAACGACCCGATGCCGAGCGCGCGGCGGTTCTCGCCGCGCGACTCGGACTCGGGTCGTCGATGGATCGGGTGGTCGAAGCTCTCGGTCAGGCCGCGGGGGGCTGAACCGGCGGCATCGCCTGGGTGGTCTTCGCCTGACGGAAGATGTTGAACAACACCCCGGCACACCCGAGGACACCGAACAGGAAGGTGAGCCCGGCGTTACCGAGGAGGGTCGGCAGGTACTGCGGCGATGTCAGGTCGGAGATCACGTAACCGCCCAGTCCAGGCGTCGACAGGATGTCTTGAACCGACAGACCGGTCTGAGCAGACACCGCGGCGACGTAGTCCCAGACCTCGCCCAGGACGAACGCGATGATCAGAGTCACGAGCGTGATCGCGGCGATGACGAGCCCACCCTTGATCGACACGCGCCCGCCGGAACCGAAGCGGTACAAGAAGTAGGCGGCGAACGCCACGATGAAGCCGGCGATGGAGGCGATGTAGCCGAGGTTCCAGATGATCATGTAGACCAGCACGCCAGCGGGGATCGCGAGCAGGGCGAGCAAGAGTCCGCGCGGCAGATTCTCGGGCGGAAGCGCGGCGGCCGGCGCAACAGGCGTCACGGCGGGCGGCGGCGTGAGGCCCGGCGATGGCGTCATCGACGGGGTCGTGTTGGCGGGCGTGGTGTCGTCAGTTGGTTCTGGCATGGCCCGAGTCTAGAGGAGCCCTCAGGCGGGACTAGGTCGCCGGCACCTCTTCGTCGGCCGCTGCGAGCTGCCCGCAGGCCCCGTCGATTTCCTTGCCTCGGGTGTCGCGAAGCGTGGTCGGGATGCCGGCGGCCTCCAGCCGACGCACGAATTCCCACTGCACTTCCGGCTCACTCGCCGTCCAGATCGAACCCGGAGTCGGGTTGAGCGGAATCGGGTTGACGTGCACCCAGCCGCGACCGCGGGCGTTGAGTTTTTCACCGAGCAGGTCGGCGCGCCAGCCATGGTCGTTCATGTCTTTGATCAACGCGTACTCGATCGACACCCGTCGCCCCGTCGCGTCGAAGTAGGCGCGCGCGGCATCGAGAGCCTCGTCGACCTTCCAGCGCGAGTTGACCGGGATGAGTTCGTCACGCAGCACGTCATCCGGCGCGTGCAGCGACAGGGCGAACGTGACCGGGATGTTCTCTTTCGAGAGCTTCAGGATGGCGGGCACGAGTCCGACGGTCGAAACCGTGATGCCGCGGGCGCTCATCCCGAGGCCGTCGGGTGCCGGCGCGACCATCGTGCGCACCGCCGTCATCACTCGGGCGTAGTTGGCCAGCGGCTCCCCCATGCCCATGAACACGATGTTGCTGACGCGCTCTTGGCTGTGATCGGTCTTCTTCTTACCCCCGAGTTGCCCGTCGGCGATCACGCGGTTCGCGCGCACGACCTGTTCGACAATCTCGGCAGCGGACAGGTTGCGGGTGAGCCCGGCCTGACCGGTCGCGCAGAACGGACAGTTCATGCCGCATCCTGCTTGCGACGAGACGCACAGCGTGATGCGACCGGGGTACCGCATGAGAACCGATTCGACGAGGGCGCCGTCGTTCAGTTTCCAGAGGAACTTGATCGTGTCGCCCTTGTCGGTCTCGAGGCGACGCAACTCGGTCATCAGGGGTGGCAGCAGGCCGGCGACCAACTCGTCGCGTCCGGCCGCGGGGAGGTCGGTCATCAGCGCGGGGTCGCTAGTGGAGTGGGTGAAGTAGTGGGTGGCGATCTGCTTGGCGCGGAAGGCCGGCATCCCGAGCTCGGTGAGCTTTTCGGCGCGCTGCGCGGGGGTCCAGTCGGCGAGGTGCTCGGGCGGCTTGCCACGCTTCGGCGACGCGAACTGCAGCAGCGGGCGACCGTCGGTGTCGAGCTTCTGCGCCCAACCTTCGGTCGCGGGCCGCACCTGACGAGTCATGACTCCAGGGTACGGGGCGGGCGACGTCAGAGTTCGCTGAGCGTCGCGAGCGCAGCGAGAGCGTCGTCGAGACGCTCGGCCGGAACCAGCAGGTGATCGTGGTGGAAACCCGCGAGCACGTTGCAACTGATCCCCTCGTTCGCGAGAGCTGTCGAAATCGCGGCGGTCAGCCCAACCGCCGCGAGATCGGAGTGCACAGTCAGCGTGATCCAGGCCGCGACGAAGTCGTACGGGATGCCGGCCGCATCCGCGTCGTCCCGCTTTAGCACGAGCGTGGTGCCCTCCTCCTCGCGGATCAGCGCTTCGAAGGGGATGTCGAGGTCACCCGCGACAGTCACGACGACGTACTCGCCGGGTCGCGCCTCCGGCCGCATCGAATGCAGGAGTTCATCGAGGTCGGAGATACCACTCACACATCGGACTCTACGACGCCGGTTAGGTGGATGGCACCGGGGCTGATCCAATGGCGACGTGGACATCCCGCAAAATCACGTCCGGCGACGCACCGTCGTCGCGGCCGCGGTGACACCGCTGGCGTCCATCCTCGGCTCGGGCTTGCTGATCATCGTTCCCGTTCTGGAGCGCACGCTCGGCGCCCTGGCAGTGTTCGGGGCCATCGCCATCTGCGCGGTTGCGTGGATGCTGGGCACCGTCATCCGACACAACCTGATCGTCGTCGAGGCGCGCCAGGCGGCGAAGACACTCGACCTCGCGACCGCCCGCCTCGGCCGTCTTGCAGACGCCGTCATCGTCATCGCCTACGTGATCTCGGTCGCCTTGTATGTGCGGATCATGGCCGAGTACCTGGTCGCGTTCTTCATTTCGGGTGGCTCACCAGCAGTCGAGGCGCTCGTCGCGTGCGTGTCGATCGCCGTGATCATCCTGATCGGGATGCTCCGCGGCTTTCGCGGCCTCGATCGCCTCGACCGCATCGCGCTCTCCGTTGTGCTGGTGCTGACCGCGGTGCTCGGCTCGGTGCTGATTGCGAGCGACGTCGGCGGTTTCGCCACCGGTGCGGTGACCGTGCCACCCATCCCCGCACTCCCGATCGGGCAGATCTTCATGGTGCTGGGTGGAATCGTCATCACCGTCCAAGGATTCGAGACGGTGCGCTACCTCGGCGCCGACTTTGACGTCGCCACCCGTGTCCGCGCTTCCCGTCTCGCGCAGGCGATCGCTTCGTTCATTTACATCGGTTTCGTCGCGGTCGCGACACCGCTCATGGGTTTGGGTACCGCCGCAGGAGCCGACACCACCCTCCTCGACATCACCGCCCGCGTCGCGCCGTGGCTCGCACTCCCCCTGGTGATCTCGGCCGTGCTCAGCCAGTTCAGCGCCGCTATCGCTGATACCGAGGCGGCCGACGGAAACCTCAACGGGCTCAACGCCTGGTTCCACGGGCGACGCCCGTATCTGATCACCGGTCTGGCCGCGATTGCGATTGCCGCCACGATCCCCACCCTGACGATCGTCGCGATCGCCTCGCGTGCCTTCGCCGCCTACTACGCCCTTCAGTGCGTGATCGCGCTGCGCACTTCACGCCGGTGGCCCCACAGGGTTGGCTTCGGCATCCTCGCTCTCGCGATGCTCGCGGTCACCCTATTCGCGCTGCCAGCGGGGTGACTCTGGCGTTCGACCGATGCCAGAACACGCGCTTGAGCAGCTCCGTGGCGGCGATGTAGCCGAGCGTGACGAGAAACACCAGGCCGAGCAGTTCGAGCGGGATCGGCACGAGCGAGAGCACCGGCGCGAGCGGCGAGTACGGGATGGCGACCGCCACGAGTGCGACCGCGATGCTCGAGAGCACGACCCAACGCCCGGGAGCGCTTCGGTAGAACGGTCCACGCGTGCGCAGTGCGAACAGCACTCCGACCTCGGTGAGGATCGAGGCGACGAACCAGGCGCTGCGAAATTCGGGCGCTGCTGCGTGGAAGCCGAAGTGCAGGATGGCGAAGGTCACCAGGTCAAACACCGAGCTGAGTGTGCCGAATGCCAAGAGGTAGTTGCGGATCAGGCGAACATTCCAGCGCTGAGGGGATCGCACCTGCGCGTCGTCAACGGAGTCAGTCGCGATGGTCGTCGCCGGCAGGTCGGTGAGCAGGTTGATCAACAGGATCTGCCCGGCGAGCAAAGGCAGGAAAGGCAGCAGCAGGGCCGCAAGCGCCATGCTCAGCATGTTGCCGAAGTTCGCGCTCGTGGTCATGTAGATGTACTTCATCGTGTTCGCAAAGGTCCGGCGGCCCTGTCGCACCCCGTCGAGGATGACCCTCAGGTCTTTATCGAGCAGCACGATCGCGGCCGACTGTTTGGCGACCGGTACGGCCGTGTCCACGCTGATCCCGATGTCGGCAGCGTGGAGCGGCGGCGCGTCGTTGATCCCGTCACCTAGGTAGCCGACGACCGCACCCCCGGCGCGGAACGCTCGCACGACACGTTCTTTTTGCACCGGATCGAGTTCGCTGAATACGTAAACGTTCTTGACCGCGATGGCGAGCGCGGCATCCCCGATCGCATCGATGTCGGGGCCACTGAAGACGGTCGTCGTGTCGAGCCCGACCTGTTCGGCGATATGCGCTGCGACCAGCCGGTTGTCGCCGGTCACCATGCGAACCGAGACTCCGCTCGCGGCGAGTTCGGCGAGCGTGGCTGCGGCGTCGGGTTTCGCCGGGTCAGCAAAACAGAGCAGCCCGACCAGGGTCATCTTCGACTCGTCGCCGATCCCAACTGGCCGATCACCCGCGAAGGTTCGTGTCGCGACGCCGAGCACCCGAAATCCCTGTGAGCTCAAATCGGCGAACCGTTTCTGGATGCCGACCCGCGCACGGGCGATGGGAACCAGGCCTGCTGCAGTCGCGGCATGGGTACACACCGCGATTACCGGGTCGAGGGCGCCCTTCGTGATGAGCACCGGCTTCTCGCCGGGATGGCGGCGCACCAGCACGCTCATGCGCTTACGCAAGAAGTCGTAGGGCAGCTCGCCGACGGCGACGGCGTCGGATGGGGCCGCCAGCCCCTCGACGATCGCCTGGTCGATCGGGTTGCGCCATCCGGTCTGTAGTGCTGCGTTGAGGCTGGCAAGTTCGGCTACCTCGGCGTCGGCCGTGCCGTCGAGCCTCATCGCGGTGTCGAGGTGGATCTCGCCCGCCGTCATCGTGCCGGTTTTGTCGGAACACAGCACGGTCATCGAACCGAAGTCTTCGATCGCGTCGAGGCGTCGTACGATCACCCGCTTGCGCGCCATCATCCGAGCGCCCTGAGCGAGGCTGATGCTGACGATCGCGGGCAGCAGTTGCGGGGTGAGTCCCACGGCGAGCGCGAGCGAGAACAGCGCCGAGTCGATGAGTGGGCGTTGCAGCACGAGGTTGATGATGAAAATCGCCACGACCAGCACGACCATCAGGCGACCCAGCAACAGGCCGAAGGATGTCATCCCCTTCTCGAAGCCGGTCTGCGGGGGCCGCGCCGACAGCCGCGCCGCGATCGCCGCGATCTGCGTGCTTCGCCCGGTGCGGACGACGAGAAGGGTGCCGGTGCCGCTCGACACGTGAGTGCCTAGGAACACGGCGCCGGTGCGTCCGGTCAGCACGGTTGCCGCCGGCACGACGCTCGGCTGCTTGTCGACCGGGAACGTCTCGCCGGTGAGCGCCGACTCGTCGACGGTCAACCCGTTCGCCTCGAGCACGGCACAGTCCCCCGGCACGATGTCGCCCGCCGCGACAACCGCCACGTCACCCGGCACGATCGAACCGAGCGGTACGGCCACTCGCCGACCGCCCCGAAGCACCGTGACCGTCACTTCAACGACCGCGAGCAGCGCTTTCATGGCCCGACCGGCACCGCGCTCTTGAACGAATCCGAGCAAACCTGACACGAGCAGGATGACGAGGATGATCACCGCATCGGTCCAGTCGCCGAGCACACCCGACAGAATCGTGGCGCCAATCAGGATCAACTCGATCGGACTGAGAAACTGCCGCGCGAGCAACCGCGCGATCGACACGTCGTCGCGTTCATTCAGAGTGTTCGGACCCACCTGCGTCAGCGTGGCGGCGGCTTCATCCGCGGTCAGTCCGTCAGTGCGGGAGTGCAGCGCACTCAGCAGATCTGCCGCGGGGACGCTCCAGAAGGCGTCGGGGATGTGACCGCTTGCGACCAAGCCGGCTGCCGCGCGCTGTTGAGTCATCACGGGCTAGCTTGTCAGGCACCGCCGGTCTAGGTGAGCGCCGCGAACTCGTCATCTGTCAGGTCGATGAGTGCGGCCGCCGTGTTGTCGTCGAGGTGTTCGACACTCGACGTGCCGGGAATGGGCAGCATCACCGGCGAGCGCCGCAGCAGCCAGGCGAGAGCGAGCTGCGAGGGGCTCGCGTCATGGCGTTTCGCGGCATCCCGAAGTGGCCCATCGTGCTGAGCCAGCTTCCCGGTCGCCAGCGGGAACCACGGAATAAAGGCGATCCCGTTCGCCTCGGCATAGTCAAGGACATCCTCCGAGTCGCGGTCGGCGAGGTTGTACCGGTTCTGCACCGACACCACATCCACGATCTTCTGCGACTTTCGAATCTCGTCGACCGACACCTCCGAGAGTCCGAGGTGTCGGATCTTCCCCTCCTTCTGGAGGTCACCGAGTTCGCCGAGCTGATCCTCGAGTGGCACGTGCGGGTCGATGCGGTGCAACTGCAGCAGGTCGATGCGCTCAAGTCCGAGGTGGCGGAGGTTGAGCTCCACCTGCTGGCGCAGGTACTCGGGACGACCAACGGCAACCCAGCGGCCGGGACCCTGCCGCGTAAAGCCGACCTTGGTCGCGATCACCAGGTCGTCCGCATACGGGTACAGCGCCTCCCGGATCAGGTGGTCGGCGATGAACGGACCGTACGAGTCAGCGGTGTCGATCAGCGTGATGCCGAGTTCGACAGTTCGGCGCAGAACCCGGATCGCCTCGTCGTGGTCGCGCGGTGGACCCCAGACGCCCTTACCGGGCAACTGCATCACACCGTAGCCGAGGCGGTTGACCGGCAGATCGCCGCCGATCGAGAAGGTTCCGGATGCGGGGGCGGGCTGGGCGGTCATGGTGAAGGGAACCAGCGAGGCGGTTCTGAAATTCCTATTCGTCGTCGTCGTCGTCGATGTCTGCGGGTTGGGCGCGACGATTGCTCACCGCGGGGCGTTCACCGATCGCGGTTCCGGCAATGATTCCGCTGCCAGGCAGGTGCTTCTCGCGCTCGGCGACGAGCCACGGCGGCCGGTCGGCCAAGAGGTTGCGAATCTCGGTCGTCGTCATCGAGTCGCTCACCCCCGCCCGGGCCAGTGCCGAGTTCGTGATGCCGAGCCGGTGCGAAACCTCGGCACGCGGATGCGGTCCCTCCTTACGCAGGGTCGCGAGCCACTCCGGCGGGTCCGCTTGCAGAGCCTCGACGGCATCCCGTGAGATGGGCGTGGACTGAAACTCGGCCGGTGTCGCTGGAAAGTAGACGCCGAGCTTCTGCGCGGCAGTCTCGGGCTTGAGCAGTTGCTGCTTCGGCGGCTTCGGCTGTTGGCGGCGGTCTTCGCGCGGGGCGTCGGTCATGCTCCCGAGCGTACGTGGCTCGCGATTAGCCTGGGGCCATGCCCGATCCACTCTTCGTCGCCTTTGTGCCCGGAGTGACCCCCGGCAAATGGGAGCGGGTCTGGCGGGAGCGTCGGCCGATTGGTCGCCTCGAGCTGGTGCCTCTCCCCCAGTCGGCGGCTTTCGCGGCAATTCACGACGGCCGTGCGCACATGGCGATCCTGCGCGACACCCCGGCGACCGATGACCTGAACGCGATTGAGCTCTACCGCGAGCAACCGGTCGTTGTGGCGCCGAAGGGCTCACTTGTGGCGGCGCTCGACGGCGTTGACTTGGCTGACCTCGCCGACGAGAACGTGTTGCCCATCGACCTGCTGAGCGGGAGCGGTGAGGATGCGGTCGATCTGGTCGCGGCAAATATCGGCGTCGCCGTCATGCCCCAATCGGTCGCGCGGATGCTCTCGCGCAAAGACGTCGTCGCCCGACCCTTGCGCGATGCCCCCGAAACCGCGATCTCACTCGTGTGGCCGAAAGATGGGGCGCATCCACTCTGCGAAGTGTTTGTCGGAATCGTGCGTGGCCGGACGGCGAACAGTTCCCGCGGTTAGGTTGGGCTCATGAACAACCGTGTCGGGCGCATCGCCCTGATTGTCGTCGGCGTGATCGCACTGCTCGTCGGTGCGGTGTGGATCGGCCAAGGGCTCAACCTGATCCCCGGCAGTTTCATGACCGGCAGTCAGATGTGGCTCCAGATCGGGGTGGTCGTCGCCGTGGTTGGCGCCGTCCTGGTGGTTTTCGGCGTTCGTGGGCGCAAGAAGGACCGATCAGAGAAGTAAGCACTGGCCGCAATCCGTGGCACAAGTGGCTGTGGGCGTTGACGGCGCGGCGTCAAACTTTCTCGGCGATATCGAGGACAACCTCGTTGTGTCGCAGGAACGAGGGAAGGAACGGCGGATCGAATCGAGCGAACCGCGGCTCGCCGATCGAAACCAGACCGGCTGCGGTGAGATCCCGTCTCAGGATGTCTAGATGGCGCCGGAACCGCGCCTCACTCCAGCGGCCGCTGAACCGGATAGCGGCCACCAGCGCCGCGGGGATCTCGCGGATGTGAACCGCCGGGTTGGTCGGCACCGGTGCCTGATCCAGCGTGACGTCAGCCGGAAGAACGAAGGCGACTCGATAGCCGTCCATCGAATCGCTTGTCTGCTGCACGACGGGAGCCGTCATCGCCAACTTGACGGACTCGGGGGGCGCCTCCGACTGCACAACGGGAGCGGTCATGGCGAGACTCTGACGCGCCCGATTGTCGCCGGTGATGTAGCCGAACAGGTAGCGGAAGGCGCGGTTGCCTGCGTCATCGAACGCGGCATCCACCGTTACCTCTGCCAGCACGTGCGCCGGGTACCGCCGAAGTTCGAAGGTGTCGTAGCGCTGCACCAGGTCGAACGGCTGCTGCTCGGTCATTCTTTGACGGTACTGCGGTGTGCTGTCCGCCGCCGAGCGGGCCGGAGCAGCGACTGTTGTCGCGCTGAGTAAGCCTTGGTCGGGTCTGACAGGATTTGAACCCGCGACCCGCTCGTCTGACCGCTTATGCGGCTTCGATGCTCCACAGCATTCGTTCGACGCGCTTGAAGCCGTCATGGTCATCGCTCGGCGCGGTGCCCGCCGCGATGACGAAGGATTTCTTGAAATAGAAGAAGCCGACCAAGACATCGCGTCGATCGCCATGAATGGTGGCAAACGCCTTGGGCGTGTCTCCCGCCACGGTCAGCACGGCTAGGCTCTCGGAGTTTTGCATTCCCACGCCCTTCGCCCACTCCCGAACGGCCGCCGTAATGACTTCGGGAAGCGCGTCCTTCTTTGTTCGGGCCTGATAGACAACGATGTTGATTCGTAGTCCGCTCTCATCACCGGAGCTGAGCGTGTACTCGCGTCCATCGACGGAGGTTGATCCCCAGCCATCGGGAAGCTCGATCAGGAATGCGTCGGGTACATCGATGTGCGGCAACGGTGTCTCCGGATCCCATCAGTCGAGTGCGGCTATTTCAGAATCACCCCGCTCGAGGCTGCGGTCAACTCCCACAACGGGGTGCACTTTTTGGGCGGTCGGCGCGGGCGTTGGGCGCTGGCATGGCGCAGCAACAGGGGGGGGTGATCCCTGACTGTTGTCGGGCTGACAGGATTTGGACCTGCGACCCCCTTACCCCGGCCCTGGCGGAGCGTGCCAGCGCGTGCCGGGGAATTGCCTCTTCTATCCGTCGATTCGCTTGAACGAATCGAAGAATGCCTGGCGCTCGTCCGAAGTTCCGCCGAGAGCGATGAGCGCGTAGAAGTGGTTGCCGTCGCCAGCCACAACAATCTCAGATGGCTGGCCGACGAGATCACTCGGAATCGACGAGCTGCTCCCTGCCGTAAATTCGGCGTGAGCTGCATCGAGGCCGCCGAGCGTGTAGCTGCTAGCACTGACCTGTCCAGATGGATTCATCGACGACGCCATCCCCATGACCTGGGCCTGGAGATTAGGTGTGTGGTTGAGGATCTGCCCAGTCGAAGCAAACTCGCCCGACGCCAGTTCGGCGGACGCGTAATACGCGGGCTGATCGGTTTCGTTATTCGCCAAAGGTTCGACGTCGGGTTGTTGCGGGAAGGTGACGGCGTAGCCCGAAAGTGCGTCCGTGTAGGCGAAGCCCCCGGTTGTGTCGTCGATCGTGTACGGGGATGCGGACGTCTGAGTCGGGGACGGGGACGGGGCGGCCGTGCTACATCCGGCCAGCGTCAGGAAGGCCACGATGAACGCGGCGCCGAGCGCGATTCGCGGCCCGCGATTGCCGGTCTTGGTTGATTCCATGGCCAATTCCAGATCTGTGAAGAAATATCGTTCCGGGGATTTTCGTCCCTCGGCCAGTGTCGGGCTGACAGGATTTGAACCTGCGACCCCCTGACCCCCAGTCAGGTGCGCTACCAAGCTGCGCCACAGCCCGTGGCATGCGCCGCGAACGGCACGAAGAGCGAGTCTACCGGGTTTCGGAGCGCGCTCGAATGTCGGTGGTTGGCGCTTTACTGCGTTCATGATCACCTTCCGCGACACGCTCGATCGGGGCGTCGACGACGCCTCGCCGGTGTCGCGGATGGATGCTGATTCGCGCATGATCGACGCAATCGTCGCGGCGGATCGGATGATCGCATCCCTCACTGCGGCGAAGCTCGGCCTCGTCGAATTCGCGCACACGACTCAGGTCGGCACCATGGCGCACGCCCTCGCCGAGCGGGAGTTCCGCGCGGAACTCGCAACCGCCCTCCGCATCTCTGAGCGCAGTGCCGAAGTCCTCATCGACGAGGCCGTTGTGCTGGTTCGCGAACTTCCCGCCACCCACGCGGCGCTGTCCGAGGGGCGCGTCACCCCGCGCCAGGCACGCGTTCTCGTCGACGAGTTGGCGGGGCTGGAGAGTACCGAACGGGGCGAACTCGAACAACGCGCCCTGGATGCCGCCGACCAGTCCTCGACAGCATTTGCGCGCACCGTCAAGCGACTCCGCGAAACTCGGGATGCCGACCGCACGATCGAGAGACATCACCGCGCGTGTGACTCCCGTCATGTGTCGTCGCAGCCGGGATCCGATGGCATGGCCTGGGTCGTCGCCCACCTGGCGGCATCCGACTCAGTGGCGATCGACAGCCGCCTCGACGACCTAGCCCGCGGGCTCCTCCGCCTCGGCGACGACCGCACGATGGCGCAACTGCGAGCCGACGCCCTCGTTGATGTGCTCCTCGATCGCGACACCCGCGCGTTCCGCCGGTTCGGTGACGCGCGCCCGACAGTTGTCGTCACGGTTCCCCTCGCGGTACTCACCGGCGAATCCCATGCGACCGCGGAACTCGAGGGTTACGGCCCGATCGACGCCCAGACCGCTCGCGAACTCGCTGCCGAAGCGCCGGTGCTCCGCCGCATGCTGACTGACCCGCGCGACGACACCATGATTGCCCTCGGCCGCACCCGGTATCGCGTCAGCGACGACCTCCGCCTCTGGCTCACCGTCCGCGATGGTCGATGCCGCTTCCCCGGTTGCTTCCGTCGCACGGCATCCGCCGACATCGACCATTCGCGGGCTTGGGTCGACGGCGGGGCGACGGATGCCGACAACCTCGCCCATCTCTGCCGCGGCCACCACACCCTCAAACACGAGACCCGCTGGCGGATCGAAGCCTCGCATCCCGACGGCACGATCGACTGGCTCTCCCCCACCGGCCGACGACATCGCACCCGACCCGCCCGCGCCGTCGCTACCGACCCGCCCTGATCGACCCGCCCGCGCCGTCGCTACCGACCCGCCCTGATCCGACCCGCCCTGACCTGACCTACCCTGATCCGACGGAAGCACCCCTGTGCGACGTGGATAGCCTCGGAATATGACCGGGATTACGACCGACTGGCGCGCCGACCGAATTGGATCAGCCCTTCGCGGCGAAAACCCGACAGTCATGATCGAGCTAACGAGTGGCTGGGCCGTAATCGGTGACACGCAGTTTCTGCCCGGGTATTGCGTGATGTTGAGTCGCAACATCGACGCCACGAAACTCGCCGACCTGTCCCGATCTGAACGCGTGCAATTTCTGGCTGATACCGACCTCCTCGCCACAGCGGTCGGCCATGCGTGCGCAGCGCTCGACCCCGCGTTTCGACGAACCAACATCGACATCCTCGGCAATGCGGATCCCTTCGTGCACGCCCACGTGTTTCCGCGGTACGACTGGGAACCGGCGGAGCTCATCTGGCGACCCGTCTGGCTCTACCCGATTGAGAAATGGAAGGATCCCGCGACGGCGCTCGGCCAACAGCACGATGCGTTGCGCGGCGAAATCACCGCCCAACTGGTACGTCTCGCCAGCGAACCGGGCGCGAGGATCATCGGAACAGCCGAATCAGATTCGTCCGAATCGGCCCAGTGACGGAGGACGCCTCTACCGTGGATTCCATGCCGACGACCCCCGCAGATTCCGAACACGCCGCCGACAGCCACGACCTGATCCGGGTTCAGGGCGCCCGCGTCAACAACCTCAAGAATGTGGATGTTGACCTGCCCAAGCGTCGGCTGACGGTGTTCACCGGGGTATCGGGATCGGGCAAGTCGAGCCTCGTCTTCGGCACGATCGCGGCCGAATCCCAGCGACTCATCAACGAGACGTACAGCTCCTTTGTGCAGGGGTTCATGCCCAGCCCCGGCCGCCCCGATGTTGACGTCATGGAAGGCCTGACGACGGCGATCATCGTCGATCAGGAGCGGATGGGCGCGAACTCACGCTCGACGGTGGGCACCGCGACCGATGCCAACGCGATGCTGCGGATCGTGTTCAGCCGCCTCGGCGAGCCGAGCGCCGGCCCCGCGTTCCACTATTCGTTCAACGTTCCGGCCGGGGCGTGCCCGCGCTGCGAGGGGATGGGAACAGTCAGCGATATCGACCTGTCCCAGCTCTACGACGCCACGAAGTCGCTCGCCGGCGGCGCCATCACGATTCCCGGCTACACCGCGGACGGCTGGTTGGTTCGAATCTTCACCGAATCGGGATTCCTTCCCCCCGACACACCGATCAAAGACTTCACTGCGGCGGAGCTGAACGACTTCCTCTACAAGGAACCGGTCAAAGTCAAAGTCACGAACATGAACCTGACCTACGAAGGTCTGGTTCCGAAGGTGCAGAAGTCAATGCTGTCGAAGGATGTCGACGCGCTTCAGCCGCACATCCGCGCCTTCGTCGAGCGCGCCGTGACCTTCACCGCCTGCCCGGAATGCGGCGGTGCGCGCATCAACGAAGCTGCGCGCGCATCCAAAATCGGCGGACTCAACATCGCCGACGCCTGCGCGATGCAGATCAGCGACCTCGCTGCCTGGGTTCGCGGGCTGAAAGACGACCATGTCGCTCCTCTGCTGCGCAACCTTCAGCAGACGCTCGACTCGTTCGTCTCGATCGGGCTCGGCTACCTGAGCCTCGACCGCCCCTCGGGAACGCTCTCGGGTGGTGAAGCGCAGCGCACCAAGATGATTCGGCACCTCGGGTCGAGCCTCACCGACGTCACCTACGTGTTCGATGAACCGACCGTCGGCCTGCACCCGCACGACATCCAGAACATGAACCAGCTGCTGCTGCAACTGCGCGACAAGGGCAACACGGTTCTGGTAGTCGAGCACAAGCCCGAGACGATTGAGATCGCCGATCACGTCGTCGATCTCGGCCCACGCGCCGGCGTTCACGGCGGAGAGATCCAGTTCATCGGAACCGTCGCAGGATTGCGCGCCAGCGACACCCTGACCGGACGCCACCTCGACGACCGCGCGGCCCTCAAACCGACGGTGCGAACCTCAGCGGCGAAGTTGGAGATCCGCCACGCGACCGAGAACAACCTGAAGGACGTCTCGGTCGACATCCCGCTCGGTGTGTTGTGCGTCATCACCGGCGTCGCCGGATCGGGCAAGAGTTCACTCATCCACGGTTCGATTCCGAAGAGCGCCAACGTCGTCTCGGTCGATCAGGCACCGATCCGCGGCTCGCGGCGCAGCAACCCCGCAACCTACACCGGGCTGCTCGATCCGATCCGTGCCGCCTTCGCGAAAGCCAACGGCGTCAAACCCGCGCTATTCAGCGCGAACTCAGAGGGCGCCTGCCCGGTCTGCAACGGCAACGGTGTCATCTACACGGACATGGGCGCGATGGGTGCGTCGTCATCGGTGTGCGAAGAGTGCGACGGCAAACGCTTTCTCGCGTCGGTTCTGGAGTATCGCCTCGGCGGCAAAAACATCAGCGAAGTGCTCGGGATGTCGGTTGACGACGCCGTCGAGTACTTCTCGACCGGCGACTCCAAGGTCCCGGCGGCGCACGCGATCCTCGCGAGAATGGCGGATGTCGGGCTCGGCTACCTCACGCTCGGCCAACCGTTGACCACACTGTCGGGCGGGGAGCGGCAGCGGTTGAAACTCGCCATCCACATGGCTGACAAGGGCGGCATCTACATTCTCGATGAGCCGACGACGGGTCTGCACCTGGCCGACGTTCAGCAGCTACTCGGTCTGCTCGACCGCCTGGTGGATGCCGGAAAGTCGGTCATCGTGATCGAGCACCACCAGGCCGTCATGGCTCACGCCGACTGGATCATCGACATCGGCCCGGGTGCCGGTCACGACGGTGGCTCCGTCGTATTCGAAGGCACCCCCGAAGCACTCGTCGCCGGCAAGAAGACACTCACCGGTCAGCATCTCGCCCGCTACATCAGTCGCTAGGGAGCCGGTAGTTGTCGAGGATCGTGGGCGATCCGACGGGTGCCGCCTCGACCTCGATCGGATCGCCAGCTTTCACCGTGCCGGTCTTGACCACCCGAAGGTAGGTGCCGAGTCGGCGGGCATCCGAGAAGCGTCTCACCCATCCGTTGTCGTCCTCGCCCATCCAACGGGCGAAGGTCATGCACGGGGTGCGTGGGTAGGTGACCTCGAGCACCACCGCATCCTCACCCGTTCCGATGCGCCAGCGTTCTCCGATCTGCGGAGTGCTCGCGTCGATGCCCTCGACCCGCAAATTCTCACCGAAGAGCCCGGGCGGGATGTCGCGGCCGAGCTGCTGCGCCCACCAGTCGGCATCCTCGGCGGCGTACGCGTAGACCGCCTTCTCTTCGCCGCCGTGGTTCTTGCGATCGGCCTGAACGTCGGCGTACAGACCGAGTCGACCGACCTTCACCGCGTAGTCGACCGGTCGCTTGTCGATGGCTGTCGTGCCAACACTTCCCGCGTCGGCGTGGAGCTGCACGACGACACACGGCGCGATCAGATGTCCCATATCGCCCAGCCTAAGCTGGGTGGATGCAACGTACGACACCGCCGTTCAGAGCCGACCAGGTGGGTAGCTTCCTCCGCACCTCCGCTATCAAGGAGGCTCGCGCCCAGCACGAAGCCGGGTCACTTGATACCGCTGGTCTCACAGCGATCGAAGACCGCGAGATCATCGACCTGATCCACGAGCAGGAGTCAGCGGGTCTGAAGCTCGCGACCGACGGTGAGTTCCGTCGCTCCTGGTGGCACTTCGACTTCATCGGGTTCCTCGATGGCGTCGACATCATCGAGATCGACCATGGCATCCAGTTCCACGGCGTGCAGACCAAGCCGAAGAGCCCCGCGGTCGTCGGCAAGATCGGGTTCCCCGCCGACCACCCGTTCCTCGACCACTTCCGGTTCTTGGCAGCAAACACCACTGTCACCCCGAAGATGACGATCCCGTCGCCGACCGTCGTGCACTGGCGAGCTGAGAACTCCGACATTTCATCCGAGTTCTACGCGAATCGTGACGCGATCCTCAACGATCTCGCCGCCGCCTACCGCGCCGCTGTGCAGGCGTTCTACGACGCCGGATGCCGCTACCTCCAGTTCGACGACACCACCTGGGCGTACCTCTGCTCGCAGGCCGAGATCGAGAAGGCAGCCGGCCGTGGGGTCGACGTCGAAGGCATCGGCCACAAGTACGTGAAACTCATCAACGACTCGATCCGCGACAAGCCCGCCGACATGGTCATCACGACTCACGTCTGCCGCGGCAACTTCAAGTCGACGTGGATCTCCTCGGGCGGGTACGAGCCTGTTGCCGAATACCTGCTCGCCGGCTGCAACTACGACGGCTACTTCCTGGAATACGACAGCGAACGCGCAGGCGGTTTCGAGCCGCTGCGCTTCCTGCCCAAGGGCAACAAGGTCGTGGTGCTCGGCCTGATCACCTCCAAGAGCGGCGATCTCGAAGACCCCGAAGACGTCAAGAAGCGCATCGCCGAAGCGGGCGAGTTCGTGGCGCTCGACCAGCTCGCGCTCAGCCCGCAGTGCGGGTTCGCCTCCACCGAAGAGGGCAACGTGCTGACCGAAGCCCAGGAGTGGGCGAAGGTGCGCGAAATTGTGGATCTCGCTCGCGAGGTCTGGAGCTAGATAGACCTCGCTCGCGAGGTCTGGTGCTAGATCAGCCTGTCTCAGGAGATCTGGCGCTAGATCAGCGCTTCGCGCACCGCGCGGCGCATCTGTTTACTTTCGCGAGCTACACTCGCGCTTCTGCTCATCGTGAATTTCCGATGATTGGCAGGCAAAAAGAAAGTGAACACGCCACGGCGTGAGAAAGGTGGCCGCATGGCTTCCTCGAAGAACTCCAAGCAGTCCAAGACGATCAAGAAGCTCCGATCTGAGCTGAAGGACGTTGCAAAGGTTGCCCGCAAGGCGGTCAAGCGCAGTCGCGCGGCGGCGAAAGATGCCGTCAAGGCGATCAAGGTCGCAAAGAAGAAAGCGAAGACCACGACCAGCCCGACATCGACTCGCGCGAGCGTGACGAAGCCGGTCGCTCGGAGCACGAACAGCACCGCCGCGGCTCGGGCCGAAACGGCGCCGCGCTCAACGAGTGCTTCGACGACAGCCGCACCCGCGACCACCGCGCCCGCAAACTCGACCGCTCCGGCATCGACGCCAGCTTCGACCTCGGCCGCCAGCTGAACTAGCGCCTAACGCTTGCGCTTCTCGCGCACGCGCATGTTCACGATGACCGGCGTTCCCTCGAACCCGTAGACCTCGCGAAGCCGACGTTGGATGAAGCGACGGTAGCCAGGGTCGAGGAACCCGGTGGTGAACAGCACGAACGTGGGCGGACGGGTGGCGGCCTGGGTTCCGAATAGGATCCGGGGCTGCTTCCCTCCGCGCACCGGGTGCGGGTGCTCCGCCGTGATCTCGGCGAGCAGCGCATTGAACTTGCCGGTCGGGATGCGCGTGTCCCACGATTCGAGCGCGGTTTCTAGGGCGGGCACCAACTTCTCGAGGTGACGACCCGTTCGCGCGGAGATGTTAACCCGCGGAGCCCACGCGACGTGGTCGAGGTCTTGCTCGATCTCACGTTCGAGGTAGCGCCTGCGCTCGTCGTCGAGCAGATCCCATTTGTTGAAGGCGAGCACGAGCGCACGGCCCGAGTCGAGTACCAGTTCGATGATGCGCAGATCTTGAGTCGAGACCGGCTCGGTGACATCGATCACGACGACCGCGACCTCGGCCTTTTCGAGAGCTGTCGAGGTGCGCAACGACGCGTAGAAGTCTGCCCCGTGTTGCAGGTGAACCCGCTTGCGGATTCCCGCGGTGTCGACGAAGGTCCAGATCTTGCCTGCGAGTTCGACTTGTTCGTCGACCGGGTCGCGCGTTGTGCCGGCTACTGAGTCGACGACGACGCGTTCCTCCCCCGCGGCTTTGTTGAGAAGGCTCGACTTTCCGACGTTCGGGCGACCGAGGAGCGCGACTCGCCGAGGTCCGCCGATCTCCTGTTTGGCGACGGCCGAAACCTGCGGCAGCAGCCTCATGACCTCGTCGAGAACATCCGCAACACCGCGACCATGGATGGCCGAAACGGGCCACGGTTGGCCGAGGCCGAGGCTCCAGAGTTCGGCGGCAAGTGAATCCTTGACCGCGTCGTCAGACTTGTTGGCGACCAGGATGACGGGACGTTTCGCCGCACGCAGCATCTTGACGACATGCTCGTCGGTCGAGGTTGCACCGACATTGATGTCGACAACGAAGATCACGGCATCCGCAAGATCAACAGCGATTTCGGCCTGGGCCGCAACGGACGCATTGATGCCCTGGGCATCGGGCTCCCAGCCCCCCGTGTCGACGAGCGTGAACCGGCGACCGAGCCACTCGGCCTTGTACGAGACGCGGTCGCGGGTGACACCCGGCACGTCTTCGACGACCGCTTCGCGCCGACCGAGGATGCGGTTGACGAGTGCCGACTTGCCGACGTTCGGGCGGCCGACAATTGCCAGCACCGGAAGCGCGGGCAAATAGGTGATTCCGTCGGGGCCGGCCCCAGATACTTCAAGCAGGTCGAGGTCTTCGTCGTCAAGGTCGTAGTCGGCAAGCCCTGACCGGAGCGCGGCGGCACGCTGTTCGGCGAGCTCGTCATCCAGTTCGTCGAGGCGCTGCGCGAGTTCGGGGTCGACGTCGGTGGTGACCTCGTCGTCGGGATCGGGTCCGGGAGGGGTGGTGCTCATGTGGGCGCTACTTCCGATGCTTGAGCTGCGCTAACTGCGCGAGCTGAGTTGACGAGGTCGAGCACGGCTTGCACCGTCTGCTCGAAGTCGAGGTTGGTCGAGTCGAGGGTCGTCACGCCGGGAGCTGCCGTCAGAAAGTCGACGACCGTGGCATCCCGTTTGTCGCGTTCACGCAATTGGGATGCCGTGTTCGCCGCTTCCGGGGCGAGTTCACGCGCGCGGCGTGCGATCCGCACGTCTTCGTCGGCCGTGAGCAGGATGCGCACGTGGGCATCCGGGGCGACGACCGTGGTGATATCGCGGCCCTCGGTGACGACGCCGGGTGCTGAAGTCGCCGCCATCGTGGCTCGGAACATCTCATTCAGACGCACCCGAACCTCAGGGATGCGCGCGACATCGCTCACGACCGCGGTGATGCGCGGCTCGCGGATGGCGTGGCTCACGTCAGTGCCGCGCACCAGCACGACGGTGTCGTGCTCACCCGCAACGGTCGCGTAGTCGAGGTCGTCGACCACAGCGATCACGGCATCCGCATCGGCCGGACTCAGCCCGCGTTCCAGAGTGAGCCAGGTCAGCGCTCGATAGGCGGCGCCGGTGTCAAGAAAGTCGAAGCCGAGTCGGGATGCCGCGGCTCGACTGACGCTCGACTTGCCGCTGCCGGCCGGGCCGTCGATGGCCACCACGATCGTGCTCATCGGCGGCTCTCCGCGAGTGCCCAGCCGCGACCGATCAGCGCGTCGGCGAGATCGCGAGCGACCTCGGGAAGAACCGCGATCTCGGCGAAACCGATCTGGGCGTTGGGCGAGTGCTCGAGGCGGAAGTCTTCGAGGTTGACACCCTCCTCGCCGATCTCGGTCAACAGTCGCGCCAGCTCGCCCGGCTCATCCGCAACCTGCACGACGAGCGTCGCGTACCGCGCATCACCGCCGTGCTTGCCAGGGATGCGCGCGACGCCTTGGTTGCCTCGCGTCAGCATTGCGGCGACGCGCGTCGGGGCGCCGGGCGCGTCGGGGCGCTCGAGAGCTTCGATGACGCCGTCGAGATCGTGCCGAAATTCCTCAAGAATGTGGGCGACCGGGCCAGCGTTGGCGGCGAGAATCTGGATCCACAACTCGGGATCGCTCGCCGCGATGCGCGTCGTGTCGCGCAGGCCCTGCCCGGCGAGGGCTGCCACCGCATCCTGGCCATCGAGAAGGCGAGCAGCGAGGAGCGACGCAACGACCTGGGGAACGTGCGAAACCAGGGCCACGCCACGGTCGTGGGCATCGGGCTCAAGCCGGATCGGCACCGAACCGAGGTCGAGCGCGAGGTCTTCCAGCATCCGCTCCTGCTCGACCGTCGAACCGGCGTGCGGCGCGATCACCCAGGGGCGACCGAGAAAGATGTCGGCTCGGGCAGATATCGCCCCACCTTTTTCGCGTCCCGCCATCGGATGGGATCCCAGGTAGCGCGCAACATCCGCACCCCGCGCGATGAGATCAGCCAAGATGCCGGCCTTGACGCTCGCGACGTCGGTCACCAGCGCTTCGGGATGAGCGATCAGCTCCGCGGCAACGATCTCGGCGGTCGAGTCGGGCGACACGGCGACAATCACGAGCGCCGGGGAGTCTTCGGAACTCGCCTCGCGGCCAGCCCCGTAGTCGACGGCGAGACGCAGCGCCGCGGGCGAACGGTTGGCGAGCACGACATCCACACCCTGCTCGCGCAGCGCGAGACCGATGCTGGTACCCAGCAGCCCAGTGCCGACGATGCGCACCTGGCCATTCAGGCGTGCAGCGTTCATCGGATCAATCCTGTGGTGAGAGAGGCCCCGTGGTGGGTGGCGTGCGAGATGCCAGAGTTGTTCTGGAAGCCAGTGCGAGCACCTGGCCGAGTTCGAGTTTACTCAGCTCTCGGCTGTGACCCTGCCGGAGGGTACCCAGGTGCAGCGGACCGAACTGTCGACGCACCAATTCTTCGACCGGGTGGCCCACGGCATCCATCATGCGGCGCACAATGCGATTGCGGCCGGAGTGCAGCGTGATTTCGACGATGCTGCGTCCTTTTGAGGGCTCCCCCACGAGGCGCGCGCGATCGGCGACGACCGGTCCATCGTCGAGGTCGACACCCTTGCGCAGCTTCGCGAGCGTGGCGGGCAGCACCTCGCCCCGCACCGTCGCGATGTACGTCTTCTCAACGCCGAACGAGGGATGCGACAGCACCTGCGTGATCTCGCCGTCGTTGGTCAGAATCAGCAGACCGCTCGTTTCGGCATCAAGGCGGCCGACGTTGAACAGTCGCTCCTCGAAGTCAGCGACGAACTGACTCAGGTCGGGACGACCACTTTCGTCAGCCATTGTCGAGACGATTCCGGTCGGCTTGTTCAGCATGATGTACCGCTTCGACACATCGAGCTGGATGGGGGTGCCGTCGACGGAGACCTTGTCGACGGCAGGATCGACGCGCGACCCAAGTTCGGTGACCACCTCACCGTTGACGCTCACCCGGCAGGCGACAATCAGCTGCTCAGACACCCGGCGCGAGGCCACTCCCGCGGCAGCGAGTACCTTCTGCAGGCGCTCTGAGCCGGGTGCGTCGGTGAACGTCATGCGAGGTCGTCGAACCCGTCGCTGCCGTCGGCCAGCAGCGGCGAAATCGGGGGCAGCTCGTCGAGGGAGTTGATCCCCAGCGAGGTCAACAGCAGGGGCGAGGTCTCGTAGTGGATCGCGCCGGTCTCGCTGTCGGTGTACGCCTCCTGGATCAGACCGCGCCCGAGCAGAGTGCGAACAACCGAGTCGACGTTGACGGCACGAATCGACGCCACCGCGCCCCGACTGATCGGCTGTTTGTAGGCGATGACGGCGAGAGTCTCGAGCGCCGCTTGGGACAACTTGGTCGGGTTCTGAGTCAGCACGAACTCTCTGACGATCTCGTCGTACGCGGCACGCACGTAGATGCGCCAGCCGCCGCCCACTTCGCGCAACTCAAAACCGCGAACCGCGCCGCCGTCCGCACCGTCGTAGTCGGCGACCAGCCGTTCGACCGATTGGCGCACCGCCGGGATGGGCACGCCGAGCGCAGTCGCCAGGCTGACGAGAGACTGAGGTTCGTCGGCGATCATCAGAATCGCCTCGAGCGCGCGTTCGAGGTCGGCGGGGGCGCGTGGTGCCTCGTCGACCTGAGCTTCTGCGGCGACCTGTTCTTCTGCCATGACTTCAGGCATCGTAGTCCGCTCCGAGGCTAGCCAGGCTGTCGTCGTTCCAGTGCAGCGCCGTCCACTTGAGGGTCAACTCGCCGAGCGGTTCGAGTTGCTCAAACGAAATGGCCGCCTGTCGGTACAGCTCCAGCACCGCGAGAAACCGCGCGATGATCACTCCGCGTTGGTCGGCGCCGGCGATCAACTGTCGGAACGTGACGGGAGCCCCGGGGCGCAGCAGCGAGATCACGTGAGCCGCCTGCTCCCGGATGCTGACCAGGGGTGCGTGCAGGTGGTCAAGACCGACGATCGGGATCTCGCGCGGCGTGAAAGCCAGAGCCGCGAGGGCCGCAAAGTCATCGAGATTGAGCGTCCACACCAGTTCGGGCGTCTGCTTGCGGTACTTCTCTTCCAGCCGCACCGCCCGCACGTGGCGAGTACCTTCGGCTTCAATCCCGCGGGCGAACCAGGTGGCGGCTTCTTTGAAGGCACGGTATTGAAGGAGTCGGGCGAAGAGCAGATCGCGCGCCTCGAGAAGGGCAACGTCTTCAGCATCCACGAGTTCGCCCTGCGGCAGGAGGCCGGCGACCTTGAGGTCGAGCAGCGTCGCCGCGACGACGAGAAACTCGCTCGCCTGATCGAGCTCTTCGTCGGTGTCGAGACCCCGCAGATAGGACATGAATTCGTCGGTCACCCGGCTGAGCGCGATCTCGGTGATGTCGAGTTCGTGCTTCGCGATCAGCGAGAGCAGCAGGTCGAACGGACCCGAAAAATTGGTGAGCGTCAGCGAGAAGCCGGCCGGACTCTCTTCAGCAGGAGAAGCGTCCGCCGCCAGCTCGGGCGCCGCGCTAGGCGGCGGCGCCACGTGCGATGAGTTCCCGAGCCAACTGACGGTAGGACTCGGTGACCGAATGTTCAGGCGCAAAGATCGTGATCGGCTCAGCGGCCACCGACGCATCGGGCAGTTTCACCGTGCGACCGATGACGGTTTCGAGAACCTGCGGTCCAAAGGCGTCGACAACGCGTTGGAGAACTTCGCGGGAGTGGAGGGTGCGTGCGTCGTACATCGTGGCCAGAATACCGTCCAGCCGGATGGCGGGGTTCAGCCGGTCGCGCACCTTCTCGATCGTCTCGACGAGTAGGGCGACGCCACGGAGCGCAAAGTACTCGCACTCGAGCGGGATGAGTACCCCGTGCGCGGCGGTCAAAGCATTGATGGTGAGCAGGCCAAGCGACGGCTGACAATCGATGAGGATGACGTCGTACCGGTCTTGCACCTGGCGCAGAACTCGAGCCAGGATCTGCTCACGGGCGACCTCGTTCACCAAATGCACTTCGGCTGCGGAGAGGTCGATGTTGGCCGGGATGACATCCAGCCCCGGAGTCGAAGTGTGCACGATCGTGTCGACGACCGCTGTGTTCATGCCCAACAGAAGTTCGTAGATGGTGGGCACGTCGTGGGTGGGAACGCCGAGACCCGCACTCAGAGCACCCTGCGGATCGAAGTCAACAGCGAGCACACGTCGACCGTATTCGGCGAGGGTCGCACCGAGGTTGATGGTGCTCGTCGTCTTGCCGACGCCACCCTTTTGGTTGCAGAGGGCGATGACCCGCGCCGGGCCGTGCGTGCGCAGTCGAGGCGGCTCGGCGAAGTACGTGATCGGTCGCCCGGTCGGTCCGAGATCGGGTGATTCAAGCCCCGGTAACTCGGTTACGTCTGCGCGCTGCCCCACCATGAGCCGAGTGTAGGACTGGGAATCGGCCAGGCGTCGCGGAACGCGCCCGCAGTAGACAACCTCATCTCTACCTCAAGTTGAAGGTGAGACATCCCTGATGTGAGCCGCAGCTCAGCGTGCCCGAGGATGCGCCGTGACGTACATGTCACGCAGCGCGTCGGCGGTCACCCGCGTATAGATCTGGGTCGTCGCCACACTCGCATGCCCCAGCAACTCCTGAACGACCCTGACATCGGCGCCGCCCTGCAACAGATGGGTCGCAAACGAGTGGCGCAGGCTGTGCGGAGAGATCGTGGCGTCGAGCTGGGCACGCTCCGCGACAGCGCGGATGAGCAACCACGCGTTTTGCCGCGACAGTCGAGCGCCGCGCATCCCGAGAAAGAGCGCCGGAGTCGCGCGGCCGCGTGCCGACAGCACGGGGCGAGCCTGCACGAGGTAGGCGTCGAGCGCGCTCCGCGCGTAACTCCCCACCGGCACCACTCGCTGCTTTCCGCCCTTGCCGAGAAGGCGTACCAGGTCGGTGGTGCCTGCGTCGCCCACCAGATCGTCGACGTTAAGGCCGACCGCTTCCGAGACTCGGGCACCGGTTGCGTACAGCAACTCAAGAAGCGCACGATCGCGCAACCCGGCGACGTCCGCCCCGGCTGCCCCACCCCCGGCTCCCCCCTCGACCATCGCCGCAGCCAGCAGCTGCTCGACCTGCCCAATGGTGAGCGCTTTCGGCAGCCGATCGGGCAGTTTGGGAGCGACAATCTCGGCCGCCGGGTCAACAACGATGCGACCCTCGTCGACCAGGAACCGGGTAAAACCGCGGACGCTCGACAGCATCCTGGCAACGGATGAGGCGGCGAGAGGGTCGGGCCCGTCGCGCAGAGAGCGCGCGAACGACGTGACGTGTTCGCCCTCGATCGCGGTGGCATCCCGCACCCCCGCGATGGTCAGCGAGTCGAAGAACCGACCAAGGTCCCGGCGGTAGGCCGCCAGAGTGTGCGGCGAGCGACCCCGTTCGATCCCGAGATGCCGAAGGTAGCGCTCGAGTTCGGTCGTCAGACCCGATCCGGCATCCGTCGGTTCGTCAGCGGTCGGTTCGTCAGCGGTCAATTCGTCAGCGTTGGGCATGAGCGGTCAGCACCGCGATCATCAGGATGGCATTGGTGATGTGGCCGGCAGCAACCGCGTCGAGCACTTCGGCAAGCGGCACCCAGCGAGTGACGATCTCGGCCTCTTCGTCGGTTCGGTCGTGCGGAGTCTCAGTGGCGCTCAGCCCGCGCGCCTGGAAGATGGTGATGACCTCGTTGCTGCCGCCGGGCGACGAGTGAAAACGGGTCAGCGCGGTCCATTCGGCGGCGACCAGATCTGCCTCTTCGCCGAGCTCCCGCTGTGCAGCGACGAGCGGATCTTCACCCGGGATGTCGAGCAAGCCCGCGGGGAGTTCCCACTCGCGCAACTCCAGCGGCTGGCGGTACTGGTTGATCAGAAGCACCCGATCGTGTTCGTCCAACGCGAGAACCGCGACAGCGCCGGTGTGTGCCACGTACTCACGCACCATCGGTTTGCCGCCGAAAGTCACCGTGTCGCGGACGATATCCCAGACCTTGCCGTCGAAGACCGTCTCGCGCGAAATGATCGGCGCCGGATCGGATCGGTCCTTAAGCGGGCCGGTACGAAACGCGTCGAGATCCATCCGGATCACGCCGTCGCGGGCTGCACGACGGGCTCGGGCGCGCTGCCATCGGAAGGCACGACACCCGACTCCCCCGTCTCGACGACCTCGAACAACCGGCTGGCGCGCTGCCGCTCAAGTGCCGCGCCCACGAGTCCGCGAAACAGAGGGTGAGCGCGGTTGGGCCGCGACCGCAGCTCAGGATGCGCCTGAGTGCCGACGTAGAACGGGTGCACGTCGACCGGCAATTCGACGTACTCAACCAAGTGCCCGTCGGGTGAGACACCCGAGAACACCAGGCCGGCATCGGCGATCTGGTCGCGATAGAGGTTGTTGACTTCGTAGCGGTGGCGGTGCCGCTCGGAGGCGCTTGACGCCCCATAGAGCTTCTCGACGAGCGAGCCGGGTTCGAAGACTGCCTCGTAGAGGCCCAGCCGCATCGTGCCACCCATGTCACCGCGATCGAGAATGTCGACCTGCTCAGCCATCGTTGCAATCACCGGATACACGGTGTCGGGATCGAATTCGCTTGATGATGCGCCCTCGAGACCCACGACATCCCGCGCATATTCGATCACCATGCACTGCAGTCCGAGGCAGATTCCGAGGGCCGGCAGCATGTTCTCGCGCGCGAATCGCAGAGCGCCAAGTTTGCCCTCGATGCCCCGAACGCCGAACCCGCCGGGAACCAAAATGCCGTCAACGGAACCGAGTTCGCGCGCGGCACCTTCCGGGGTCTCGCAGAGGTCGGACGCGACCCACTTCACGACCACCTTGCTCTCATGAGCGAAGCCGCCAGCCTTGAGCGCCTCGGTGACCGAGAGGTAGGCATCGGGCAGGTCGACATACTTTCCGACGAGCGCGATCGTGACCTCGTGCTTGGGATCGTGAACTGTCTTCAACAGGTCGAGCCAGCCGTCCCACTTGACCTCGCCGGCCGGCAACCCGAGCTGCTCGACAATGTAGCTGTCGAGTCCCTGGTCGTGAAGCATGGTGGGGATTTCGTAGATGCTCGGCACATCGATCGCGTTGACGACGGCGCGTTCCTCGACGTCACACATGAGGGCGATCTTGCGACGGTTGCTCTCTGAGACAGGGCGGTCGCTGCGCAACACCAGGGCATCCGGCTGGATGCCAATCGAGCGCAGGGCGGCGACCGAGTGCTGGGTGGGCTTCGTCTTCTGCTCCCCCGACGCTCCCATGTAGGGAACGAGCGAGACGTGCACGAAGAACACGTTGTTGCGCCCGAGTTCGTGGCGCACCTGACGGGCCGACTCGATGAACGGCAGACTCTCGATGTCACCGACAGTTCCGCCGATCTCGGTGATGATCACGTCGGGTGCCGCGGTGCCGTCGGTCGGCGGCTGCGCCTGCAACCGCATCCGGCGCTTGATCTCGTCGGTGATGTGGGGGATGACCTGAACCGTGTCGCCCAGATACTCACCGTGGCGCTCACGTTCGATCACCCGCGAGTAGATCTGACCGGTGGTGACGTTCGCGGCCTGGTCGAGTTCGATGTCGAGAAAACGTTCGTAGTGACCGATGTCGAGGTCGGTCTCGGCGCCATCATCGGTGACGAACACCTCACCGTGCTGGAACGGGTTCATCGTGCCCGGATCAACATTCAGATACGGGTCGAGTTTCTGCATCTTCACGAGTAGACCGCGGGCCGTGAGCAGATTGCCCAGACTGGCCGCCGTGAGGCCCTTACCGAGAGAGGAGACCACCCCGCCAGTCACGAAGATGTGCTTGGTACGAACCGGTCCCGAATTAATCACCACGCGTTGATCACCACGGGGTTTCAGCGTATCCCACGCACGGGCGGCTGCGCTGTGACACTCCGCGGCGAGTGTCGGCAATGGTGAGCATTCTGGGGAACCGGATGCGGTGCGCTCGACTCATCGCCAGGCGCCGTGGGCCTGCTCGAGCAGTTCGCGCGCGTGAGCTAGAGCGTGTTCGGAATCGGGCGATCCTGACAGAAGTCGCGCCATCTCGAGCGCACGTTCGTCGGCATGCACGAGCCGCACGTTGCTCGTCGTGACCGAGCCGTCGGTGCCCTTCTCGACGACCAGGTGATTTGTCGAGAAGGCGGCGACCTGCGCCAAGTGGGTGACGACGATGACTTGCGCGGTTTCGGCGAGTTTCGCCAGCCTCCGGCCAATTTCGGTCGCACTCGCGCCGCCGACCCCGGCATCCACCTCGTCGAAGACGAATGTCGGCACCGGATCGGACCCGGCCAGCACGACCTCGATCGCGAGCATGACGCGGGAAAGCTCGCCTCCCGAGGCACCCTTGGCGATCGGACGCGGCTCAGCTCCGGGATGCGGCTGAAGCAGCAGGCTGACCTGGTCTCGACCGGTCAACCCGAGATCCCGCGACTCAATGTCAATCGTGAGGCGAGCGTCGGGCATGGCCAGAGCGCGCAACTCGGCGGAAACTTCGCTTTCAAGGCGCCGAGCCGCCGTGCCGCGGAGGTCGCTCAATGCGGCAGCGAGTTCGTGCACCCGCGCGAGGCCCGCCTCGACCTCCAGGCTCAGCTGCTCGATGCGATCCGCGTCACTGTCGAGTTCGAGCAGTCGAGTGCTGCCGGCCTCCAGATAGTCGACGACGCCGTCAAGTCCCGGACCATAGCGGCGGATCAGGGCCGTGAGCACAGCGCGGCGCTCGTGGATGCCTTCCAGCTCACGACCGCCATCGGCATCCAGACCGCCGAGGTACGACGAGAGCAGACCCGAGATCTCGTTGAGAGCGAAGGATGCGTTGGTCAGCTGCTCGGCGATCGGCACCAGAGTCGCGTCGTGCGCGACGACACGATCGAGCGAACGACGGGCTGCGTCGAGGAGGGACGCTGCATCACCGCCGTCACCCATCTGGGCCGAGACGGCCTCGCGCGCCTCGGTCGCGGCGATGCGCAGATCTTCGAGATTGGTGAGCCGCTCGGCCTGCTCGGCGAGGGCGAGATCTTCTCCCCGTTGCGGTGCTGCCTCTTCGATCTCGGCCATTGCGAGGCGAAGTTCCTCAGCTTCACGGGTGCGCCGGTCGCGTTCCGCGGTCAGAACATCCAGTTCGCCCCGATCGGTCTGCCAGCGTTGGTAGGCGTCTTGATAGTCGCCGAGCAGGGCGGCCAGGGGTGCCCCGGCGAACCGATCAAGAGCCTCACGCTGTGCGGTACTCGACTTGAGACGCAACTGTTCGGACTGACCGTGAACCACGACGAGGTGATGGCCCAGTTCATCGAGAACGCCGACCGGGGCCGAACGGCCGCCGACGGTGGCGCGACTGCGCCCATCGCTGCCCACCGAGCGGCCAAGAATCAAGTGAGCCCGACCGCCGGATGTCGCATCGACCTCTCCCCCGGCATCCCGAACGCGCTCGGCAACGGGGCCAGCCGCGTCAACGTCCCAGTGCCCTTCGACGACCGCCATAGAGCTGCCCGAACGTACCGTTCCGCTGTCGGACCTGGCGCCGAGCAGGAGCCCCAACGCCGTCACCACCATCGTCTTTCCCGCGCCGGTTTCGCCGGTGAGTGCGGTGAATCCTGGACCGAGAGGCAGCCTGGCCTCGCCGATCACGCCAAGGTCGCGGATTGAGATCTCTTCGATCACGAGGCGACCTCGGAACCCGGACCACGCCATCCCGCGACCGGAAGCTCGAACTTCTTCACCAGGCGCTCGGCGAACGGACCCGGGCTGAGCCGAGCCAGCCGAACAGGTACCGGCGAGCGGCGTACCACGACGCGCGCACCTGACGGCAGGTCGAAAGTTCGGCGACCGTCACACCACAGCACGCCGGTACTCGGCGTTCGACGCAGCAGTTCGACCGCGAGGGCAGAGTCGGGTCCGACGACGAGCGGACGTGCAAACAGCGCGTGCGCCGACAGCGGCACCATGAGCAGCGCGTCGACTTCGGGCCAGACAACCGGCCCGCCGGCGGAGAAGGAGTAGGCGGTCGATCCGGTCGGGGTCGACATCACAACACCGTCGCACCCGAACGTCGAGATCGGGAGACCGTCAACTTCGATCGCGACCTCGAGGGAGCGCTCTCGACTCGCCTTCTCGACAGAAGCCTCGTTGAGGGCCCAGGTCTCGTAGACCACCTCGGAATCGAGCTTCACACGCACAGAGACCGTCATGCGTTCTTCGACGACGTAGTCGCGGGCAAGGGCACGTTCGACCGTGGCACGCAGGTCTTCGCGCTCGGCCTCGGCCAGGAAGCCGATATGCCCCAGGTTCACGCCCAGGAGCGGAGCATCGCAACCACGGGCGAGTTCCGCCGCCCGCAGAATCGTGCCGTCGCCCCCGAGCACGATAACCAGTTCGAGGTCGTGCTGCGCCACATCCTGACCGAGGAGTCGCGCGGTCAAGTCGGGGGCGGCCGCCAACAGAGCCGTGTGTTCGTCAGCGGACAGCACCGGAGTGATTCCGGCCGCGAGTAGCTGCCGGCAGACCTCAACGCCCGCCTTCAGCGAGTCGGGTCGCCCGGTATGCGCGACGACGAGGAGGTGTCGATCTTCAGACACGATGCTCCTGACGTCGGCCGGGTGATTGCTGTTGTCGGCATCCCGCTACGGCAGGGCGCCGATCACACCCTCCCATTGTGGTGGATGGGGTCCGACAGCGGCTCGCGCCCACAGCAGATACTCCTGATTGCCGTTAGTTCCCAGTACTGGGGAGGGGACGATGCCCCGAGTTTCGAGGCCGAGATCCCAGCCCGCCCAGACGACAGCGCTCACGGCGTCGTGTCGCAGATTCTTTTCGCGCACGATTCCCTCGCGAACGCCTTGGCGACCGACCTCGAACTGTGGTTTCACCAGCAGCACGAAATCTGCATCGGTACCCACCGTCGCGACCAGCGCTGGCAGGACTGTCGTCAAAGAGATGAAAGACAAATCCGCGACGACCAGGTCGGGGCGCTCAGTGGTTCCGGACGCTTCAGCAAGCGCCGCGGCGTCGAGCGAGCGAGCGTTGACACCTTCGACGACCCGCACTCGAGGATCAGACCTGACCACTTCCGCCAACTGTCCGTGGCCGACATCGAGCGCGATCACCTCGCGCGCACCGCGTTCAAGCAGCACTTGAGTGAAGCCGCCCGTCGAGGCTCCCACGTCCAGCGCCAGGCGGCCGCCGACTCCGACCTCGAAGACATCGAGCGCCCCAGCGAGTTTGAGTGCAGATCGACTGACGTATCGGTCTTCACCGTCGACAGCGAGCTCGGCATCCGCTCGCGTCTTTGAGGATGGCTTCGTCACCACTCGACCGTCGACCGTCACGCGACCCTGTTCGATCGCGAGAACCGCCAGCGCGCGGGACCGAACGAGACCGCGGCCTACTAGCTCGGCGTCGAGCCGCGCCTCGGTGTTTGTCAATTCGGTGTTTGTCAATTCGATGTTCGCCGACTCGGTGCTCGTCGATTCGGTGCTCGTCGATTCGGTGCTCGCCAATTCGTGCTGCCTACGTCGGAGTTCACGCCGACGGGCGAACGTCGCCCGCTTCGAGAATGGCGCGCAACTCGTCCTGAATCTGGGCGAGAGCCTCAGCCCTGGTCTCGAGCGGCTGATCTTCGATGACCTTCAGGCGCGAGAGCAGCGCATCACCATCGTCGTCGCGCGGGCGGTCGTCGCGCAGATCGTCGTCGGTCATGAGTCCCACGATATCGGCGCCGCATACAGCTCGGGTGCGACCTCGAGTGCGTAGATCGGCACACCCGCGCTCCAGACCGCGGCGGTCGCGGCCCGGAGGACGTCAATCGCCGAACCCCGCTTCTCAAGGGTCACGGCACGACCCTCGTGGCGCACGATTGCGGTGCCGACACTGACGCGTCGCCCATCTTTCGTCGTCGTGATTTCGGCGGAGGGATACGGCTCGAACAACTGCCGGAGATCGCCGAGCAGGAATGCGGGACGAAAATCGCCCTCGGCGGCAAGGACTTGTTTGGGCCCGTCGATCCCGGTCAAAACGAGAGCAGAAGACATCCCGACCCGGTTCGCTCCGACGATGTCGGTATCGAGACGGTCGCCAATAAACAGTGGATGCATTGCCCCGAACCGCCTTGCAGCGGCGTCGAAGATCGCACGCTCAGGCTTGCCTGCGACGACCGGAAGCCGACCGACCGCAGCGTGCACCGCCGACACCAAAGTGCCGTTGCCCGGGGCAACACCGCGCGCCTGCGGAATCGTCCAGTCGGTGTTCGTGGCCACCCACGGGATGCCGTCGACACCCTCGCGGGTCTGGAGAGCGTAGGCGGCTTCGGCAAGCTCGGTCCACCCGACAGCGGGCGCAAACCCCTGGATGACCGCGACCGGGTCGTCGTCGGCAGATCGCGTGATCCGGAAACCCGCGCGTTCGACCTCGGTTACCAGACCGTCGCCACCGACCACGAGGATCAGCGACAACGGTGGGACGAGGTCCTTCAGAAGAGTCACCGCGGCCTGAGGCGAAGTCACGATGTCGGTCGGCTTGACCGTCAGCCCGAGGTCTGCGAGGTGTTCGGCCACAGTGACATCGGTTCGCGACGCGTTGTTCGTCAGATAGCCGACCGCTCGATCACGTTGGGCGCGATTGATACTTTCAACCGCGTGCGGGATGGCATTTGCCCCCGCGTAAACGACCCCGTCGAGATCGAGAAGCAGGAGATCCACGCCGCCCAGCGGTGTTCCTGCGGCGTCGTGAGTTGACCTCCGGGGGTCAGTTCTCGGCATCCGGAGGCAATTCTTCGTCGATGATCTCGATCGTGTCATCGCCGTCCGGCCGGTCGGCCCGATCGAGAGCGACCGTCGCGCGGTCTGAGCGTTGCCACCATTCCTCGGCTTCCTCGGCACGACCAAGATCCTCGAGCACCGTCGCGTAGGCGTCGAACAAAGCCGGGCTCCAGGCATGGGCGCGCTCCGGGTCCAGCTGCGCGATCTGCAACTCACCCAGAGCCGCGTCAAGTTGACCGAGATCGAGGCGCGCACCAGACATCGCGATCGCAAGCGCGACCTGAACCGCGGGCTCAAGTTCGGCGCGGGGCACCGAGCGACCCAACTCGAGAGCCTTCTCGGGACGGCCGACACCCCGTTCGCTGTCGACCATGAGCGGTAACTGGTCGTTGCGTCCCGACAGGCGCCGGTAGGTACGGAACTCCCGCAGGGCGAGTTCGAACTCGCCGAGGGCGTAGGCAGTGATCCCCACCGACTCGCGAACAACCGAGACACGGCCCGCGCGGCGTCCAGCCGCGAGGGCGTGGCGGTGGGCGAGAGCCGGATCCTCCTCGATGAGGCGCCCAGCCATAACCAGGTGCCGGGCTACCCAGTCCGCGTTGTCCTTGCTCAGAGTCTTCAGTTCGGCGCGAGCAACCTTGTCGAGAAGGTTCGCTGTCACCTCTTCGGGAATCTCGGGATCGTCATGACGCGGACGGCCATCTTCATCGTCACGTGCTCGAGGTGACGACGTGCGCTCATAGGGCTTGCGATCGGCATTCGTGCGGTCGGCGCCGGGCCGGCCGTAACTCGGCCGCCCGGTGGCCGGGCGCTCTGCACTGGAGCGATCGTACGGCTTGCGCTCGCCCGGCTTGCCCGCCGCGCGGTCGTAAGGCTTGCGCTCTGACGGCTTCCCATCAGTCGGCTTGCGGTCGTAGGCCTTGCGATCGGAGGCAGCGCGATCATATGGCTTGCGCTCGCCCGCCTGACGGTCAGCAGGTTTGCCGTCAGAGGGGCGGCGGTCAGTGGGTTTACGGTCGACGGGCTTACCCGTCGGCGGCTTGCGATCGGTCCGCGGCTTTGGCCGACGTGACGACGCATCACTCATACGTAACTCCTGGTCCTTAACGAAGAAAGGGGCTACCCGGTATGGGTAACCCCTTTCTGAAAGAAGTCCGGCGGTGTCCTACTCTCCCACGAGGTCTCCCTCGCAGTACCATCGGCGCAGAAGGTCTTAGCTTCCGGGTTCGGAATGTGACCGGGCGTTTCCCCTTCGCTATGGCCGCCGTAACACTATTGACTTACGTGTCTGATTCATTAAACCAGCGAGCCCTTTCGGGCGCGCTCTCGACCGTACGTCGAGAGCTACAAGTGGACGCGAGCAGCAATCTGTCTAAACAGACCATGCAAAACTGTGTGTTATCAAGTTATCGGCTTATTAGTACAGGTCAGCTCCATGGGTCTTTAGTCCCCACTTCCACATCCTGCCTATCAACCCAGTAATCTAGCTGGGAGCCTCTCCCCCTAAGGGATGGAAATCTCATCTTGAAGCCGGCTTCCCGCTTAGATGCTTTCAGCGGTTATCCGTTCCGAACGTAGCTAATCAGCGGTGCTCCTGGCGGAACAACTGACACACCAGAGGTTCGTCCGTCC
>NZ_JBDSPJ010000019.1:0-44142 GCF_039912695.1 Pseudolysinimonas sp.
CACGTGCCGGGAAAATTGTCGTGCCCCCCAAACCCGTGCGTGGGCGCGCGCCAGCAAGGATCCCCCACCATGTTGAAGAAGTTCCTCGCCAGTTTGGCGAGCCTCACTCTTGCGCTCGGCCTCGCGGCCACCACGGGCGCTCTCGCCTCCAACGCTGTTGCGGTCGACGACCACGACGGCCAGTGCATCACCGACAGCACCGTGCACCCCGCGGTCCTGAAGGTGAGCCACGACGAATTCCAGTACGACCAGGTCATCCCCGGTACCGAGTCGACCAACCACACCGAGTACCGGTACCGCACGCGCACCGTCACCTACGGGGACGTCGAGCACAAATACATCCTCTCGACCTGGGACTTCGTCAGCGGAGGCACCACGACCATCGACGGCATCCCGGTCAGCGGCCATTGGCTCAACCTGGGCGGCTCGCCGACTTGGCATGCCATCGCCGACTCCGTCATCAACGCGGTCTGGAGTTCCAGCGGCATCCCCGACAACCTGATCGGTGGATCGGAAGCAAGCCCCAAGGGCAGCGTCCCGCTGTCGGTTTACGGGGCTCCCGGCAGCGCCGGTTCGGCGTCGTATTACGCGACCAAAGTCTCGAACCCGAGCGGGTTCACCAACTGGGGTCCCTGGTCGGCATGGTCGACCGTCAACCCCGGCGCTGACAGCGACACCCTCGACGTCGAGTCGCAGGACGTTTCCAACAACGACGGAACCCCCGACGTCACGCTCTACTACCTGACCGGTGGCACGAGCAGCACGTCACTGTCGGATGCCAACTGGACCGCCGACAAGCAGGCCACCGTCGGTGATGCCTGGACGCTCATCCACCAGCGCAACGTCGTCGACGTTGAGGGCGCGGATGCTTACACGACGTACACCTACGGCACCTGCCCGTCAGACCCGTGCGTCTCGCAGAGCAGCACCTGGTTCACCGAGTCTGGTGACGTCGCCCCGACCCAGAGCGCGGGCGGGCTGCGATTCGCTGGTCCGAATGTTGCCCCGGTCGACTACCTCCACTACGTGAGCGGCAACCTCGAAGGAGTCGTCGGTTCGTCGTACACGATCACCTCGGCCAGCGGATACCACGCGGCGCTGGTCTACGAGATCTGGCGTACCGGCACCACCGGTTTCGCCACGATCTCGATCGAGCCGTACAACAACGGTTGGGCACCCGGCCAGACCGGCACCTTCACGGTGACGAACTTGACCAAGGTCTGGACGAGCAAGATCGCCAACCCGGGCCTCGGCTCTCAAGCCAACCCGGCCACGATCGACCAGATGTCGGCGATCTACCCGACGAACACGTTGATCGCCCAGGGCGTCCACTTGGGGAGCAACTCGATCGCCGGGCAGTTCACGACGGTCAGCCACGTCACCGGATGCGGAAGCATCAGCTTCGTTGACCCGCCCGTCATCAGCTGTGACAGCAACGTCCACGATGGCAACATGTACCTGCCGGGAATCGAAGGCGTGCTGTGGAGCGTCAACGGTGGCACCCCCACCGCCGGTCCGGTCGTCGTGCCGCTGTCGTTGAGCAACGTGACCATCGACTCGAGCCCGGCCAGCGCGGCCTACAAGTTCGGGGCGGGTCAAACGCATTGGGTCTTCGAAGCTAACGACAACGGAATCTGCCAGATCCCGACTCTCGCGTCCTTCCCGACCAATGCCGGCCACACCGATCAGACCTGCAACGGCGGTACCGCCGTCGACGGCACGATCACGGTCGGCGAGGTCGACGGGGCGCCCTACTTCAGCCCCTACGTCGACTACTTCCTCGACGGATCGCTGACGCCGATGACCACCCAAACGGTCACGGTCAAGCCCGGTGTTCACACGGTGACGGCGGCTCCGCACGATCCCGATGACACGCTGGACGGCGAAACCAGCTGGTCGATCACGATCGCCAGCTCGGACAAGGTCTGCACGGACCTGACGACGCTTGCCTTCACGGGTTCAGCATCACCCGCACCGTGGGTTGCCCTCGGCGCGTTGCTGCTGACCGCCGGTCTGGCGCTGATCGTCATGCGGTCACGTCGCCAGGAAATGACCGACGCGGAGTAACTCCCGCCGTCATCTAGCGTGACGATGCCCCGCCCGGCTTGCCGGGCGGGGCATCGTTGCGTTCAACGTCAACTGGGTCGCTCAGGCGGCGCCGGTGACGTGTGACTCACGCTCACCTCTAGAGTCGAGAAATGGTGATGTGGATGTTCTGGGGCCTCGGCGTCCTGTTCACGGCGGCCACCGTCATCGTGCCCTCCTGGACGTGGGCGTTGAGCTCATGGCAGTTCGAGTCGCCCGACGACATGGAGCCGAGCCCCCGCCGGTGGCGCGTCGTGCGTGCGGGAGCGGCCGTCATCCTGGTCGGTCTCATCGCCATCCTGGTGGCCGCCATCTGGCCGGGCGAGGGCATCGACAAAGCCAACGCCGCGCTCGCCACGATCTTCATTGGCGACGCGCTGTTGATCGCCTGGTTCATCGTCATGGCCGTCTCGCGCACGCAAGCCCAGCGTCGTGCGATCGACGATGCCAACCCTCCGCCGAGCGAACCCAGTTCCCTGGGCTACACGTTCGCGTATGCGTCTGTCGCCGTCTCGGCCTGCGCCGTCTTAGTCGTCGGGCTGATCGTCGCTGGCGCCGCACAGCAGATCGCCGACCATCGGGCCGCCAACAGCCCCGAAGCTCATCAAGCCGAAATCGACAGCGCGATGCGCACGATCAACCACTTGCAGATCCCGTACCCAATATTGGATGCCGTCCCGGCCACCGGCGGCGTCGTCGACCCGATGTATTACTCCCCGGTCAGCGCCGAAAACCGCAGTCCGAGGGTCGTCTGGGATCAGTCGACCCCGAGCGTCGACCGTCCCAACGACGAACTCCTCGCCGGGGCCGACCTCGTCATCGCAACCTACGGGCTCGCATGCGACCCGATCGACATCGTCGTGATCGAGACCGATACGACAGTCACCGTTGGCGTCGCAGTCGCCGAAGAACCAGACGCGAACGGCAAACTTCAGTGCACCACGAGCGGGGTGGCGTCGCTGGACTGGTTCCCGATCGATCTCGCCGCCCCGCTCAACGGGCGCAATGTGCGAGGAGTCAACAAACTGTATGTCACCTACTACGTTCCGCCGAACCTGCCATAAGCCGAGTACGCCCTCACCCAGCAGCTCTAAACCAGCGCCGGCGCCTTCGACAGCAACGGGCCGCCCCATGACGCTTCGAGCAGCGACTCCAGCGCAGCACCGACCGTGTACAGCCTCGCGTCTTCCCGTGCAGGAGCCATCAACTGGATGCCGACCGGCAGTCCGTCTTCCGGCGCGAGTCCGGCGGGCAGCGAGATTCCCGGCACCCCGGCGAGGTTCGCGGGAATCGTCGTCAGGTCGTTGAGGTACATCGCGAGCGGGTCATCCACTTTCGATCCCAGAGGGAAGGCCGTCGTCGGTGCCGACGGTGTGGCCAACACGTCGCACTTCTCGAATGCCTGCGCGAAGTCGCGCTGGATGAGCGTGCGCACCTTCTGCGCCGAGCCGTAGTAAGCGTCGTAGTAGCCGGCCGACAGGGCGTAGGTGCCCAGGATGATGCGGCGCTTCACCTCGTCGCCGAAGCCCCTCTCGCGGGAGGCGGCCATGACATCTTCAACGGTTCCGCCGGGCACATCGACCCGCAGACCGAAGCGCACCGAGTCGAACTTGGCGAGGTTGCTTGACGCCTCAGCGGGCAAAATGAGGTAGTACGCCGCGATGGCGTAGTCGAAACTCGGAGCCGAAACCTCGACAATCTCGGCCCCCTGCGCCTCGAGCAGCGCGAGCGATTCACGGAACCGCTGCAGCACGCCGGGCTGAAAACCCTGATTCTCTTGCGACAGTTCTTTCACGACGCCCACGCGCAACCCCCGCAGCCCTTCACCGCGCAACCCGGCACGGGCAGCCTCCGCGAACGACGGCCAGGCGTCGGGAATGGATGTCGAGTCGCGCGGGTCGTGGCCGCCGATGACGTCGTGCAGCAGGCCGGCATCCAGCACCGAGCGCGTCACCGGACCGACCTGGTCGAGGGAGGACGCGAGCGCGATCGCTCCATAGCGCGACACCCCGCCGTAGGTGGGCTTCATGCCGACTGAACCGGTCACCGCGGCGGGCTGCCGGATCGAGCCGCCGGTGTCGGACCCGAGGGCGAGCGGCGCCTGGAACGACGCAACTGCCGCGGCCGAACCACCACCCGACCCACCGGGGATGCGCGTCAGATCCCACGGGTTGTGGGTGTTGCCGTACGCGGAGTGCTCGGTCGACGAGCCCATCGCGAACTCATCCATGTTGGTCTTGCCCAGTGGCACGAGCCCGGCCGCCCGCATCCGTGCGACGACGGTCGCGTCGTAGGGCGGAATCCAGCCTTCCAAAATGCGTGACCCCGCCGTCGACGGCATGTCGAGGGTGCACAGCACGTCTTTGATCGCGACCGGGACACCGGCGAGGGGCGACAGAGCGGTACCGGATGCGCGTGCCGCATCGACGGCGCGAGCGGCATCGAGAGCGCTGGCATTCAGATGCAGGAACGCGTGGATGTCGACATCCACTGCCGCGATGCGGTCGAGGTGGGCCTGCGTCACTTCGACGCTGGAGACATCGCCCGAACCCAGCAGTTCCGCCAGGCGGGAGGCGGCAAGGGTGGTGAGTTCGGCACCCGCTGCTGTGGCGCTCACTGCTCTTCTCCCAGAATGCTCGACACCTTGAATTGACCGTCTTGCGTGGCGGGTGCCCCTGACAGCGCTTGTTCGGCCGTGAGGGTCTGGCCCACGACATCCATTCGCGTCACCATGCCGAGCGGGATGGGGTGGCTGGTCGCCGGAACATCAGGCGTCGCGACGGCAGTCACCTTCGCAACCGACTCGACGATCAGGCCGAGCTCACCGGTCAGCTTCGCGACCTCCTCGTCGGTGAGCGCGATGCGAGCGAGGTGCGCCATGTGCGACACGACGGCGGGGGTGATTTCAGAACTACCGGGCACCCCCGAAGTCTACGAGGCGACGACCGGACGATCAGCTCAGAGGCGGGCCGATCAGCGGGAAGCGGACTTCGCCAAACCGCCGAGCGACGTCACCAACGACGACTGGTTGAGAGCGATCAGCGCGAGGTTGCGCTGCGACGTCGTGCCGGGAGCGAAGTAGTCGTTGTGGCTAACCGTGTCGAGCAGCGTCTCGCCGGTCACCGAATCGGTCGTGCCCTTGACGCTGAACTGGTGGGCACCAAAGTCGGCATCCAACGGCTGACTGCCATAGACGCCCGTGCGCGGGATGGGATCCCAGTCCGCCGCACCGACCCACACGTTTCCGCCGGTTACCTTGAGGTCTTTGACATTGTTGGCGGGGCTCCCCGGCGACCCGACAACCGCGAGTGCGTCGACGGTGACGTCGTTCTCTTGCAGCGCGAGCATGGCGGCGGTCGAACCGTAGGAGTGAGCCATGATCGAGACAAACGGCAGAGCTTGCACATTCGCGACGCGGGTCGCATCGATCCCCTGCAGCGTCAGGGTCAGCGCGTCGCGACCCTCATACGCGAGCTGCATTGACGGTGCGCTCACCACAGTGGGCGTGTGGTAGCCGATCCAGGAGACCGTTGCGGCAGTGCCCGGAAGCCCGAGCCGCGTGATCCATTTCTGTTGCTCGACGAGCATCGCGTCGGCGGTCGCCGACCAGTCGACGAGTTGCGCGTCAACTCCGAAGTACATCCCCGGCACGAGGATGCTGACGTAATCCGCGGTCGCGAGGTCGCCGATCGCGACCACGGCCCGGCCGTCGCCGCTGACATCGAGCATGACGAGCGAGCGCTTGGCCCCGGAAGGTCCGCGCTGGAGGGCCGTCGACACCTCACCCAACATGTGCAGGCGGGCGTCGAGCTCGTCTTCCATGGCGCGACCAACTCCCGCCGAAAGCTGGGCGCGGATGCCGTCCACCGTCGTCACCAGGAAGGCACGGTTCGCGACGTCGCGGGCCGCGTAGGGCACGCCGTCGAGATTTCCGACAACTCCCGGCAGGTCAGCCGACAACGTTCCCCGGGCGGCCTGGGACGCACGCGACCACCATTGGGCGACCTCGAGGGCGGCCGGCGGTTGGGCCACGAGCTCGCTCAGCACGTCGGGGTGTGCGGAGACAAAAGTATCGAGTTCGCTCGGAGTGAGACGAACCATCTGGTCAAGCAGCGCGACCCCGTCGAGCTTGGCGATGGTGTCGAGCGACGCACCGCCACCGACCGGGTCGGGCCCGATGAAGGGTTGCGGAACGCCGTTCGGGATGCCGGCAACAGGCACGGCACCGACTTGGCTGGGGACCGCGCTCGCGACCGTGGTGACCACTGTGTTTGCGACGGTGCCGACCGCTGTGTTTGCGACTGTGGCGACCGAGACGATGGGCTGCTGCGCGAGGGCGTCAGAGGTGCTGACCGGCGGGAGGACGGAGGACATGCCAAAGGCCCCGGCGAGGACTGAAACCATCGCCGGGGTTGCAAAGATCGCTGCGACGTTCAGCACGTCGAGTCATCCCATCGCCCAGCGTTTCGCGCGCCTGACTTTCCAGCCAAAACATCACTCCACTGCCCCTCATTCTAGGGACACGGTGGCACCCAAAAGGGGGCCGCGACCGTGAACTGACCGACAATTTATGCGAAATTAACATCCCGCGTCCCTTTTGGTGCGCAGAACGGCGAAAAGGCCGGTGCGAGATCCCGAAACTCTGACGCACCTGGCGCGGGGCGAGTCGCGTAACGTCGACGGATTCAGTCGCGGGACTCAGTCGCGGGACTCAGTCGATGGATTCACGTCGAGCGCCCCCGGCCCCTGTTCCACCAGGAGTGTGAACTGGGCGGCGTCGATGATGCGCACCCCGAGTTCTTCGGCTTTACCCAACTTCGACCCCGCACCGGGCCCTGCCGCGACGAAGTCGGTCTTCTTCGAAACGCTCGATCCCGACTTGCCGCCGGCGCGCAGAATCGCTTCTTCCGCCTCTTCCCGGGTGTACCCCTCAAGTGATCCGGTCGCGACGACGGTCAGCCCGACTAGCACCCCGTCGGCCGCAGCCGCGGCTCCGGGTCCGGCGTGACCTGGCACCGTCCACGGCACCCCGGCGGCCGCCCACTGCTCAACGATCGCGACGTGCCAGTCGACGTCGAACCACTCGAGCACGGCATCAGCGATGATGGCGCCGACGCCTTCGACGGCCGCGAGTTCTTCGCGAGATGCCGACCGGATTTCACGCAGCGACCCGAAGTACGCGGCCAGCGCTCGCGCAGCGACCGGCCCGACATGGCGGATGGAGAGAGCGACCAGGAACCGCCACAGTTCTTTCGACTTGGCGAGTTCGAGTTCGGCGAGCAGTTTCTCGGCCAGCGCCGACGGCCCGTACTCGGCGGGCTGGCCTTTGCGAGCCGGAACGGTGATGCGCCGAAAGGGCGACCGCAGATCGGGCCGACCGTCGGCATCCACTTTCACCACGCCGGTCTCGTAGTCGCGCACGCGCACCTCGATCGGCAGAAGGTCGTCCATCGTCAGGGCGAACAACCCGGCTTCGGTGATCAGGGGCGGCGGCACGGGCACGTCGGGCTGGGTCAGCGCGACCGCCCCGATCTCGCCGAGCCCTTCGATGTCGAGGGCGCCGCGGGATCCGATGTGCTCAACGCGTCCGCGCACCTGGGCGGGGCACGACCGCGAGTTCGGACACCGCAGGTCGACGTCGCCCTCCTTCGCGGGCGCGAGCGGGGTTCCACAGACCGGACAGTTGGTCGGCATCACGAACTCGCGTTCGGTACCGTCACGCAGTTCGACGACCGGCCCGAGCACTTCGGGAATCACGTCGCCCGCTTTGCGTAGCACGACCGTGTCGCCGATCAACACGCCTTTGAGTTTCACCACGTCTTGGTTGTGCAGGGTGGCTTGCCGCACCTCCGACCCCGAGACGCGCACTTTCTGCATGACAGCAAACGGGGTGGCCCGGCCGGTGCGACCGATCGAGACGACGATGTCGAGCAGCTTGGTATTCACCTGCTCGGGCGGGTACTTGTAGGCGATTGCCCAGCGCGGCGCCCGCGACGTCGCCCCCAGCTCGTCGTGCAGGGCGAGTTCGTCGACCTTGATGACGACGCCGTCGATCTCGTGTTCGACCGAGTGCCGGGCGGCTCCATAGTGCTCGATATAGACAGCTGCGGCGAGAGCGTTCGAGGCGACGTCGAACCGTTCGGATGTCGGCAGCCCCCACGATTTCAGCAGCCCGTAGACCTCCGACTGCGACGAAACCGGCGGGTCAGGCCAGGCGCCGATGCCGTGCACCAGCATCGACAGGTGTCCGATCCGGGAGCGCATCCGGGCGAGGGCGTCACCCGACTTGCCCTCCTCTTTCTGACGCAGCGAGCCGGATGCCGCGTTCCGCGGATTCGCGAACACCCGGTCGCCGGCCGCGACCTGGGCGGCGTTGAGGGTTTCGAAAGCCGCTGTCGTGAAGAACACCTCGCCTCGTACTTCGACGATCGACGGCGGGTTCGGCCCTCCCCCGTCAGGCAGAGCGAGCCGACGAGGAATCGACCGGATCAGCCGCACATTTTCGGTGACGTCTTCGCCCACGACACCGTCACCGCGGGTCGCCGCCGAGACCAACACGCCGTCGACGTAGCGCAGGTTGATGGCGAGTCCGTCGATCTTGAGCTCGCACAGGTACTCGACAGGTCGCCCGGAATCTCGTTCGACCTTCGCCGCCCAGGCCAGAAACTCGTCACGGCTGAACACGTTGTCGAGGCTCAGCATCCGCTCCGCGTGAATGACCGGTGCGAACAACGTGGTCGCTGCCGACCCGCCGACGGTCTGGGTCGGGCTGTCGTGGCTCTGTAGTTCGGGAAACAGCCTCTCGAGCTCTTCGAGGCGGCGCATCAGATCGTCGTACTCGGCGTCGCTCGCGAGCACCGTGTCGCGCTGGTAGTACGCGTCGCGCAGTTCGAGGATGCGGGTGGTGAGATCGTCGGCCTCGACTTTTGCGGCGGCGAGGCCCGCGTCGGTCACGGCAGGAACCTGCTCGATGGGGTCGGAAGCTGCACCGCGTGGCATACCCCGAGCTTACGAACACCCCCCGACGCCCAGCCGGCGCCCAACCCGGCAGAATTGCTGCCATGACTCTGCGTCAAACCACCCTCGACGACCTCTGGGATTTCGGCGACCCCGCCGCCAGCGAACGCCGCCTTCGCGAGGCTTACGACGATCTGGGCACGGCCGAGGCGGGCAATTCCGAGACGGTGGATGCCGAAGAGCGCCGCGAACTCCGCACCCAGATCGCCCGCGCGATGGGCCTGCAAGGTCGCTTCACCGAGGCCCACGCGGTACTCGACGCCCTCGATCTCGACGACCCGGTGGTTGCCGTGCGGGCAGCACTCGAACGCGGCAGGCTGCACAACTCGGCCGGTGCCCCGGTCGAAGCAGCGGGGCATTTTCGCAAGGCGGCAGCACTCTCCGCTCCCCCGGCAAGCACCGAGCTCACCTTCCTCCACATCGACGCGCTGCACATGCTCGGCATTGCCGACCCCGCGAACATCGAAGACTCCACCGCACGCGCGCTTGACGAACTCAGCGCAGTGGATGACCCGCGCATCCTGCGGTGGGCGGTCTCGCTGAACAACAACCTGGGTTGGGCGCGCTTCGAGACCGGGAACACCGACGGCGCGCTCGAGGCTTTCCACGCCGCCGCGGATGCCGCCGACCAGTACGGCACCCCGCAGCAGCAGGTCTGGGCCGCCGAAGCGATCGCCGAGGTCGGCGCTGCCGCAGGGGACGGCGACTCAGGTAGCTAGGGAGCGCGTAGCTAGGGAGCGGGCGGGGCGTTCCACAGGGTGACGAAGTTCGTCATCACCTCACCACCGACGTAGTCGGGGTCACCGATCGTGGCCACGCCATCCTGAATGTAGACGTGGAAGTTGAGGTAACTCAGGTCCACGGTGTGCGTCATCCAAATCGGGCTGGAGCGCAGCGCCGTGACCGCCGCCGCCATGTCGGGATCGGTTCCCACCGGCGAGTAGAGCTCGAGAATGACGTTCTCGCTCGACAGGTCGGCGTCGGAGAACTCCGGGTCGAGGGCGCGCAAATCGGTGGCCTGCTGGATGAGCGATGCCAACTGTTCGTACGTACCCGTCGCCTTCATGTCTTTCGCTTCGAGCCGAATCGATGGCAGCAGCGGGGCACTCGGGGCGGACGCGAGCAGCGGCAGAAGGGTCGCGGCCTCGTGCTCCCAGTCGGTCAGCACCAGGTTGCGGGCAGCGTCGAGGGAGTAATAGACCGACGGATCCTGCGCCGCGAGCGCTGGAACGATGTCGAGCAGAGCGGCATCCCCGGGCGTGACCTCCACGTGGTGGGCGTCGGCGAACCCACCCGCGGCTTGCGCAACCGTCACCGGGAACGCCGCCAGCTCGTCGGATTCGAGGCGAGTGCGCGTCTCAGTCACCACCTGAGCCATGTCAACACCGGCCGCATACTGCACGTCGAGTCCGTTGCAGAGGTCGAGCGTTCCGCCATCCACTCGGTTATCGGCGGCGAGGTCGAGAGCAAAAGTCTGCACGACGGTGGTGGGTGAGCATCCTGCCGCTACCTGGTAGCCGAGGGCGTTCAGGTCTTGAAGACCACCGAAGAAGTCATCGTCGGAGGCTGTCGCCGCGAGAGCCTCCGCGCTGCGGAACGCCTCCAGTTCGATCGCGACCGGGTAGCGATCTTCGACATCGACGACAACCCGTTCGAGAGCCCGCAGGGTCGTGGCCGCGTCGGGTCGCAGCACCCGCATCAGAATCGTCGCGCCACTCGCCACCCCGCTGACCAGTCCGCTGATGCCCGACGCCCGGGTCCACAGGTCGCGCCCGATCCCGGTGTCGCCGTCGTCGATGTAGACGCCGAAGTCCACACCGTTGCGACCGAGCCGGATGCTGACCTCCCCGTGGTCATTCAGATAGCCCTGAACCTCATCCACCAGCTTGTCGAGGTCGGTTTCAGAGATGGCCGGGTCGAGCTCGCCGCGGATCGTGCCGCCGCTGGCGAACGCGTCCGAGTGGTCGGCCAGGACCGTCGCGCCGATGACGCCGTGGCGGCCTTTCAGCCAGTCGATCGCCTCGTTCGGGCGATTCGGCGTGCACGCGGTGAGGACGCTGGCCGCAAGCACCGCGACGGCTACGAAAAGGGCGACACCCCGACGACTCATGCACCCACGGCCACGGCGCTGACCGTGCGATCGATCGTGCACTGACCGAGCACCCGGGTACCGACGTAGATCACGGCGCTCTGTCCCGGCGAGACGCCGAACAGCGGTTGATCGACCGTGATCACCAGTTCGTCCCCAAGCATGCGCACCATCGCGGGAACCGGGTCGGCGTGCGCGCGCACCTGAACGTCGCAGGCGAACGGGATGTCGGCATCCTCGGGCGGCAGCCCGGCCCACGAAACCCGCGACCCGGCGAGTTCGCGCAGGGCGAGCGCCTCCCGCGGCCCGACCACGACCTCGTTCGTCTTCGGCCGGATCTCGAGCACGAAGCGCGGCTTGCCGTCGTCGGTCGGGTAGCCGATGTCGAGACCTTTGCGCTGACCGATCGTGAATGCCACGGCGCCGGCGTGGGTGCCGATCCGCTCTCCGGCCCGGTCGAGAATCGCGCCCGGCTCGGCGCCGACCTTGTCGGCGAGCCAGCCGCGAGTGTCGCCGTCCGGAATGAAGCAGATGTCGTGCGAGTCGGGCTTCTGCGCAACGGTCAGGCCGCGTGCCTCAGCCTCGGCCCGCACTTCGGCCTTCGACGGCGTGGCCCCGAGCGGGAACATCGCGTGCGCGATCTGGTCGGCGGTGAGAACCCCGAGCACGTAGGACTGGTCTTTCGCCCAGGCCGCCGCACGGTGCAACTGCTTGTTGCCGTCGGCATCCGTCGTGACGTTGGCGTAGTGCCCGGTCGCGACGGCATCGAAGCCGAGCGCCACGGCCTTCTCGAGCAGGGCGGCGAACTTGATGCGCTCGTTGCAGCGCAGGCACGGGTTCGGGGTGCGACCTGCCGCATACTCGGCGATGAAATCATCCACCACCGCCTCTTGGAAGCGCTCGCTGAAATCCCAGACGTAAAACGGGATGCCGAGCAGGTTCGCCGCGCGGCGGGCATCCATCGAGTCTTCGATCGTGCAACACCCGCGACTGCCGGTGCGCAGCGTGCCGGGGTTGCGGGAAAGCGCCAGGTGCACGCCGACGACGTCGTGGCCGGCCTCGACCGCGCGCGCTGCGGCGACGGCGCTGTCGACGCCCCCACTCATCGCCGCCAGAACCTTCACGATCCCAGGGTAACGGGGCGAATCGGTAACGGATCGTTGTGTTGCGATGACGTTACGAGTCGGGATTCCCAGCCGTTGGTGTGTTAGGACAGAAGGACCACACAGGGAGCGGTTGTAAAACGCGCACTCTGCACTCAAGAGAAAGAGGCACAACGGACATGGTTTCCGTTCGAAAGACCGTGCGCACGCGCGCGGTGATCCTGGCAATCCCGCTGATCGCGGCATTCGCCCTCGCCGGTTGCGCGGGGGGTACCGCCGCCACCGCAGACAACAGCATCATCATCGGCACGACCGACCCGCTGACCACGCTCGACCCGGCCGGCTCGTACGACAACGGTTCACTGGCCGTTCAGACCCAGGTCTTCGCGACCCTGCTCGACTCCGCCCAGGGCGAGTCGGATGTCAAGCCCGACATTGCGGTGAGCGCCGAGTACACCAGCCCCACCGAGTACACGGTCGTGCTGAAGCCCGACCTGAAGTTCGCCAACGGCAACGCGCTCACCTCGTCGGACGTCAAGTTCTCGTTCGACCGTCAGGTGAAGATCAATGACCCGAGCGGCCCCGCCTACCTGCTGGGCAACCTCGACCACATTGACACCCCGGATGCCGTGACGGTCGTCTTCACCCTGAAGACCGAGAACGACGTGATCTTCCCGAAGATCCTGTCGAGCCCGGCCGCCTGGATCGTGGACGAGGATGTGTTCTCGGCGACGGCGATCACGCCCGACAAGGACATCGTTGACGCCAACGCGTTCGAGGGTCCGTACGTGATCTCGAACTTCGACTTCAACAAGCTGATCACCTACGCGCCGAACACCGCGTATGCGGGCCAGTATGGCGCGGCGAAAACCAGCGACATCACGGTGAAGTACTACACCGACCCGTCGAACCTGAAGCTCGACGTGCAGTCCGGTGCTGTCGACATCGCCTACCGTTCGTTGAACCCCACCGACATCGAGGACCTCCGCGGTGACAGCAAGGTGAGCGTTCTTGACGGCCCCGGTGGCCAGATCCGCTACATGGTGTTCAACTTCGCGACCATGCCCTTCGGTACCGCGACCGCTGACGCCGACCCGGCCAAGGCTCTTGCCGTTCGCCAGGCGATCGCCGACACGATCAACCGTCAGGAAATCTCGGACCAGGTGTACAAGGGCGCGTTCGTGCCGCTGTACTCGTACATCCCCGATGGCCTGAACGGCGCGACCCCGGTGTTCGAGGACAAGTACGGCGATGGCAAGGGCGGTGCTGACACCGCCAAGGCGAAGCAGCTTCTCGCCGACGCCGGCATCACGACGCCGCTGGCCCTTAACATCCAGTACAACCCGGACCACTACGGCAGCGCGTCTGCGGACGAGTGGGCGCTGATCAAGAGCCAACTCGATGAGTCGGGGCTGTTCACGGTCACGCTCAACTCGACCGAGTGGGTCACCTACAAGACCGAGTACTCGAAGGACGGCTACCCGATCTACCAGCTCGGATGGTTCCCGGACTACGCGGACGGCGAGAACTACCTCACGGTGTTCTTCAAGTCGGACGGCAGCTTCTTCAACAACCACTACAAGAACGCCGACGTCGACAAGTTGATCGTCGACCAGGCGAGCGAGCTGGATGCCGACAAGCGAACCGCTGAGCTGGAGAGCATCCAGGACAAGGTGTCGACCGAGATCTCGACCCTGCCGCTGTTGCAGGGCCACGAGGTTGCCGTGACGGGTACCGACATCACCGGTGTCGTGCTCGACGCGTCGAACAAGTTCCGCTACTCGTCGCTCGTCAAGGGCTGACCCGTACCGAACTGAAGTAACTGAACGGGGTGGCTGAGGTTTCTCAGCCACCCCGTTTCTCCATCCATTCGCAGCTGGGCGAAGATAGGCAGTGATGACGACCGCGACCGCGACTCCCGTGCGACGCCGCGCGGGTGTCGGAACGTTCTGGCGCTACCTCGTCGTGCGGTTCTTGCTCATCATCCCGACGGTGTTCATCCTCGTCACGATGGTGTTCTTTCTGATGCGCCTGACGGGCGACCCGATCACGGCATCCGTCGGTGACCGCCTCACCCCTGACCAGTTGCAGGAGCGCATCCACCAGGCCGGCTACGACCGGCCGATCATCACCCAGTACCTGGAATACCTCGGCCAGGTTTTCACCGGCCAGTTCGGTCGCACGATCACCGACAACCAACTGATCTCCGACGTGCTGCTGCGCTACGGCTCGGCAACCCTCGAGCTCGCGATCTACGCCCTGCTCGTCGCCGTGATCGTCGGCATTCCGCTCGGGATGCTTGCCGCCTATCTGCGCGACAGATGGCCGGATGCGGTGCTGCGCATTTTGGCAATCCTCGCGTACGCGACCCCGGTCTTCTTCGCTGGCCTGCTGCTCAAACTGGTGTTTTCGGTGGGGCTGGGCTGGTTCCCGATCGCGGGACGCGCGAGTACTCGCACCGAAATCGTGTTGTCGAAACTTCACGATCCGACCGGCATCTACCTGATCGACGCCTTCCGCTCGGGCAACGCGGCGGCTCCCGGTGACGTGCTGTGGCACGCGGTGCTTCCCGGTCTGACGCTCGGGCTGCTCACCGCCGGCATCTTCCTGCGCCTGGTGCGCACCAACGTCATCGGCACCTTCGGTCGGGAGTACGTCGACGCCGCCCGCTCGCGCGGCGTGAGTGAGTACCGCCTGGTCAGTAGGCACGCATTCCGTCCGGCACTGGTCCCGATCATCACCGTGATCGGCTTGCAGGTGGCCCTGCTGCTCGGCGGTGCGGTGCTGACCGAAACCACCTTCGAATGGCGCGGACTCGGGTTCGAGTTGGCGTTCTATCTCGGCAAACGCGACTTCGTTGCCGTGCAGGGTATCGTCGCCCTGCTCGCGGTGATCGTCGCCCTCAGCAACTTCATCGTCGACATCGTCGCGGCTGTCATCGACCCCCGGGTGAGGTTCTGATGGGGATCCGGGAGCGCATCCGGCGGCTGCCGATCATCCACCAGTTGCGCCAGAGCGTCGGGCTGCAGCGCGGGATGCTGATCACCGGCCTCGTGATCACCGGCTTCTTCGTGCTGCTGGCGATCTTCGGGCCACTCTTTGCCCCCTACTCCTATAACCAGTTGCGCCTCGACGGGCAATTGTTCGGCGCACAGGATCCGCCGAGCGCCGAGCACCTCCTCGGTACCACTGTCGGCGGCTACGACGTGCTTTCGCGGGTCATCTGGGGCACCCGCACCGCACTTCTTGCGATCGTCGTGTCGGTCGTGCTGTCGATCGTGATCGGCGTGCTGCTCGGTCTGGTCTCGGGCTACTTCGGCGGCTGGCTCGACCGCATCCTGGTCGTCGTTGCCGACGCGGTCTACGCGTTCCCGAGCCTGCTGCTGGCCATCGTCGCCGCGATCGTCATCTCGGGAGGGCAGTCGAGTTTCTGGGGCGGCATCACGGCCGCGGCGATCTCGATCACCGTGGTCTTTGTGCCGCAGTACTTCCGCGTCATCCGCGCCGAGGTCGTGCGGGTGAAGTCGGAAGCGTTCGTCGAGTCCGCCCGCGTGATCGGTGCGAGCACGGCCCGAGTGATGTTCCGCCACGTGTTGCGCAACTCAACCCGCACCCTGCCGCTGATCTTCACGCTCAACGCGTCCGAGGCGATCCTGACCCTTGCCGCCCTGGGCTTCCTCGGATTCGGCATTGAGCCGACCGCCGCCGCCGAGTGGGGCTACGACCTCAACCGCGCGAAGAGCGACGTGACGAGTGGCATCTGGTGGACGGCCGTGCCGCCCGGACTCGCGATTGTGCTCATCGTGCTCGGCATCACCCTGATCGGCGAAAGTCTCAACGACCTCGCCGACCCACGGCTGCGGACTCGCCGACGGGCCGAGGGTGCGACGGCCGAGGGCGCGACGGCAGTGGGCGCGACGGCCGTGCGCGCGACGCCAGTGGGCGCGACGCCCGCAGACCAGGTGGCCGCGACCGAGCCCACCGCGCGCGAGGAACTCGGGGAAACACTCTGATGCCCGTGACCGGACCCGTGAAAACCGCCCACCTGAAGTCAGCTGCCTCCCGCGCCGCCGAGTTCGCGGTTCAGATCAAGAACCTCGACATCACGTTCGCGACCGACGGGGGAGACGTCGCGGCGGTCCGCGGTGTGAACCTCGACGTGCGGCCCGGCGAAGTGTTGGCGATCGTCGGAGAATCCGGCTCGGGCAAAACCGTGACGGCGCGCAGCATCCTGGGTCTCCTTCCCGAAACCGCGCGCGTCGACGGCGCCGTGATTCTGAGCGGAACGGATGTCGTCGGCCTGAGCCGGCGCAAGGTGCGCGAATTGCGCGGCGTCGAGGCGGCGATGATCTTCCAGGAGCCGTCGGCCGCCCTCAACCCGGTTTACACGGTCGGCTGGCAGCTCACGGAAGGGCTTCGCGCCCACGGCAAAGTCTCGAAGAAGGATGCGCGCGCCACGGCGATCGACATGCTGCGTAAGGTCGGCATCCCCGACCCCGAGAAGCGCATCGACGAGTACCCGCACCAGTTCTCGGGCGGTCAGAAGCAACGCATCGTGATCGCGATGGCCCTGTCGCTTGAGCCGAGCGTGATCATCGCTGACGAACCAACGACTGCACTCGACGTGACCGTTCAAGCCGAAATTCTCGACCTGCTGCGTACCCTGCGCGATGAGTTCGGCACCGCGATCGTGCTCATCACCCACAACATGGGCGTCGTCGCCGACCTGGCCGACCGAGTCGCGGTGATGTATCACGGCGAGATCGTCGAGACAGCTCCCGTGCGGGAGTTGTTCGCGTCGCCGAAAGACGAATACACGAAGCTGCTGCTGGCGGCGGTCCCGCGCCTCGAGATCGTGGATCGCCAGTACCGGGACAACCCCGCCGCAGAACCGGTGGTGGTCGCACAGGGGCTCGAAATCGAATACCCGGGACGGTTTGGTCGGAAGGGGTTCGTTGCCGTCCATGATGTCGACTTCGAGATCGGACCCGGAGAAGTGCTCGGCCTCGTCGGCGAGAGCGGTTCGGGTAAGACCACGATCGGTCGGGCGATGGCCGGCCTCACCAAGGTCACCGGCGGGTCTCTGAGGGTGCTCGGCACCGACCTGGCCACGGCATCCGAACGCGAGTTTCGCCCCATGCGCCGCGAGCTCGGGTTCGTTTTCCAGGACCCGGCGACCTCGTTCAACCCGCTGCTGACGATCGCGCAGTGCGTCGCCGAGCCGCTCATCGTGCACGGCGCGGCACGGGACGCGGGCGCGGCACGCGACAAGGTCGACGAACTTCTCGAGGCTGTGCAACTGCCGGCCGCGTACGGCGACCGCTTTCCGCACGAGTTGAGCGGCGGGCAGCGTCAGCGGGCATCCCTCGCGCGTGCCCTCGCCCTCGACCCGAAACTGCTGATCGCCGATGAACCGACCAGCGCGCTCGACGTCTCGGTGCAGGCCCGTGTGCTCGAACTGTTCGCCGAACTGCAAGAGCGTTTCGGTTTCGCCGCGCTGTTCATCACGCACGACCTCGCCGTCGTCGACGTGCTCGCGCACCGCATCGTCGTGTTGCACAACGGGGAGATCGCCGAGCAGGGGCCGACCGCGAAGGTGCTGGGCTCACCGCAGGACCCCTACACGAAACGCCTGCTGGCGTCGCTGCCGATCCCCGATCCCGTGGAACAGGCCGCGCGGCGGGCATCACGTCTCGCAGGGGACCTCTCGGAGGATCTTTAGGACGAGCGGACGGATGCCGTGCGGGCCTGGGCGAGCACGCTCGGCAGCACAGCGAGCAGGGCTTCGATCGCGCGCATCCCGGTCTCGTGGCCCAGGGTGAATCGCAGGGCACCGCGGGCCTCGACCTCGGGCACGCCCATGGCGAGCAGCACGTGCGAGACCTCGCTGACGCCGGCCTGACAGGCGGAGCCGGTCGAGACCGAGAACCCGGCCTCGTCGAGCAGGTAGAGCAGGGCGTCGCCGTCGCAGCCGTCGAAGGTCGCGTGCACGTTTCCCGGCAGCCGGCCCTCCGGCGAGAGGTCGCCGCGGATCGTGACTCCCGGCAGCGCGGAGAGGCCCGCCACAAGCCGGTCGCGCGGCCCAGTCAGGCGCGGATCGCCGAGCACGATCAGGTCGGCCGCGGCGGCGAAGGCCGCGGCTCCGGCCGCATCCTGCGTACCCGAGCGCACCCGCTGCTGGTTGCCGCCGTGCACCAGCGGTTCGACGGTGGCAGTGCGCGCGACGACGAGGGCGCCGATTCCGACCGGTCCGCCGATCTTGTGCGCCGAGACGCTCACCACGTCCGCACCGACCATGTGCACGTCGATCGGCACCGACCCGTACGCGGCGATCGCGTCGAGATGCACCGGCACTCCGGCGGCCCGACACAGCTCGACGATCGAAGAAACCGGTTGCAATGTGCCGACCTCATTGTTCGCCCAGAGGAAGGATGCCAAGGCCACCCGTTCGCGATCGAAGCTCAAGGCCCTCTCAAGCGAGCTGAGCGACAGCCGGCCCACGGCATCCACGTCGATCCATTCGACCGACGCACCCTCGTGCCGCACCAACCAGTCGATGCTGTCGAGGGTCGCGTGATGCTCCGCGCGAGAAGAGAGGATGACGCGGCGAGGCGCGCGAGCCCAGAACAGCCCCTTCACCGCGAGATTCACCGCCTCGGTGCCACCCCCCGTGAAGATGACCTCAACCGGATCGGCGCCCAGCGACACCGCGACCTTCTCGCGTGCGGTCTCGAGCAGGTCCCGCGCCGCCTGACCGTGCGCGTGGATCGACGAGGGGTTGCCGACAACCGCGAGCGCGTCGACGTACGCGGCTCGCACCGACGGTGACATCGGCGTGGTCGCGGCGTGGTCGAGGTACACCGACGGGGCGGGATGCACGCGCGATCCGATGTCCATAGAGCCACCCTAGGAACCCATACGCTGGATCGCATGCCACCCGCCGATCCGCTCAGCGATCTCGGCGTGCGGGTCGGGCCCGACGGAGGCAGTATTCGGGTCTGGAGCGCGAACGCGACCGGCGTGGATCTGTGCGTGTTTGAGGGTAAGGATCCGTCGTTTGCGGGTACCACGATTCCGTTGACTCGGGATGCCGACGGCGTCTGGAGCACCACCACCACCGCCCTGAAAACCGGCACCTACTACGCGATCCGGGCTCGCGGTCCGAAGGGTCCGACCCACGCGTTCGACGCCACCAAGAACCTCCTCGACCCCTACACGCGCGGCCTGGCCCGCACCTCGACCGGCGACTGGCGCGGCTACGTGCAAGACGACGCCTTCGAGTGGGGGGGCGTCGCGAAACCCGGCATCTCGCTCGACCACGCCGTCGTCTACGAAGCCCATGTCAAGGGGTTCACGAAACTGCACCCCGGCATCCCGGACGCGTTGCGCGGCACCTACGCGGGCCTCGCTCATCCGGCGGCGATCGAGTATCTGAAAGACCTCGGCGTCACGACCGTCGAACTGCTGCCGGTGCATCAGAGCGTCAGCGAACAGCGCCTGCAGAAGATGGGTCTGATCAACTACTGGGGCTACAACACGCTCAACTTCTTCACCCCGCACGCGGCCTACGCGACGCGCGAGGCCCAGGTCGGCGGCACCGGTGCTGTGCTGCGCGAGTTCAAGGGCATGGTGAAACTGCTGCACGAAGCCGGCCTCGAGGTCGTGCTCGACGTCGTCTACAACCACACCTCGGAGGAGGGTCGCGGCGGCCCGACCAACAGTTTTCGCGGCATCGACAACGCGTCGTACTACCGGCAGAGCGCGGACGGTAGCTACATCGACACGACCGGATGCGGCAACACTCTCGACTTCTCACTTCCCGCCGCGCAGCGACTCGTGCTCGACTCACTGCGGTACTGGACCAACGAGGTACAGATCGACGGGTTCCGCTTCGACCTGATGGCGACGCTGGGCCGTAACGCTGCCGCCGACTTCGACCCCGAGCATCCGCTGCTGCTCGCGATTCGCGACGACCCGCAACTGGCGGGCACCAAGATGATCGCCGAACCGTGGGATATCGGCATGGGCGGCTGGCAGGTCGGCAACTTTCCCGACGGCTACTCCGAGTGGAACGACGGCTACCGCGACCGGATGCGTAACTTCTGGCTGCGTGACATCGCCGACGCCCGTTCTGCGGACGGCATCCCGAGTGAGGGGATCGGGTCGCTCGCCCGCCGCATCGCCGGCTCCAACCACGTCTTCGCCCTCGAGCGCGGCCCGCTTGCGAGCGTCAACTTCATCACCGCACACGATGGCTTCACCGCGTGGGACCTGGTGTCGTACGACGAAAAACACAACATCGGTAACGGCGAGAACAACCGCGACGGGTCAAACGACAACAAGTCGTTCAACCACGGCGCAGAGGGTCCGACGACCGATGCGACGATCCTCGCAACGCGGCGCCGCGCCATCCGGAATCTGCTCGGCACCCTGCTGCTCTCGGGCGGCGTGCCGATGATGACCGCGGGGGATGAATTTGGCCGCACCCAGCGCGGCAACAACAACGCGTACTGTCACGATTCCGAACTCACCTGGCTCAGCTGGGAGCGTGAGGATTGGCAGCGCGAGCTCGCCGCAGTGACGACCCAACTCATCCGGCTCCGCCGCGAGAACCCCGCCCTACGCCCGGTGCGGTACGGCCGGTTCGGCGAGAACACCCCGAGCGCCAGCCAGATGGACTGGTACAACAAACAGGGCATCTCGATGACGATGGATGACTGGGACTCCCCCGGCGAACGCACGCTGCAGTACCTCGCGGCCTCGACTCCCGAGTTCGAGGAGTTCAACCGCATTCTGCTCGTCGTGCACGGCCTCGAAACCGACGTCACCGTGACGCTACCGACGCACGACGGGGTGTCGGGCTACACGCTGCTCTGGGACTCCTCGCAGGACGACATCAGCGACCGCGAACCCGAGCACGCGCCGGGTGAGGTGCTGCCGGTCGGGCCGACCTCGATGTTGCTGTTTCGCGCGCATTAGGTGTGCGCAGCCGGTCCGGTAGATTCTTCGCATGGCTGACTCCTCGACGCCGCAAGCCGGTTGGTATGCCGATCCGGAGAAGCCCTCTGGAGAGCGTTGGTGGAACGGCGCCAGTTGGTCGGATAGCCGCCGCGACTCGACCGCCGCGGGGGCGACCCAAGTTTCGCCGGACCAGTCGACGGTAGTGACACCTGCGGTGCCGCCGGTCGCGCCGGTCGACACCTCTGGTTTCACTTTCGGCGCGATTGCTCCCATCCCGGTACGCGCCGACCCGTACGCTCCGATTCCCGGCTACACAGCGACTCCCGGCTACACCGCAACACCCGGCTACACCGCGACTCCTGGCTACACAGCACCCGGCTACACCGCAACACCCGTCAACACAGCGACTCCCGGCTACACAGCTACACCCGGCTTCCCGGCACCACCCGTGTATAGCGCGACCCCGGCTTACACCAACTCCCCCTATGCCGCCCAGCCCTACGGCGCTCCGGGTCAGGCCACCAACGGACTGGCGCTCGCCGGTCTGATCGTCTCGTCTGCGGGATGGCTCGTCCTCTCCTTCCTCGGACCGATCGCCGGAATCGTCCTCTCGGCACTGGGCCTTCAGGCGGCCAAGCGTCGGGAACTGATGGGTAACCCCAATTCGGGTCGTGGGATGGCGATGGCCGGCTTGATTGTCGGCATCGTGCTCGCGGTCCTCGGCATCGGCATGGTGACCTTGTTCCTCGTGTTCACTGCGGCCACGTCGCGATACCGCTAGTCGCATCCGACATCCTGCCAACAGTCCGGATTTCGACGTGAGCACTCCGGCAACCGTCGCGTTGCGGGCGGCCGGAGTCTCGTTCACCGAGCACGCGTATCAGCACGACCCCGCGGTGACCGATTTCGGCGCCGAGGCCGCGTCGGAGCTGGGCGTCGAGCCTGATCGGGTGTTCAAAACTCTGCTTGTGGATGTCGACGGCACCCTCGTTGTCGGCATCGTGCCCGTCACGGGCAAACTCGACCTCAAGGCTCTCGCGACGACCCTCGGGGGAAAACGCGCAACGATGGCGGATGCGGCGGTCGCCGAACGCAAGACCGGCTACCTCGTCGGCGGCATCTCTCCGATCGGGCAGAAGTCCGCCCATCCGACAGTGCTCGACGAGACCGCTGAACTGTGGGACACGGTATTCGTCAGCGGCGGTCGACGCGGGTTCGACCTGGAACTCGCGCCCGTCGACCTGATCCGCGCGACCAACGCCACCATCGCCGACATCGCGCGCTAGCCACCGGCCCAAGAACGCCCTATTTGCCCAAGAACGGGGTCTCACACCTCGAAATGACCCCAAAGTTGGGCAAATAGCCGCTCACGCGACGGCGAGCAACCCCAACTCGGCGGGTGTGGCGAGCAGCGGGTGGTTGGGTACCACGCGCACGGTGTAGCCGAACGGGCCGGATCGCGACAGCGTGACGTTGCCCTGGAAGGTCGCGGGCGATCCCGGTTCGTGCCCTTCGAGGTCGAGCCGCAGCCGCGCAATGTCGCTCAGCAGGTCGCCGTCGCGAGCCCGACCGTAGACCAGCTCCACCTTGACGTCGTCGGGTTGCAGGTCGCCCAACTCGACGTAGGCGCGCACGTGCAACTGCTCGCCGAGCTGGGCGGAAGCATCCACTCCCCCGGATTCCACGTGGGTGACATGCACCGCGGGCCAGGCCGCAGTGACGCGCGAGACCCAGGCCGCGAGATCCCGGGCCGGCTGGAATGACGACGCCGAGATCGTGCGTTCGGCGAGCGCAGCGGGGGTGTACATCTGCTGCACGTACTCGGTGACCATCCGATCCGCCGAGAGCGCGGGCGACAGGGTGGCGAGCGTGTGGCGCATGTCGGCGACCCATTTGGTCGGGATGCCGTCAGCATCCCGTTCGTAGAAACGCGCCGTGATCTGGTGCTCGAGCAGGTCGTAGAGCGACGACGCCTCGAGTGCGTCGCGTTCGGCCCCGTCACCCGCACTGTCAGCCGTCGGAATGGCCCAGCCGTTGTGGTCGTCGTAGTACTCGTTCCACCAGCCGTCGAGAATCGACAGGTTGAGCGCTGCGCCCATCGCGGCTTTCATGCCCGACGTTCCGCACGCTTCGAGCGGTCGTAGCGGGTTGTTCAGCCAGATGTCGCAGCCCGGATACAGCCGCCGCGCCATCCCGATGTCGTAGTTCGGCAAGAACACGATGCGCTGACGCACGTCGGGAGCCTGCGAGAACTCGACCAACTTCTGGATGAGCCGCTTGCCCTCGTCGTCGGCCGGGTGCGACTTGCCGGCGATGACGAGCTGAATCGGCCGCTCCGGGTTGGTCAACAGCGCACGCAGCCGCTCGGGGTCGTGCAGCATCAGGGTGAGGCGCTTGTAGGTCGGCACCCGGCGCGCGAAACCGATGGTCAGAACGTTCGGGTCGAGCAGCCCGCCGAACCAGGCGGGGTCGGCGATTCCGGGGTTCTCTTCGGCCCAGGCGGCAGACATCCGGCGGCGTGCATCCTCGACGAGGTTCGCGCGCATCCTGCCTTTCAGCGCCCACAGGTCGCCATCGCTGACGCCCTCCGAGGCCCAATCGGCGGCCGTGGTGTCTGCGGTTCTCAGTTTGTCGGCGGCGAGCGCCTTCACCTCGGGGTCGGTCCAGGTCGGCGCGTGGACGCCGTTCGTGATCGATCCGATCGGGATGTCGTCGACGTCGAAGCCTGGCCAGAGCGCCTGGAACATCCCGCGGCTCACCTGCCCGTGCAACTTCGAGACGCCGTTCGCGCGCTGCGCGAGCCGCAGTCCCATCACGGCCATGTTGAAGCTCGGCGGCGGGGCGTCGGGTCCGGTCGGGGCATCCGGTTCGGCGCCGAGCGCGAGCACGTCAGCGACATCGACTCCGGGCAGCAGGTCGCCCGAGAAGTAGCGCTGAATGAGGGATGCGTCGTACCGGTCGATCCCGGCAGGGACCGGGGTGTGCGTCGTGAAAACGGTTCCCGCGCGCACAGCACGCAGCGCCTCGGCGAAGGTCAGACCCTGGCCGATCAGGTCGGCTGCGCGCTCCAGCCCCTGGAATCCCGCGTGCCCCTCGTTGCTGTGGAAGACCTCGGGCGCAGGTCGCCCGACCAGCGACGTGTACAGCCCGACAGCGCGGATGCCGCCGATGCCCAGCAGCAGTTCTTGCAGCAGCCGGTGCTCGCCGCCCCCGCCGTACAGGCGATCGGTGACGCCGCGGAGTTCTTCGTCGTTCTCGGGAACGTCGGTGTCGAGCAGCAGCAGCGGAACCCGACCGACGTCGAGACGCCAGATGCGAGCGGTCAGGCCGCGACCTTCGGGCAGAGCGAGCACCACCTGGGCGGCCGACCCGTCGGGATTGCGCAGCACGCTCATCGGCAGCCCGTCAGGATCGACGACCGGGTAGCTCTCCTCTTGCCACCCTTCGCGCGAGATCGCTTGGCGAAAATACCCCGCCCGATAGAACAGCCCGACCCCGATGATCGGCACCCCGAGGTCTGATGCGGCTTTGAGGTGATCGCCGGCCAGGATGCCGAGGCCCCCTGAATACTGGGGCAGCGCGGCGGCGATCCCGAACTCGGGCGAGAAGTAGGCGATCGTCGTCGGAGCGTCGGCGCCGAGCGTCTGGTACCACCGGGGTTCGCGCAGATAGCTGCGCAGGTCGTCGACAAGCGCGTTCGCACGGGCGACGAAGCCACCGTCTGCCGCGAGGTCGGCGAGCCGCTCGGGCGCAACAGCGCCGAGCAGGCCGACCGGGTCGGCATCCTCATCCCACGCCTCGGGGGCGATCTCGCGGAACAGCTCGATCGTCGGCTGATGCCACGACCAGCGCAGGTTCGCCGCGAGTTCGTCAAGGGCCGCCAGGCTCTCGGGAAGCACGGGCCGGACGTGAACCGACGAATGGCTTTCACGAGGATCGAGCCTAGAGGCGGCGCGTTAACGCGAGGTTTCGCGCGACTCGTTACACCGGCCCGCGCGCGGTACGGTCGAGTCATGGTCGCCGATTCCGTCGTCCCCCCCGGTCTCGCGGTCACAGGTCCGGGACGGCTCGGTCGCATCCCGATCCGCGATCTTCGACCGCGTCAGCACGAGAACCTGTGGGCTGCAAACTCCTTCGTCGGCGAGGTCGTGCCGTTCGAGGCGACGGTCTTCCGCGAAGGTCACGACCTGCTGCGTGTCGAACTCGAGCTGTTCGACCCGTCCGGCACCGAGACCCGCCACCCGATGACCGAAACCGCCAAGGGCACCGACCGGATGCGGGCCGACGTCCTGATCGACACCCCCGGGCTGTGGCGCTGGCGGGTGAGTGCAAGTAGCGATGACTGGGCGACCTGGCTGCACGCTGCCGACCTGAAGCTGCACCCACAACAGATCCTGACCGGTCAGGATGCCGACGTCATCTTCGCTGACGGGGTCGCTCTGCTCGAGCTCGGGTGGGGCAAGGTCTTCGCCGACGCCGCCCGCGCCCTCGGCGACACCGGCCTGACCCCGGCCGCTCGGCTCAAGGTTGCCCACGACGCGCGACTCGCGAAGGCCATTTCCGCGCACCCTCTGGTGTCGCTGACCACCACTTCTGACGAGCAGATTCTGCGAGTGGAACGCGCTCGCGCCGCCGTCGGATCTTGGTACGAGTTTTTCCCCCGATCAGAGGGCGCCCAGAAGGCGAAGGACGGCAGCTGGACGTCGGGCACGTTCCGCACCGCGGCCAAACGGCTGCCGGCCGTCGCCGCGATGGGATTCGACGTCGTGTATCTCCCGCCGATCCATCCGATCGGCACCGCCTTTCGCAAGGGGCCGAACAACGCCGCCGAGGCCGGGCCGAACGACCCGGGCAGCCCGTGGGCCATCGGCGGTGCGCTCGCAGATGGCACGGCCGGCGGGCACGACAGCATCCACCCCGACCTGGGCACGCTCGCCGACTTCCGCTTCTTTCTCGCGCAGGCACAGGCGAATGCGCTCGAAGTTGCCCTCGACCTCGCACTGCAGTGCTCCCCTGACCACCCGTGGGTGACCGAGCATCCCGAATGGTTTACGCACCGCTCAGACGGCTCGATCGCCTACGCCGAGAACCCCCCCAAGCGGTACCAAGACATCTACCCGCTGAACTTCGACACCGACCCCGAGGGGCTCAGCGCCGAGGTGCTGCGCATCGTGGAGTACTGGATCGCACAGGGGGTGGAGATCTTCCGGGTCGACAACCCCCACACGAAACCGCTGTGGTTCTGGGAGTGGCTGCTCACCCGGGTGGCCGAGACGCACCCCGAGGTCGTGTTCCTCGCCGAGGCCTTCACCCGCCCCCCGATGCTCGCGGCTCTTGCCGAGGCGGGGTTTCAGCAGTCGTACACCTACTTCGCCTGGCGCAACACGAAGCCGGAGCTCGAAGAGTTTCTCCACGACCTGGCGACCGAATCAGCCGACTACCTGCACCCGAATCTGTTCGTGAACACGCCGGACATCCTCACCGAGTTCCTGCAATTCGGCGGACCGCCGGCCTACAAAATCCGCGCCGCGATCGCGGCCACAGCGTCGCCGTCGTGGGGCGTGTACGCCGGGTACGAACTCTTCGAGGATGTCGCTCGACCCGGCAGCGAAGAGAACCTCGACAACGAGAAGTACGAATTCAAGCAGCGGGATTGGGCGCGCGCCGATACGACGGGTCGCACGCTCGCGCCCTACCTCAGGCGGCTCAATGCGATCCGCCGCGAACATCCGGCCCTGCTGCAGTTGCGCAACCTTCGGGTTCACTGGAGCGACGACGACTCGGTGCTGGTCTACTCGAAGTTCCTGGCGGCGGAGTTCACCGGCGCCGGCGGGCCGGACGGCATCATCGTCGTCGCCAACCTCGACCCGCACGCGGTGCGCGAAACGATCGTGCACCTCGACGTGCGCGAACTCGGGCTCGAACCCGGTGCGCCGTTCGACGTGCACGAGCTGATCACCGACCAGAAGTGGACCTGGAAGGAATCGGATTTCGTGCGGCTCGACGCGTTCACCGAACCCGTGCACATCCTGTCGGTTCAGTACGGAAAGTCACACTGATGGCGGGCCCAACCACACCCGCGTCCCCCGAACTCCCGGCCCTCGATGCGGAGCTGATCGCCTCCCTGGTCGCGGCCACGCATCCCCGCCCGCACGACTGGCTTGGCCAGCATCCGGTCGGATCGGGAACGACGGCAGGGTTCGTGATTCGCGCCGTGCGACCGCTCGCGAAGGCGGTCACCGCGATGCGGGCGGATGGCACGAGCGTCACCCTCGAGCACGTCACCGACGGGCTGTGGCAGGGCTACGCGGCGGGCGAGGGCGAGGCCTACCAACTGACGGCGACCTACGACAACGGCCCGTCCTGGACGGCGGATGACCCCTACCGGTTCGTGCCGAGCGTCGGCGAGGTCGACCTGTACCTCTGGGCCGAGGGTCGCCACGAGCAAATCTGGAAGGTGCTCGGCGCGCACTACCGACCGCACGAAGGCGTCGCGGGAACCAGCTTCTCGGTCTGGGCGCCGCACGCACGCGCGGTGCGACTGATTGGCGACCTCAACTCCTGGTCAGGGCTCGGGCACGCGATGCGCCGCCTCGACGACAACGGGGTGTGGGAACTGTTCGTCCCCGGCCTCACGCCGGGGTCGGCGTACAAGTTTGAAATCCTGACCGCGTCGGGCGAGTGGGCGAAACGCGCCGATCCGATGGCGCGCTACACCGAGGTGCCGCCGAAAACAGCCTCCGTCGTCGGGCAGACGCTCTACGAATGGCACGACTCGACCTGGCTCGCCCAGCGCGCCACCCACGACCCGCACAACTCGGCGATGAGTGTCTACGAGCTGCACATTGGATCGTGGCGGCCGGGCCTCGGCTACCGCGAACTCGCCGACCAGTTGATCGAGTACGTTCACGAGTTGGGCTTCACGCACGTCGAGTTTCTGCCGGTCGCCGAGCATCCCTACGGACCCTCGTGGGGCTACCAGGTGACGGGCTACTACGCCCCGACGTCGCGATTCGGGCATCCGGATGACTTCAAGTACCTGGTCGATCGGCTGCACCAGGCATCCATCGGCGTTCTCGTTGACTGGGTGCCCGCGCACTTTCCGAAAGACGAGTGGGCGCTGGCGAAGTTCGACGGGCAGGCGCTGTACGAGCACGCCGACCCGAGGATGGGCGAGCACCCCGACTGGGGAACGCTGGTCTTCGACTTCGGACAGTCTCAGGTGCGCAACTTTCTGGTCGCGAACGCGCTCTACTGGCTCGAAGAGTTTCACGTCGACGGCCTCCGAGTCGACGCGGTGGCCTCGATGCTGTACCTGGATTACTCCCGAAAAGACGGCGAATGGGTGCCGAACGAGTTCGGCGGGCGCGAGAACCTCCGCGCGATCTCGTTCCTTCAGGAAGTCACCGCGACCGCCTACAAGCGCAACCCCGGCATCGTGATGATCGCCGAGGAGTCGACCTCGTGGCCGGGAGTCACGGGCGCGACGGGCGGCAACGGCCTCGGCTTCGGCCTCAAGTGGAACATGGGCTGGATGCACGACTCGCTGCAGTACATGCACGAGAACCCGATGTGGCGCGCATCCCACCACAACGACATCACCTTCTCGTTCCTCTACGCGTTCAGCGAGAACTTTTTGCTGCCGATCTCGCACGACGAAGTGGTTCACGGCAAAGGGTCGCTGCTCAACAAAATGCCCGGCGACCAGTGGCAGAAACTCGCGAACGTGCGCGCTTTCCTGTCGTTCATGTGGGCGCATCCCGGAAAGCAACTGCTCTTCATGGGATCCGAGTTCGGGCAGCCGTCCGAGTGGAGCGAGCAGCGCGGGCTCGACTGGTGGATTCTCGACCAGCCCGCGCACCAGGGTCTGTCGCGACAGGTTGCGCAGCTCAACCGGGTCTACCGCGAGAACCCCGCCCTCTGGGAGCAAGACAACGTTGAAGCCGGATTCGAGTGGCTCGCGAATGATCCCGAGAACAACGTGGTCGCATTCCTGCGGTGGTCGGCGTCGGGTGAAGCGCTCGCGGCCATAGTGAACTTCGGCGGTAACCCGGTCGGCCCGTACCGCATCGGACTGCCGTTCGCCGGCCGGTGGGACGAAGTCATCAACACCGACGCGGTCGAGTTCGGCGGCTCGGGAGTGGGTAACTACGGCTCGGTCGTCGCCTCGGAGGAAGCCTGGAACGGGCACCCCGCGTCCGTCGAGTTGACCCTTCCGCCGCTTGCCGGGTTGTGGTTGCGCCCGGCGCAGGTCAGTCGCGCTTCTTGAGTTTGCGGTCCTTGGCCTGCGCTTCGGCGACCAGGCGGGTGATGCGGCGACGGTCGAGGCGGCTCTCGTCTTCGGCGACCTCGTGCACGACGCCTGGATCGGCGGGCGCCGCCGAGATGTCGATCCCGGCGAGAGGCTCCGAGCGAACCAGTCCGATCGACTTCCGCAACGGCTTCGAGGCGGTGAACCACGATCTGAAGTCGCCGCCGAGAGACCAGATCACGGCGAGAGCGAGGCATCCGGCACCCGTCCAGATGAGCGCCCACATCGCATCGAACCTGAGAACGCGACCCGCGATCACCTCGACCAGGAGCGCCAGCAGCCCGATCGTAAAAAGTACGGCGACAACAGCCCGCACCGGGCCGATCGTCGGCTTCGACGTTGGTGTCGGATGCTCGAGCATCAGTACAGCAGCAGGGTCAGGCGGCGACGGGCCACCGAGACGCGCGGGTCGTCGGCACCGGCGATCTCGAAATACTCCAGGATGCGGGCGCGCACAATGTCTTTCGCCGCAGCGTCGAGCGACGGGAAAAGTTCGAGCAACCTGTCGAACGCGTCGTCGAGGTGGCCGCCGCTGACATCGAGGTCGGCGACCGCGAGCTGAGCTGCGACCGAAGCCGGAGCATCCGCCGCGGCCTTGCGCACGTCATCCGCTACCGCGCCGTCGAGCCGCAGCAAGAGGGACGCCTGGGCGAGTCCGGCGACCGCGAGGGTGTCGCGAGGATTCTGCACGATCGCCTTCTGGTACGCCGCGACGGCAGCCGCGTAGTCGCCGGACGAGATCGCGTCGAACGCCTCCTGATGCAGGGGCGGCAGTGGCTCTTCGACGGGTTCAGCCGGAACCTCGCCCTCGTCGCCTTCGGCGGGCGGGGTCAGCGAACCGGTGACCCCGTTCTGCTTGGCGACGTCAAGCAGCTGGTCGAGCACTTGACGCACCTGGTCTTCGGCCGGGATGCCGACGAACAGCGGTACGGGACGGCCTGCCACGATCGCCGCGGCTGCGGGGACTTCGCGCACCTGGAAGGCTTCCGCGATGCCGGGGTTCGCCTGCGCGTCGACGGTGGCAAGCACGAGGCGCCCGCCGTATGACTCGATCAACGCCCCGAGCGCTGGCGTCAGGCCAGCCGCGTAGAACTCCACGACCACCGGAACCCGTGCCGACAGGTCGACAACCTGCTGAAACGACGCGTCGTTCACCTCGACAACGAAACCACTTGTGGATGGCGGGGGCACCGACCCCGGAACGGGCGGCGGGGTATTGGCGCGCCGCACAAGTCCAGAAAGGTCGACGGCGCCGCGCAGGCTCGGTCCAGGAGTGCTCATCGTGTCCTAGCTTGGCATCCCGTGCGGTTGTCGTGTCGGCAGCGCTGGCCGAGCGCCACGGGCTACCCGACCTCGGTCACGCTGACCAGGCCGGAAGCAAAGCCGAGCAGAATGATCTGCTGGCCCGACCCCGCCGGGGGGATGTAGAACAAGAGCTGCACGCCGTAGGTCGCCGTGATCCCGCTCGTGCTTGCGGTTTTGTTGAGCAGCGCCTTCACCTGTCCCGACGGGTTGACCGCCGAGCCGGATTCGAGCGGCGTGACGGTCTCGACGTCGTCAAGGACCGCGGCGACGAGCTGGCCGGAGTCATTTGTGACAAACGAGATCACCGGATCGGGTCCCGGGCCGTTCGTGAACTCGATCGCCGCGCTGGTCGGAAGTTGCTTCTTGCGTTGGGCTTTGTAGTCGGGTCCGATCGCGGTGCGGAGCACGTCGCCATCCGCCTGGAACTGCGAGAACGAAGGAGCCGCGTCCCCGTTGATGAGGATGCCGCCGTACGCCGCGGCGACGTCCTCGGGGGCCATCACGCCGAGGACATTCGACGCTGCCTGGGCCCCGGCACCCAGTTCGACGGGCGCCACGTTGGGAACGGTCGCGATCAGGGCCACGAGGTAGTGCACCTTGTAGTTCTCGCGCGGCGAATCTTGGGTCAGCATCAGACCGACCGGCGCGATCGAGCCGTCGGTCGATATGACCACCGCGAAGACGCTGCGCGGCCAGTTCTGAGTCTGCTGAGGCAGCACAATTTTGATCTTGTCGGCAGGAATCGGGGAGAGTGGTGCGACGGCGCTGTCGACTCCCCGGATCGCATAGTTCGCGACGCGGAGCGCGAGAGCGGGGCCCGCGAGGCGCGTGGCCGCAAGATCGGGGTCGCGCGCGGTATCTGCGGCGGCGACGGCGCTCACGACATCCGTAAAGATCTTCGCGAACTGCCCTTCGGTCACCGCGACCGGCGTGGTGTCCAGAGCTGCGGCTGCCGTGGAGCTAGCCGCCGGATCGGGCGTGGCGGGACCGCATCCGGATAGGGCAAGCATGCCGACCAGCAGTGTTCCCGTCGCGACGAAAGCGCGACGACGCCCGGCTGGCCGCGCCGGCTCGAGTTCGCGTTCGGGATCGGGATCAGGCGCACCGGCGTCTCGCCTCTTACCGGGCTTGAGCTGGGGTGGTCGCGGACGTTTCGGCAGCTTCCGGCTCGCGCGGCGCGGACCGTGACGTCGACGCGCATGAACCAGCGCCCAGAGAAAAGTGATCAGACCAACGAGCAACGCGATGATTCCCGCCACGACGAGCGGTACCGAGAGGGGCGCCGAGTTGTCGAGCGGCCAGGTGATCGAGAGCCGAGATGGCGCGGGCAACGTGCCGTCAGCGGCGATGATCACCGAGACCCCTTCGGGCACTTTCAGCTTGCGGGTGAGGATATCGGTGCCGGTGAATTCCCGAACCCAGAGGTCCGACCCAACCGGCGACGGCACCTCCTGGTCGGTGCCTTGAACGACCGTGGAGATCAGCTTGTCGGTGTCGGCATCCCAACTGACCTGGTTGAACGAGGCGTCACCGACCCACGCCATGACGTCCGCGGTGCGGCCGTAGGCGAGCATGATGTCGCCTTTGCCCGCGATCTCAATCGCCTGCGTGCCGGCGTTGGCGTTGAGCGTCGCCCCATCAATGATGGTCAGGGAAGCGGTGCCCGTCGTGATCTGGGACGAGATCGAGTCGGGTCCGACGAGGACGGTGCGCTGTGCGACGCCGAGGCCAATGCTCGCGGCGGCGATGACAAACGCGACGATCGCGATGACGAATCGCACGGGTGGATGCCTCCCGGCGGATGAGGAACGGTGGGTCAGACAAGGACATTCCAGAATACCGGAGCATCTGGGTGAGCCCTGGGAGTCGGCTGGGTTGAACCCTGGCCCGCGCCGAACCGAACGGTTCGCTCGCCATGCGGGCCCGTTACACTCGGAGGGTTCAGTCGGCTGCCTGCGAGTCCTGCGGGTGGCCTGATGACCTTCCGAACGGAGAGCAGATCGTGGCGTCCGAAGATACCGGTTTCAGCACCGAACTGCGGGGCTACCGAAAGGAAGAGGTCGACTCGGCCGTCAGCGAGCTGCGCCGAGAGTTGGTCAAGGCGAACACTGTCAAGACCGACCAGACCAAGGAGATCAAGCGTCTTCAGGCCGTCGCCGAAGACCTGCAAGCCGAACTCGACGAGGTGGGTAACCCCACCTATGCGGGCCTCGGTACCAAACTCGAAAACACTCTCCGCGTCGCAGAAGAGCAGTCGACCCGCCTCATCAGCCAAGCCGACATCGACGCCGAGAAGATGCGTCAGGCCGTGCAGCAGGAGGTGCAGCAGCTTCGCGCCGAGGCCGTCGACCAGGTCGAGCGCACGAACTCAGAAGCCCGCGCGCAGGCCGAACGCACCGTTCGCGATGCTCATGACGAAGCCTCCGCCATCACCACGGCGGCCGCGGCTGAAGCAGAGACCGCCCGCCAGGATGCCCTCCGTGAGGCCGGCGCCATCCGCGGGGCCGCCGCAACCGAGGTCGCCGAGGCTCGCGCCGACGCCAAGCGCGAGATCGCCTCGCAGCGCGCCGAAGTCGAGCACGCGCTCGCCGAACTCCGCACCGCCTCCCAGCGCGAGGTGACCGAAGCCCGCGAGGGTGCCGCTGCCCTGGCCCGTGAGACTGAGCGCACTCGCGCCGAGTTCGAGGCTGAAGCGACGCAGCGACGGTCGGATCTTGAGCGTGAACTCGAGGAGGCGCGCACCAACCTCGAGCGCGACACCGCGGATGCCCGCGCCGCGCTCGACATCGACACCAAAGCCGCTAACGAGGCACTCGACGCCGACACCCAGAAATCCCGTGCCGAACTTAGCGCTCAAGCGAAGAAGTCGCGGGCCGAGATCGCCGCGGAGGCCGCTCGCACGCGTGCCGAACTCGAGGCTGAGCTGACCAGCGCTCGCGCGGCACTTGAGGCTGAACAGACCAGCGCTCGGGCGACCCTCGACGCCGAAATCACCGGCGCACGGGATGCCTGGGCAGCCGAATCGACGGGTGCGCGCGAAAGCCTGACCGCAGAACTCGCACGCCTCAAGTCGGAGGCCGAACACGAGATCGCTCAGGCCCGCGCCAAACTCGCGTCGGACCTCGAAAAGCAGACCACCGACGCCGAGCGCGAGATCGCCCGACAGCTCGCGGAAGTGGCGGCCGAAAGCGAGACCTCTCGCGCCCGCGTTCGGCACGACACCGACGGTCTCCAGTCACGGCTGACGGCAATGGCCGAGCAGGCACGGGGCGACCTCGATGTCGAACTCACCGCCCGCCGCGACGCGGCCGAAAAGGACTACGTCGCACAACAGCGCGAGGCATCGGCATCCACTCAGAAGTTCCTCGACGAGGCTCAGGCTCAGCTCGCGGCCGCCGCGTCGTCGGCCGCTGAGCACCGGGCCGAAGCGCAGCGTCTCGTGACCTCGAGCAAGGCCGAGGCCAAGGCCACTCTCGACGATGCCCGAGCCGCGATCAAGAACCTGACGGAAGAGGCCGAGCAGCACGCGAAGGCACTCGTCGCCGACGCCGAAGAGCGCGCGACGAAAACTCTCGGCGACGCCGAACAGCGTCTCGTGCAGATTCGTCAGGAGCGCGAATCGGTCGCCGGATACCTCCAGAGCTTGCGCGGCGTGCTCGCGTCGGCGGAGAAGGCAGCCACCGATCACGGCTTTCCGACCGCGCGCGAAGACGACGAGCCAGCCGAACTCGAGGCAGCCCCGACCGACGACACCACGGGCGATGATGGACCCGACGCGAGCGGCGACAACGGGGTCGATGAAGACACGCGTCAGCGTGAGCACGCGGGCTGAGGGCCGCGGACGGCTGAGCCGCTAATCTGTCGAACGTGAAGATCCAGAACGCGTTCCGACTCGGACTGCTCGGCGGCCTCGGGGTGCTCGTCGCCGTCGTGATTGGCGGGGCGATCGGCTCGCTCGCGACGATCATCACCTACATCGGTGCGGCGCTCTTCCTCGCGCTCGGCATTGATCCACTCGTGTCGTGGCTTGAGAAGCACGGCTGGAAGCGCGGGCTCGCGACCCTCGTGGTACTGCTCGCGATCCTCCTGGTCGTCGTCGCCTTCGTGCTGGCGATCATCCCGGTCATCGTGGAGCAGGTCAGCAACCTCATCGAACAGGCGCCAGCGGTCATCGACGCGATCGGCTCCCATCAGGTCCAGACCTGGTGGGATGCCAACATCCCGTGGTTCACCTACGACGAAGCGGTCGCCAACATCACGAAATTCGTGCAGGAGAACCTGCAGGGCATCACGGGCGGCGTGGTCGGAACCGTGCTCGGGGTGGTCAGTGGCGGCTTTGGAGTCGTCATTGTGTTGATTCTGATGCTCTACTTCGTCACCTCACTCGGCAGCATCAAGCGCGGCCTCTACCAGCTAGTTCCCGCAACGCGGCGTGAGTCGTTCGTCGGGATCGCCGAACAGATCATGAGCTCGGTCGGCCGCTTCGTTGTCGGCCAGGTGGTGATGGGACTCACCAACGGCGTCCTGAGCGCGATCTTCTTCTTCATCCTGGGGCTGGTCCTCGGAAAGCCGCTCGAGTACGCCGCCCTGCTCGCCTTCATCGCCGGCCTGTTCTCGCTCATCCCGCTGGTCGGAACGATCACCGGTTCAACGATCATCACGCTCGCCGTCTGGGCGTTCGACGGATGGCCCGCCGTTCTCGTCGTCGCGATCTACTACCTCATCTACATGCAGGTTGAGGCGTACGTGATCAGCCCCAACGTCATGAACCGTGCGGTCAAGGTGCCGGGTGTCGTGGTCGTCGTTGCCGCCCTCGCCGGCGGAACTCTGCTCGGCATCCTGGGTGCGCTTATCGCGATCCCGGTCGCCGCGGCGATCCTGCTGATCATCAAGCAGGTCGTCATCCCGAGGCAGAACGAGCTGTAGCGCCGGGTTTTAGATCTCCGGCTCTAGCCCCAGGTAGTCGGAAGGGGCAACGCCGACGGGTTCAGCTGCGCGACGATCTCCGACATCACTCGGCTGGTCGACACTTCACCTACCCAGAGGTGCTTCGCACCGTCGACCGGGATGATCTGCGCCTCCGGCAGCACCGCGAACCGCTGCACGGCCTCCGCTGGGCGCAGATAGTCGTCCAGCTCCGGGATGAGTGCCACGACCGGGACTCCCCGGTCGGCCCACGCCGCCAGCTCCTCCGGGGTGGTGCGCCGCAGCGGTGGAGACAGCAGGAATACGCCCGCGATCGGGAACGCGCGACCGTACTTGAGCGCAACCTCGGTTCCAAACGACCAGCCGAGCAGCCACGGGTTCGGAAGGGAGCGTTGGGCCACGAAGTCCATCGCAGCGACGAGGTCGAGTCGCTCGTCGATGCCGTCACCGAACGAACCCTGACTCGTGCCACGCGGCGATGTGACCCCGCGAAAGTTGAAGCGCAGCACCGCCAGGTCGGCCAGCGCGGGCAATCGCGCCGCAGCTTTGCGGATGACATGGGAGTCCATGAACCCACCGGCGGTCGGCAGCGGGTGAAGGCACACGAGGGTCGCGACCGGATCCTTCTCGAGCGGTAGAGACAGTTCACCGACCAGGGTGAGGCCGTCCTCGGTGTGCAGCTCGACATCCTCGCGGCGGGCTGGCAGCTCGACGCCGGCGCGGATCTCGACGCTCACGACGTCACCCTCATGACCGGATCTTCCAGCAGTGCAGGTGCCAGTGCCTGCGTGCGGCCAGGTCGTCGGCCTCGCCCATCAGTCCATCGGCGCGCCACGCGACCAGATGTGCTGTTCCCGGCTCGATGTCGAGCCCGCACCCCGGACAGAGGTAACTCTTGACGGCGGATACCGCCGACTGGGGTTGAACGTTCCAGATCCCGTCGCGCTTCGACTCGGTGCGCAACTTGCCCGCAAGTGCCCGTTCGAGATCGAGCGGCGCATCCTCGTCGCGGCGCCGGTTCGAACGAGGCATTCCCCTACGCTACCGGGCCGAAGGCTGTGAGTCCGGGGCTGGCCAACGGGGGGTCGCGAGGGGCATCACGAGGATGAGCGTCGGACCGGCCCAGTCCAGCCCCTCGTGCTCCTCGAGAGGGAGGAAGCCGATCGCGGCGTAAAACGCGCGCGTTCCGAAGTAGGCCGCATTCTCGTACGAGGGCCCGACCGTGTGGACCGAGAGCAGGATGCAGCCGTCGGCGCGAAGATTCCGCGCGGCCTCGGCGACCAGGGCACGGCCAGCGCCGGTGCGTCGAAGGTGGGGTGCCACGGCGATGAGATGCAGTTCTGCGGACTCCGAGAAGTGTCTGCGGATGAGCGCGACTCCGACGGTACGGTCACCCTCCCGAACCAGAAGGCTGTCGAAGCCGGGGTCGGCGGCGTCTGCCACGTAGTTCGCGATCGCGTCGGGATCGCCGAACCACTCCGGCAACGAGGTCAGGATCGCATCGACGCCGGCCGGGTCGCGACGTCGTTCGAGTCGCAGGGTCACGCGTCAATTCTGCCAAGGCCGAGTGGGGATCAGAACCGACTAGTACCAACCCTTGGCCTCACTGTGCTGCCAGGCGCCGCACGGCGTGCCGTATCGGCCGGCGATGTACTCCAAGCCCCAGGTGATCTGAGTCGCGGGGTTGGTGCGCCAGTCGGCGCCGGCCGACGCCATCCTGTCGCCGGGAAGGGACTGCGGGATGCCGTACGCGCCACTCGTCGGGTTGGCGGCGGACACGTTCCAATTCGACTCACGCTCCCACAGCGCCACGAGGCATTGGTATTCGCTCTGGCCCCAGCCGCGGGCGGTGACCTGATCGTAGGCAATGGCCTTTGCTGTGCCGGGATCGGGCCGGGCGACCGCAGGCGCCGTCGAGAAATGCGTCACCGAGAACCCGTCACGCTCGACGGGCGTGTTCACCGCATCCGTGAAGACATACCCTTGCCCGCTGATCTCGCCGACGGCGACAGGAGCGCCCGGAGCGGGTGCGAGCGCGCGAGCTTCGGCGCTCTCGAGCGGCGAGAGGGACGACACGATCAGGAATGCGAAGGTCACCGCGGTCGCGAATGAGGGCAACGACCAGCGGGAGCGCACGTGGCGCTCCAGATGTCCCTCAAGCACGGCGGGTCGAAACTGCGCCCCCGTGCGGCGATAGCCGCTCACAGTGTGGAGAGCTTACGTGGCGGGCCTGACAGGCAACAAGAACCCGTACGGGGTACCGAACGGGTTAGGCAGGCGCCTTGACCGCGAGGAGGAGGTCAACAATCGCGTCGAGCACGAGATCTACCTGGGTCTCCTGGTAGCCGCCCTTCTGGGTGCCAAAGGCAACCTCGCGTACCTCAGTGACCGACAGGGGCGTGCCCTGCTGGAGGTATCGGCTGACCCGGTCGGCGAAAGCATCCACGTCGCGTACCGAGTAGCCGCCGGTCAGCATCCCGACCCGTTTGAAACGCTGGCCGCGGGGCCGCGTTGCGCGGTCGAGCACGACCTGGGCGTCGGTGCGGGCCTTCTGGTACCACGCCTGATCACCGGATGCCGTGAGGGCACGGTCGCGCTCGCGTGCGGCGAACGCCTCCTCAAGACGTTCGAGAGCGGAATCGACGTGCGACGGCGAGTAGCCGTTCTTGCGCATCGTGAACGCGATCTGGCGGATCGAGGTCGCGGTCACCACCTGGGCCGATCCGCGGTCACCCGTGTAGGCACGGCGGGCGTCTTCGAGGAAGTCCTCGACCTCGTCGATGTCGTAGCCCTGGGCGCGACGCACCCGCGGAAAAGTCGTACTCACGTACCCACCTTAAGGTGCCATCCCGATGTACTTCTCCTCGAGGTACTCCAAAATGCCGTCGCTGGATCCTTCGCGGCCGAGTCCCGATTGCTTCGTGCCGCCGAACGGGGCCGCGGGGTCGCTGACTACCCCCCGGTTGACTCCCACCATGCCGGCGTCAATCTTGAGTGCTGCGCGCAGCGCGAGCGACTCTTCGCCGAACACGTAGGCAATCAGACCGTAGATCGAGTCGTTCGCCATCCTGATCATTTCGTCGACGTCTCCGACTTGCACGATCGCGGTGACCGGTCCGAAAATCTCGGTCGAGTTGATGGTGTCGCCGTGCGTGACGCCGGTGAGCATGGTGGCGGGGTAGAACGCGCCGACCTTCGACGGGGTCCCACCAAGTGTCACTGTCGCGCCCTCCGCGACGGCTGTCTCGACAAGTCCTGCCACCTTGTCGCGCTCCTCGATTGAGACGAGAGCCCCGAGGGTGTTCTCGCGATCAAGCCCCGGACCGCTCTTGACCTTCGCCAGCTCGGCGGTGAACTTGGCGACAAATTCTTCGTGCACCGAAGAGTGCACGTAAAAGCGGTTGGCCGAGGTGCAGGCCGAGCCGCCGTTGCGCATTTTGGCGACCATCGCGCCCTGCACCGCGAGGTCGAGGTCAGCGCCGGGAAGCACCAGGAATGGCGCGTTGCCGCCCAGTTCCATCGACGTCGAGATCACGGTGTCGGCCGCCTGCTTGAGAAGCGTTCGACCGACCTCGGTCGATCCCGTGAACGACATCTTGCGCACCGCAGGATGCTGCATCATCTTCGCGACGGCGGGACCTGTCGGCACCGGGGTGACGAGGTTCACAACCCCCTGGGGCAGACCCGCGCGGCGCAGTGCCTCGACGACGTAGGCCGCTGTCAGTGGCGTCTCGCGAGCGGGCTTGAGCACTGTCGTGCAACCCGCGGCGAGAGCGGGAGCGAGTTTGCGCGTCGCCATCGCAGCGGGGAAATTCCACGGCGTGATGAGCAGGGAGACGCCCACCGGCTGTCGGGTCACGACGATGCGTTTGTCGCCCGACGGCGAGAGCCGAAACTCCCCCGGGATCCGCACCGCCTCTTCGGCGAACCAGCGGAAGAATTCGGTCGCATAGGTCGCTTCCGCCAGGGCGTCGGGGAACGACTTGCCGTTCTCGCGCACCATGATCTCCGCGAAATACTCTTTCTCAGCGGTCAGAATCTCGAACGTCCCGCGCAGAATCTCACTACGGACCCGCGGCGCCGTCGCCGCCCAGGACGGGAATGCTCGCTCTGCCGCGTCCACCGCAGCCGTACAGTCGGCCTCCGTGGCGATCGCGAATTGCGCGATCGTCGACCCGTCGGAAGGGTCGGTCACTCCGAAAGTCGTGCCCTCGCCGCCGGCACGCCACTCACCGTCGATGAAGAGGTCTGTGATGTAGTCCATGGCACTCCTACGCAATCCCGGCACTCGTGACGACCACGTAGATGCCGTACGCGACCGCAGCGGCGGGCAACATCGAATCGAGGCGGTCGAGGAATCCGCCATGGCCGGGCAGCCAGGTGGAGATGTCTTTCACGCCGAGGTCGCGCTTGATCAGCGACTCGGTGAGGTCGCCCATCGTGCCGACCAGGGCGAGCAGCACGCCCATGATCGCGCCGACCCACCACGGCACCCCGAGCGCGGGGATGATCCAGGTGACCAGGATGCCGCAGATCACGGCGACCACGATCGAGCCCGCGAAACCCTCCCAGGTTTTGCCGGGGCTGATCGTCGGTGCCAGCTTGTGGCGGCCGAGCGTGAGCCCGGCCGCATACGCACCGATGTCGGTCATCACGACGATGGTGATCGAGGCGAGAGTCCACCACTCCCCGCCGTCGAGGCCGACCAGCACGACGTACAGGCTCGCCAGGAATCCCACGTAGACCTGAACGAAAGCTCCGGCACCGATGTCGGCCACCAGACTGCGCGCTCCGGTGCGATGCCCCGGACGCAGCAGTTCGGCGAAGCGCCACAGGGTGACAATCGCGACCCCGACGAGCAACCCGACCCAAAGACCGTCGATCCCGAAGAAGAACGCCAGTGGCACGAGCCCGACGCCCACAACCGTTGACGCCGCTCGCGGCACGTCCCGTCCGGCGAACCGCAGAGCGCTAGAAAGTTCGAAGACCGCGGTGCCGATGAGGGCCGCCGCGATGATCATGAACATCCAGTCGAGCCCGGGGATGACGATGCTCGTCAGGAACAGGCCGGCCAGGATCAGGCCGATGCCAATCGCGGCAAACAGGTTGCGGCCCGTTCGGGCGCGGATCTTTTCGTTCGTCGCGTCGAACTGCGCTCGGGCCTCTTCGACACGATGTTCAAAGTCGTCAAGGGCACCGTGCCTCTTTGCGGGTGCTTTCTGGGTGCCGGTCGGCGCCTCGTCGTCGTGGTCGGGCATCAGACCTCGAGGAGCTCAGCTTCCTTCTTCTTCAGCGCTTCGTCGATCGCGTCGACGTGCACCTTCGTCACGGCGTCGAGTTCCTTCTCGGCGCGGGCGAGATCGTCTTCGCCGACCTCTTTGACCAGGGCATCCAGGTCGTCCTTCGCCTTACGGCGCACGTTGCGCAAGGCGACCTTGGCATCCTCGCCCTTGGCGCGCGCGATCTTGACGTACTCCTTGCGGCGGTCCTCAGTGAGTTCGGGGATCGTGACTCTGATGATCGTGCCGTCGTTGGTCGGCGTTGCACCGAGGTTCGGGAAGTTCACGATCGCGCGCTCGATCTCTTTGAGCGCGGCTTTGTCGTACGGGGTCACGATGAGGGTTCGCGCCTCAGGGTTCTGCAGTCCCGCCAACTGAGCCAGCGGCGTCGGAGTGCCGTAGTAGTCGACCAGGATCTTCTGGAACAGGGCGGGGTTGATGCGACCGGTTCGGACGGTCGAGAAGTCTTCTTTCGCGACCTCGACCGCGCGGTCCATCTTCTCCCGTGCTTCGGTGAGGACATCGATGATCACGGCACACTCCTTCGCATCCGTACCGACGCCAAGCTTAGAGTGCGGCCAGCCAGCCGGGGTGCGGCTAGCTGACGGCCGCGCCGTAGATCGCGAACGAAATGATCCACCCAAGGATTGTGAGCGCCAACGCTGCTGCGGCCACCCACCACGCGCGGAACCGGCGCACCAACAGCACAACGACCACGGCGGTCGCCACCAGTCCGACCAGCGCGATCAACGCGCCGGCAATGATCGCCGAGTGACTGGCGAGCGCGGTGTTGCAGGTTTCGGGCGTGCACTTGTCGGTGAACGCGAGCGCGAGAAGCATGAACGTCGCGCCGATCAGGAACGCGGCGTAGGTGAGAACGAGCAGGATGACCGAGAGCGCGATGTCCCACACTTTGCGCGGACGCAGCTGCGGGGGCGTCACGATGCTCATACGCTCCACCTTATCGAGGCGGTTTCAGCCCGCGCCGGTGACGAAGTCGATGAGTTCCTCGACTCGCCCGAGCAGCGACGGCTCAAGGTCGCCGTAGCCGCGCACGGTGCCGAGGATGCGCTGCCACGCGGCTGCGACATCCGCCGCGTCGTCGTGCGGCCAGCCGAGCGCGTCGCAGATGCCGTGCTTCCACTCCACGCCGCGCGGAATGTCGGGCCAGTTCTCGAGTCCGAGTCGCTGCGGACGAACTCCCTGCCAGACGTCGATATAGGGATGCCCGAGCACGAGCACGTGGGCGTTCGCCACCGCGGCGGCAATGCGACTCTCCTTAGAGCCGGCGACGAGATGGTCGACGAGCACGCCGGCCCGTCGACCTGGACCCGGTTCGAACTCGGCGAGCGCTGCCGAGAGGTTGTCGACGCCGTCGAGGAGTTCGACGACGACACCCTCGACGCGCAGGTCGGCACCCCACACCTTCTCGATCAGTTCGGCGTCGTGCCTGCCCTCGACGTAGAGGCGACTCCCCCGTGCGACGCGGGCTCGGGCCAGCGGCGGCGCGGTGCTTCCGGATGCTGTGCGCCCCGCGATCGTCGGCGGCGCCTTCGGCGGGACGAGAGTCACTGGTGCGCCGTCGATGAGGTAGCCGTCCGTCACCGGGAAAACTCGAACCTTGCCGTGCCGGTCCTCGAGTTCGAGCAACCCCTTGCTGAGACCGACGATGGCGCCGCCGAAACCGTCAGCCCGTTCGACGACCAGCCCCGGCTCGGCCGCCACTTCCGGAACGACCTTCTTGCCCCGGTCGCGCCACCCGGCGGCGAGAACATCCTCGCCATATCGATCGCTCACGCGCTGCCGCAGTCCACCGTGCCGGTCAAGGTGCGAGTGCCGGTCATTGTGCGAGTGCCGGTCATCGCGCGAGTGCCGGTCATCGCGCGGCGACGGCGAACACGAGGTTGCCTCCGATGATCGCGAGCGGCGCGAGTACGGCGCACGCAATCGCGGGCGGGATGGCGCGCAGGCTCCCGTCGGGACTGCGACGGGCGATCCGGATGCCACCGACGTAGACGGCGGCCAGCGCGGTGTCGACCACGAGCGCCAGGAGGAAGGCCTTACCGAGGTCGATCCGGGCACCGAACACCCCCGCGAACACCGGAAATCCGAGGAAAGCGATCCCCAACGTCAGCAGCACGGCACCGACGACAACCCAGGCAACGCGCGCCGGATTCAGGCCCGCACCAACGTTCCGATCTTCTCGCCCTCGAGTGCACGGGTAATGTTGCCGGCCGGTTCCATTCCGAAAACCACCATCGGCATCCCGTTGTCCATGCACAGGCTGAACGCTGTCGAGTCGACCACCTTGAGACCCTGCACGAGAGCCTCCTGATACGAGATCTCTTCCAGCTTCTTCGCCTTCGGGTTCTTGCGGGGGTCGTCGTCGTAGACGCCGTCGACTCCGTTCTTCGCGACCAGCACAGCATCTGCGCCGATCTCTAGGGCGCGCTGCGCACTCACGGTGTCGGTAGAAAAGTAGGGCAGCCCGGCGCCCGCACCGAAGATGACGATGCGACCCTTCTCGAGGTGCCGCTCCGCGCGCAACGGGATGTAGGGCTCCGCAACCTGCGTCATCGAGATCGCCGACTGAACCCGCACCGGAGCACCCGCCTGCTCCAGAAAGTCTTGAAGGGCCAGAGCGTTCATCATGGTGCCGAGCATGCCCATGTAGTCGGCGCGGCCGCGATCCATGCCACGCTGGCTCAGTTCGGCCCCGCGGAAGAAGTTGCCGCCGCCGACGACCACCGCGATCTCGACCCCGCCCGGGTCGTTCTGATTCTTCGGAGCCGCTTCGGCGATCTCCCGAGCAATCGCGCTGACGACGTCAGGGTTGACGCCGAGCGACCCGCCCCCGAAGGCCTCACCGGACAGCTTGAGAAGGACCCGACGCCGGCGCTTCTTCTGAGGCATGACTTCAGAGTATCGGTCACGCACCGAGAGCGTTCGTGCACCTACCCATCGCCGATCCCGAGCGTGAGCCGGGACAAGGTCGGCCAACAACAGACAAGAGAGGCGCATGCCTCCCGTCAGGAAAGACTTACGCGCCGACCTTGAACCGAGCGA
>NZ_JBDSPJ010000020.1:0-17806 GCF_039912695.1 Pseudolysinimonas sp.
TACCTCAACCGCCGCAGCGGCGACGCGATCCTGCTCGGCGAGGTCAACCTCGCTGCCGCCGACCAGCGCGCATTCCTCGGCGACGAGGACGGCGACGAGCTGCACATGATCTTCGACTGCCTCGGCATGCAGTGGGAGGGCTCGACGATCGTCGCGATCCACGAGCTCGCCGGCCGGGCGGTCGAGCTGCAGCTCCCGCTCGACGACGGCGAGGCGCTCGTCGACCTGTTCTCCGACGCCGAGCACGCGCTGCCGGCGACCTTGCGGCTCGAGCGCCACGCGGCGCGCTGGTATCGCGTGCGGCGCGCGGGTCAGCGGCTGGCGCCCTAGCCGTCGCCAAGCTTGATGATCCGACCCTCATCTGCCGCGAGCTCGCCCTCGCCGGGGTCGGCATGCGTCGACAGCAGCAGCAGCCGTCCGCCGGCGGCTTCGGCGGGGAGCGGTCGCGCAAACGGCGCGAAGTTCAGCGCGACGAGCACGCGCCGGCCCTCGTGCTCGCGCATGAACGCGTAGACGTCGGGCGGCGCGGTCACGGGGCGGTAGGTGCCGCTGTGCAGCGCCGGGGTCGCCGCGCGCAGGCGCAGCAGCTCGCGGTAGAACGTCAGCGTCGACCCGGTGTCCTGCGCCTGCACGCTGACGGCGAGGTGCTCGGCGTCCGGGTGCACCGGCAGCCACGGCTCGCCGGTCGAGAAGCCGGCGCCGGGCCCGGCCTCGGACGGCGGCTCCCATGGGATCGGCGCGCGCTCCGGATCGCGGCCGTCGACGTCGACGATCCGCTGCGGCCCGATCGGCACGTCGGTCAGCCCGAGCTCCTCGCCCTGGAATAGGAACGGCGTCCCGCGCAGCGTCAGCACGAGCATCGCGGCGACGCGCGCCCGGGCCCAGCCGTAGCGCGTGGCGGTGCGGGAGTGGTCGTGGTTGTTCAAACACCACGCCGGCCAGCCGCCGTCGCGCGTGAGCTCCTCGAACTCGTCGACGACATCACGGAAGCGCTCCGAGGACCACGGCAGGTTGAGAAAGACGAAGTTGTGCGCCAGGTGCAGCTCGTCGCCGGTCGTGACGTACGGCGCGAGCCGGTGCTGGTCGAGCAGGTAGACCTCGCCGACGGCGACGCGGTCGCCGTCGAACTCCTCCAGCACGCGGCGGATGCCCGCCAGGCGTGGATGCACCGACGGCCAGTCCTCCTTGTGCGAGCGGCCGGGCTCGTTGTCGCGCAGGTCGGGATCCTTGCCGATCGCGTGCGCGACGTCGATCCGGAAGCCGTCGACGCCGCGCCGCAGCCAGAAGCGCAGCACGGCGTGCATCGCCGCCTCGACGGCGGGCTCGTCCCAGTTGAGGTCGGGCTGCTGCGGCAGGAACGAGTGCAGGTACCACTCATCGGTGGTCGGGTCGCGCGTCCACGCCGGCACCTGATCGCCGAACGCGGCGATCCAGCCGTTCGGCGGCCGGTCGCCGGGACGCCAGACGTACCACGAGCGCTTCGGGTTGTCCGTGCTCGAGCGCGACTCGGCGAACCACGGGTGGCGGTCGGAGGTGTGGTTCGGGACGAAGTCCAGCAGCACCTTCAGGCCGATCTCGTGCGCCCGTGCGATCAGCGCGTCGGCGTCGTCGAGCGTTCCGAAGAGCGGGTCGACGTCGCTGTGGTCGGCGATGTCGTAGCCGAAGTCCGCCATCGGCGAGCGATAGATCGGCGACAGCCAGACCGCCGCGGCGCCGAGGTCGCGGACGTGCTCCAGGCGCCCCGTCGCGCCGCGCAGGTCGCCGACGCCGTCGCCGTCGGAGTCCGCGAACGAGCGCGGGTAGATCTGGTAGATCACGGCGGTGCGCCACCACTCGTTTGGCGGGAGCTCGGGGGCGTCGGGCATGAGTCCAACGTAGGCGACGAGCGGCGTCGGTCACGTCGCCGAAACATCGACCCGGTAGCGTCGGCGCATGCCCGGGTCTCACGTCGTCGACTTCTCGGCGCAGCCGCATCACGACGGGTCGGCGCTCTACGTTTCAACGCAGTTTCCCAACCTCGGCGACCGCGTCGCGGTGCGGGTGCGCGTGCCCGAAGCCTGGGGTGCCGTCGACGTTCGGGCGCGGTCGCATCCGGATGGCGAACCTGGGTACGTGCACATGGCACGCGTCGCGACGCTCGACGGGATGCAGTGGTGGGAGGCGGTCGTCACTGTCGCGAACCCGGTGCACGGCTACCGATTCCGGCTGGCGCGCGCGGACGGTTCCGCCGAGTGGCTCAACGCCTCCGGCCTGCACCGCCTCGACCCGCGAGATGTCGACGATTTCCGGCTCGTCGCCTACGAGCCGCCGCCGTCGTGGTCGGATGCCGCGGTGCTGTATCAGGTGTTCCCGGATCGGTTCGCGCGATCATCCGCCGCCGATCACCGACCGCTGCCCGACTGGGCCGAACCCGCGGCGTGGGGCGACGAGGTCGACCAAGACCGCGTGCACACTGCGGTGCAGTTCTACGGCGGAGACCTCGCCGGAGTCGAGGAGCATCTCGGCCACCTCGACGAACTCGGGGTCACGCTGATCTACCTCACCCCGATCTTTCCGGCCCGGTCGAACCACCGTTACGACGCACTGTCGTTCGACCACGTCGATCCGTTGCTCGGCGGCAACGACGCTCTCGTCTCCCTCGTCACCGCGGCGCACGCGCGCGGGATGAAGGTCATCGGCGACCTGACGACCAACCACTGCGGCGACGGGCACGAGTGGTTTCAGGCGGCCTATGGCAACCCGGATGCGCCCGAGGGGGAGTTCTTCTACTGGCACAACGCTGAGCACACCTCCTACGAGAGCTGGCTCGGGGTGCCGACCCTGCCGAAGTTCAACTGGAACTCTGCCGAGTTGCGCCGCCGCTTCATCGAGGGCCCCGACTCGGTCGTCGGCCGCTGGCTGCAAGCACCGTTCAACCTCGACGGCTGGCGCATCGACGTCGCGAACATGACCGGGCGCTACCTCGCCGAAGATCTGAACGCGCAGGTGCGCCGCACGATCCGTCAGACGATGCTCGAGGTGAACCCCGACACTCTGCTGCTGGCGGAATTCACAACGGATGCCGCTCCTGATTTCACCGGAGACGCCTGGCACGGCGCGATGACCTACGCGAACTTCACTCGCCCGATCTGGAACTGGCTGCGCACCCCGCAGAGCGATGCCGGTGGGGGCCTCGCGATGGCGGTCGGTGAGACCCAGGACTGGAACGGTCGGGATGTCGTGGCCGGCCACCGCGACTTCTCGGCAGGATTTCCTTGGCGCGTGCGCCATCACAACATGAACGCCCTCGACACCCACGACACCCCGCGCTTCCTCAATGCGGCGCGTCCCGGTACCCCCGTCGTCGCGTACGGTCTCGCGGTGACGATGCCCGGCATCCCGGTCGTCTGGGCCGGCGACGAGTTCGGCCTGCACGGCGACGACGGCGAGCATTCCCGCACCCCGCTGCCCTGGGATCGGCTGTCGGATGCCGCACGCACGATCGCGATGTACGGCCGACTGAATACCCTGCGCGCGCGCCATCCGGCCCTGCAGACCGGCGGGATGCGTTGGCTTCACTCCTCGGACGACGCGATCGCCTTCGTGCGCGAGACCGCGGAGGAAAGCATCCTGGTGGTCGCCGCACGGGACGCGACGACCGTCGAGCTGGGGCACGAACTGCCGGCCGAAGCCGAGTTGATCGAAGGCCACGCGACCCGCACCTACGGTACCGTCAGCACCGAAGCGGCGGCTTTTCTGGTGTGGAGACTGCCCGGCGTGACAGCCCCGGAGTGGACCGTCTGAGCCACGGATGCCGTTCGGCTCTCCAGCGGTCGGATGCTAAAGTCTCCTGGTGCCTCGGCTCGTTCGAGGTCTGCCCCGATAGCTCAGTGGTAGAGCACTTCCATGGTAAGGAAGGGGTCGTCAGTTCAATCCTGACTCGGGGCTCGGCGCTCTCGCCGGTGCACCAAGCGGCGACGGGAGCAGCCCCTTTGGCTGAGTAGCTCAGTTGGTTAGAGCGCACGACTCATAATCGTGAGGTCGCGGGATCGTGCCCCGCCTCAGCTACCGATGAGCCGCGTTGACGACGAGCCGGATCAGGTGTCAGCTCCGGCGCGCACCAACGTGAGCGCCTTCGCGAGAGTTTCGAGCTCTGCGAGCTGGTGCGCGAGGATCGCGGTCTCTTTGTCGTGGGGCATGAAGACGCCATCGATGACCTGCGCCCCGCCGAAGGTGAGTTCGACGTTGGCGCCCACCCGCACGAGGCCGAGCGCAGTGACCGTCGGCATCAAACTCACCACCCCCCGAGTGCCGCTCGAAACGCCGCCATAGCTCACGAACCCGAGCGGCTTGCGCCACCATTCGGCGCTTAAGAAGTCGACGGCGTTCTTCAGCGCGGGGGAGTAGCTGTAGTTGTACTCGGGCGTGACGAAGATGAACGCGTCAGCCGCTGCCACGCGCTCACTCCACGCGAAGGTGTGCGCCTGCGTGTACTGCTTGAGTTTCGGGTGATTCGGTTCGTCCATGAAGGGCAGCGCGAGTTCTTTCAGGTCGACGAAGTCGATGTCGAACCGGCCGGTCTTCTCGACCTCACTCCTGACCCACTCGGCGATCGGAAGGCCGACCCGGCCTGGACGAACGCTTCCGACAATGATCATCAACTTGAGCATCCGCTCAGTTAACTCGCGGCCGCGCGACTTGGCTTGCAGGTGCGGTTTGCCGCCAGCGCGAGGCGGCGTCACGCGTCAGACTGGAGCCATGTCTCTTGCACCGCAGTCGCCCTCCATCTATCAGCCCGGCGTTTGCAATATCGGACCCGCCGAAATTCGACAGCGTCGGTTGACGGGGTGGGTCAGTGTCGCGTTCGCCGTCGCGTTTCTGGTGCTCGCGTTCGCGCTCCAGTGGCCGGCCGCTCTGCGGCTGATCGTCGCTCTCCCGGTCGTGTTGGCGGCCAATGGGTTTCTGCAGGCGGCCTTCCACTTCTGCGTGAACTTTGCAACGCGCGGGCTGTTCAATTTCGGCGAGGTCGGCACGACCGAGGCCGTGCACGAGGCGGAGTACCGCCGCAAGGATCAGCGCAAGGCACTGCTGATTGTGGTGCTCTCTGTCGCGATCGCCGCCGTTGTTGCGGTCGGAGCGTTCCTCATCCCGCTGCCCTGAGCCGGACGCTCCTTCACCTTTCGCGCGATAGACCCGACCAATTGAGGCAATTGGTCGTCAAACTCGCCTGATTGCGGTCCCGAGTCTTCGATTCATCTAATGAATCGGTATGCTGTGCCGGTGACCATGTGCACACCGACGTGCCGGCCTCGCGAAAGGACGCCCGTGCGTATCCGACCAGGAGCCCTCGCGTGACCTCGATCGTGGCGGTGACCGCACACGATGTGCGCTTCCCGACGTCGCTGAGCATGGACGGCTCGGACGCCATGAACAAAGACGGCGACTACTCGGCGGCCTACGTCGTCATCCACACCGACGATCCGGAAGTGAAGGGTTACGGCTTCACCTTCACGATCGGTCGAGGCAACGATCTGTGTGTCGAGGCCGCTCGGCAACGCGGCCTTCCGCTGATTGGTCGGGATGTCGACGAAGCCGTCGCCGACCTCGGCGGTGTCTACCGCGACCTCGCCTCCGACTCGCAGTTGCGGTGGCTCGGCCCGGAGAAGGGCGTCGTACACCTCGCGATGGCCGCCGTCATGAACGCGATGTGGGATCTCGCTGCACGCCGGGCAGGCAAACCGCTCTGGCGGCTGCTGGTCGACATGACCCCGGAACAACTCGTGGATGCCGCCGACCTCCGCTACCTCTCCGACGCTCTCACGCGTGACGAAGCGATCGGCATCCTCACCGACCTCGCGCCCACCCGCGCTGAGCGGATCGCCGATTTGGAAGAGCGCGGCTACCCCTGTTACACGACGAGTGCCGGGTGGCTGGGCTACAGCGACGACAAGCTGCGGCGTCTCTTGCAAGAAGCCGTCAACGAGGGTTACCGCCACGTCAAACTCAAAGTCGGAGCGAACCTCGACGACGACATCCGGCGCCTTCGCATTGCGCGCGAGGTGATCGGCTGGGACGCCAACCTGATGATCGACGCGAACCAGGTCTGGGATGTGCCCGAGGCAATCGAATGGATGAAGCACCTCGCCGAGTTCAAGCCGCTCTGGATCGAAGAGCCCACGAGCCCCGACGACGTGCTCGGACACGCCGCCATCCGAGCCGCGGTCGCCCCGATCGGGGTCGCCACGGGTGAGCACGGCATGAACCGGGTGCTGTTCAAACAGTTCTTCCAAGCCGAGGCGATCGACTTCTGTCAACTCGATGCCGCCCGCCTGGCGAGCGTCAACGAGATCCTGTCGGTCTTCCTGATGGCCAAGAAGTTCGGGGTCCCGGTATGCCCGCATGCCGGCGGCGTCGGTCTGTGCGAACTCGTGCAGCACCTGTCGATCTTCGACTACGTCTACGTCTCGGGCTCGCTCGAGAACCGCGTGACCGAGTTCGTCGATCACCTGCATGAGCATTTCGTCAATCCCACGATCGTGCGCAACGGCGCGTACGTGTTGCCGACAGCTCCGGGGTACAGCGCACAGATGTTCGACGAATCCGTGGCGACCTACACCTTCCCCGAAGGTGCATATTGGGCGTCGCGCTGAGGCGTCAGCCGGAAACGACAGCGCTGAGGCTCAGCCGGCCTCGGGGTCTTCGTCGGCGTGCTTCTCGGTGAACTGCTCGACGCCGAGCAGGTGCATCGCCATCCGGATGCGGGCCCGCTCGGGATCGCGACGCGCCAGTTCGCCGAAGATGGCGCGATGCTCGGCCTGGGCTTCGCGTACCGACCCGCGATCCGAGATCGCTCGCCACAGTCGTGCGCGGAATGTGCGACCGGCGACGGTGTCGATGATGGCGGCGAGTGCCCGGTTGCCGCTGGCCCGCGCGATCAGGCGGTGGAACTCCGTGTCGGCATGGATGAACGCAGCAAGGTCCATGTCGGGCTCGCTGGCGAGGTTGGTCTCGACGACCGCGAGCACCCGGTCGAGTTCGGCCAGCTCGTCGTCGGTGACACGCGTCGCGGCAAGCGCAACGCTCTCGGCCTCCAGGACGCGGCGCACGGCGAGCAGGTCGGTCACGTGGGCGGGGAGTTGCAGGTCGGCGAGAAACCCGAGCGGGCTCAGCAGCGTGCGGGGATCGAGGGCGGTGACGTACGTTCCGTCACCTTGGCGCGGTTCCAGCACGCCGAGCGCAGCTAGCGCACGGACGCCCTCCCGAAGCGACCCACGGGACACGCCGAATTGCGCCGCGAGGTCCTTCTCGGTCGGCAATCGCGAACCCGGAATCAGTTCGCCGCGGGTGAGCAGGTCTTTGATGCCGTCGATCACGACATCGGTCTGTGACCGTCCGGTCGCTCCCGGTGCGTCCTGGCTCATGTTCCACAGTGTATTCACGCCGTCGCGAGACCACCGTCTCGCCGCACTGATCCGATCTATTTGCCGAATTGAGCGATGCAGGGCTCAATCGCCCCACGTTTGTTCGGTAGACATCGGATGATTTACCGGTTAGAGTCGCATCCATTCAGCAAGGAGGCTGGTCAGTGCCCGACGCACGTTCGACGAACCCAACACGCGAGGTAGCGAGTACTCCGCGAGTAAACGCGGTCGGTGCTGTCCTGTCGTTGTTGCGCGTTGGTCCGCTCCTGATCCTGCTGATTCTGATTGTCGTTCTGGCCAATCTGTCGCCCGTCTTTTTCACGGTGGGCAACCTCGGGAACGTTTTGGTGCAGAGCGCGGCGATCGCGATTCTCGCCATCGGCCAGCTGCTGGTCATCCTGACGCGGGGCATTGACCTCTCGGTTGGCTCGAATCTCGCGCTCTGCGCTGTGGTCGGCGCCCTCGTTTTCGGTGCCACGAACAGTGGCGCGCTGACGATCTTGGCGATGCTGGCAACCGGCGCGCTGGTCGGTGCCGCCAACGGGTTCGGATACGTGTTCGGCAAGCTCCCGCATCCATTCATCGTGACCCTCGCGACGCTCAGCATCGCCCGTGGGCTCGCGCTCGGGCTCGCCGGCGGCCGGCCGGTCTCGGGAATGCCGGACATCGTTGACTCGATCGGCGGCGGCTCAGCACCCTTCGCGAGTTGGTTGCCGAACGCGGCATTCCTCGTGGCCGGCGTTGCGATCGTTGTCGCGCTGATGCTCAAGAAGGTGGTCTGGGGCCGCTGGATCTACGCCGTGGGGGGCAGCCCCGAGGGCGCCCGGCGACTGGGAATCCCGCGTGACTGGGTGCTCGTTTCTGTCTACGTGATGAGCGGCTTGCTGGCTGGGGTCGCGGCGATCATCACCGCCGGACGCCTGAACGCGGGTTCACCGACCTCGGGCGATCTCGCCGAACTCGACTCGATCGCCGCCGTGGTGATCGGCGGTGCAAGCTTCCTGGGCGGTCGGGGCAACGTCGGCCACGCGCTGATCGGGGCGCTCATGATCAGCGTGATCCGCAACGGCATGAACCTGCTCAATGTCGAGGGCTTCTTGCAACTGATCGTGATCGGGGTTGTCATCTTCCTCGCCGTCGAGTCCGACGTCATCCGGGGTCGCCTCGAGGCCCGGTTCCGAGTCATGAGAGCGGCAACGGTATGAGCGCCATCCCTACCCTCGCGATCCGCGGCGGCACGAAGCGATTCGGTGCCGTGCACGCGCTCGACGACGTCAGCCTTCAGGTGAACGCCGGTGAAGTACTCGCCCTCTTGGGCGACAACGGTGCCGGCAAATCGACCCTCATCAAATGCCTGAGCGGAGTCCACCGCCTCGACACCGGCACGATCGAAATCGACGGTGTGCCGATCGTGATGTCCTCGCCCAAGATCGCGCGGTCCGCCGGTGTCGAGACCGTCTACCAAGACCTCGCGCTCTTCGACAATCTCGACACGACGTCCAACTTCTTCGCTGGTCGCGAAGAAGCGGTGCCGTCGTGGCTGCCGCTCGGGATGCGGTGGCTGAAGAACAAGGGCATGACGGCGCACTCCACCGAACTTGTGGGTCGGCTCAAGATCAACATTCCGCCGAAAGCATCCTCGGTGGGGATGTTGTCCGGCGGCCAGCGTCAAGCCATCGCGGTGGCGCGCACCGCAGCTTTTGCGTCGAAGGTCGTCATCCTCGACGAACCGACCGCTGCGCTCGGGTTGCGCGAGTCGCGCCAGGTGCTCGACCTGATCTTGCGCATGCGCGACGAGGGCAGCGCGGTCATCGTGATCTCACACGCGATGGATCACGTCATGGAGATCGCTGATCGCGCGATCGTCATGCGTCGCGGCCGTGTGGTGGGCGAAGAGATTCCCACCCCCGAGAACCGGACCCGGCTCGTCTCCCTCATCGTGGGAGGTGACGACTGAATCGACTTGCACCGTCCGCGCAACCCGGGCCGTCCACCGGCCCGGGCGCGGTGCTCACCTTCTCACTGAACTTACGAACCAAAGGATAGCGATGAAGAAGAAACTTATCGCCGCCGCCACAGCGGTCATTGCCCTGTCGTTGGCAGCCTGTACCACCCCGACCAGCACTCCGTCCGGTGGGGCAGGTGACGTGCTCACTATCGGGCTCATCACCAAGTTCCCGGTCGACTTCTACGACACCATGGTCGACGCCGCCAAGGCGTGGGACGCTGCCGAACCGGGGGCGCAAGTTATCTACGCCCAGGGCAAGAGCGGCACCGACGACGAAGGCGAGATCGCGGCGATTCAGTCCATGATCACGCAGGGCGTCGACGCGATCGCGATCACCCCGACCAGCCCCAACGTCATGGGCGACCTGCAGAAGGCCGTTGACGCGGGCATCCCTGTGATCCTGATTGACAACGACATCCCGGACTGGGCCGGCAAGACTGCCGTCGTCGCGACCGACAACTTCGCTGGCGGCCAGCTCGCTGGTACGTGGTTGGCCGACAACCTGCCGGCCGGCACCAAGCTGGGCGTTCTGCAGGGTGTTCTGGGTAACCCCTCGCTCGACGACCGGGTGTCGGGCATGCTCGACACTCTTGGCGACAAGGCTGAGGTCGTTGCAACGACCCCGACCGACTGCGACCAGACGAAGGGCCTGAACGCGGCGCAGGACATGCTGACCGCTCACCCCGACCTGACGGCGATCTACTCGGCCTGCGGCCCGCCGCTGACCGGTGCGCTTGAGGCCATCAAGTCGTCGGGACGCACCATCATCACGGTCGGCTTCGACGCCTCCCCTGACGAGGTCGCGTCGATCGCTGCCGGCATCGAGTCGGCGTCGGTTGCGCAGTTCCCAGCCAAGATGGGCAGCCTCGGTGTGCAGGCCGCCTTCGATGCCGCACAGAAAAAGAAGGTCGAAGCCAAGATCGACACCGGCACCGAAATGGTGACGAAAGACAACGTCGCGAAGTTCCAGTAGTCGCTGACGTGAGGCGGTAGCCGCCGTGTCGACTGGGTCGCTGGCCTGCGTCGACACGGCGGTTATCTTTTGGATCGAATTAGCCGAAGAGAAGATCCCAGTGGCAGTCGACCGCGCGTGACTCCAGCTTCCGCCTCGAACCCCATAATCGAGTGTTGCGGGTTTCACCCCGCCCGAGAGAGGTGTCGTGGAGCGCAAACAGTGGGACGATTTCGAGTTCCCCACGACAGTGCCCGGTCGGATTCCCGGCGGTCCGGCTTCGTCGCGGCTCGCGACTTGGCTGATGCGCAACACCGTGCAGCCGGTCGGCCCCGAGAGTAGCGAGCACAGCGGTTCTCGTAACGCGTGGTGGAAGGTCATGGCGCTGACCGGCGTCGACTACTTCTCGACCCTGTCGTACCTGCCGGCCATCGCGGTTCTCGCGGCGGGTGCGCTGTCGCCGCTCGCAACCCTTCTGATCGTCGTGCTGACCTTGTTCGGGATGCTGCCGATGTATCGCCGCGTCGCGAAAGAAAGTCCGCACGGTCAGGGCTCTGTCGCGATGCTCGAGCGGCTGTTGCCGTTCTGGCGGGGCAAGGTCTTCGTGCTCATCCTGCTGGGCTTCGTCGCGACCTCGTGGATCATCACGATCACCCTCTCTGCCGCCGACGCGTCGGTGCATCTCCTCGAAAACCCGATCATCCCTGACGCGGTGCGCGGCTGGCAGGTACCCGTGACGGTCGCACTGCTGCTGCTGCTGGGCGGAGTCTTCCTCCTCGGATTTACGGAGGCGGTCAACGTGGCGATCCCGCTCGTCACGCTGTTCCTCGCTCTCAACGCCGTCGTGATCGGCGAGGGCATCGTGCACCTGTTCGAGCAGCCGCAGGTTTTCACCGACTGGCAGCAGGCGCTCACCCGGGATGCCGGCGGCGGGATCGGCAGCGTGCTGGTGACGACCGTGATCGCCTTCCCGCTCCTCGTGCTCGGACTCTCCGGATTCGAGACCGGGGTCAGCATGATGCCGCTCATTGCCTCGAAGGGGGGCTCAACGGCCGCGCGTCTCGCGTCTCGCATCAAGAACACGAAGAAGCTGCTGACGACCGCGGCGGTGATCATGAGCGTCTACCTGATCGCGAGTTCGTTCGTGACGACTCTGCTGATCCCGGCGGCCGAATTTCAGCCCGGCGGCAACGCGAACGGCCGAGCGCTGGCCTACCTCGCGCATGAATTCTTCGGGCCGGTATTCGGTACCGCGTATGACCTGAGCAGCATGCTGATCCTCTGGTTCGCCGGGGCGTCGGCGATGGCGGGCCTCGTCAACATCGTGCCGCGATACTTGCCCGCCTACGGGATGGCTCCCGACTGGACTCGCGCGGTGCGTCCGGTCGTGCTCGTGTACACGCTGATCAGCGTCATCATCACGATCGCGTTCGGCGCGAATGTCGATGCCCAGGCTGGGGCGTACGCAACCGGCATCCTGGCCATGATGGTGTCGGCCGGCATTGCCGTGACGATTGCGGCCGCCCGTAAGAAGAGCATCCCGGGCGCGGTGGGCTTTGCGATCGTCACTCTCGTGCTCGGCTACGCACTGGTCGCCAACATCATCGAAAAGCCCGACGGCATCGCGATCTCGGGCCTGTTCATTCTGGGGATCGTGGTGATCTCGTTGATCTCCCGCATCAGTCGTTCTACCGAGATCCGTGCCGAGAGCGTCGAGTTCGATGAGACCGCGCGGCACTTCCTGGAGGACTCGCTTCGACACGACGGCAAGGTGAGCGTGATCGCGAACCGGCGAGAGGCCGGCGATCACGAGGAGTATGCCGCGAAAGAGAAGGCGCAGCGGCGCATGAATCCGGTGCCGGGCCGAGCCGACATCCTGTTTCTGGAGATCGACGTGATCGACCCGTCGGAGTTCCGCGAAGTGATCAGGGTGCACGGGGTCGAGGTTGACGGTCACCGGATTCTGCGGTCCGACAGCCCGGCGGTGCCCAACGCGATTGCGGCCATCCTGATCGCGATTCGGGATGCCACCGACGTGCGTCCGCACGCCTACTTCGAATGGTCGGAAGGCAACCCGGTATTCCACCTGATGCGCTACCTCCTGCTGGGGCGTGGCGACACCGCGCCCGTTGTGCGTGAGATTCTGCGCGAATTGGATGCCGACCCCGACGATCGGCCCATCGTCCACGTCGGAGGCTGACGTGCTGAGCGTTCGCGTGATCGCGCCGAGTGAGTCGTGCTCGCGCGCTGTCACAGCGCTCAACGCGGACGCAACTGTCGCGAATGTCGCGGTCATCCCGGGGGTCACTCTGCAGGGCGGCGGCGACCTGATCATGTTCGACGTCGCTCGCGAGAACGCGAACGCCGTGATCGCGGCCTTGCGTGTGCTCGGCATCGTCGAGTCGGGTTCGATCGTGATCGACGAGCCAGCGACGGTGTTGGGAGAAAGCGCCGACCGCGCCGAGCAGGCCGCCCCGGGGCGACCTTCCGATGGGGTGGTGTGGGAGGGGATCGTCGATCGGGCCCGCGCTGACTCCCGTCTGTCGTGGTCGTTCCTCGCCTTCCTGATCCTCGCGACTTTGATCGCCGGGATCGGGCGCTACCTCGATCAACCGATCCTGATCATCGGAGCGATGGTCGTCGGGCCCGAGTTCGCGCCGCTGTCGGCGATCTGCGTGGCGATCGTCCGACGTCAGCGGCGGGTCGCTCTGCCTGCGGCGGTCACGCTGTTTGGTGGTTTCGCGATCGCCGCGATCGTCGCCTGGCTGCTGTGGGGGATCGCGGGTCTCGCCGGGTTCATCGACCCGGTCACCGCGACGAGCGGCACAGCGACAGACTTCATCGTCAAACCCGATGTCTGGTCGCTCATCATCGCGCTGCTGGCCGGTTGCGCCGGCATCCTCTCGATCACCTCGGCGAAGTCCTCCGCACTGGTGGGAGTCTTCATCTCGATCACGACAGTTCCTGCGGTGGCCACGATCGGCCTGACCCTCGCGGTCGGCGCGTGGTCGGAGGCGCTGGCGTCCGTCATCCAACTCGGGGTGAACCTGCTCGGGTTGCTGGTCGCGGGCGTCGCAACTTTGGCTGTTCAGTCCGTCATGTCGGGTCGTCGAGCTAAGTAGGCGTTTAGAGCAGCAGCGCGAGGGCGGCAAGCCCCACCGTGAGCGGCGCGACGATCACGCCGAGCAGCGCGTAGCGCCGCCACGGGAACGACACCTCCAACGCTGTCAGACGCCGATGCCACAGCAACGTCGCGAGTGAGGCCCAGGGGGTGATGAGCGGCCCGGCATTGACCCCGACGAGCAGGGCCGCGATGCGTTGCGGAGAACCGGCGACCGGCTCGAGGGCGAGGTAGGCGGGCAGGTTGTCGATCGCATTGGCGCCGATCGCGCCGGAGTAGGCGAGTCGCAGGAGTGCGCCGGCATCCTCACCCTGTCCTGCGACCGTGGCTAGCACTGCTGACAAGCCGAGCGCGTGCCCAGCCTCAACGGCCAGAAACAGCCCACCCGCGAAGACCACGAGCTGCCACGGGATGAGGCCAACCCGCAGCGACTTCCGCCGACGCACCAGGAACACGACCGCCAGCAGCACCGCGGCGACGCTGGCGGGAATCCAGACCGGAACACCGGTCAGCAGTGCGGGGATCAGCAGGGCAACGACGCCCCCTGCCGCGATCAGCAGCGGCCGGTCGGACGCCGGGGTGACGACAGCGCGCTCGTAGCGACGAAACAGTTCGCGCCGAAAGACGATCAGGATGACCCCGCACGGCACGAGCACGGCCACCAGCGCCGCAGGTGCCATCAGCGCGGCGAAGCGTCCTGGGTCCTGGAATCCGAGGGCGTGCTGGGCCAGCAGGTTGGTGAGGTTCGAGACCGGCAGCAGCAGCGAACCGGTGTTCGCGAGCCACACCGCCGTCAGGGCGAACGGCAACGGTGAGAGCCCGTTGTGCCGCGCAACGAGCACGACGACGGGAGTCAGCAGAACGGCCGTCGTGTCGAGGGACAGAAACACTGTGCTCGCGACTGCCAGCAGTGCGAGGAGCACCCAGAGCAGCCAGGCGCGCCCGAGTCCGATCCGGGCGAGGCGTTCGGCGACCCCGATAAACACCCCGGCTTCGTCAGCGAGCTCCGCGACGACGGTCACGGCGACAGCGAACAACAGGACCGGCCACACCCTCGCTCCGACGCCGAGGGCATCCGAAACGGGCAGGATGCCCACTGCGATCGCCACGCCGCCGAGCGCCAGCAGCGTGAGGCCGATCAGGGCGAGGGCGGTCTGTGTGCTCGGGCCCCCGCGGGGTGGGCGCCCGTCCTTCATGCCTCGACGCTACCCGCGCCGGTGCGTTCTAAAGTGTCACCATGAGTACACAGGGAACTCCGCCGGCCCCGGCCGGGTGGTACGCCGACCCCGAGAACCCGGCTCGCGGGCGGTTCTGGGACGGAAACGGCTGGACGCAGCAGTTCCACAATCCGGGTGAGCCGTACTCCACGACGCCGGAGTTGACGGCACCCGAGGGAACCGAGTGGAATACGCCCTGGATTTGGTGGATCGTCGCGCTGCCGGTCATCCCGAGTCTGATGGTGCTGTTCGTGCCCTGGGGGTCGATCTTTGACATCGACCCCACCGCCTCCAGCCCGTCTGTGGCGATGCGAAACGTCTTCGCCATCTTTCTCTCGCCGTTCTACTGGGGTGCGCTTGCGCTGAGCCCGGTGGTTTACGGTCTGAGCGCGCTGTTTGCGTATCGCGACTATCGGGTTCTGATGTCGAGGGGCGTACCGCGACCGTTCCACTGGGCTTTCGTGTTCATCGCCGCCTATGTGTACGTGATCGGCCGCTCGGTCGTCGTGCATCGTCGCACCGGTCGTGGTCACGCGCCGATCTGGGCCGAGATCGGCGTTTTCGTGCTCGCGATCGCGATCTCCGTCGTGGTCACCGTGATGCTCTTCAGCGGCTTCGCCCACCTGGTGAACGGACTGCACGGCTCGCGGGTCTGATCTTCGCCGCCGCTCGGCGGCCAAGGTCGCGGGTGGGCCGCAGAATATGACCATGTCGAGTACCACACCCGCGGTCGGCGCTGACCGTATGCGCTGGATCGCCCTGCTCACCGTCAGTCTTGCCGTCTCGCTGATCATCGTGGATTCCACGATCATCAACGTCGCGATCCCCAAGATCGTTGACGAGCTGCACATCACCTCCACCCAGGTGCAGTGGGTGCAGGAGAGCTACACCCTGGTGTTCGCCGCGCTGTTGCTGACGCTGGGCAGCCTCGCCGACCGGATCGGGCGTCGGCGTCTCCTCGCGATCGGCGTCGTCATCTTCGTGATCGCGAGCATTGTGGCCGCGCTAGCACCGTCCGGTGAGGCGCTGATTGCCTCCCGTGTCGTGCAGGGCGTCGGCGGCGCGATCATCTTGCCCACCTCGCTCGCGGTGCTCAATGCGACGTTCCAAGGCCGCGAGCGGGGTATCGCCTTCGCGGTGTGGGGGTCGACAATTGGCGGGATGGCGGCGGTCGGCCCGCTCCTCGGTGGATGGTTGACCGAGTACTACTCCTGGCGCTGGGCGTTCGGAATCAACGTGCCGATCGGCATCCTGATTCTGGTGGGCATCATCTTTGTGGTGCGCGAATCGCGGGCCGCGCAGCCGGATCGGTTGGATCCGGTGGGCGCTCTGCTGTCAATCGTGTTGTTCGGATCGCTCGTCTTCGGTCTGATCGAGGGGCGAACCTACGGCTGGTGGTTGAGCGACACCCCGCCCGGCTTCTGGACGTTCGACCTGTCGCCAATCCCGTTCGTCTTCGCGCTCACGGTGATTGCGCTGGTGGCGTTCCTGCTCTGGGGCGGAGTGCGCCGCCGTCGTGGCCTGTCGAGCATGGTGGCGCCCGACCTGTTCGCGATCGGATCGTTTCGCGGCGGCAACATCGTCGCGCTGATCGTCTCGCTCGGCGAGTTCGGAATCATCCTGTCGCTGCCGCTCTGGTTGCAAAACGTGGTCGGCTTCGGAGCTCTCGGCACCGGTCAGGTGCTGCTCGCGCTCGCGATCGGCGCCTTCATCGCCTCGGGGCTCGCGGGGGCGTTCGGCTCGAAATTTGCTCCGGTCTGGATCGTGCGCGCCGGAATCCTGCTCGAGATCGTCGGTCTGGTGGTCATTGCTCTCGTGATCACAGTTGACACCCCGTGGTGGCAGACCTGCATCGGGTTGCTGATCTACGGTCTCGGCGTCGGGTTCGCGACCGCTCAGTTGACGGGGGTGATCTTGGTCGACGTGCCGGTGGATCGCAGCGGTGCCGCCTCGGCGACCCAGAGCACCGCCCGACAGGTGGGCTCGGCGCTCGGGATTGCGATCCTCGGCACCGTGCTGTTCACCTCCCTCGGCACCGTGCTCGCCGACAGATTGCCGGCCACGATGCCGGCGAACGTTCGCACCCAGATCGTGGATGCCGTGGTGAACAGCGCAGGGTCGGCGATTGCCAGCTTCGACCCCGCTTCGCCGGAAGCTGTTGCCGCGCGCGAAGCTTTCAGCGAAGCCACTCGCGCGTCGGCGTTCACCGCTGCGGGCTTCCTCGGGGTCGGGTTGGTGGCAACGGCATCCCTCGGACGAGGTCGAAAGCGACCGGCGAACGTCAGTGGTTCGGCGTAACCTGGTGGTAGCCGCGACACGCCGAAAAACACCATATGTAGGGGAATGACATTCGTGTGATTCGCGATATATAGTGGTGATTCACGCGGCGGACACCTCGCCGCGGGGGAACAGACTTAGGAGTAAGCCATGAACGACGTCGACACCGTTGGGGGCTACTCGGTGCCGGTCGATCCGATGGACGACCTGCAGTGCGAGAGCTGCCAGTAGTACCGCTTTTTACCAGGCGCACCACAGCACTTCGAGGCCCCGATTGACTTGAGTCGTCGGGGTCTCGATCATTTAACAAGCGCCGAGTACCGACGGCAGCGAGGGGTGCTGAAGGGGTCGGTAGGCTTCACTCGTGCCGGTGAACCCCGCGATCGAAGGTCGCAGCTATCCGCCGACCGCGTCGTATCTGGTCGGTCGCGAGAAGATTCGCGAGTTCGCCCGCGCCGTGCTCGCGACGCACCCGACCCACTTCGATGTGGCGGCCGCGCGCGCGGCCGGTTATGCCGATCTGGTCGCACCTCCAACGTTCGGCATCGTGATCACCGAGGCGACGCTGCGCCAGTTGCTCGATGACCCCGAGGCGGGAGTCGACTTCACCCGGGTCGTGCACGGCGACCAGCGCTTCACCTACACGCGTCCGGTGGTGGCCGGAGACGAACTGACCGCGACCCTCACGGTGACCAACGTCAAGACCTTGGGCGGCAACTCGATGGTGACGGCCGAATCGAACGTGACCGACGCATCCGGAGCCCACGTGGTCACCGCGGTGTCCACCCTCGTCGTGAGGGGGGAAGACTCGTGAGCACGCCGCCGACTTCC
>NZ_JBDSPJ010000010.1:0-80926 GCF_039912695.1 Pseudolysinimonas sp.
TCGGGTGGACCGATTGCGACGCGCGAACCTCAGGAAGGCCCCGACCCCGCGACCGGCGCCGCACCCGAGCACCCGTCAACACCTGAGAGCCGCGAGGTACTCAAGGGCGTCACCTTCGAGGTGCAACGCGGGTCACGGGTCGCGCTGGTCGGACCGTCGGGCGCCGGCAAGAGCACGGTGTTCGCGCTCATCGAGCGGTTCTACGATCCCGACTCCGGTGTCGTGCGACTCGGCGGGATCGACATCCGGGGGCTGGCACGGGATGACCTCCGCGCACAGATCGGGTATGTCGAACAGGATGCCCCGGTGCTCGCCGGCACGCTGCGCGACAACCTGAAACTCGGATCCCCCGAGGCGACCGATGAAGCGTGCATCCGGGTGCTGCGTGACGTGAACCTCGGCGAGGTGCTCGACCGCGATCCGGCCGGGCTCGACGCGCCGGTCGGCGAGGACGGCATCATGCTCTCCGGCGGCGAGCGCCAACGTCTCGCGATCGCGCGGGCGCTGCTGGCGGCTCCGCCCATCCTGTTGCTCGACGAATCGACCTCGAGCCTCGACGGACTCAACGAGCAGTTGCTGCGCGAAGCGATCGACGCGGTCGCCGAACACCGCACGCTTCTGGTCATCGCCCACCGACTGTCGACCGTCGTTGACTCCGACCAGATCGTCGTACTTGAGCACGGCGAGGTGATCGGCATCGGCACCCACTCTGAGTTGGTGAAGAGTACCCCGCTCTACCGCGACCTCGCCAAACACCAGTTGCTGGTCTGATCTCTAGACTCGCGCGTATGAGCGACGCCGTGAAGTTGCCCGACCTCGCCACGCTTCGAATGCGGTGGCGCACCCTCGCCGGGGCGTTCCACAGCCGCGGGATCGACCACATCTGGATGTCGGGCGACACCGCAGACTCGTACGTCGACCCCGCGGGCAGCCGCATGGATCTCGTGCAGTTCAACCCGTCGTGGGCGGTGTTGACGGCGTTCGATCGTGAGCTGACCGATCCGGCACCACGACATCCATTCGACTTCTTCGCCGACGCGCCGCCCTGGGTGCCGCGCACGCCGATCGTGCCCAGTTGGCCGCTCGGCGATCTCGTCTGGTTCGAGGACGGTCGATGGCAGCGTTCGACGGCGGTGCGCGACGTTCCGCGAGCTGTCGAGGTTCTCGCGACTCCGCTTCTCGACGATGAGTCGCTCGCCGACGAGCTGCGCAGAATCCCGCCGCCTACCTGATGGCCGGTCGGTCGTCAGAACCCGGGGTGTCGCTGCTCGAACGAGCGGGCCGGATGCTGCGCGCACTCCCCGCGGACGGCGAACCGATCACGGTCGCCGACCTCGCCCGCGCGGCCGACCTGCCCCTCTCGACAACCCATCGCTTGGCCGCTGAGTTGACCAGACTCGGCGCGGTTGAACGCACCGCCGACGGCGCGGTCGTGATGGGCCTCGGCCTCTGGGAACTCGGCGAACGCTCCGCGGTGCTGCGGAGGTTGCGCGAGGCGGCGCTTCCCGAACTCATCGAGCTGTACGACCGCACGGGCGAGAACGTGCATCTCGGCGTGCTGACCGGGCGCGAGGTGTTGTACATCGCGAAGGCGAGCGGCAAGCGCGCCATCCCGACGCTGAGCCAGGTCGGCGAGCGGCATCCGCTGCATCCGACCGGGGTCGGCCGCGCGCTCCTCTCAACCCGACCGGCCGAGTGGCTCGACGACTACCTGTCGCACCCGTTGGAACGCGAAACGCATCACACGATCACCGACCCGACACGGCTGCGCGAGGTGATCGCGACCGAGGCCGCCCGCGGGTGGGCACTCACGCATCAAGAGATGACCCTCGGCAACGTCTCGATCGCGATCTGCCTGCGCGAGCGGCCCGGCATCCCGCCCGCCGCGATCGGCATCGTCTGCCATACCGCGAGTTACGACGAGACGAGGATGCTGCCGCTGTTGCGCCGAGCCGCCGCAGCGATCGAGTCGACCCTCGACGATCTCGGCGGCTAGTGCGTCCCACTGAGTGGGATGCGATGATGGCGTCGAGCCGGAAGCGGTGACACCGTGACACCGACACCGACCTGACTCGACACAGACCTGACACCGACACAGAGGAGTGACGATGCAGCAGACCGACATCCCGAAGGGCGCGAGTTATCCGCCCGGCCATCCCACGCAGGATGACATCAGCGCCGAGATCGCCGACATCGCGAAGAACCGGCCGACCAGCAGCGACCCGAACTGGGGGGCGCACCGCACCCTCGTCGACTACCCGCCGTACCGCTCGAGCATCCTGCGGCATCCCAGCGCGAACCTCGAACTGGTCGACCCCGAGACGATCGAGTTGGCCAGCCCCGCGTTCGGCAACCGCGACGTGCACTGGACCGAGTACGACCTCACGAGTCAGGTGAACGGCGAACCGCAGGGCGAACGCATCATCGTGACCGGCAAAGTGACGGATACCGAGGGGCGCCCAGCGAAGCGCCAGCTGGTCGAGATCTGGCAGGCGAACGCGGGGGGCCGCTACCGGCAGAAGAAGGAACGGCATCCTGCGCCGCTCGACCCGAACTTCAACGGCGTCGGCCGCGTGCTCACCGATGACGACGGCAGCTACACGTTCGTCACGATCAAGCCCGGCGCCTACCCGTGGCCCAACCATCAGAACGCGTGGCGGCCCGCGCACATCCACTTCTCGGTCTTCGGCAGCGAGTTCACGCAACGCGTGGTGACGCAGATGTACTTTCCCGGGGACCAGTTGATGCCGCTCGACCCGATCTTTCAGTCCATCACCTCGAAGCGCGGGCAGAAGTCGCTGATCGCCGATTACGCGCACGATGTCAGCGTGCCGGACTGGGCTCTCGGATACCGTTGGGACATCGTGCTGAGCGGCACCAACCGCACCTGGTTCGAAAGCGAAGACGGCCCGGAGGAGGAGAGTTGAGCGTCACCGAGAAGCTCTATCCCACCGCCGACCAGACCGTCGGACCGTATTACGCGATCGGAATGCAGTACGCCGCCGGCGAAGAACTCGTGCCGGCCGGAAGCGTGGGCTCGATCGTGCTCAGCGGTCATGTGTTCGACGCGAAGGGCAACCCGGTTCCGGATGCTGTGATCGAGATCTGGCAGGCGGATGCCGCGGGCAACATCCCGACGGACTCCGGCAACCTGGTGCGCAAATCCGGCTCGTTCGGCGGGTTTGGGCGCTCGGGTTCGGACGATGACGGCTACTTCCAGTTCACGACGGTGCTGCCCGCTCCGACTGCCGAGGGCAAGGCTGCGTTCTTCGCGACCGTGGTGTTCGCGCGTGGTCTGCTCGCGCGGCTGCACACCCGCATCTACGTGCCCTCGCCCGCTTCCGACAGCGACCCGTTCCTCGCGTCGCTCACCCCGGAGAGGCGCGCGACCCTGATCGCGACGCCGGTCGACGGCGGACTCCGCCACGACATCCACCTTCAGGGCGAGAAGGAGACCGTCTTTCTTGCCTTCAACTGAGCGCGACGACGCCGGTGACTTCGGCCTGCTCGACCCCCTCTGGGCGGGCCGGTCGATTGCGTCGATGACCTCGGATGCTGCCGTGCTCGCCGCCCTGCTGCGTTTCGAGGTAGCGCTGGCCACCGTCACGGCTCCGGATGGCGTGGCCACCTCGATCGCACAAGTGGGCGCCCAGCTCGACGGCGACCTCGACCCGGCGGCGATCGCGGCCGAGGCTCGCGCGGGGGGCAACCCCGTCATCCCGTTCCTGGCCGCCCTGCGATCGCGCCTCGACCCCGACGCCGCTCACTGGCTGCACCGGGGGGCGACCTCGCAAGACGCACTCGACACCGCGCTCGTGATGATCGCTCGGGATGCCGTCGCCGTGCTGCTCATCGACGCCACCGTCGCCGCGCGCAAACTGGCCGCGCAGGCCGAGACGCACCGCGCCACGGTGATCACGGGTCGCACCCTCACGCAGACCGCGACCCCGACGACCCTCGGACTGAAGCTCGCGGGCTGGGCGTGGTCGCTCGCTCGATCGATCGCCGCACTCCGCGCCGCCGCGGCCGCGTTGCCCGTGCAACTCGGCGGCGCCTCGGGAACCCTCGCTGCCTTCACCGCCTCCGGCGTCGATGGGGTCTCGGTCGCGACTCGTCTCGCGAGCACGCTGCGCCTCGCCGAGCCGGTCGCGCCCTGGCACGTGCTGCGCTCCCCGATCACCCGCCTGGCCGACGCGCTGGTGGAACTCGTCGACAGTCTCGGCACGATCGGCCGCAACGTCGCCGCCCTCGCCCGGGTCGGCGAACTCGACGACGGAGCCGACGGCGGTTCATCGACGATGCCGCACAAGTCGAACCCCGTCCGCGCCGTGCTGCTCGTCTCGGCCGCGACGCGTGCCCCGTTCCTCGGGGCCGCGCTGCACGCGGCGGCCGTCACAGTCGATGAGCGTCCGGATGGGGCCTGGCACTCCGAGTGGTCGACCCTGCGCGATCTGCTGCGTCTCGCGGGTGGGGCCGCGGCGACCGGACTCGAGTTGGCCGACGGACTGCGGGTGCACACCTCGGTGATCGCGGCGAATGTCGCTGCCGCCGCCGACGATCTTCTGGCCGAGAGCGCGAAGTTTGGCGGCGCAGCGACTCCTGCCGACTACCTCGGCTCGGCCGACGAGCTGACGACCCGGATGCTGGCGGCCGTCGAAGAGGAGCTGTCATGAGCGTCCCCGACATCCGACTGGTCCCCCTCGCATCGGGCGGGAGCGGCATTCCGCTGCTGCTCGGACCATCGCTGGGCACTCGCGTCGCAGCTGTCTGGGATCGTGCGCGTCCGTTGTTGGCGGAACGGCATCCACTCTTCGGGTGGGACCTGCCCGGCCACGGCGTTTCGCCCGCGACGACGACACCGTTCTCGGTGGATGAGGTCGCCGAAGGACTGCTGCGGGCGGTGGATGCCGCCGGGCTGAGCCGCGTCGCCTACGCCGGCATCTCACTCGGCGGCATCGTCGGGCTGGCGTTCGCGTTGCTCGCTCCCGAACGCGTGACCGCGCTCACCCTGGTCTGCTCGCTACCGAAAATCGCGACGCCGGAAACCTGGATCGAACGCGCCGCCCAGGTTCGTGCCTCGGGCACCCCGTCGCTGGTCGACGCGACGTCAAAGCGCTGGTTCGTCCCCGGTTTCTCGGCCGAGGAGCCGTCCGTGGTCGGCGGTCTGCTGAAAGACCTGATGGATGTCGACGACGAAAGTTACGCGCTGTGCGTCGAGGCGCTCGGCGCAACTGACCTGCGGAGCTCCGTGCGCGACCTCCCGATGCCGTACTCGATCATCGCCGGGGCGGAGGATCCGATCATCCCGATCGTCGATGCCGAAGCCTCCGTCGCCTCAGCCCGCCACGGCTCGCTGCACGTGATCGGCCGGGCGTCGCACCTCGCGGCGGTCGAGAAGCCTGACGAGGTTGCGTCGATACTGCTGTCGGAGGTGGACTGATGACTCATTCGGATGATGCGCGGCATTCGGCCGGGATGAAAGTGCGGCGTGAGGTGCTGGGCGACGAGCACGTCGACCGTGCTGTGGCGGGAACGCATCCCGACAATGCTGACTTTCAGGACTACATCACGCGCGTCGCGTGGGGCGACATTTGGTCGCGGCCCGGGTTGGATCGCCGAGCGCGGTCGATCGTCGTGCTCTCGGTGCTGATGACCGCGGGCTACTGGGAGGAAGTGCCGATGCACTTTCGTGCCGCGATCACGAACGGGCTGACGCGGGAAGAGATCCGTGAGGTGATCCTGCAGGTCGGTCTGTACCGCGGAGTGCCTGTTGCAAATCACGGGACGGCCCTGCTCAGGGAAACGCTGGGCGAGGCCGACTAGCGGTAGTCGGTGCGATCGATCGATGCCTCGAAACACGACCGATCAAGGTTGGTGTTCCAGATGCGTCGCGGTGCGGTGGGCACCAGCGATCCGTAGCTCCGAGTTCCCTCTTCCCGCCACCTCGGGTTGAACCAGGACACTGTCTCAATTCGCGCGTAGCGCGCCGGGTCGGCACCGTGGAAATCAAATGATTCGTCAAGCACCGGGACGAGGTCGGTGTCACGCGATGCCAGGATCACAACGTCGATGTCAGGCCGAGAGGCTTCGCGCATGCAGGCGAGCGCGCAGAGAACGTCGATGCCCTTTTCTTCAGGTCGACCAACCGGGACCTTCTTACCGTTGACGTCGCTGAGGGGTAGTCCGTTTGCGCCGTATTGGTACCGATACTTGAGATCTCTCAGATCCACATCGGCGCCGTCTCTGCGCCACTGGGCTGCCTGGTCAAGACAGCGACGGTTTTGCTCCCAGTCATGCCCAGTCATGGTCGACGTGAGGAAGTCCTCGATAGACCGTCACTGTCGCTAGTTCTGCGACGGGATGGCCCTCTCGCTGCCCTGAGTTGCGCTGCAAGATCGCGCGACGCGCGAACTGCATGGGGTTGATCAGGCAATCGTGCTTTTCCGCAGTCGGCTCGAAAACCTGGCGGGCAGTGAGGTGCACATTCTGGTAGTCAATGACAACCGAAGCTCGAAGAACCATCTACGTCCCTGCGGGTAGAAAAATCCCCGCCAATCCGGAGACGGCGGGGAGCAATGAATCGAGTATATGGAGAGCTGAGGCTGTCGCGTCAACAATCCACAGGTGCGCGGCGTGAGCCAAGAGATCGTCTTGTGGCCCTCAGGAGCTTTCAGTCAGCAGTGAAGTCGAGCGACCGCACCCGATCAAGGTTGAGGCTCTGGCGCGCGATCCACAAGTCATGGGCATCCTGCATCGCTAGCCAGCTTTCCGCACGTCGCCCCAGCGCCTTGGACAGGCGCAGCGCCATCTCGGGAGTCACCTTGCTCGCGCCGTTCAGCACTCGGCTGAGAGTCGACGGCGACACGTCGAGCTGTTTGGCGAGGGCGCGACCACTGACGCCGAAGGGCTCGAGGTAGACCCCAGAGATGAACTCGCCGGGGTGCGGCGGGTTATGCATGGGCTTCAGCTCGTCCATCAGTGATAGTCCTCAGCTTCTGCTGCTTACTTACTGGAAGCTTGCGGGCCGAGCGCTCCGGCGGTGCGCCCGCCGAGCGACCCATCCTTGAGCTCGACGAAAACGACCTCGGTGTTGGTGGTTCCGATGTTCTCGCCCGAATGCTCCTGCGCGGCAAGCCAGACCGCGACGCCGCCGGGCATGTCGACATCCCGTTGCTGATCGCCGGAGATCAGCCGCCGGCTGAACGGGCCGAGCGTGTACATCACGCTGTTGGGATGCTCGTGCGGCGTGGTCTTCTCGCCCGGCGCATCTTTGTACGAGAGCACCCGCACGGAATCGTTCTCGAAGATCACCTTGTAGTGGTCGCCGTTGGTCTCGGCCGGATCCATCGTCATGTGTCGAAGACTAGGACCCGCGTCAACTCCAGCAAACCCTGAGTCGGGCGCGGGTAACCTGACCGAGGCAAGTCGCAGGCACACGAGGAGTAACACATGAGGATCGCACTCACTGGCTCGAACGGAAAGCTCGGCACCGTCGTCGAACGCGAACTGCGGGCGGCCGGGCACGACGTCATCGCCCTCGACCAGGTCGGCCCCCGGCGTGCGGGCTTCACGCGCATCGACCTCACCGACTCGGGTTCCGTCTTCGACGCGCTGACCAGCATCGACGGACGGCACCGCGGACTCGACGCGGTCGTGCACCTGGGCGCCATTCCCGCCCCCGGGGTCGAAACGGATGTCGCCACCTTCCGCAACAACATGCTCGCGGCGTTCAACGTCATCCACGGTGCACGCAAGGCCGGCATCCACCGCGTCGTCTTGGCCTCGAGCGAGACCGTGCTCGGCCTGCCGTTCGACATTGCGCCGCCCTACGTGCCGGTCGACGAGGAGTACGACACCCGCCCCGAGAGCGTCTACTCGCTCGGCAAGCACCTCGAAGAGGAACTCGCCCGCAAGGTGGTGCGCTGGGATGCCGACCTCTCGATCACCGCACTCCGCTTCTCGAACGTGATGACCCCCGACGACTACCCGAGCTTCGCGGCGTTTCAGGATGATCCGGCCAGCCGCAAGTGGAACCTCTGGGGCTACATCGACGCCCGCGACGCCGCGCAGGCGGTCGTGCTCGCACTGGATGCCGGCCGCCCCGGCTTCGACCGGTTCATCATCGCGGCGGCCGACACCGTCATGGAGCGGTCGAGTGCGTCGTTGCTGGAGGCGTTCCTTCCCTCCGTGGAAGTTCGGGGGGAGCTTGGGGAGCACGAGACGCTGTTGGGGATCGCTCACGCTCGCGAAGTGCTCGGGTACGAGCCGAAGCACTCATGGCGCGACTGAGGCTTCCCGACGGTTGCGGCTAGGGCGCCTCTCGCTGGAGTCGACACTGACGGGATGCTCGCAAGGCTCGAGCGACTGGTGCAGAGTCGCGCATCGGGGAATGCGCTGGCGGTTCGCATCGCCAGGGTGCACGAATTGCGGCACCAGTAAGCACACCGCAAGCTGATTTATGGCAGGGCGACCCGGCGGAGCCGGTGTCGAGTCAACGCGCACTGGCCGAGGTGCCCTCGGGGGTGAAAGCGAGCGCCATCTCGAGACGGCCAAGAAGCCCGATGACCAGGTCGACACATTCAGGCGCAACAACGTTGCGGCCGGAGCTCTCATTTGCAATTCGCTGAGCTACTGCGGCCTTGTCAGGTGCCGAGATGCGCCTCCTCTTGCACCAGGCCTCGACGGCTTTGGTTCTCATCGTGTTTGGCAACTCGCCGACAGTGATCTCACTCTTCATCGTGTTCCACATCCGGAGTTCTTCGTTCACCGAGCGGGCATAGACCTCCTTATCGATGAGGTCCTCCGTTTCTAGCGCTTCATCGGTACCGGGCAACGCGAGCACCACGATGCGGTCCGGTGCCACCGTGCGAAGGAGCTTCTCCTTGATCTTCAAACCACCTTCGTCGCCATCGACTAGGTAGGCGACTCTCCCCGCTTCAAGCTCAAGGTCGGAAACGCTGGCGGCCGCGACGCTCGAAAGGCCAGGAGCTACTTGGAAGCTGAGTCGCGCTACTTTCGCGGCTTGCCGAAGCAGCGTCGGGAGGATGATTGCCTCGGTTGCGCCTTCGCCGATCACTGCACGCCTAGTGGGGGTAAAAGTGACGGCTGCAGCCCCCATGCTTACCAAGAGCGGCGAAAAGCCGGAACCGCCTTCCCAGAACCCATTCTTCACTTGGGAGGTCGATCCATCGATCTGTTTAACAACCCGGACCCCGTTTCCGAGATCATTCGGGAGGCACCCAAATGAGTGAGTCGTGTAGATGACCTTCGACGCCAGATTCTGCTTTGAAAGCACCTCGACGAGGTCAGCCTGTGCGTCGTAGTGAAGATGCGTTTCAATCTCGTCGGCGAGCAAGATAGGTCTATTGCCTGCTCCTTGCGTGAAGGCCAGCAATGTCGCAAACCACCGCATGCCTTCGCTTCGGTCCTCGATGCTCGAAAGACCTTCGTCACCAGGGGTTATTACTTGAACGTGAAGAAGCGAGCCCTGGAACTCGAGCTGGAGCGCAATCGCCTCCTGATTCCACGCGCTGAAGGCAGCACGAAGAGCGTCATTTGCCCTGTTTCTGCGGGTAGATGCGTCCGCAACTTCCCCGATCGCGATTTCGTCGCGAAGGGCCACAAGATCAAGGTCGCAGAGCTCTGCGAGATGTCGGAGCGCTGGCGACGGTTTGTCGGCTTCCTCATTGAGGTCGTACTCCGTTTTGAGGTCTCGATCCGCGACATCGAAGAGGCGTAGGGCGGGCACTAGAGGCTCGAGCGCCGCGCGGATTCTTTCTCGTGGATGGGTGCCCCGCTCAAGTGTCTCGAGCGCCCGCAAGCTGCCTGCGAGATCCCTGGCCATCTTTTCGGTTGTAACGTCGATCTCCGCCGCAGGAATGGCGTCAAGAGCCAAGTCCAAGTCCGATGCGAGCTTTCCGAGCTGCGACACCTGGGTGTCATCCAACTCGCCATCGAAACTCAGAAGGTCGACGATCGCTCCCATTGCACCTTCGACCACGAAGGCCTTGAGGGCCGCCTCGATTCGGGGTGAACTCAACAGAGCGCGCGTATGCGCTTGGGCTCGATGAGTTCGATCCCTGAACACCTCCGGATGAAGCGTCCAAACCCGTTTGCCGTCGGCCCCCTTTTCGATTGATACCCGCTCGACGTCTACCGCTTCGGGTATTGACTTGAGCGCGTCCTTATCAGGTGCCTCGAGCTGCAGTTGCCACTTGAGATTCGGCGTCGCACCTGGCGAACGTCGCGGTAGCTCATTGCGTGCAAAGGGGAGGTCCGAGTTGAGATGAGTCAGTGCCTTCAGAATCGAACTCTTACCGGCTTCGTTCGGCCCCACAAAAGCGATCAGGTCGCTGTGCAGCTTTACCGACGTCGGCGCAACGAAACGTCGATAGCCCTGCAGCGTAAATGTAATCAACTGCATATTGGGCTCCCTCGGCGACGAGCGATTGCTCATCGGTGAGCCTAGCGATGGCTACCGACGAAACGAGAAGTAGACGGCATCCTTCGCCTACCGCTGCCGACGTCCGATAATCTGTTCTTAACGAGAACGTTCGTACGCATCCCGAACGAGCGAGTGAGGACACGACATGCGGACAAAGATCGTCCCGAATATCGCGGCCGCGCTCGAAGGCATCCAAGACGGCGCGACGGTACTCGTGGGCGGCTTCGGCCTCGCCGGCCAGCCGATCGCACTGATCGACGGACTCCTCGAGCAGGGCGCGAAAGACCTGACCATCGTGGCGAACAACGCGGGCAACGGCGACACCGGCCTCGCATCGCTACTCAAAGCCGGCCGCGTCTGCAAGGTCATCTGCTCATTCCCCAGGCAGATCGACTCCTACGTGTTTGACGAGCTATACCGCGCGGGCAAGATCGAGCTCGAAGTCGTGCCTCAAGGAAACCTGGCTGAGCGCATCAGAGCAGCGGGCGCCGGGATCGGTGGCTTCTTCTCCCCCACCGGCGTCGGCACGCTGCTCGCCGAAGGCAAAGAGGAACGCGTCATCGACGGCAGAACGTACGTGCTCGAGTCCCCGATCCGGGGCGACTACGCCCTCATCGGCGCGTTCAAGGGCGACCGCCTCGGCAACCTCGTGTACCGCGAGACGAGCCGCAACTTCAACCCGGTGATGGCGACCGCCGCGACCGTGACGATCGCGCAGGTCGACCAGATCGTCGAGGTCGGCGACCTCGACCCCGAGAGCATCGTCACCCCGGCGCTGTACACCGACCGCATTGTGGAAGTGGGGATGCGCGAATGGCTCCGTTGAGCAGGGATGATCTCGCGAAACGGGTGGCCGACGACATCCCGTATGGCGCCTATGTGAACCTCGGAATCGGCGCGCCGACCCTCGTCGCCGACCATCTCGACCCCGAGCGCGATGTGACGCTGCACACCGAGAACGGGCTGCTCGGAATGGGCCGCGCCGCCGTCGGCGACGAGATCGACCCCGACCTGATCAACGCCGGCAAGATTCCGGTGATCGCCGAGCCGGGGGCCGCGTACTTCCACCATGCCGACTCGTTCGCGATGATGCGCGGCGGGCACCTCGACGTGTGCGTGCTCGGAGCCTTTCAAGTGAGCACACAGGGTGACCTCGCCAACTGGCACACCGGTGAGCCCGACGCGATCCCGGCGGTGGGTGGCGCGATGGATCTCGCGATCGGCGCCAAACAGGTCTGGGTGATGACCGACCTGCTCACCAAGGATGGGTCGAGCAAACTCGTCGAGGCCTGCACCTACCCGCTCACCGGCATCGGATGCGTCAGCCGCGTCTACACCGACCACGCGGTGATCGCGGTCGGCCGCGACGGCGCCCACGTGATCGAACTCTTCGGCACCACCCTCGTTGAACTCAACGAGTTGACCGGCCTCAGCTTGGAGATGGCATGACCGCCGCGTTCGTCTACGACGCCGTGCGCACCCCGTTCGGGCGCTACGGCAAAGCCCTCGCCGGCATCCGACCGGATGACCTCGCGGCATCCACTCTGAAAGCGCTGCTCGAGCGGCATCCCGACTTCGACCCCGCGCGGATCGATGACGTCATCCTCGGGGATGCCAACCAGGCCGGCGAAGACAACCGCGACGTCGCGCGCATGGCCGTGCTGCTCGCCGGACTGCCGGTCACCGTCCCGGGAAGCACGACGAACCGACTGTGCGGGTCAGGGGTCGACGCTGCGATCCAGGCATCGCGGGCCATCGAGGTTGGGGATGCCGCGGTCGTCATCGCGGGCGGGGTGGAGTCGATGAGCCGCGCGCCCTACGTGCTGCAGAAGCCCGAGAAGCCCTACCCGGCCGGCAACGAGACCCTCGTCTCGACGACCTTGGGGTGGCGACTGGTGAACCCGAAGATGCCGTCGGAGTGGACCATCTCCCTCGGCGGCAGCGCCGAACTACTCGCCGAGAAGTACGGCATCTCCCGTGAGGAGCAGGATGCCTTCGCCCTGCGCTCGCACCAACGTGCCGCCGCCGCGTGGGATTCCGGGGTCTTCGCGAACGAGATCGTCGCAGCACCGGGCAGCGACCTGGCGCGCGACGAAGCCATCCGGGCCGACACCACCCTCGACGCCCTCGCCGGGCTCAAGCCGGCCTTCTCCGAGACCGGAAGCGTCACGGCGGGCAACTCGTCACCGCTCAACGACGGATCCTCGATGGTGCTCCTGGGTGCCGAAGGAGCGCTCGACACCGAACCGCTCGCCCGCATCACCGGGCGCGGGGTGGCCGCCAACGAACCACAGTACTTCGGGGTCGCCCCGGTCGAGGCGGCGAACCGTGCGCTAGCCCGAGCGGGCAAGACCTGGGCGGATGTCGACTTCGTCGAGCTCAACGAAGCCTTCGCGTCACAGACCCTCGCTTGCTTGAAGCTGTGGCCCGAGCTGGATCCCGAAAAGCTCAACGTCACCGGCGGCGCGATCGCGATCGGGCATCCACTCGGGGCTTCGGGCGGGCGCCTCATCGCCCGCGCCGCGCACGAGTTGAAGCACCGCGGCAGCGGCGTAGCCGTGGTCACGATCTGCATCGGCGTCGGCCAGGGTCTCGCCATCGTCTTGGAGCGCTAGTGCCCGAACCCGACGGCAGCACCTACGTGCAGTCGCTCGCGCGCGGGCTCGCGGTCATCCGCGCGTTCGGGGCCGAGACACCGCGGCAGTCGCTCTCCGACGTCGCCCGCACGACCGGGATGACTCGTGCCACCGCCCGCCGATTCCTGCTCACTCTCGAAACCGAAGGGTACGTGCGGTCGCACGACGGCAAGTTCGAACTCACCCCACGCGTGCTCGAACTCGGGTTCTCGTACCTCTCCTCCCTGAGCCTCACCGAGGTCGCGCAACCTCACCTCGAGGCGCTATCCCGAGCGGTCGGCGAGTCGACATCCACCGCCGTTCTCGACGGTCGGGATGTCGTTTACGTCGCCCGCGTTCCCACCCGCCGCATCATGTCGGTGGCGATCACGATCGGCACCCGGTTTCCCGCCTCGGTGACCTCGATGGGTCGCATTTTGCTCGCATCCTTAGACGAACAGGCACTCGACACCTACTTCGAGGGTTTCACCGCGACGGCTTTCACGCCTCGCACGATCGTCACCGAGTCGGCGTTGCGGCAAGAGCTCGACCGCGTGCGCGGCCAGGGCTGGGCGCTCATCGATGGCGAACTGGAGCACGGCATTCGGTCCCTCGCGGCACCCGTGCGGCGGGGAACCGAAGTCGTCGCAGCGATCAACGTGTCGATGACAGCCGACGGGTCGCCTGCCGCGCAGCAGGCGGAGGCGCTGCGTCCCGCGTTGCTGGATGCGGCATCCGCAATCTCGGTCGATCTGGGTCGAATGGCCTAAGAGGCTCTGCCTCGAGTGGCCGCGATCAGCGGGCGATGTTCCGCGAGAAGTTGTGACACCCTCCCAGGAGTAACCCGAAGGAGCCCCGCGATATCGCGGACTGAATAGCCGGCTGCTGCCATTCGCGCAGCCATCCCATGGGACGCCTCCTGAACCGCGGAAATCGCCGACTCGGCCTGCTCACGTTCCTCACCGACCTTAACGGCCTCCGTGAGAAGGGCGTCCATTCCGTCAACGAAATGAAGTCGGATCGGCGCGGGCTCAGCGCCCGCTGGTTCGTCGTTCACGAGCGCGATGACCTCTTGGATGTTGGCGTGCAAGGCGGTCATGTTGCCGGCGTACGTGTGGGCGCCCTCAAGGCCCCGGATCGTCGCGAGCCAGTGCGAGCCTTCACGGCTCACCTCGACGTCGTATGTCATCGCAACCACCCCCGCCCGACGAACGGATCCGTCTCACCACATCTTGCGCTCGCACCCACCGTAGTAAAGCGACTAGACACTTTCAATGCCCAACCGCTAGACACCGATGTGGATGACAGTCAAGGATCTCCGCGGTGCAGGGGAAGAACGTAGTCTGCGAGCTGTCGAAACATCCGAATCGAACGGGAGCCGCTATGTCCACCGATCAGTATCACGAGCCGCCGCAGGAACTTTCCGAAGAGGTACGCACCTTTGCTCGGATGTGCGCGAGCCTGTCGGAGGAGGCCGACGCGATCGGCTGGTACGAGCAGCGAATTGCCGTCGAGAAAGACAAAGTCGCGCGCGCGATCATGATCGACTCACTCGGTGAGGAGTACAAGCACTTCAGCATGGAGCTGGAGTTTCTGTTGCGCGCGAAGCCGAAGTGGCGCGCGATCGCCCAGGGGATTCTGTTCCAGGACGGCGACATCGTGAAGCACGGCGAAGAAGCCGAGGAAGCCGCCGGCTGACCTGAGCCTCTGCGGTCGGGCGACACTCGGGTGACCGTCAGGCTCGCTCGCCAGACTCGACCGACGGAGGAATCTCATGGGCAAAGTTCTGATTCACTCAACGGTCACCCTCGACGGCTTCATGGCCGACGGCGACGGCGGGGTCGACTGGATGTTCGGCTTCACCGAAGCCGCAGAGGACCGCGAGGTGTTGAACGACGTCATGGCCGAGATTGGTGCCGTTCTGGGCGGCGCCAACAAGACCCAGACGATCGATGAGGGCGAAGAGCCCTACGGCGGAACCCTCAAGGTTCCGGTGTTCCTCATGACGCACACACCCCACGCGCCGATCGAGAAGGACGGCACGACCTACCGCTTCGTCATCGACGACATCGCGCTCGCAGTCAGAGAGGCTCAGGATGCTGCCGGCGACAAGAGCGTTACCCTCCTCGGCGGAAGCATCGCGCGACAGTGTCTCGAGCGAGGCCTGGTGGACGAGATCCAGCTACACGTGGTGCCGGTCCTGCTCGGCAAAGGGATCTCGCTTTTCAGCGGCCTCGAAAACCCGATCAAGCTGGAAAGGCTGAACACGGCCGCCTACGCCAGCGTGACCCACCTGCGATTCCGCGTCGTCAGGTGACGAACGACGGCTTCAGCCGAAGTTGAAGAACACGGTCAACACGAGGCCGACCGCGAGCAGAATCGCGACCACCACCGCGGCGGCCATGACGAGTTGAGCTGCCATCAGGCATCCTTCCGGTTCAGTACGGGTTCAGTCTGCCGCGACAACCGGGACGGCCACCAGCTGAACCGCCCCAGGTCGTAGATGACCGCGGGCACGAGCAGCGACCGCACGACGATCGTGTCGAGCAGCACACCGAACGCGACGATGAACGCGATCTGGGCGAGGAACAGGATGGGGATCACCCCGAGTGCCGCGAAGGTCGCTGCCAGCACGACTCCGGCCGAGGTGATGACGCCGCCGGTCACGGCGAGACCGCGCAGGATGCCCTCCCGGGCTCCGTGCAGCTTGGTCTCTTCGCGCACCCGGGTCATCAAGAAAATGTTGTAATCCACCCCGAGCGCGACGAGGAACACGAACCCGAACAGCGGCACCGACGGGTCGGCGCCCGAGAAGTGGAACACCCCCTGGAACACCAGTCCAGCGACCCCGAGCGAGGCGGCGAACGACAGGATGACGCTGCCGATCAGGATCAGCGGCGCGATCAGTGAGCGCAGCAACAGAATCAGGATGACCAGGATCACGAGCAGCACGATCGGGATGATGACCGTGCGGTCGCGGATCGCGGTGTCGTTGGTGTCGAGCGCGAGAGCCGTGACCCCGCCCACGAGAGCTGACGGGTCGACCGCGTGCACGGCATCCCGAAGCTGTCGCACGGTCTGTTCGGCAGCAAACGAGTCGGCGGCGTCGGTGAGGGTCGCCTGCAGCATGACCTGCCCGTCGACGACGGTGGGTACCAGCGGCGCGAAGGTCGGGATCGGGAACGGCTCGGCGTCGGTGCCCACCGGCATGTAACCGGTCGGCGAGTTGTCGCTGAGGGCGTTGATTCCGCCCGCGACCCCGTCGAGGCCGGCCGCGGCATCCGCCAGTTGGGTGAGCAGTTTCTGGTCGCCGACGATCACGGCGGGTGAGCCGGATCCGGCGTCGAAGTGTTTGCCGATGAGCACCTGTCCGTCGCGGGCGTCGGACGGGCCGAGCACGAGGTCGCTCTGCGGAACGCCGTCGGCGTGGAACAGCGCGAGCCCGCCGGTCGCGGCGAGCAGCACCACGATGCAGACCGCCCACACCACGCGGGCCCGCTTGGCGATGAGCCGGGCGACGCCCGCCCACAGCCCCTTCGCGGAAGCACCGGTGACGACAGGGTGCGCGGTGCCGACTCTCGGTCGACGCGGCCAGAACGCGGTGCGACCGGCGGCGAGCAGCAGAGCTGGCAGGAACGTCAGGGCGGCGAGAATCGCGAAGGCGATACCGATCGCCGCGACCGGCCCCAGCGCCTTATTCGAGTTGAGGTCGCTGAACAGCAGGCAGAGGAGCCCCGCGATCACCGTGAGCCCCGAGGCGAGAATCGGCTCGACGCTTCCGCGCAGCGCCGCCCAGGTCGCATCCCACCGCGTCGCGTTGTCGCGCAGCGCTTCGCGATACCGCGAGACGTAGAGCAGCGCGTAGTCGGTCGCGGCGCCGATCACCAAAATGAACAGGATGCCCTGCACCTGCCCGTTGATCGTCACGATCTTCGCGGCCGCCAGCAGATACACCACGAGGATCGCGGCACAGAGGGCGAACATCGCGGTCGCGAGCACGATCAGCGGCAGCAGCGGCGACCGGTACACCAGGATCAAAATGACGAGCACGGCGGCGACCGCGACAAGCAGAAGGACGCCGTCGATCCCCGTGAAGCCGGTCACCAGGTCGGAGGTGAATCCGGCCGGGCCGGTCACGTGAGTTTCGAGTCCGGCGGGCGCATCGCGTAGTAGACCGTCGAGCGCGCCCACACTGTCGCGCACGCCCCCCGCGATCGGCACGAAGATCTGCGCGGCCTCACCATCAGCCGACGGGATGACGGGGCTGACTCCGTCGCCGATGCTCGGCTGCTTGGCAACACGCCCGGCGTAGTCGTCGAGGAACGCGAGGTCGGCATCCGTCAAGCCACCCGCGCGCGCGGCGATGACGATGGCCGGGATGTTGTCGCTCCCCGCGAATGCGGGAATCAGCGACGAGACCTCGGTCGACTCTGCGGAAGCTGGGAGGAAACTCGCCTGGTCGTTCGTCGAGACGCTCGAAATCTTGCCGAACGTCGGTCCGCCGACGCTCGCCGCGGCGAGCCAGGCGATCATCACGAACGCCGGGATGACGACTCTCAGTACGCGCTTCACATCAACACCGTAGCGAGGTCGGCGCCCGCGGCTTCGAGTTCGGCGAGCGCCGCGCGCGACGACTCGGGAGCCACCCCAGCCACCAGGTCGGTGAGCACGGTGACCTCGCGGCCGGCATCCAGAGCATCGCGGGCGGAAGCCAGCACGCAGTAGTCGGTCGCGATCCCGACGACGTCGACCTGAGTGATCTCGCGGGAGTCGAGCACGTCGATGAGCTCCTCGCCGGACGCGGTCGTCCCCTCGAAGATCGAGTACGCGGGGACGCCCTGCCCCTTCTTCACATGCACGTCGATCAGCGAGGTGTCGAGTGCCGGGTGGTACTGCGCGCCGGGTGTGCCGGCGACGCAGTGCCGCGGCCAGGTCTCCACAAAATCCGGGGTAACTCCATCGGCCGCAAAGTGCCCGCCGTTATCGCTGTCGCCGTCGTGCCAGTCGCGTGAGGCGATCACCAGGTCGTAGCGATCGGGATGCGCACGCAGGTATTCGGTGATGTGCTCGGCCACCGCGGCGCCGCCATCCACACCCAACGCTCCCCCTTCGGTGAAGTCGTTCTGCACATCGATGACGAAGAGTGCGCGCATGGAGCTGGTCCCCGGTCAGTTGTTCGAGAGGTTGTCGCCGCAGGTGTAGACAGCGGTCGCGACCGTGTCGAGTGCTTCGCGAGCGTTGTCTTTGATGCCCCCGCCGATCGCGTAGAACGCGAAGGTGAGCACGGTGCCGTCGGCCGACTGAATGATGCCGGCCTCGGAGTATTCGGTGTCGATCCACCCGGTCTTGGCTTGCACGTGGCCGCGAGCAACCGCATTGGCGCCGGTGTAGCGGGACGCCAGTGTTCCGGTCTTACCCGCAATAGGAAGGCTTGAGCTGATCACGTCGAGATTCTGCGAACCCGCGTTGATTGCGGTCATCAGACGCGCAATGACCTGAGGCGGCACCGCGTTGAGGTCGCTCAATCCGGAGCCGTCACGGATCGTGAGCCCGGCCCCGTTGATCCCCGGGCCGCCGTCCGGCATCACATAGTCGATGAGGGCGCTCGGGATGGCCTGCTGCAGCGACGCCGCCGAGCCGTTCAGCGAGGACTGCTTTGAGGTGATGCGGGCGAGCATCTCGGCGAGCGTGTTGTCGCTCACCTGAAGCATGTAGTTGATCAGCGTTTTCAGCGGCTGCGACTGCACTTCGCCGAGCAGAGCCGTGCCGCCGAGCGCTGTCCCGGTCGAGAAGGTGACGTTCGGGTCAATGATGTGCGCGGTGTCGGCGGCGCGGAGAGCATCCAGAAACTCTTGGCCCGCCCGGCCAATCGGGTCGGTACTGCGCGGGCTGGTTTGCCGCGTCGGGTCGGCGCGGTCGCCATCCACCTGAAGTGCGGTCACCTCGGAGTGGTAGCCGGTGGTCTGCTCGGAACGCTTCCACGACGGGTCCCACTTGTCGGCGCTCGACCAGTAGCTGGCATCCAGCACGATGCTCGTGATCGGCGCCGGGCCTTGGTAGGCGGCGAGCACTTGGGCGGCGAGATCATCGAGTTTCGGGGCGCCCTTGTAGACGCTCTCCGACCCTGCGGGCAGAGCGCTCAGGGTCGCGTCGCCCCGGCCGACGAGAACGATCGAGCCGGGGGTGGAGCCGGCGAAAACCGAGGTCTTGATTTGATAGTCCGGCCCGAGCACCGAGAGCGCTGCCGCCGCCGTCAGCACCTTCATCACGCTCGCGGTGGAAGAGGCCGTTGTGCCACCGCGGTCGAACAGCACCTCACCCGTGTCGGCCCGCATGACGGAACCCGAGAAGTCCATCAGACGGCCGTCAGCCGCCGGCAGCGCGACCGAACAGGTGCGCAACCTGCTGGCCGTGAGGTCCCCGTCCGGCACGGATCGGGGCGGTTCGGGTGTCGGCGTCGCCGACGGCGCGACGGCCGCAGCGGATCCGACCGAGACCCCGGCGAACACAGCGCCGGTGCCGAGGAGGACAAACACGATCGCGAGGGCGCCCACCAGCCACCCGGTCGGATGCTGAGCGAAGAAGCCGCCGATGCCCTTCCGGGGGAGGTCGCCGCCTTCCGCGGGCAGGGCTCCGTTCGAGGGGGCAGACGCCGCCCGGCCTCGGGATGTCGTCGGCCTGCGGCGCGACACCGCATCCTGAGCTTCCCGAGCCGCCCTGCGGCTCATCGGCTGCTCGTCAGTCACCCCGTAATGGTACGCGACCCACCCTGGAGCTCCGCGGGCCTGGGCGTGGGCGTCGGGCGCTCGCGCGCGGCTGGCGCCCACCCACGCGCGCCGCAGAAGCGGCGGCGAGCCAAAAATGCAGTCGACCCCTTCTCACCCGCGGCATCCCGACCCGTTCGGGATGCCGCGTGTGAGAAGGGGCCGACGTGGCGACGGCGTTAGCCGATCAGCAGCCACCCCAGCGAGCCGCGGCCCGCGTGAACGAGTAGGCCTCGTTCGGGATGCCGCCGTGCGACATTGCGAAGTAGATGCAGACCCCGCCCGTGCCGCCGGTGTACGAGGGGCGGTACAGCGAGAGGCGGTGCGGTGCGGAGTTCCACCACTTGGTGGCGACAGTCGCACCCGAGTTGCCGGAACCGCCGGCGAGGTTGCCGTCGCAGCCCGTGTCGGGAACGCCGTCGGAGCGGGTCTGGGGCTTGTGGCCCCAGGCGCTGGCCGGGTCTTCGCTCGGGTCTTCCGCAATCCAGAACAAACGAGATTCCATGCAGGAGTCGTAACGGAAGTTCGCGAGCGGCACCGGGTTGAGGCAGTTGTCGACGCGAATCTGGTTGTAGGTCGCGGCGAACGAGGCCAGGTCATCCGAGGTGGTGCCCCCGACTCCGCCAGCCGAGGTGATGCCGGGCGCGCCGCCGGTCGAGCCGCCGACGTTGCCGGGGCAGGACTGGCCAGCTTCTTCGAGCGCGGCACGACGTTCGACGGTGCCGCTTGCCCGACCGGCAGAACTCACAACCGGAAGCGGCTTGGGAACCGGCTTTTGCGCCAGGTGCTCAGCGTCGACGTTGGTCGGAGCCGCCGCGGCGGTCGCGAAGTCGATGGTCTGGGTTGCGGCCGAAATGGCCGACGACGAGGGTTCCACGACGAGCAGCGATGCGATGGCGGGGCCGGCCGAAACCGGAGCCGCTTGTGCGCTCGACAGGAGAGAAGGCCCGCCGCCGCCGATGAACGGCAGCACCAGAACGAGAACCGCCGTGAAGACGGTCGACAGAATCAATGTTCGTTTCATGTCTTAGCCCCCCCGGACCAAGCCGAACGCATCCCCCCTCAGAGTTGCGTCGGTTCACTGACGGTATGCCCCGCTTCGGGCCGAATCAAGCCGAAAAGACCCCAAACGAGCGTTTGGACCCCCGCACTGGGGGCAAGAATCGCCCGGCGCGCCGCAAATGCGCTCAGAAATGGGCCGTGTAGCGACCCCCTCAGCGGTCAGGCCAGTTCGGCTGCTTTCGGCACCTCTTCGGGAGTGAGTTCGACGACCGTGCGAGGACGTCCGGGCAGGATGAACGCGAGCCCGACCGAGACGACGCTGAAGCCGACAGCCCACCAGAACGCGATCTGGAACCCGACGACAAGAGAGCCGGCCGCGGTTGCCGAAACGGCCAGGATGACCGCCAGCAGCGCGACTCCGAGCGAGCCACCGATCTGCTGTGCGATCCGGGTGATAACGCTCGCGTGCGGCACCTCGTCGTGCTCGAGTCCGAGAAACGCCACCGCCAGCAGCGGGATGAAGACGATGCCCATGCCCAGTCCGCGCACCAACAGGATGGCGCCGAGCAGCCAGATCGACGTGGTGCCATCCGCGAAAGCGAAGGGAACTGTGGCGACAGCGACGAGGGCGAAGCCCAGCAGGGCGACAGCGCGGCCGCCGATGCGATCCATCAGCCGAGCGGCGAGCGAACGACTCAGAAGTGACCCAACCCCCTGGGGGATGAGGAGCAAACCGGCGCCCAGGGCATCTGCTCCCCGCAGTTCCTGCCAGTAGAGAGGTAGCAGCAACATGGAACCGTACAACGAGGCGCCGCTGAGAAACATCAGGGCCGTCGCCGACCAGGTCGCCCGGTGACGCAGCACGCGAAGATCCAGCAGCGGGTCCAGCTTCTTGCGCAGCGCCCACAGCACGAAGGCGACGAGCAGCACAACGCCTGCGGCGAGCGGGGCGATGACATCGACGTTGGCGAAACCGCCGTCCCCGGCGACGTTCGACAGCCCCCAGAGCAGGGCGACCAGCGCCGGCGCGAGCAGCACGAAGCCGACGACATCCAATCGGATCGGCTTGCGGGGGCCATCGGCAGGCAGCATCCGCCAGGCCAGGATGAGGCCGACCACTCCGAGCGGGATGTTCACCAGAAACAGCCACTGCCACGAGCCGACGGCCAGGATGAGGCCGCCGATCACCGGGCCGAGAATCGGGCCCAGGGCCGTGGGCAGCGCGACCGTCGCCATCAGGCGACTGATGTTTTGACCGCGGGCGGCCTGCATGATCATCGTCGTGAGCAGCGGCAGCATGGCGCCGCCGCCGAGACCTTGGACGACCCGGAACGCGATCAGACTCTCAACATTCCACGCGGCGGCGCACAGTATCGATCCGATCAAGAAGAGGGTGAGCGCCATCATCCACAGCCGCTTGCCCCCCAGGCGGCTCTGGAGCCAGCCAACCAGCGGGATCGTGACGCCGAGAGCCAGCAGGTACCCGGTGCTCACCCATTGGATGGTGGCGACGTCGGTGTTGAGGTCGGCGGCCAACTGGTGCAGGGCGACCGCGACGATGGTCGTGTCGAAGATGACCGCGATGGCGCCGGTGAGCAGCGCGATGGCGATGCGGATGACCGCTGGGTCGAGCTTCGCTGACGTGGTGGTGGTGGTGGTGCTCGTCGTGTTCGACATGATCGCCTTAGGGTACGAAGTTGTATCTAACTTCGGGTACGTTACGCCGTCGGGATAAGATACGCCAGTGGACCTAAAGCGCGAGACCGGCACCCGCCGACGCGGAGCGGAACTTGAGGATGCCATCCTCGAAGCCGCCTGGGCAGAACTGACCGAGAACGGCTACGCCGCCTTCACGTTCGAGTCGATTGCGGCGCGCGCCGGCACCAGCCGCCCGGTGCTGTACCGGCGCTGGAGCGATCGCGACCAGCTCATGCTCGCCGCCATCGATCACGAGCGCGCACGTAACCCGATCCAGGTGCCTGACACGGGCAACCTGCGCGACGACATCGTCATCCTGTTGCAGCGCGTCAGCGCGGCACGCGCCGGCTTCGCGGCACTGATGAGCGCGCAACTCAACGACTACTTCCGAGCGACCGGCACGACCTTCTTCGAACTCAAGCGACTGCTGCAAACCGGACCGCAAGGCGGCGACAGCACCATGGACCTGATCCTCGATCGCGCGGCCGCTCGAGGTGAGATCGACCCGTCGGTGCTCGACACCCGCACGATCGAATTGCCGGCGACCCTCATGCGCTACGAACTGCTGGTGAATCTGAAGCGCTCGCCCGACAGCGTGATCGAGGAGATCGTCGACGACATTTGGATGCCGCTGCTGCGCGCGAAGGGCGCGCTGCGTGAGAAGGCCTGAACTGAGCCACCTGTCAGAATCGAACTGACGACCTATTCATTACGAGTGAATCGCTCTACCAACTGAGCTAAGGCGGCGGGGTGCGGCAGAGCCGAACCGTCCGAAAGTTTAGCCGACCTGCGCCGGATACGACGACGCCACCAGTTCGGCCCCTCGCGTGAACGCCTCCTCGACCAGTTGACCGAGTGACCGGTTCGCGTCGGGGTGGTCGATCCAGGCGAACCAGGCGTGCCGCACGAACGCGAACGAGGTGAGCGCGACGAGGCGCGCGCGATCGGCGGCCTCAGCATCCGTCATCTCAGGAAACTCGCCGCGCAGCCGTCGGCCGGCCACCTCGGCGAGCTCGTTCTCGAAGTTGTGAACGCTCGCCATGCGGCGCACCCCGAGCTCGGGGTACAACTTGGTGACGGCTCGGCGCTCGGCAAGCAACTCGGGATCGGAGAGCAGTCGGTTGGAGCCATCGATGATCACGCGGGCGATTCCGGGCAGAATCGGCCCCCGGTCGGCGACGAACCATTCGACTTCGGGGTTACCGGCGAGGCTCGGCGTCTCACCGAGAATCGCCTCCTCTTTCGACGGGAAGTAGTTGAAGAAGGTGCGAGGTGAGATGTCGGCGACGCGGCTGATCTCATCCACGGTGGCGTTGTCGAGGCCGCGCTCGCGTACGACCTCAAGCGCCGCCCTCAGAATCGACTGCCGGGTCGCGATGCGTTTGCGTTCGCGCAGGCCGAGCTGTTCAGGGACGGCAACGTCGGAGGCGGGGGCCATGTCTAGATTTTATTGCACGCACTGCAAGATTGCACCCCGCAATCCTGCGGGTCGACTCAGCAGTTCGGGTCGGAGGCCGGCACCGTTCCATTGACGAAGTAGTCATCGACTGCGCCCTGAACACACGGGTCGCCCGAGGTGTACGCCGTGTGACCCTCGCCCTTGTAGGTGATGAGGTGGCCGTTCTCGAGCTCTTCCGAGAGTGCCTTCGCCCAGACGTACGGGGTTGCCGGGTCGTTCGTGGTGCCGACGACGAGAATGTCCGACGAGCCGTGAGCCGTGATCGCCACGCGCGCACGGGTCGACGCGAACGGCCAGTTCTGGCACAGCGGCCCGCCGTACGACATCAACGGCCCAAAGACCGGAGCCGCCACCGCGAGTTCGGCCGCCTCGGTGCGCATCGTGTCGAGAGAGGAGTCGCTGACGTAGTCGAGACAGTTGATCGCGATGAACGCCTCGGTCGAGTTGTCGGAGTACGAACCGTCGGCGTTGCGGCCGTTGTAGGCATCGGCGAGCAAGAACGCCGTTGCCGTCTCGTTCTGCCGCACCTCGGTGAAGAGGTCGTCGAGGTAGGACCAGTTGTCTTTGTTGTAGAGCGGCAGGATGATCGAGACGAACATCGTGCTCGACCCGAGCATCCGGCCGTCGGGTGCGGGGATGGGGTCGGCCGCCAGACGGGCCAGAATTCCGGCCGTCTCGGTCATCGCCTCATCCACGGTGCCGGTGAACGGGCAACTCGGCTTGGTGACGCAGTCGGTGAGGTAGGCGCGGAAGGCGCTCTCGAATCCGACCGCTTGCGTCTTCGTGACGTCGAAATCGGTCGTCGCCGGGTCGAGCGCGCCGTCAAGCACCATGCGACCGGTGTTCTGCGGGTACAGGTCGGCGTAGGTCGCTCCGAGGAACGTGCCGTACGAATAGCCGAGGTAGTTGAGTTTCTTGTCACCCAGAACGGCCCGCAACAGGTCGAGGTCGCGCGCGGCGCTCACCGTGTCGACGAACTGAAGCAACGGACCGGTGTGATCGAGGCACGCCTTGGCGAAGTCGGCATCCGATGCCGTCAGCGCGGCGAGCCATTCGTCGGAGCCGATCACCCCGGGGATGATGCCGTAGTTGAAGTCATCGAGAAACTTCGGGTCGTCGTAGCACGAGACCGCCGTTGAGTGGCCAACCCCGCGAGGGTCGAATCCGACGACGTCGTAGCTCGCCTGAAGGCGCGCGTCGGCGCCGTAGTCGAGGCTGTCGCGCACGAAGTCGTAGCCGGAGCCACCCGGGCCACCCGGGTTCATCAGCAGCGATCCGATGCGCGTGCCGGTCGCGGGGTGACGGATCAGCGCCAGCTCGATCTCAGCGGTCGCCGGGTTCTTCCAGTCCATCGGCGCCTTCGCCGTTGCACACTGCATGCCGCCGCCGCACGAGGCCCAGGTCAACACCTGGCTGTAGAACGGTTGCAGGTCGGCGGCAACCGTTTCCCCGGTTGGGCTCGAGGTCGTCGGAGCGACTGCCGGTTGGAACCAGCTGATGCAGCCGGTCAGCGAAGCGCTGACGGCGATACCGACAGCGAGTACGACGGCGAGGCGACCGGGACGGATCACGAGGTTCCTTTTCTACGACGTTCTACGGCGCGGGTGTGCTGTCGCGCACCGCGTTGACCAGCATGGCTTCGAGAGCGAGCGCCGGAGCGACATTACCGTCAATGCGGGTGCGGGCTTCGGCAATCGCGTCGAGAGTCGCGAGGGTCTGAACCGGCGTCGAGGTTCGCGCCGCGACCTCAAGTTGAGAGTAGATCGCGAGGTTGACCGGGTCGACGGCAACCTGCAACTGCAGCAACAGGATGTCGCGGTACAGCGAGAGCAGGTCGACCAGGATGCGGTCCAACCCGTCACGCAACGACCGGGTGGCTCGTCGCTTCTGATCCTCTTCGAGCGACTTGAGGGTGCTGCGCAGCGCGGGCGGAACGGTACCGCCGGGCTCGATCCCCAGAGATCGCAGTGCTGACTCGCGCTCCTCGGCGTCGCGTTCCTCGGTGATCGCCTTCGCGTCGGCGCCGGCGACCTCCAGCAGTTCTGCCGCCGCGAGCACCGCCCCCGCGACGCTGTGGATGCCGAGGGCAAGTTGCAGGGTTCTGGCCCGGCGTCTGCGGGCTTCCTCATCGGTCGCGAGCCGGTGCGCCATCCCGATGTGGGACTGCGCTTCGCGGGCCGCCCGCGTCGCGTCCGGCAGTGAGACACCGTCGCGTCGGGCAATCAGTTCGGCGACCTCTTCGACCCCAGGCACCCGCAGCCGCACGGTACGAACCCGCGAGCGGATCGTCGGGATCAGGTCGGCATCACTCGGGGCGCAAAGAATCCAGACGGTGCGCGGCGGCGGTTCTTCGAGGGCCTTGAGCAGCACGTTCGAGGTGCGCTCGGTCATGCGGTCGGCATCCTCAATCACCATGACGCGGTAGCGGCCGACCGACGGCGAGAACTGACTGGAGGCGACGAGCGCTCGCACGTCTTCGATGCGAATCGTCACGGCATCCGTCGACAGCACTCCCAAGTCGGGATGCGTGCGCGCGGCGACCTGCACCTCGGTCTGGTGCTCGCGCCCGGGCTGCGCAATCAGCGCGGCAGCGAACGCGTAGGCGAGCAGCGAGCGACCTGAGCCGGGCGGACCGGTAATCAGCCAGGAGTGCACCATGCCGTCGCCCGCTGCGGCGGCGCGCACCGAAGCGATGGCCTCGGCCTGCCCTGTCAGGTCATCCCAGCCCATGTGCACAACTTAGCGTGCAGCAGTGTCAGCGCTTTTTTGCCGGAGCCCTACGAGCCGGCGCACGCTTAGGCGCCGGGCCCTTCGCACGCTTCTCGGCAAGCATTTCGACGGCTCGATCGAAGTCGATCGTCTCAATGTCTTCGCCGCGCGGGATGGTGACGTTGGTGATGCTGTCGGTTACGTAGGCGCCGAATCGTCCGTCGCGGATGCGAATCGGCTTGCCCGACACCGGGTCAGCCTCGAACTCTTTGAGAGCACTCGAGGTGCGCGCGGCCCCGTACTTCGGCTGCGCGAGGATCTCGAGAGCCTTCGCGAGGTCGAGCTCGAAGATCTGCGCTTCGCTCTCGAGCGACCGCGAGTCGGTGCCCTTCTTCAAGTACGGACCGTAGCGGCCGTTCTGCGTCGTGATCTCGGCGCCCGACTCGGGGTCAACGCCGACGATGCGCGGCAGGCCGAGCAGCTTGAGCGCCATCTCGAGGTCGACGGTGGCCGGATCCATGTCTTTGAAGAGGGATGCCGTGCGCGGCTTCACGGCGGCAGCTTTCGCAACCTTCTTCTTGGGCTTGGGTTCTTCTTCGGCCTGCGGCTGAACTTCGGTCGGCTCGGGGTCGACCTCGGTCACGTACGGGCCGTAGCGGCCGTCTTTCGCGACGACCATTTTGCCGTTGGCCGGGTTCTCGCCGAGCTGACGGTCGCCGATGACCGGGGCGTCGATCAGTTCGCGGGCCTTGTCCGCCGTCAGTTCGTCAGGTGCCAACTCCGGCGGCACGTTGACCCGCCGCGGGGTGTCGGATTCGGGATCGGGCACCTCGAGATACGGACCGTAGCGCCCGATGCGCAGAGTGATGCCGCCGGCGATCGGGATGGAGTTGATGTCGCGAGCGTCGATCTCGCCGAGGTTGTCGACAACGGTGCGCAGACCCTTGTGCGTGGCGTTGCCGAAGTAGAAGCCGTTGAGCCAGTCGACGCGGTCGGCCTGACCGTCGGCGATCTTGTCGAGGTCATCTTCCATCTCGGCGGTGAAGTCATACTCCACGAGGTCGCGGAAGTGGTCTTCGAGCAACCGCACGACGCTGAACGCGATCCAGTTCGGCACCAGCGCCGTCCCGCGCGGAGTGACATAGCCACGGTCGATGATCGTCGAGATGATGCTCGCGTAGGTCGACGGGCGGCCGATGCCGAGCTCTTCGAGGGTCTTCACCAGGCTCGCCTCGGTGTAGCGCGGCGGCGGCGTGGTCTCGTGACCCTTCGCCTCGATCTGCTGCGCCGTTAACTGCTGCCCGACAGTCAGAGTCGGCAGGCGCTTCTCGTCGTCGTCGGTCTTCGACTCCGGGTCGCGAGCCTCGTCTTTACCTTCTTCATAGGCGGCGAGGAAGCCGCGGAAGGTGATGACGGTGCCGGATGCCGTGAACTCGGCCGTGCCGGCATCCACCGTCTTGCCTTCGATCGTGACGGATGCCGTTGAGCCTCGCGCGTCAGCCATCTGCGAGGCGACGGTGCGCTTCCAGATCAGGTCGTACAGCTTGAAGTCGTTGCCGCGCAGGACGGTACTGAGTTCCGACGGGGTCTTGAAGACATCGCCGGCCGGGCGGATGGCTTCGTGGGCCTCTTGCGCGTTCTTGTTCTTGCCGGTGTAGACGCGGGGCGCATCCGGAACCGTCTCGGCGCCGTAGAGCTTCGCGGCCTGGCTGCGCGCGGCGTCGATCGCCTGCTTCGAGAGCGTCGGCGAGTCGGTTCGCATATAGGTGATGTGGCCGTTTTCGTAGAGCCCCTGAGCGACCGACATCGTCTGGCGGGCCGAGAACCGCAGTTTGCGGGCGGCCTCCTGCTGCAGGGTGCTTGTCGTGAAGGGTGCGGCCGGGCGACGCGTGTAGGGCTTGGTCTCCAGGTTGCTGACCGTGAACGTCGCGGTCGCGGCCCGAAGCGCGGTGGCAAGCTTCTCGGCCCCGGCCTCATCGAGCGCGACAGCGTCACCCTTGATCGCCCCGCGGTCATCGAAGTCGCGACCGGAAGCGACGCGCTTGCCGTCGAGACGGGCGAGGCGGGCTTCGAAACTCTGACCTGCCGCGCCGAGCTCGGCGATCAGGTCCCAGTAGGACGCCGAGAGGAAGGCGAGACGTTCGCGCTCGCGATCGACGACAAGTCGCGTCGCGGCGGACTGCACCCGGCCGGCAGACAGTCCGGGGCCGACCTTGCGCCAGAGCACCGGGCTGATCTCGTAGCCGTACAGCCGGTCGAGAATGCGGCGGGTCTCCTGCGCATCGACCAGGGCGGTGTCGATGTCGCGAGTGTTCTCTTGGGCGCGCTGAATCGCCTCTTTGGTGATCTCGTGGAACACCATGCGCTTGACCGGAACCTTGGGCTTCAGCTCGTCGAGCAGGTGCCAGGCGATGGCCTCACCTTCGCGGTCCTCATCAGTTGCGAGGTAGAGCTCATCGGCGCCCTTGAGCGCCCGCTTGAGGTCGGCGACGGTGCGCTTCTTCTCATCCGACACCACGTAATAAGGAGCGAAGCCGTTTTCAACGTCGATCGAGAACTTGCCCAGTGACCCCTTCTTGAGCTCCGGCGGGAGGTTCTTGGGCTCGACCAGGTCGCGGATGTGCCCGACCGAAGCGAGCACCTCGTAGCCGTCGCCGAGGTACTGGGCGATCGTCTTCGCCTTGGCAGGCGACTCGACGATGACCAGTTTGTGGCCGGTGACCTTGGGCTCGGGCACTGTTCTCCTTCTATCCGGTGCACACCATACACACAGTCCAGCGCGAACAGCCGAGCGCTGCCACTGAGCAGTTCAGCGCGGCGGACCGGCCCGCGCCCGTGCGTTGACGACGATTCCGGCCACCGTCACCGAGACCGTCACCGTCGCAATGACCCCGTCGAGGTCGCAGGAGGCCAGGCGCGCGTCGTAGGTTTCGACCACCGCGGCGGCCTGCAGGCACGGCGCTCCTGGATGGATGCCGAGGGCCGTATCGGCCGCAGCGAGCGCGCCCGAGTCGGCGGCTGCGATCGCGCGCTGACGCGCCGCGAGGGCAACACCCAGCCCGATCGCAGCGAGCGCCAGCACCGTCACGAGAGCAAGCACGGCGAGGGCCAGCACGCCACCCGAGCCGCGTTCGTCGCCGCTTTCGACGAGCCGATGCCGCACCGGGCGCCTCTACCCGACGTCGCGAAGGGCGCAGGCAGAGGCCGCGGCCCGGAGCCCCAACACCGCAGCCGCGCCGATCGGAGCGACCTCGACCCGAACGCAGCGCAGGTCGCCGTCGAGCCAGGTCGACAGTGCGGCTCCCGAAACCTGGCGTGCCAGCCGCGTCTCGATAACCTCCTGAGCGTCTCCGCGCGCGAGACCCCGTGCGGCGTCGGCCGCGGCATCCTGAGCACGCACCTGCAGTGTCGCAATCTGGATGCCGCCCAACAGCAGCGCCACGATCACGAGCACCGCGGGGAAGGCGACCGCAAACTCGGCGGTCACGCTCCCGCGGTCGTCGCCCAGCGTCATCCGGCGGAGTTGAGGGCTCGTTGCACGAGATCGGTGAGAATCGCCTGCACCTCCCCCGACCGCAGGATGACGACCAGGAGGCCAGCGAACCCCACTGCGGCCATGATCACGATTGCGTACTCCGCGGTTGCGGCGCCTCGGTCATCGTCTTTCAGGATCCGGAGCGCCTCGCGCCAACGTGCCGTGAGTCGGCTCATGTCACACCTCTGTCTCTCCGCCGAAGCGGGTTAGGGGCACGAGCGAGATCAGTCTGCGAGCCGCCCACTCGCGGCACCGCCGCTCGGCGTGGGTCTCGGGAGTGCACGACTGGACCCCGGGTGGGGAGGAGAGGTCACATCCCGGAAACCGTTGATGCGATCATCGCCAGCAGAAGGGGCGCGACCCCCAGAGCCACAAACGCGGGGAGCACGCACGCACCGAGGGGAAGCAGCAACTGTGTTCCCAATCGAGCGATGCGCAGGCGCGCCGCTGCGTGTGACTCACGTCGCGCTTCGCGTGCCTCAGCTCGCAGAAGCGTGGCTACCGGCACCCCGGCTCGGTTGGCGAAGGCCAGAGTTGCTGACGGCGACGCATCCGGCGGCAACCCGGCCGCGGCCAGTGCCGAGGCCACTCGCTCGAGCGCGGCATCGGCGGCACCGCCCCCGCCGACCGCGATTGCGACGAGTTCCGCGCCGAGGCCGGGGGTGGGATCACTCTGCTTGGCCTGCCCCACCATCCTCCTCATCCAACGCCGGGCGATCACGAGCAGGACGCCTCCAGCGGTGAGGCAGAGCCACCCGGGCGGCGTCGTGAACAGCACCCCGAGAGTGTCTACTCCGAGCAACGCGCCGCCGAAGAGGCCGAGCGGCGGGAGTGCGAGCACGACGCGAGTTGTCGCCACCGGACCCGCGAGCGCAACGTCGACCTCCCGGCGTGCCTCGTCGAGCGCCGTCAGCACCTCGCCGAGACGGGCGAGGGTCGACGCGAGAGGTGCGCCGGAATCCGACGCCACACGCCAGGCTGCGGCGACGCACGCCCACTCGGCCTCATCGGGATTGTCGCGCGTCGCCTCAAAGATGGCATCGGCGATCCGATCGGCACCGTCGACCTGGGCGATTTGCGCCGCGACCGCGTCCTGTTCCCCGAGGTACCGCCAGGCGGCGAGTGGTGCGAGTCCCGCCTCGAGCAGCACCGCGAGTCGCAACACCGCGGCTGCCGGTCTCATCCCGTCACACCCGGTGGCTGCAGCCCGAGTGCGCGAATCGTGAGTCGCCCTCGACGCATCGCAAACTCGCCCACCGCCGCGAGCCGTCGTCCCTCCGGCGCGCGCTCAACGTGCAGCACGACGTCTAATGCGCTGACCGCTTGCCGTGCCACCGCATCCGTCGTCATCGCCGCGAGGGCTCCGAGCGCTTCCAGTCGCGCCGGCACGTCGTCGAGGGAATTCGCGTGCAACGTGCCGGCGCCGCCGTCATGACCGGTATTCAGTGCGGCGAGCAGTTCACGGATTTCGGCTCCGCGGCATTCGCCAACCACGAGGCGGTCGGGGCGCATCCGCAACGCTTCACGCACCAGCCGGTCGAGGCCGATGCCGCCGGCCCCCTCCAGGTTTGCCTGACGTGCCTCCAGCGAAACGACCTGTGGATGCGCGATCCGAAGTTCGGCCACATCTTCGAGCACCACGATCCGTTCGTGGGCGGGTGCGGCGGCAAGCAGTGCTGCGAGAAAAGTCGTCTTGCCGCTCCCCCCTGCTCCCGTCACTAGGAGGTTCGCGCGTCGCGCCACCAGATCCCGGATGCACTCAAGCGCCACTGCACCAAAGAATCCGGCCGCGTCGAGATCGTCGAGACTCAGCATCCTGGTCGAGGGCAGACGGATCGACAGCAGCGCTCCCCCGAGCGAAACGGGAGGCAGGACGGCATGAACCCGGATGCCATCGCCGAGCCGAACGTCGACCGCTGGCGTCGCTTCATCGATGTGCCGATCGCCTAACGCCACCAACCGAACCGCGAGATCCCGCGCGACGGGCGCGGCGAGGTGCACTCCATCGATGAGCGCCGATCCCCTCCCGCGGTCGGCCCAGACCGTTCCGTCACCGTTGAGAAAGACATCCGTCACCCCCTCATCGCCCACGACACCCGCCAATGGACCGAACGCCGACAGGGCGATCCCACGTCGCGCGACGTCACCGCCCGCAACGAATCCAGCCATGACGCCACCCTCCCCACTTCGGGGGGCATCACCAGAAATCTGAACCGAAACGGGGGCAAGCGCACCGACCCGCACCCCGTGAAGGACCGAGATTTTGTACCCCGATCCCACCCGAAGGTCCGCCAGCCGCGCTGTCGAACCCCCACGAGCACCCCTCCGTCGCGCGAAGCAAGGAAAGAGAGGGTTAAACGAAGAGGGGCGGCGCCTTTTGGGGGGAAAAGACGCCGCCGCAGTGACGCCGGATTGGGGGGAATCGATGGCGCCACAAACCCGAGATTTGCGCTCGGATGGTCCCGAGTGTACTCCAAAAAGAGGACACCGCAACGGCCAGTTGGATCACATCTTGCCCTGAGAGGGCAAGCGCATGGGTACCCCCTTTAAGAGTCACACCAACTTGTATGATGACCCCGCTCCGGGGACGCCACAACGTGCTGGCTAGGATCAACGCACACCACGTATCGATCGGGCCGTCTCGGCCGACGGAGGGCATCTGGTTATGAACGCCATCGACAACCTGATGCACGAAGATCGCCGTTTTCCCCCGACTGCGGCATTCACCTCGAACGCGGTCGCGACCCCGGCCCTCTACCGCGAAGCAGCGGCTGACCGTCTCCAGTTCTGGGCCGACCAGTCTCGCCGCCTGCTGCACTGGCACACGCCGTTCACTCAGACGCTCGACTGGTCGAAGGCGCCGGTCGCGTCGTGGTTCGGCGACGGAAAGCTGAACGTCGCCTACAACTGCCTCGATCGACACGTGCTCGCCGGCAACGGCGACCGAGTCGCGTTCCACTGGGAGGGTGAACCCGGCGACACCCGCACGATCACCTATGCCCAGTTGACGGCCGACGTGAAGCGTGCCGCCAACGTGCTCGCCGCCCTCGGAGTCGGGCAGGGTGACCGGGTCGCGATCTATCTGCCCGGCATCCCGGAAGCGGTCGTCGCGATGCTGGCTGTCGCCCGCCTCGGCGCCGTGCACTCGGTGGTGTTCGGTGGATTCAGCGCCGACTCGCTGCGCGCCCGCATCGATGATGCGCAGGCGAAAGTTGTCATCACGGCCGACGGGGGCTGGCGCAAAGGGAAGGTCTTCCCACTCAAGGCGACCGTCGACGCCGCCGTCAGCGGCACCTCGCCCGTCGAGCACGTGCTGGTCGTCAAGCGCGGCGACAACGAGGTCGAATGGACCGACCGGGATGTCTGGTGGCACGACGCCCTCGCCGCGGCGAGCGCCGAGCACGAGGCCGAAGGGTTCGACGCCGAGAACCCACTCTTCATCCTGTATACCTCGGGAACCACCGGCAAGCCGAAAGGCATTCTGCACACCTCCGGCGGCTACCTGACCCAGGTTGCATTCACCCACGAGAACGTGTTCGACCTACATGCCGACACCGACGTCTACTGGTGCACGGCGGATGTCGGCTGGGTAACGGGCCACAGCTACGTCGTTTACGGTCCACTCGCGAACGGTGCGACCTCGGTCATGTACGAGGGAACCCCCGACACCCCGCATCCCGGTCGCTGGTGGGAGTTGATTGAGAAGTATCGGGTCTCGATCTTCTACACGGCGCCCACCGCCATCCGGTCGTTCATGAAACTGGGCGGCGCGATTCCGGCGAAATTCGACCTCACCTCACTCCGCGTCCTCGGCAGCGTCGGGGAGCCGATCAATCCCGAGGCTTGGGTCTGGTACCGCGACATCATCGGCGGCGGCACCACCCCGATCGTCGACACCTGGTGGCAGACCGAAACCGGCGCCATCATGGTCAGCGCGCTACCCGGCATCACGACCCTCAAACCCGGGTCTGCGCAGGTGGCGATGCCCGGCATCTCGATCGGAATCGTGGATGACGACGGCACCCCGGTCGGCAAAGACGAGGGCGGACTGCTGGTTGTCACCGAACCGTGGCCGGCGATGCTGCGCGGCATCTGGGGCGACATGGATCGTTACGCCGAGACGTACTGGTCGAAATTCGCCGAGCAGGGGTATTACCTCGCGGGCGACGGGGCGCGGTTCGACCAGGACGGCGACCTGTGGCTGCTCGGCCGAGTCGACGACGTCATGAACGTCTCGGGCCACCGGCTCTCGACGGCTGAGATCGAGTCGGCTCTGGTCGGGCATCCTGCCGTCGCCGAAGCGGCCGTGGTCGGTGCCCACGACGACACCACCGGTCAAGCGGTGGTCGCCTTCGTCATCCTGCGGGCGGAGTACGCCGAACTTGAGAACGCGTCCGCCGAACTGCGTGCACACGTCGCCGCGAGCATCGGTGCGATCGCGCGGCCGCGACAGCTGTTCGTGGTCGCCGAATTGCCGAAGACGCGGTCGGGCAAGATCATGCGCCGTCTGCTGCGGGATGTTGCCGAAGGCCGTGACATTGGCGACACGACGACTCTCGCCGATGCCACCGTCATGTCGCTGATCGCCGACAAGTACGCCGCCGCCCCGTCAACCGAAGACTGAGTGGTCGCAGCGGGCTTGAAGGAGGTCAGGCGAACTCGAGGATGAGCTCGATCTCGACCGGCGAGTCGAGGGGGAGCTCGGCGACGCCAACGGCACTGCGGGCGTGACGCCCGGCCTCGCCGAAGATCTCACCCAGAAGTTCCGAGCCGCCGTTGGCGACCTTCGCCTGTTCGGTGAATCCGGGTGCCGAGTTCACGAACACCACCGCTTTGACCACCCGGGTGACGCGGTCGAGCGAACCAATCGCCTCGGCAGCCGCGGCGAGCGCGTTCAACGCACACTGGCGGGCGAGCTTCGCGGCATCCTCGACGGTGACCGTCGCTCCCACCTTGCCGGTCGCCGACAACACGCCATCGACGAAGGGAAGCTGGCCGGCCGTGAAGACCAGGTTGCCGGTCACGACCGCAGGAACGTAGGCGGCGAGGGCCTTTACGACCGCAGGTAGCTCGAGTCCTAGCTCAGCAAGCCGCGCGGCGATCGCACTCATTCGGATGCCTCGATGGGCCTCTTGAGGTAGGCGACGAGTCCGCCCTCGGGTCCGGTCACGATCTGAACGAGTTCCCAGCCCTGCACTCCCCAGGTGTTCAGGATCGCCGTGGTGTTGTGAATCAGAAGGGGTGTTGTGACGTACTCCCAGGTGCGCATTGCAGGCATCCATTCAGGTTCGGGCGGGGACCCATCGCGTACCCTGAGCCTATGCCTGCGCAGAAATCAACGGCCACCAGTCTGTTCTTCGGCGTCTTGGGGACCCTCGGCTTTAGCGCCCTCGCCGGTCTCCTGGTCACCGTTTTGGTCGCCCCCGCCATTGCCGTCTCTGGCGTCGCCGCCAATAACACTGTCGGCATTTTCAACAGCCTGCCCGAGTACATCAAGCTCGACTCGGGCAGCCAGCAGAACACGATCGCGGTTGTCGATCCGGCCCACCCCGACCTCACCGACCCCGAACACTTCAGAGACGTCGCGGTGATCTATAAGCAGAACCGTGAAGAGATTCCGCTCGACCAGATCAGCCCGTACCTGCAGTGCGCCGCGATCGCCGGAGAAGACCGCCGCTTCTATTCACACGGTGGCGTCGACGTGCCCTCGCTGATTCGCGCGGCTGTCGGTCAGGTTACGCATTCCGGCGACTCGGGCGCTTCCACTCTGAGCATGCAAACGGTGCGCAACATCCTGCAACAGCAGGCTCTCAACGACCCCACGATGAGCGAAGACGCGAAGAAGGCGGAGATCGCCAAGTCGCTGGCCCCGACGCTCGACCGCAAGCTCAAGGAGATGAAGCTCGCGATCGGTCTTGAGAAGAACTACTCGAAAGACGAGATCCTCCAGGGCTACCTCAACATCGCCGGCTTCGGTGGTAACACCTACGGGGTGCAGGCGGCGGCGCAGCAATACTTCTCGAAGAGTGCCGCGGACTTGACGATCGCCGAAGCCGCGAGCCTCATTGCGATCGTGCAGTACCCGAACCTCCGCGACCTCAGCGACCCCTCGCACTACGCGGCCAACACGGAACGCCGGGATGTCATTCTCACGGCGATGGCGCAGTGGGGGACGACCGGCGACACGGGCTGCATCACCAAGGCCGAGCGCGACGAAGCCATCGCGACGCCGGTGGATACCGCCTTCGTTGTTCCCGCGCCCCCGTCAGTCGGCTGCACGAATGCCGACCCCGGTTACGGCTTTGTCTGCGACTACGCCAAGCGAGTTGTGCCGCAGCTAGCTGCCCTCGGAAACACCCCTGCTGAGCGCTCTGCGGCCTGGGACCGAGGCGGGTACAAGCTGGTTCTGACCATCAACCCGACGTTGCAAGACGCCGCCGTGAGTACCGCCAGCGAATGGGCACCGAAGGACGAGGACCGATTCTCGCTGGGTGCCGCGGCGGTGTCCGTCGAGGTCGGCACCGGCAACATCCTCGTGATGGCTCTGAATAAGGACTTCAACGAGTCCCTTAACCCGCCGACCACGAGCACCGCCGTCAACTACGCGGTTGATTTCGCACACGGTGGTTCTCAGGGTTTCCAGCCGGGATCGACCTACAAGCCGTACGTCCTGCTGGCATTCCTCGCCGCCGGACACGGTCTCGGGGAGGCGTTCAACGCCGGGATTCTTGAGACCAACCAGGCCGAATACGGCGATTCCTGCGCTCCCGAGACCTTCGACGGCAAGGTCATCGGTCCGCCCTGGGGTGGCAAGTACACCTTCCACAACGACGCTAACGAGATGGGCTCGTTCACCGTCACGAGAGGCACGGCCGGCTCGGTCAACTCGGTCTTCCTCCAGATGGCCAAAGAGATCGACCAGTGCGACATCCGAAAGGTCGCGGAGTCGCTTGGCGTGCACAACGCGAACGGCACGGACGAGCTCTCGACTCGGCCCTCGTGCGCCATCGGTGGTTGTGAGAACAACCTCGCCCCCCTCACCCAGGCGGCCGGGTTCGCGGCAATCGCTGGCGGCGGCGTCTACTGCGCGCCGATCATGATTGCCCAGGTGATCGTCGTCCAAACCGGCGATCCACTCCCTGGCGAGAGCCCCAACTGCGCCCAGTCCGCCATGGTGTCGCCGAGCGTGGCAAACACGGCTGCGTACGCCATGGAAGGCGTCATGAACGGCGGCACCGGTAGCGTGTCGAACCCTCGTGACGGCACGCCCTACATCGGCAAGACCGGCACAACTGACAAGTCCGTTCACACCTGGATGGTGGGTTCGTCGACCCGCGTTGCCACCGCGGTCTGGGTCGGAAACATCACCGGCAACCAGGCACTGCGCAATATCAAGGTCCTCGGGCAGCAGGCGGGCACGTTGCGGCACCGAATCTTCAAGCCGATTGCTATCGAGATCGACAAAATCTATCCCGGTGGCGCCTTCCCAGCCCCCGATCCGGCGCTGCTCATCGGCAACCCCATCGAGGTGCCCAACGTCGTCGGGTTGACGCCCGAAGCCGCGAAGGAATCGATCGAGACCGTCTCCGAACTCGTCTACGAAGACGGCGGCACGGTCGACTCCGACCTTCCGCTCGGAGTCGTCGCGTCGACCGACCCGGCGGTCGGAAGCTCGGTGCCGAGGGGCACGACGATTCGCGTCTACACCAGCAACCATCTCGCGGTGCCGGTGCCCAATGTCGTGGGGATGCAACACGCGGCGGCGAAGACCAACCTGGAAGCAGCCCACTACACGGTGACGCAGATCTGCATCAGTGATGCCGACCTTGGCGGCAATCCGGCTCCGCCACCAGGCCAGGTGGTGTCTCAAGATCCCGCTGCAGGTACCTTCCGCAATCCGGCGACCACGACGGTAACGATCAAGTGGTACCAACCGGTCATCTGTACACCGTGACCCCCGGCCGATCCGCGGCCACCGCCTTCGGAGCGGCAGCCGCGGTCGGCGTGGGCGTCCTCGCCTGGGGCGTTCTGGTCGAACGAACTGCATTCACGGTTCGGCACGAGATGTTGCCGATTTTGCGGCCCGGTTCCCGGCCGCTGACGATCCTCCAGCTCAGCGACCTACACATGGCGCCGTGGCAGCGATCGAAACAAGACTTCGTGCGTTCGCTGGTGCGCTACGAACCCGACCTGATCGTCGACACCGGTGACGACCTGGGCCATCGCGACGGACTGGTCGGCATCCGGCGAGCCTACGAGCCGTTCGCCGGGATCCCGGGCGTCTTCGTTCACGGATCGAACGACTACTTCGGCCCGGTTTTCAAGAACCCGCTACGGTACTTCACCGGGCCATCGAAACGCCCGGGTCATGCGGAGCGACTCGACACCGGAGCTCTCGACCGGTTTCTCGTCAACGATCTGGGCTGGCTCAACCTGACCCACACGGCTCGCGCTCTCGCGACCCGTGGGCATCTGCTCGAACTGTTCGGCACCGCCGACGCACATCGCGGCTGGGACCGATTGGACGCGCTCCCCGGCGCGATCGAAGCGATGCGCGAGAGCGTGGATGCGGACGGCGAGAGCGTCGTGCGGCTCGGAGTGACCCATGCCCCGTACCGCCGGGTGCTCGACGCTTTCGCCACTCAGGGGGCCGACCTCATCCTCGCCGGCCACACGCACGGCGGGCAGGTTCGTCTTCCCGGACTATCTGCGCTGGTGACCAATTGCGACATTCCACGGAGTCAAGCGCAGGGTCTGTCGGTGTGGCGGGCGGCCCGTCATTCTGCGCTGCTCAACGTGTCCGCGGGACTGGGTACATCGATCTTCGCGCCCGTTCGCGTGGCCTGCCCGCCCGAAGCCGTGGTGCTCACTCTGGTTCCTGTCGGCTATCCTTGACAAGTTGTTCTGCCGCGCGATTTCACGGCAGCGAACAGCGGGGTATGGCGCAGTTTGGTAGCGCGCGTCGTTCGGGACGACGAGGCCGCAGGTTCAAATCCTGTTACCCCGACGCAATGTAAAAGGGCCGCCCTGGGCGGCCATTTTACATTGCTCGTGTGTATCAACCAGGCCCCGCCGCCGCGTTCCGACGCAGCGCGAAGCGCTGTGTCGGCGCTTCGGTGGGCGTACCCACGAACTCAGCGGAATCGCAAACCGCGATTCCGCGACCGGTTAGCCCGACTTGGGGAAAATGTTTTTGCCTCTCAGCATTGTGACTCTAAAATGGCTCAAGGTCGGGGAATCCAAAGACGGGGAATATCAATGAAAAAGCAGATCACACAACTGGTCGATGACCTCGACGGCACTGTCCTCGAGCACGGCGGCACGACCATCAGGTTTTCCCTCGAGGGGCGCTCGTACGAGATCGACCTGTCGTCGGACAACGCCGACAAGTTCCGCCGCGCCATGGCGCCGTTCATCGCCGCCGGGCGCGCAACTGCCGGTCGCACCACGTCAGGCGTTCGCCGCCCCTCACGCAACGCGAGCGGCGAACTCGCCGCGATCCGCAGTTGGGCGCAGTCGCACGGCTTTACCGTCGGCGACCGTGGTCGCATTTCGGCCGAGGTCCGCGACGCTTACGAACGCGCGCACTGATCTTCAGGTACGCACTGATCTTCAGGTACTGGTCCTCAGGTAGTGCAGCCCGTTAGGTGAAGTCGGCGTCCGGCGCGGACTTGGCGCTGAAGTCATACTTGGGTCGGCGTCCCCGGTTGAGCACTCCGCCGCTTTCCTCCAGGTAGCAGGAACCACACAGCGACTCGTAGCCGACGTGCCCCTGCCGGCCCGAGCTGGCATCGATCGCGACCTGGTCGCCGTCGAAAACGAAGACACCGTCGATCGTGCGGGCGTTGAAAATCGCTTTGCGCCCGCACCGACAAATCGTCTTGAGTTCTTCGAGCGAATGGGCGACCTCGAGCAGTCGCCTACTGCCCGGGAAGGCCACGGTCTGGAAGTCGGTGCGGATGCCGTAAGCCAGCACCGGCACGTCCTCGTCGATGGCGATTCGGAACAGGTCGTCGACCTGGGTCTCACTGAAGAACTGCGCTTCGTCGATCAGGAGGCACGCGACGTCGCGTCCCGTATCGCGAATCACCGACTCGCGACGTGCCATGAATGCCGCGAGCACGTCTTCATCCGGGGCGACAGTGAAATCCACCGAACGTTGCACGCCCAGCCGCGAGACAATCGACGCCTCGCCTTTCGAGTCGACGGCGGGCTTGGCGAGCAGCACGTGCTGGCCGCGCTCCTCGTAGTTGTAGGCGGCTTGCAGGAGCGCCGTGCTCTTGCCGGAGTTCATCGCGCCGTAGCGGAAATATAGTTTTGCCATGTCGTTAGGAGCACATTATTCGAGATACCCGTCTTCGGCGGCGCGGCGGATCAGATCCGCTTTCTTGCTCGCGGGACGGTTGACTCGGGCGTACTTCTCGCGCACCCGTCGCAGGTAGGTTTTGGCGGTCTCGTATTGCACGTTCATCTTCTCGGCGACTTCGACCGTACTCATTCCGGCGGTGTACAGGCGCAACGCGTCGGCTTCGCCGGGGCTGAGTTTGGGTCGGGATACCGCAGCCTCGGCAACAGAAACGGGCCGCAGAGGGCGGTCGGCTGATCCCGCCGGCATGCCCATCACGCGCCGCGCCGCATCCATGACGCTCTCCATGGAGAGGGACTTTGCGAGAAAGGCTGCGGCTCCCGCGGCCAGGGCACGTTCCCGTGCTTCTGAGGTGTCGACACTCGAGAGCACGATGACCTTCGCTCCGGCCGCACGGCACGTGCGAACTCGAGCCTCGATCGAGACTGGTTCTTTCAACTGAAAGTCGATGAACACCAGCTCGGTCGGAAACGCGGGGCTGTGCACGAGTTGTAGCCAGGTTGGCGCCATCACGACGACGGTGAAATCGGGCGCGTTCGCGGCCACCCAGCTATTCATGCTGTCGAGCAACACCTCGTGGTCGTCCAAGATGGCGAGCCGCACGGGGCTCGTGCGGGGGGCTGCAAGAGCACCCGATGCGCCCGGGATTGTCGAGACGGGACCCCCCAGCATGCTCACCAGCTAACCCTACGTCTGTACCCCGGTCACGGCACGGAGTTCAGAAAAGTGTCGGTTGCAGCCCGGCGGCGGCGACCGCGGGAATCTCGTGCGGATGCGCGGCATCGGTCAGTGCGGGCTTACGGTCGAGCCCGTACGCGCGCAACAGGGGACGCACTCGGGCGGCCAGCCAGCTGCGGTACTCGGCTGGCGCGTACACCCGACCGCCGGGGTACAGCACCCGATACTTCTCAACCAGTTCGGGATGCGCGCGCCCCAACCAGGCGAGGAACCACTCACGCGACCCGGGCTTCAGATGCAGCGCGGAGTAGGCGACGTCCGTCGCTCCGGCCGCGGCGATCGCCGCGAAGGCCCGGTCGAGGTGGGCAATCGTGTCGGTCAGGTGCGGCAACACCGGCATCACAAAGACCGAGCACGGCAGGCCTGCGTCACGGACCGCCCGCACCGTCGCCAGCCGGGCCTCGGTCGTCGGTGCGCCCGGCTCGACCTGGTGACGGAGCTCGGGATCGAAAACGTCGATCGTCATCGCGACGTGCACCGACACTCGCTTCGAGGCGACCTGAAGCAGCGTGAGGTCGCGCCGCAGCAGAGTGCCTTTGGTGAGGATGCTGAACGGCGTGTCAGCGGCGGCCAGCGCAGCGATGATGCCGGGCATCAAGCGGTAGCGACCCTCGGCCCGCTGGTACGGGTCGGTGTTCGTGCCGAGGGCCACGGCATCCCGATTCCAGCTCGGGCGCGCCAGCTCCCGAGCGAGAACCTCGGCAACGTTCACCTTTACCACGATCTCGGAGTCGAAGTCTTTGCCCGCGTCGAGGTCGAGATAGGTGTGAGTCTGCCGCGCGAAACAAAACAGGCAGGCGTGACTGCAGCCTCGGTAGGGGTTGATCGTCCACGCGAACGGCAGGGCAGACGCGGGGCCGGGAACCCTGTTGAGAGCCGACTTCGCGATCACCTCGTGAAAGGTCATGCCGGCGAACTCGGGAGTCGTGACCGACCGAATGAGACCGCTCAGGGTGCCGAGACCGGGCAGCGCATTCGACGCCTCCGCCTGCACCTCTTGCCCACTCCACCGCATGTCGACATTCGAACACATGTTCGAATGTCAGTCAACTGCTAAGCCGAGATGCCGAGCGCCTTCGCCGTGCGAGAAATCGTTGACTTCGCGGTTGCCGAGTCGCCCGCAAGGTTGGCACCGTACGACGGGATCATCTCGTCGAGAGCCGGGCGCCAGTCATCCATCTTCTGCGGAAAGCATTTCGCGATCAGTTCGAGCATGATCGGCACGGCCGTCGATGCTCCGGGCGAGGCGCCGAGCAGTCCGGCGATCGTCCCGTCGGCACCCACAACAGCCTCGGTGCCGAACTGGATGATCGGCTTGCCGTGATCGTCACGCTTCATGATCTGCACGCGCTGGCCAGCCGTGATCAGGTACCAGTCCTGAATCTCCGCGCTCGGGGCGAACTCTTGCAGCAGCCTGAACCGCTTGGTGCGGCTCGCCAGCAGCTCGGTCACGAGGTACCAGACCAGCGAGAGGTTGGTGAGACCGGCCCCAATGATCGTGACGATGTTGTGCGGGCGGATCGAGGCGAAGATGTCCCACCACGAGCCGGTCTTGAGAAACTTCGGCGAGAAGCCGGCATAGGGGCCAAAGAGCAGACTCTTCTGCCCGTCAACGACGCGGGTGTCGAGGTGCGGTACCGACATCGGCGGTGACCCGACGGCGGCTTTGCCGTAAACCTTCGCCTGATGCTTCGCGACAATTGCCGGGTCATCGGTGCGCAGGAATTCTCCGCTGATCGGGAAGCCGCCGTAGCCGCGGATCTCAGGGATACCCGACTTCTGCAGCAGGTTGAGCGCGTAGCCGCCGGCGCCGACAAACACGAAGCGGGCGGTGGCTTCGAACGGAGTCGAGCCGACATCGTTGCGGCCGCGGATGGTCCACAGCCCGGTCTTGCGCGAACGCTTGAGAGCGGTCACCCGATGATTGAGGTTCAGGTCGGCTCCCCCGGCGACCAGTCCGTCGGTCAAGACAGTGGTGAGTGAGCCGAAGTCGACATCCGTCCCAGCCGCGATGCGCGTGGCCGCGATGCGCTGGTCCTTGCGACGCCCGGGAATCAGCAGAGGCGCCCAGGAGCGGATCACCGCCGCATCTTGGGAGAACTCGAGGCCCTCGAACAACGGATGGTCTTTGAGCGCCTCGTACCGCTTCTTCAGGTAGGCGACGTTGTCGTCACCCCAGACGAAACTCATGTGCGGAACGGGGTTGATGAAGTTGTCGGGTTCGGGCAGCACGCCACGGTTGACGAGGTACGACCAGAACTGCCGAGAGACCTGGAACTGCTCGTTGACCTTCACCGCATTCGTGATGTCGATCGTGCCGTCCGCACGTTCGGGCGTGTAGTTGAGCTCGCACAGGGCCGAGTGGCCGGTGCCGGCGTTATTCCACGGAGAAGAACTCTCGCGCGCAACGCCGCCGAGGCGTTCGAAGATCGCGATCTTCCAGGTGGGTTCGAGTTGCGAGAGCAGTGTTCCGAGGGTTGCGCTCATGACCCCGCCGCCAATAAGGGCGACGTCGATGGGTTCAGTCACCCGTTCAGTCTAGTGATTTGCCGGGAGGCCGACCTGGGTCAGGGCGTCGTCCATCCGGGTCGCCATCGCGGCGTAGCCCGCGTCGTTCGGGTGCAGCCCGTCGGAGGCCATCCATTCGGGATGTCCTTCGATCCAGTGCGAAGCATCCGGAATCCAGTCGGCACCGATCGCGTCGGCCGCATCGTGAACCCAGCCGATGATGACTGCAACAGAGTCGGGGCGCTCGTCGGTGTACCAGAACGGCTCGACGACGATGAACCGCGCGTGGGGCAGCGCATCCTTCAGCCGCGTCAAGTCGGTGACGATTTGGTCGCGGATGGCAGTGCCGAACGCGTCATACGAGAAGTTGTCGTTGAGTCCCATCGTTACGAAGACGATGTCGGGCTCAGCCGCGATCACCTGCCCCGGCAGATCGGGGTCTCCTGCCACGATCTGCCCGGGCAGAGGCCCATCGGAATTGCGGTGATTCACGAAGCCGAGGCCGTTGACGCTCGGGTTGACCTCGGTCCAGCCGCGCTCAGCGCAGATGACGGTCGACCAGCGCTTCGACGGATCAGACGCACCCGTCCCGAGCGTGTAGGAATCGCCATAGAAGGCGACCACCGGCGCATCGGGATCGGGCACGCCGTGCCCTGCGTTGTGAGCAGAACATCCGGTCGCGAGCGCACCCACGAGCGCAAAGATGGCAACGCGCGCGACCCACATGGAGGGCATTCGGAGCGGTCGGCCGGATCGGATTGGGGCGACTACGCCGGGATGCGGGCCGCCACGAGCTCGGCGATCTGCACGGCGTTCAGTGCCGCACCCTTACGCAGGTTGTCGTTCGAGATGAACAGCGCGAGTCCGCGGCCCTCGGGGGCGCCTTCGTCCTGCCGGATTCGCCCGACCAGACTCGGATCGACTCCGGCTGCATCGAGGGGGGTGGGTACCTCCATGAGCTGCACTCCGGGGGCGTCGGCGAGCAGCTCATACGCGCGCTCCGGCGTGATGGGGCGCGCAAACTCGGCGTTGATGCTCAGCGAGTGCCCGGTAAATACCGGCACGCGCACGCAGGTTCCGCTGACCAAAAGGCCGGGCAACTCAAGAATCTTGCGGCTCTCGTTGCGCAGCTTCTTCTCTTCGTCGGTTTCGTTCAGGCCATCCTCGACGATCGAACCGGCGAGCGGCAGCACGTTGAAGGCGATGTTCTTGCTGAACTTGTGTGGTGCCGGCATCGTCACGGCGCGACCGTCTTGCACCAGGCCGATGGCATCCTGACCGACCGCCGCGCTCGCCTGTTCGAGCAGCTCTTCGCCGCCCGCGAGACCAGCTCCCGACACGGCCTGGTAGGTGCTGACGATGAGGCGCGTCAGCCCCGCCTCGGCGTCGAGAACCTTGAGCACCGGCATCGCGGCCATCGTGGTGCAGTTCGGGTTGGCGATGATTCCCTTGCGTGCCTCGTCGATCGCGTGAGGGTTGACCTCGCTCACGACGAGCGGAACCTCGGGGTCCATCCGCCAGGCGCTGGAGTTGTCGATGACCAGGACTCCGGCTTCCGCGAAGCGCGGCGCCTGCACCTTCGACATGGTCGCGCCGGCTGAGAAGATCGCGACATCGAGTCCGCTCGGGTCGGCCGTCTCGGCATCCTCGACGGTGATCTGCTGACCGCGGAACGGCAGGGTCGTGCCCGCACTGCGGCTCGACGCGAAAAAGCGAATCTCTGCGATGGGGAAGTCGCGCTCTTCGAGAAGGCGACGCACGACGGCGCCGACCTGACCGGTGGCGCCGACGACGCCCAAGCGGATGCCATTGCTACTCATGACAGAGAAGCTTACGGCGACAGCGTCGTGCGCCGCCGCCGGCGACTCGGCTGCTAACGCCCCCGAACGCCGAGACGGCGTCCGGGACCGGGCTGCTTAACGCCCAGTTCCTCCGTGGACGACGGCGACCTCGTCGGCATCCAGACCGAAGGCGGCGTGAACGACCTGCATCGCGTGCTGCAACATGTCGGCGCGGGTGACGACCGAGATGCGAATCTCGGACGTCGAAATCATCTCGATGTTGATGCCGGCTTCGGACAGCGCGGTGAACAACTGGGCAGAAACTCCGGCGCTGGTACGCATGCCGGCACCGACGACCGCGAGCTTGCCGATCTGGTCGTCGTACTGAAGCGACTGGAAGCCGACCGCATCCTTCTCGTTGGTGAGAATCGTGACGACCTTCTCGCCGTCTGACTTGGGGAGGGTAAACGAGATATCCGTCAACCCGGTGGATGCGGCAGAGACGTTCTGCACGATCATGTCGATGTTCGCGCCCGTCTTGGCGACGATCGTGAAGATCTCGGCGGCCTTGCCGGGAACGTCGGGAACACCGACGACGGTGACCTTCGCCTCATTGAGGTCGCCGGCGACACCGGTGATGATCGGCTCTTCCACCGACTCCCCTTCCTGCGGCCCCGGGGTAACCCAGGTGCCTTCGTTGTTGTTGAACGAGGATCGCACGTGCAGCGTGACTCCGTGCCGGCGGGCATATTCCACCGCGCGGATGTAGAGCACCTTCGCTCCGGCCGCCGCGAGTTCGAGCATCTCTTCGCTGGTAATCGTGTCGATCTTGTGTGCCATCGGCACCATCCGTGGATCGGCCGTGAACACGCCATCCACGTCGGTATAGATCTCGCACACGTCGGCGCCGAGGGCTGCGGCGAGCGCCACCGCTGTGGTGTCTGAGCCGCCGCGCCCGAGGGTGGTGATGTCTTTGCTGTCGCGGTTGAAGCCCTGGAAGCCGGCGACGATCGCGATCGCTCCGGCATCCAGCGCCTCGCGAACCCGCCCGGGCGTGACGTCGACGATCCGAGCCGACCCGTGGCGATCATCCGTGATCATGCCCGCCTGGCTGCCCGTGTACGACCGGGCGTCGTAGCCCATGCTTTTGATCGCCATCGCGAGCAACGCCATCGAGATGCGCTCGCCCGTGGTGAGCAACATGTCGAGTTCGCGGGGATCCGGTTGCGGCGTCACCTCGTGGGCGAGGTCGAGCAGTTCGTCGGTCGTGTCTCCCATGGCGCTTACCGCGACGACGACGTCGTTGCCCGCCTTGCGGGTCTCGACGATGCGCTTCGCCACGCGTTTGATGCTCTCGGCGTCGGCGACGCTCGAGCCACCGTACTTCTGCACGATGAGGCTCACGGTGGTGCTCCCGAGAATCGGATGAGGGCGAACAGCCCGACTCGAAGTTTAGCGGCGCGGGCGAATCGGCTCATGCCACGGATGGGCGCAGTCGGAGCTCGGCCAATTCCACCGCGACACCCGCGATGATCATCCGGATGCCGTGTTCGAAGACCTCGGGGTCGACAGGTCCGCCGCCCTGCTCGAACGCGGCCTCAAGGATGGCCGACGGTTCGAGCGCGGCGGCCGGCGGTGTCTGACCTGAGGCCGACTGCTCCTTGAGCACGAAACCCGAGATGAAGTGCGTGATCACCGAAATCGTGTGCATCGCGAGCCCGGGGGTGAACCCGAAGCCGACCATGGCCGTGATTTCGTCGTCAAACAATCGGAACAAGGCGGGACTGCCTGCGTTGACCTCGGCCGCGACGCGCGCGCCGTCGCGTCGCGAAGTGAGCGCCTTCCGGTACTCCCGGGCACGGCGGGTGATCCACGCGCGCCAGGGTTCGTCGGGGAGCGGGGCGCCCGTGCCACCGGCGAGATAGATGCGTTCCGCCATGCCTTCGAGCAGCTCGGCCTTGTTTCGGAAGTGCCAATAGATCGCGGGCGACTGCACCCCGAGAGCGTCGGCGAGGCGACGGGTGCTGAGGGCGTCAAGTCCGACCTCGTCAAGAAGGTCGAGCGCTGCGGACTCGATGCTCGCCCGGGTGAGGGGCGGATTCGGGATGGGCGACACGGTTGACACCTTAGCGCTGCTAAGGATAGGTTACGAAGCACTTAGCATCGATAAGGATGGACACCAATGCTGATCATCGCCGGGCACCTCGAGCTGGATCCGAGCCAGCGTGCCGACTACCTCGCGGCCCACAATGACCTGATCGCTAGAGGACGGCAGGCCGACGGCTGCTTGGACCTGGCCATCTCCGCCGATGCGCTCCGGCCCGACCGGGTGAATCTGTTCGAACGGTGGGCAAGCGAGGAGGCGCTCGACGCGTGGCGCGCGGTCTCCGATGCCCCGGAAGTCAACGTCGAGTTCCGGGGTGGCGACATCCAGAAGTACGTCATCGACCACGCCGCTCCGGCGTTCGGTCAGCCTTGACCGCTCGTGGGTAATCGGATGCGGGCGAACAGGCCGGATGCCCAGATCACCGACGTCACAATGGACGAGTGACACCACTGATTCGACCTCTGACGATCGCTGCGATCCTGGCGCTCGCCCTGGGTGGCTGCGCGACGACATCTGCACCGACAGCCGACCCCCAGAACGGCATCCGGCTGCCGCCCGCCGGCGTCGGGTTCGACTACCAGCTCGGCGGCCCCTACGACCCGCCAGCCGGGGTCGTCGTCGTCGCGCGAGACAGCACCGTCGAGCCCGCGTCGGGCTCCTACAACATCTGTTACATCAACGGGTTCCAGACCCAGCCGGGCGAGGCCGCGCTGTGGCTCTCCCCGCATCCCGACCTTCTGCTGCACGACGAGGCGGGCGAACCGATCGTCGACCCCGACTGGCCCGACGAGTACCTGCTCGACACCTCGTCGCCGCAGAAGCGCAGCCAGATCGCCGACCTGCTGACCGCGCGCATCGCCGCGTGTGCCTCCGCCGACTACGACGCCGTCGAAATCGACAACCTCGACTCCTACTCGCGGTCAAACGGTGCCCTGACGCTCGAGAACAACATCGCGCTCGCGACCGCATACGCCACAGCGGCGCACGACCTCAACCTGGCGATCGCCCAGAAGAACGGGGCTGGCTCGTCGCAGCAATTCCGGGATGCCGTCGGCTTCGACTTCGCGGTGACCGAAGAGTGCGCGCGCTACGACGAGTGCGCTGACTACACGGATACTTACGGCGCTCTGGTGTTCGACATCGAATACTCGGCGTCGCACCTCGCGGCTGCCTGCACAGCGGTCGGCAGCGCCATCCTGCGTGACCTCGACCTCACAACGCCCGATCACGCGGACTACGTGTTCAAGAGCTGCTGAGCGTTCGAGAGCTTCCGAGCGCCCCTGGGTGCCGGTTGTCCCCGAATTCCACGTCTTCCGTCTCGTTCCGCGGATTGCGCCGCCGCAGTGTGCGCGGTGCGATGGAAAACGCGGAGTGGAACGTCAGCGGGCGGCCAGGAACCTCTCGACGACGACCGCGGTGTCGTGCCAACCCTCGACGGCGATGCACGGCACCCCGAGCACCTTGACCGGGTAGTCGTTGCCGTCAGGGTCGAGGCGGTCGCCGACGAACAGCATCTCGTTCAACGGGATGCCGGTCAGCTCGGCCAGCCTCGTCATCCCGTACGCCTTGTCGATGCCGCGACGCGTGATGTCGATGCTCGTCGAGCCCCCGGAGCGCACCTCGAGGTCGGAAAGGTGGCGCTGCACCGCGGCGCGGAGCGCGTTCTTCTTTTCGCCGGTGGGGTCCCAGGCCTTCTTCGCGTCAACCGGTGCGGCCTGCCCGAGGGCAGAGAAAGTGATCTGAGAGCCGCGATCCTCGAGAATCGGTCCCCAGGTGTCGGCCTCCCAGTAGCCGAGACGCTTTGCCTCCGACTCGACGGCGGCGAGCGCGGCATCCTTCTGTTCGTCGGTGAGGTTCTCGGCGTACTGCTGCTGCCAGCCACCGTCCCGGAACAAGAAGTACTGCGTGCCGCAGGTCGGCATCAGATGCAGGCGCCCCAGCGCCTCGGGATGATCGACCGGGAGGTTGTCGATGAGCTGGCTCTGGAACTGACCGAACTGCCCCCCCGAGATGACGCAGACCTCGACGACCTCGAGCAGGCGCACGAGCAGATTCGCCATCCGTGGGTCGACCGGAGACTTCGACGGCGCGAGCGTGTCGTCGAGATCGAACGCGACGAGACGGACGTCGGAATGCGGGTCTGTCACCGCATCAGCTTCTCAGAAGAAGCGACCCGGGCAGTCGTCACGCCTCGACCGTGCGACGGCCCTCGAAGGCTCGTCCGAGGGTGACCTCGTCGGCGTACTCCAGGTCGCCACCCACCGGCAGCCCCGACGCGAGTCGCGACACGCGCAGGTTGGGCTGCACGAGCAGGCGTGTCAGGTAGGTCGCTGTCGCTTCGCCCTCGAGGTTCGGATCGGTCGCGATGATGACCTCGGTCACCGTCGAGTCCGCAAGCCGCTTCACGAGGGATGCGATGCGCAGGTCGTCAGGACCGATGCCGTCGATCGGACTGATCGCCCCGCCGAGCACGTGGTACAGACCGCGGAACTCCCGCGTGCGCTCGACCGCGACGACATCCTTTGCCTCCTCGACGACGCAGATGGTCGCCGGGCTGCGGCGCGGGTCGCGACAGATCGAGCAGGTGTCTTGTTCGGCGACGTTGCCGCAGATCGAGCAGAACCGCACCTTGTCGCGCACATCCATCAGAATCTGCGCGAGCCGCTTCGTGTCGAATGACTCGGTCTGCAAAATGTGGAACGCGATGCGCTGAGCGGACTTCGGGCCGATGCCGGGCAGGCGGCCCAACTCGTCGATCAGTTCTTGAACGATTCCCTCGTACACCTCAGTGGTCCAATTTCTCAGTCGTCCAAAGTCTCAGTCGTCCAAAGTCTCAGTCGTCCAACGCCGCAGGCGGATCGACCGGCCTCAACGACTGCTCTTCGATGAACGCGGCGCCCAGGATTTCTCGAACCACCGCTTCGCCATACCGCGCTTTGCCGTCGGCGGTCGTCGATACGGGCGTGCGCGGTTGGGGCTGAGGCTGGGGAGTGGATGCCGGGGTCACCTCAGCGGCGGAAACCGCCTCAGGCGCGGGCTGGGCTTCGGTCGCGGGGGCCGGCGTGGGAGATTTCTTGGGGCCGGGCTTTTCGGCGCCAGCCTTCTCCGGGCTCGAGGGGATCGCCACGACGTTCCACTCCGCGGCGGGTGGCAGCGGGTTCTCGGCGACGGGGCTCTCGGCGACGGCCGCGGGTGGCGATTCAACCGGGGGTGCCGCTGAGCCGGTCTCGTGACGGGTGAGGAACTTGACGCGCACTCCGAGCACCCCGTGAATCGCTCCGCGCAGCAGGTCGCTCACGCTCTCGCCGGGGCCTTGGGGCTGCTTGAACGACGCGACGTCAGCCTCGGTGGCGAACGCGACCGTCAATACGTCGCCGTTGAAAGCGCGGGGCGTCGAGGCAGCGATCGCCATCCAGGCGCCGCGCTTGGCCGTCTTCACGATTTCGAGAACCTCGGGCCAGGCATCCCGAACCTGCTGCAACGTCACGGAGGTGACTGCCTCTTCGACGGCTGGCTCTTCCGGCTCGGGCTCGTCAGTGCTCAGCTCGTCAGCGGCCAGCTCGTCAGGTGCCAGCTCGTCAGGCACCAACTCGTCTGTGGCCACAGCTTCCGGAACCACAGCTTCCGGAGCGGGCTGGTCAGACGCGGGCGCCTCGACGACCGGAGTCGCGTCCGCAACGATCGGCGCGGCATCCTCTTTCGCCCGACGCACGCTGCGGATGTCGACCGGCTCAACGACCGGACGATCGGGCACCGCACGCATCGACGGGTGGTCGTCGATTCCGATGCGACGCTCCAGTCGCTCGACACGGGCGAGCGCTCCTCGCTCCGACTCATCGGCGGCCGGCACCAGCAGACGCGCAACCATCAGTTCGAGGTGCAGTCGCGGCGAGGTGGCGCCGGTCATTTCGGTGAGAGCCGTGTTTGCAACGTCGGCGGCGCGCGACAGCTCGGCTGCCCCGAACGCGTTGGCTTGGGACGACATCCGACCGATCTCATCAAGCGGCACGCCGCGGAGTACGGCGGCCGCGCCGTCCCGGGTCGCTGCGACGACGATGAGGTCGCGCAGACGCTCGAGGAGGTCTTCAACAAACCGGCGCGGGTCTTGCCCGGTCTGAATGACCCGGTCGACAGCGCCAAAGACGGCGCCGGCATCCCGAGCGCCGATGGCGTCGACGACCTCGTCGAGCAGGGCACCGTGGGTGTAGCCGAGCAGCGAAACGGCTCGTTCGTACTTGATTGTCACGACGCCGTCGGCTGCATCCTCGGAGCCGGCAATCAGTTGGTCGAGCAACGACAGGGTGTCGCGCACCGAACCGCCGCCGGCACGCACGACCAGCGGGAGGACCCCACCCTCGACCTCGACCTTCTCGGAGACGCACATCTGCTGCACGTACTCGAGCATCTGCGCGGGCGGCACCAGACGGAACGGGTAGTGGTGGGTGCGGCTGCGGATCGTGCCGATGACCTTCTCAGGTTCGGTCGTCGCGAAGATGAATTTCACGTGGTCAGGCGGCTCTTCGACCAGCTTGAGCAGGGCGTTGAAGCCCTGCGTCGTCACCATGTGAGCCTCGTCGAGGATGAAGATCTTGTACCGGTCGCGGGCCGGGGCGAAGGCCGCCCGCTCGCGCAGATCGCGGGCGTCGTCAACGCCGTTGTGGCTGGCCGCGTCGATCTCGACGACATCCAGTGATCCACCGCCGTCTCGAGCGAGCTCGATACACGAGTCACACACGCCACAGGGGGTGTCGGTCGGACCCTCGGCACAGTTGAGGCAGCGGGCCAGGATGCGGGCACTCGTCGTCTTGCCACAGCCGCGCGGGCCCGAGAACAGATAGGCGTGATTAACCCGATCGGAACGCAGTGCCGTTCGGAGCGGATCGGTCACCTGAGACTGGCCGATCAACTCGGCGAATGTCTCCGGCCGATAGCGCCGATAGAGAGCGGTGACCACGGTGCCAGAGTAGTCGCCGCACCCGACGCTGGCTGAGGCCCTACAATTGAGCCCGGCTCTCCGCGTGGCGCCATCCAGGCCAACTCCCCCAGGACGGAAACGTAGCAAGGGTAACCGGGCTCTGTCGGGTGCGCGGAGGGTCCTTTCAGGAGGATTCGCCTAGTGGCCTATGGCGCACGCTTGGAAAGCGTGTTGGGTGAAAGCCCTCGGGGGTTCGAATCCCCCATCCTCCGCCAATAGTTCAAGAAGTACCGCAGCATCTGAAGTACCCGATTTACGCACGACCCGTTCCAGCGTGCGGACGCAGATCCTTGGGGGAGTTACGCGTGACCGTGCTCGAAGAACACGTCGTGCGCATCGTTCCCCGGCGATCCCTGATCGTTTCGGGGCTCCTTTCCATCGGGCTCGCGATGATCCCGACCTTCGGCCTCGCCTACTGGTTCACCATCCCGCGGGGTCAGGGCCTGTGGGTCGCGATCGTCCAGGGCGTGGTGGTCCTCCTCTCTCTCGCGTTTATGTGGCGCGATCTCTCCGTCACAACCGTCGTGGATGACACCGAGTTGCGCGGCAACGGCATTTTCAGCCCGATGGTGCGCGTGCCGCTGACTCTCATCGCCTCGGTCGATCTGGTGCCGACCTACCTCGGCCAGTCCCACGATCCGGTCACCCAACTGCTGGTGCGCGACGCCCACGGCAAGCGGTTGTTCCGGCTGCGGGGAAACTTCTGGCCCACCGGTGCCCTGCGAACGATCGCAGCGGCGCTCCCCGTTGCCCCGACGATCATCAATGAGCCGCTCTCGCTCAAGGAGTTCTTTCGGGCCTACCCGGGTGCGTCGTACTGGTTCGAAGACCGTCCCGCGCTGATCGCACTGATCTTCGCCGGAGTCGTGGCCATCTGCATCAGCATCGCCGTCGCGACGATGTACCTGATGCAGATCCCCATCATGGGCTGAGCCCGCTACCGAGCGCGGCCGAAGAGCTTGTCGACGATCAGGCGAACCAGCCGAACGCGCGGGGTGCCGGTGCGGCTGACCCGCTTGGTGGGCGTGGTCGACTGCGCGGACGGGTCTTTCGGCTGCGCGGCGGGGTCTTTCGGCTGCGCCGCTGGGGCGACTGCCGCCTTCGCGCGCTGGCCGAGTAGCTCGTGGGCCGACACCGTGTCGGCCGGCGTTCCGTAACGGGCCATCAGGGGCGAAGCGGCAACTGTCGCCATCATCTGCTCGGGCGGGGTGGGCGACATCGACCCCTGCGGTGCGCGCAGCCGCGTCCAGGCCACCGGTGACGGCGCGCCATCCTCGTTCATCACGGTGACGATCGCCTCGCCGGTCGCGAGCGACGTCAACACCTCACCGAGGTCGTAACCCGAGGTCGGATAGGTCGAGACTGTCGCCTTCAGCGCGCGGGCGTCATCCGGCGTGTGAGCTCGAAGCTGGTGCTGCACCCGGCTGCCGAGTTGCGCGAGCACGTCGCCCGGGACATCTTTCGGGGTCTGCGTGACAAAGAAGATGCCGACCCCCTTCGACCTGATCAGTCGCACGGTCTGGGTGACGACATCCAGAAAGTCCTGCGAAGCACCCTTGAACAGCAGATGTGCTTCGTCGAAGAAGAACACCAACTTCGGCCGCGGAAGGTCACCGGCTTCGGGCAGCACGGCGTACAGCTCGTGCAGCAGCCACATCAGGAAGGTCGAGAACAGGGCGGGCTTGTCGACGACGCTCGGCACTTCGAGCAGGCTCACGACACCCTTGCCCTCTGCCGTCGACTGCAGGAACTCGGCAACGTCAATCGCCGGATCGCCGAAGAAGACGTCAGCGCCCTGGTCAGAGAAGATGACCAGTTCCCGCAAAATGACGCCGGTCGTCGCCTTCGACAACCCGCCGAGGTCAGCGAGCTCGCCCTTGCCGGCGTCCGACACGAGGTACATCAGAACCGAACGCAGATCGGCCAGGTCGATCAGGGGCAGTTGAGCGTTCTTGGCGTAGTGGAACACCAGTCCCAGGCTCGATTCCTGAGTCGGGTTGAGGCCGAGCACCTTCGCGAGCAGCAGCGGACCGAAGCGTTCGACGCTGGCTCGAATCGGGATGCCGACGCCCAGCCCGCCGAGGCTGAAGTACTCGGTCGGTGACGCGACCCCCGTCCACTGCTGGCCGATCCCCTGGGTGCGAGCGAGCAGCTTGTCGCTCGAGATACCCGCTGACGCGATCCCCGAGAGGTCACCCTTAATGTCGGCGGCGAATACCGGAACCCCGGCCGCCGACAATTGCTCGGCCAGCACCTGCAGCGTCTTGGTCTTGCCGGTGCCGGTGGCTCCCGCGACGAGGCCGTGGCGATTCACCATCGAGATCGGGATGCGGATGGGCACGTCGGGCAGGGCCGACCCGTTGACGAGCGCTCCCATCTCGAGCGCGGGGGCGGCGAAGCCATACCCGGCCTTGATCGCGGCGACTTCCGCGGCGCTGAGCGGTGCGGCCTTCACTCGTCACTCCGGTCGGGCTTCGGCGGCGCCGTACTCTCGCGCACGACGAGGTTGGTCGCGAGGTCGAGGCGCGAGACGCTGTCGACACGGCCGTCGCGGATGCGCAACACGAGACGCGTCGCCTCCTCCGCCATCCGGCGCAGCGGCTGGTGCACCGTCGTCAGACGCGGACTCACCCAGGTGGCGAGCGGGATGTCGTCGTACCCGACGATCGAGACGTCGTCGGGTGCGTGCAAGCCCAGTTGCCGCATGGCCTCAAGCACCCCGAGAGCCTGCAGATCGCTCCCCGCGAAGATCGCCGTCGGGCGCACGGGGCGGTCAAGAAGCTGCTGCCCGTGCAACCGACCACCCGCAGTGTGGAAGTCACCGAAACGGATCCAGTCGGGATCGATCGTCAGCCCCGCCGCCGTCATCGCCGACCGGAATCCATCGATGCGCGCGTGCGAGCACATCATGTCGTCGGGCCCGGTGATCGCCGCGATCCGGGTGTGGCCGAGTTCGATCAGGTGCCGGGTCGCCATCAGCCCGCCCGACCAGTTCGCGGAACCGACCGATGGCACGTCAGGGGTCGGGTCGCCGGCCGGGTCGATGATCACGAACGGGATCGACCGAGCGCGCAGCACTTCGCGGTATTGCTCGGGGATGTCGGAGAACACCAGCACGACGCCGGCCGGTCGGCGCTGGAGCACACCGTCGATCCAGTCAGCCGCAGGCGCGTGCCGGGAGCCACTCTCGGTCAGCACGACGCTCATCCCGTTGGCGCGGGCGACATCCTCGACGCCGCGGATGATCTCCATCGACCAGGCAGCCTCAAGTTCGTGAAACACCAGCTCGATGAGCGGGTTCGGCGCACTGCCCGACTTCCGACGACGGTAACCGTGGTCGGCGAGGAGGGTCTCAACGCGACCGCGGGTAGACGCCGAGACATCTGAGCGCCCGTTGAGCACCTTCGAGATCGTGGACAGCGAAACCTGCGCCCGCTCGGCGATTTCCGCGAGCGTGACGCGTGAGGTCAGCTCGACATCCGTCGTCCCTGTATCCGACATCATCCAGCCTCCTCTCGGTTGTAACACCGAAACTATCGCTGCAAAGTGCTTTCACTGTACGCACACACGCGATATGTTGTATCCCGCAACATATCCTTTTGATCAATGGAGCTCGCCATGACAGTCACTCCCACGCCCGCCGACAAGTTCACCTTTGGCTTGTGGACGATCGGATACAACGGGACTGACCCGTTCGGCGGCCCCACTCGCAAGCCCCTCGATACCGTTCATGCGATCGAGAAGCTCTCTGAGCTCGGTGCGTACGGACTCACCTTCCACGACGATGACCTCTTCCCGTTCGGCTCCAGCGAGGCCGAGCGTGATCGCGAGATTGGCCGGCTGAAGGGGGCGATGGAGTCCACCGGAATGAAGGTTCCGATGGTGACGACGAACCTCTTCAGCTCGCCGGTCTTCAAAGACGGTGGCTTCACCTCGAACGACCGGGGTGTGCGCCGGTTCGCGCTGCGCAAGGTGTTCCGCCAGCTCGACCTCGCCGCTGAACTCGGCGCCGAGACTTTCGTCATGTGGGGCGGCCGCGAGGGCGCCGAGTACGACGCCGCGAAGGACATCCGCCAGGCGCTCGAGCGCTACCGCGAAGCGGTCAACCTGCTCGGCGACTATGTCACCGACAAGGGCTACGGCATCCGCTTCGCGATCGAGCCCAAGCCGAACGAGCCGCGCGGCGACATCCTGCTGCCGACCCTCGGTCACGCGATCGCCTTCATCGGGTCGCTTGCGCGTCCCGAGCTGGTCGGCCTGAACCCCGAGGTGGGGCACGAGCAGATGGCAGGCCTCAACTTCGCAGCCGGCATCGCCCAGGCGCTGTACCACGGCAAGCTCTTCCACATCGACCTCAACGGTCAGCGCGGCATCAAGTACGACCAGGACCTGGTCTTCGGCCACGGCGACCTGCACAACGCGTTTGCTCTCGTTGACCTGCTCGAAAATGGTGGCCCCAACGGCGGACCGACCTACGACGGCCCGCGTCACTTCGACTACAAGCCCTCGCGCACGGAAGACGAGAACGGCGTGTGGGACTCCGCAGCCGCGAACATGCGCACCTACCTGCTGCTCAAGGAACGTGCCGCCGCCTTCCGCGCCGACCCCGAGGTGCAGGCCGCGCTCGTCGCCGCCCGCGTGCCGGAGCTGTCGGTGCCGACCCTGTCGGAGGGCGAGAGCTACGACGACTTCCTCGCCGACCGCTCGGCGTACGAAGACTTCGACACTGACGCCTACCTCGGCGGCAAGGGCTTTGGCTTCGTGAAGCTGCAGCAGCTCGCGACCGAGCACCTCATGGGCGCCCGTTAACGATGGCTATCTGCCCAACTTTGGGGTCTCGCGCCACCCGCAGAGCCCCAAGTCGGGCAAATAACCGGAGTTCGAGCTGATGACGTTAGTCGTTGGGGTCGACTCCTCGACCCAGAGTTGCAAGGTCGTCGTCGTTGACGCCGCCACCGGGCTGCTGGTGCGCTCAGGGCGCGCCGCGCATCCCGAGGGCACCGAAGTCGACCCCGAAGCGTGGTGGGTCGCACTTCAAGAAGCGATCACGGCAGCCGGTGGGCTGGATGACGTGGCCGCGATTTCGGTCGGCGGCCAGCAGCACGGAATGGTCGTTCTCGATGCCGCGGGCGAGGTCATCCGCCCCGCGCTGCTCTGGAACGACACCCGCTCGGCGGATGCAGCTCGTCAGCTCGCCGACGAATTTCCGGACATCGTTGAACGCACCGGCTCGCGTCCGGTCGCGTCCTTCACCGCGACGAAGCTGCGCTGGTTGCGGGATGCCGAGCCCGGGAACGCTGCGCGGGTGGCAGCCGTCGCGCTTCCGCATGACTGGCTGACCTGGCGACTGCGTGGCTACGGGCCCGGACGTCCCGACCTCGCCGAGCTGACCACCGACCGATCGGATGCCAGCGGCACCAGCTACTGGAACCCGCACACCGGCGACTATGACCGCGAGATCCTCATCGCTGCGCTCGGCCACGACGCGATCCTGCCGCGTGTGCTCGGCCCGGGCGACTCTCCGGGCCTCACGGAGGGTGGCATCCCCCTGGGTGCCGGCGCCGGCGACAACGCCGCCGCGGCGCTGGGTCTTGGCGCGCGGGAAGGCGACGTCGTCGTCTCGATCGGCACCAGCGGCACCGTGTTCGCGGTGACCGGGTCACCCGCCGGGTCGACATCCGTCGCCGGATTCGCCGACGCGAGCGGGGTCTTCCTGCCCCTGGTGGCGACGCTCAACGCCGCGCGCGTGCTCGACTCGATCGCGGGGCTTCTCGCCGTCGACCACACCGAACTCGGAACTCTCGCGCTCTCGGCTCAGCCCGGTTCCGGTGGACTCGTGCTTCAGCCGTGGTTCGAAGGCGAACGCACTCCCGACCGGCCCGATGCCACGGCCACCCTGTTCGGCATGACCCTCGCGGCGACGACTCGCGCGGACCTCGCGCGGGCATCCATCGAGGGCCTCCTCTGCGGTCTCGCCGCGGGTCTCGCCGCCGTTCGGGATGTTGGGGTCATCGCCCAGCGCATCCTGCTGATCGGCGGTGCCGCCCAGAACCCCGCGGTGTCGGCGATCGCCGCGCAGGTGTTCGACGTGCCGGTCGCCGTGCCCGAACCCGGTGAGTACGTCGCGCGCGGCGCGGCCGTGCAGGCGGCCTGGGTGTTGACCGGGGAACGGCCCGAGTGGGTCGTTCCGCTGGCTGCCGAGCCGCAGAGCGATCACCGTCCCGAGATCCTCGCCCAGTACTCAGCCCGGCTCTAGGCGACCCTTCGCCCAACCGACGACGGCGCTATCGGCCGTCTGACCAGCTCGCGTGCAGCGCCCGATCGAACCCGACTCGTCGCACCGGGCCGGTCAACTCAACGTCAAGCCGCAACGGAATGTCGCCGCTCGAGCGGCCGAACCCGAACGACAGCGCACCGGGTTCGACAATCCGAGATCCGTCGACGCCGGTGAACGACGCCAGATCGGCCGGGATGTCGACCTTCAACTGAGCAGTCTCCCCCGGCGACAGCCATACCTTCCGGTACGAGATCAGTCGCTCGACGGGTCGAACGACCGAAGCGACCGGATCGTGCAGATAGACCTGCACAACCTCGGCTCCGGCGCGAATGCCCACATTGCGGATCGCGACCGAAAGCCGCACCACACCGTCGGTGCCGATCGAGGTCGACTCGGCCTCGGCATCCGTCCATTCAAAATCGGTGTACGACAAACCGAACCCGAACGGATAGGCGGCACTGGGGTCGATGTTCGACACCGAGTTCTTGCGTGCCAGAGGGGCCGCCAGGTAGGTCGAAGGCTGAGCACCCGAGGTGGCGGGAACGCTCACCGGAAGCCGACCGCTCGGGTTCACGCGACCGCTGAGCACGCCGGCGATGGCCGGGCCACCCTCTTCGCCGGGGAAAAAGGTCTGCACGATCGCGGCTGCTTCGCCGACGGCGTTTCCCAGAGCGTACGGCCGGCCCGAGAGCAGCACCACCACGACCGGGGTTCCCGCCGCCAACAGGGCGTCGAGCAACGCGGTCTGCGCGCCGGGGAGGTCGAGCAATTCAGCATCCGATCCCTCGCCGCTAGTGCCGCGGCCAAAGAGTCCCGCGCGGTCGCCCAGCGCCAGGACGACGACATCCGCCGCCTTCGCTGCCTCAATCGCCGCCGGGATGCCGTCGGTCTCGCCGCCGTCGACGGTGGTTCCTGGGGTCGACGTCACGGCCGAGCCAGGAAACTCGGCGGTGAGGGCATCGAGCAGGGTGGGGATCTCAATCCCGATCTCCCAATCCGGATGCTTCACCCCGACGTGCGACGGGAACGAATAGCCACCGAGCATCGCGTAGGGGTCATCGGCGGTTGGACCGATGACGGCGATCCGGGCGGGCGCCCCGAGCGGCAGCACGCCGTCATTGCGCAGCAAGATGATCCCCTGCTCGGCGATCTCTCGGGCGATCGCGCGGTTCACGGGCGGGTCAAGATCGATTGTGCCGCGCAGGGCTTCCAGATCATCAAGGTCGCGACCGGCTAGGGCAGGCGGAACGGCCGACCATTCCGGGTCGAGTAGCCCGAGTTCGCTCTTCTGGCGCAACACCCGGGTCAGGGCGAGGTCGATGACGGCTTCCTCGAGCACACCGCTGCGGATAGCCGCCAGGAGCGGTTCAGCGAACGTGTGCACGGTCGGCAGTTCGACGTCGATCCCGGCCCGCAGTGCGGCGGCGGCGGCGTCTCCCAAGTCGGCCGCCGTGCCGTGCAGGGTGTGCAGGAAGGCGATCGCGAAATAGTCCGACACGACGGTGCCGTCGAATCCCCACTCGTCCCGCAGCAACACGGTGAGCAGCGAGCGGTCAGCCGCGGTCGGGATGCCGTCCAGGTCGGTGTACGAGTTCATCAGCGACCGCGGGTGGCCGTCGCGCAGCACCATCTCGAACGGCGGCAGCAGCACGTCGGCCAGCTCGCGGCGCCCGATCGACACCGGGGCGAGATTGCGGCCCGCGCGTGAGGCCGAGTAGCCCACGAAGTGCTTGAGCGTCGCGACGACTCCGGCCGCCTCGATGCCGCGCACGTAGGCCGCGCCGATCGTGCCGACCAGATAGGGGTCCTCGCCGATCGACTCCTCGACGCGACCCCAGCGTGCGTCGCGCACGACATCCAGCACGGGAGCGAGACCCTGGTGAACGCCGACCGACGCCATGTCTTCGCCGATGCGGCGCGCCATCCGCTCAATCAGTTGCGGGTTGAACGAGGCACCCCACGACACCGGCACCGGGTACGCGGTGGCACCCCAGGCGGCGAAGCCGGCGAGGCACTCCTCGTGGGCGACCGCCGGGATGCCGTGAGCGCTCTCGGCAACGATCCGGCGCTGCAGGCGCAGCAACGACACCGCACCGAGCGCCGGATCGACGGGGGCGGTGCCGAACGGGCGGGTGATCTGCCCCAGGCCGAGCGGCAGCAGTTCGTTCAGGTCGACGACAGCCGAGAAGTCGTGCTGGTGGGGTGCGACCTCACCGCCGTCCGCGCCGGCCCCGACCCAGATGCCGTACAGCTGGGCGATCTTCTCCTCAAGCGTGAGCTGGGCAATCAACGCCGCAACGTCATCCGTTGGGGTAGCGGCTTCTGCCGGCTTTTCCATCGTCATCGAATCAGCCCTTGACCGCGCCCGTGAGACCGCCGACGATACGTCGCTCGGCGAGGGTGAAAAAGAGGATCGCCGGAAGCATCGACAGGGAGGTATAGGCGAGAACCGCGCCGGTATCGCTCGAGTATTGTGCCGAGAACTGCTGCACGCCGAGAGGCAACGTCCAGAGGTCTTGCGGCATCCCGCCCGCGCCCAAGATGAGCAACGGAAGCAAATACGCGTTCCAGCTGGCGATGAAGGCCAGAACCCCGACCGTCACCAGTCCGGGAACGGCGAGCGGCAGGGCAATGCGCCAGAAGAACCCGAGTCGACTCGCGCCGTCGATCGAGGCAGCTTCTTCGAGTTCGGCCGGGATCGCACGCAGGAACGGCACGAGGATGATGATCGTCGTTGGCAGCGCGAAACCGATCTGCGGGATGATGAGGCCCAAGAATGATCCATTCAGGTGGAGGGTTCGCAACATGATGCTGAGCGGCAGTGCGGCGACGGTGACCGGGAACATCAGCCCAGCTGCGAAGAGCCCGTAGAGCCAGTTGCGACCGCGAAACTCGTAGCGCGCGATCGCGAACGCGGCCATGACTCCGAACACGACGACGCCGAGCGTCGTTCCGACCCCCACCAAGGTGGATGAGAACACCGATCCCCAGAAGCGCTGCGACGTCAGAACTCGCGCGTAGTTCTCGATCGTCCACGGGTTGGGCCAGCCGCCGGGTGCCGCGTTCAGGTCGGCCGTCGACCGGAATCCGCTGATCCAGACGTACGCGACGGGAGCGATCGCAATCCCGGCGGCCACGAGGGCCACGAGGTAGACCCAGGGCTGGGCCCAGTTGAACCGCTTGCGCCGCGCGGGCGCGAGGTCGAGCGTCGTCATGTCAGCGAACCCCACTCGTGGTCATGGCGCCGGCGAGATCTCGGCGCAGCGCGATGCGTTGGTAGACGAGCGCAATCGCCAGGGAAATGACGAACAGGATCACGGCGACAGCGCTCCCGTAGCCCGGTGCTCCCTGACCGTTTAGCAGCATGTAGACGGCCATCGTGTTGGTCGCCCCCACGGGTCCGCCCTTCGTGGTCACCCACACCATGTCGAAGAGCTGGAGCGAGCCGATGATCGAGAGGAACGCCCAAATGCGAATCGTCGGCCCGAGCAGCGGGAGCGTGATGCGCCGCTGGATCTGCCACCAACTTGCACCGTCGATCGACGCCGCCTCGTTGAGTTCCGGGGGCACCCCTTGGAGCCCCGCCAGCATGAGCAGGACGGCGAACCCGAGGTACTTCCAGGTGAGGATCACGAACATCACGCCGAGAGCGATCTGGGGATTCGCCAACCACGGTTGTGCGAGATCGCCGAGGCCGATCGAGTCCAGCAGCGCGTTGATGCCGCCACGCGGGGAGAGGATGAGCTTGAAGGCGAGGCCGGCGATGACCTCAGCCAGCACGTAGGGCACGAAGATCAGCGCACGGAACACGGCGCGGCCGCGCAGCTTGCGGTTGAGCAGGAGAGCGATACCGATCGCGAGCGGTCCCTGGATCAGCATCGACAGGCCGACGATCGTGAAGTTGTTCGCAATCGCGTGCTGGAAGACCGGATCCCCGAGGGCTCGCAGGTAGTTGGTGAAGCCGATGAAACGCACCAGCGGCCCGAGACCGTTCCAGTTGAAGAGGCTGTAGTACGCGGCCAAGACAACCGGGAGGATCACAAAGGCGAGGAACACGAGCGCGGCGGGACCGATCAGCAGACCGAGCTCGAGGCGCGTGCGGAATTCACGCGATCGACGCGTGCGAACGGATGCGGGGGCAGGGCCCGCCGTGACGGCGGGCCCTGCCTCAGTGTGAATCGTCATATCGATGAGGAGCGAAGTCGGCTACTGAGCCGCCGCGGTGTCCTTCAGGGCTTTGACGACATCCGCAGGGGTACCGGTCCCGGCGAAGATGTTAACGATTGCCTGGTTCAGCGGGTTGCCGAATGCCGGGCCGAGGGCGCTGTCCAGCCAGAGCTGCACGTACGACGAACCGGCGAGACCCGAGGCGATCGCCTTGAGGTTCGGATCGGTCAGCGCAGCGGCCGCGTTCGGGTTGGCGGGGATGCCCGACCCGATTGCAGCGAAACGACTCTGCACATCGTCGCTCTCGAGGTACTTGAGCAGTTCGACTGTCTCCTTCGGAGCGTTAGCGCTGATGCCCCAGCCGTCGCCACCACCCATCGTGATGGTCGGGTCGCCCGCCGAGCCAGGAACGCTCGGGAACGGGAACCAGCCCAGCCACGACGGCACCTTGCCGTCGGCGGTCAGGCCACCGATCGTGCCCGAATCCCACGGACCCATGAACTCCATCGCGGCGTTGCCGTTGGCTACCAGACCGGCCGAGCTGTCAGCACCGGTTTGAGCCGGAGTGGCCAGGAAGCCGTCGTTGAACGGCTTCGTTGCCAGGAAGTCCTGGAGCGTCTGACCAGCTTCGAGCCAGCACGGGTCGTCGAAGTTCAGGGCCGGGATTGCCGTCTGCAGCGTCGCGGTTGAGCACGCGTTCAGGGCGAACTGGTACCACCAGTGACCGGCGGGCCACAGGTCGCCGGCACCGACGGAGATCGGAGCCACGTTGATCGCCTTGATCTTGGCAACATCGGCCTCGAGCTCAGGCAGCGTCTTGGGCGTACCCGAGATCCCCGCCTGCTGGAAGAGATCTTTGTTGTACCAGATTCCCGTGATGCCGAACGAGAACGGCAGCGCGTACTGCTTGCCGTCAACTTCCCACGGCTTCACGACTCCACCGAGCTGGCTGATCGTGTCGCTGGCCACATCGGTGAGATCCATCAGATAGCCAGCCTCGGCCTGCGAGCGGACCTCGCCACCCGGCCACACCATGAAGAGATCGGGGGCGTCGCCGGACTGGAGAGCGTTGGGGATCAGGGTGCGCTGCAGGTCTTCGTTCTGGTAGCCGGTCTGCTCGACTGTGACACCGGGGTGCGCTGCCTCGAACTCCGCGGCAACGTCAGCCCAGAGGCTTGACAGGGGAGCAGTGGTGGCGTTGTGCCACCAGGTGATGGTGACTTTTGCGTCGCCTCCCGCGGCCCCGCCGGAACATCCGGCCAGACCGAGGAACACGACCGTCGAAGCTGCGACAAGGGCGCCCAGCCTCTTGGTGCGGTTCTTGTTCATCTTTGAACGCCTTTCGAAAGTTTCGGACTTTATGCCGAAAGTGATTGGTGGCCCGATCTTTGCACGGCACGCCATTTGTAGTCAAGGACAACAAATACCCGCCGATAAAGTAGGCGCATGCCAGCGCCGGACCACGTTGAGGGTGTCCGCCGCCGCAACCTGGCGACAGTCCTCGACCTCGTGCACCACCGCCGCGTCAGTTCGCGGGCCGACGTCACAGCGCTCACGGGCCTCAATCGCTCGACCGTCGCCGCGCTCGTCGCCGAGCTTGTCGCGCTCGGCCTCCTCGAGGAAGGCGACCCGGTCGCCAGTAGCCGGGTGGGTCGCCCGTCTCCCGTCGTTCACCCCGACCCGCGCCCGGTAGTCATCGCCGTAAACCCAGAAGTGGATGCCGTCACGGCCGCGGTGGTCGGGCTGGGGGCGCGGGTCGAACGCCGGGTACGCCGACCCGTGGATGCCGTTCCCACTCCCGAGGACGCTGTCGCGATCATCGCCGACGTGGTGCGCGAACTCGTAGCGGCATCCCCTCGAAATCGCCGCGTCGCGGCCATCGGCCTCGCGATCCCCGGGCTCGTGCGCGCCAGCGACAGGCTCGTCCGCTGGGCTTCGCACCTGGGTTGGCGCGAAGTGCCGTTCGCCGCGATGGTTGAGGACGCGGTCGGGCTGCCCGTCGTGGCCGACAACGACGCGAGCCTCGGCGCTCTCGCCGAGCACCTGTTCGGCGCCGGGCGCGGCGTCGACGACCTGATCTACCTCAACGGCGGAGCCAGCGGCATCGGCGGGGGCGCCATCGTGCGCGGCTCCCTGCTCACCGGCCGCGGCGGATACGCGGGAGAGTTCGGGCAAAACCGACCCGGCGTCGACGATCCCCACAATCGAGTGACCTCCCGCGGCACGCTGGAGGACGAGGTCAGTCGCGCCCGGGTCCTCGACCTTCTGGGGCTGGAGTCCGCCGATGAACCCCAGCTCGCTGCCGCGATCGAAACCTCCGCCTCTCCTGCCGTTCGCGTCGAGATGCGGCGTCAGCAGGGCATCCTGGCCGCCGCCCTGGGCAACGCCGTCAACGTCTTCAATCCCGAGTTGGTCGTCCTCGGCGGCTACCTCGCGACGCACCTGGCCTGGGATCCACCGAGTCTCGAGGACGCCGTCCGCGACACGACGGTTCCCGCCGCCTGGGAAGGAACGTCAATCGTGCCCGCCGCACTCGGCGAAGACCGGCTGCTGATTGGGGCGGCAGAACTCGCGTTCCGCCCGCTGCTGCGCGATCCCGGGAAGTGGAACCCCTGAACCCTCCTCCGCTTGGCTCCAGCCATGCGCGGTCGGACCCACGTCGATTTGGGTCCACTCGCGCATGGCTGGAGCCAAGCGGAGGGGTGAGAGTCAGGCCAGGCGGTCTTCCATCCCCCACTGCTGGCCGTAGCCGCCGTCGGTGATCGGTCTCTTCATCAACTCCAGGAACGGCGACGCGGGGAATGCCTCGGGGCCGAGCACGCCGAGCCCGCTCCAGACACCGGTCGAGAGCAGTTCGAGCGCGATGACGGGGTTGAGGGCCGTCTGCCACACGACGCACTGGCTGTCGTATTCGGCCATCGTCCACTCGTTGTCGCTCACGTGGTACAGGTAGACCTCGCGCGGCGTGCCGTCTTTGCCGGTTCCCGTGACCCACACTCCGGCACAGGTCTTACCCGTCATCTTCGGGCCGATCGTCGCAGGATCGGGCAGTGCCGCGGCGACAACGTCGCGCGGCGCAACCTCGACCGGGCCGTTGGCGCTGCGCACTCGGATCGGCGTGACGGCGTCGAGGTGCAGCTTGTGCAGCGTCTTCAGAACGCCGATGAACTCATCCCCGAGCCCGTACTTGAATGTGACGCGCTTGGCATCCACCCAACGCGGCATCAACAGCACCTCCTCGTGCTCGACGTTGACGCACTCGACAGGTCCGATGCCGTCCGGGAACACGAAGACCTCGGGTTCCGAGAACGGCGGGGTCGTGAACCAACCCTTGTCTTTCTCCCAGATCACCGGCGGGTTGAGGCATTCTTCGATCGTCGTCCAGATGCTGAACGACGGCGCGAAGATCTCGTCGCCATTCTCATCGCGCACCACGAGGTTCGCCCCGTCGCGCACACCCAGTTCGTCGATCTCGCCGAACAACTCGTCGGCCGCGTAGCGCGCGAAGACGTCGGACAGCCCCGGTTCGACGCCGATGCCGACGAGCGCGAGACGCCCGGCCTGCTCCCAGTCGCCCGCCTGCTCGAACTGGTCGTCGCCCAGTTTCACGCCGGTCTCGGAGTACGGATTGTCGGGATGCGGCTCCGACAGACTCATCGCCATATCGAGGTAGTTCGCTTCGGCGGCGAGCGCCCCGGCGAAAATCGTCGGGACGAACTTCGGCTCGACGGCGTTCATCACGTGAGTCGCGCCGTGTTCGCGGGCAACCGCGGCCACCGACTCGGGGTCGGAGGCGTCGATCTTGGACGCCAGGAACCGGCCCCCCTGGTCGCCGTGCTTCGCCGTGATCCACGCGATCGTGCGCTCGGCGCGCGAAATGTCGTAGTCGCTGACGACCATGAGTTCAAAGAAGTCGCGGCGGGCGGCGATCTTCGCGATCGCGTCACCCACCCCGCCGGCACCGACGAGCAGGATTCTCATGTGGTCGCGGCCGCGCGGTGACGCCCGAGCAGGGATAGGTCGGCATGCCCCAACCGCTCGCCGGCTGAGGCCACCTGGTGCCAGTACGGGTAGAGCAGAGTCGGCCGGCTGACCTCTTCGAGACGCGTGGTCTCTTCGGGCGTCAGCACCAGGTCGGCGGCGGCGAGGTTGTCTGCGAGCTGTTCCGAGGTGCGGGCGCCGATCACGACGGTCGAGATTCCAGGGCGGGCGAGGGTCCAGGAGAGCGCAACCTGCGCGGCCGAAACCCCGCGGTCGTCGGCAATCGCGACCAGCGCATCCACGATGTTGTAGAGGTGGTTCTCATCGGGGACCGGAGGTTCGTTCCAATCGGTGAGCAGGCGCGACCCGGCGGGCGCATCAACGCCGCGACGGTATTTGCCCGACAACAGCCCACCCGCGAGGGGCGACCAGACCAGGATGCCGACGCCCTGATCGAGGGCGAGCGGCACCAACTCATATTCGGCCTCGCGAGCGTGCAACGAGTAGTGGATCTGCTGGCTGACGATCGGCGCGAATCCCCGCTTGTCGGCAACGCCGATCGCCTTCATCACGTGCCAGGCGGAGTAGTTCGACACCCCGACGTAGCGCACCTTGCCCTGGTCAACGAGGTGCGTGAGTGCCGCAAGGGTTTCTTCGAGCGGAGTCTGTCCGTCCCATTCGTGCACCTGGTAGAGGTCGATGTACTCGGTGCCGAGGCGCTTCAGGCTGGCTTCAGCGGCGCGAATCAGGTGGTGCCGCGACAGACCCTCGCCGTTGGGGCCTTCGCCCATGCGGAACCTCGCCTTGGTGGCGATCAACAGATCGTCGCGACGGCCCTTCACGATCTCGCCGACGATCTCTTCGGACTGACCCGCTGAGTACACGTCGGCCGTGTCGATCAGATTCACCCCCGCCGCGATGGCCTGGTCGACTTGCTTGCGCGCCGTCGTCGTGTCGGTCGTGCCGACGAACGCGAATTTGCCGGAGCCGCCGAACGTCATCGTTCCGAGCGACAGTGCCGAGACCTTAAGCCCGCTTTTACCGAGATTCCTGTATTCCATACCCCGATTTAACACCCCAACGGGCGGGAGGGGTCCGCCGAGACGGCTACCCTTGCCCCGAGCGCGACCACACGGCGCGGATGCGGTCGTCGCGACCGGGCCTTACTTAGGTCGGCGGTGTGGTTGGATGAGCCGATGATCGACATAAGTGACGCGTCGCACTCGAACCCGCTGGGCTTTTCCGGCACGCGGGACATGTTGCAGATCCTGCGCGACGGTCGACCACGCACGCGCACCGAACTCGCCGCCATCACCGGGCTCGCCCGATCCACCGTGGGTTTGCGCGTCGACGCTCTGGTTCGACTGGGTCTGGTTGGCGCTGTCAGTGACGCTGTTTCTACGGGCGGGCGTCCGTCATCCCAGATCGCTCTGGCGGCGAGCGGGCGAACCGTCCTCGGGGTCGACATCGGTGCTTCCCACATTCGGGTCGCCCTCACCGACCTCACCGGCCGAATCGTGGATGAAGGCGGCGAAGCGATCGCGGTTTCCGAAGGGCCGATCCCGGTGCTGACCCGCGTCGCCGACCTCGGGAAGGCGCTGCTCGAGCGTTCCGGCCGTTCTGCTGACGACCTGCTCGCGATCGGAGTCGGCGTGCCCGGTCCGGTCGAACACAGCACCGGACGACCCACCAACCCGCCGATCATGCCCGGTTGGGACCGCTTCGACGTCCCTGGCTGGCTCGGCGAGATCTTCGGGGTACCGGTGCTGGTCGACAACGACGTCAACATCATGGCTCTCGGCGAACGCGAACTGGCCTGGCCGGGTGTCGATGACCTCATCTTCGTCAAAGTGGCCACCGGCATCGGCTCGGGCGTTATTTCGGGCGGGCTACTGCAGCGCGGCGACCGGGGCACGGCGGGCGACATCGGGCACGTCTACGTCGCCCGAGGCGCCGACGTGCTGTGCCGGTGCGGAAACCGAGGCTGCCTTGAGGCGATCGCCTCGGGATCAGCTCTCGCGCGCATCCTCGGTGAATCAGGTCTGGCCACGGCGACCGGTCAAGACGTCGTCGAGCTCGTCAAACGCGGCAACGTCGACGCCATCCAGGCGGTGCGCCAGGCCGGTCGCGACATCGGCGAGGCCCTCACCATCTGCGTGAGCCTGATCAATCCCGCCGTCATTGTGATCGGCGGCTCGCTTGCGCAGGCCGGCGAACACCTCATCGCGGGTGCCCGCGAGATCGTCTACACCCGCTCCATGCCGATCGCGACCGAGCACCTGCAGATCACGCAGTCCAAGGCGGGGCCGGATGCCGCCATCCTGGGTGCGAGCATGCTCGCGATCCACCACGCCCTGTCACCGGAACGGGTAGAGGCGATGGTCACCGCCTCTACCCGTTGAAACCCCGAAGTTCGGGCGCGCCTACTTCGCGCTGAACGCCGCGTCGAACGCGGCATCCGGAGCGTCGAAAGCGAGCTTGCGCACGAACTCGAGGGCCTCGGGGGCGCCGAGGAGGCGATCCATCCCGGCGTCCTCCCACTCAACCGAAATCGGACCGGTGTAGCCGATCGAGTTCAGTGCACGGAAAGCGTCCTCCCACGGAACGTCGCCGTGCCCGGTCGAGATAAAGTCCCAGCCGCGCTTCGGGTCCGCCCAGGCGAGGTGCGAGCCGAGGCGACCGTTGCGACCGTTCGTCATGCGCTTGCGGGTGTCCTTGCAGTCGACGTGGTAAATCCGATCCGCGAAGTCGAGCAGGAACCCGACCGAGTCGAGGTCTTGCCACACCATGTGGCTGGGGTCCCAGTTGAGGCCGAAAGCCGGACGATGGCCGATCGCCTCGAGGGTACGCACCGTTGTCCAGTAGTCGTACGCGATCTCGCTCGGGTGCACCTCGTGCGCGAACCGCACGCCGACCTCGTCGTAGACATCGAGGATGGGGTTCCACCGATCGGCGAAATCTTGGTAGCCGGCGTCGATGGTGGCCTGCGAGACCGGCGGGAACATCGCGACGTACTTCCAGATCGACGAGCCGGTGAAGCCGATGACGGTGTCGACGCCGAGCTTCGCGGCGAGCCGTGCCGTGTGCTTCATCTCTTCGGCCGCACGCTGCCGCACGCCCTCCGGGTCGCCGTCGCCCCAGACGTTGTCCGAGACGATGTCGCGGTGCCGTTGGTCAATCGGGTCGTCGCAGACCGCCTGGCCCTTGAGGTGATTCGAGATTGCGAACACCTTCAGGTTGTACGTGGCCAGCAGCTCGAGTTTGCCTTCGGCGTAGCCCGGCTCATCCCAGCGCCACGGGTCGAGGTGGTCGCCCCAGCAGGCGAGCTCGAGTCCGTCGTAGCCCCATCCGGAAGCCAGCTTCGCCACTTCTTCGAGCGGCAGATCGGCCCACTGGCCGGTGAACAGCGTGATCGGTCGGCCCATGGTCGCTCCTTCGCGGGGTTTGGTTGGGATTGAGACTAGACGGCAGTCCAGGCGCTGCCGGCGGCGGAACTGGTTTCGACCGCCTCGAGCACGCGCTGAACCTGAAGTCCGTCGGCGAAGCTCGGCGTCGGCTGGATGCCGGCGCTGATCGCTTCGACGAAGTCTTTGACCTGGTGGGAGAAGCCGTGCTCGTAGCCGAGCATGTGACCGGCCGGCCACCAGGCCGGGATGTACGGGTGAACCGGCTCGGTAACCAGAATCTTGGTGAACCCGCGTTCCGAATCGCGCGCTGTGCCGTCGTAGAAAAGCAGCGAGTTGAGGTCTTCAAGATCGAACGAGATCGCGCCCTCGGTGCCGGAGACTTCGAGACGCAGCGCGTTCTTGCGGCCGGTGGCGAACCGAGTCGCCTCGAAGGTTCCCAGAACTCCCGAGTCGTAGCGGCCCACGATGTGGGCGACGTCATCCACAGTGACCGTGCCCATCTCGCTGCCGCCTGTGCCGCCGAGGCCTGCCGAGGTCTCCTGTATGGGGCGCTCGGTGATGATGGTTTGAAGGGTGCCCGACACACTGGTGAGGTTCATCCCGGTCACGAACTGGGAGAGGTCGATCGCGTGAGCGCCAATGTCGCCGAGGGCGCCGGATCCGGCGATCTCTTTCTGCAGACGCCAGGTCAGCGGCATCGCGGGATCGTTGAGCCAATCCTGCAGGTACGAGGCCCGCACCTGGGTGACGCGGCCGATTCGTCCGGCGGCCACCATGTCGCGTGCGAGGGCTGCGGCCGGTACCCGGCGGTAGGTGAAACCCGTCATGGCGAGAGCGCCACCCGGCGCATTCGCCGCGGCCTCGGTCATCGCTTCGGCTTCGGCGACGGTGTTGGCGAGAGGCTTCTCGCACAGCACGTGCTTGCCGGCGGCGAGCGCCGCGATGGCAATCTCCGCGTGAGAATCACCGGGGGTCACGATGTCGACGACGTCGATGTCGTCGCGAGTGACAACGGTGCGCCAGTCGGACGCTGACTCGTGCCATCCCCAACGGGCGGCATCGACTCCGGTGCTCTCGGCGTTACGCCCGACCACAACGGTCATCTCGGGCTCTGCCGGGAGGTCAAAGAAGTGGGGGGCGACGCGCCAGCCCTGGGAGTGTGCTGCCCCCATAAAGCCGTGACCGATCATCGCGATGCGCAGAGGCGCCATGAAGCTTTTTCCCGTCTGTGGAGAGAGCGGGGCGCGCTATCAACGCGCCCCGCTCTATTCGGTGGTACCGCCTGTGGATCCGGGTCTAGGACTCGAACGCCGTGGGCAGGTACTTCGCCACGTTGTCCTTCGTCACCACGGGGGCGTTGAGCACGATGCGGTTAGGCACCTCGACCTCGACCAGGTCGCCCAAGGACTTGCCCTGAACGAGCAGGCGAGCCAGACGGATGCCGTCAGCTGCCTGGGTCGACGGGTAGATGACGGTCGCCTGGAGCGAGCTGTCACCAGCCTGGATGTGCCGCATGGCGTTCGCCGAACCGGCGCCGCCGACCATGAAGAACTCGCTGCGTCCTGCAGCTTCGATGGCGGCGAGAACGCCGACACCCTGGTCGTCATCGTGGTTCCAGATCGCGTCGATGTGCGGAGCGGCAGCGAGCAACTGTGACGTCACCGCTTCACCACCCTGAACCGTGAAGTCGGCAGCCACGCGGTTGGTGACCTTCAACCCACAGTCATCGAGTGCATCCGCAAAGCCGCGCGAGCGGTCCTGCGTCAGCGGAAGCGAATCGATACCGGCAATCTCTGCGATCACCGAGTCCGGCTTGCCGCCGAGCTGGCCGCAGATGTAGGTGCCGGCGCTGACACCCATGCCGTAGTTGTCACCGAGGATGGTGACGCGAGCGGCGAAGGTGCTCGAGAACTCGCGGTCGACGTTGATGACCGGGATGCCAGCCTCCATCGCCTTGATCGCGACTGCGGTCAGTGCGGCGCCATCGGTCGGCAGCAGCACGATCGCGTCGACCTTGTCGTTGATGAACGTTTCGACCTGGCTGATCTGAAGGTTGGCGTCGTTCGTGCCTTCCGCGACGACCAGGTTGATGTCCGGGTACTTCTTCGCTTCCGCAATGGCGGCCGAGTTGATGGCGCCGAGCCAGCCGTGGTCGGCCGCGGGTCCAGAGAAGCCGATGGTGATGGTGGTACCTGCATCGTCGTTACCGGTGTTGTTGGTTGGGCCGGTGTTTGCGCCGCCTCCACCCGTTGTGCATCCGGCAACTACGCCGGCCAGCAGCAGGGCGCCGGCAGCGGCGAGAAGTTGCCGACGTCGCGTCGTTGCTCCGAGCATGTGCTTCCTCCTAGGTCAATGATTCGCAAGGTTTGCCAACCGGACGGCCCACAGGGGGGACCCCAGAGAAGGGAGCTGTCGCCGTTGACTTTGGTCACGGTAGCAGAAGTCGACGGTTGTCGGTCAACTTATGTTTAGTCATCGTCATAAGTGCGTCAATCTGTTATGTTCTCGGCATGGTCAATGGCGACACCGGGACGTCGCTCCTGTCGATGCGCGGCATAGTGAAGGGCTTTTCCGGCGTAGCCGCCCTGAAAGGCGTCGATCTCGACGTGCGCGCGGGCGAGGTGCACTGCGTTCTCGGTCAGAACGGCGCAGGTAAATCCACCCTGATCAAGATCCTTTCGGGGGCCTACCAGCCCGACGCTGGCGAGATCCTCTGGAATGGCGAACCCGTCATCATCTCCAGTCCCTTTGCGGCCATCGGCTTGGGCATCGCGACGATGTACCAAGAGCTGGATGTCGTCAACGGCCTCACGATCGCCGAAAATATCTTTCTCGGCCACGAGACGGCGACGATGGGAGTGCTCAACCGGCGCCGCGCGACGCGCGAGACACGCGAGCTGCTCACCCGACTCGGCCACGGCGACCTCTCCCCGAACCGCGAGGTCGGCACGCTCTCGGCCGCGGGCAAGCAGATCGTGAGCATGGCACGCGCCCTCTCCCACGACACCCGACTGATTGTGATGGACGAGCCGAGCGCCGTGCTCGACGCCGAAGAGGTGCGCAACCTGTTTCGCGTCGTCCACGAGTTGACCGCCCAGGGCATCGCCGTGATCTACATCTCGCACCGGCTGGAAGAGATTCGACAGATCGGCGACCGCATCACGGTGCTTAAGGACGGCATGAGCGTCGCGAGCGACCTTGAGGTCGCCAGTACCCCGACTCCGGAGCTCATCCATCTGATGACGGGCCGCACGCTTGAGCACGCCTTTCCGCCGCGCCCGGGTGTTGCGGCCGATGCGCCGGTCGTGCTCGATGTCGAGGGACTCTCGCTGCGCGCGACCTTCGCCGACGTCTCTTTCCAGGTTCGTGCTGGCGAGGTCGTCGGGTTGGCCGGCCTCGTTGGCTCCGGCCGATCCGAAATCCTCGAAGCCATCTACGGAGCACGCAAACCAACCGCGGGCACGGTACGCCTCGGTGACCGCCTGCTCAAGCCAGGCTCGGTTCGGGATGCCGTGTCGGCCGGAATCGGTCTGTCGCCCGAAGAGCGCAAGAGTCAGGGCCTGCTGCTCGAAGAACCGCTGTACCGCAACGTCACGCTGTCGACAATCGCGCGGTTCGCGCGGCTCGGCGTACTCGACGAGCGCCGAGAACGCCGCGCTACAGCGGAGCAGCTCGATGCGCTCGAGGTGCGTCCCAGCAATCCTGACCGTCTTGCCGGCACCCTGTCCGGCGGTAACCAGCAGAAGATCATGCTCGCCCGGTGGCTGGTGCACGGCACCAAGGTCCTGCTGCTCGACGAGCCGACCCGTGGCGTCGACGTCGGTGCGCGCGCCGAGATCTACGCCCTCATTCGCCGCCTTGCCGAGGCAGGCACAGCCCTCGTCGTCGTGTCGAGCGAGATCGAGGAGGTGCTCGGCCTCGCCGATCGCGTGCTCGTCATCTCGGACGGTCGCGTCATCGAAACGACCGACGCGAGCGCCATCGACGAGCACGGCGTACTCGACCTCGTTATGAAAGGAACCGCCGCGTGAGCGAGCCGACCCCCATCCCCGTCGCCGAGGTCGCCGTATTGGGCACCCCTCAGCTCGCCGGCGAAGCGCCGCCGAGCGCGCTCCGGCGCTTCCTGAGTGGCGGCACCGGCCGCAACCTGGGGCTCGTGATCGCGCTCGCGGTCATCGTGGGTGTCGGGGCCCTGACCGCGGGCGACAGGTTCCTCAACTTCGAGAACTTCCTCACGATTGTCAGAGCCGCCTCGATCGTCGGCGTCATCACGGTCGGGATGACCTTCGTGATCACGTCCGGGGGCATCGACCTCTCGGTCGGATCGGTCCTGGGGCTTTCCACAGTCGTCGCCTCTACCGCCGCCGTGCAGGCCGCGGCCAAGGAGACCTCCTGGCTGCTGCTCGTCGTCGTGGCGATCGCCGTCGGCGCCGCGGCGGGATTCGTGAACGGAATCGTGATCGCCTACGGGAGGGTCGTGCCCTTCATGGCGACCCTCGCCATGCTCGTCGCCGCCAGCGGCCTCGCGGAGTTGATCTCCGACCGTAAGACGCTGATCATCAACAACACTGACTTTCTGAACTTCTTCCGCGGCGGCCTGCTCGGGGTGCCCGCCCTCATCTGGATCTTCGCGATCGTCGCGGTCGCCGGCTGGTTCCTGCTCGGCCGCACGACCTTCGGACGCCGCACCGTCGCACTCGGCGGTAACTACGAGGCGGCGCGTCTCGCCGGACTCAAGGTCAAGCGCCACATCGTCGCGCTCTACGTGCTCGCCGGAGCCACCGCCGGCATCGCGGGATTCATGATGATGGGCCGCACGTCGGTCGGCACCTCGACCCACGGCGGCGGCTACGAGTTGGATGCGATCGCCGCGGTGGTCGTCGGCGGCACCCTGCTCATCGGCGGCCGGGGCACGATCGTCGGAACCGTGTTCGGCGTGCTGATCTTCCAGACACTCATCAACATTTTCACGCAGAACAACCTGTCGACCTCGGTTCAGGCCATCACGAAGGGCGTCATCATCGTGGTTGCCGTGCTGCTCCAGCAGCGGTTCGCGGCGCGCGGTTCCCGCTCGACCTGAGGCTGCGTTCAGTCGGCGAGAGGCGGCACGCTCCACGGGCGCACCAAGAGCCAGAGGGATGCCGTGGCGACAGTCATCGCAGCCAGAACGACCCAGCCGACCGGCGCTCCCGACGTCAGGCCGATGAACCCGGGAATGGTCGACACCAACCCGGCGATCGCGGCATTCGCGGCGCCCGTGAGAGATGCCGCCGTGCCGGCCTCTGTGCCGTGGTTGGCGAGGGTGAGCACCTGTATGCACGGGAAGCACAGTCCACAACTCGAGACCAGAAAAAAGAACGGCACGATGACCGTCAACGGTCCGTTACCGAGGTGTGCGGCGACGACGAGCGCGGCCCCCGACAACGCGATCGAGCTCGTACCGATCGCCAGCACCCACGCGGCCCCGATTCGCGGGACGAGCCGAGCCGAGACCTGAACGGCGACCAGCAGCCCGAACGAGTTGAGGCCGAACAGCAGTCCGAACTGCTGTGGGTCGATGCCGTAGAGGTCCTGGAGCAGAAACGGCGACGACGAGACGTAGCTCAGGATCGAGCTGAACACCATGCCTCCGATGAGAGCCGCCCCGAGAAAGACTCGGTCGCGAAACAGCGCCCGGAACCGGTCGAGGACGCTGACGCGCCCTGTGGTGCGACGAGCTTCGGCCGGCAGTGTTTCGACCAGAAAGACGGCGGTGGCTACCAACACGAACACGCCATACCCGGCCAGGAAGACGAAGACCCCGCGCCAGTCCATCACCCGCAGCAGCTGCGACCCGATGAGCGGCGCGAGAACCGGGGCCAAGCCGTTGACGAGCGCGAGCCTCGAGAGCATCCGCACCAGGGGTTTGCCGCCGAACAGGTCGCGCACCATCGCCAACGCGACGACACTGCCAGCGGCCGCACCGACGCCCTGACCCACGCGCATCACGGCGACCAGCTCGACGCTCGGGGCGAGGATCACACCGAGGCTCGCGATCACGTGCAGGGAACTCGCGACCAGCAGCGGGATGCGCCTGCCGATCGTGTCGCTCCAGGGTCCGATGATCAACTGGCCGATCCCGAAACCGATGGTTGTCGCAGTCAGGGTGAGCTGCACCGCGGCGTCGCTGGTGTGCAACTCTTCGGCGATGCGCGGGAACGCGGGCAGGTAGAGGTCGATCGTGAACGGCCCGAGCGCGGTCAGCGCACCCAGGATCAGGATGTATACCGTTCGCTGACGACGGCTGAGCGCGTCGCCGGGGTGGCTAAGTGTGGTCATGCGGAAGCGGATTTCTTGGAGAGGTGAGACGGCGGGAGGGGACCGTCCGCACCCTCGGTGACGTGTCCTCTTGTGAGGCTAGCCGAGCGTCGCGTACGCGCGCACGGGGAAGGTGCCGAACCCCGCGACTGCGGGCGGAGCCGCCGTGAACCGGGCACCGTGAGCGGGCAGATCGCCGAGCCGGGTGAGGTGCTCAACGACGTGGATGCCGGCCGCAAGCAGCGCCGAATGCACCGGGCGCTCGCCGCCCGACTCGGTGTCGTCGATGTTGAGCGAATCGATCCCGACGAGAGTCACGCCCTGGGCGACCAGATGATTCGCCGCGGCTGCGTCGAGGAAGGGCGACCCGGTCGCATACTCGGGCGTGCCAAAGTGACGGTCCCAGCCGGTGTGCAGCAACACCGCAGTGCCACTCAGGTCGCGGTCGAGGAACAGCCCTGCCGGGATCCCCCGCGTCGTCAGATCGGTGAGATGAAACACCTCGGCCGGCAGATCGACCAGGGTGCTGAGGTCGAGGCCGGCGAGATCAGACCCCTCGCCGTAGCGGTGAAACGGCGAGTCGAGATAGGTGCCGGTGTTGCCGATCATCGTGATGATGTCCATCGCGAACTCGGTGCCCTTCGCGTATCTCTGTCGTGAGTCTTCGCGCGTCAAAAACGGCGTGATCGTGGGGGCAGGCAGGCCGGGATAGGTGATTAGACCGGCGTGGATGACATGGCTGAGATCGACAATTCGGCGGCGGACGGTCACGGGTTCGGCTCTTTCTCGGAAACGGGTTGGGCACGCTGGCGCAGACGCTTGACGATCGTCACCGCAACGGCGACAACCGCGAGGATGGCCGGGATGAGCAGGTTCGCGCCCGCCAAGACAACGAGTCCGGCGGTGAGCACGACCGAGAGGATCGCCATCCACCAGCCAACCGTGAAGCGGTCGAGCAGCCTGACCGCGGAGATCATCCCGACCAGGTAGACCGCCACCATCGACGACGTATGGATCAGCACGAAGACCTTGAGATCGACGCCGAGCGCGAAGTACAGCGCCGTGTAGCCCAGGCAGACCGCCGCCGTGAGCAGCAGCCCTCGACGCGGCACCGCGCCCGCTTCGGCACCCTTCGCGAACCAGCGGGGCAAATGTCCGTCGCGCCCCAGTGATGCGGCGAGGTTGCCGAGGGCCGGCATGTAGGCATTGAGCACGCCGATGACGACCACCGCAGCGATCACCCCGACGATCAGCGGGCCGTAGCCCGGGAGGGTGATGGCCACCAGGTCGAGCAGAGGAACGATGCTGCTCGGTCGACCGGTGCCGAGCACGGCGACGGTCGCGAACTGCAGCGAGAGGTAGGCGGCACCGACCACGACGATCGCAATCGCGGTGGCTAGCGGCAAGGTGCGCCGCGGGTTCTTGAACTCACTCGCCCAGTGCGTGATCGCCTCCCAGCCGGCGAAGGCCCAGACGAACAGACTGATCGCCAGGCCGACCCCGGCCCACCCGTGGGGAAGAAAAGGCTCGAAGTTTGAGCGTTGGCCAACGGGGACCGCGCTCACGACCACGAGCAGCACGACACCCACCAGCAGGGCGGTCAGCACCAGTTGTACAGCGCCGCTCACCCGGAGGCCGATCCAGGCGAGCCCGATCGTGATGACGAAGAACGAGATCCCCAACCACGGCACCCAGGAATGCGGCAGGCCGAGCACCGAGGTGAGATATTCACCGCCGAGCACGGCGACGACCGGGGCCCCGAATCCGCAGCCGAAAAAGAACCAATACCCCGTCATCCGGGCCGCGGTCGGCCCGAGGGCGAGACGTGCGAACGTGGCGACCCCGCCGGCATCCGGAAAGCGCCCGGCGAGCGCGGCGAAGGTGCCAGCCAGCGGGACCGAAAGCACGAGCACTGCGGCGACCGCGACGATGGATGCCGGCCCCGCCGCATCCGCAGCCAGGCCCGGGAGTACGAGCACCCCGGTGCCCAGCACCGCCGCGATGTAGAGGGCAGAGGCCGAGGGCAGCCCGATCCGGCCTTGCGATTGCACCTGACCAGTCTGGCCGGTCCCGACTGACACCCGCGCGCGGTTTTCGGCCAAAGACCTCTCCCTCGGGAGAGCCAGTTCTCTCTCAGGAGGGCCAGTTCTCTCTCAGGAGGGAATGATGCGACTGCGGATGAGTTCCGCGTAACGGCGACCGCTGTCCTTCACGATCCGTTCCTGCGTGTCGTAGTCGACGCGGACGATCCCAAACCGCTTCGAATACCCGTAACCCCACTCAAAATTGTCCAGCAGCGACCAGGCGAAATAGCCCCTCACATCCGCCCCCGCGGTGCGAGCTCGGACCGTCGCCGCGAGATGGCTCACGATGTAGTCTCCGCGTTCAGGGTCGAGGACGTGTCCCGCAATCGGGTCGTCACGGAACGCCGCCCCGTTCTCGGTGACGAGCAGGGGCATCCCGGGGTGCTCCGCAGCCAGCCGAAGCAACAGTTCCTCGAGCGCCTCGGGGGCGATGTTCCACCCCATGTCGGTCAGCGGTCCGGGCTGCGGAAGAAACTCGACGTGCTCGCTCCCCGGCCACGGTGACCCGGCCCCGGCCCGGTGTCCGTCAGCTGCGGCGCGCGGCGCGCGGCCATCACTGTCTCGCACCGTCACCGTCGAGTAATAGTTCACCCCGAGCAGGTCGATCGGCTGCGCGATCAGGGCCAGGTCGTGGTCCTCAACGAACGCCCAATCGGTCACCCCCGCGGTATCACGGACGAGATCGTCGGGGTACCGATCGTCGAGGATCGGCCCGGTAAACGAACGGTTGGCGAGGGCGTCGATCCGGCGCGCGGCATCGTCGGCATCCTGGTCGGCCGGACGCGCGACGTGGAAGTTGAGGGTCGTGGAGACCTGGGGCGAATTGCGCGCTGCGCGGCGGATCTCGGGTACCGCGAGCCCGTGCGCCAGATTGAGGTGGTGCATCGCAGCGAGCGCCGATGCGCCGTCGGCTCGGCCCGGCGCGTGAGCCCCCGACCCGTAGCCGAGGAAGGCTGAGCACCAGGGCTCGTTGAGGGTCGTCCAGATCGCCACGCGGTCGCCGAGCACCTCGACGGTACGGGCGGCATACTCTGCGAAGCGCACCGCAGTCTCGCGCTGCGGCCAGCCACCGGCATCCTCAAGTTCCTGCGGGAGGTCCCAGTGGTACAGGGTCGCGACCGGCGCGATGCCGCGGGCGAGCAGTCCGTCGACGAGCCGGGAGTAGAACGCGATCCCGGCCGGATTCAGTGCCCCGTGCCCACCCGGCTGCACCCGCGGCCAGGCGATCGAGAAGCGGTAGGCGTCGAGCCCCAGGTGCGCCATCAGGTCGAGGTCGGTGTCGAGCCGGTGGTAGTGGTCGGCCGCGACGTCTCCGGTGTCGCCGTCGAGAGTTCGCCCCGGCGTGTGGCTGAAGGTGTCCCAGATCGACGCGGTGCGGCCGCCCTCGCGCGCGGCACCCTCGATCTGGTACGCGGCTGTTGCCGCGCCAAGCGTGAAGTCCTCGGGGATGCGCAGTGACACGGCCGGACTAGACCGCGTCGAGCGCCGTCAGCAGGTCGGCGGTCAGGTCGTCGACATCCTCGATGCCGACCGACAGTCGCACGACCGAAACCGGCACCTCGAGCTCGGTGCCGCGCACCGACGCGTGGGTCATCTCGGAGGGATAGCAGACCAGCGACTCGACGCCGCCGAGCGATTCGGCGAGCTGGAAGAGCTTCGTCGACTCGGCGAACCGGCGGGCAGTCGGCCCGTCGGCGAGGCGCACCGAGAGCATGCCGCCGAAGGCCTTCATCTGCGTCGCCGCGAGGTCATGCCCCGGGTGATCGGGCAGCCCCGGGTAGTACACGGCGCTGAGCTTCGGATGTCCGACCAGACGTTCGGCGATGGTTTGAGCGTTCGAGGAGTGTCGATCGACACGCACCGCGAGAGTCTTGATGCCGCGAATCGTCAGCCAGGCATCCATCGGGCTGGAGACCGCACCGACGCCGAACTGCAGAAAGCCGACCTTGTCGGCGAGGCTCTGCCCGTCGACCTGCGCACCCTCCTTGACGATCACCGCGCCACCGAGCACG
>NZ_JBDSPJ010000024.1:0-269632 GCF_039912695.1 Pseudolysinimonas sp.
TGGGCGCCGGCAACCCGGCCTACCTGCGCGAGGCCCGACCGGCCACCGAAACCGCCCCAGCGGTCGCGGCCCTGCTCGGTGCCGGCGCGAGCGTGCGCGGCATCGCCCAGACCGACGAGTTCGCGTACAGCATCGCGGGTGCCAACCCGCACTACGGAGCACCGCCCAATCCCGCGGTGCCCGGCGGTCTGCCCGGTGGCTCCTCGAGCGGACCAGCCTCCGCGGTCGCGCTCGGCCAGGCATCCATCGGTCTCGGCACTGACACGGCAGGCTCGATCCGAGTGCCGGCGTCGTACCAGGGGCTGTGGGGGCTGCGCACCACTCACGACTCGGTGCGCGACGAGGGCATCTGGCCTCTCGCGCCATCTTTCGACACCGTCGGCTGGCTGACTCGCGACGCCGCCACCCTGCGCCGCGTCGTCGAGGTCGCGCTGGGAACGATCGTCGTCGACCCGGGCGGCTTCGTCATCGACCCGACCCTGGTCGCTCTCGCCGAACCCTCGGTTCGCCTGGCGTTCACGGCCGCGATCGCGGGTTTCGAGATCGACGAGGTGTCGCTGGGCGACCCAGACGCGATGTTCGAGGCCTTCCGGGTGACTCAAGCGGCCGAAGCGTGGGATTCCGACGGCGGGTGGGTCACCGGACATCCGGATGCTGTCGGCCCCGTCACTCGCGAACGGTTCGCCTTCGCCGCCACCGTCACGCGCGAGCAGGAGGCCGAGGCCCGCGCCGCGCTCGCGATGCACCGTGAGCGGCTCGATCGCATCCTCGGAAACCGCGTGCTGCTCATCCCTTCAGCGTCATCGTCGGCTCCGTCGGTGCACGCCACGGCAGAGGAATTGGATGTCGTCCGCGGCGCGACTCTGCGGCTCACGGCGATCGCGGGGATCACCGGGAGGCCGGGGCTGTCGGTGCCGGTGTTGCAACTGCCCGAGCCGGTCGGGTTGTGCCTAGTCGGACCTCGGGGGAGTGATCTGGCACTGATCGACCTGGGCGCAGCTGGTCGGCTGAAGCTCAGGGTCGGCCCGACTGCGCGTTCACCCAGATAAAAAGATCGCTCGCATCGGTCTTGCAGGTCGCGGGATCCGGGAACGGAACGCCGAGAAACTGCAGATCAACCGACGCGGTGCTCTGCGAAGCCTTTCCTTTCCCTTCAGGAGAGTCGTCGAGCGGGATCGAGGTCGTATAGGCGATCGAGATCGGATGAGTTCCTTGCGGGTCGGGGAGGGAAAAGGTGCCGATGCCGGTGTAGTGGAAGTACCGCCCCCGCTGCACGTCGATGTTGATGATGCCCCCGCGCTGGAAGTGCACCTCGGCATCGGTATCGCTCACACTGATCGCCAAGGAGCTCGACGGATTGCCGTCGTTGTTGCAGTAAATTCCCATGACCTCGTGCCCGTCGAGTGTGCCGGTGACGAAGAAGTCGTCGTTGTCGAGATCATCGGCCAGCCAGGGGACGTTCTGGTACCGAGCGGTCCAACCGTCCGTCGTCGTCGGGGTTTCCGGCGGGAACGGGTCACCACCTCCGCCGCCACCCCCGTTGCCGTCGCCGTTGATCGTTCCGTCAGGCCCGGTGAGTCCGGTCGTCGTTGGGAAGGGGCTGGGTGAGACCGTGCAGCCCGCGAGAACGGCCGTCGCGGCAAGGAGTGCGAGAGCTGAGGTGAGGTTGACTCGAATCGACATGCTGCCCACGGTAGCGAAAGAGGGACGGGTGGTGGAATGCCTTGGCCGTGGCATCCTGATCTGATGATCCCCGGCCAGATCGATCCTCCCGCGCGGCTGCTGATGGGCCCCGGGCCGATCAACGCCGACCCGCGGGTCCTCCGTGCGATGTCAGCGCAGCTGGTCGGCCAGTATGACCCGGCGATGACCGGGTACATGGCCGAGACGCAGGAGCTGTTCCGCGGGGTATTCCAGACAAACAACGACGCCACCCTGGTCATCGATGGCACCGGCCGCGCGGGGATCGAAGCGGCCCTGGTCAGCCTGCTCGCACCGGGCGACAGAGTGCTCGTCCCCATCTTCGGACGCTTCGGCGACCTCCTCAAAGAGATCGCCGCACGCTGCGGCGCTGAGGTGCACGTCATCGAACGCGAGTGGGGCACCGTCTTCACCCCCGCCGAAATCGACGCGGCGCTGGCCGAGGTCAAGCCGAAGGTGCTCGCCATCGTGCACGGTGACACGAGCGCCACCGTCGCTCAGCCCCTCGACGACCTCGGCGGAATCGCCGACAAGCACGGCGCCCTGCTCTACGCCGACGTCACCGCGAGCCTCGGCGGAAACACCTTCCTCGCCGACGCGTGGGGGGTGGATGCCGCTACCGCCGGCTTGCAGAAGTGCCTCGCCGGCCCTGCGGGGTCGTCACCCATCACCCTCTCCGACCGGGCGGCCCAGGTCATCAACGCGCGCGAAGGTGCGGGGGCCGACATCCGCAGCAACTATTTCGACCTCGCGCAGATCCTCGATTACTGGGGGCCGAAGCGCCTCAACCACCACACCGAGGCGACGACGATGCTCTACGGCGCCCGCGAGTGCGCGCGCATCCTGGTCGAAGAGACGATGGAGAAAGCCGTCGAGCGCCACCGCATCCACGGCGCCGCGATGACCGCGGGACTCGTCGGCATGGGACTCCAGCTTTTCGGCGACCAGAGCGTGCGCATGAACAACGTGATCGGCGTCTACATCCCGGACGGTCTCGACGGCGAAGCCGCGCGCGCGACCCTGCTCGCCGACTACGGCATCGAGATCGGCACCTCGTTCGGCCCCCTGGCCGGCAAGGTGTGGCGCATCGGAGTGATGGGCTACAACGCCCGTCGGGATGCCGTGCTCACCACCCTCGCCGCCCTCGAGCAGTTGCTGCGTCGTGGCGGGGTCGCGGTGAAACAGGGCGCCGGAACGGATGCCGCCTTCGAGTCCTACGCGGCCGGGTGAGGTCGCATGATCGAGGTTCGCCCCGCGGTTCCTGACGACGCGGAACGTATCGCCGACATCCACGTCACCGGATGGCGCGAGACGTACGCCCACCTACTGCGCGCCGAATTTCTGGCTGCGCGCACCTCCGACCCCGCGCGGCACCGGGCGCGGATCGCAGGAGGCAGCCCGGTCTTCGTCGCCGAACTCGACGGCGAGGTCGTCGGGATGGCGTGCGCGGGTCCGTCGCAGGATGACGACCATCCCCGCGACCTGCAGCTCTGGTTCATCTACCAGTACGCCCGCGCCCACGGGTCGGGAACGGGGCAGGCGCTGCTCGACGCCGTGCTCGGCGACCGCCCGGCCTACCTCTGGGTCGCCGAAGGCAATCCGCGGGCGCGCGCCTTCTACGCCAGGAACGGTTTCGTGCCCGACGGCCAACGTAAGACCGAACCCAGCTGGGAGGATCTCGCAGAAATCCGGATGGTGCGCTGACTCGCCGCCCGCTGAGGCTCCATTCCCGTCCGTTTTCAGGAAGGTGTGGGGAAGGTGTCTAGAGATGTGGACCCTGATCGGCGACCCGGCCCAGTTTCTCCAGATCTTCCTGAAAAGGGAAAGCGCACGTCAGGGTTCGACGACGGTGATGCGTCGGATGTCGGGATCGGTGAAGACATCCCGTTCGTCGGTGCTGCGGGTCGAGAACTCGGTCACGATCGCGCCGTCGGGCCCGGCCTGAAACCAATGCTTCGTACCGGGCAGGATGGTGTGTTGATCCCCGGGTCGCAGCACGATCTGGTGCCAGGCGGTGTAGTGCTCCGGCCTCGGCGCGACCGCGAGCGGGTCGGGAGTCGCGGGTCCGTCGACGTAGAGCCACACCTCCCCGGCGCGCACGCGGAAGGTCTCCTCTTTGCCCAACTCTTCGTCCGCGCCGATGTGCCGATGTTCGGGGCAGGTCTGCCCAGGTCGCAACACCAACTCCTTGGCACACACGCGTTCCGTATTGACGTAGACAACAAGCTGCAGCCCGGTGCGTTCCAACTCACCCAACCCCAAGTCGGCCACCTCAATCTCACCCCGCTCGGCCGGAGTAAGCACAACGCCGGCGCGCGAAAGCGCCGCCGCCGTGTACTCGCGAGCTTCCTGGACTTCAGCGAAAGTCAGCACCTTCGCAGGTTACGCGACGGCGCAGGGTCGGCTGCGGATCGAATGCGCGGGTCGATCGGGGTAGGGGTCCCCGCTCTCTCGGCCCGCGCATTCGATCCGCAGCCGACCTGTCACAAGAAAGGATCAGTGGATGTGCGACGTCCGCTCGAGGAGTGCTTCGACCTCGTCGACTCCCAGTGGCATGGTGGCGCCGCCGATGGGGTTGGTCATGTCCAGGTGTACGTCGTCGACGAGGGCGGAAAGCATCCCGACCGCGTCGTCGACGATCTCGGTCGAGCGGGTCTCGGTGCCGTGCAACAGCCAGCGCGCGATCTCGAGCTCGGCGAGCAGTGAAGCCCGTTGACGCAGTTGCCGGTCGACGTTGCCTCGCGCGTGGGAGTACGACGCGAAGGCTGCGTCGGCGAGTTGGTCGAGGCCGGATCCGGCCAGCCACTGCAGATCAGCTGCGGGGTCGCCGACGCGAAGACCGTGCCAGCCCAGCATCCCGGTGACCTCGTCGCCGTTGGCGAGGAACGAGTCCGACGCGACGCCGCCGTTGACGACCGTGGGGGTAAATTGCCACATCATCGTTTCTTCGGTCGCGCGTTCCCAGCGGGCGAGCAGCCCGGCGGGAACGAGTCCGGTCGCGGCGGCGCGATCCATCAGGGTGACGACGGCGCGCAGCGTTTCGACAGGGCTGTGCGAGGGCAGGCCGGCGTCGATGACGAGGTTCGGGGGAAGCGAGTGGATGGCGGCGATCGCCGCGCCGATCGATGAGGCGAGTTCGAGGCTCATCGCGCTGAGCGACACCTTCGAGCCGTAGACGAACTCCGACACCACGGCCCGAGTGTCGCCGACCGGAACCTGGCCCGCGAACGTCGAAATCGCGAACGGCAGACGGGAGCGGGCACCTGCGCTGAGCGCCCGAAGTGCGACCAGGTCGGCCGACTGCTCCAACTCGGCGGCTGGCGAGCGCGGCACCCGGATGATCCAGTGGCGACCGTCGCGACCGGTCAGGATGGCGGCGTCGAATTCGCCGCCCGGGCTGCCGAACCCCTGGGTGTTGATCACGTCGAGACCTGCCACGGCCGACGTCGCGAGCGCCGCTAGAGTGAGTGGGGATCGGGTCATGCCCTCAGGGTAGGTCGGTGCCCACCCGACGCGGCGTATGCCACGCGTGTTTCAGCGGGAGGTCAGGTTTGTCCGACATCCCCGGATTCTCGCCGTTCTCGGCTCGCCTGCCTCTGTCGCGCGCGACCCTCGACCGCGATCACATGACGCGTGCTCGGGGGATCGATGCCCTGCTCGACGACTCCCGAACCCGCGCGATCGTGCTGCATGACGGCAAGGCCCTGATGGACGGGCCCGACCGCCTCGCGATCCTGCCGGCGAGTGCGGTGCCGCAGGCGGCTCTCGCGGTCTACCTCGGACGCACCGTCGCCGACGCTCCCGACCTGCCGCGCGACACCCCGTTCATCGCCGTCGCGGTCGACGCGCGCGCTGATATCGAAGCTCCGGATGGCGGGGAGTCCCAGTGGGGCGACCTGCGCCGAATCGGAGCCCGCCTCGACGAACGTGACGCCGGACTCTTCACGCAGGCGCTCGCCATCCTGAACTGGCACACCGCCTACGGTTTCTCGCCCGCGGGCGGCGCGGCAACCGTTCCGACGATGGCCGGCTGGGTGCGACGCGATGAGGATGCCGGACGAGACTTCTTTCCGAGAACCGACGCCGCGATCATCGTCGGCGTCGTCGACAACGACGACCGCATCCTGCTCGGCTCGAATGCGATGTGGGAGGCGAATCGCTTTTCGCTGCTCGCCGGGTTCGTCGAGCCGGGGGAGTCGCTGGAGGCTGCTGCCATCCGAGAGGTGTTCGAGGAGTCGGGCATCACGGTCGAAGACCCGCAGTACCTCGGCAGTCAGCCGTGGCCGTTCCCGGCGTCGCTGATGGTCGGCTTCATGGCGCGCGTTCCGGTCGGCGGCACCACGGTGGGCACACCGGACGGCGAAGAGATTCTCGCGGTGCGCTGGTTCACCCGCGACGAGATGGCGGCGGCGGTTGCGGCGAAAGAGGTGCTGCTGCCCGGCCCCACCTCGATCGCCCGCGCGATCATCGAGCACTGGTACGGCGCCGAGATCGACGACGGATCCCGCGCGTGAATGCACCCGTGGCCGACCCTCTCGCCGCGCTCGACGTCGACCAGCGTCGTGCCGCCGAAACGCTACTCGGCCCGGTGTGCATCCTCGCTGGCGCCGGAACGGGCAAGACCCGCGCGATCACGGCTCGAATCGCCCACGGCGTGCGCGAAGGCGTCTACACCTCGGGCAGCCTGTTGGCGCTGACGTTCACGACGAAGGCGGCGGGCGAACTGCGTCAACGGCTGCGGGCGCTCGACGCCAGCGGCGCGGTGGTGCGCACCTTCCACGCCGAAGCGCTCGCTCAGGTCGGCTACTTCTGGCCCGACCTGGTCGGCGGGGGAGCGCCCCGGTTGCTCGACAACAAAGCCCGCACGATCGGCGAAGCGGGCGACGCGGTGAACATCAAACTCGGCCGCACCGCGATTCGGGATGTCGCCAGCGAGATCGAATGGCGCAAGACATCCGAACTGAGCATCGAGCGGTACGCAATCGCGGCGCGCGACCGGCCTCTGCCGCGCGGACTCGACCCCGACGCCGTCGCCACGATTCAGCAGGAGTACGAGCGACTCAAAGACGAGCGTCGTCGTATCGACTTTGAAGACGTGCTGCTGCTGGCGTGCGGGATGCTCGACTCCGAAGCCATCGCACGCGAGCGGGTGCGTGCGCAGTACCGGTTTTTCGTCGTCGACGAGTACCAAGACGTCTCGCCACTGCAACATCGGCTGCTCACGCTGTGGCTCGGCCCGCGCACCGACCTCTGCGTCGTGGGCGACGCCAACCAGACGATCTACACGTTCGCCGGGGCCTCGAGCCGCTACCTGCTCAGCTTCGAGAGTGACCATCCCGGCGCCGAGGTCGTGCGACTCGAACGCAACTACCGCTCGGCACCACAGATTCTGGATGTCGCGAACCGCCTGATGCGCGGGCGCCCCGGTGCTCTCGAACTGCGCTCAGCCACGGTCAGTCGCGGAGTGTTCGCGGACCCGGTCGCCTACGACGACGATGGGGCGGAAGCATCCGCGATCGCCGACTCAATCGCCAGCCAACTCGCCGCCGGCACGCTGCCCGAGCAGATCGCGGTGCTCTACCGGGTGCACGAGCAGGCGGGCCCGATCGAGGAGGCGCTGGCTGCCCGCGGGATCGTCGTGCGGCTCCTCGGGGGCACGACCTTTTTCGAGATCCCGGCGGTGCGCAAACTCACGTCGGCGCTTGCCGTGCAGGCGCAGCGTTTTCCTGAAGACCCCGTGCGGCAGTTCGTCGCCGACACCGCCCGCGCCGCCGGGTGGACCGTCGATCGGTCCCACTCGCGACTGGGTCGGGATGACTGGGCCGGCCTCGACGCGATTGTGCGGTTCGCCGAATGCACTCCCGAAGACGTGAACCTCGCCCGGTTTGCCGCCGAGCTCGAGGAGCGCGAAACCGCGAAGGGTGAACTTCCGGTACGCGCCGTCGTGCTCGGCACCCTGCACAGTGCGAAAGGTCTCGAGTGGGAGTCGGTGCACCTCGCCGGGCTGACGGAAGGACTGCTGCCGGTCGTTTACGCGAAGTCGGCGGTCGCGATCGACGAAGAACGCCGGCTGCTCTACGTCGGCATCACGCGAGCGCGACTCCGACTGTCGCTGTCTTGGTCGCGGCGAGGTGCCCGCTCGGCGGAACGGCAACCCAGTCGGTTCCTTCAGGAACTGCGCACCAGCCGAAACTAACAGGCTACAATTAGCCGCTCCAATAAAATTCGCTCTGCCGATACCGTGCGCGAGTGACACCACGCTGGGTTCCCTCGAGTGAGAAGCACGGTGTTCCGCGCGAAGACCAGATTCACGCCATCCTTCACGCTACGTATTCGGCGGTGACGCACGACGAGGGTGATGGCGGGACAGTGGTCATATACATCGGACCGGCTCACTCCCAAACAGAACGCGAACTTGAGGTCTTAGTGAACATCCGTCCGGGTCTCGAAGCAGTCATCTTCCATGCGATGCAACTTGGGCCCCATTTCCGCACCTACCGCGAGGAGCATCCCGTTGGATGACGTCGACTACGAAGACCTTGCGCGGCGGATGACCGATCCTGCGATCTCACTTTCACCGCCGAGCACGGTCCTGACTGGTGAGGCCGCGGCCGCAGAAGGGCGCGCATTTCTGTTGCGCGAATACGGCAGTGAAGATGCCCTTGAACGAGCTCTTCGACCCGGTCGACCGCGAGTCGGGGATACCAGCGGCGCGTCGCCAACGGTTCGGGGACGCATCTCAAGTACTGACTTCGCGGCTTTCAAGCTTCTCGAGGAACGCACCGGCAAAAAGCAGAGCGAGCTGGTGCGCGAAGCCGTACACCTGCTGCTAGCCGAGCACCAGATTCGCGTCTGAGCCGGAAGGAACGGCAACCCAGTCGGTTCCTTCAGGAACTGCGCACCGGCAGTCGGGATGCCGCCCCCACCGCGTCACGCTGACCTCACCCTCCGCGCCGATCCGCCACGACAGCGCTGCCCCGGCCTCGCCCCCCGCTTCGCGCCCCAGCCGCGCCAGCACCCGCCGCACCAGAAACGCTGCCGCTTCCGAAACGGTCAAGTGATCGAGTTCACGCCCGGCACGCCCCCACAGTTGAGTCGCGATGGCCGGCCACGCCGCATCCGCGTCGGTGCGAGTCAACTGAACGCAATACAGGCACGGCCCCACCCCAGGTTGGACAAAAGGTCCCACCGTAACTGCCCGCTCACTCACGACCACGGGAACATGCACAACATCGCGGTTCAACCACGCAAAATGATCAACCGGCGACAACACCCAGTCAGCAACCAGCACGACCAGCGAAGCGTCGTCGGGCACCCCAAGAACTCCCGCCTCCGCAAGCAACCCAGCAATAGCCCGCGCCAACGCAGAATCACCCAGCACCGCCACCTTCGTCCGCTCACCGATGGAGACCGCCTTCTCGAGGGCAGGCTCAAGCGCCTTGAGCAGCTCGTCGGCAGCGTCCGGCTCCACTCCGGCCGAACGGGCCAGCATCGCGTAGCCCGTAGCCGATACTCCTGCCAACAAAGCAGCCAGGAGGCGATCTTCCCCCTCGGTCACCCCGTCAAGAACGACGACGGCCCGATCGCTCCCCAGCTGAACCGAAGTAGGCGACCGCCAAACAAGCGGAAGATCGGGCGAAATTCTGAGCACCATGAGACGAGGATGACGCCCCAACGCAACCGGCGCCCGATGTCATCCACAGCCGGATACGGATTCGGTTCGCGAGTCGATCGGGGTAGGGGTCCCCGCTCCTTCGGCTCGCGAATTGAATCCGTGTCCGGCGAGGAACGAATTACTCTTCGTGCGGCCGATCCCCCGAAGTGTCGCCAAGCAACTCTTCGAGCGCGCGATCAACATCGTCCGGCTCAGGTGTTCCGGCGGAGAGTCGCGCGATGAGAGACGCAGGCGAGTCGATGTCGGCGTCACCGGGGACGAGGTCGGGATGTGACCACAGGTCATCCCGCCCGTCGGCGCCGACCGCGTCGGTGACCGCCTGCCACATCGCCGCAGCTTCCCGAAGGCGTCGAGGCCGCAGTTCGAGTCCGACGAGGGTCGAGAATGCCGACTCGGCGGGACCGCCGGCCGCGCGGCGGCGTCGCACCGATTCGGCGATGGCGACGCTGCGGGGCAGGCGTGAGGTGGCGGCGGCGGTGACGACATCCACCCAACCTTCGATGAGGGCGAGCATCGTCTCAAGTCGGCCGAGGGCGGCGAGTTGGTCGTCGGTTTTGGGCGGGATGAGCGCGCCGCTGGTGACGGCATCCCGCAGCTGTTCGGGGTTCTGCGGGTCGAAATCGGCCGCGAGTTCTTGCAGACGGGCGGAGTCGATGTGGAGGCCTCGGGCGAAGTCGGTGATCTGGGTGAGCAGGTGCAGCCGCAGCCATTTCGCGTGACGGAACAGCCGGGCGTGCGCGAGTTCACGCACTGCGAGGTAGAGGCGGATCTCGTCGGCCGGGATGTCGAGGCCGCGTCCGAAGTCGTCGACGTTCTGCGGTACGAGGGCGGCTTGCCGGTTCTCACCGTCGAGCAGCGGGATGCCGACATCCCCACCCGACACGGCTTCGCCGGCCAGTTGCCCGACGACTTGACCAAGTTGCATCGCGAACAGGGTGCCGCCGATGTTGCGCATCAGTTTGCCGGCGCCGCCCATCATCGCGCCGAGTTCTTCGGGGGCATGCTCTTCGAGAACCTGGGTGAGCGCGTTTGCGATCGAGTTGGCGACTGGCTCGGCGAGTTGGATCCAGACCGGCAAGGTCGCTTCGGCCCAGCCCGCGCGGGTGAGCAGCACGGGTTCGACGGTGAGGGAGGAGATCGAGGTGGCCTCGTCGAGCCAGAGCGCTGCGACGTGGAGTGCCTGCTCCATCCCCGAGCGTTCGGCGGGGGTGCTCGGCACGGCCGACCGGGCGGCGAGTGCGCGGGCTTGCTCGGTGGCGAGACTCCAGTTGATGCCGTCGCCGGAGTTCTGTAGGGCCTGCTGCAGTTGACCGATCAGGCGCTGCACCATCTCGGGGTCGTCGGGGAGTCCCGCGGCGGCAGCGAGTTTGGCGGGGTCGAGTTCGGTGTTGCCGGCGAGGAACTCGCGCAGCATTTCGCGGAACTCCTCGGTTCCGTCGCCCTCGTCGCCTTCAGGGGCGGGCGTGTTCTCGGCCATGTTGACTACGCTAGCCCGAGCATCTTGGCTTGGACCGGCCAGCGCACTGCGCCGCCAGCGAACACGAAAGAAGAGTGCAGGTTTGTTCGAGTCCGACGCGCAGCCACCTGACGACTATCGCGTGGCGCGCACACCTTGGACCGTGTACCTCGGTTTCGTCCTTCTCGTGCTCGCCGTCGTGGGCATCGTGGTGTTCGCGACGTCTCCGGCTCCCTACGTCATTGAGAAGCCCGGCCCGGTGTTCAACACCCTCGGCCAGGTCGAGAATGCCAACGGCGATGAGGTGCCGCTGATCGACATCCCTCAAGAAACGACGTACCCGACGTCGGGAACACTCGATCTCCTGACGGTCTACCTCGACGGTTCGCCGCAGACGCCGGTGTCCTGGATCGACGTCGCTCTTGCCTGGTTCAACCCGAGTCGTTCGGTCGTTCCGCTCGATGCTGTGTTCCCTCCGGGGCAGACCGACGAGGAGGCGAACCAGGAAAGCGCCCAGCAGATGAACTCCTCACAACAGGATGCCGTCGCGGCCGCGCTGACCGAACTCGACATCCCCTACACGAGCACCCTCGCCGTCGCCCAGGTGATCGACGGCACCCCGGCGGATGGCGTGCTGAAGGCTGGCGACGAGCTGCTGTCGGCCGGTGGAGTCACCCTCGACAACGTCGACGACCTGCGCGCCCAACTCAAGGCTTCCGGCGTCGGGGTGCCGATTGAGCTGGGCATCCGCCGCGACGGTGTTGAGCAGACGGTGACCCTCTCGCCGCAGCCGTCCCCGCAAGACGGTTCTGCGACGATCGGCATCTATCCCGGCACAACCTACGAGTTTCCGATCGACGTGAACATCCAGCTCAACAACGTCGGCGGGCCCAGCGCCGGGATGATGTTTGCCCTCGGCATCTACGACAAGTTGACTCCCGGTGAGCTCACCGGTGGCGCAAAGATCGCCGGCACCGGCACGATCGACGGTTCGGGAACCGTGGGTCCGATTGGCGGCATCGTGCAGAAGATGTACGGCGCGAGCGCCGCCGGAGCCGAATGGTTCTTGGCCCCGGAGGAGAACTGCTCCGAGGTTGTTGGTCACATCCCCGGCGGCATCCAGGTCTTCTCGGTTTCGACTCTCGATGAGGCCGTTACCTCGGTTGAAGCGATCGCGAAGGGTGACACCTCGTCGCTCGCTACCTGCCATGCGGAGCCCGCACAGGGGTGACCTCGGCGGGCGGCCTTCAGCCGCGCGGCTTAGGATTGCTGCGATCTGAAGGAGCTGTGTTGTCTACCACTCGCCCCGCCGCTGCGGCCGCACCGCCCACCCGTAACCGCACCCGTGCTGCCGTCGCGATCGCGGCTGCGGTGGTCGCCGTGCTGGTGATCGGCTTCTTCGTTTTCTCCGGCTTCTACACCGACGTGCTGTGGTTCGACCAGCTCAACTTCCTCGAAGTACTGACCACTCAGTGGGCATCCTTCGCTGCGATGTTCGCCGTCGGTTTCGCCGCGATGGCACTCGTCGTCTGGGTCAGCATTGCGTTCGCCTACCGAGCGCGCCCGGTGTACGCGAAGTTGAACTCGCAGCTCGACCGCTACCAGCAGGTCATCGAGCCGCTGCGTCGGGTGGCGATGATCGGCATCCCGATCGTCCTCGGTCTTTTCATGGGCGTCTCGACCGCGACCCGGTGGCAGACGGTGCTGCAGTACATCCATCGCACGTCGTTCGGGCAGACCGACCCACAGTTCCACCTCGACGTCTCGTTCTACGTCTACGAGTTGCCGTTCTACCGCGGCATTTTGGCGTACGGATCGGCCGTCGTGTTGATCGCGGGCATCGCGGCGATCGCCACGGCCTACATCTACGGCGCCATCCAGATCAGCGGACGCGAGGTGCGGATCACGCGGCGCGCCCGCATCCAGCTCGCGATCACTGCGGCGATTTATCTCGTCATCCAGGCGATCAGTATCTGGTTCGACCAGTACGCGACGCTCACCGATCAGAAAGAACTGATCACCGGCGCCTCGTACGCCGATGTCTTCGCGACGATTCCCGGCCGTGCGATCCTGGCCGGTATCGCGGTGCTCGTCGCGATTCTGTTCCTCGTGACCTCGGTCATCGGTCGCTGGCGCCTGCCCCTGATCGGCACCGCGCTGCTGATCGTCTCCAGCCTCATCCTCGGCTCGATTTATCCGGCGATCATCGACCGCCTCCAGGTCGAACCGACCGCGGGCAAGCTCGAGGCTCCCTACATTCAGCGCAATATCGAGGCGACCCGCGCTGCCTACGGCGTTTCCGATGTCGACGCGCAGTCGTACAACGCCGTATCGACGGCCGAAGAGGGCGCGCTGCGTGCCGACGCGAACACGACGGCGAGCATCCGTATTCTCGACCCCGCCCTGGTGTCGAAGACCTTCGCGCAGCTCGAACGCGTCAGGCAGTACTACCAGTTCGCCCCGCACCTTGACGTCGATCGGTACAACATCGCTGGCAAGACCCAAGACACCGTCGTCGCCGTGCGCGAGCTGCTCCAAAACCCGGCAGACACCTGGTACAACAACACCCTCGTCTTCACCCACGGCTACGGACTGGTTGCGGCCTACGGCAACCAGCGGGACGCCCAGGGCCAGCCGGAGTTCCTCGAGTCAGGCATTCCCAGTTCGGGTCTGCTCGGCGACTTCGAGCCGCGGATCTATTTCGGTGAGAGCTCCCCGGAGTACTCGATCGTCGGCGCGGCGGCCGGCAGTGCGGGCGACAACGTCGAGATCGACTATCCGTCGACCTCGGGTACCAGTGACACCAACGCCCAGAAGACCACCTTCAGCGGCAACGGCGGGCCGAAACTCTCCGGACTATTCACTCGGCTGGCGTACGCCGTGAAGTTCCAGTCAGATCAGATCTTGTTCTCCCAGTACGTCACCGACGACTCACAGATCATGTACGAGCGCAACCCGATCGACCGCGTGCAGAAGGTCGCGCCTTACCTCACCCTCGACAGCGACGCTTACCCGGCTGTCGTCGATGGCCGGGTCGTCTGGATCGTCGACGGCTACACGACGACCGCGAACTACCCGTACTCGCACATCGAGTCTCTCTCGAGCGCGATCACCGACACCAACACCCCGGCGAAGGCTTACGCCACCGACGACATCAACTACATCCGCAACTCTGTCAAGGCGACGGTGGATGCCTACGACGGCAAGGTCACCCTGTACCAGTGGGACGACACTGACCCGGTGCTGAAGACCTGGATGGGTGTCTTCCCGGGAACCGTCAAGCCGAAGAGCGACATGAGCGCCGACCTGCTCGCGCACGTGCGCTACCCGGCAGATCTGTTCAAGGTGCAGCGCGCGATCGTCGCGACCTATCACGTGACAGACCCGATCGAGTTCTATTCGGGCACGGATGCCTGGACCACCCCCGACGACCCGGCAGCGGCATCCACTGCGCCTCAGCCGCCGTACTACTTGACGATGCAGCTTCCGGGCGACACCAAGCCGGCCTTCACGCTGTACTCGACCTACATCCCGCGCACCTCCGGCGACAGCCAGAACATCCTGACCGGCTACCTCGCGGTGAACTCCGACGTCGGCGAGAATTACGGAAAGCTCACCCTGCTCACCCTGCCGAAGGACAACACCGTGTCGGCGCCCGGGCAGGTGCAGAACCAGTTCAACACCGACACCGTGGTGGCGAATCAGCTCAACCTTCTCGAACAGGGCGGCAAGACCTCGGTCATCCGCGGAAACCTGTTGACGCTCCCGGTTGGCGGGGGCCTGCTCTACGTGCAACCGGTTTACGTGCAGTCGACCGGCTCGACGAGTTACCCGCTGCTGCGCAAGATTCTGGTGGCGTTCGGCGGCAAGATCGCCTTCGAGGACACCCTCAACGCGGCCCTCGACTCGATCTTCGGCGGTGACTCGGGAGCGGTTGCGGGCGACGGTGGCGTGACCCCGACCGATCCGACGACGCCGACAACGCCGACGACGCCGACCGATCCGACGGGAACGATCGACAAGGCCGCGCTGACCCAGGCCCTCGCGGACTACAAGACTGCACTCGACGCCCGCACCGCGGCCTACGCGATCAACGACCTGGTCGCCGCCGCCACCGCAGACGCCAAGATGCAGGATGCCGTCGAGCGCGCGATCAAGGCATCCGGAGGCTGATTCACCGTTAGCTCCCAGCGGTGCTAAGCTCGACCCTCGTGACGCGGGGTGGAGCAGCTCGGTAGCTCGCTGGGCTCATAACCCAGAGGTCGCAGGTTCAAATCCTGTCCCCGCAACAGACGAAATACCAGATCAGAAGCCGTTTCCGGAGAAATCCAGAGGCGGCTTCTGTCGTTCCAAGTCGGCCCCACGCCAGTTCTCGGCGGATTTACAAACCGACGATGCCCGCAATCCGTTCGCTGACTGACGCGAGAGCAAATTCGAACTCTTTGAGCTGGCCTGGGCTGAGACCGTTCGTTGCCGCGGCGATCATGGTGCGAAAGTCTTCGTGGATTTTTGCCATCACTTGGTCGCCATGGGGCGTCAACTGCAGGTAGAGGCTTCTGCGATCTTTCGGATGGTCGACTCGGTGCAGCAGGTTCACGGTGACGAGTCGTCCCGAAATCGCGGTGATCGCACCGGTCGTCATCCCGAGGTGATCAGCAAGATCCTTCGGAGTCACGCGAAGGTGCTCGGCGATATAGAACATCGTCCGGAGTTCGCTCGCTGACAGGCCGTGATCCTGTGCGATGAGCACTCGGTTGCGTTCAAGCGCGACCACGAAGCGAATGGCTACTGCGGGGAATCCATCCAGAACATGAGGTTCACCAAGTTCAGCCTCGGGATCGGTCGACATTCCAACAGGTTAATGCACATGACACGCCGAGGTCGTATAGTGAGAGTGTAAGTGAGCTAGTAAGTTACATACCTACTGGTGTAGATCTGAGACCTCAGAGTTCACGTGCGGTTGCGTATCCCCACCCAAAAGGAAAAGAACAATATGTCCAACATCGTAGAAATCGCCTCAAACGCCGGCACCTTCAAGACCCTCGTCGCCGCAGTCAGCGCCGCAGGGCTCGCCGACACGCTGGCAGGACCTGGTCCGTTCACGGTATTCGCGCCGACCGATGAGGCATTCGACGCGCTGCCCGACGGCACCGTTGCCGGACTGCTCCAAGACATCCCGGCGCTCACCAAGATCCTGACCTTCCATGTCGTCGCGGGAAAGGTGATGGCTGCCGATCTGTCTGATGGCCTTCAGGCCGACTCCCTCGAGGGCGGCAAGCTCACCTTCCACACGGACGGCGGCGTCACCGTCAACAACGCCACCGTCACGCAGGCGGACATCGAAGCCGATAACGGAGTCATCCACGTCATCGACTCAGTCCTGATGCCTGCCTAGTTCGCAGAATAGAAGCCGCTTTCAGAGAAATCTGAAGGCGGCTTCTGTCGTTTCGGGACAACGAGCATGTCTGAACTGTGGCGATAAGCCCCTCACGGACGGTGAGGATGTCGACGATGGCGGTTGCTCACGCGAGTTTCGCCTCGCCGGCCCGAGCCGCCGCCGTCGCGTCGACCCACCAGGTCAGGCTCTTGAGCACCTTGTCGAGGGACGCGCCCAGCGGCTCGAAGGCCTCGTCGACGGGGACGCCGTCGCGGATGGCGAAGTACTGCGGTCCCATCACATTGACGGAGTGCCGGATCGGCACCATGTCGAGCTCAATCACGACTTGCTTCAACTGCTCGATCGCGCGGCTGCCGCCGGCGTTGCCATAGCCGATGAATCCGATCGGCTTGTGCGCTAGCTCAATGAAGTAGTGGTCGAGAACGTTTTTGAGTGGGGCGGAATAGCCGTGGTTGAACTCGTGAGTGATGACGAGAAAGCCGTCTGCGGCGTCGAGCCGTTCGCCGAGACGACGTTCCGCCTCGGTCGCATATTCGCGGTGTGCCCAGGCGGGGGGAGTCGGCAAGTCGTAGTAGGGCAAGTCGAGATCGCGCACGTCGATCACGTCGAACTCGAACGCCGACTCGTTGAGTTTGGTCTGCAGCCAAGCCAACGGGTTGTCAGCGAATCGAGTGGAGCGAGTGCTGGCGACCAAGACGGCGATGCGGGACATGACGATTCCATTTCTGTGGAGGAGGGTGGACACTGACAGGGACCACTTCAGATAATGTAGCACTACCGTTCGTGTAGTACATTGGGGAGATGTCAGGCTCGACCGTCCCGCGCTGTGGTGACGCCGCCCTGAAGCTCGTCGCCGACTACTGGGTGCTGCGCATCATCGAAGAGCTCTACATCGCTGACAGCCCATTGCGTTTTGCCGCGCTGCAACGCGCGCTCGGAGATGTGAGCCCGGTCACTTTGACGGCACGATTGCGCAAGCTCCATGACCGCGAAATCATCACGCGCAGCGAGGGTGTCGACGGCAAAGCTTCGGTGTCATACGAGCTCAGCGAGCGCGGTCGAGCGATCTTGCCCGTCATCCAAGCGATCAGCGACTTTGCCGCGCCAAGCCACCCCTAGGCGGACCCGCCGTCGTTTTCTCAAGGCTGGTCCGGGCGAACGCCGCCCCGGCAAGGTCGTCTAAGACTTCAGGTCGTGAAGGGCTTTCAGGAGCTCCAACTGTTCGCGGCTGATCTTGATCAGCTCCTCGATTTCGGCTTTCGCGGCGACGTTCGTGTTGAAGTCGTGTTCCGCGAGAGCCGCGGCGATGGCATCCTGCCGCTTCGCTGAGATCAGCAGGATCGCGCCCTGCACCCCGGCGAGCATGCTGAGGAACAGGTTCAGCAGGATGAACGGGTAAGCGTCCCAATGGAAGGGGAGGCTGTTCAGCACTGCCCAGATGATCATGAAGACGAAGAAGCCGCCGACGAAGAACCAACTACCCATGCTGTTGCGGAGGCGGTCGGCGGCTCGGTCGCCGAGGGTCAGTCTGTCGGTGACTTCTTTGTGCCAGTTGGTGAGCGGTCGGCCTCGACGCGGTCGGTCGGTAGTGGGGGAAGTTTCCATGGCGAGATCATCCCGCCGGATGTGCGGGGAAGCCTGCAGGCCACGGGATTTCCTCAGAAGATTCCTGGGAAGTCAACCCCGGTCGCGGGGGTGCCGCCGGTCCGTACGGTGGGAAGAGTTGCCCCAATCACGGGGCCAGAAAGTAGGCTGAAATGAGTATCGGAACAGGCGTCGTTCTCTTCGTGATCGGTGCGATTCTGACGTTCGCCGTCAACCTCGAGAACAGTGTTGTCAACCTCGACCTCGTCGGATACATCCTGATGGGTGCCGGGCTGGTGGTCTTCGTCATCGGACTTGTTTTGCTCTTCCGCCGCCGTCAGGCCATCACGACCGCACGCACCGGCACCGACTCGGTCACCGGCGAGCGCGTCGAGCAGCGGATCACCGAGGTCGACGACCGCGTGCAGTAGCCCGCGAAACTCAGCTGCGGCGAAACTTCAGCTGTGACGAAACTCGCGGGGGAGCATCCCGAACTCTCGGTGGAAAGCGCGCGTGAAGGTCGTCGGGTCGGCAAACCCCGATCGTTCGGCAACCTGTGCGATCGACGGCATCGGGTCGGCGAGCAACTCTGCCGCCCGACGCAACCGAAGGCGGCGCAGGTGCTCTCCCGGGGTTTCGCTGAGCGGCTCGAACAACTCGTAGAGAAAGCGCCGCGAGACGAAATGTGCCTCGGCAATCTGCGCGACATCCAGCTCGGGTGAGCGCAGATTGCCGCGGATGAACGAGCGCACCGTGGCGAGTAGTCCGCCGCGCGTCGTCGGCATGACTCGTGTTCCCGAGACGGATGAGCGGATCATCGTGCCCGCCAGATCGCGAACAGTTTGGGCGAACCCGGCATCTGCACCGGGTGTCGGGCTGCGGCGGGTCTCGGCGATCGTCTCGAACAGCACTTCGGTCGCTGCGCCCGGCGCGACCAGCAACTGCTCGCACGACCGCTCGACCACATCCAGCGGGATGCCCAGGGCGCGCTTCGAGACCTGCACCAGAACCTGGCGCTGCCGCGGTTTGGTGTAGTCGAGTTGGTAGGAGCGATCGGTCGCATAGGTCGTGACCGAACCGGCCCTGACCCGCACGCCACGACCGTCCTGGCGCACGACACCGGAGCCGCCGAGGGTGAGGGTGATGTGGATATCGTCAGCGTTCGCGTGGGCCGCCTGTCGGGCGGTGCGGTCGACCGCGATTCCGCTCGTCGTGAGGTGGTTGATCGAGGTCGAATCGTCGAGACGCTCGTGCTCGATGTGGCCGCTGAAGTCGGCTTCGAACGAGACGCAGGTGAGGGGAACGAAGGCGTCGCTCGTCACGAGCTCCCACTCGTCTGCGCTCAGAGCGTCGGCGACCTGCATTCCCGCACGATACGCCGGTCGTGCACGCTGTGCTGTTCATGCACAAAATGCCGACCAGCCTCCCCTGCGCCGGACGTAACCTCAGAGCACCCGTACACACGAAGGAGTGAGTCGATGACTGACGTTCAGACCCAAGCACCGGTAAAGACCGGCCTCTACATCGGCGGCACAGCCCGCGACACCGCGGAAACGACGGCGATCGCTGACCCGGGCAAGAAGGGCACGATCGTTGGGCACGCTGCGGCCGCATCCACGCAGGATGTCGCGGACGCCGTTGCCGCCGCGAAGGCTGCCTTCCCGGCCTGGTCGGCCTTGACCCCGCAGGAGCGTGCCGCGCAGATGGCTGCCGCGATCGACGGTGTGGCTGCGTTCCGCGATGAGGATGCCGCCATCCTGTCGCAGGAGAACGGCAAGGTGCGCTTTGAAGCATGGGTCGATGCTCTCGTCTTCGAGATCCGCTGGGGCCTCGCGCTCTCGCTCGCCGATCAGGTGGCGGAAAGCCACGTGCTCGAGCCGATCCCGGGCGCGATCGCGACTCGCACGACCGTGCGGCACCAGGCGCTCGGAGTCGTCACCGTGATCGTGCCGTTCAACTGGCCGATCGCCATCCTCGGTGCCGCTGTTCCTCACGCGCTCCTCGCAGGCAATGCCGTGATCGTGAAGCCCCCGCTGACGGCTCCGCTCGCGACGGCGCGGTTCATCCAGCGCATCGCGGAGAAGTTGCCCGCCGGCGTGCTGAATGTCGTGACGGGTGCAGACGCCAACATGACCGCGCTCATCCAGAACGAAGATGTCGCCAAGGTCTGCTTCACCGGCTCGGTCGGCGGTGGCAAGCGCATGATGGAGATGGCGTCGAAGACGCTGACCCGCGTGACGCTCGAGCTCGGCGGAAACGACGCAGCGGTGATCCTCGAAGACGCGATCATCGACGACACTCACCTCGACCGTCTCTACGCGGCGATCTACGACACCACCGGGCAGATCTGCATGAACGCCAAGCGCGTGTACGTGCACCGGTCGCGCATGGATGAGGTCGTCGACGGACTGTCGGCCCGGCTTGAGAAGGCGAAGCTCGGCTACGGCCTCGACGCCGACACGACGATGGGCCCGCTGCACTCGCCGGTCCAGAAGGCGTTCGTCGACGAGCTGATCGAAGAGGCGAAGGCCGCGGGCGCTGACGTGCGCGAGTTCGGCGAACTGCCCGGCGGCGACCTCGCTGGCGGCAACTTCGTGCGCCCGACCCTCGTCGTGAACGCTGACCCGAACCTGCGTGTCGTGACGTTCGAGCAGTTCGGCCCCGTCATCCCGATCATGCCGTTCGACACCGAGGCCGAAGCGGTCACGATGGCCAACGACACCTGGGGCGGGCTGTGTGGCTCGGTCTGGACCGCGAGCCCCGAAGCCGCCGACCGCGTCGGCACGCAGCTCGTCTGCGGCTACGTCTGGGTCAACGACCACGGCGCTCCCCGCCTCGACTTGCGCGCTCCCTTCGGCGGGCGGAAGCAGTCCGGCATGGGCCGCGAGCAGGGCATCGAGGGGGTGCGCGCGTTCCAGGACTCGCACTCGATCTCACACCTCGACGCCGCGGTGCTCGCCGGGATGGCGCACTGATCGCATCCTGATAGCGAGGGCCCGGGCAGTCACTGCTCGGGCCCTTTCTTCGCCGACAGACACCCGAGCCACCTATGCTCGCGGGATGGTCGAACAGCGCTCAGAGCGTCAGGGAGTGCGCCGAGCCGAGACGCGGATGCGGATCACGACCGCCGCGAACGAACTCTTCATGCGCAACGGCTACGTCGAGACCACGATCGAAGAAATCAGCGAGGCGGCCGATGTCGCAGTTCGCACGATCTACCTGCACTTCGGGTCGAAGGCGGCGATCCTGCTTGAGTTCCACGATTCCTGGGTCGACGCTTTCACCGACCGCATCCTCGATCGACCGTTCGACGAGCCGATCGCCGACACCATGATCGCGGCGTTGGGCGAGATGCGCGACGAGGGGTGGCGGGATGACCTCTCTCCCGCTGACGTGGAGGGACCCCATCCGATCATCGAGTTCATCGGCGGTGGGCACGGCGATATCGCCGGCCACCTGATGCAGACCTGGGTGCGGGCACAGGAGCGGATGGCGAAGTCGTTTCGCGAGCGCGGCAACTTTCCGGAGGCGTCGCTTGAACCGCGCATCAGGTCATGCGCGGTCTTCGCCGCCTGGCTCACCACGATTTTGGTCTTTCGGGATGTATTTGATGGCAGTTCGACCTCGACGCTGAGCTCTCACCAGGTCGGGACGGCGGCAATCCGCGCGTTCGGCGCCGGGGTGCGCTGAGCGGTTTCGGCGGAACGACTCGTCGGCCGGCGGAACGACTCGTGGGCCCGACGCGTACCCTGAGGCCATGACGAGCCACCCGACGGCGATTGCGGTGGCGCAGTTCGCGCCCGGCGCCGACGAGGCGGTCAATCTCGACACGATCCGTTCGCTGGCTGAGGATGCGGCATCCCGCGGCGCGCTCCTCGTGGTCTTCCCGGAATATTCGTCGTACTTCACGCCCGGTCTCGGCGCCGACTGGGTCGACCACGCGCAGTCGTTGCACGGTCCGTTTGTGCGAGCGCTCGCCGAGATCGCGGCGGAGCTCGGCATCCATCTCGTCGCCGGAATGATCGAACTCGTTCCGGGCCAAGACCTCACCTCGGGTCAGCCGGAGCGGGTCGCAAACACCGTGGTCGCGGTCAACGCACACGGCGAGGTCGTCGCGCACTACCGCAAGATTCACCTCTACGACGCGTTCGGGACGCGCGAGAGCGACCGCATCGTCGCCGGACCGATCTGGGCGCCGGAGGCTGCCCCGACCTTTGCGTTCGGCGGCTTCACCGTCGGCTTGCAGACCTGTTACGACATCAGGTTCCCCGAGGTCACCAGACGCCTGGTGGATGCCGGGGCCGACCTCGTCGTGCTGCCCAGTGAGTGGGCGCGCGGCCCGCTGAAAGAGCACCACTGGCGCACCCTCGTCACCGCGCGCGCGATCGAGAACACGATCTACCTTGCCGCCGCCGACCACGCCCCGCCGGTTGGGGCGGGCAACAGCATGGTCGTGGATCCGATGGGGGTCGAACTGGTCACCATCGGTGAGTCGACGGATGTCGCGGTCGCCTGGATCTCACCCGAGCGAGTCGCCGAAGTACGTCACCTCAACCCGGCGCTTCAGTTGCGTCGGTTCACGGTCGAACCGCGCTGAGCCATTCGTTTAAGTCGGATCTTTGCGGTTGACCAAGCTCATCGCGAACTCGACGTAGGCAGCCTTGCCGGGGGAGGTATCCGTCGCGTCCGTGTCGGCGCCCCGCTCAAGAAGCACCAGGAGACCTTCGCTCACCAGGTCGAGTTCAGAGTTCGGTGCGGTGAGTGCGGCCCCGGCACTGACCGCGCTGAGCAGTGCGGAGAGTTGGTGGGGGTCGACATCCCGACGCACCATGCCGACATCCTGCATGCGCTCGATGAAGCTGGCTCGCAGCCTGAACTCGGGAATGTAGGAGAACCCGTGAGTGGCGCGCATGATCGTGTTCAGGCCGTCGCGATCCATCAGATAGAGGGCTCGAGCGAGCGGCCGTTCGTACACGGCGGTCAGGGTGTAGCGGTAGATCTGCGAGAGAAACCCGCCGCGCGGATCGCGATCGATGTTGTCGATGATGACGGCCCACATCCCGCCGAACTCACGGTTGAGCATCGCGACCAACAGATCTTCAAGCGAGCCGAATTCGGCCAAGACGTCATCGTCGTCGAGACCAAGTTCAGACGCTATCCGCGAGATCGAAACGGCGTCGAACCCGTCTTCGGTGATCAGCCGACAGGCAGTGTCGAGCAGGACATCCGACTGCAACTGGGGCACGCGCTGATCCTCTCCCGTGGGCGTTTAACTCTACGGCCAGGGGTTGGACGCGCGTGCACAGACAGGGCGGTCCCCAGGTCGCGACCGCCGGGCGCGGGAACGCCAGCTGTGGATATCTCGGGATTCAGAGCCGCAGGCTGGATACCGTAGGAGCCATGCGAACAGTGGTCGGGGCGTTCGCCCTCGTCGGACTCCTTGCCCTCACGGGGTGCATCGACTCCCACCCGATCCCGACCCTTCCGCCGACACCCTCCGCCACGCCGATCTTCGCCTCCGATGAGGATGCCCTCGCGGCGGCAGAGGATGCGTATCGGGCTTACCAAGAAGCGTCAACCCTGATCGTCAATGAGGGGGGCGTTGATCCGGAGCGCATAGCGCCCTACGTGACTGAGGCTCACCTCGAGGGCGAGCTGGAGGGTTTCGGCTTTTATAGCGATCGGGGATATCGCTCCGAGGGCGCGGCGTCGTTCGACTCCATGTCGATTCAACAACTTCAGCAGGATGCGAACTTGACGCTCGTCGTGGTGTATCTCTGCGTAGACGTCACAAACGTGCGCGTCTTTGACCAGTCCGATGTTGACGTCACTCCAGCGAGTCGGCCAGATAGAGTCCCGCTCGAAGTGAGCTTTGAAGCGACGAGGCCCGGTCATCTTCTCGTGAGCGAGAGTTCGCAATGGTCTGGCACAGACTTCTGCTAGCGGCCTCTGCCGTGGTCGCCCTGGCTTTGCCGACGGCGTCCGCGGCCGCCGCAGAGCAAGAAAACTGCTACGACTCGTCGGCATACTTTGGTTGCGAAGACGTCACGGGGGCGATCGACGGCGACCACGTCGACCTGACCGGCACGGGTAAGACCCCGGGCCGGGGGCACGGTGGACCGTCATCGTCGTCGCCATCCACTCCGCCGCAGCCGGCCGATTGCCTGCCGTGCCCGCGGGACACCTACACAATTTCGGCACCCGTCACGATTGCCGACATCGCCGCCTTCCGCCCCGCGCCTGGTCGGCAGTTGATGGAACCCGACGGCTGGACCATCGCCGGCCGCGAGACGAACTTCTACGCCATCGTCGGCATCCAGATCGTGAACGGCCAGCTGCTCGGCCAATCCGCCGACGTGCGCTTCACCCCGATCTCGTATCACTGGGCTTACGGCGACGGTCAGGCCGCGACGAAGAGCACGAAGGGCGGCACCTGGGCATCCCAACGCGTCGCCGAGTTCGACCCGACCCCGACATCCCACGTGTACGAAACGCTCGGCGACTACACGATCACCCTGTCGATCACATTTCGTGCCGAGTATCGCTACGCCGGCGGGGCGTGGATTCCGGTGATCGGCACTTTGACTTTGCGCGCGAACGACCTTCAGATTCGGGTGGGATCGGCCAAGACGGTGCTCGTCGACCACGACTGCATCCAAAATCCGGGCGGTCCTGGATGCTGACAGCGCCACGGAGAACCTGCGGGTAGGCTCCCAGCGCGTCCACAAGGCGCTCATAGGATGCGGCGAGATGCTGGCTCCGCCGAAAGGAGCACTCGATGTCCGAGTCACAACCAGAGTCACATCCCGAAACTGCCCCCAGCGCCACGCCCTCTACGGCGCTCGAGGCTCCTTATTCGCACCTACCGGCGGCTACGCCTCCGAGCGCGACGCCGAAGCAGCGCTCCACCGTCGGCCCGATCATTGCCGCACTCGCGGTCGGTGCACTCGTAGGTGGCGCGTCAGGCGCTGGAGTCGCCGTCTGGGCCGTCTCGAGCAGCGGTACCGCGACGCAGTCGGGAACCATGACTCCCCAGACAGTCACGATCGACAACACCCACGACCTGACCGCGGTAAACGCTGTCGCGGCCAAAGCTTCGCCGTCGGTGGTGACCATTTCGGTCACCGCATCGTCTGAAGGCGGAACCGGCTCCGGCGTCGTCTTGAGTGCCGACGGGTACGTTCTCACCAACAATCACGTTGTCACCCTCGACGGCGCCTCAAGTACTGGCACGATCGAAGTCACGACCGCCGACGGCCACATCTACAAAGCCACCATCGTCGGCACCGACCCGATCGTGGACCTTGCGGTGATCAAACTCACCGACGCGAGCGGCCTCACGCCGATGGAGTTCGGCGATCCCGAATCCTTGAAGGTCGGCGACCAGGTCATTGCGATTGGTGCGCCGCTGGGCCTCTCGAACACCGTCACCGACGGAATCGTGAGCGCGCTCGACCGCAGCATTAGCATCGCCTCGTCGGCGGTACCGAGCGACGGATCGCCGACCGACAGCGGTAGCTCACCGTTCAACTTCGGCTTCCCGGGCGGAACGAGCTCCTCATCGAGTTCCAGCATTTCGCTGCCGGTCATCCAGACGGACGCCGCCATCAACCCCGGCAACTCGGGCGGCGCCCTGCTGAGCGACCAAGGGAAACTGGTGGGAATCAACGTGGCGATCGCCAGCACCGGAAGCGCGTCAGCATCCACTCAGTCCGGCTCGATCGGTGTCGGCTTCGCCATCCCGTCCGACCTCGCAAAGCGGGTCGCGGATGAGATTATCGCCACCGGCAGCGCCACTCACGGTCTCCTCGGAGCGACCGTGCGTGACGCGACGAGCGCCGACGGATCGCTTCTCGGGGCAGTCATCGACTCGGTCACGGCCGATTCGGCGGCGGCGAATGCGGGCATCAAAGCGGGCGACGTCGTCACCGAATTCAACGGAGCACCGATCGCCAACCGCACTGACATCACCGCCGCGGTTCGGGCGCTCGCCGGTGGGGCGAGCGCGAAACTCACCTACGTGCGTGGCGGTTCACCTCAGACCGTGACGGTCACCCTCGGAACCTTCCACTAACCCTCGGGCGCCTCCCGAGCCTCGATTGTGGGATCGGTCGATGGGTTGCGGTCTTGGTCGTCGTGCGGCCGATGTTTAGCCCGTCGGCGGCGGGCCGTCACGACGATCGCCCGACGGCGGCGGCGGTGGCGAGGAGGGGAGCATCGGGTAGTTCGCCCGGCCACGTGGCAGCTTCTCGACGTTCCGCGGCTTCGGTGTTTTTGGCGCCCGCGCGGGTTTCAGAGCCTTGGCCGCCTTCGGCTCCTTGACCGCCTTCGGCGCCTTCGGCACCTTAACCGCTTTGGGCCCGGCGTCGAGCGTGAGCGGGAAGGTTTCGGGGGCGGGCGGGAACGCCGTGCGAGCCGAGTTCACGACCCGACGCCCCAGGAGATGGTTGCCGCTGCCGCCGACCACGGCGCCGATGCCGAACGGGATCATGCGACCGACGACCGAGCCACCCTGGCTCACGGCGAACTTCTTGAGGAACGTCTTCTGAATCTGTTCGGCGATGGGCCCGAGCACGGCGCGCGGCATGCTCTTGGTGACGAGTTCACCCCAGTAGACGTTGCGCGAGGTTCCGCGGCCGACGGCCTGACCGGCGAACTGGGTGAGAAGTTCGCGCCCGCCGTTGCCGAGCATCATCGTCATCACGAGGGTGCGGGCACGCTCGGGGTCGTCGACGGCGATCCCGTGCAGTTCGGTCACCGACTGTGCGAACAGGGCGCTCGCTTCGAGGAACCCTGCGGTTTCGACACCCGAGAGCACCAGGGATGCGCCGACGCCGACCGCCGGGATCGCCGCACTCGCGCCAACCAGGGCGCCACCGGTGGTAACCGCAGTCAGGTAGCGACGCTCGAGGATCGCGATGATCTGCGCCGGGGTGGCGTTCGGGCGGCTGGTGCGGATGCTGCGGATGTGCGCAAGCACAACGGGGCGCTGCACCGAGAGCACCTTGTCGAAACTCCGCATCACGGCGGGATGCATCCGGTCGTCGGTGCGCTTCTGAAGGTCGTCAGCCATTCTCCACACCGTAATCGGCCTGGTACCCGGCCACCACAGCAAGTGGGGTAACCGTCATTGATACGGTGGTGCCGTGGATCCCGATCGCGACCCCCCGTCATCGGGTCGAAGTGGTCCTGGCGGGCGCTCATCAGCCGCGCGTCCGGGTGATGCCCGTCGAGGATCAGGATCCGTGGCGACTCGCACTTCGGTCGTTCCGCCGACCGCCCCAGTCGCCGCGAAGGCAGAGGTCGCGCGCATCCCGAAGCCGTCGAAGGTGGTCGACCGGGCCCCTCGCCAGTCGACGCAGCCGGGGCTCGCATCCGGGGTTGCCCTCTCGGTGCACAACCTCACCAAGCGCTTCGGCAGCGTCACTGCTGTCGACTCGGTCGATCTGGAGATTCCGGCGGGCACGTTTTACGGATTCGTGGGACCCAACGGCGCAGGCAAGACCACGACCCTGTCGATGATCACCGGGCTGCTGCGCCCCGACCACGGTGTCGTCAAGATTCACGGGGTGGACGTCTGGCGCAACCCCGCCGTCGCGAAACGGGCGCTCGGCATCCTTCCCGACCAGTTGCGACTGTTCGACCGGCTGACCGGGGCCGAGTTTTTGCACCACGCCGGAGCGCTTCGCGGCCTGGACCGTGAGACCATCGCGCACCGTGTCGATGACCTGTCGGCCGCCTTCGGGCTGCGGCACTCGCTGGAACGTTTCGTGTCCGACTACTCCGCGGGCATGGTGAAGAAGATTGCAATCGCGGCAGCGATGATCCACTCACCCCGGCTGCTGGTGCTCGACGAGCCGTTCGAGTCGGTCGACCCGGTGTCTGCGGCAGCCATGATCGGCATCCTCGAGAAGTACACGGCGGCAGGCGGCACGGTGTTGCTGTCGAGCCACTCGATGGGGCTCATCGAACGCACCTGCGACTCGGTCGCGATCATCGCTGCGGGCCGGATGCTGGCGGCCGGTCCGATTGCGGACGTGCTGGACGGCGAGTCGCTCGAGACTCGATTCGTGGAACTGGCCGGCGGCGCGACCGCGGTGGAGGGCATGGAGTGGTTGCAGAGCTTCTCCGACTAAAGGCACGGCTGCTGTTCAACGCGCTGCGCGAAACGAACAGCGCCATCTGGACCGTCATTGGCCTCCTCCTCGCAGGCCTCGGCATCGTGGGCCTGTGGGCTGGGGCGCGAGCTGCCGTGGCCCTCGACGACGTCACCCGCGGGCGCGTCGTCGTGATCGTGAGTGTGATGCTTGCCCTCGGTGCATTCGTGGTGCCGCTGGTCGTCACGCGGGCTTCGTCACTTGACCCACGTGCGCTGACGCTGTTCGGGATGCGCACCTCGGGTATCGCGGGAGCCGTACTGCTCACGACCTTGGTCGGCCCCGCGCTGTTGTTGGTGCCCATCGCGATCGCACCGCTCTTTCTCTGGACCGGGCTCGCCGCCGGCTCGGCGACCCTTGCCATCCCGCTCATCGTCGTCGAAGGCATCTTTGCCGCCCGACTCGGTGTGGTCGTCGGGTCGGCGCTGCGACGGCATCCGGCAGCGAGCGTGCTCGTTCGGGTGGTCGCCGCAGTGTTGCTGGTTGCCGGGTTCGTGCTTCTCGTCGCTCAGCTCGCGCCGGTGATCGCCGAGCGACTTCCGGGTTCGTGGTGGCAGGTCTCGCTGACGGTCGTGCTCGCTCTGGCACCCCTGCGCGACCCCCGGATCTCGGCGGCACTCGACAGTTCCCCGATCGGTGCCCTCTGGCGCGCACCCCTGCACCAATCAGAAGGGCGCGCCGATCTGGCCCAGCAAGACTTCGGGATTGGGGTGCTGATGATCGCCGTGCTCGCCGCCGTCTGGTTCGCGACCCTCGCCCACGCGCTGCGCCCGACCCGTCGCATCCGGCGTGAGCGCGCCGCTCGGGTGCCCGGCCGTTTCCGTGCGCTGCCCTCAACTCCGCTGGGCGCAGTTGCTGCGCGCAGCTTCATCTACTGGGCACGCGATCCCCGGTACCGGGTCGCCTTCGTCGTGGTGCCGGTGGTTCCGGTGGTGGCCCTCCTCGCGATGTACATCGGCGGCATCCCGTGGGGCATTTCCGTGTTGGTGCCGCTGCCGCTCGTCGTGCTGCTGCTCACCTGGTCGACCTTGCACAACGATGTCGCCCTCGACTCGACAGCGGTGTGGGCGCATCTGGCTGCGCAGACCCGCGGCGTCCACGACCGCATCGGGCGGATGCTGCCGACTCTCGCGATCGGCGCACCGCTCGTCATCCTCGGTACCGCGCTCACCGCGTGGGCGGGCGGAAATCCCCTCCTAGCACCCGCGATTCTCGGAATGTCGGTCGCCGTGCTGCTGGGCGGCATCGGGGTGTCGAGTCTGTTTTCGGCGCGTTTCCCATACCCGGCGACTCGGCCTGGCGATGATGCGTTCTTGCAGCCGCAGGTGCCGGGAGTTTCCGGCGGGGGTGTTCAGGTCGGGTCGCTGCTGCTCATCCTCTTGGTCGCGGCCCCGTCGATCACCGCGTGCGTGTTTTTCCTCACCGGGGTGCCCGGCCCGTGGAATTGGATCTCGCTTCTGGCCGGCGCGGCTGCCGGACTGCTCATGATGGTCGTCGGCATCCAAGTCGGGGGGGCGACGTTCGATCGACGCGCACCTGAGTTGTTGGAGTTCGCTACGCAACACTGAGGCTTGTGGGGCTGAGCCGTGCACGCCTGGGTCTGCGGCCGTACCCTGGGATCATGGCCGACCAGGATCGCGGACCCGACACTGTCGGGGGAGGAACCGACACCCTCGACCGGGAGCTCGAAAAACTCCTCGAGGACGCTCAGCTCGAAGACGGTGATCACGACCGCTTCGCGCACTACGTGCAGAAGGAGAAGATCCTCCAGTCCGCGGTCTCGGGCAAGCCGGTCATCGCCCTGTGCGGCAAGAAGTGGATCCCGGGGCGCGATCCCGAGAAGTTCCCGGTCTGCCCCGACTGCAAGAAGGTCTACGAGCGCCTGAAGGGCTGAGCCCTTCCCCTCGGTCCTTCCCCTTGGGTTCCGCGGCTTTCCCCGGTCGCCGCAGGCTTCGCGCTCGCCGCAGGCTTCGCGCGCGCCGATGGCTTCGCGCGCGTCAATCGGTCCACCCCAGGGTCTCATCCGGACCGAAATCCACCCCCGAGTCGCGTGGCGTCTGAGTCGGCCGTCCACCTCTTCAGAATCGGCGGATGGAGCTAGGCAATTCGTTCACCGTTCGTCACGCGAGAGCGGCCGGTTTCGGGTCGGGCGCATTGCGCTCCCCACGGCTAGCGGCCCCCTTTCATGGCGTGCGGTCACGCGTCGAGCCGGTCGACGTCGTCGGGTGGTGTCGGGCGTATTCCGCGAAAATGCGACCGGATGCGGCCTTCGCTTCACTGACGGCGGCGCAACTATGGGGAGCGCCGGTGCCGGCGGCGGCGATGAGGGTCGGCGTCGATGTGGTCACACCGCATGACACAGCGCGCGTCCTCGGACGCGGCGTTCGCGGCACCCAATATGCCGACGGTACCGTCGAGATCGTCGATCACGAGGGATTCCGCATCCTGTCTCCGGCAAGTACGTGGGTCGATCTCGTCGGTGTCCTCGATTTCGCAGACTTGGTCGCGGTCGGCGACTTCTTCGTCACGCCGCCGTTTGGGCGAACCGACGCCCGGGCCACTCGCGAGGAGCTGGCCCGTGCACTTGCACTCTGTCGGAGAGTCGGTGCCCCACGCCTTCGCGCGGCTCTCGACATCGTGCGGGTCGGTCCCCTGTCACGACCGGAGTCTCACGTTCGCGTACTTGCCGTGAGCGCGGGCCTCCCCGAGCCCGTGCCGAATCTGCGCGTATCGCCCCTGCTCATGTTCGACCTGGCCTGGCCAGGCTGCCGCCTGGGACTCGACTACCAGGGTGCCGGCCATCGCTCGGCGACCCAATACGCACGAGACCTTGGTCGCGTCGAACTCGCCCGGCGCGAAGGGTGGGAACTCGTGCAGATCGCCAAAGCTGACCTCTACGAGCATCCGTTCGACCTCGTTGGGCGGCTCAGGAGTCGGCTAGTAGACCGGGGCGCCACGGTGAGAGTCGTTCAAGCGTCGAAAGTGGTACTTCCGCGACCTTGAGGTGGACCGATTGGCGCGCGCGAACGCAGGAACGCGAACGCAGGAACGCGAACGCGAACGCGCGCGGCAGGTCAGATGTAAACGGTCGGGATGACGGCGTCGCCCCGCGAGAGACCGAACGCTGAGAGAGGCAACTCCGCGATCGCGGCGGCGTGGTGTTTGCGCGCCACCGCGACCCCACCCGCGCCCAACCATTTCGGGTCGGTCACGCCATCCGTGATCAGGTCGACGAGCAGCCCGCGTCCCGGTTTGGGCAGAGTTTCCGGTTCTTCGACGTAGATCGTTTCTTCGACGGCGACGCCCTTCGCGAGGGATCGCACCGCAACCTTGCGGCCGGCGACGGTGACTTTTCCATCCGACCGCTTGCCCACGGGAATCCACGATCCCGACGCCGACTGATGCGCGACCAACTTGTAGACCATGCCGGATGCTGGCGATCCTGAGCCGGTGACGAGCGAGGTTCCGACTCCGTAGGAATCCACCGGCGCCGCACGCAGGGCCGCGAGCGTGTACTCGTCGAGGTCGTTGGTAACCGTTATCCGCGTCGAACGAGCGCCGAGGGCGTCGAGTTGTGCGCGAGCCTGGGCGACTACCACCGGCAGGTCGCCCGAGTCGATGCGGATCGCGCCCAGCGACGTGCCGGCGACCCGGACCGCCGTCGAGATTCCCTCCTCGATGTCGTAGGTATCGACGAGCAGAGTCGTACCCGTTCCCATCGCCTCAACCTGTGCGCGAAACGCTTCCTCTTCGGAGTCGTGCAGCAGGGTGAAGGCGTGGGCGGCGGTTCCCATCGTCGGGATTCCCCAGGTGCGCCCGGCCTCGAGGTTTGAGGTTGCCGAGAATCCGGCGATGTAGGCAGCCCGCGCCGCGGCGACGGCCGAGTGTTCACCCGTCCGCCGCGACCCCATCTCGGCGAGCGGTCGGCCGTCGGCGGCGGCGACCATGCGCGCGGCCGCAGAGGCAACCGCCGAGTCGTAGTTCAGGATGCTGAGCGCGAGCGTCTCGAGCATGACCGCTTCGGCGAAGGTGCCCTCAACGACCAAGATCGGTGATCCGGGAAAGTACACCTCGCCTTCCCGATAGCCGGAGATCGACCCCGCGAAGGAGTACGAGGCGAGCCAGTCGAGAGCCTCAGCCGAGACGACCTTGTTGGAGCGCAGCCAGGCGAGCTCGGCATCCCCGAATCGGAAGTTTGCGATCTCTTCGAGCAGGCGACCCACGCCCGCGACGACGCCGAAGCGACGTCCGGTTGGCAGCCGACGAGCGAACAGTTCGAACACGCAGCGCCGCGACGCAAGGTCGTCGCGCATTGCGGCATCGATCATCGTCAGCTCGTAGCGGTCGGTGAGGAGCGCGCTGGTCATCCTGAAAGCTTATCGGCGGCCCCACTCGGCGGCCCGCTCAGCGGCGGCTGGGCGACTAACTTGGGATCGTGAAGGTGAGTACGGATGCGCCGATCGGCGTCTTCGACAGCGGGGTCGGCGGGCTCACCGTCGCGCGCGCGATTCTCGATCAGTTGCCGCAGGAGCAGGTGCTCTACGTCGGTGACACGAAGCACTCGCCGTACGGTCCCAAGCCGATCGCCGAGGTGCGGGCGTATGCGCTCGAAGTCCTCGACGACCTCGTCGCTCAAGGAGTTAAGGCTCTCGTCATCGCGTGTAACACCGCGAGCGCGGCGATGCTTCGGGATGCCCGCGAGCGTTACGAGGTCGGGGGCGGCATCCCGGTCATCGAGGTCATCCAACCGGCGGTGCGCGCCGCCGTTCGAGCGACGCGCAACGGTCGAGTCGGCGTCATCGGAACTGTGGGCACCATCCAGTCCCGCGCCTACGACGACGCCTTCGCCGCCGCCGACGTCGCGTTGTTCACTCGCGCCTGCCCGCGATTCGTCGAGTTCGTCGAGGCCGGAGTCACGAGCAGTCCCGAGTTGTTCGAGGCGTGCGAGGAGTACCTGACCCCCCTCAAAGACGCGGGCATCGACACCCTCGTGCTCGGCTGCACCCACTACCCGCTGATGTCGGCCGCCATCCAGTACGTGATGGGATCCGAGGTGCGGCTCGTGTCGAGTGCCGAGGAGACGGCGGCGGACGTCTACCGCACCCTGGTCTCGCACGGCATCCAGCGCACGTCGCTCACCCCGCCCCGTCACCAGTTCGAGTGCACGGGAGAGGATCGGGATGCTTTCCAAGCGCTCGCGGCACGATTCCTCGGCCCCGAAGTTCACCGAGTCGAGACCTTCGAAACGGCCAGTATTCCGATCCAGCAGAGCATCCCTATTCAGCACAGCCCCATTCAGACGCACAGCCAAGGAGCACGATGACCGACGCGACCCGAGCCGACGGTAGAACACCCGACCAGTTGCGCGAGGTCACGATCGAACGCGGCTGGAGCAAGCAGGCCGAAGGCAGCGCGCTGATCTCGTTCGGCAACACCAAGGTGCTGTGCACGGCGTCGTTTACGAACGGCGTTCCGCGTTGGCTGACCGGCAAAGGCAAGGGCTGGGTCACCGCGGAGTACGCGATGCTGCCGCGCGCCACCAACGACCGCAACGACCGGGAGTCGGTCAAGGGCAAGATCGGTGGCCGTACGCACGAGATCTCCCGGCTGATCGGCCGGTCGCTGCGGCCGATCATCGACATGAAGGCAGTCGGCGAGAACACCATCGTCATCGACTGCGACGTTCTGCAGGCCGACGGCGGAACCCGCACTGCCGCGATCACCGGCGCCTACATCGCGCTGCACGACGCCGTCGAGTGGGGTCGCGAGAAGGGCTTCATCGGCAAGAACGCGAAGGTTCTGATCGACTCGGTGGCCGCAATCAGTGTCGGCATCATCGACGGCACTCCGATGCTTGACCTTCAGTACACCGAAGACGTGCGCGCCGAGACCGACATGAACGTCGTTGTCACCGGCCGCGGACTGTTCGTCGAGGTGCAGGGAACGGCCGAGGGTGCGCCGTTTGACAAACGCGAATTGGATGCTCTGCTTGAGCTCGCACTCGGCGGCACGGCGACCCTCGCCGAAGCGCAGAAGGCAGCCCTCGCGTCGTGACGACCTTTGTGTTGGCAACTCACAACGCCCACAAGGTGGTCGAGTTGCGGCGGATCCTCGGCGACCTTCTCGGGCCGCACGAACTGATCGCCTACGACGGTCCTGAGCCGATCGAAGACGGCGACACCTTCGAGGCCAACGCCCTGATCAAGGCGCGCGCGGCCCACGCACATACCGGGCTCCCGGCGCTCGCCGACGATTCCGGCATCTCGGTGGATGCGCTCGGGGGCGCCCCTGGCATCCATTCCGCTCGTTATGCCCTTCTGTCGGGGGCAGCAGAGCGCCGGGACGATGGCGACAACTTGGCGCTGCTGCTGACGAACCTCGAGGGGGTGGATGATCGCGCCGCCCAGTTCGTCTGCGCGGCGGCTCTGGTCGACACTGACGGTGAGTACGTCGTGCGCGGGGAATGGCCGGGAAGTGTGCTGACCGCCGCAGCGGGGGAGGGCGGCTTCGGCTACGACCCGATCTTCTTACCCGACGGCGAAACCCGCAGTGCTGCGCAGCTGAGCCCTGCCGAGAAGGATGCCGCGAGCCACCGCGCCCGCGCGTTCATCGCTCTGACGACCGAGTTGCGTCGCCGCTACGGCTGACCTCCGTCAGACGTCGACCTTGAAGCTGAGTTCCACGTCGCTCGCGGGGATTCCGCGCATCCCCCAGTTTTCGCGCGAGATCTCATGGATGACGACGCTGATGTGGTCGCTCGGGATTCCGAGCATCTCGAGCCGTTCCGCAATCTCGCGGTAGAGGGCGCGTTTGGCATCGACTGAGCGGCCCGCGAAGCACTCGATCGTGATCAGGGTGTAACGGTCGGGTTGTGTGAGCTCGGGGGAGACGGCGAAGCGTTCCGGGTCATACTCGATGAGTCGCACGCCGCGGTCGCCGGGCGGGATGCGAAAAGCAGCCACCATCGCAGCGTGCACGCTGTCGAGCAGCGCGGTCACCTCGCTCGACGAGTAGGGGCGGCGAACCTCGACCAGGATTTTCGGCATGGGGTGATTCTGGCGCAGCACCGACCACAGCACCGACCGGCGACGGCGCTGACCGACCAGAATGGATGCCGTGGGTCACGATCACGAGCACGGCACCTCGACGAGGGCCCGACTTTCGATCGCGCTCGGCATCATTGCGGGGGTGCTGCTGCTCGAGGTGGCGGGCGCGTGGTTGTCGGGGTCGCTGGCGCTACTCGCCGATGCCGGGCACATGGCGAGCGACGCGATCGGGCTCGTCGTCGCCTTGGTCGCGAGTGTTGTGGCGGCGCGCCCGGCGACCGATCGGCACACTTTCGGGTTCCGCCGCGTCGAAGTGCTGGGTGCCCTCGCCAACGGCGTCCTGCTGACCGTCGTCGCCGTTATCGTCGCGGTCGAGGCGATCCGGCGGCTGACCTCCACTGTCGAGGCGCACCCGCAGCCCGTCCCGCTGCTCGTGGTCGCCAGTGTCGGCCTGGCCGCGAACGTCGTCGCCCTCCTGGTGTTGCGGGGCGGCGACAAGACTTCGCTCAACCTTCGGGGCGCGATGCTCGAAGTTTTCGGCGACGTACTCGGTTCGATCGCCGCGATCGTGGCTGGCGTGGTGCTGCTCACGACCGGGTTCGTCGCGGCGGATGCCATCGCATCCCTCGCCATTGCGGCGCTCATCGTGCCGCGCGCTGCGCTGCTGCTTCGGGATGTCGTGCGCGTGCTGACCGAGTCCGCGCCACGTGAGACCGATGTCGCTCTGATCCGAACCCACCTGCTCGAAACGCCCGGAGTTGTCGCCGTGCACGACGTTCACGTCTGGGCGATCACCTCGGGGGCACCGGTGTTCAGCGCGCACGTCGAGTGCGACGCCGCGGTCTTCGAATCGGGCCGCACCGGCGAGATGCTCGACGCGCTCGGCGCGTGCCTGCATGAGCACTTCGATGTCGAGCATTCGACGTTCCAACTCGAGCCCGCCGGACACTCCGAGAGCGAGGATCCGGCTCATCGCTGAGGTGCCGGTGGCCGCGACGGCACCGCCCTCACGCCGCTCGCTCCTGCCACTGCTCGGCCCGGCGATGGTCGCTGGCGTCGCGTACCTCGACCCGGGCAACGTCGCCAGCAACATGTCGGCGGGCGCGAAATACGGCTACCTGTTGGTGTGGGTGGTCATCCTCGGCAATGCGATGGCCTGGCTCATCCAGTACCTGTCGGCCAAACTCGGCGTCTCGACCGGCGACAGCCTGCCCGGCCTGCTTGGCAAGCGGTTCCGCACGCGGGGCGCCCGGTACGCGTACTGGATCCAGGCCGAACTCGTCGCGATGGCAACCGACGTGGCCGAAGTACTGGGGGGAGCGATCGCGCTTCAGCTCCTGTTCAACCTGCCGCTTCTCGTCGGCGGAATCATCACCGGCGTCGTCTCGATGCTGCTTCTGCTGTTGCACAGCCGCCGGGGGTCGAAGCCGTTCGAGCGGGTCATCACGGGGCTGGTCGTGATCATCGCCGTAGGATTCTGCGCCGGCATCCTGTTCGCCCCCCTCGACGGTGGTGCGGCGGTCGCCGGGCTGGTGCCGCGCTTCGAAGGGTCGGGGTCGGTGCTGCTTGCGGCATCCATTCTCGGCGCGACGGTGATGCCACACGCGATCTACGCGCACTCCGCGTTGACCCGGGACCGGTTCGGGTTCGTGCCCGAAGGCCCGGCACGACGGCTCGTGCTGCGAGCGACCCGGGTCGACGTGACCATCGCCCTCCTGATCGCCGGAACCGTCAACGTCGTCATCCTGCTGCTTGCCGCCTCGACGCTTCAGGGTGAGGCGGGCACCACGACCCTCGAGGGTGCGCACGCCGCGATCGGAGCCGCCCTCGGACCCGTCGTCGCTACCTTGTTCGCGGTCGGGCTTCTGGCATCCGGTCTCGCGTCGACCTCGGTCGGTGCCTACGCGGGTGCCGAGATCATGCGGGGGCTGCTGCACATTTCGGTGCCGCTCGTGGTGCGTCGGATCATCACGCTCATCCCGGCGCTCGCGATCCTGGTGATCGGCGTCGACCCGACCCTCGCGCTGGTGCTCAGCCAGGTGGTGCTGTCGTTCGGCATCCCGTTTGCGCTCATCCCGCTCGTGCGGCTGACGTCGCGTCGCGATCTGCTCGGTGAGTCGACGAACCGCTGGTGGACGACGGTGTTGGCGGTGATCGCAGCGGTGTTGCTGATCGCGTTGAATATCACCCTGCTCGTGTTGGTCACGACCGGAGTCTGATACCTACGTGTTCGTCGGGTCTCCGTCGAACACGTGCGCGACGGCCTCATCGTCGGTGAGTGGCACGCCGCCCGCCGCCCGCTCGCGGCGAGCCTTCATGTTCAGCCGGATGCCATGGATCACGGTCGGAACCACCGCGCAGGCGACGGCGAACAGCAGGAACAGGTCGATGTACTCGGTCACGAAGTCGGCGAGCGGCGTCACGTAGCCGAGGAAGTACCCGGCCAGGGTGAGTCCGGTGCCCCAAAGGATCGCGCCCATGGCGTTGAAGAGCGAGTAGCGGCGGTAGTTCATGTGACCGACGCCAGCGGCGACCGGGGCGAAGGTGCGCACGATCGGTACGAAGCGAGCCGCGACGATCGCGAGCAGGCCGAACCGGTCGAAGAACTTGTTGGTGCGAACGACATTCTCTTTCGAGAACAGCCCGCTCTCTTTCTGCTCGAAGATGCGCGGCCCCGCCTTGTGGCCGATCAGGTAGCCGACTTCACCGCCGGCGAAGGCCGCAAACGAGATCCCCAGGCAGACCAGCCAGATCGGCAACAGGATGCCGGTCCCCTTCTCGGCACCGGTGAAGGTGAGAAGTCCCGAGATGATGAGCAACGTGTCACCCGGGAGGATGAAACCGATCAGCAGACCGGTCTCGGCGAAGATGATGATGCAGACCACCAGCACCGCCCACGGACCCGCCGCATTGATAATCGCGGCCGGGTCAAGCCACGGAATGAGGCCCGCAGGAACTGCTGCCAGCAGAGAAAGCACGGTGCTCCAGTCGTCGGTCGCATCGCGATCGGCGGATACGTTCCGCTCAGCGTACCTGTCCTCCGCTGGGCAGAGTTGGGGATCGGGTCTTGGCCCCTCGGACCACACAGAATGGCTGTTGACCCCTGTGAGCGTGGAGAGCGTGAGCACGTGGAGCGGCCTAAGTCCGATCCAAAAGTTCGCAGGGCCGCTCCAAAACTTGGACCGGGATCCTTCGCTGAGATCAGGGACTGTACGCTGCGGCGACCAGACGCCCGCGATCGGATAGCACTAGACCATCGACCGGCACCTGCGCGGAGGCAGTGGACGCAGAGCTCTGCTCTCAGGTTCCCCTTTGGGCGGTCATTCGGAGCGCGCCGCCCTGACGAGCAAGGCGACAACAATCCCCACGACGAGCAACGTCAGCGCTATGCCCGGCAGGATTGCGAGCATTAAATGCGGGCCGAAGTCCGCGATGCTCGGGCCGTCGAAGTCTGTCATGGGACCACTCCGGTGTGGGCGCTGAGTCCGATTGATTGAAATTCGAATCTACGTCTCAGCAGAGCGAGCGGTCAAGCCGGCAAGAGGCAGAGAGCGCAGGGGATTCGAGTGTGGGTCCCAAGCCATTTGAGCTGCTGCTAGCGCAGACTTTCCCAACCTTCTGTCAACGGGGTCGAACGGCGTGGTGGTCTCGAAAGGGCCGCAGAGCGCGTCAGCCTCAGGTCCTCTCAGCGATCTCGAGCGAGGACGGCTGGGCTTCGTCGGGTTGCGAAATAGGCGACAAACCAGAACCCGACCAAAGATGTCAGGCCAGTGACCCATGGCCACAACAACGTGGTCAGCGGCATGGTGGGTACCACGAGGAGAGCGATCACGCAGCCGAACGATCCAAATGCAACCGTGACGCCAGCCAAGAGTGCCTGCTCGGCTGCGAGAAGTATCACCAAGTCACGCCGGCTCGTCCCTGAAAGCCGATAAGCGGCCAGTTCGCTGCTGCGCATCGATAACAGTGCGCCGCCAAGGATGAGTCCCAGTAGCCCGAAGCCGAGCGGGACCCATCTTGTTGGCCTACTTCCAAATGCCTGCAAGATGTCGAAGGTTTCGTTGACATAGGGAGTGACGGCAATGTCGCCGCCATCAGTACGCAGCTGGGCCGAAATCAGGGCCGCTTGCCTCGTCACCGACTCGGAATCGCCCAGTTCGATCACGCACTGACGCGTCCAAGTCGTCGTGAATGGGACCCGGACCGCCACTGCTGAATTCAAGCCGAAAGCTTCGGGCTGGGGCTGGCCCACACGAGCAGTCAACACTTCCCCCTCGACCACGAGGGTGATGTCGCCGGGCGCTAGGCCGAGGCTCGACCCCACCACTGCCGCCACATGATCGAGTTCCGGAAGGAGCGAGGGGCTAACCCCGACGAGAGGAACCCTTGGTCCCAATTGAGTGACGTTGGTTGAATCCAACGCGACGACAGCGCCAGCACGCTCGACCGCCAGGAGCTCGGATGTCGCCTCACAGGATGCAATTGAGATCTCTGCGGGGCTCGCCGGATCAGTGGCCTGAGCGATCAGGACGTTCCGTCCCCTGAGGTCGAGCGATTCAATGTTGCGTGACAGCGTGTGCCAATCACTGGCGGAAGTGAGCGCAAGTCCAAGTCCCAAAAGAATGGAGACTGCTATGGCGATCGATTGACGAGATCGCCATAGCAGCGCGTTGCGACGGGCCTCATCGAAGATCGCACCGGTTCTCCAACGACCGTTCACGTCAAGTTCCGAAGGTCAATCACGTGGTCTGCTACCGTCCGCAGGACGTCGTCGTGAGTCGCGACCACCACCGTCGCAAACCGCGTTAGATCGCGAAGGAGCGATGAAACAAGACGAACGTTTTCGACATCCAGACCGGCGCTCGGCTCATCGGCAAGAATGATCGACCTGCTGCTGACCAGGCCTCTTGCCATCGCAAGACGCTGAAGCTCACCGCCTGAAAGAGTCCCGGCCTTCACGCTTCCTCTCTGCGCCAATCCGACAAGTTGAAGGGCGGCAAGGCTACGTTCATTGGCCTCCGTGCGAGCCAAGCCATTGGCAAGGGCCGCGATCGCGACGTTATCGAGTACTGAGCGAAGTGGCAGCGAATTCGCGCCCTGCGGAAGCCAGATCGCCTCGCGAGAGGATGGAGGACTTCTTCGACCTTCCTCAACGAGGGCAATCCGACCAATCGTTGGCTGATCAAAGCCGGCGAGAGCGGCCAGTAGAGAGGTTTTGCCCGATCCAGACGGGCCAACCAGTGCCGTCAGCTGGCGCTCCGGTATTCGCCCAGAGAGGCCCGAGAAGATCACCCGGTCGCCATATGAAATGCCGACGTCGTCGAGCTCTATCCACACAGGTCCAGTACCTTGCGGTCGAGTTCAGAGACACGCAATTGAACGTTACGGCCGACGAGCGAGCGATCCACGTACGCGACACCAACTTCGGTGCTCGGGATGACGTCTTCGATCCGCACGGGCAGGTAGGTTCCGGCGTCGACTTGGAAGACACACAAGGCGCCGCTAGGAGACGAGTAGACAGCGGTGGTTGGGACTGTCCCAACCCGGATCGGAGCGGCGAGCGCTAGAGAGAGGCCGCTCGCCTTGCCCGAGTCGTCCAAGACGATCGAGCCGTCAGCGATCCGATCTCTTATGAATGCTGACAGGGCGGCCTGGTCTTTGTCGTCCAAATGAACTGACTTCAACTCGAGGCTATCGTTACCAACGACGAGACTCGTAGCGGCGTCCTCGAATTGATCGAGCCGGGCGGAACCGTCAGCAGTGCGCAACGTCACGCTCCGCACCTCCCGTGCTAGGTCAAAGATTCCGGCCGACGCCGTAACGACATCGCCCACCGAAACACGCACTGATGTGATGACAGCGGTCGGCGGCACGTAGGCCACGTATTCCGGCCCAAATGTGCTGCCGGCCGGTGCACCGAGGCTCAAACGAAGGGCGCGCACTGCAGCGAGAGTTTGACGGTCGAAGGTGTCAGATTCCACCGCCACCTCCATACCGCGCGCCGCCAGCAGACCGTGAAGGGTCACGACATCCGGCCCGTGATCGCCGAGCTTGAGCTCCCGGTAGAGCGGCGAGCCGCCGACTTCGGCGATGATTTGAGTCCCGTCGATCGTCACGAGCGTCGTTGCTTGAGAGACCGACCCCGAAGCGAGCTCGGACACCCCTGTAATTGTCCCTGAAACCGGAGAGGCCACGCTTCTCGTGGGACCGAGTCCAACAGACGCGACGATGTCAACGCGGAGATCCCGACTGCGTTCCCCGACTACGACTGTCGGCGGTCCCTTCGCCGGCGCGACTGCGGCCTCGTCGCCAGCGAAAGCTAAGGGAACGACGATCGCGAACGCGATCGCGGGCGTGATCCAAAGGAAAGATGGCACAAGCCATGGCGGCGGGTTCAATGACGGACGGGACCTAGGACTAACGTCACGTTTTACCCGCGTCATTTCCCCGCGAGGCACGCTTCCGGATCTTTGCCGATTTCGATCAAACGTTGCTTCATTTCTTCGACCGTACCAACAAACGAGTCGCCAGCGAGATATAAGCAGGTCGAAAGTCTGGTCGCGATCGTCGGATGCGCAATCTGCCAAGCGACATCGATCGCGTAGAACTCAAGGTTGTAGCAGCGGTCATACAGCCCCGAGTCAACTGCTTCTTGAGGAACGCCGTAGTAATGAGTGTCCTCTTCCATGGGCTGGTCGAGCAATGGGATGCCGCCAGCGTCCATGCATGCGGCGAAGCGACGGTAGCCGGCGTCATAATCATCGCGAGAGACGACGCCATCGGACAGTGCGGCGATCACGTCAGGAGACGACGAGGCGATTGCCTGATCAGAAACTTGTTGAGCATTCGATGGCACCGTTGGCGAGGAAGTGCAACTCGCAAGGGTAACCGCGCCGATGAGAGCGACCAACGCAAGGATGGCCGCTCTCATCATTGAGCTTGGTGTCACGTGTTGAAGGATGACACGTAACCCGTGGCAGCACCGGTCACGGTGTGTCGACCGCCTTCGCCACGATTCCCACCGGCGTAGCCCGGGACGGAAGCAACAGCGCTGTAAAGGCCGTACGTTGTGGAGGAGTAGATCAAGCTGCCGCCGGTGAACACGCGGTATTGCGACGCAGCGCCGACATTGCCACATGTCGAGGCGGCCTTGGCGGACGAGGCCTGGGACATCGTCGAGTTTCCGGTGAAGAGAACGCCCGATGCGCACAGTCCGGCCGCGTTTCCGAGGGCGTTCGCGGGAGCACCGACAAAGACAACACCGGCGAGCGCGACCGCAGCCGCGAGAGCCCCGAGCTTCACTCCCTTTCGGGCGTGCAAAGACAATTGGGATTTCATCCTGATCCTTTCGCGCAACCGCATTGGATGCGACTTGTTCGCAAGGTACACCTTAAATCGGGACCCAAATAGTCCGCACAAATGGGGACGCCGATCACCTCGCAGTCGGTCCCGTCGGGCGACATCCGAGTGGGTGCAATCGGCTTGCCAAAGATGATCGCGACAAGAGCACGCTCTCCGCGATGAGCATCGCCCCGATCGTGGCGGCACCCATGATCCGCCGTTCACGACGCCCGGAGATATCCCTTGGTGCGGAAGGTGGGACTCGAACCCACACGCCTTTCGGCACAGGATCCTAAATCCTGCGTGTCTACCATTTCACCACTCCCGCGCACGGCAATTCTACGGACGCGGGTACGGTCGAACCGATGGATCCTCTCGATTCGCTGACCGAGATCGCGTACCTGCTCGAGCGGGAGCGGTCGGCTCGCTACAAGTCGAAAGCCTTCCGCACGGCCGCCGCGGCGATCGCCGAACTCGACCCCGCCATCCTGAATGATCCGCTGCGGCTCAAGAACGTGGCGGGCATCGGCGATTCGACGTACAAGGTCATCCAGCAGTCGCTCGCCGGCGAGGTGCCCGACTATCTCGCGAACCTTCGGTCAGTGAACGGGCCCGCCGAGAGCGAGCTCAGGAAGCAACTCAGGGGCGACTTGCACGCGCACAGCGAGTGGTCGGACGGACTCACCTCGATCGACCTGATGGTCGCGGCGGCGCTGAAACTCGGGCACGAGTACCTCGCGCTGACCGACCACTCCCCGCGGCTCACGATCGCACGCGGGCTCTCGGCCGAGCGGCTCGAAGAGCAACTCGTGATCGTAGAGAAGTTCCACGACCACGGATTCACGCTGCTGAAGGGCATCGAGGTTGACATCAACGAAGACGGCACCCTCGATCAGACCCCCGAGATGCTCGACAAGCTGGATGTCGTCGTCGCCAGCGTGCATTCGAAACTGAAGTCCGACCCGCGTGAGATGACGAAGCGGATGCTCTCCGCCATCCGTGATCCGCACACCGACGTGCTCGGCCACATGACCGGCCGTCTGGTCGAAGGGTCTCGTGGCACTCGGCCGGGTTCGACGTTTGACGCCGCCGCGATCTTTGCCGAGTGCGCTGAGCGCCGCGTGGCCGTTGAGATCAATTCGCGGCCTGAGCGTCAGGATCCGCCCGACGAGTTGATCGCGATGGCGCTCGAGGCGGGGTGCCTGTTCTCGATCGACTCCGACGCGCACGCACCGGGGCAACTCTCGCTGCTCGACTACGGCGCCGAGCGTGCCGAACGCGCCGGCGTGCCTGCCGAACGAATCGTCACGACCTGGCCACTCGACGACCTTCTGGAGTGGACCGGGCGTTGAAGGAGAAGTGAAGTCGAAGGGCATTCTCACTTTCGTCGGGTAGCTTCCGGTCTGAGCAAACTGGAGGATCATTCGTGATTTGTTCCGCTGAGGCCAGCCGATGAAGCGCCAGGCACAGGCGCCTGTCCGGGTTCGTGACAGAGCCGCTGTGCTCGCGTTGCTCGCGACCTGCTTACTCATCCCTCTCACCGCGTGTGGTCCGGCTCCCGCAGATTCGAGCGAGACGGCAAGCTCGGACGTGCCCCATTTCGAGGGGCCTTGGGCTTCTGAGTTCCACGATTACTACGTCTCGGCTAGATCGGACTTCGAGCGCGATGCGCTTCGAGATGGGGAGATCTCGGACCAGGAGTACGCAGAGATGACGACGCGCATGGGCGATTGCCTGAAAGCGCAGGGAATAGAGTTCAGCGGCTTTACTCAAGGCGGCGGGTATGAAATCCAATTCGCCCCGTGGATGGGTTCAGACCGAGCCAATCAGTTGACGAACGATTGCTCCCAAAGCAGCGGTGAATGGAGCATCGGAGCCTTACATCAGTTCATGAAAGTGAATCCCAACAACCCAATGGGGGGTCTCCCCGGCTAGTCCGTCGCAACGAGGTGGTCCCCGAGCGCATCGTCATGACCTGGCCGTTGGACCGCCTTTTGGAGTGGACGGCGCGTTAAGGGTGCGCTGGGCGCTGAGTGCCGCGGCCTGCTGCGTGAGGGCAGGTCCGAGCAGAACTTGCCACACCCACATCGCCGCGGTTTCGGCGGGCGGTCGCGGGTCGCGTGCAACCCAGACTTGAATGACGGCGAGCACAGAACCGGCAAGTCCCGCGGCGAGAACGTCGTGGGGGATGCCGTCAGCCAGCGGAACGGGGGCACCGTCGATGCCGCTCCGGGCGATGACCTCGATGCGCGAGCGGAGGCGGTCGACCGCGACGCCCGATCCGTGGGCGGCGAACATCCGGCGGTAGACGTCAGCGTTCTCCTCGATGTGCTTGAGATAGTGCACGAGGACCGCGGGCGGGGCGACGGTGAGCTCGAACGGCATGGGGAGGTCGGCACCGGCCTCCTCCGCAGCGGCGTCGATCGCGTCGGCGAGCAGAGTGTCTTTGTCGGCATAGTGCTGGTAGAAGCTGCTGCGGTTCACTCCGGCGCGCTCCGTGATGTCGGCGACCGAGATCGCGTCAAGTTCGCGCTCACGGGCCAATGCGAAGAGGGCTTCCTCCAGGCTCTGCCGCGTCCTCGCGATTCTCGGATCAACCACATTCCGATTGTGGCAGCAACGGGCGTTTGCGCGCGCACTCTGCGTTAACTGATAGTTCGCCGACAGTTGTCCTTTATCCAACACGTGTCGGATAGCCTGATGTTCGGCCCAAAGAAGTGCCATCCCGCACGGAACTCTTCGAAAGGCACCTCGTGGCTCGTCTGCTCTCCCGGCTCGGCCGATTCTCGGCTCGTCGCCCCTGGCTGGTCGTCATCGCCTGGATCGTGCTGCTCGGTGGAGCCGGCGGCGGCTACCTGATCAGCGGCGGTCAGCTCGCGACCGGGTTCAGCATCCCGAACACCGCGACGCAGCAGGTCACTGACAAACTCACCACCGAGCTGGATGGCGTGGGGGGCGCGGTCGGAACTGTCGTCTTCCAGACGCAGAACGGCGCGGCACTCACCGCCGACCAGCAGACCGCGATCTCGTCCCTTCTCACTCGGGTCGGCAACCTCAACGGGGTCGGCTCGACAGTCGACCCGTTTGCCACCGAGCTGCACCGCGCCGACCAGACGCAGCAGCTCGCCGATGCCTCAACTCAACTCGACGTCGCCCGTGCCCAGCTCACCAAGGGTCAGGCCTTCATGGACGCCGCCGCCTACCAAACCGCCCTGGCCAAGCTCGACGCCAAGCAGGAGCAGGTCGACCTCGGCCAGCAGTTGTTGAACTACTCGAGCGAGATTCGCATGGTGTCGACCGACGGCAGCACCGCCGCCGCGACAGTGCTCTTCACCGACACCCTGTTCACCCTCAGCCCTGACATCAAGAATGCTGTCGCGGCCCAACTCGATAGCGCCGCCATCTCAGGTGTGACCATCGACTACTCGAGTGAGATCGCGAACTCTCTTGACGGCATCCTCGGTGTCGGCGAAGTGACCGGCGTGCTGATCGCCGCGATCGTGCTCGTCGTACTGCTCGGCTCGCTGCTTCCCGCCGTGCTGCCTCTCATCTCGTCGCTCGTCGGAGTCGGAGTCGGAGTTGCCGGGTCGCTCTCGTTCTCGGGCGTCGTCGACATGGCCTCGGTTACCCCGGTTCTCGGCGTGATGCTCGGCCTTGCGGTCGGCATCGACTACGCGCTGTTCATCATCAATCGGCATCGACGGCAGCTGAAGTCGGGCGCGGACCTCAAGGACTCCATCGCACTGGCGAACGGCACCGCCGGCAACGCCGTCGTGTTCGCCGGCGCGACAGTTCTGATCGCACTGCTTGCTCTCAACATCACCGGCATCCCGTTCCTGGGTGTGATGGGAACCGTCGGTGCCGTCTGCGTCGCCGTCGCCGTGCTGGTCGCGATCACCCTCACTCCCGCGTTGCTCTCGCTGGTCGGCATGCGAGTGCTGCCCAAGCGCGCTCGCGCGAAGCTGAACAACCCCGATCACGTGCCCTCGGTTCCGAAGGCGATGCCGACCTGGCGTGCGATCGTGTCGGCGCTCGCGGTCGTCGGCATCCTGTTGGTCGCCGCCATCCCGGCGCTCTCGATGCGACTCGGGTTGCCTGACGGTTCGTCAGAGGCGACAGCCTCCACCCAGTACCGCACCTACACGACCATCGCCCAGCAGTTCGGGGCGGGTCGCAACGGCACCCTCGTCGTCACCGCCGAACCGGCCACCGCCGTCGACGCGACCGACAGTGTCGCCGTCATGCGCATGCAGGCTCAGATCGAGTCGGTACTGATGCAGCAGAGGGATGTCGTCGCTGTCGCCCCGGTCGGCGTCTCGACCGACGGTTCACTCCTCGCCTTCCAGGTGGTGCCCGCCGACGGCCCGACCAGCGTTTCGACCGAGACCCTGGTCGCCGATCTGCGCGCCCTGTCGCCGGTCGACACCATCGCAAACGGTGCGGCCCTGATCGGCGTCGCCGGCCAGGCCAGCGGCAACATCGACATGTCGAAGATCATCGCCGACGCGATGCCGCTCTACCTCGCGGTCGTGATCGGACTGTCGATCCTGATCATGATCGTCGTGTTCCGGTCGCTGCTCGTGCCGCTGATCGCGACCGGTGGGTTCCTGCTATCGCTGTTCGCCGCCCTGGGTGCGGTCACCGCGATTTTCCAGTGGGGATGGTTCGGCCAGATCTTCGGCGTGCACGACCCGGGACCGGTGATGAACTTCCTGCCGATCATCCTGACCGGTGTGTTGTTCGGCCTCGCGATGGACTACCAGTTGTTCATCGGATCCGGCATCCGCGAGGCGTACGTGCACGGGGTGCCCGCGCGCGCCGCCGTCACCGCGGGTGTGCGGGGGGCGCGGTCGGTGATCATCGCAGCGGCGATCATCATGGTGTCGGTCTTCGGCGGATTCATCTTCAGCGACCTGGCGATGATTCGACCCCTCGGGTTCGGCATGGCGATCGGCGTGCTGTTCGACGCCTTCCTGGTGCGGCTCGTGCTGATGCCTGCCCTGCTGCACCTGCTCGGCCGGGCCGCATGGTGGCTGCCGAAGTGGCTCAACCGCATCCTGCCCAATGTGGATGTCGAGGGCGCCTCGCTCGTGCGACACAAGCTGCCGACCGGGTCGACCCACGCCGTTCCGCTTGGCGGGCGCCGCAGCGGTGGGTCGGCGACCTCGCCGCTCCCCGCGCGGCGACCGTAGCTCCGCGAAGTCGGTAGTTCCGCGAGTCCGTGGTGTGGCGTAAAAAGGTCGCATGGCCGACCACACCATCAAGGCGCTGACGCTCGACACCTGGGACGCCTACGCGGCCCTCATCGAGAAGCACAACGGCGTGTGGGGTGGATGCTGGTGCAGCTACTTCCACGCAGACACCGAGGCTGCCCCCAAGAAGGAGCTCGGCGGCCATGACTTCAAGAAGCGGATGGTTGAGATGGGCATCGCGCACGCGGCTCTCGTCTTCGAGGGTGAGACCGCGATCGGCTGGGCGGAATACGGTTCACCGGTCGAACTGCCCAACATCTACCACCGCAAGGAACGGGATGCCTCGGGCATCGACCCGGCGACCTACCGCATCACCTGCTTCTTCGTCGATCGCGATCACCGGCGCGCGGGCGTCGCGTACGAGGCACTGCAGGGGGCGCTTGACCTCATCGCCGCGGCAGGCGGGGGAGTCGTGGAGAGCTACCCGAACACCCTCGTGGAGGGAAAGAAGACGTCGTCGTCGTTCCTGCACAACGGCACCCGCGAGATGTTCGAGAAGGCTGGGTTCGACTACATCCGCCCGCTCGGGTTGCGCAAGAACGTCGTGCGCAAGGTCATTCCGGCTGCCTGAGCTGGAACCGGAGCTCAGAGCCGCCCGTAGTCCATGACGACCGGGCACTCGAACACTCGCGGGGCGCTGCGGCCGACGGTACGCATGTAGGCGAGAACGACCCTGTATGCCTCGACCAGAGTCGTCTCCGTGTAGGCGATGCCGTCGCGGGCGCAGGTTTCGCGCACGATCTTGCGCGCGGCGGCTAGCTGCGGGCGAGCCATGCTCGGAAACAGGTGGTGCTCGATCTGGTAGTTGAGCCCGCCCATGAGTGCCGTCATCGGCATCCCGCCGCGGATGTTGCGTGAGCTGAGAACCTGCTTGCGCAGGAAGTCGGGCTTGGCATCGATCGTGAACATCGTCATGCCGATGTGGTTCGGCGCGAACGACAGGCCCATGTAGAGGCCGAAGACCGCGAGTTGCACGCCGAGGAAGGCGAACGCCATCCCGAGCGGTAGCACCAGGAAGATCGGAGTGACGACAACCACCATGCGCACGACGAGCAGCACGATCTCGAGCGAACGGTTGTCGACCTTGCCCTTGCCAAAGGCGTGAAGGAACGACTTCACGTGCAGGTTGATGCCTTCGAACGCGAGCAGCGGAAAGAACAGCTTCGACTGGTGACGGGTGATGAAGGCGCGTACTCCGCGGGCGGAGGCGGCGTCGACATCCACGAACGACACGGTGTCAATGTCGAGGTCGGGATCTTTGCCGACGACGTTCGGGTTGCCGTGGTGGCGGGTGTGCTTGTTCATCCACCAGGAGTACGAGAGGCCGACGAGGCCTGACGCGACAGCCCGGCCGACGCGGTCGTTGGCCTTACCCGAGGTGAAGACCTGGCGGTGGGATGCCTCATGCCCCAGGAACGCGAACTGCGTGAAGATCACGCCGAGGGCTCCCGCGATCAGCAACTGGAACCACGAGTTACCGAGCAGCACGAACCCGGCGATCGCGCCGCCGAGAGCGAGCACCAGGGTGGTCAGCAGGCTCAGGTAGAAGACCTGGCTGCGGCGCAGAAGTCCCGCTTCTTTCACCCGGTTCAGCAGCGGGGCGAACCCGCTCGGGGCCCCGGTGCGGGGCGTCGTGGTGCGGAAGGTGCCAGCGGCGGAAGCGAGAGACAAGAGGCCTCGGGATCGTCGGGTACGACTTCTCAGTCGGCGGGCGAGCGGGACGCTCCAGATACGGCGAACCTACCCGCTCATCCTGTGCGCACGATGTAGCTGGGGTGAGTATTCGCCGTCGTGAGCGCTAGCGTGAAGTAAAGAACGAGGAGGTTCTCATGACTGACGTCACCAATTCGCCCCGTACGTCCCGTCTGCACACGCTCGCCGTAGTGCTCAGCTCGCTGGTGATCGGCTTTCCGCTGATCGTCGGCCGACTGGTCGAGGCAGTGCTCGACACGCTCAACCCCGACAAGGTGGATGTCGCCCAGCCACTGGCCTACCTGAGCCAGATTCTCGGGTTCGGCTTCGGCTCGCTCGGAGTGCTGCTGGTCGTCATCGTGGTCGTGCTCGTCGTGCTCTATCGCCGTGGTCGCTCGTTCGCTGCGATCCGACTGCCGTTCATCGTGCTCGTCGTGCAGATCCTCGTCGGCGTCGCGACGCTGCTGCTCTCGGGGCTCACGAACAAGTAGCGCGCGATCTGAAGCTAGGTGGTCGCGACCTTCAGCGCCGCCGCGAAGTCTTTGGCTCGGGACAGGTCGGCGACGAGCGGCTCGACGACCTGTTCGCGCACGACATCCCCGACCGAAGTGAGCAGTCGCCGCCGCGCGCGCCGCCGTCGTGATGCGGCGGTGAGCGCGGCGAGCACTCCGCCGAGAAGACCCAGCAGGATGCCGACGAGCACAGCGCCCACGATCAGCAGGGTCGGAACCGCCCACCCCTCGACCTCCGGAACCTCCGGGGCGGGAAATCCGAATCGGGGCAGGAAGGCCGCCGCGAGCAGCCAACCGATCCCGACCAGGGCCGTCACGATGGCGGCCCACTGCACGATCGAGAACAGAACCCACCACCAGGAGCCACGCGCAGGGAGCGAGGTGCGTGCGATCGCGTGGTCGAGGGAGTCGGGAAGAGTCGTGAGCGCGCCCTCCGCCTGGGTGCGGAGTCCGCTGCGCCACTGCTCGGTGAGGCCGACCGCGGCCGCGTCGGCGAAAGCCCGCACCGCGAGCGAGGCCTTCGCGCGCGCAGCCGCACTCTGGGGCGGCAGGCTTGTGCGATGGACCGCGGGGTCGTGTCCGGTGCCTTTCGAAGGCTTGGTGCGCGCGGCACCGAGTCCCAGGCGGGCGAGTGGGTCGGCCCGAAAACGCGAGATCCAAGAGATGAGCGGCCACCCGGTGGCTTGAGCTGACCGCTTGCGGTACGAGCCCGCGACCGCGCGCGCGACGACGTCGACGCCTGCAGCAACCCCGACCTCCTCGATGAGAACGCTGATCGCGCGGGCGTCGGGCCGGCGTGCGGAACCAGGGTCCGGCATCCGGTCGGCCAGTGCGGCGATGTCGGCCGCGAGCCGTGCGTCGCGCGCACTGCGTGCCGCCGCGAGGTCGCCGATGGCGGTGCGCAGTGCGTCGACTCCGGCGCCGGTGCGCGCGCTTACCGGGATCACCTTCGCCTTCGCGATGCCGTCCCGGTGAACGATCTGCTTCAACGACGCGACGACCTTCGGCACATCGGCGGCCGCCAGAAGGTCGGTTTGGTTGAGCACGATGAGCGTCACCTCGGCGTGCCGAGCGTGCGGGGTGATGAACTGCGCGTGCAGCACATCGTCCGCGTATTTCTGCGGGTCAACCACCCAAATCAGTGCGTCGACCTGCGCTGCCAGTCGCTCGGCCTCGTCGCGGTTGCGGCTCTCGACCGAGTCGAAGTCGGGCAGATCGAGCAACACGAGTTGCTGCGCGCGGGGGTCGAGGGGCGTGCCCTGCGTGATGCGATCCCGCACCTCGAGCCAGTCGAGCAGGTCGACGGCTCCCTCCGGATCCCAGGTCACCGCGAGTGCCTCGGAGGTCGTCGGTCGCCGTACATGCGTGCGCGCAACATCGGCACCGACCAGCGCGTTCACGAGGCTCGACTTGCCCGAGCCGGTGGCACCGAAGACCCCGACGACGGTGGAGCCGGGCGATCGCTCCCGTCGCGCCGAGGCCCGTTCGAGCAGCGCGTCGGTCTGCGCCGCGAGCGCCGGCGGGATGCGGCCCTCGCCCGCCGTGCTCAGGGTGCGCAGAGCGGTGAGCCGGTCGTCGAGTGAGACGCTCACGTCGCTTCGCTCACGAGGCAACCGTTCACGAGGCAACCGTTCACGATGCAACCCCGGCGCGCTGCACGTCTTCGAGGAGCGCCTGAGACTCGCGCCGCAGCACGTCGGGGGTCGCCCCGAAGCGCATCGGTTCGAGCGCCGCGGCGACGCGCTCCCGCTCGGTGTCGAACAGGGCGCGCACTCGATCGCTGAGATCGCGACGCGCTTCGGTGGCGAGCTGCCGCACGGCGTCTTCACCGAAGATGGTTTCCAGCAGTTTCTGCCCGAGCACCGCTGACCCGCCCGCGATCAGCAGTTCGCCGCCCGTGAGTCCAGCGGTCGAGGCGAAGACCACGATCATCAGCGCAACCGTGACGACGTTGAGTCCGATCGAAATCACCCGGGCGCGCACGCGCTTCGCGCCAGCCTTATCCCGCACGAGCTGCAGCACCGCACCTTGCCAGTCGCGCACCGACACCGCCGCGCTATCGGAGAAGGCGGGGCTCTCCGACGCGAGTTCCGGATGGCCCGCGGCGAGGTCGCGGCCGGCGGCGCTGCGCTGAAGGCCCGCCCAGGTAGAAGCCGCCGCACGTCCACCCTGGTCGACGATCACGGCGTGCAGGCCGCTCTCGATCTGCATCTCGACGTCGATGACCGGATTCGGGCGGCCCAACACCCACGCGGTCACGGTGTCGCGGGCGCGCGAGAACCACGACTCCACTTTGCGGAAGAAGTCGGATGTTCCGACGAAGTCTTGCCAGCGAGCGAGAACTTCGCCGCGCAGCAGGGCACCGTCGCTCGTTGCCGCTTCGACGGCCTCGATCGCCTTCTCGTAGTCGGCGGCGGCGATCGCATCGGCACCGACGATCCAGTCCAGTTGCGCTTGCCGGGCTTCGGCGATGAGCGCGACTCGGCGATCGAGGTCGATGATCGTGCCGCCGAGGGTGCGGGCCGCGATCCGAGTGCGCTCGACCCGGTTGCCGGCGATCTCGGTGAGCCACTTCAGCGGCTCGGCGACGGCGGGGGCCGGCAGCATCCCGAGCTCGTCGAGAGGCTGTTCGTCGATCACGAAGATGGGCGCGTCAGCCAAGCCGCGGGTGGCGAGCATTGAGGTGAGGTCGGGCAGCACATCTTCGGCTGCTCCCGGGGGCACGCGATTGAGCACCACACCGACGGTGACCGACCGTTCTGCAGCATCCTCGAGCAGCCGCCACGGCACCGCGTCGGCGTACCGATTCGCGGTCGTGACGAAGAGCCAGAGGTCGGCCGCGGCGAGCAACTGGCCGGCCAGCGCGCGGTTCTCATCGGCCACCGAGTCGATGTCGGGCGCGTCGATGATCGCGAGCGACGCCGGAACCCGCTCGTGCGGCAGCACCATCAACTCGTTGATGCGAGACACAGCCGGCGTATCTCCCGCGGCCGACGCGTGGGTGCCCGAGGCGCTGATCGTGCCGCGTACGCGGGCAAGCCCGGGCAGGATGCGCGTCGACGCGAACCACTGGGCGTCACCCGGCGCGTGTACCAGAATCGGCTGCCGAGTCGTCGGCCGAATCACCCCGACCCGCGTGATGGGTGTGCCGATCAGGGCGTTCACGATCGTCGACTTGCCCGAGCCGGTGGACCCGCCGACGACCGCGAGGAGCGGGGCATCGAGGTCGGCAAGACGCGGGCGGATGTAGTCGTCGATCTGCCGCACCGCCGCGGCCGCGGACTCCCGGTGCTCGGCTGCGCCATCGAGGGGCAACTGAAGCCCCGGGTCGGCGAGGGATGCCCGCAGGCGTTCGAGTGACACGATCGCGGTCGCTGCGGTGTCGGTCACTCGTCTAGCTTGGCGGTCGGCGTCGGCAATAGCGACCTCGCCAGGCGGCTATGGGGCGCGACCTGTGGAGAACGTCGGCTGGCGGATGGCGGCCTTTCCCAGAATGGCGGGGTGACCGCAGCCCTCGACCTCATCACCGACAAGGTGCGCGAGCGCGTGCGGCGCGAGGGCGTCGATGTCGCCACCGACACCGAACTGGTCGACCGGTATGTGCGGGATGCGGTGCGCAGCTACTCCGAGCACGCACTCGGCGGGTCGGCGCCGCTCCTCGCCGACGAGGCCGCAGTCTCGCGTCAAGTGATCGCGGCGGTCACCGGACTCGGTCTGCTTCAGCCTCTGCTCGATGATCCGAGTGTCGAAGAGATTTGGATCAACGACCCGTCTCGCATCTTCATCGCCCGTGACGGGGTGTCGGAACGCATCCATCTCGACCTCGATGAAGCCGACGTGCGCGACCTGGTCGAGCGGATGCTGCGGTCGACCGGGCGACGCGTGGATTTGAGCTCGCCATTTGTTGACGCCTCGCTTCCCGACGGCACGCGGCTGCATGTCGCCATCCCCGACATCACGCGCAGCAACTGGGCGGTCAACATCCGCAAGTTCCGCTCGGGCATGCGCAACCTGACCGAACTCGTGCGGCTGGGGTCGCTCACACCACAGGCCGCGGAGTTTCTGCACGCCGCCGTCTGGGCCGGGCTGAACATCCTGGTGTCAGGGGCCACCCAATCGGGTAAGACGACGATGCTCGGGGCATTGCTCGGGTCGGCCCGGCCTGAGGAGCGGATCGTCACGGTCGAGGAGACCTTCGAACTCGCGGTCTCGGCGCCCGACTGGGTGGCGATGCAGTGTCGCCAGTCGTCGTTGGAGGGTACCGGCGAGGTGTCGCTGCGCAGGTTGGTGAAAGAGGCACTGAGGATGCGCCCCGACCGACTCGTGGTGGGCGAGGTGCGCGAAGCCGAGTCTCTCGACCTGTTGATTGCGCTCAACTCGGGCCTCCCGGGGATGTGTTCCCTCCATGCCAACTCGGCCTCGGATGCCCTGCGAAAGTTGTGCACCCTCCCGTTGCTCGCCGGCCGCAACATCGACGCCTCCTTCGTCGTGCCGACGGTTGCCCACTCGATCGACCTCGTCGTACATGCGGAACTCGACCGCACCGGCCATCGGCACGTGGTCGAAATCGTCGCCCCGACCGGTCGGGTGGTCGACGCCGGGATCGAATCCACTCGACTGTTCGAACGGCGCGGAGCCGACCTCGTCGCGACGGGTGACCTGCCGGTGCAGCGCGAGAAACTCACGCGTGCGGGAGTCGACCCCGCCGCCTACCTGCGGGGATCGCGATGATCCTCGTCGTCGGGTTGCTCCTCGGCGCTGGTGTGTTGCTCGTCGTCTCTCCGTGGTTGTGGCCTGCGCCTGCGACCCGAGTTACGCGGCCGCAGCTGCTGGATGGATTGCGGGTTCGGTTGGCGCAGGCCGGGCTCGGCAGGGTCGCAGTCGGCGTTCCGATCGCGGTGAGTGTGCTCGTGGGCCTCGCGCTCGGAGCAGTCGTGCTCGCCGTGGCTCCGGTGCCGGCTCTGGCACTCGGTGCGGCGGCGGTGGGTGCGTCGATCCCTCTCGCGGTGCTCGGGGTGCGGGCTCGCGCGCTGCGAAAGGCGACCCGTCTCGCCTGGCCGGACCTCGTCGATCACCTGGTGGCCGGCATCCGGGCGGGTGTTCCCCTTGCGGAAGCTGTCGGGGCGCTCGCCGAAGTTGGCCCGGTCGAGACGCGGGCCGCGTTTCGTGCCTTCGAGCGGCGGGCGCTCGGGTCGGGCAACCTCGCCACTGCTCTCGACGGGCTGAAGGCTGACCTCGCGGATCCGGTGGCCGACCGCATCGTCGAGACCCTCAAGATGGCGCGCGAGGTCGGCGGCTCGGAGTTGCCGTCGATCTTGAGGGCGTTGGCGACGTCGCTGCGGGCCGATCTGGCGCTGCGGTCCGAGGTGGAGGCGCGGCAGTCGTGGGTGCGCGGTGCGGCCCGCCTCGGTGTCGTCGCGCCGTGGGTGGTGTTGCTGCTGCTGGCATCCCGACCCGAGGCCGCCGCCGCGTACAACACGCCAGCCGGTCTCGCACTGTTGGCGATCGGACTCGCGCTGACACTCGTCGCCTACCGGATCATGATCGCGCTCGGACGACTCCCCGAAGAGCGCAGGTGGTTCGCGTGACCCCGCTTCTCGCCCTCGCGGTGCCGGTCGGCATCCTGATGGGTCTCGGACTGTGGACGCTGCTTGCGCTCGTTCCGCGAGTCGGGGCGACGCGGCTCGCCTCACGGGTTGCCCCCTACGTCGCAGACGTCTCGCCCGAGGCGCGAGAGTTCCTCGACCGGCGACCGGCCGAACCCCTGCCGTTCGTCGGCGGTTTGCTGGCACCCTCGGTGCGGTCGGTCGGTCGCGGTCTCGCAGCGGCCTTCGGGGACGACGACTCGGTCGAGCGGCGGCTGCGGCAAGCCGGATGGATGCTCACAGTCGAGGCGTTGCGCGGGCGGCAGTTGCTGTTCGGCGCGGCGGGTGCTGCCGTCGGCATCCTGACATCGGTGGGCGTCGCGCGATCTGTTGCCGTCTCGCCGATTCTGCTCGGGGCGATCGTGGTGGTCGGCGTCGCTATCGGGGTGCTCGCGCCCGACCAGTTGCTCTCGCGGGCCGCGCGAGCCCGTCGCGATCGGATCGCGGCCGAGCTGCCGACAGTGCTCGAATTTCTGACCCTGTCGCTCTCGGCGGGAGAGGCGGTGCTGGATGCCCTGCGCCGGGTCTCGCGGGCGGGGAGCGGCGACCTCGCGCACGAACTCTCGACCGTGGTCGCGCAGGTCAACGCCGGCGTCGCGCTCGCGGATGCGCTGAACCGCTGTGCCGACGAGATCCAGCTGCCCGCGCTGAGTCGCACCATCGATCAACTCGTCGGAGCACTCGACCGCGGTACCCCGCTCGTCGAGGTGCTGCGTGCTCAGGCGCAAGATTCCCGAGACGACGCGAAACGCGTGCTGCTCGAATCCGCGGGGAAGAAGGAGATCGCGATGCTCGTGCCGCTGGTGTTCCTGATCCTGCCGGTCACCGTCGCGTTCGCGATCTTCCCGGGGATTCTGGTGCTGCAGCTCGGGTTCTAAAGGCGACCCGCATCAACCCACGGCGGCGTGACCAATCGCTGTGAGAACTTCGCCGATCCAAACCGCTGCGAATCCGATCGTCTCTTCGTCATCCCCGGTGCGCTCGCGTTGAAGGTTCTCCCAGGACCAACTGGTCTGCCCGATCGTGAGAGTGGGCTGGTCCTCCACCGCATAACGGTCGGGGTTGGGCACGGACCAGAAATAGTCGGCACGCAGCTCGAAGATGCTCCCCGAGGTGGACTCGATGTGGCGCATCACTGCGTCGAAGGCAGCGCGAAGTTGTGAGAGTTCAATCTGGATCGCATCGGTGGTCACGAGCCGAGCCTGTCCGACGTCATTCGATTTGTCGATGGGCGGGGTCGGCGGCAAAGGTACCTAAAATCCATGCTCGTCCCGCTGGTGTTCCTCATCCTGCCGGTCACCGTCGCGTTTGCGATCTTCCCGGGGATCCTGGTGCTGCAGCTCGGGTTCTAGGTACTCACCGATCACGCGGGCTATGAAATGGTGGGGTTATGGTCCAGCGGAGGCATCTCGTGGTCGGCGCCGGGCCAATCGGAACAGCTCTCGCGTTGCGCCTGGCCGCGCAGGGCGATCGGGTGCAAGTCGTCACACGCGGGGGCGTTGACCCAACACATCCGAGCGTCGAACACCTTGCGCTCGACGCGTCCGACCGTCCCGCGTTGGCGGCGTGTGCCGACGGCGTCGATGTGCTCTACAACTGTGCCAATCCCGGTCCCTATCCCGTGTGGGAGAAGCGCTGGCCACCGTTAGCGGCGTCGATCTTGGGGGCAGCCGAAGACAGTGGAGCGGTTCTCGTGACCCTGAGTAATCTCTACGGCTACGGGCGCGTCGATGGTCCGATCACCCGGGATTCGCCCCTCCGCGCGTCCGATCACAAGGGTGCCCTGCGCAACCGGATGTGGGCCGACGCACTGACCGCTCACCAAGCGGGAAGGGTGCGGGTCACCGAAGCTCGCGCTTCCGACTATCTCGGCCCGACCGCCACCCACGCGAGCGGCGTACTCGCCCGTTATGCGATGCAGACCTTGAACGGGCAACCCGCGTGGGTGTTCAGCGACCCCGACCAGCCGCACACTTGGACAGCAGTTGACGACATCGCGGCGACCCTTGCGGTTCTGGGTGTGGACGAACGGGCTTGGGGTCAGGCCTGGCTGGTCCCTTCCAACCCGCCCGAAAGCATCCGCAGCGTGTTGGATCAACTGAGCACCCGGGTCGGTGCGCCTCAGCCTCAGCTTCGACAGCTACCCCGCTGGTTGGTGCGCGCAGGCGGCGCGCTCGTTCCTTTGTTGCGCGAATTGAACGGTGTGCTGTCCCAATTCGACTATCCCTTCGTGATAGATGCCGCAGAGACCACGACGACCTTTGGCATCGAACCCACCGATTGGGCCGCCCTCCTCGACGCGACCGCGCGCGCTTGGGCGGCCCGAGCCGGCCACCAATCCGCTCGCGGAACCGGTGCTGGTTGACCCGACCCGCACCGCACGGAGTCGAGGTTCTGCGTGCTCAGGCGAAGGACCGGACTGGGCTGTCTACACGGATTGCGCGCGCGCTGCTAAGGCCGTAATAGCGCCCGCGACATCGTGAGTTGCGTCTCCCCTTCGGTAGTCGACATCGACCAGGGGAGCGTGATCGTCACGAGTTCTCCGCTCTGTTCTTGAGGCTCTGCCTCGATCCAGAACCCGACGGGAAAGTGCGCGTCCTTCCCCAGCGCGAACTCCGTGACGATGTCCTTCTCGATGATCCGGTGGTCGCGGCCAAAGGCGTCGTGGACGGAAATCTCGATCACCCCGGGTTGTGGGTCGTCCGAAACCCACCGCAGCGCGATCGCCTTGAATCTGGGCATGCGAAGGAGCATAAGGCGGAGCCCGTGGCGGGCATCGAAAAGTGTCCCAATTCGATAGAACGCTATGCGCTTCATATGAGGGTGCAGGTTTTCGTGCATCCCGACCTTCTCGGCTGATTTGCTCACGCCATGACGAAGCGACGAAGCATCAACGGCAGCGCACATCCACTCATTCCGGTTCTGATCATCGGCGTTGTTGCGCTGGCGGGATGCTCAGCCATCGCGGCGCCCGGTGCGGCCGAGACGCACCCAACGGCGGCACGCGCGCACGCCACAACCGAAACTGTCACCGTCACGATCGCGGGTGGTCTCGACACCAACCCGGTCGACAGTGGGCGCCCGGTTGTGCTGATCGCTGCGGCACTGGGGGTGCCGACGGATGTGTTCCGCGATGCGTTTAGCCGGGTCACGCCGGCCGGGGCTGGTGAGCAACCGACCGACGCCGAGGCCCAGGCGAACAAGCAGGCACTGCTCACGACACTCGCGCCGTACGGTGTTGTGAACGACCGCCTCGACCAGGTGTCGAACTACTACCGATATCAAGGGTCGGCCGGTGAGAGCTGGCCCCACACTGACGCGCAGGCGGTCGCGACCATCGAGAACGGCGTTGTGGTCGGCATCGTCGTGACCGACCCCGGATCCGGTTACAGCTCAGCGCCCACGATCACGCTGTCCAATGGACAGACGGCGACCGCGATCCTGACGTACGGAACTGACTTCGCCACCAACGGCAGCATCGCTTCGATCACGCTCAACTGAGCGCAGGGACTGCGGCGGTCGCGGCGTTGGGCGCGCGCGAACGCCCTCTAGGTGCCGGTGGGAAGGCCGTAAGTTGCGAGGTGGCCGGGTCGAGCAGCAAGCCCGCCGCGCTTGAATAGCACGGTGGCCGACGACATCCGAATCTCCGACGATCCCGCCGAGCTGGATCGCGACCGCATCTACCGCTGGATTGGCGAGCAGTCGTACTGGGCGAAAGGCCGAGCCCGTGAGCGGCAGGAGGCCGCGATTGACGGGTCGTGGAATTTCGGCGCGTACGACTCCACGACCGGCGAACAGCTCGGTTTCGCGCGACTCGTCACCGACCGGGCGACTTTCGCGTGGCTGTGCGACGTCTTCGTCGACGAGGGCGCTCGCGGTCGAAGGGTTGGCAAGTCACTCATGGCGGCGATCGCCGCTGCACTCGATGAACTCGGGATGCCGCGCACGATGCTCGCGACGGCCGACGCCCACGGTCTCTATGCGCAGTACGGCTTCGAGCCGCTCGCGGAGCCGGAGCGCCTGATGGCTCGCATCCCGAACTCTAGCGTCAGCTCGGCACGTCCATCCATGGGTTGAGGCGCTCGACATTCGCGAGGACAAACTGCATCGAGGCACCGAGGCTGCCGAAGTTGCGGTCGTCGATCGCGATGAAGAACATGTTGCCGGTGTAGTGGTGCTCGACGCGCGGGGCCGGGTGCGGCACGACCGCGAAGTCGGCGGGGCCTCCACCCAACCCCATCAACGGGATGCCGTTGGAGGCGTACCAGGCGCGGATCTCGCGCTGCTCGAAGATGTTGATCCAGGCAACGCTCACCGTGATCGACCGTCGGCCCTTCGCGTCGGTCCATGTGCAATTGCGGTGTACGTCGCCGTTGATGATCCCGGCCTGACGGGGGTTGCTCGCTCCCGTAGTGAGGGTGTCGGAGGTCAGCACCATTCCTGCAGGGAAGAGGCTGCTCCACTGTTTGGCCGTGTACATCTGAGCACAGGTCGGAATGACGATGGTCGGGAATGCCTGCGCAGGGGCGGCGGGGGTGAGGGCGACGGGCGCGAGAAGCGCAGCGACCAAAGCGAGAGAGCTGACAGCGATGCGAGAGGGTTTCATGTCTCTTCGACGTAGAAGCTGGGGTGCGGGGTTGACTCGGTGCGAAGCCCGCGCCGAGTTCGAGGTCGTTTCTCACCCCATCCGCTCGCGGAACCCCTGCTGGTTGACCCGATTCCCGCACCGCACGGAGCAGAACCGTTTCGACCCGTTTCGCGACTGGTCGAGCAGCAGACCGGTGCAGTCGTCGGCGGCGCACACCCGCATCCGCCCGGTTTCGTGAAGTCGCACCACCTCGGCCAACGCGAGCGCACCCTCACCCCGGATGCGGTCGGCGAACGGCGCTGTAGACATACATTCGAATATCTCGAACCGCTAGCGCACCGCGAAGGTGGCCCGCGGGTGGTACGTCGCGAACATGATTGCGATAGTCGACGGCGCATTGCTAGTGGTTTTCGTTTTTTTCGAATAGAGTTGATTTGTGACCCCGACCACTGATACTCCGAGAAAAGCCACGACCTACCTACCTGACAACGACTCGCGTGAAGACATCGTTGACTTCGCGCGTACCCTCCGACAGATCGAGGAATATCTCCTTCGCGAAACAGGCACGTTTGCCGAACTCGTCGCGCCGGACGGCGAACGTCGAGCGATCCCGACTGAGGTCTTCCGTGCTCTTGAACAGGTCGCAAACGCTCTGGCGAGTGGAAAGGGCGTCACAGTCGCGCCCTACAGCTTGCTTCTGACCACGCAAGAGGCCGCCGACTTCCTCGGGATTTCACGTCCGACACTTGTGAAGCTCCTCGATGGGGGCGAGATGGATTTCGAGAAGCGAAATCGGCACCGGAAGGTGACCCTGCGTGCGCTTGTCGAGTACCAGGAGCGGTCGCGCCACGAGCGTAGGACTGCCATGGAGGAATTTACGAGCGGCAGTCAGGCTCTCAAGACCTTCTACGCGCCGGAAGCAACCAGTTCGGATCGGCCCGACGAAGCAAGCAGCACAAACGGCGTGGCGGGGGACTCGCCGACGAAGAGGCACAGAAAGGTGTAGTCCCCCTTGGCGTTTCCTGCATTCCTCGATACCTGCACGATCTTCGGATCTGTAATCAACGACCTCATCCTCTGGCTCGCAGAGGGTGGGGCGTTTAGGCCTCTCTGGTCAGAGGGTGTGATGAAGGAACTACAGGAGAACCTGGTTGAGAAGGGCGTTGACTCGGATCTCGCCGAGAAGCGCGTCCAGCAGATGCGCACCTTTTTCCCGGATGCGATGGTCGACGGCTACGAAGAATTGATCGATCGCATGACGTGCCACTCGAAGGACCGACATGTCCTCGCGGCGGCGGTCCGCGCGAACGCTGAGGTCCTGGTCACGTTCAATCTGAAGGACTTTCCTGACGAGTGCGTCGAGAGCTATGAGATCGAAGTCGTGCACCCGGACGACTTCCTTCTTGACCAGCTCGACCTCTACCCGAGTCTGGTCGTGCGCACGTTGCGACGTCTCGTCGAGCTTTATCAGAATCCTTCGATCACGATGGAAGATCTGCTGGAAATGCTCATCCGATCGGGAGTCCCGAACTTCGTAGACGAAGTTCGCAGACACCTCTGAGCGGCCGGTCAGAGGAAGTCGAACAGGTCTGTGACCTCACCCCATCCGCTCGCGGAACCCCTGCTGGTTGACCCGATTCCCGCACCGCACGGAGCAGAACCGTTTCGACCCGTTTCGCGACTGGTCGAGCAGCAGACCGGTGCAGTCGTCGGCGGAGCACACCCGCATCCGCCCGGTTTCGTGAAGCCGCACCACCTCGGCCAGCGCGAGCGCACCCTCACCCCGGATGCGGTCGGCGAACGGCGCTTCGGATGCTGTCGCGTGCAGGTGCCAGTCGAACTTGTCGTGTCGGATCAGCACCGGCACGGCGTGTACTTCGCGCAGCCAGCGGTTGATTTCATCCACCATGTCGTCGCGGTCGAGTGACCAGATGGTGCGAATCTCGTCCCGCGTGCGCACCACCGAGGCGAGTTCGGCAGCGTCTTCGTCGAAGCGTCCCGTGTAGCCGTGCTGCTCTCGCAGGTCGAATACCTCGGCCTGGGTTGAGAGTTCATCCAGACCGGTTCGGGATGCCGTCGGGTGCGTGTTGGCGAGGTCGACCAGGAAGGCGACCGTGTCCTCGGTGTCAGGAGTGAAATGCAAGTTGAACCCTTACCTTTCGGGAGAGTACCGTCACGATCGTACCCGCGTTTCACTCCTGACAGCCGCCCATCGAAAGACACCGCTGTGAACACCTCCCGATCCGGCATCGGCTACGGCCTCCTCGCCTCGCTGACCTTCGGCGCGACCGGAGCCCTCGTGAAGCCGCTTCTCGAGAACGGCTGGAGTCCTGCGGCGGCGGTGACCTTCCGCGCCGCGCTCGCCGGACTGGTGCTGGTTCCCTTCGCGGTCGTCGCGCTGCGCGGCCACTGGTCGAGTTTGTGGAGGGCGCGCTGGCGCATCCTCGGCATGGCGTTGATTGGCGTCGCCGGCACCCAGCTGGTTTTCTTCGCGGCGATTCAGCGCATCCCCGTGTCGTCGGGGCTCCTGATCGAGTACCTTGCCCCGCTGCTGCTCGTCGTCTGGGTTGCCGCCACGACGAAACGGATGCCGCGTCCCGTCGTCTTCATCGGCTCGGTGATCGCGATCGTCGGTCTCGTGCTGATCATCGGACCAGTCGGGGGCGGCGACCTGCTCGGCTTCGTTTTCGCCGGTCTGGCCGCGGTGGGCTGCGCGATCTACTACCTGATTGCCGCCCGACCCGCCGATGGCCTGCCGCCGGTCGCCTTCGCGTCGGCCGGCCTGCTGCTCGGGTCGCTCTCGCTTGCGATCGTCGGTGTCACCGGTCTGGTGCCGTTCACCATGAACTTCGGCGAGGTTGCTGCGCTCGGCGGGGTCGTCCCGTGGTTTGCGCCGCTGCTGGTGCTCGCGGCGACGACCGCGATCGGCTACTCCACCGGCATCCACGCGTCTCAGTTGCTGGGGTCGCGGCTGATGTCGTTCATCGGGATGCTGGAGGTCGTGTTCGCGTCGTTCTACGCCTGGCTGCTGCTCGGCGAGACGCTCGGCGTCGTGCAATTGCTCGGGGGAGTTCTCATCCTCGCCGGCATCGCGTTCGTACGCGCCGAGAAACAGGTCGACGCTCCGCTCGAAGCACTGCCCGTCGAAGGCGAACCGGTGCCCGCGCGTACCTAACTCTCACCACAGCGGGCACTTGAGCGCTCTACGTCGACAACGGAGCGCCTGCGTGAGAGTTAGGTTGCGGAACGTCGCGTCAACCCGCGAGCCGACAGCGCGGCGCACTAATCTGACGAGGTGCCACGCAGACTGATCAGTTCCGGTTCCACATTCGAGCAGCAGATCGGCTATTCGAGGGCGGTGGTCTCGGGCGATTGGGTTTTCGTGTCGGGAACAACCGGTTTCGACTACTCCACGATGACGATCTCGGAGGACGTCGAGGCCCAGACCCGGCAGGCTCTCAAGAACATCGGCGCCGCGCTCGCCGAGGCGGGGGCATCCTTCGCCGACGTCGTGCGGGTGCACTACCTGCTGCCCAATGGCGACGACTTCGAGAAGACCTGGCCTGCACTTCAGGAGGTTTTCAGCGAGGTCCGTCCGGCGGCGACGATGTTCGTCGCCGGCCTGTCTGGCCCCGAGATGAAGATCGAAATCGAAGTCACGGCGCACGTCGGCCAGGCGTGACCGTGACAGTTCGTCCGGAGCGGTGGATCTCGGTCGACGTCGAGACTGCGGGTCCGACGCCCGGCCGGTACTCGATGTTGTCGATCGGTGCCTGCCTGGTCGATGATCCGCAGCGCGGGTTCTACCTCGAGCTCAAACCCGATCGTGACGAGGTCATCGACTCCGCGCTCGCCGTGAGCGGGCTGAGTATGGAGACCCTCGCGAAGGAGGGCGTCGAGGCCGGTGAAGCGATGAAGCAGTTCGCCCAGTGGGTTCGGGATGCCGTCCCGCCCCAGACGCATCGCCCAGTCTTCCTGGGGTTCAATGCGACCTTCGACTGGATGTTCGTCGAGGAATACTTCGTGCGCTACGGCATCGAGAATCCATTCGGACATGGCGGCGTCGACATCAAGTCCTACTATGTCGGCATGACCGGGTCGACCTGGGAGCAGACGAGCATGAAGCATCTCTCACCCAAGTACCTCGCGGGACGCCCTCTTTCGCACAACGCGCTCGGTGACGCGCGCGACCAGGCGGAGTTGTTTCGGGCCATCTCCGAGGATGCGTCGGCCCTTCGAGCGGTAGTGGAGCAGGCCGAGGAGGCTTCGTGACGGACAGCGCACCAACGTCGGCATTGCCCCAGCCCGACCCACAGGTATCGGCGGACGCCGACGTGGCACGGATCGTCGAATCCGCGAGGCGACTCGGAGTCGAACTCGACGAGGCCGACACCATCCAGTGGCTGGCCGCCATCGCCGCGGTGCCCGACGATGACGTTTCGGTCGACGACGCCAGCGGCACCTTCGGGCACCGCGTCGCGATGCTCGACTTCAGCCCGCGCGACCTAGCCCGCTTCCGGCAGATCGGCACCGTGGTGAAACTGACCGGCCCCGCGGACATCACCGAGGGCGCGCTCGCGCTCTCGGGCTCGGCGGCGCAGTCGAAGATTCAGAGCTTCCCCGGGGATGCCGACTACTTCCAGCGCTTTAACATCAAGGCTCCGACGAGGGATGACGCGAGCGCTATCCTCGCCAGCTCGCTGAAGGCGAAGATCCTCGAGTTCGCGCACGGCGGCTGGTTTCAGTTTCTCGAAGCCAAACTCGGCACGATGAAATCCGGAACGCCGATCTCGTGGAAACTCACCGACATCCAGGCCGGAGTCATCACCACTCCCGACGGCGAGGTGCGTTGGGAGGATGCCGCCCGCGACCCAGGTTGGGTCAAAGCCGACTGGGTCGTCACTGACTCCACCCGCGGAGTGCTCTCCAACGCGAGCAATGTCATCGACGTGACCTGGGAGAGCCCGACCGGCGACATCGTGCCGCTCGACGGCTACCTCGACACGTACTTTCAGGAGGTCTACCTCGACGCGGAAGACCTGCCGACTTTCGCGAAAGTGGTTCACCACGTCTCGACCGACGCTCTCGATGACTACGTGACCTCGCTCGAAGGGGAGGTGCGCAAGTACCTGACCAAGCACCTCAACTACGGCAAGGCCGCGAAGCGCATGTACAACGTCTTCCGGCTGTCGGGGCGGCACCTTGACGCCGCCTTCGTGCGGGAGCTCTTCGACGAACCATCCACGATTCTCTATCAGGTGTGGTCGCTCATCGTGACGCTCGATAACGCCACTCAGCCGGGCAGCGCCATCCCGATTGAGGATGTTCGCGCTCAAGCTGATGCGCTCGTGCTGGATGTCGTCAACGCACTCGATGGCCCGGCGGAAACCGAAATCGTCGGCGCGCTGCAGAGGCTCAGCCGCACTCTCGAAGGCCAGTCCACCGGCGAGCAGCGCAGCGCCGAGGTCGCGGGCGCGCAGGCCGAAGTCGTCAACCTCGTGAATACCTTCTATCGCGATCGACTCGTCGCGATGCCCTCCATCAAGGAGTACATCGACCAGATGCAGGCGGAGCCCGCCGCCCACTGACCACCCCATACCTAACAGCGCAATGTATAGTGCTGTCAGGTAAGGAGGTCGCGTGAACATCGACAAGGATCTGGTCGCCGCCATGGCGACCCCCCTCGTGCTCGCGATCCTCGCCGACGGCGGCCCGAGTTACGGCTACGCGATCCTCAAGCGGGTGCGCGACCTTTCCGACGGCGATCTGGAGTGGACCGACGGGATGCTCTACCCGTTGCTGCACCGGCTCGAGCGCCTCGACCATGTTCGGGCGACCTGGGGTAGCTCGCCCGAAGGCCGGCGCCGCAAATACTACGAACTGACCGAGTCGGGCACCGCGGCCCTCGACGAACACCGCCGCCAGTGGGCGACCGCGACGAAAACGCTCGGCGGAATCTGGAACCTCGTACTGCCCACTCCGTTCCCCTCAGCCCTCGGGAAGGCCTGACATGACTGTGCTCGACACCCGCATTGCCGAATGGCGTGCCGCCGTGGACCGCGGCCCCGCGGTTAGCGCCGCCGACGCCGACGAACTCGAAAACCACTTGCGCGACCAAATCGCGGAACTCGAGACCGCGGGTCTCTCCGACGACGAAGCGTTTCTGATCGCGGTCAAGAGGCTCGGCAGCGCCGACGCTCTGACCGCCGAGTTCGCGCGCGAGCACGGCGACCGCCTCTGGAAGCAGCTGGTTGCGACCAGTGCGGCGCCGGCATCCGGTTCGCCCTCTCGCGGCATCGTCACGATGCTCGTCTTCGCGGCGATCGCGGGTGGTCTGCTGCAGATCGCGCGCCTGATTGCCGAGATCCCGGGCGGTGACCCGACCTGGCTTCTGCGCAACGCGTCGCTGATCGTGCTGACCGTTCTCGCGGCGTACCTGGCCTGGACGCATCGCATCGGCATCCGGATCGCCGTCGTTCTGGGGGCGGTGATCGCCGCCATCGCGGTCTTGATCAACGTGTTGCCGTCCCTACAACCGGTCGCGACCGGGTCGGCACTGATCGCCGGTCAGCAGCTCGTCATGCTGCACCTGCCGGTGGTGGTGTGGTTCATCGTGGGCATCGCCTACCTCGGCACGCAGTGGCGGTCGTCGGCACGCCGGATGGACTTCGTGCGCTTCTCAGGGGAGTGGACGATCTACCTCGTTCTCATCGCGATCGGGGGTGCCGTCCTGGTCGGGCTCACGACTCTCGTCCTCGTGCCGATCGCCGGCGGGGCGGTTGTGCCGGTTCAGGAGTGGGTCATCCCGACCGGGATCGGCGGAGCGACCATCGTCGCGGCGTGGCTGGTCGAGAGCAAGAAGAGCGTCATCGAAAACATCGCGCCGGTGCTCACCGCGATCTTCACGCCGCTGTTCGCCGTGATGCTTCTCGCCTCGGCGGTCGGCTATCTGATCGCCGGGATCGGCCGCGAATTCAATCGTGACCTGCTGACGGTCTTCGACGTGCTGCTGCTCGTCGTGCTGGCCCTGGTGCTCTACGGACTCTCGGCCCGCGATCCGCTGCGCGCGGCAGGACTGATGGATGTCATCCGACTCGTCGCCGTCGTCGCGGCGATCGTTCTCGACACTCTCGTGCTCGGCTCGATGTTTGCCCGCATCGGCGAGTTCGGCTTCACCGCGAACCGCGTTGCAGCGCTCGGGCTCAACCTGTTGCTCGTGATCGACCTGATCGTGACCGCGGCTCTGACCATCGGGATGCTCGCGCGGCGGATTCCGGCGGCGCGGCTTGAGCGGTTCCAGACTTCCGCCCTTCCGGTATTCGGGGTGTGGGCGCTGGTCGTCGTGTTCGTGCTGCCGCCGCTATTCGGGTAGCGGATCTCAGTCGACGAAGGTGAATGAGTCGACGAATTCGTCGTCGCGGCTGTCAGCGGACTCGGAGTAGACCAACAAGTAGAGCCTGGTGCCGTGGCCCGTAAAGATGACGTAAAAACGGGCGGGTGCACCTTCCACTGTCATTGAGAACCGATATGCCGGGTCGCCTGAGAGCGTGATCTGGTCGGGCTCCGTCGATAATGCGTCGTTGATCGCGCTCGATTCGAGGCTTGACGCGCTGACCCCTGGCGCGTCGCTGAGGGCTCCCACCAGGACTTCGCCGAGGAACATCCCCATAAAAGCAGGGCTAGGTGGCAGATTCTTGCGGTCGGCCGAGGACACTGAGTAATAGAGGTCGCCATCGGTCCAGTGCGTCGCCGTCGTGGGGACTGCGAGCGGTTGCACAACCTCTTCTTGTTTCTGTGTCGGCGTGCCGGGAGCCTCCACCGAATAGTGCTCGGCCTCCGAGGCGTACAGGGCAATCGCGTTGGCGTTGACGGCATTGAGCGTGATCCGAACACCGATGAGGGCGACCGCCGCTACGACCAGCCCGGCGCCGATACCGATGACGAGGCGTCGACGCGAACGGATCGGCGAAACTGGATTTGGCGAGGCGGGCTCTATCGCTGTGGGCGTGATCTCGGTCATCTCTCGGACGCGATCTGATCTGATTCCGCTGAAAGGTATGTCGTGCGCATTCCCATGTCGTCATGATGGCAGCTCGATATCGCGCCTGTGGACACATTCCGCGAGCCGGGTCGACTTCCTGCGAACCTTACTGGCATGTTGACATCGATCAGGCAAAGGATGGCGGCGAAGGCCGTGGACGAGGTCGGCGATGTGCCCGGCTGGGTGTTGATCACGCTGATGACGGCCGGGTTGGTCATCGTCCTCTGGGCGATCGCCGGCCCGGCACTCGGGCAGATCTTCCAAAGCGCACTCGACCGAGTCACCGGATTCTGAGGCGCGAGAGGTGCGCGACGAGTCGGGATCGGCGGTCGTCGAGTTCACGCTCGTCGGCGTGCTGCTGACTCTGCTGACCCTCGCCGTGCTGCAACTCGGCATCGCCCTGCACGTGCGCAACACGGTTCTGGATGCGGCCGCCGAGGGGGCACGGTTCGGAGCCCTCGCCGACAACACCCCGGCGGATGGCGTGGTGCGCACCCGAGAACTGATCACCGAGGCGATCGGGGCCGACTACGCGACCGACGTCAATGTGAGTGGCGGAAGTTGGATGGGGCATCCCGCGGTCACGATCACCGTGCACACGACTCTGCCGGTGATCGGGCTGATCGGCGTCGGCGGAGCGTTGGAGGTGTCGGGCCATGCGGCGGTTGAGACTCTCGACTGATGAGGGGTCGGCATCCATCGAGTTCATCACCGTGGGGCTGCTCATTCTGGTGCCGACGGTCTACCTGGTGCTCGCGCTGTCGTCGATCGAGAGCGCATCCTTCGCCGTCGAAGGAGCCGCCCGCCAGGCATCGCGGGTGTTCGTGCAGGCCGACTCGGTCGGTGAGGGTGAGGCCGCCGCGCGGCGCGCGATCGCCGTCACGCTCGCCGACTACGGGCTGGATGCCGGCAACGCCCAGGTCACGATCTCGTGCCGACCCGATCCCGCCGACTGTCTGACGCGTCGCGGGTTCGTCACCGTGACGATCACGACCGTCGCGCCGCTGCCGATCTTTCCCGCGGTGCTCGGTACCGACATCCCGCTCGGAGTAACGATCGACTCCGTCTCAACCGAGCAGGTGTCGCGATTCGCCGGGTCATGAGAGTGATCTCCCGGCTGCGGGATGACGACGGCTCGACCCTTCCGCTGGTGGCGGGATTCGGTGCGCTCGGCCTCGCCCTGGTGTTGGTCGCTGCCGCCGCATCCTCCCTCTATCTGGAGCGCAAGCAACTCTTCACCCTGGCCGACGGCGCCGCCCTGGTCGGCGCCGAGGCGTTCGATCTGGCTGAGGTCGATACCGTCGACGGCGTTCCCGACCTGGTGCTCGAACCCGACGACGTGCATCGCGACGTCGTCACCTTCCTCGCCACCACGCCGAACGGCGGGTTCGAGAGCCTCGTCCTCGAGGAGGCCACCACCCGCGACGGGGCGAGTGCGACCGTCACCCTGTCGGCCATCTGGCGCCCGCCGATCGTGACGGTGTTCTTTCCCGAGGGGTTCCGGATTGAGACGACCGCGACCGCCCGGACGGTCTTTGGATAGGAGAGCCGGATAACAGAGCCGGGTAGCAGTTCGGGGAGGAGAGCCGGCTACGCGGGCGGCTCCTGCCCTGGTTTGAGCGAGACGTGCCGCGACACGAAGATGCGCAGGGTGATCGCGCCCCCGTACCCGAGGATGCCGAGCACGAACACCGCGATCGGCAGCGTCGCGATCGCGGCGACCGTCGTGACGACGATCGGCAGCAGAGCGCCGCCCGCGTCGTTGGTGAACCGCCAGGCGCCGAGGAAGCGCGCGGGATTGCGACGGTCGGCGAGATCGGCGCCGAGCGTCATCAAGATGCCGGAACCCAGCCCGTTTGCGAGCGCGATGAACAGCGCGATGGCGACGAACCACGCCTGCTTCGCGCCCAGGTCATGCGTCAGGGCGAGGGCGATCATCCCGGTCGAGATGCCGATTGCGCAGGGCAGGATCGTCCAGAGTCTGCCGAAACGATCCGTGATCCAGCCGCCGAGGAAGAACAGCGAGAAGTCGACGAACCCGGCGACGCCGAGGATCACGGAAGTGCTGGCTTCGTCGAGTCCGATGCTCGCCGCCCAGACCGGCAGGACGACCTGACGTGCTTGGCGGAGGCCGGACAGGATGGCCGCACCGACCCCCAGCGTGAGCAGCACGCGACGCGATGAGGCGAGGGTCGCCCACAGGCTGTTGGCCTCGGTTCGCACCTCCGTCTGACCGGCGCGCGAGCCGCGCGGAACCCCAAGCACCTCGTCCGGGTCGCGAAGCACCACGAGGAGCAGGCCGGCGATCAGGCAAAGGGCTCCGAGCAGCCAGAGCACACTGTGTGGGGCGCCCGTCAGCGTGAGCAGCCCGGCGCCCGCGAACGGGCCGATCACCGCACCCAACCGGTCGCTGCCGCCGAGCGCAGAGAGCGCACGAGCTCGGAATCGCAACGGCACGAAACTTGTCATGAACGCGTGGCGGGCGAGCCCGAAGGCGGCACCGGCGACCCCGATCACCAGCATGGCCGCGCCGAGCATGATCGCGTGCGGAGCAAAAACCGCAGCGACAGCCCCGATCATGGCGAGTCCGGCGGCAGCGATCATCGCCGTGCGCTCCCCGATACGCGCGATGATCGCCCCGCTCGGGATGTCGCCGATGAGTTGCCCGACCACCAACATGGAGGCGATGAGCGCGGCACCTCTGAGGTCGGTACCAAGCCGTTGGGCGAGCGCAGGAATTACCGGAATGACCGCGTACTGCCCGATTGAGAACACCAGGTTCGGCAGGAAAACGGCCCCGGCGACGGAACGCCACCGGAAGGCGCGGTCGGCGGTGCTCATCGCTTCTCACGTTACGCCTAGGCTGGAAGCGCCATGATCGACCTCGACCTGGGCGTGGAGATCGCCGCCCTGCGCAGCACTTTCGACGACATCCGCAGCGTCCTGGGGGTCGACAGGTTCGAGGCCGAGATCGCCGAACTGAGCGAGAAGGCTGGCGTTCCCGACCTGTGGGATGACCCCGAGGCCGCCCAAAAGGTCACCAGCGCCCTGAGTCATCGGCAGGCTGAACTCGCCAAGATCACCGGCATCCAGAGTCGGCTCGACGACCTCGAGGTACTCGCGCAACTCGCGATTGAGGGCGACGACGAGGCCGCCGCGCAGGAGGCCCGCGACGAGCTGGTCGGCCTGCAGAAGACCCTCGGCGAACTCGAAGTGCAGACCCTCCTCGACGGCGAGTACGACGACCGGGGAGCCGTCGTCACGATCCGTTCTGGAGCGGGCGGCGACGACGCCACCGACTTCGCCGAAATGCTGATGCGCATGTACCTGCGTTGGGCCGAGCGGCACAAGTATCCGGTGAAGGTTCTCGACACCTCGTTTGCCGAAGGCGCGGGCATCAAGTCGGCGACCTTCGAGATTGATGCGCCCTACGTCTTTGGAACCCTGAGTGTCGAGGCCGGCACGCACCGGCTCGCCCGGATCAGTCCGTTTGGCTCGGCCGACAAACGCCAGACCAGTTTCGCGGCCGTCGAAGTCATCCCGGTGATGGAAGAGGCGAAAGAGGTCGAGGTGCCGGAAGGAGACATCCGCATCGACGTCTTCCGTTCCTCGGGGCCCGGTGGCCAGAGCGTTAACACGACCGACTCGGCCGTGCGCATCACCCACCTCCCCACCGGCATTGTCGTGTCGATGCAGAACGAGAAGTCGCAGATTCAGAACCGCGCGGTCGCGATGCGCGTGCTGCAGACCCGCCTGATGCTGCTGCAGCGCGAAGAGGAAGCCGCGAAGAAGAAGGAACTCGCCGGCACGATCACCGCATCCTGGGGTGACCAGATGCGGTCATATTTTCTCTACGGTCAGCAGCTCGTCAAAGACCTCCGCACCGGCTACGAGGTCGGCAACCCGGCCTCAGTTTTCGACGGCGACCTCGACGGCTTGATCGCCGCGGGCATCCGGTGGCGCAAGTCCAAAGTCGAGGACTAGCCCTGCTCTCCCGTCGGGTCGCCTTCGTCGCCTTTGCCGCCACCCTCGTTGCGCTTTATCTCGGGTCGGGCGCGCCGACACCGTTCCTGTTGCAGTGGCAATCGGAGTGGGGCTTCCCCGACTCATTGCTCACCGTCGCGTTCGCCGCGTACGCATTTGCGTTCCTGGTTGCGCTCCTGGTGGGCGGGTCCCTCTCCGACCACCTGGGACGCAAGCCGGTCATCATCACCCTGCTCGCGGTCAGCCTGATCCCGATCGCGATGTTCGCCTTCGGTCCGAGCGTCGAATGGATCATCGCCGGACGCACCCTCGCCGGACTCACCACCGGCGCCGTCACCGCCGCGTACACGGCGGCGCTCGTCGAACTCGCGACTCCGGGATCCCGCACCGGCCCGCTGATCGCGGCGGCCGCTCCGGTCGGCGGCCTCGGCCTCGGCGCTCTGCTGGGCGGGGTCGCAATCGAACTCTGGCATCAGGATGCCGACGTCATCCTGTTTTCGGCGATCGGGGTCGCGCTGCTGATCGGGATCGTGCTCACCGTCGTCGCACCTGAGACCACAACCCGTGTTCCGGGTGCGCTCCGCTCGCTCGTGCCCCAGGTTTTGGTGCCGCGTCCGGCGCGACCGTTCTTCGCGAGAATGCTGCCGATCCTGATCGCCGCCTGGGCAACGGGGTCGCTCTTTCTCGGACTCGCGCCCACGATCGTGCACGAGCTGCTCGGCATCCAGAGTGGTCTCGTCAACGGGGCGACAGCATCCATCCACGCTTTCGGGGTCTGCATCGGAAGTGTGGCCTTCGGCAGGCTGGCGGTGCCCACAGCTCTGCGCCTCGGTGGCCTCGGCCTGGCGGTTGGGGTGAGTCTCGTCGTTGTGGGCGTCGCGACCGGGCAGATTACCTTCGTGGTGATCGGCGGGGTCATCGAGGGCCTCTCGTTCGGCGCGGCGTTCGGCGGGATCTTCCGCGGGCTCGCCCCACTCGCTCCCGACCACGAACGGGCCGGCACCTTCGCCTCGGTCTACGTCGTCGCCTACATCTCGCTGGGCGTACCTGCCGTGATCGCCGGGCAGCTGATTGCCCCTTTGGGGCTGCTGCCGGTCATCCTGGGCTGGGGGCTCCTCATCGTGCTGCTCGCGGCGGCGGGCGTCGTCATCCAGCTCCGGCGCCCTCGGGCTCTAGCCTGATCCCGTGACCGATCCACGACCGGCGACCCGCCGGCAGCACCGGCTCCGGAAGATGGCCGGTCGCGACCCGAGTGAGCATGGTCGTGCCGCGACCCCGCTCGAGCTGCTGTTCGATCTGACCTTTGTTGTTGCGTTCGCGCAGGCGAGCGACCAGCTCTCGCACCTCGTCGCGAAAGGTCACGTCGGATCGGCGCTCGCCGCGTTCGCGTTCGTGATCTTCGCCGTGACCTGGGCGTGGATCAACTTCTCGTGGTTCGCGTCGGCGTTCGACACGGATGACTGGTTCTTCCGGGTGACGACCATGGTGCAGATGGTCGGTGTCATCGTGCTCGCGCTCGGCATCCCGCCGGTGTTCGCGTCGATCGACGCGGGTGCCCCGCCCGATAACACAGTGCTGGTCGCGGGCTACATCGTGATGCGCGTCGCGATGCTCGCCCAGTGGACCCGGGTTGCCGTGCAGGATCCGGAACATCGCCGGGTGGCCCTGGGCTACGTCACGACGATCGGCATCGCGCAGCTGGGATGGACGGCACTCGCCATTTTCGACGTGCCGAACGAGTTTCTCGTGATCGGCTTCGTGGTGCTCTACGCGATCGAGTTGAGTGGCCCGATTCTCGCCGAGCGCCGAGGCGGCGGAACGCCCTGGCACCCTCACCACATCGCCGAGCGGTACGGGTTGCTCGTGATCATCGCACTGGGGGAGGGGATTCTCGGCACGATCGCCACGGTCTCAGCTCTCGTGGGGCGCGTCGGTTGGAGTGTCGAAACCGTGTTCGTCGTGATAGCGGGAGTCGGCATCACGTTCGGCGCCTGGTGGAACTACTTCATCGTGCCCTCCGGTGACTTCCTCGCCCGCCACCCCCGTCGCGCCTGGGGGTGGGGCTACGGGCACATCGTGATCTTCGGCTCGATCGTTGCGATGGGTGCCGGGCTCCACGTCGCTGCCTACGTCGTCGAGGGCGAGGCGACGATCGGCGTCGTCGGCGCGGTGCTCGCCTCGGCGATCCCCGTACTGATCTTCACGATCGCCTACTTCGCCTTGTATTCCTTTCTCGTGCGGGCCATCGACCCGTTCCACGTACTCCTGTTCGTCGGCACGGTGGCGGTGCTCGCGCTCGCTGTCGCGCTCGCTGCGGCGGGATGGACGATGGGAACCTGCCTGGTCGTTCTGATGGCGGCCCCGGTCGTCACGATTGTCGGCTTTGAGGCCGTGGGACACCGTCACATGGCGGCTGCGGTCGAAGCTCTGACGCGCTGAGTGTCGCGCCCCGCTGTGTCGTAACGGACTTGGCGGCGAGCCCGACTTAGCCTGGACCTCGACATGATCAGGTTTGACGGCGTCACCAAGACCTACCCCGGCACCTCGAGGCCCGCGCTGAACAGCGTGAACCTCGAGGTACTCAAGGGTGAATTCGTGTTCCTGGTCGGCGCTTCGGGATCGGGCAAATCGTCGTTCCTGCGCCTCGTGCTCAAAGAAGACCAGCCGACCAAGGGCGCGATCCATGTGCTCGGTCAAGACCTGGGGTCGCTCTCCAGCGGCAAGGTGCCGTACTTTCGGCGCAGCCTCGGTGTCGTCTTCCAGGACTTCCGGCTGCTGCCGAACAAGACCGTGTTCGACAACGTGGCGTTCTCGTTGCAGGTGATCGGCAAAAGCAAGGGCTTCATTCAGGAGGCCGTGCCGGACGTGCTCAAGATGGTCGGACTAGGCGGCAAGCAGGGTCGATACCCTCACGAGCTCTCCGGTGGTGAGCAACAGCGTGTCGCGATCGCCCGAGCGATTGTGAACAAGCCCGCGATTCTGCTGGCCGATGAGCCGACGGGAAACCTCGACCCCGCGACGAGTGCCGGCATCATGACTCTGCTCGCGTCCATCAACGCCGGCGGCACGACCGTGCTGATGGCCACCCACGACGCCGGCATCGTCGATCAGATGAAGCGTCGCGTCATCGAGCTGATCAGCGGGCAGATCGTGCGCGACGAACGCCAGGGTGGGTACACGACCACCATCCCGGTGCAGACCCAGCGCGCGAACAACCCCGACAGCAACATGGTGGATGCGGCTGCCGCCGTGCCCACCCCGTCCCCGACGCCGACCCCCAACCCGGCTCCTGCGACTGCGCCCATTCCGGTCACTCAAGAGGCGGCTGTGACTGCACCGACGGAGGCCGAAACGGATGCCGAGACCGACGTAACGGATGTCGACGAGGCGGCCCCGGCATCCATTCCGATCGTGGCACGTAACGAGAAGGAACCTGTCAGCACGTCCCCAGGCCCGGTTATCCCAGAACCCGGATCCGGTCCGCCGCCCGGGTTCCAATGGCCGAGGGCGCCCGGCTCATGAGGTTCGGGCTCATTCTGAGCGAAGTCGGGCAAGGGTTCAGAAGGAACCTGTCGATGGTGGTATCCGTCGTGCTGGTGACCTTCATCTCGCTGACCTTTGTGGGCTCGGCGATCATGCTTCAGTTTCAGATCGGCCAGATGAAGGGTTACTGGTACGACCGCGCGCAGGTCGCCGTGTACCTGTGCACCGACATCTCACCGACTCCGAACTGCAACGGGTCGGAAGCCACCCAGTCGCAGATCGATGCGGTCAAACAGAAACTCGGCAGCGGCGATCTTGCTCAGTACATCAAGCAGGTGACCTTCGAGACGCGTGAGCAGGCGTACCAGAATGTTCTCTCACAGTTCGGTGATACCCCGCTCGCACAACTCGTAACGCCCGATATTTTGCCCGAAGCGTTCCGCATCAACCTCGTCGATCCCGACCAGGCGGAGATCATCATCGATCAGATGACGGGGCAGCCGGGCGTCGATGAGGTCAAAGATCAACGCGCGTTCCTCGAGCCGATCTTCGCGGTCATCAACGCCATCAGCCTTTCGGCAGTCGGCATCGCCGGGCTCATGCTCGTCGCGGCGGCGCTCCTCATCTCGACCACCATCCGTCTGTCGGCCTTCTCGCGGCGCCGGGAGATCTCGATCATGCGACTGGTCGGTGCCTCCAACCGGTTCATTCAGACACCGTTCATTCTTGAAGGGGTGCTCGCGGCGCTGATCGGTGCCGCTCTCGCCGGCGTTGCGGTCGTGGTGCTCGTGCAGTTCTTCGTGCGCGGATACCTGGTTCGAGCTCTGCCTTCGATCGGGTTCGTCGGGATCGGCGATGCCCTGCTGGTCGTCCCCATGCTTCTCGGAATCGGCGCGCTGCTCGCGGCCCTCTCGGCATCCGTCGCCATCCGTCGGTACCTCAAAGCCTGACCTTCGGCTTAGACTGGGCGGCTGCTCAGCACGCGCTTTTAATATCCGCGCACGAACGAAGGAGGTGAGCACCATGCCCAAAGAGAAGGGCTCGAAAGTTGTCGCGACGAACCGCAAGGCACGTCACGACTACACGATTGAGGACACCTATGAAGCCGGCCTCGTGCTCACCGGCACCGAGGTGAAGTCGTTGCGCGAGGGACGCGCCTCGCTCGTCGACGGCTACGCCTTCATCGACGGCAACGAGGCGTGGCTGGATGCCGTGCACATTCCGCAATGGGGATCTGGCTCGTGGACGAACCACGCCACCCGCCGCAAGCGCAAACTGCTGCTGCACAAGGCGCAGATCATCAAGATGTCGCAGAAGACCAAAGAGGGCGGCTACACCCTCATTCCGCTGTCGATCTACTTCTCGGAAGGCAAGGCGAAGGTCGAAATCGCGGTCGCCAAGGGCAAGCGCGAGTACGACAAGCGCCAAGCGCTGCGGGAGCGGCAAGACAAACGCGAGTCCGATCGTGCGATGTCGACGCGGAGTGTTCGAGGCGAGTAGACCGCGCTAGGGCATCTGCCGGTAGAGGTCAGTCGTGAGGTCGCTGCGATCACGTGAGGCGATCGCGCAGCGCGCACTGGTGTGACCCGCGGCGTATTCTCCAGGCGTTGGCACGTCGATCGCGTACGCGACGTAGTCGTTGGTGTGCAGGTGCTCCATCAGGAACAACCGGTACTCGAGAAAGTGCTCACACACCGAATCGCCGAAGGCGTCGAGCGCCGACCCTTCGGATGCGTAGACGGTGTCGGGAAGGTCGAGGTCGGCGGTCGCGAAGAGCTGTTGAGGGTGGGCGGTTGTGCATGGCACCACGGTGTACTCCGCGAGGTCGACTCCGTTTTCGGCGAGGCATGACCCGTCGCGCAGATCGCCGACAGCCGTCACGCCGAGCGGGATGTTGGGCACTTTGCTCAGGATGCGGAACCCGACGATCCCGACGAGTGCCACCACGACGACGACCGCCGCAATCAGCCCGATCCGGCCCCAGCGCGGCAGCCGTGACCACGCACTCTTTCGGGGCTCGACGGCGTCGCTCACAGCGATACGGTATCGGATGTGCAGACCCGTCCCGTCGGCCGCGGCCTCGAGATCGCAACGGCGATCGCGCTCGGGGTTGTCACGCTCGTAACGGCCCTCGGGGTACTGCAGTCCGCAGCCTGGACGTCACAGGCCACCCGGCTCGCCGAAGACTCGTCGGATGCACGCGACCAGTCGGTCACCAACGGGGTGCTCTCTCAGGTGAGCCAGCGATCCGACTACGGGGCAACCCTTGAGGCGCAACGTCTCACCCTTCTGCAGAACGATGCGATCGCGGCCGACGACTACTCGACGGCGCTGTCTCTTGAGCTCAGCATCCAGACCGCACTCACGGCGGCCTACGAGCTGCCCGACGGATCGTTCGACGCCTGGCGGGATGCCGGCTTCCCGGCCGACGCGAATCCTGCCCAGTCTGCCGACTACCTGGTTATCGGCCAAGGCGAAGCCGATGCCTTGCTGCTCACCTCCCAACGGCTCGGCGCCCTGAGCACGCAATTCACCGGTCGATCCGCAATTTTCGGGCAAGCGACCCTCGTCTACGCGCTCGCGCTGTTCCTCTTCGGCGTCGCGGGCATCAACCGCCTCCGCGTCGCACGGGTCGTCACTCTCGTGCTGGGCACTGTCGTCTTTGTCTTCGGACTGTTCCTGGCCTCGACGGCGTACTGATGATTCCCGATGTCCGCCTGCGCGGAATTCTCGAGATCGCCGCCGCCATCCTGCTCGGGCTGCTGTCGGTCGCGACGACGGCCAGCGCCTTTCAGGCCTCGGTGTGGGCCCAGCAATCCGGCGAGTACACGTCGATTGCCGGGCAGCTCCGCGACGAGAGTTTCAGCAAACACATTCTGTCGGGCCTCGCGACCGACGATGACGGACGCCGACTCGCTCAAGCAACCCAGCTCGAGTTCCAGGCGCAGAACGGCTACGGGGATGCCGACCAACTCCGATCCCAGGCCGCAACCCTCGTTCGCGGCGGCACCCCGGGACTCGCTCAGGACTTCGATACCTGGGTGGCAAGCGGCTTCGACCCCGCACTACATCCGCTCAACTCCCGCACTCACATCGCCGCCAACGATGCCCCGATCTACGGAGCCAACCGTGCCTCGGCGGTTGCCTACGCTCTCGCCGACAGCCTCAGCGCTCGCAGTCTGCAACTCACCATCGCCGCCGTGTTCTTCGCCCTCGCGCTGCTGCTCGTCGGTGTCGCGGGCGCCAACGATTCGGTGAAGGTGATGTTCGGGCTGAACCTCGGGGGAGCGCTCGCTTTCCTCGGCGGCATCACCCTGACGGTGCTCGCCGCGATCGGCTGATCGGGATGCGGTGAACCCGCCGACCATGGCTCAGCTGTCGAAATACCAGCGCCCGGCGAGGTCTTCCTCGAGGGTCGGGCCGGTCGGCGTCCAGCCCAGCGACGCCTGGGTCTGCGCGCTCGAGGCGGGAATGTCCATCGCGAAGAAGCCGCCGATCCAGCCGAAATGGCCCACCGCATCCGCCGCTTCGATCGAACGCACCGGGAGGCTGAGCCCGGCACCGATGGCTTCGGCGATGGTGCGGCTGGCGACACCCTCTTGCCCGATGGCGTGGAGGATGGCGCCCGGCTCCGCGTTCTCGAGACCGAGTCGCACGAGCCGCGCGGCGTCAGAACGGTGCACGGCAGGCCAGCGGTTGGCGCCGTCTGCGACGTAGGCCGAGAAGCCCTTGTCACGGGCGATCTCGGTGAGCACCTTCATGAACCCTGTGTCGCCGACGCCGTGGACGGTGGGTGCGAACCGGGAAATCACCGTGCGAACGCCCTTGGCCACGTAGTCGAGCGCGAGATTCTCGCTCCCTCCGCGAGGCGCATCGGGTCCGTGGAATGGTGAGGCGTCGACCTCGAGCCCGATCGGTCCGATGCCCCGACCCGCCATACCCGACGCGATCACGAACGTCCGCCCCGACCCGGCGAGCGCGTCACCCAGGGCCTGTACTGCGCCGCGCTCGGCTTTGTTCGAAACCGCCTGGTTGCCGAAGTCGTGCTTGTTGGCGAGATGGATGACGGCGTCGGCCCCGGCAGCGCCCGCTCTGAGGCTTGCGAGATCGTCGAGGTCTCCGCGCTGAACGTCGGCGCCCTTTGCTTCGAGCGCGGCTGCCGATGCGTCGGAACGCGCCAGGCCCGTGACCTGGTGCCCCGCGCCGAGCACTTCGTCGGTGACGGCGGAGCCGATCCATCCGGATGCGCCGGTGATGAAAACCCGCATGTGAGATACCTGCTTTCGTGATGTCAGTTACTGTCATCACCGACACTACACCTGATGTCAGCCGCTGTCATCACTGTATGATCGGGCCATGGTGCGATGGGAAGCCGACGGGCGCGAGCGTCTCGCGAAAGCCGCCCTCGAGCTCTACTCGAAGCAGGGGTTCGACGAGACCACCGTCGCCGAGATCGCACAGTCCGCAGGGCTCACGGAGCGCACCTTCTTCCGGCACTTCGCCGACAAGCGCGAGGCGCTCTTCGGGGGGCAGGACCAGTTCGTGCAGGGGTTCATCGACGGGGTCGCGCTCGCGCCGCACAGCGCATCACCCTTCGACGTCGCCGCCACCGCCGTTCTGGTCGGCAGCAAGCCCTTCACCGCCGAGCGTCGGCCGCACTCTCTGCAGCGCCAGAAGATCCTCAACGCGCACTCTGAACTCAGAGAGCGCGAGTTGCTCAAGCTGGCCGGCCTCGCCCACGCGCTGGCGTCGGCACTCATAGCGCGGGATGTCGGCGAGCCCGCAGCATCACTGGCCGCCGAATCCGGCGTGGTCGTCTTTCGCGTCTCCTGGGATCAGTGGCTCGCGGAAGGAAACACGCGCTCGCTCGTTGACCTCGAGCGCGACGCGTTCGCCGAACTAGGCACCCTCGTGATGGTCAGCCGAAAGCCGTAGGCGCTCCGGCAGCATCGCGTCAGCTAGCGCTGAACCTCGCGTCGACGGTCGCGGCGACCTCGATCTTGTCGGGTGTGAAGGTCAGCGCGGGAGCGCCAGCATCCATCGACATCATCTTTTGCGTGCGCATCATGCCGCCGCCCGCGGGGAACGGCTGATCGCCCCCACCGCCGGTGCCGAGCATTCCGGGGTCGGCGATGGCGATTGCCGACACCTTCGTCAGACCCGCGGCACGTGCGTAGGTGGTCGCCTTCACGGTCGCATCCTGAACGGCGCGGGTCTGGATTTCGGTGGTCACCGCGAGGCGCTTCTCTTCGGTGAGATCCCACGAGATGGATGAGATGGTGACACCCTCGACCGTAGCGAAGCGCTCGACCAGGGCGGCGAGAGCGTCGAAGTCTTGGAACCGCGCCGTCGCCGAGAGGCTCGCGTAGTACACGGGCGCGAGTTGTTTGCCCTCGTTGTTCCACGGCCGGTTCGACCAGACGCTGACGCGGTCGCTCGACCAGCGGGTGACCGCGGTGCCGTCAAGGGCCTTGATCGCGGCCGTCACGTCGGCACCGACTCGGGTGGTCGCCTCGAACACCGGCTCGCGCTTGGGTCCATCGTGCTGCACCTGCACCACCAGAGTCGCGCGCTCGGCGTCGTACCAATCGGATGCCGTGCCTTGGACCGTGATCAGCGTCTCGACTGCGTTGTTCAGAGTCATGGCGCAATCATCCCATTCGACTCGGGGAGTCGGCAGGGGAGTCAGTCGATCCGGCGGAGGGAGCCGGGGAGCTGCGTTCGCCAGAATCGCTAACCAATGCTGCCGGTAGAATTCCTCCTGTCGAGATACTGAAAGTTTGTGGTGCCGTGAAGCTAGCGCATGTAAATCTCCGCCCGGATGGCGAGTACGTGGTGCTTACCTACTCGGAAGCCAACGCTTGGGTTCTCGATGGGCCGATTAGCCGCCTGCCTCCCGAGACTGATGCCGAAACACTGGGGATTGCGGTACTCAAGGCTTTGGATCTATCCCGAGGCGGACTACCCGACCTCACGAGAGACTCGAAGCCGTCGAAGCCGTTGCTCGAACTTTTTGAGGTTTCGTCTTACAACGCGTACATGAAACGGATGAAGTCCGTTTCGGTGGCGCTCGAAGAAATCGGCGGCATTTTCAAGGTGACTCCGGACGTGAACGCGGGAACCAACGAGGGATTCACCCCGCTGATCGAACACCGCGTAGAAACACACTTCGACACCCCCGAAGAACTTGGGCAGGCGATACTTGAGGCGTTCACGAAGGCTCGTTGAACTCGCGAATGTGGTGAACTCCGCAGAAGAGTAGGAGTCAGCTGATCCGGCGGAGGGATGCGGGCGCGGGAAAGGGCAGCTGGATGCGTTCGGGATGCGAGCCGACCGCGTACGCCGAACCCCAGTCGTCGGCGACGACGACAACGCCTGACGTGCTGACTTCGCCGATACGCACCGAGCGTTCGACACCCTCTTCGGTGGTCAGCAGGTACTTGTCAGCGAGATACCCGATGCCGAGATCGTCGAGCATCCTCTCGGCCTCGAGCCAGTCGATGGGATCTGTCGTGATGCGACGGCCCAAGAGGTCGACGACGTGGAAGCCGTCGCCCTCGGCAAACATCCATCCGACGCATTCGCGATCAGCGCGTCGGTGTTCGATCCAGTCGGCGGGCAGCACTCGGCGAGCCTAGCGCTGGCGTCCCGCGTGTTACGGGCGTACTCTGAGAGACTGCCCTTCGGGGTAGTTGATAACTCCACAGCGTGCGATACGGCACTCTACTTGCCTTGCTCGCCCTTCGGGCGACGATTTGGCGAGGAGAGTCTCATGGGGATGATCGGTTTCGACATCGTCTGTGAAGCTGCGAGAAGCGGGCCGAGGATGAGGGGTTAACTCGTTAACGATCTCCTCAAAAAACAGGTGCCAATGCTAAGCGCACCGACTTCGCTCTCGCCGCCTAAGGCGTAGACCGAGTCCGTCAGTCCGGGTATGTCCTCGCCCCGGATCCTGACGTCAGCTAGAGGACTTGCTGCGAACCTGAGTCTCAGGGATTCGCGGGACTTTCACTGAGGCTGGGCTTGTCGACCTAGATGCTCGTGGCAAAGGTCGAAGCCGAGTAGAACGATTTCACGAGATGCGCCCGGAGAAGGCGCAGGTCCTCAGCGATGGACGGGGGTTCAATTCCCCCCATCTCCACTCATGCCGTATCGCACGTTGTTGGATCTAACGAGCCGCGATTGCCGATTCGAGCAGCGCCAGATGAGCGCGTCGGGCCTGTGCGACATCCGCCGCCGACACGGGTCGCGTCGAGTATCCGGCTTTCGTCTTCAGCGACAAAAGCCGCTGAAGGTTCGTCGCCGCGGCTTTGTCGACTTGACCCAGCAGCTTCAGCGCCTCATCGTGAGCACCGGTAACGGAGTACATGCCGAGGCGGCGGATGCAGATCACATCTGCGGCCGCAATGCCCGAGTGCACCGCGCTCGTCACATACGCGTCGGGCAGGTCGGCGGTGCCGGCCGCGTCGTTGTAGAGAAGTTGCGCGGCCTCAGCGAACTCGCGGGCCTTCGCGAGACGTGCCTCGGCGTCGCCGCGCTCAGCCGTTCGGGCTGGCGGAGTCACGGGGCACCCACGAGCGCCCTGAAGTCACCGCGGTCGCCAACGATGGTGATGCCGTCGCGCAAGATGTCTCGAATCACACCATCAGTGTGGGCAGCACCCATGACTTCGGCCTTCGAGAATTCGATCGGGCGAGTGTCGTTGCCAGTCCACACGGTAATTCGGCTGATGAGCGTCTTGACTTGCGCGGCCCAAAGATCCGTCGAATCACCCAGACGAACAAGCGCGATGTCGATATCGCTCCCGGGTCGCATTTCGCCACGGGCGGCCGATCCGAACAACGCGACGTAGTGCGGCTGTTCCTGCCACCGACCGATCTCCTCCGCAAGGAGGGCGTGGAACGTCTCGGGTAGCTCGGCGAGTGCGACAATCGCTGGGGCTGAAAGGTGATCGCGGTTGAGAGAGAAGGCTCGGGACGGCCCGACCTGTCTGATGCTGATGACGCCTTGTTCGATGAGCCGGTCCATCGCCAGGCGGATTCCTTCCGCGGACCGAGAGGTGATCTTGCGCGCAAGGTCGGCGATCGTGAACTCGTGCTCAGCGCGGGCGAGAACGGAGAGGATGTCGCCGTCCACGGCTGAGGTGATCACTCGGAACGGACGATCGAACTGCACTTGTCCATCCCTTCTCCTCGTTGGTGCATCCAACTATAGTGGGTAGATACCAACTATTCTTGGTCATCACCAACTTAAGTTGGATGTGGCTAGCTCCAGGCCGCCGCAAGTCATTCTCCGCTTGACCCGACGAGAAGAACCGTCGATGCCGACGTCGACGCGTGGCTCGCGGGTGCGGGTTCATTCGCCTGCGTGAGTTTCGGCAGCTTCCTGTCGGTGCGGGGCGACGTGCTGCGCCGCGTCGTGGCGGCACTCGCGGCGGCGGGGATTCCGGCGGCGGTGGCGCGGATTCATTTCGCCCCATCTCGACCACTGCACTTTTTGCACGTTGCGGCAAGTGGATTTGAGCTCGGTCGCCAAAGGGGTGCTAATCTCGTAGGCTTTGCGACCGCAGAGCACGAGACTCGGGAGCGATGTGGCATTTTGGCAAACCGGCTACTTGGAATTCCATGAGCCGACGGAACCACCGACTCCGGCGCCCGCGCCGCTCCCCACCGAGTCGTGCCCAGTTTGCGGTGTACTTTTCTTCGGTCGTCGCGACCTTGACGTCCATCAGATGAAGGGCCACGTCGGCATTCGACCCACGTTGATCTTTCAGGGACGGGAGGTCGGGCGATCGCGTCTGCACGTCGCGATGACTACCAGAGTCGAGGACTGGGTGTTCCACGACACCATCGCGGTCGAGGTTAACGGCGCTTCGATGACGCCGATTCAGGCGGCCGAGCTGCTGGCGTCCCGGAGGACCGGCCACGTCGACGTGATCGCGACTGGAGAGGGGGCGCGCCGTGAGTTCGAGTTCGAGTTCGTGCTCGCCGAGGAAGCTGACCTCGAAGGCGTTGATGGGGCTCTTGAGCATCTCATTGCCGGGCGAGTGCTGGACCGCGATGCGATCGCGAGCTTTATTACCCGCAGCCGGCCGTACGCCACGGCAAGCCGCTATCTCGACGGCCTCTCGAACTATCTCTACGGTGTCCTCGCGCGGGAGGACCTGAGTGATCGCGGCGGGGAAGCGGAGGCCTACGAACGCCGCTACGACATCTCGGTACGGATCCTTGGGACCTACGACCGGCGGCCCGCCGAGGCGATCTGCGGTCTCGTCGCTTTCCACTACAACCATTTCAATCACGCGGTCGCCAAGACGAAAAGCTGGTGGGTCTCCGACGTGTCGAAGCGGTTTCTGGGGTTGCTGGAGAAGGTGCCGATCGAGCGCTCGGACCTCTCCGACCGCGCACACTCGACTCTCGACGCAGCGCTGAGCGACACGACGACCCAACGCCTGCTCGCGGTCGGGTCCGTCGCACTCGACGGCTCGTACGCGGCGGTGCTCGACGAGGTGCTGGCCGATGTCGCCGCGCACCGTCCTTCCGATCAGTTGAAGATCAGGATGATAGCCGCCGAGTGCGCGCTCGCGGGCGGTCGATTGGAACAAGCTCGCGCACAGGCCGACGAGCTCCGTCAGTCCGTAGTCGCCGAGGGTTGGTATGCGGAGTTCCGCGCGCGATGCGAGGTGCGTCCATGACCGATCATGCTGTTCCGGCCAAGCCTGTGAAGGGGGCCACTTCGGCCGATGAGCGCCCTAAACCGAACACGCTCGCCGAATTGTTCGAGTCCGCGTACGCCTCGACCGGGCGACTCGGGCTCGCTGCGCGCGATGTGGAGGCGCTGAGCCGAGGCGTACTCGAGCCGTCGGTGGCCGAAGAGGCTGAAATGAGGGTCATCCGGGAACACGCGGCGCGCGACATTCAGTTGCGAGGTCTAGTGAACGCGCTGCAGCCGATCGCGGAGCATCGTCGCAAGGGTAAGGATTCGCTGCGAGATCGCGCCGGCGAACTTGGGGTGGAAGCACTTAGCCAGCACCCCGTGTTCGAGGGATGGGCTGCCGCACTTCGTGATCCCGAGAGCGGGGTCCGCGTCAGCGCCGCCGCCGTCTGGGATCGTGCGAAGTTGGTGAGTTCGGATCTACAATCGCCCGACTCGACTGCGCCGTTGAGCGAGGCTGCGGTGGAGCGTCTTCAGGCGAACTCCGTGACCGCACTAGCTCTCGTGCGGATAGTCCGCGGCGACTGGGATCTCGCAGAGTTCATCGCGCAGCTCTCGGGGACCATCTGGCGCGCGCCAGCGCTCGCCGACGCGCGCGACACTGTGATCGCCGGCGTGCTCACTGGACCGGGTCGTCCAGAACCGCTCGCGGCGCTCGCGAGGGCTCTCGGTCGCGCGGCTGATCAAGCGCGCGCCGCGCTCGGCAAGTCCCAACAGGACGCGGCATTCTCGACCCGACGTGCACTCACTGCGGAGGCGCGAGGGGCCCAGCTGGAAGCCGAAGCGCAGGCTCTCGAGGACAGGATCCGCGCACTCGTTAGCGAACTCGAGGGCACGCGAACACAGGTGAAGGCTGAACGGGAGGCCGGCTCCGTGGCGCGCAGTCATCACGCCGATGACTACGAGGCGCTTCGCACTCGTGTGGTCCGCCAGCTCACCAAGCAGGCTGACCTGCTGGGTGACGGGCTCCATGCGCTCAGAAACGACAGCCTGAGGGTCGCGGATGAGTTCGTCGACCGAGCCCTCGCCGCGATCATCCGAGAAGTCTCCGAGCTCAAAGACATGGAGGGTTGACGATGCCGGTCGGCTTCGATTTCGGCACTACCAACAGCCTCATCTCGGTTGTCTCGGGCGATCGAGTAGTCGACGTCCTCGACTCCGAAGGACGCCCGCACCCTTCGGTCGTCCGCTACGAGGGGGAGAGAGTCGTGGTGGGTCGCGAGGCTCGCAACGAACTAGAAGCCGTCGGCCTTGGCGTGCACGGCAACACTGTGCGGTCGCCGAAGGTCTTCCTCGGCGACGACGTGGTCGAGGTGGGCGGTGTTGAGATGAACCCCGTCGACGTAGTGGCGGATGTGCTCAAGCACGTGAAGGCGGAGTCGCTCAAGTCGCGGCAGGCTGAGCGTCTTGACGGGGTCCAGAGCGCCGTCGTCACGATCCCGGTCACTATGGACGGTCGCCGCCGCAGAGCACTGCGAGAGGCCTACGCGTTGGCGGGAATCTCGGTTGCACAGTTCGTGCACGAGCCGCTCGCGGCGCTCTACGGATACTTGCGAGGAGCCGTCGATTCCGAGGACCTGCGGCGACGGTTCGCCCGTCGCAACGTTCTGGTTGTCGACTGGGGCGGGGGCACGTTAGACCTGACGCTCTGTCGCGTCGAAGCGGCGCGTATCCTCCAGCTGCGGAACGGGGGGACGGATCAGGTTGGCGGGGATCGCTTCGACGAGGTCATCCAGAGCGAAGTCGTCCGGCGCTTCTCGCTCGCGAACGGCATCGGGCCGACCGATCAACCGAGCCTTGATTCCCGACTCCGGCTGCGTCAGGATGCCGAGAACAACAAGATTGAGCTGTCGCAGCGCGGGAGCATCTCGTTCTACCGCCCCGCCTACTTCCCGGAGTCAGGCGCGACCCTCGAGTATGAGCTCGCGCGATCCGAGCTCGAGGAGGTCGTGCGCCCGTTGATTTCCGCCGGCATGTCCGAGATCGACTCGCTGCTGAGCAGCGTTGGCTTTGCGGCCGCGCAAGTCTCGCACGTTGTAGTCGTCGGAGGCATGGCCGCGATGCCCGCAATCCGTAGCCACCTCTACGAGATGTTCGGCCCGGAACGCGTGCACGTGCCCGACAACAGTGCGACCCTCGTCTCACAGGGGGCCGCCTGGATCGCGCACGACGCCCAACGGCTGGTGCTCGCCAAGCCGATCGAGCTCGAACTCGCTCGCGGTGACTACCTTCCCCTCCTAAAGGCGGGCGATGCGATGCCGACGAACCGGGAGATCACACGGAACCGGGTGCACCTCTACTGCGCCGACCCCAGTGACGGAATCGCGAAGTTCGCGTTCGTCTCGCCAACAGAACTCCGCGAGCACCCTCAGGCGAGCAGTCGTCGCACGACGCTGGGCGTTGTGACGGTGCGCGTCGACAAGAAGGCGCCGCCGCTGACCGAGCGACTCGAGCTCGAAGTCAAGATCGACGACGACTTGGTCCTTGAGGTTACCGCGACCTCCGCGCAGGAGGGGGATAGCGATAGCGCAGACTACTACGATCTCGAGTTCGGACTAGGGCTGGGCGAGAACGGGCTTGCCTACTCCGTCGTTGAGGGCGAGTCAGCGGGCGAGCGTGCGACGGCGTCGGCGACCGGTCTGGCGATGAGAGTCAATCTCGCGCAGAATGCCGCAGATCAGGATGCGGTGCCTGGCGATGTGCTCTACCTCCACAGGCCGAGCGCCTTCTCGCCGCCGCCAATGCCGGGCCCGCTAGCCACCAACGCACAGAAGCAGGAGCACCTTTACTACCGCCCGTGCTCGGTGTGCAAGCGCCAGTGGGGCGATCCCGAATGCCGATGCGCGGCCTAGCCGATGGCATCTGAGCAGGTCGTGGCGCTAGTCGTCGACTCGGGTGCCGTCGTCGCGCAGGCCATACGACGCCCGGTTCGCCTGACGCCTGACGGCTACGCAGGGATCGTGTTCGAAGGAGCGGTCTTCCCTCTTTTCGACGGGGACTGGATCGATGTCTCGGGCGCCTCCTGGGAGCCCGAGGACGCGCGAAGATTCCTGATCGCTGGCGCCAAAGTGCCGCATGCGCCGGGCCCAAAGTTCGCAACTTCCGAGCCCTTCGCGGGATATGAAGGGGACTGGCACCTCGAATCAACAAGCCTCGGTCACTACCTGCAGTTCAACGGGCCGGAGCGGATCGCGGTCGAGGTGACCGCCGCTCTCGCCCGGGGCGGGTTGCCAGTTCAGCGGTGGGATGTCAGCTACCGTCCTGCCGAGAACGGTAGGCACTACGACTGGTTTGCGCGGCTGCGGTTTCCAGGCACCCGTGTCGATCTCGTAGAAGCGGTCAGGGCGATCTTCGCGGCGCCCGATGTGCAGCCCGAAATCGAGGTGGCAGGCGATGCGAGCCGAATCGCGGACCTCCAGCAGCGCGTTGAGTCGCTTGCCGAACATGTAGTCGAACTTCAAGCCCGTTTGGAGGTCGCAGATGCGCACGCGGTCGGCCTCCGCTCACGACTCGACATCGAGACGGAGCGCGGCTCGCGGCTCGACTCAATGCTCGAGCGAGCTCTTGAGCACCAGAGGGTTATCGCGGATCGGCTCGCCAGCGTGGGTGGCGTCGAATCAGACGTGTCCCGTTCGAAACTCCTCGCGGCCGAGAGATTAGAGCGAGAGGAGATGCTCGAGTTCGTCCTGGCCGAGAATGCCGAACTCGAGCGTCGGCTCGAGGAGACGGAGACGCGAGCGCGTGTGGACGCTGAGCAGGTCGTTGCGCTCACCTCCGATCTAATCGAGTTGGCCGAGCGAGTCGAGGAGTTGAGCGACGACGACCGGGCGCGCTCCCGGCAGACGGCGGCGGCCCCGCCCCGCGGCGTGGTCGCCTGGGTGCTAAGCAGCTTCCCGCGACTCGAGTTCGTTCTCGATTCGCTCGACGAGCTCGTCGCATTCGAGGCTACCCAGGGCCTCAACCGCGTGCTCGTAGAGATTGATAGCGGCGATTCGGTTGGTCGGGACCTGGAGGGTGTCTTCGGCTGGCGCGAGGTATCAAAGGTCGCGACTGGGATCGCCGGTCGCGAAGATATGGGTCGGGTGTACTACCGGCCCGGCGGCGGACGAGTGCTCGTTTGCGTTCACATCAAGCGGAACGACAAAGAGCAGACGCGCCAGCTCCGGCGCCTCGCCGCTCTCTAGCCAAGGAAGCTACTGTGTGCGAGGTGCTGACCTGACCAACCACTCGGCCACTGGCGGCTTGTCGGATGAAGGGAGGATCTCCGAATGCTGGCCCTGGAAAACGTTGTTGACCGGCGGGACGTTGAACTCGCCACACGTATAGACGAGAAAGCGATCGTGCCAGTCGTTCACGCTGTCGACTCGCCACTCAACTGCAACTCCCTTGAGCTTCATTTCCTCCTTGAACCGCTCATAATCCTTGAAGCGCGGGTCTTGGTCGCGTGCGACCAAGACCCGCTTGACTAGATCTGATCTCGCGCCCACGCGCGAACAAAGTCTTGGTAGAGACCCTGAGTGAGCGCGACCTGCTCTTCAGCCCGACCTATGCCGCCGACCACCTTCTGCGCCACAGTCCAAAGCGACCTTCGGAGTGCCTCGCCTGGCACGATTTCACGCTCATTGAGCACGGCATTTGCGAGGTGCAGCAACGTGACCCTGGAGAAACGCGTGCGGCTAGACGCTTGAATGAGCGAGCCGACGAGGAGAGCGACTACTCCGACTGCAAGTAATAGCCAATTTCCGCCCAAGACGAAAAATCCTCCCACGAGAGTAGTGATTGTTCCGCCGATGACGAGGACCCATGTGATCAAAATTGAGAGAGCGTCAAATACTGCACCAACGGCCGACGCTGCGACCCCCACTGGGTAGCTAGCAAGTCGGCCACCGTTCTGGCCAGCACTTTCGATCGCGATCATGAGTTGGGGAGAGGCTCCAGCTACTGCCGAAATCCCGCCCAACAGGTACTCATCTTCTTTTCGTACCGCCGCTCGACGTGCGGCGCTCGCTAGGGCAGAGACCACGAGCGTTGTGATGACCCAAGCGATCACAACCCACCATGGAGCACCATTGAATGCCTGCACGACCGCCGCTAGCGTGATTACACCTGCAACGAGGCTTCCGACCCGCAAAAGTATCGCGAAAATGGCCATCTGCGTACTACTCCTCTCAGTGTTGTCAATCGCTCGGTGTCAGCGACCTGATCTCGCGTGGAGCGTTGATCTGACGTGGCTTCTTGGAGAGGCGGACGAGGGCCGAACTCACAGAGTTACAGCGAACTCTAGGGCTCGACCGCTAAGTCACGGCCCCATGTCGGCCGGTTCGCCCGGATCGCTTTTGCAGTTGTGGTCGCGAGGGCCGAAGTGCTCAGTCTTCTCAGGGCACCTACCGTCGCCCTCGAACGCGTACCAGGCGCCGGTGCGGTAGAGACCGGTCTGCGCTTCGTCGAGGATCAGCAGCATCCCGCGCTCGCGGAACTTCTCGGGCGGTGCCGCGAAATAGCCGAGCGGGGGTTCGATGATGCCGTCCGACGACAGGATCGGTTCGGCGATGAAAGGTGCGAGCGACCCGGTCGAATGCGCGTGGATCAGCCGGAATGCGGCGTCGATGATGCGCCCGGAGAAGGCGCAGGTCCTCGGGCTGGGGGATTAGGGCTGACGGGTCAGCGCGTCGGCGTCATCAACGACTCGCGCCAACTGTGCAGGGTCGTGCGCGAAGCGGCCCAGGAAGAGGCCGTCGACGGCGCCGTTCAGTTCGGTCAGCAGGCCGGGTCCGGCGGATCCGCCGTAGAGCACGGCCGACCCCGCACGCTCTGACTCCGACAGGCTGGCACGCAGGGCGCCACTCACGGCGGCGATGTGCGACGCCGGGGCGGGCTGCGCTGCTCCGATCGCCCAGCCGGGTTCGTAGGCGACCAACACCCGACCGGTGGGCGCTGCGGCGAGAGCCCGCTCGAGTTGCTCAACCGCCGCCCGGCCAGCGTCGTCGTCGTCGCGCTCGGAACCTCCCACGCAGATCAGCGGCGTGAGCCCGGCCCTCAGTGCGGCGGCGGTCTTCGCGGCGACGATGTCGTCGGTCTCGCCGTAGAGAGCGCGCCGTTCGAGGTGACCGACTTCGGCGATCGTTGCGCCGATCTCGGCGAGTTCCGCCGCGCTCACCTCACCCGTGAACGAGCCCTCATCGGTCGCGGCGACGTCTTGGGCCCCGACTCGGATCGGGGTGTTGCTCAACGCCTCGACCGCATCAGCGATCTGGAGGTAGGTCGGCAGCACGAATAGTTCGACGCGTCCCGTCGCGAGCGCGGGATGCCCGCCCAGGCTCGACGCGACCTCGGCGAACCATTGCCGCGCCCGCGCGTGGCTGAAGTACATTTTGAAGCTCACCCCGACGACGAGCGGGGTCGTCATCAGCAGGAGCCGGTCTGCTCGTACTGATCGATGACGGCCACCTTCTCGGCCGATGCCGACGCGGGGTCGAATCGGTACCCGACCCACTCGGCGACGAGCCGCCGGGCCAATTCGATCCCGATCACCCGCTGACCCATCGTGAGCACTTGCGCGTCGTTCGAGAGCACGCCCCGCTCGACGGAGTAGCTGTCGTGGGCTGTCACCGCGCGGATGCCGGCCACCTTGTTCGCGGCGATCGCGACTCCGAGGCCCGTACCGCAGATCAGCAGCGCGCGGTCGGCTTCGCCCGCCGCGACTCGTTGGGCGGCCTCGATGGCGACCTTCGGATACGGCGTGTGTCCGGAGTCGTCGACTCCGACATCGACCACCGAGGCGACGCCGGAGTTCGCTTCGAGGTCGCGTTTGAGGATCTCTTTGTAGTCGAAGCCCGCGTCGTCACTTCCGACGATGATGCGCAGTGGTTCAGCCATGGTGATCTCCTTCGGGTGCGAGGGTATCGCTGACGGCACTCACGATGAGGGCGAGCGAGTGCGCACCCGGGTCGGCGGTGCCGACGCTCTTCTCGGCGTGTGGCCTGGCGCGGCCGAGGCGGGGCAGCAGGGCAGCGGTCTCGGCCGCCGCGGTCGTCGCCACCCCGGCTGCGGCTCGCCAGGCGTCGCGCAGCGAAGCGCCGGCCTCGATGCGGGCGTCGAGGGTGGCGCTGAACGGAACCAGGGCATCCACCATCGTCTTGTCGCCGACGGTTGCCTTACCGTGGGTCGTCACGGCAAGCAGACCCGCTGCGACGCCGCGCGCGACGGTTCGGGCGTCGGGAGTGCCGACGTCGCCGAGCGATGTCGCGAGGGCGTCGAGAATGAGGCCCCAGAGCACCCCCGAGGTGCCGCCGGCCCGATCCGACCAGGCGTCGGCAGCACGAGTCAGAGTGGACCCCGCTCCCGCTCCCGCGGCTTCCGCCGCCCGGGCCGCGGTGAGCGCCGCGTGGGATCCGCGCTGCATGCCGATACCGTGGTCGCCGTCGCCGGCCACGGCATCCATTCGCCCGAGCTCGTCGGCATGTGTGTCGATGACCTCGGTGATCGCCTCGAGCGCGGCCACGACGAGGGTGGCGGTGTGCTGCGAGTTGTCGTCGGTGGGCGCGAGGGCCGCCGCAGGCTCGGCGGTCGACTCGGTGGTCGTCGACACCGCACGAGCCGCGGGAGACACGGCACCGCGACGGTAGGCGGGGGAGTCGACGGGCGTCGCCCAGAGCGTCTCGAGTTCTTCGTCGGGCCAGAACAGCGTGAGCGATGTGCCCGCCATGTCGAAACTCGTGCAGTACTCGCCGACGTGCGGATCGACGATCTCGAGCCCGGCAGCGTCGAGTAGCTGGGCGATGCGTCGGTAGACGACGAACATCTCCTCGTATTTCAGTGACCCCAACCCGTTCAGCAGGGGGACGACGCGCGTACCGGCACCGGCCGGCGTCTCGTCGAGCAGGCGGGCGACGAGCAACTCAGCCAACTCGTCGGCCGTCGGCACGTCGACCTCGTCGATGCCCGGCTCGCCGTGGATGCCGAGGCCGATCGCCATCCGTCCCGCGGGTACCTCGAACAGTGGGGCGGCGGCGCCGGGCAGCGTGCAGCCGCTGAACGCGACGCCGAATGAGCGGGTACGGTCGTTCGCCCGCGCGGCGATTCGGGCGGTTGCGGCGAGGTCGTACCCGGCTTCGGCGGCGGCGCTCGCGATGCGAAAGACCACGAGGTCGCCCGCGATGCCGCGGCGGCGCTCGAGTTGTGTTGCGGGGGCGCTGAAGATGTCGTCGGTGATGATCACGGTCTGGCACGGGATGCCCTCGGCCCGCAGTCGCTCTTGGGCGGCGTCGAAGTTGAGCACGTCGCCGGCGTAGTTGCCGTAGCTCAGCAACACGCCGCCGCCACGATTCGCAGCCACCGCGACGCTGCGCACCTGCTGAGCCGAGGGTGACGCAAAGAGTTCGCCCATGGCGGCGCCGTGCGCGAGACCCTGACCGACGAGCCCACCGAACGCGGGGTAGTGACCCGAGCCGCCACCGATGACGACGGCGACCTGCCCGTCGGGCACCTCGGTGCTGCGGATGACTCCGCCGCCGACCCGCCGCACCTGGCTGCCGTTGGCCGCGACGAACCCGTCGATCATCTCCGCGACGAAGTCGGCCGGGTCGTTCCACAGTCGAGTCATGCCGACTCCTCTCGGGGGGCGAGGCCGCGCTGAAGGTCTTCGCGGGTCTGGGTCAGGTGCTGCCGCATCGCCGCGGCCGCGCGCAAGGGGTTGCGCGCGATGAGGGCGTCGTAGATCTCTTCGTGCTCGGCGATGAGGTCGTCGATCTGCGGGCCGTGGGCCGCGACGTGTCCCCGCAGGCTCTCGAGACGGCTGGCCGCGAGCGGTTGCTCCATGCCATCCATCAGCAGGTCGAACATCCGGTTTCCGCTCGCCGTTGCGATCCGTGCGTGAAACTGCAGGTCGGCCGCGTTGTAAGCGGTGCCGTCGTGCTTCTCGGAGCGCATCCGGTCCAGCGCCTCGCCGATCGCCGCACGTTCCTCGTCGGTCGCGCGTTCGGCGGCGAGGGCGCTCGCGCTCACCTCGATCGCGAGCCGCAGTTCGAGCAGTTCGAGCAGGGCATTCTGGTCGCGCCGCACGGCCGCCGAGAAGAAGGCGTTGAGCGGCTCAGAGGTGGGATGCGCGACGGTCGAACGTCGACCGCGCTGCACCTGCACGAGTCCGCGGGCGGCGAGAAACTTGATGCCTTCCCGCACCGTCAACCTGTTGATGTCGAGGTCTTCGGCGAGTTCGCCTTCCGAGGGCAGGTCGTCGCCGGCTGCGAGGCCGCCGTCGAGGATGAGGCTTTCGAGATGCCGTACGACGAGGTCGGGGCCGGACTCGGCAACGCGTCCTGTGCTCGCCATCGGGCATCCCTTCTCGCGGAACGGATCGTCGCCGCAGCCGTCCTCGCCAATGATGTCAGATATCAGATAGGGTGGCGAGCGCCCGCGCTGGTGGGCACCCTTCGATGACGAAAGGCTCCGGATGTCATCCCCCTCGCGCTGGACCATCGCCGCCGCGATGCTCAATTTTTCGAGCCAGCAGGATGCCGCCCCCGAGGCGTGGGCGCTGTCGCTCGCGCAGGTTGCCCGCGCCGGTTTCGACTTCGTCGACCCGACCGACAGCTGGCTTCGGGTGGGCGACCTTGAGCCATCACGGCTCGCCGACTTTCAGGCGGTTGTCGCCGCGGCCGGGCTGAGTGTTCCCGCGATCTCGACGGCGCGTCGCAGTGTCATCGACCCCGACGGCGACCTCGACAATCTCGCCTACAGCCACCGCGTGATCGACGCCGCCGCGGCGATCGGAGCGCGCCACGTTTCGGTCAGCCTGATGCGGGGGCTCACGCCGGCGCAACGCGCCGTCACCTGGTTCTGGACGGTGCCGGGCGACATCGACCCCGTCGACGAGTCGCTGTGGTCTCTCGCCGTCACCCGGTTGCGCGAACTCGGGCAGCACGCCGAATCGGTGGGCGTCGACCTCTCGCTCGAGATGTACGAAGACACCTACCTCGGCTCGGCCGAACAAGCGGTGCGACTGCTCACCGAGATCGACTGCCCGGCCGTGTGGCTGAACCCCGACCTCGGCAACCTGGTACGGCGGCAGGGTCCGGTCGAGCACTGGCTCGACATCATGCGCGCGACAGCGCCGCACACGCGGTACTGGCACGTCAAGAACGTCCTGCGTCTCGAAGATCCCGCCAGCGGCACAGTTTTCACGGCGCCGGCACCCATGCCGTCGGGGGTCATCGACTACCGAACGGCCGTTGCGGTGCTTCTCGAAGCGGGCTTCTCGGGGGCGTTCCTCGTCGAGAACTACGGCGGAGACGGCCTCGCCGTCAGCGCCGCCAACCGCGACTACCTGCTCTCGCTGCTGCCTGAGTAGCGACCCGCCCCCTTCAAGAGGAGTCCCCGTGATCGACAACATCCGAACCATCGCCGTCGTTGGCAGCGGCTACATGGGCGGCGGCATCGCCCAGTCGCTCGCGATCGTCGGCTTTCCGGTCGTGATCGCCGACGTCTCGGTGCAGTACGCCGAAGCCGCCCGCGCGCGCCTGATCGACGAGGCCGACCGGTTTGAAGCCAGCGGCGTCTTCCCTGTAGGGGCGGCAGACGCGGTGCGCAAAAACCTCACCGTCGCCCGCGACATCGAGACCGCCGTCGCGCACGTCGACTTCGTGCAGGAGGCGGTTTCAGAGGTCGTCGCGATCAAGCACGAGGTGCTGGCCCGCATCTCGGCGGCCGCATCGCCCGAGGCCATCATCGGCAGCAACACGTCGACGATTCCGGTGAGCGAACTCGATGTCGCCGTCGTCGGACCTGAGCGGTTCCTCAACGTGCACTGGAGCAACCCGGCTCCCTTCGTGCCGGGCGTCGAACTCATCGTCGGGCGGAAAACCGACCGGGCGACCCTCCCAATTGTGAAGCGCATGCTGACCCGAGCCGGCCGGTCGGGCGCCGAAGTCGCCGACGTTCCCGGGTTTGTGCTGAACCGCCTGCAGTACGTGTTGCTCAAAGAGGCAGCGTCGATCGTCGAGGAGGGAGTCGCGAGCATCCAGGACGTCGACACGATCGTGCGCACCACCTTCGGATTTCGACTCGCGTTTTTCGGACCGTTCGCGATCGCCGACATGGCGGGGCTGGATGTCTACGCCAACGGGTTCCACACCTTCGAGGAGGGGTTCGGCCCCCGACTGGCGGCGCCGCAACTGCTACTCGACCAGGTCGCGGCCGGCCGTCACGGGGTGAAGAACGGTGGCGGTTGGACCGGGGATGTCGACGCCGACCGCCTGCGTGCCCTCGAGGACTACCGTGCCCGTGCCTACAGCGCCCTGGTGCGCCTGCGCGCCGACCTCGGGCCGTCGCCGCTCGAAGCAGACGCGGTCGCCCCGGCCGCCACGGAGAGCTGAGCGATGCGCGTTCCGTGTGCGGTGACAGTGCTCGACCCGCGCATGGTGGGCGTGCTCAGCGACTCGAACTTCGCGGTGCCGTTCAGTGACGGCCGGTGGCTTGAAGGCCCGGCCTACTCCGCGCAAGGTCGCTACCTGCTGTTCAGCGACATCCCCAACGACCGCACACTGCGACTCGACGAGATGTCGGGAAAGGTGGCGGTGTTCGACTCGCCGTCGCGTTTCGCGAACGGCCGAACCTTCGACCGCAACGGGCGGGCGGTCACCTGCCTGCACGGCGACCGCGCCGTCGTGCGCCGCGAGCACGACGGAACCGAGACGCTCATCGCCGCCGAGTACGCGGGCCGTCGGCTCAACAGCCCCAACGACGTCGTCGTCGACTCGCGCGGAGACATCTGGTTCACCGACCCGACCTACGGAATCGTCAGCGACTACGAGGGCCACGCGGCCGAGCCCGAGCAGCCCGTGCGCGGGCTGTACCGCTGGCACGACGCTGACGGCACCCTCGAACTCGTCACCGGCGACTTCGATCAGCCCAACGGCCTCGCCTTCACCCCCGACGAGAGCTCGCTGTACGTCGTCGACAGCGGTCGCGGCTCGATCACCGAACTCCCGCTGACCGGCGACAGGGTGCCGCGAGTCGTCGTCGCGGGCGACTACCGGTTCGATGGCATCCGCGTTGACCCCGAGGGGCGTATCTGGGCGGCAACCGTGCGCGGAGTAAGTTGCTTCGACGCGGACGGGGTCGAGATGCTGCAGATCGCCGTACCCGAGCGGGTGTCGAACCTCACCTTCGGCGGCCGGCAGGGCAATGTGCTCTACCTCACCGCGACGACGTCGCTGTATGCGGTGCGCACCTCGATCACCGGGCGCTGAGCCGCGGTCGGCGGCATCCCGGCGGGGGCCTGAGAGGATCTACCCATGACCACACCCGGCGCTACCTGGGCACGCACGCACCTGTTCGGCGCCCAAGATCTCATCGAAGCGACCACGGTGGATGAGGTGGTCGCCGCCCTGCAGACGGCCGGCCCGGTGCGCGCTCTCGGCACCCGACACTCGTTCAATGACCTCGCTGACACGTCGGGCACCCTCGTCAGCGTGACCGGCATCCCGATGGATGCCGTGCTCGACGAAACCCGTCGCGAGGTCACCGTGGGCGGCGGCACTCGGTACGGCGTTCTCGCCCGCTGGCTGGAAGACCGCGGCTGGGCGCTGCACAACCTCGGCTCACTGCCGCACATCTCCATCGCGGGCGCGATCGCCACCGGCACCCACGGGTCGGGGCACGGCAACGGCAACCTCGCGACCGCCGTGCGTGCGCTCGAACTCGTGGATGCGACCGGGGCGCTCGTGCGGGTCGGGCAGGACGACCCCGACTTCGCCGCAATCGTCGTCGGGTTGGGTGCGGTCGGCATCGTCACCCGGGTCACCCTGGCGATCGAACCGAGTTACCGGATGCGGCAAGACGTCTACGCGGGACTCACCTGGGATACGTTCCTGGCCGACACCGACGCGGTGACCGGATCCGCGTACAGCGTGAGCGTCTTCACGACCTGGGACGGCGACATCGTCGGCGACGTGTGGCGCAAGTCGCGGCTGGATGCCGACCCGGAGCGGGCAGACCCGGACCTTCCCGCGGAGTGGTTCGGCGCGCGATGGCAGGACGCGACCCGTGAACTGGTCGGCTCGACCGAGAACCTCACCACGCAGCTCGGGACGCCCGGCGCCTGGGCCGACCGGCTGACGCACTTTCGCCTCGACAGTGTGCCGAGCAACGGCGACGAGATCCAGAGCGAGTACTTCATCGCGCGCGCCGACGCCCGCCCGGCACTTGAGGCGGTGCGGGCACTCAGCTCGCGGGTGACCCCGCACCTCATGGTCACCGAACTTCGCACGATCGCCGCCGACCAGCTCTGGCTGAGCGGGGCGTACGAGCGTGACGCCCTCGCCATCCACTTCACCTGGCTCAACCACCCGGATGCCGTTCGCGAACTGCTGCCCGAAATCGAGCGGGTGCTCGCGCCGTTCGACCCGCGTCCGCACTGGGGCAAGTGGCACAGCATGGACCGGTCGCTCATCGAACGCACCGTGCCGCGCCTGGCCGACGCCCGAGCGGTGTTCGAGCGCCGTGACCCGGAAGGGCGGTTCGCGAACGCGCACCTTCGCGCGCTCGGCGTGCGCTAGGGCTCTTCCACCCTGTCGGTGCCCGTGGGTAGCGTCGCCCCATGGCGATTGACCCAGGAACGCTCGACTGGCTTCTCGACTCCGACCCCGCGTTGCGCTGGCAGGTCGAACGTGATCTCGCGGCAGAATCGCCCGAAGTGTGGCAGGCCACGCGTGCGCGGGTCGCGACCGAGGGGTTCGGGGCGCGGCTGCTCGCGCTTCAGGATGCCGACGGCCAGTGGGCGGGCGGCTCCTACTTTCCGGCGGGCTACTTTGACAGCCCCGAGAAAGATGAGCCCGGTCAACCGTGGAACGCGACGACTTGGAGCCTCAATTCGTTGCGCGAATGGGGGATGCCGGCGGAGGCGCTCGGTGACACCGCGGCGAAACTCGCGCTCAACAGCCGATGGGACTACAACGACGGGCCGTATTGGGAAGGCGAGGTGGATGTCTGCATCAACGCTTTCACCCTCGGCAACGGCGCCTGGTTGGGGGCGGATGTCTCGACGCTCGTGACGTGGTTTCCCGAACACCGGATGTCTGACGGTGGCTGGAACTGTGAGGCCGAGGAGGGTTCCGGCTCGACCCGCTCGTCGGTGAATTCGACGTTGAACGCGGTGCGCGGCATCCTCGATTACGAGCGTCGTACGGGGGGTAGCGGCGCGGGGGACACGAGTCTCCGCGAGGCGCGGGCCACCGGCGAGGAGTACCTGCTCTCCCGGCTGCTGCGCAAAGTGTCGACCGGCGAAGAGGTGGTCCGGGGCGTGCGGGCGCTCGCCTATCCATTCCGTCACCACCACACGGTGCTTCGCTCGGCCGATCACTTCCGTCGCGCCTCCCTGCATGACGGCACCGCTCCCGACGCTCGGCTCGAGGAGACGATCGAGATCATCCGTGCGAGACGTCAACCCGACAGCACGTTTCTGCAGGACTACCGCTATCCGGGTCGGATGTGGTTCGAGGTCGACGTGCCCGAGGGTGAGCCGTCGAAGTGGGTTACGTTCTACGCGACCCGTGTGCTCGATTGGTGGGACGCGACGCGCTGAGTCACCCATCTGCATATCCCCCATCTCCACACCGACTGGACGCCCTCATGACCGGCCTGTTTCCTGAGTTCCGCTACGGCGGGGACTACAACCCCGAGCAATGGCCCGAAGAGGTGTGGGACGACGACGTGCGACTGATGCGCGGCGCGGCGGTGACGACGGCGACGGTCGGAGTGTTCAGTTGGGCGCGCCTCGAGCCGCGTCCGGGCGAGTTCGACTTCGGCTGGCTCGACCGCGTGCTCGCCAAACTGGATGCCGGCGGCATCCGCGTGATGATGGCGACCGCGACCGCGTCACCGCCCGCGTGGCTCGCGGTGCGGTACCCCGAGACGCTGCCGGTCGACGAGCGTGGCGTGCGGCTCGGCTTCGGATCCCGCCAGCAGTACTCACCCAACTCGTCGGTGTATCGCGAGCACGCGTCACGGCTGGTGCGGGCGATCGCCGAGCGCTATCGCGGGCATCCCGCAATCGAGGCGTGGCACGTCAACAACGAGCTCGGCTGCCACGTCGTGCACTCTTACGACCCCGAGTCGGTCGCGGCTTTCCGTGCCTGGCTCGAGACCCGATACGGCACGATCGACGAACTCAACCGGGCGTGGGGCACGGCCTTCTGGTCGCAGCGCTACGACTCGTTTGCCGAAGTCGACGCCCCGCGGGCGATGCCCAGTTTCACCAACCCCACCCACTCGCTCGACTGGCGGCGGTTCGGTTCCTGGTCGCTGCTGGAGCTCTATCTCATGGAGCGCGACATCCTGCGTGAGGTGGCACCCGGCCTGCCGATCACCACAAATCTGATGGGGTTCTTTCCCGGCGCCGACTACTGGGAGTGGGCGCCGGAACTCGACTTCATCAGCGACGACGCCTACCCCGACCCGACCGACCCCGACGCGTACGTGACGCTGGCAGCGCAGCGCGACCTGACGCGCAGCCTCGGCGGCGGGCGACCGTGGCTGCTCATGGAGCAGTCGCCGAGCGCCGTGAACTGGCGCGACCGCAACGCGCGTAAGCAGCCCGGGCAGCACCGTGCTCATAGTTTCAACGCGGTAGCGCGGGGCGCGGACGGCATCCTGCACTTCCAGTGGCGGCAGGCGGCGGCCGGGGCCGAGAAGTTCCACGCGGCGATGGTGCCGCACGGCGGCGAACACACGCGCATCCATCGGGAGGCTCGAGAGCTGGGTGCCGAACTCGCCGAGCTGTCGGCCACCGACGTGCTCGGCGCGGCTGTGCCGGCTCGCGTTGCGATCGTCTTCGACTGGGAGTCGTGGTGGGCGCTCGCCCAACAGGCGGTACCGACCCGAATCGACTACCCGGCCGTCGTGCTCGAGTGGTACGCCGCCCTGCTGCGGCGCGGCGTCACCGTCGACTTCACGCGAGCCGGGGCGGATCACGCCGGCTACGACATCGTCATCGCGCCCGCGCTTCAGGTCGCCTCCCGTGCTGACCTCGACGGCCTCGCGGCTGTCGCCGATCGCGGCGCGCAGCTCGTCGTGGGCTACCAGACCGGCATCCTCGACCGTGACCTGCACGCCTACCTGGGCGGTTACCTCGGGGGAGAGGGCAGTGCGTTGCAGCACGCCCTCGGAGTCTCGGTCGAAGAGTTCGCCCCGCTCGCTGCCGGTCAGACCGCCGTGCTCGACGACGGCACGACCGTGACCGACTGGCAGGAAGTCGTGCAGGTCGCGGATGCCGAGGTCGTTGCGCGATTCGCCACCGGCCCGGTAACCGGGGGTCCCGCGATCACCCGGCACGGCTCGGCGTGGTACGTCGCGACCCAGCCCGACTCCGCGAGGCTGGATGCCCTCATCGACCAGATCCTCGTCGCTGCCGGCGTCGATGCGTCGTTCCCGGCGCCGGTCAGCGGTGTCGAGACGGTCGTGCGGGGCTCCACCCGGTTCGTGATCAACCACAGCCCCGACGCGCGAACTGTCGAGGTCGCGGGTCAGCAGGTCGACCTGGACTCGTTCGGCGTCGCGCGGCTTACGGCGTGACCTGAGTCGCCGGCTCCGGGCGATGCACGCCCCGCGGTCGGTAGCCCAGGGCGTCGCCGACGCCGGCCAGCTCGGCGAGATACCAGACGGTGGCGAGCCACATTTCGGTGCCCTGGAGCCCCGGCTCGCTCGCTGGCGACCCGGCACTCGGGGCGTGGAATCCGAAGCCCGCCCCAGCAGTCCAGTGGCTGAGTGCGTCATCGAGCAGAGTGCGGGCCACGGCGCCGACCTCCTCGGCGCGATACCCGGTGTGGCGGGTGAGCCAGAGCGGGTGGGCGACGTCGAGGACGTTGCAGGCATTCTGCGCCGCGGGCTCGAAGAAGCGGCGGTCGCGGGCGTGCCGCAGCACGGTGTCGATGACGGCCTCCGGGTACGGCACCGGCAGACCCGATTGGGCGAAGGTGCCGCGTGAGGCGCGGTAGAAACCGTTGACGATCTGCAACAGCCCCTCGTCCGCTGTCGGGCGGCCCCACATCCCGGTGGCGGGGTCGACGTGGGTGATCAGCCACCCGAACAGCGCCTCACGGGTCCCGATGGGGATGTCGTCACCGCGGCGGGCGCTCCAGTGCAGTGCGGTGCCGAGGATGTCGACCCAGTGCCCGGCATGCCACGCACCGTCGGCCCAGGGCAACGCGTCGACGAACGTGGTCAGCGCGTCGGGCGTCAGCTCGGTCACGAGCCGCAATGGTTCGGCAAACTGAGCGCCGAGCAGGTCGAGGGCGTAGCCGACGCTCAGCACGTGATAGTCGACATCCGGATCGCCCGTGACGCTATTGGGCTGCCCGAGCTCCGGCACCTCGCCCGTTGCGGCATCCTGCCAGCCACGCAACCGCTCGATTTGTGCGACGGCGGGGAGTTGCGGCGGCGCGGTTCCGAGCAACAGGTCGGCAATCTCGATGGTGTCACACTGTGCTCGCACGGTGGGTGGCGTGCCGGGCCGATCGAGGAACAGCTCGCGGTCGGCATCCCAGGATCGATTCAGGATGTCGCCGACCGCTGCTCGGGCGCGGTCCCCGAACTGCGCGACGCATTCGGCGAGATCATGCGCGGCAACCGAAGCGCCCCCGGCCGGCGGGATGCGCCAGCGCAGGACGCGCGCCGGGTTGCTGGCGACAATCGCGCCAGCCTCGACGTTCTTCGTCACGATCGCCCCGGCGGCGAGCACCGTGTGGTCGCCGACGTCGACCCCGTCGAGGATGACGACGTGCGAGCCGATCCAGACGTCGTGGCCGATCGTGATTCCGCGCGATGCGAGGGGCTGGCGAAAGACCGGCAGATCGGGGTCAGCCATCGTGTGAGTGAAACCGAGGATCGACGTGTGGGCGCCGATGCGCACGCCGTCGCCCAGCACCACTCGGCCGCGCACGACCGTGTAGGGGTTCATGCTCACGTCGTTGCCGACCCGGATGTCGCCGGTGAGATAGGCGCCTGCCGCGATGTAGCTGCGGTCCCCCATCCGCAGGACCTCGGTATGCACTGACGCCAACTCGGAGACGAAGCAGTCGGTGCCAAGTGTCGCGTCGGGGAGGGTGGCGATCAGCTGCTGTTGGATCGCTCGCTGCGCAGCCTGGGCGGTGTCGTCGGCCTCGGCCCAGAAGTCCCACGGTGAGTGTTCGAAACGGCCGATCACTCGGCAGCCCCCGTCACTCGGCAGCCCCACTCACTCGGCTGCCCCACTCACTCGGCGGCCCGACGCCGTTCGCCTACGGGGCGAGGTGGGGCCGTCGACGCGCGGACCTGAAGACTCGGGTTAACCAGGATGCGCGACAGCGGTCGATCGGGGTCGGCGATCCGTTTGATCAACAGATCGGCGGCCGCATGCCCGACGGCGCCGCGCGGCGGACTGACCGCGGTGAGGGCCGGCGTGAAGAGCTCGGCGATCTCATCGTCATAGGCGACGATCGACAGGTCGCCCGGCACCGAGATCCCGCGGTTCAGTGCGACGTCGATGAGCGCCATCGCTTCGGGGTCGGAGTGCACCAGAAGCGCTGTCAGATCGCTGTTCAGCGCGTCGTCGAGGGTGCTGTCAACACTCGCCGAGAAGGCGGGGCTGCGTCGGTCGGGCAAGAGTGGCTCGAACCCGCTTGTGGTCATCAGACCCAGCTCGGCGCACGCCTCGTGCCACCCGTCGGCGATCTTGCGCGACGTCGGAGAATTACGCGACATCACCAGACCGACGCGCCGATGGCCGAGGGCGGCAAGATGGCGGGCCGCCAGCACGGCTCCGAGGGTGTGATCGGTGCGCACCGATTCGACCGGTTCGTGCCCCGGAAGCACGACAGCATCCCGCTCGACCAGCACGCTCGGGCGACCGCATTCGGCCAGCCACTGGATCACGTCTTGAGCGTGTTCCGTGTCGGTATTCGGCGCGAGGATGAAGCCGCTGACATTTTCGCCACGGATCAGTCGCTCGAGCACCGGTCGCTCGTCTTGCAGTTCGTACGACGCGCCCCGCAGAACGACCCCGAAGCCCTGCCGACGCGCCTCGGCTTCGATCCCGCGCACGACGCCAGGCCAGTAGTAGTCGAGCGATGGCACGAGCACCGCGATCGTGCCGGTCACCGTCGGCGGGTCGTCGGGGGGTCGCCCACTGGGTCCTGCCGGGAGGGCGACGGCCCCGCCGTGCACCCGCTGGAGGAGCCCCTCGCGTTCAAGTTGGGCGAGGTCGCGCCGGAGGGTGACCGGTGTCACGCGAAGTTCGTCGGTGAGCAGAGAGATGCGGATCGCGCCATCCCGCGCGAGCGCGTCGAGCAGGTGCGCTCGCCGGGCGTGCGCGAATGCCGCCGTTTGGATCGGGTCGCTCATGAGGGGTCTCCGCTGTTTGCTGGGTCAAGTTCTACCGTGATGCCGAGCTCGGCGCGAGAGGTCACGTCGATGTCGACGCGATGCAGGGTCGCGCCCCACACCGCGGACAGCAACGGATCGTCGAGGGCGCGGGTGACGAGCGACGCGGGCGCGTCGGGCGACCACGTCACGACGACGGCGGGAGCGTTCTCGAGCGGGATGATTCGGAGTCGACCGGGGTCCAGCTGCACGGCCCCGGCAACGAGCAGCCGAACGGTCGTCGCGGGCTCCTCGCCAGCGCCATTCCACGGATCGAGCGTCCAGGTGTCGTTGATCACGACCCGCGCCGCCGTGCCGCGCTCGAGTCGAACCGCGCGATGCCACGCACTGAGGCCTGCTACCGCGTACGTCGCAGCCAGGTCGAGCTCGAGGCCGGCGACGTCGGCGGTGAGCATGCTGTCGACGTCGCCGGCGGCGAACTCGACACCTGCGCGCTGTGCCGTACCGCGCACCTCCGGCACGTTGTGCCACGAGCTCTGCATCGTCCAGATGTCGTAGCGATCGGGGCCGAAAGTCGCGGCGGTGTAGGTCGGGCGGCCGGCATCCACGATCACCGGTACGCCGTCGGACGCGACGATGAACGATCCGACGTCGTTGTGGTTGTGGTTCTCGCCGTTGTGTCCGCCCTTGACGGCGAGGGCGAGCCCTCGTGCGGTGCCCGCCGTTTCCCGTGCCACCAGCACCTGAGTGGAGGGTGACCATGAGGTCGCGGGGAGCGAGGACGCGCCGGGGGTCGCCGTGATCCACGACGGGTCGGTGATGGCGCGCAACAGCCGTCCGAGTCCCGCCGTCTCGGATGCGACAGGGCTCCCAGGCGCCCGGTGCGAGGTCGCGTGGTCGCGTGCCGCGTCGTCGTCGAACCGCACCGCCGCGCGGTAGAGCGCATGCCACGGCTGATCACTCGACGGCTTCGCTTGGCTGTCGGCGAAGTTCACGTACCAGTCGCCCCCGAGCTGCATCCGGTGGGGAAATCCGACGGTGGCGCGCAACGCCGGGATCGAGGTGGCATCGAGGCGCCCGTCGGTCGCGTGATTTAGGATGTCGAGCGCTTCGAGGGCTCGACAGGCACCGTTCCACCAGTAGCCGTAACCCTCGTCGATGGCGCCGTCGTCGGGCAGAGCGGCGACGTAACGGTCGATTCCCTCGACGGTGAGGGCGACGATCGCCGCACGTTCGACCGGGTCGTCAAGCAGACGCAGGGCGGCGACGAGGAGGTTGCTGTGGATCCAGGGGTTCCAGTTGTGCACGTTGCCGTCGAGTCCCAGCCAGTGCCAATCACGCCGGTTGATGAAGGGCTGCCACACCCGGACGCGAGCCTCGTGTCGGACGCGAGCGCGGATTCCCGGATAGCGCTCGTCGAGATTGTCGCCCAGCAGCTGGTCGACCCAGGCGAGTTGCCCGACGACTTCGCCGACACCGAGGTCGAGGAACGGGTCGGTTACGTCGGGCAGCACACTGCCGGTGCGGCGATGGATGTCGTCGTGCGCCGGCCAGCACCAGGAACTCTGTTCGCACAGCAGCCACACCCCGTCAGCGACCTCGTCGAGATACCGGTCGTCGAGGGTCACTGCCGCAGCGACCGCGGCCCGGCTGAGGCGGTGTTGACGGGCGAAGGCCTGTTGCTCCCAGCCGTCGCGGTCACCGTCGAGGTGGATGCGCAGCGCGGCGCTCGCGAGCGGCTGAGGCCAGGGGGTGCCCAGGTCGCGCTCGGCTCGGGCCGTCAGCGCTCGCGCCGTGTCGGCGTCGGTCATGCCCTTCGGCAGCTCCCACACCGTGCGATCGGTGGCGGGTGCGACCGGCAGGGCCGTTGCGGGCGGTCGGAGCGCGGCGACTAGTGCAGCGGCCAGATTGTCGGCCGTGGTTCCCAGCTGCAGCGCGTATTTCTCGGTGAGAGAGCCGCCGTTGGTCACAAAACGATCATAACTGAACATGACCTTCTGATCAACTTGTCTTGAAATGTGTGTTTGGGATTGCTAATCTCCCAACGCGGTCGCTTTTAGAGGACGCGCTGAAACCATTCAAAGGAGAAGGGCACGTGGATACTGGCATTCTGCGTGCGGGCGAGATCGACAGAACACGCGATCAGTGGCTCGGCTACGCCGATCGCCTCATCGCCGGGGCGCGGCGCTACGCGTCGCTGAGTTCAGCGCAGATCCTTCTGCCCGGTTCAGAAGGCGGCTACGGTCGCGCCGTTGACGGCCTCGAAGGTTTCACTCGCACGTTGCTCATCGCGGGCTTCCGCATCGCCGGAGAACGCGGGCAGGGCCTCGACGACCTCATTGCGTTTTGTGCGCGGGGGATCGCGGCGGGGGTCGACCCCGACAACGTCGAGCGCTGGGTACGGCTCACCGAACACCCCCAGGCGAAGGTCGAAGCGGCGTCGATCGCGCTGATCCTCGACATGACTCGCCCCTGGATTTGGGATCAGCTCGACGAGATCACCCAGCAACGAGTGATCAGCTACCTCGCCCCCGTCGTCGGCGATGACAGGTACCCGAAGAACAACTGGCTCTGGTTCCGGATTGTCGTGCAGACGTTCCTCCGCTCGGTGGGGGGGCCGTGGTCGCCCGACGACATTGCGGCCGACCTCGCACTTCACGACTCGTTCCGCCGCGCCGACGGGTGGATCTCGGACGGCGTCGAACGTGCCTACGACCACTACGTCGGCTGGGCGCTGCACCTCTACCCCGTGCTGTGGTCGCGGATGCGGGGCGCGGCAGACCTCGCTCCCGGACAGATCGAGCGCGACGTGCTCGATCTCGACCGCTACCTTCAGGATGCGCTCGCGCTGGTCGGCGCCGACGGATCCCCGCTCATCCAGGGTCGCAGCCTGATCTACCGGTTCGCGGCGGCCGCGCCGTTCTGGGCGGGTGTCTTCGCCGAGGTGCCGTCATCCTCCGCCGGTCTGCTGCGGCATGCCGCGGGCCGCATCGTGTCGCACTTCGCCGACCACGGGGTGCCCGGCGAGTCCGAGGTGCTGACCCTCGGCTGGCACGGCGAATGGCCGGCGCTCGCGCAGTCGTACTCCGGTCCCGGGTCACCGTACTGGGCAGCCAAGGGGTTGCTCGGTATCGCTCTGCCGGCCGACCACCCGGTTTGGTCGGCTCCGGCCGAGCCGCTGCCCGTCGAGGCAGGTGACACGCTCCGCGCCGTGGCGGCCCCGGGCTGGGTCATCGCGGGAACGCAGTCCGACGGCATCGTGCGAGTCGTCAACCACGGCACCGATCACGCGCGCGCGGGAAGCCACACCGGCGACTCTCCGCTTTACGCCCGAATCGGATATTCGACAGCGACCAGCCCCCTCCTTGACGAGGAATCCTGGACCACACCCCTCGAGCAGTCGGTCGCGCTGATCGACGGCGCGGGGCGGGCGACTCACCGCACCGCGATGCGGCTCACCGAGGTCACGGTGGATGCCGACGGCGTTGGCCTCGTCGGTTCGGATTGGGACGCGCACTGGCTTGACCCCGAACCGACGGAGCACCGGCACGGCTCCGGTCGGGGCGGCACGAGCACGGTCGCGGGTGTTCTCGCGGTGCGGTCGCTCGTGCGGGGCGCCTGGGAGCTGCGGCTCACCCACATCGTGTCACTCGACCGCGAGCACGAGGTCGCCGGTCTGCGCGTCGGGGGCTGGGCAGTCGCGGGCGCCAACCCCGACATCCGACTCGCCGTCGCCTCGGTCGACGTGACCGCGGGTCAGGTCACCAGCAGCATCCAGAACCTGCTCGGTGCCGGTACTGCCGACGTGAGCGAACGTCGCGACGCCAGCCCGCTCGGGCCTGTCGCAGCGGTGCCGTTCCTCGACTACCCCGCTGTTGTCGGCTCGTGGACGGCCGCGCTTGTCGGACTTTCCGGGTCCTCCGAACGCGACGTGCTGTCAGCGGCAGTGGCATCCGTCGAGGTCGTGGATGCCGGTGATGTCATCGCGCTCACCGTGACCTGGCCCGACGGCCGCGTCACAACCAGCCGCCTCTCAAACCCCCGATCCCCCGCAACGGTGGACCGGCACCAAGAACGGGCCCAATGATGGGCCCGAACTATCGCAAAGGAGCACCACACATGAAGCGCAGAATCGCGCCCGCGATCGGTCTCGCCGTTGCGGCCTCGCTCACGCTCGCCGCCTGCGGCGCAGCCGAGCCGGCTGTTCCGGACGGTCCGGTCACCATCACCGTTTCGGGATGGAGCCTGGCAACCACGCCGGAGTTCCAACTGCTCGCCGACGGCTTCGAGGCGTTGCACAGCAACGTCACCGTCAAGGTTGTCGAGTACGACGCGGCCGAGTACAACACCCTGGTCACCGCTGACCTCGGCGCTGGCTCGGCGCCCGACATCATCACCCAGAAGGAGGTCAAGTACGTTCCCGTCTTCGTCGACGGTGGGCAGCTGCTCGACGTCTCCGACGTCAAGCTCCCGGATGGAATCAGTGGCGCCGATTCCTACAAGGTCAACGGCACCCAGTACGCCGTCCCTTATCGCCAGGACTCGTGGGTGCTCTACTACAACAAGGACCTCTTCGACGCGGCAGGCGTGGCCTACCCCGACGGATCCTGGACGTGGGATGACTACGACAACGCCGCAGCCAAACTGACGACGAGCGATCATTTCGGCACCTACGAGCACCGCTGGCAGTCGGTTACCCAAGGTTTCGCCAACGCGCAGTTTGGCGGCGACATCTTCTCGGGTGACTACTCGTACATGGCGGACCTGTACAACCGGCGTCTCGCACGGGAAGCGGCTGGCGATCAGATCGACTTCGCGACCTCAAGCGCGAACAGCCCCTCCTATCAGGGCGAGTTCGGCAAGCAGCACGCCGCCATGCTCCCGATGGGCTCGTGGTACGTCGCGACGCTCATTTCCCAGCAGGCGTCAGGCGATGCGGACAAGTTCAACTGGGGCTTCGCGCCGATTCCTCAGCGCAGCTCGTCGACCGTCGCCAACCCGGTGACCTTCGGTGACCCGACCGGTTTCGGTATCAACGCGGCCATCTCTGCCGACAAGGTGGCGACGGCAAAGGCGTTCCTGGCCTACGCCGCGAGCGCGGACGCCGCGAAGCTGCTCGCCGGCGTCGGGATCACCCCGGCACTCACCAGCGACGAGGTGGCCACGGTCTACTTCGCCGTCAAGGGCGCGCCGACCGACGACGTGTCGAAGTTCGCGTGGTCGACGCACGACACCAAGCCGGAGAACCCGACCTCGGATAAGACGGCCGCTGTGCAGTCCATCCTCGGCACGATGCATACCGAGATCCTGACGAAGGCCAAGACGGTGGAACAGGCGATCAAGGACGCCGCCGCCGCCGTCGCGGCGCTCTAAGATTCACCATTCCGGTGCCGGACGCATCGCCGTCCGGCACCGGAACCCCCGCCCGATCCAGTTGTTCGAGGAGACGCCATGACGAGCGCAATCGCTGACCCGGCGCGTACCCCAACGCGCCGCCGTCGCTCGAAGCTCGCGTTGCGCAACACGCTGCTCGGCTGGAGTTTCATCCTTCCGAACTTCCTCGGATTCGGGATCATCACGCTCGTGCCCGTTGTGACGCTCTTCTACATCGCGCTCACCAACTTCAACATTTTCGGCAAAGGCAACTTCATCGGTGTCGGCAACTTCACCAAGCTCGTCGCCGACCCGCTCTTCCAGCGATCGCTCCTCAACACCTTCTACTACTCCGTGATGCACGTGCCGTTGACGATCGTGGTGTCGCTCGGACTCGCACTCCTGCTCAACACGAAGATCCGCGGGGTCGCGTTCTTCCGCACCGCCGCGTTCTTTCCCTACATCACCTCGATCGTCGCCATCGCGCTGGTCTGGAACCTGCTGTTTAGCCCAGACGCCGGACCCATCAACGAGGTGCTGCGTTTTCTGGGCATCGCGAATCCTCCCGGCTGGCTCACCTCGCAGGACTGGGCGATGCCGGCCGTCGTCATCATCAGCACCTGGCGGGACATGGGCTTTTACATGATCCTGTTCCTCGCGGGTCTGCAAGCCGTTCCCCGAGAGCTGTACGAGGCCGCGCGGGTCGACGGCGCGAACGTCGTGCAGCGATTCTTCAACGTGACGCTGCCCGGCCTGCGTCCGACGATGTTCCTCGTGACGGTGCTTCTCACGATCGCATCGTTCAAGGTCTTCGACCTCATCATCGTGCTGTCACCCGGCGGCAACGCGGCACCGAACGCTGCGACCGTCGTGCTGTCGCAGTTCATCTACCAAAAGGGCTTTGTCGAGGCGAAGTTCGGCTACGCCTCGTCGGGTGCGGTCGTGCTCTTCTTCCTGTGCATCACCGCGACCATCATCCAGTTCCTCATCAACAAGCGCAGGAGCGTCTGATGGCTGTCACCCAACTCGGCGGCACACCGCCGGTGACGAGCGAGAGTCCGCTGGTCGGGGACCGTGGCCCTCGGGCCGATCGCGACTCCCGTGGGTTCGCGCGCGCCCGGCGGATCATCGCCAGCATCCTGCTCATCGCGTTCGCGCTGGCACTCCTCATCCCCTTCTTCTGGATGGTCGTGAGTTCGCTCAAGGGGCCTAACGAGGTCTTCTCGATACCGGTGCGCTGGCTCCCTGACACCTGGCACTGGGAGCACTACGTCGAGCTGTGGACCGACACCGGGATGGGGACCTGGTTGCGCAACACGATCATCCTGTCGACGGTCGTGACGTTCCTCCAGGTGCTCACCGGATCCTTCGCGGCCTACGGCTTCGCGAAGGTGCGGTTTCCCGGTCGTGACGTGCTTTTTCTGGTCTACCTCGGCACGATCGCGGTGCCGTGGCAGTCGTACATGATTCCGCAATACATCATGCTCGCCCAGGCCCACCTGACGAATACGCTCCTGGCGCTGGTCGTACTGCAGGCGTTCGGCGCCTTCGGCGTCTTCCTGATGAAGCAGTTCTTCGAGACGATTCCCGAGGAACTCAGTGAGGCGGCTCGACTCGACGGACTCAGCGAGTACTCGATCTGGGCGCGCATCATGCTCCCGTTGTCGGTCCCTGCGTTGGCCGCTCTCGCACTGCTGACCTTCGTCAACACCTGGAACGACTACCTCGGCCCGCTCCTCTATCTGCGGAGCAGGGAGAACTGGACGGTCCAGCTCGGGCTGAAGAACTTTGTGGCGAACAACATCACGGCCGACTACTCGATGCTCTTCACGGGCCTCACGATCTCGGTCATCCCGATCGCCGTCATCTTCATGCTCGGCCAGAGGTTCTTCATCGAGGGCATCGCGACCTCGGGACTGAAGGGCTGACCCGTGCGGTTCGAGAAGATTCAGAATGCGATGGATGCGCTCGCGACCGCGCTCGTGGTCAACCTGCTGCTCGCGGTCAGCGCAGCCCCCCTCATCCTGCTGCTCGTGTTCACGAACGCCTTCGAGACCTGGGCGCTCGTCGCGCTCACTGCCGTGATCGCGACTCCCGGACTGACCGGCGCCTTCAGTGCTTTCCGGGATGCCGACGGTCGACCATTCCGAGCCTTCCTGAGCGGCTACCGGGCGACCTGGACGCGTGCCATCCGGATCGGATTCGGCCTCCTCGCGGGATGCGCCGTGGTCGTCGTCGACGCGAAGTTCTTCGCAGACGGGCCCTTCGCGCAGGCCGCGATGGTCGTTCTTGCGGTCGTCATCGTGCTGGTCGTCGGCACGGGGCTGGTCGCGTTGGCCGCGATCGCTGAGGATCCAAAGATCCGGCTCCGCGACGCCGTTCGCCGCGCCGCCTGGAGCTGCGTCCGGTACTGGTACCTCACGCTTGCGAGTCTCGCCGTGCTCGTGGTCTTCGCGGTTCTGTTCGTCAACATCCCGCTGCTCGCGATCTCTGCTGGCGCCTCGCCGATCCTCTACGTCGCGTGGGCGAACAGCCGCTTCTCGCTCCGTGCCGCACCCGTTGCACCCGTCGCTGCCAAACCCGTCCACTGACCCAGAAATCGACAATGACTTCGACGACTCCGACCCGCGCGACGGAAGACCCCGCGATCGCCCCGGCCGTCGCGCAGGCTCTCGCGACCGTGCGCCGCAACGCCGTGACCTTCGCTGGCAGCTATCCCGACGACACGACGCGCGCCGGCCGCTACCCGCTGCGACCGGCGGGCGACGGGTTCGGCGTGGGAGCCAACCGTGGCTGGACGACGAGTTTCGTGCCGGGCGCTCAGTGGGTCGCCTGGGAGCTCAGCGGCGACGACGGGATGCGGGACGCAGCACTCGCCCACGCCCGTGATTTCGCGCGCCGGGTGCGCGAGGGCGACGACCTCGAAACCCACGACCTCGGGTTTCTCTACAGCCTCTCGTGCGTCGCACCCTGGCGGCTGTTGGACGACGAGGATGCGCGCTCGGCGGCGATCCTGGCGGCCGATCACCTGATGCGCCGGCTGCTCGAACCAGCGGGGATCATCCAGGCCTGGGGCGACCTTTCTGATCCGCAGCAGCGCGGGCGAACGATCATCGACAGCCTGATGAACATGCCGCTCTTGACCTGGGCCGCGGAGCAGACGGGCGACGACCGCTATGCGGATGCGGTCCGCCGCCATACGGCGCAACTGCGTGACCACATCCTTCGACCCGACGGCTCGACGTTCCACACCTTCTACTGGGATACCGAGACGGGTGCTGCGTTGCGCGGCGCAACGGAGCAGGGCGCTCACGACGACTCGTGCTGGGCGCGCGGGCAGGCGTGGGGGATTTACGGATTCGCCCTCAATCACCGTGCGCTTCCCGATGCTGGGCTGCTCGAGGCATCCCGCCGCTGCGCCGACTACTTTCTCGACCGTCTCCCCGAAGATGGCGTGCCCTTCTGGGATCTCGTCTACACCGACGGAAGCGACGCGCCGCGCGACAGCTCGGCGGCGGCGATCGCGGTGTGCGGCCTGTTCGAACTCGCCGGTCTCGAGACGGATGCCGCGCGCGCCGCTCGATACACCGAGGCGGCCGACGGCATCCTGACGTCGCTCATCACGTTGTACGCCCCTGGGCAGTCGGACGAATCGGACGCGCTGATTCTGCACGGCGTCTACGACCTCCCCAAAGGTGTCGGCGTGGATGAGGGAACGCTGTGGGGCGACTACTTCTACCTCGAGGCTCTCGCCCGCCGCACGGCGGGGCCGTCGTGGCGTCCGGTCTGGTGACCCGATGCGTCTGGTGACCATCCGCGATGGCGGGTTCGGCGCGGTGCTCGAAGCCGACGGTCGCGACCGCTTCGTCGCCCTGCCCGGGACCGTCGAGCAGACCCTCGCCGATGAGGCGGCGCTCGAGAGCGCGCGCGACCTCATCGCGAGAACCGACACGCTCACGCTGCCGGTGCTCGACCCTGCTGCACTGCTCGCCCCCGTCCGACCCGGCAAGATCGTTTGCATCGGGTACAACTACCGCCACCACGTGCCGGATGGTGCCGATCCGACCGCGGATGATCCCGAGTTTCCGGATGTCTTCCTCAAGTCGCCGAACGTGCTCATCGGTCCCGCCGACTCGGTCCGCCTGCCTGCGGTGCCCGCCGATGTCGACTACGAGGGCGAGATTGCCCTCGTCATCGGACGCCGAGCGAAGAACGTTCTGCTCGCGTCGGCGATGGATCACGTCGCCGGGTACACGCTCTTTAACGACGTCACCGCGCGCGACTGGCAGCGGCGCACGAGCCAGTGGGCGCTGGGCAAATCGTTCGACACCTTCGGGCCGCTCGGACCTTGGATCGTGACGTCGGATGCGGTCGCCGATCCGCACGACCTGCTCGTCGAAGTCGTGCGCGACGGTGTCGTCACGGTCTCCCAGAGCACGTCGACGATGGTGTTCTCGATGGCTTTCCTCGTACATCACCTGAGTCAGGTGATGACGCTCGACCCTGGGGACATCATCTCGACCGGATCCCCGCAGAAGCTGGCGACCGTTCAGGATGCCCACACCCCGCTCGCACCCGGCGACGCCGTCACAATCCGCGTCGCGGGGATCGGCGAACTCACCACCTCGTTCTCGGACTGAGGCAGACACCACCTCGAAAGGGAAACTGATGGAACAGCGTTACGCCACGAACCCGGCCCAGGTGCCGGGCTGGACGACCGAGGAGCTGCGGGCGCAGTACCTCATCCCCGAGATCTTCGTGCCGGGAGAGATCCGGCTCACCTACACGCACCACGACCGCGTCGTGCTCGGAGGTGTCACCCCGGCGGGTGCGGAGCTCAGCCTGCCCGGCTACCCCGAGATCCGTAGCGACTATTTTCTCGAGCACCGCGAGCTGGGCATCGTCAACGTCGGTGGCACAGGGACCGTCACTGCCGACGGAGAGACCTTCTCGCTCGTGACGGGCGCCTGCCTCTATCTCGGCCGCGGCATCCGCGAGATCACGTTTGCCGACGCCGACGCGGGCGCCGAGACCGGAGCGCAGTTCTACCTCTTCTCGGCTCCCGCACACACGAGTTACCCGTCTGCACTCGTCGCGCCGGGAGAGGGGACGGTGCGTGAATTGGGCGATCAGGTCACCTCCAACCGCCGCTCGCTCAACCAGTACATCCATGAAAACGGAGTGAAGTCCTGCCAGATCGTGATGGGGGTCACGCAGCTGCATCCCGGCTCAATGTGGAACACCATGCCCGCCCACACCCACGACCGGCGCACCGAGTGCTACCTCTATTTCGACATTCCTGAGGATGCTCGCGTCATCCACCTGCTCGGCGAACGCGATGAGACCCGGCATCTGGTGGTCGCCGATCGGCAGGCCATTATTTCGCCCAGTTGGTCGCTGCACTCGGGCGTGGGAACCGCCGCTTACTCGTTCGTCTGGGCGATGGCGGGCGAGAACCAGGCGTTCGACGACATGGATCCGGCACCCGTCACCGACCTGAGGTGAGGTCTTCGGTCGACATCACCTCGGCGACGGCCTCTTCGGGGCCGGCCGGTGCGATGACGTCCTTGCGGCGGCGGGTCACCAGGTAGGAGCCGCTCAGCACGAGCGCGAAGCCAAGGATTGTCCACACCGTCACGGCTTCGCCGAGGAAGATCGCGCCGGCGAAGATCGCGACCGCCGGGTTGACGTAGGTTATCGCGCTCATCCGTACCGGCCCGATCTCGCCGACGAGGGCCACCATCAACACGAAGGCGAGCGCGCTGCAGATCACGGCGAGCACAACGATGGCGACGATGACGGGTGCCGACGGCCACGCGGTCGGGAAGCCCCCGGTGAAGGCGACGAACGGCACGTAGACGAGCGCCGCGACTCCCAGTGAGACAGCGGTGACGCCGACACCGGGCAGCTCGGGGACCCATTTCGCCAAAATGGCCGGACCGAGTGCATACCCCACCACGACGACCGCGACTTGGGCGACGGCGATCAGGTCGGACCCACCGATCTCGAAGCCGACGAGTGTGGCGACCCCCGCCATCCCGAGCGTGATGCCGAGCCAGTTGAGTCCCGACATCTTGGCGGGTCGGCCGAGCAAGAAGCCAACGCCGACGCCGGCGAGCGGCACTGCCGAGATGAGCAGCCCCGCAGTCGAGGAGGGAATGCGCGTCTCGGCCGAGCTGAGGAAGAACCACGGGATGACGATCTCGACCACGGTGTAGGCCAAGATCGGTCGCCAGCGGCGCAGCACGGGTGCGAGTTCGCGCCGGAAGAGTGCCAGCGGCAGCAGCAGGATGGCGGCGAGCCCAGATCGGGCGAGTACGACCATCGCCGGTTCGAGTTCGCTGACCGCCACCTTGATGAACAGGTACGGGATGCCCCAGGCGATCCCGAGCGCGATGAACAGGATCAGGCCGCGTCGTGTCACACCCTCATTGTGCCGCGCACCACTGACGTGCACCGTCGCATTCGCGCCAACTCATGGCGACGGGCTGCCGAGTACTCCTGAGCGAGAACTCACCCGCGCGCGGCGTGGGCTAACGAGTCTGCAGCGCGCACCAGGGCGAGGTGTGAGAAGGCCTGCGGGGTGTTGCCCACCTGGCGGTTGTTCTCGGGGTCGTACTCCTCCGACAACAGCCCGACGTCGTTCGCGAATCCGGTGAGGCGAGTCATCAGCGCCTCGGCTTCGTCGAGGCGTCCGGTGCGCGCGTACTGCTGCACGAGCCAAAACGAGCAGGCGAGAAATGGATGCTCACCGCCGGGCAACCCGTCGACGCCGGTGTCGGTGCGGTAGCGGTGCAGCAGACCGTTGTGAAGCAGATCCTGTTCGATGACGGCGACAGTGCGCAGCATCCGCGGGTCGTTGGCGTTGACGAAGCCGATCGACGGCAGGAGGAGGAGGGACGCATCGACGGCTGTCTCGCCGTAGGCCTGAACGAAGATGTCGCGTTCGGGGTCGACGCCGTCCCGTTCGATCTCGGTGCGGAGCCGATCGCGGTAGGCGCCCCAACGGTCGGCGGGGCCGTCGAGCCCGTGATCGCGAACGGCTCGCACCCCGCACTCGAAGGCGGCCCACATCATCGCGCGGGAGTGGGTGAACATTCGGGCGGGTCCGCGAACCTCCCAGAGCCCGTTGTCGGGGCGGTCGAGGTTCTCTTCAAGGAAACCCAGCAGGGCGACCTGCAGCGGCCACGAAAAAGCGTCTTCGTCGGCGCCGGCACGGCGGGCCTGTTCGAGCGCGAGCATCACTTCACCAAAGATGTCGCCCTGAAACTGTTCCGATGCGGCATTGCCGACCCGCACGGGGGACGAACCCCGGTAGCCCGGCAGGGTAGTCAGGTCGCGTTCGGGGAGTTCGCGCTCACCCGCCAGTCCGTACATGATCTGGATGTCGGCCGGGTCGCCGGCGATGGCACGAAGCAGCCAGTTGCGCCAATCCGTCGCCTCGGCGCGAAAGCCGTGCAGCAGGAGTGCTTGGAGGGTGAGGGCGGCATCGCGCAGCCAGACGTAGCGGTAGTCCCAGTTGCGCGATCCGCCGAAATCTTCGGGAAGGCTGGTCGTCGCGGCGGCGACGATGCCGCCGGTGTCCTCATTCGTCAGCGCGCGCAACACCAGAAGTGAGCGCCGCACGTGCGACTCGTACGGCCCAAGGTCGGGGCACGACGCGATCCAGGCGGCCCACCAATCCTGGGTGCGCTCGATGACCGTGTCGACGTCGATCGATCGCGGAGGCTTTCGGTGAGACGGGAACCAGGTGAGCACGGTATCGACCGTCTCGCCCGCGTGCACCGTGAACTCGGCGCGGTGCGACATCCCGTCGGGGTGCATGTGTGGCCCGCGCACCACGACCGAGTCGGGACCGGCGACGGCAACCAGACCATGCACGGGATCGTCGTCGGTGCGTTCCTCCTGGCGCATCCAGGGGAGCGCGTCGGCGTAGCCAAACCGGATGCGCAACACCTGCTCCATTCGCACGGTGCCCCGGATGCCGCGCACCCGTCGCACCAGATCGGCGCGCCGGTCGCCGATGGGCATGAGGTCGATCACCTCGACCTCGCCCTCGTCGCTGCGCCAGCGGGTGACCAACACGAACGTGTCGCCGCGGTACTCCCGTGACGTGCACCGCTCGGCTCCGACGGGCGCCAGGCGCCAGTGGCCGTGGCTGTCATCCCCGAGCAGCCCGCCGAACGTCGACGCCGAGTCGAACCGAGGCAGACACAGCCAGTCAATGCTGCCATCGACCCCGACGAGGGCACCGGTGTGGAGGTCGCCGATGAGGGCGTAATCCTCGATCGCGAGCGGCATGTCGGGTGACCTCCGGGCCGAGAACGAACGTGTTTGTCGAGTTTAGGCAGGGTCGTTCGCCGGGTGCTCGTGACGCGACGAAGAGCCGAATCTTCGGGAGTCTGCTAGACACAATGGCGTGCGCTACTGGCTGCTGAAGAACCTCGTGGTGGTTCCGCTGTTGAAGGTGCTCTTTCGGTACGAGGTGCGCGGCGTGCACAACATCCCGAAGAAGGGACCGGCGATCATCGCGAGCAACCATCTCGCGCTGCTCGACTCGGCTTTCGTACCCGGTGCCCTCCCGCGTCACGTGGCGTTCCTGGGCAAGGAGCAGTTGTTCTCCGGTAAGAGTCTGCGTGCTCGATTCGTGCGCAGCTTCCTGCAGGCGATGGGCCAGCTTGAAATGGATCGCGGCGGCGGATCGGCGTCGGCGGCGTCCCTCGGCGGCGGGGTCGACGTGTTGCGTGCCGGCAAGCTGATGGGGATTTACCCGGAGGGCACGCGCAGCCCAGACGGTCGCCTGCACCGCGGTCGTACCGGTATCGCCCGCCTGCTGCTCGATACCCCGGTGCCTGTCATCCCGGTCGCGATCTCCGGCAGCGACGCGGTGCTGCCGAAGGGCGCGAAGTTTCTCAAACTCGGCACTCGTGTCATCGTGACGTTCGGCGAACCGATGGACTTCTCGCGGTATGCGGGCCTTGCCGAAGACCGTTTCGTGCTGCGCTCGATCACCGACGAGATCATGCTCGAAATCAACCGGCTGAGTGGCCAGGAATACGTGGATGTCTACGCGGCCAACGCTCGGCGACCGGCCCGCGTCTGAGCGCACCTAGGCTCGGATCATGGGTAGATCTCGCATTTTGGCCTCAATATTCGTTTTGATCCTCGGGGCGGCGACGCTCTCGGGATGCTTCTTTCTTCCCATCCCCGGGCCCGGTGGGGGCTCCTCGCCGAGTGCGTTGCCGATCTCACCCGGCGACGGAGCCGAAACCCCGACAACTACCGACCCGACCATCGTCGTGCTCACCGACGACGAGGTCGTTCCGATGCCGGTATTCGTACGGTCCACTCCGGCCGGTACGTGGCAGGTCGGCGCGGGCGTCCCAGCAGGGTTTCCGGCGGGCGTTCCGGTCTTCACCAACCGTTGGATCAAGGACAACGTGTTGGAATTCGATTCGAGCGGGCGGCCCGGCTATTCGGCACTGTTCTGGGGCGGATATGACGACGTCGACCAGCTGGTCGCGCGGCTCACACAGCTCGGGTTCGACGTCGACGATCGGCACGACGACACGAAACGTACCGTCGTGGCCGACAGCGAGCGGTATCGCGTGGTTATCACGGCGACAGAAAGTGCCAAGAACCCGGGGGAGGACGAGCTGCTCGATCCGGCGTACACGCTCATCGTCGTCGTTCAAGACTGAGGAGGATCGACATCCCGGCGTCTCGCGTCGGAACGCGCCTGCCACACGTCGAGGTCGGCGGAACGTCGATTGATCCACTTCGTGACGCGGCGGGAGATCCGCTTCGACCACTCCTGCAGCTCCAGGTGTGCTCCGACCTTCGCGACGTTGTCCCAGCTGTCGACGATGTTGTAGCTCGGCGGGATGTCGGCATCCCGCTCGAGGCCGCTCACCATGTCGAGGCCCAGGTCGTCCAGATAGTCGTCGTAGCCCGCGAGCAGTTGGGTCGCTTCGGAGGTGAAGTCGTCGGCGACCAGCTTCGAGTCCGAGTACGTCTCGAAATGTTGCGTGGGGGTGCGGGAGAGATCGAGTGGCACCTCAACCCCGAGCTCGTCGCGCACCCGATCGCGCATCAAGCCCGAGTCGACGAGGTGGGCCCAGAAACAGCGCAATGTGCGTGGCCGCCCGTTGCGGCGTCGTCGCGTCGCGAAGGTGCCAGTCTGCGTTGTCAAGGGCCATCAGGGATGCAGCATCGCGTTGAGGGTGACGCCGTGACCTTCCCGTGGGGTCGCCTCGACGGCGCCGCTTTGCGAGTTGCGGCGGAACCGGATGCCGTCGGACCCGCTTAGCTCGGACGCCTTGACGATGCGCGCCTCCTCGCCGGGCATGAGGAGTCGCACCTTGGTACCTCCGGTGACGTACAGGCCGGCCTCGACCACGCAGTCGTCACCGAGCGAGATGCCGATGCCCGCGTTCGCGCCCAGCAGCGTGCGCTCGCCGACTGAGACTCGATGCGCGCCGCCCCCAGAGAGCGTGCCCATGATCGAGGCGCCGCCACCGATGTCGGAGCCATCGCCCACGACGACCCCCTGCGAGATGCGGCCTTCAACCATCGACGCGCCCAAGGTTCCCGCGTTGAAGTTCACGAATCCTTCGTGCATGACGGTCGTGCCCGGGGAAAGGTAGGCGCCGAGTCGAACCCGGGCCGGGTCGGCGATGCGCACCCGCTCCGGGGTGACGTAGTCGACGAGTCGCGGAAAGCGGTCAAGGCCCAGGGACGAGATGCCCGCCCGCTGGAGAGCCGGGCGCAGTCGCGCGAAGGCTTCGGGCAGCATCGGGCCGGCGGTCGTCCAGGCGACGATCGGCAGGTGCGCGAACAACCCCTCGAGGTTCAGCTCGTTGGGTCGCACCAACAGATGCGAGAGGGCGTGGAGGCGGAGGTAGGCGTCCGTCGTCGAATCGGGGGCGGCATCCAGGTCGATTCCGAGTGAGACGTGCTCGACCCGCACTTCGCGGCGCAGGTCCGGGCCGAGGTGGCCTTCGAACTCCGGGGGCAGTCCGTGCCCCGCCGGTTCGGTCAGCGACGGCGACGGGTACCAGGTGTCGAGTACCGTGCCGTCGTCGGTGATCGTCGCGAGGCCGTGGCCCCACACCTGTCGGGACGCGTCGGCGGGCATAGTCCCAAGATATCGTCGTACCGATGACCAGCAGAGTCTTCTCGTACGGCACGCTCCGTCAACCGCACGTGCAGCGCGCGCTCTATGGCCGCGAGGTTCCGACTGTTGACGACACGTTGCCGGGCTATCGGCTCGACTGGATCGTGATCACCGACCCGCAGGTGATTGAGACGAGCGGATCAGATCGTCATCCGATCCTGCGCCGCGGTGGGCCCACAGACGAGGTGGCGGGTGCCGCACTCGAGCTCACTGACGCCGAGCTCGCCGCGACCGATGACTACGAGGTGGATGACTACGTCCGAGTCGCGGTGCTGTTGCGATCGGGCGTGGAGGCTTTCGTCTACGTCGCGATGGAGGACTGACCAATCCGGCTGGTTAGGCTCGACTCGTGCCGAGCCTCGACCTCACCGCGTCCGCCGTCGACCTGACCGCTCAGCTGGTCGACCTCGAATCTGTCTCGGGTAACGAGACGGCGATTGCCGACGCCGTCGAGCAGGCGCTGCGCGCCTACCCGCACCTCGAGATCATCCGCGATGGGGATGCCGTGATCGCCCGCACGAGCCTGGGTCGCGAACGTCGGGTTGTCATCGCCGGGCATCTCGACACCGTGCCGGTGAACGACAACCTTCCCTCGCGGCTCGATGCGGGCGAACTCTGGGGCCGCGGCACCGTCGACATGAAAGGCGGCTGCGCGGTGATGCTCGTGCTCGCCGCCTCGGTGTCTGCACCGATCGTCGACGTGACCTGGGTTTGGTACGACCACGAAGAGGTGGCGAGCGACCTGAATGGCCTCGGTCGCATCGCCCGCAACCGCCCCGACCTGCTCGAAGCGGATTTCGCGATCCTCGGCGAACCGACCAACGCCGAGATCGAGGGCGGCTGCAACGGCACCCTGCGCGCCGACGTGCGGGTCACCGGCAAGCGTGCTCACTCGGCCCGCGCCTGGATGGGCTCGAACGCGATCCACGCCGTCACGCCGGTACTCGAACAACTCGTCGCCTACGTGCCGCGCGAAGCCGAAGTCGATGGGCTGGTGTACCGCGAGGGGATGAACGCGGTATTCATCAGGGGCGGAGTCGCCGGCAACGTCATCCCCGATGAGTGCGTTGTCGAGGTCAACTATCGCTTCGCTCCCGATCGGGATGCCGCGGCGGCCGAACGTCACGTGCGCGATCTGTTTGCGGGTTTCGATGTTGAGGTGACCGATGTCGCCGAGGGTGCTCGCCCGGGGCTGAATGATCCGATTGCACAGCAGTTTCTCGCGGCAGTCGGGGGCGAGGCGCGACCCAAGTTCGGCTGGACCGACGTTGCCCGCTTTGCGGCCCTCGGCATCCCGGCGGTGAATTACGGTCCCGGCGATCCGTCGCTCGCGCACGCCGATGACGAGCGCGTGCCGGTTGAACAGATCGAACGCGTTGAGCGGGGCCTGCGGGCGTGGTTGACCTCTTAACCCGCGTGAAGCGCTGGCCGTGGTGGGGCCACGTGCTCGCGATCTTTATCACGTCGCGCGTCGTCACTACCGTGATCATGCTCGCGGTCGCGAGTGTGCAGCACCGGAGTGACCGAACCGGCGAGCAGCCGAACATTTTCGAGTTCTCGAACATCTGGGACGGCCAGTGGTACTGGACGATCAACCAGTCGGGCTACCCGGATCACATCGATCGGGATGCCAACGGGCACACCGGCGAGAGCGCGTGGGCATTCTTCCCGGCCTTCCCGTTCCTGCTTCGGATTTTCACCGTGTTCGGCATCCCGTTCCCGGCGATCGCTCCGTTCGCGTCGCTGCTTTTCGCGGTCGGCGCGGCGCTGATCTTCTTCAAACTGATGTCGAAGTTCCTCCCGGAAGGCTCCGCGCTCTTCGCGACCGCGCTGCTGTGCTTCGCCCCGCTCTCAACCGTGTTGCAGGTGTCGTACGCGGAGTCGATGCACCTGTTTCTGCTGTTCCTCGTGCTGCTTCTTCTGGTCGAGCGAAGATACGTGCTGATCATCCCGGTGGTTCTCGTGATGGCGTTCACGCGGCCGAGCGGACTGGCATTCGCGCTGCTGATGCTTCTGCACCTGGTGCAACGATTTGTGACGAGGAAGCGCGATCCGTTCCCGTGGCGCGAGCGTGGCTGGGTGGTCGTCGTCGGGCTCGTGAGTGCCGTGGCGGGAGTCGCCTGGATCTTCATCGCCTGGGCCGCCACCGGTGACCCAGGCGCTTACACCGACACCGAACTCGTCTGGCGCGCCGGCTACATCGGACCGGACCTGTTGCCATTCACGACCCCCTGGACTTTTGGGGCGCAGTGGTGGGTCGACAAGTGGTGGCACCTTCCTGACCTGTGGAACCTGGTCATCGGCCTAGGCCTCCTGGTGCTGCTGGTCGGCGGATTCGTGGCTTTCCTGCTGTCACGGCCCGTGCGCAAACTGGGCCCCGACATCCGGTTCTGGCTGATCTCCTACGCGCTGTACCTGCTGGCAGTCTTCTTTCCGCAGTCGAGCACTTTCCGGTTGCTCGTGCCGCTCGCCCCTGCACTCGGCGCGCTGGCCGTGCCGAAATCGCGCATCTGGCGCGCCGGGCTTCTCCTGGCGGGGGTCATCGGGCAGGCCCTGTGGACCTATTGGCTGTGGCGCGCAGACCTCAACGATTGGACCCCGCCCTAGCATCCGACGCTGGGCGGGACCCCTCGGATCGGGCTCTGGGTTTCGAGAGCCCTCAGAGATACGAGATAATGGAGCTTCAGGGCATCCGAAAGGGGAACCAACGCATGGCTGCGATGAAGCCGAGGACCGTTGACGGGCCGATGGAGGCCGTCAAGGAAGGGCGTCTCATCATCGTCCGCGTTCCGCTCGAAGGTGGAGGCCGTCTCGTGGTCTCCGTCAACGACGCCGAAGCCAAAGAGCTGTGGGAAACCCTCGGCAAAGTGGTCAACCCCGCCTGAGCTTGTGGCGTCGCGCTTCGGGCGATCGCGTCAGTCCTTAGTCGGACAATTTTACTAGCTGCAGCAGGCCGTCTCCGGCTGCGCTCAGCGATGCGATGACGGCGGACGACTCCGAGATCGTCGCCAGCAAGGCACGGTAGTCGGCAACCGTTTCGTCGCGCGCGGCGGGGTCGGCCACGCGTCCGCGCCAGAGCGCGTGCGCGACCACGACGATGCCGCCGCGTCGAGCAATGCGCAGGCCGTGTTCGACGTAGTCGAGCAGCGATTCGGCGTCGGCGTCGATGAAGATCAGGTCGTACGCGCCGTCGTTCATCCGCGGCAGAACGTCGAGCGCGGTACCCGTGATGAGCCGGATGCGGTTGGCCGGCACATCTGCCTCAGCGAACGCCGTGCGGGCGGCCTGCTGGTGCTCGAACTCGATGTCGATCGACGTGAGAACCGCCAGCGGTGCGCCGCGGAACAGCCACAGCCCGCTCACGCCAGCGCCGGTGCCGATCTCGAGGATCGAGTGGCTCGTGCTCGCGGCGGCGAGGAGGGCTAGTTGTGCGCCCATCGCGGGGCTGATCGCTTCGATACCCAACTCGAGTGAGTGCTGGCGGGCAGTCGAGATGGCCTCAGGCTCGACGACAAACTCTTCGGCGTAACGCCAGCTCGTCTCCTTGTCGGCCATCGGCTCAGCGTATCGCCGCACCCGGTCGCGCCCAGGCAGCCCCGCTATCCTGAGCCCGTGTCCTTCGGACTGACCTTCGACAAGCTGCTGATCATTTTGGTGATCGCGGTCTTTCTGATCGGTCCCGAACGGTTGCCCGGCTACGCCGCACAACTCGCACGCCTCGTGAAGACGCTCCGGGGTTTCGCGAACGGCGCCCGCGACCGCATGCGCGAAGAGATGGGTCCCGAGTTCGACGAGGTCGACTGGAAAAAACTCGACCCCCGCCAATACGACCCCCGCCGCATCATCCGCGAGGCCCTCCTCGACGACGACCCCACCGCAAAACCCGTCTCGACAGGCGGCCCCGCCCCCATCCCGGCATATCGCGAAACGGCCCACGAGCAACGCCTACGCCGCCAAGGCAAAGCCCGCCCCGCCCCCTACGACCCCGAATCCACCTAACCCCGAATCCACTTAGCCCCCACGGCTAACCCGCACCTGCGTATCACGCGAGCGCCCGCCGTCGTTCGTAACCCGCACCGGCCTATCACGCGAGCGCCCGTCGTCGTCCACGACGCGGGCTGCGAAAGGTTTGCGCGGGTCGATCGGGGTAGGGGTCCCCGCTCCTTCGGCCCGCGCAAATCTTTCGCAACCCGCGCCCCCGAGTTACCGAATGTGGAACACGCGCAAACCCTTGAGGACGAAGGTGATCAACCCAACCATGCCCTTCCACTCTTTCCCCGTGCGGGGCAGTTGCAGAATGCCGGTGGCGTTGGCGATGGTGTGCGATTCGACGAAGCGCAGCAGCCCTTCAGGCCCGTTGCGGCGGCCGAGGCCGGAGAGTTTCACCCCACCCATCGGGGCGTCGACGGCGGAGAAGGATGCCCTGTAGCCCTCGTTGATGTTGACCGATCCGGCGTCGATTCCGGCGGCGACTCGACGTCCGCGGGCGATCGAGCGGGTGAGCACCGACGCGTTGAGCCCGAACTCGGAGTCGTTGGCGAGGGCGACGGCGTCGTCGGCGTTGTCGACGACGTGGATGGCGACGAGGGCTCCGAAGGTTTCGTCGCGGTCGCACGACATTTCGCTCGTGACATTCGCGAGCACCGTGGGCTCGATGAAGTACGGCCCGATCTCGGGGCGCGGCTTACCGCCGGCCAGTACGGTCGCGCCCTTCTTGACGGCATCCTCGATGTGGGCGGTGACGCGCGTGAACTGCGCTTCGGTCGCGAGCGAGCCGACATCGGTCGAGTAGTCGAACGCGGTGCCGAGCACGAGCGACGCGGTGCGGGCGGCAAACGCCGTCGTGAAGGCGTCCGCGACGCCCTTCTCGACATAGATGCGCTCCATCGACACGCACAACTGACCGGATGCCGCAAAGCATCCATAGGCGGCGTCCGCGGCCGCTTTGACCGGGTTGACGTCGTCGAGCACGATCATCGGGTTCTTACCGCCGAGCTCGAGTGAGACCCCGACGAGTCGGCGCGAGGCCCGTTCGGCGACGACCTTTCCGGTCGCGGTCGACCCGGTGAAGCACACGTAGTCGGCCACATCGACGACGGCGTTGCCGATGTCGGCTCCGGGGCCGGCCACGACCGCCCACAGGTCGGCGGGGACTCCGGCGTCGATGAATGCGCGGCGGGCCATCAGAATCGTGAGCGCACCCTGGTCGTCGGCTTTCTGCACGACGCCGTTACCCGCGGCCAGCGCCGGTGCGATGTCCATGATGGCGAGGGCGAACGGGTAGTTCCACGGGGTGATCGCGCCGACGATGCCCTTCGGCTTGAAGATCACTCGCGTGCTCATCGCGACCGGCAGCCCGGGGCGCCGGCGCTGAGGTGAGAGAACCGGCTTCGCGCGAAGCGCCGCGTACCGGGTGGAGCTTGCCGAGATGGCGACCTCTTCGAACGCCTGACCGCGCGTCTTTCCGGTCTCGGTCTGCACGGCATCCAGAAGTCGCTCGGTGCGGGCGAGCAGAAGGTCGTGCGCTTTGAGCAGCACCTTCTTGCGGTGTGCAAAGCCCGCTGCCGCCCAGGCTTTCTGCGCCACCCGAGCTCGGGCCGCGGCGGCTTCGACGTCGGCGACGGTGCTCTGCGGCAGATCGTGCAGCGGCTTGCCGGTGAACGGTGCGATCACGGTCTTCGGAGTCTTGCCCGAAGCCGTGAGATCCCGGGTCAGCTCTTCGGCGAGCTTCCGGTCGAGCGGTGATCCCGACATGGGATGAAGCCTACTTTCTCTACACTCTCCCCATGGGGGCTCAACGATCCACACTGCGCCGGGGAACCATCGTCAGGTACGCGGTCGGTTCGGTCGGTACCGGGGGATTCGGAACCCTCCCCGGTCTCGTGCTGCTCATCTATATGACCAACACCCTTGGGGTGAACCCGATTTTTGCGGGGGCGGCATTCACGGTCGCCAAGATTTGGGATGTCATCATCGACCCCTGGATCGGCGCACGCAGCGACCGCAGCCTGGCCCGAACCGGCGCTCGCCGTCGGTTCATGGTGATCGGGGCGATCTTCCTGCCGGTGTTCTTCATCCTGACTTTCGCCGTGCCGCCGGGACTCCCCCCTCTGGTCTCGGCGGCGTGGGTGCTCGTTTCGTTCTTGCTCGCGGCCACGGCTTTCAGCCTGTTCCAGGTTCCCTACATCGCGCTCCCGGCCGAACTCGTCGACTCCTACGACGATCGCACCCGGTTGCTCTCGGCACGGGTGATCGTCTTGACCCTGTCGATTCTTGCCTTCGGCGGCGGGGCGACCGAGATCGTCAACCAGGTCGTAAAGGCTGGGGGCACCGAGTACCTCGGGTATCTCGTGATGGCCGCGGTGGCCGGCGTGATCTTCCTCGTCGCCTTCCTGATCACCTCAACCGTGGAGCGGAGCGCACGCGGCACGAAGGTTCCGGCGGTTCCGGTATCGGAACCCTTCGACGGCCTTGATGGCCCCGGCAATTCGGTATTGATGCATTTCCGTCGCGGCTGGTCGGCCGTGCGTGACAGCCAGCCCTACCGGGCGCTGCTTTTCACCTTTGTGATGCAAGCGCTGGCGATCGGTCTGATGTTGGCCGGGGCTGCCTTCGTCGCGGCCGAAATCCTCGGCACCGGAGTCATTTTCTTGTTCCTCTCGTTGATCGCCCCGGCAATCATCGTGACCCCGGTGTGGTCAGTGATCTCACGTCGCATCGGCAAAGAGCGCGCCTTCCGGATTGCGACCGTAATTTTCGCTCTCGCCGCCCTGTCGTTGCTTCTGCTCATCTGGTTCCCCGGACCGTGGCTCTACCTCCCGGTTGCGGTTGCCGGCGCCGCGTACGCGGGGCTTCAGTCGCTCCCGCTCGCGATGCTGCCCGACACCGTCGCCTTCGACGCCCAGAAGAACGGACCCGGCCGGGCCGGAACCTTCAGCGGAGTCTGGACGGCAGGCGAGACCGCTGGCCTCGCGCTCGGCGGCACGATCCTCTCGATCGTGCTCGCGGCGACCGGCTTCATCCCGACCATTGCCGGCCAGATCGCGGACCAGCCGGCGAGCGCCGTCATCGGGATCGTCATCAGCTTCAGCGTCATCCCGGCCCTGCTGATGCTGGGCAGCCTGATCTCGCTGGCGCGCTACCCGTTGCGCAGGGCCGATATCGACGCTCTCGTGCGCGATGAGCCCGCGCCGCCGGCCGGGGCACCGGTGCTATGACTAGGTTCGCTGAAGACCCGACCGCGATCCTCGATCGGTTGCGCGAACTGCGCAGCCACGACGCACCGACCCACGGTGGGCACGTGCTCTCCTACGTCTACGACCCGGGGATCGCCGAACTCGACGAGCTTGCCGCCGACGCCGCGAAGCTGATGCAGCCCGTCAACGGACTCGATCCGACCACCTTCGGCTCGGTTGCGGCACTCGAGCGCGACCTGCTCGGCTTCGTGCGCGGACTGCTGCACGGCGACGACTCCGTCGTGGGAACAGTCACAACCGGCGGCACCGAGAGTTGTCTGCTCGCCGTGAAAACGGCTCGGGATGTCTGGGCGCTCACCCGCTCCGGCACTCCCCGGTTGATCATGCCGGTGACGGCGCATGCGGCGTTTCAGAAGGCCGCCCACTACTTCGGGCTGACGCTCGACCTCGTCCCCGTGTCTGCTGAGGGTGTCGTGTCGCCCACGGCAATCGCGGAGCGACTGCATTCAGGCGACGGACCGGATGACGTGGCGCTCGTCGTCGTGTCGGCGCCCTCGTATCCGGTGGCCGCTCTCGACCCGGTTGCCGCTGTTGCCGACCTGACGTCGGCACTCGGGATCGCGCTGCACGTCGACGCGTGCATCGGCGGCTTGGTGTTGCCGTTCTGGCCGGGCCTCCCCGCCTGGGACTTCGCGGTACCGGGCGTCACGAGCGTGAGCGCCGATCTGCACAAATACGGCTACGCCCCGAAGGGCGTCTCGGTGCTGCTGCAGCGCGGCCGCGATCGTCAACGCATGCAGTACTTCGCCACCACCCGCTGGCCCGGCTATCCGGTCGTCAACTCGACGATGCTGGGCTCCAAGTCGGCCGGCCCGCTCGCGGCGGCCTGGGCCATCACCCACGCCCTGGGCGCCGACGGCTTTCAGCGTCTCGCCGATTCCTGCCTCCGGTCAACTCGGGCGATCGTCGAGGCGATCGACGCGATCGAAGGACTTCGCGTGCTGGGGAATCCGGTCGGTCCGCTTCTGGCCGTCGCGACCGATCCCGACGTCGCCTCCGGAAGCCAAGTCGACCCACATCACTGGGCCGACGCGGCGAGAGGTCTCGGCTTCATCCTTCAACTCCAGCCGGCCAACGCTGGTCTGCCGCCGACAACGCATGTGACGATCACCCCGGTCACAGAATCGGTGTTGCCTGACCTCGTCGCCGTGTTGAGGGCGGCCGCAGAATCAACGCGCGGCATCCCTCATGTTGATGCGGCCCCGCTGCTCGGCAACCTTCCACCCCTGACAGGGCCGCTTGACTCGGACACCGCGGCCGCCATCCTCGAGGGATTTGGAATCGGCGCCGGCGGAGCCCTCCCCGATGCCCTCGCCCCCCTGCTGGCGATCATTGAGGCAACGCCGCCGCCGCTCGCGGAACGGTTACTCACAGAGCTCCTCGCGCGGTTGGTCGAGCCCCGTGCCCGATAGCATCGGCCACGTGAGACCTGTCCCACCTGGAGCCACCCGGCGTACCCGCGACCTGAGCCTCGGCGTCATGGCGCGGTATGCGACCGGCGAGTTCGTGACGAGCGGTTTCGCCGCACTGCCGGGCCTGGTGCTCGTCTTCTACTTGACCGACACCCTCGCGGTGCCGGCATTGCTCGCCGGCGTGGTCGTGACCGCGGCGAAGGTCTGGGACATCATCATCGACCCGATCATCGGCGCGTACAGCGACCGGGAGTTCGCAGCTACAGGGTCTCGCCGACGCCTGATGACGCTCGCGGCGGTCCTGCTGCCGGTCTTCTTCATTCTGACGTTTGCGGTGCCGCCGGGCACCAACCCATTGATTGCCTCAGCCTGGGTGTTCGTGGCATTCGTGCTGGCGGCGACCGGATTCTCGTTCTTCCAGGTGCCGTTCAACGTGCTGCCCGCCGAGTTGGTCTCGGGCTACGACGCCCGTTCCCGTCTGCTCTCGGCGCGCGTCGTTGTGCTGACCGCCGCGATCCTGCTCTACGGCGGTGGCGGTCCGGCGCTGCGCTCGCTCGGCGTGGACATCTTCGGCACCGACTTCGCTGGTTACTTGACCATGGCGGTCGGATCGTCGGTGATCTTTGTCGTCGCGATTCTGATCACCTCGTCGGTTGAGAAAGCTGCGCGCGGCAAGGCTGTTGCGTTGCCCGCCCCGGTCTCGCGCGCATTCACCGAGCTCGCTCCGCCGCGCGACTCTATCGCCGTGCAGGCACGTCGCGGGCTCCGGATGCTGCGCTCGAGTCAGCCGTTCCGGGCGCTGCTGGGGACCTTCTTCACCCAGGCCCTCGCGACGGGCGGCATGCTCGCCGGGACGCAGTACATCGCCACCTGGGTGCTGCACGACACCGATGCTGTGACGACCCTGTTCATCGCGCTCATCCTGCCGGCGATCATTGCCGCACCGCTCTGGGGCGTCGCGGCTCGGCGCTTTGGCAAGGAGCGCACCTATGTCGCCGCGACGACCTTGTTTGGCGCCGCCGCGCTCTCACTCTTCGCCCTGCTGATCGTGCCGGGGTACTGGATGGTCGTACCGATCGGTCTCGTCGGGATCGCGTACGCCGGGCTTCAGGCGCTGCCGCTTTCGATGCTGCCCGATGTGATTGCGCACGACGCACGCACGAACGGACCCGGACGCGGTGGTTCATTCAGCGGGATGTGGACGGCCGGTGAGACGACCGGTCTCGCGTTCGGCACCACAATCCTCGCGGTCATGCTCGCCATCTCTGGCTACCTTGAGTCGTCGTCCGCAGTGACAGTGCAGGCTCAGCCGCCGTCGGCGATCTTCGGGATCATCCTCAGCTTCAGTGTCATCCCGGCATCTCTGATGGCGATCAGCCTGATTCCGTTTGGTCGGTATCCGCTGCGCAAGAAGGATGTCGACCTCGACGTTGCGTCCGATTCGTCGATGGCGCCACCGGCCGGCCCGACGATGCCTCCGCCCGTCGCCTGAACTCAGGTGGCGGTCGACGCCGCAAACTCGGAGCCGAAGAGGTCGAGGGTCTCGTCGATCAGTTCTGACAGGGATCGGGTTTCGCCGGTGGCGAGCCAGCGGTCGTAGGCGAATCCGAACAGGGTCGAGCCGATCTTTGCGGCGACGTCGGCGACTCGTCCGTCGGTTCCTCGTTGCCGAAATCCCGCGACCATCGCTGCCGACATCACCGACAGTTTCCGCAGGTACCGTTCGCGCAGACTGTCGTCCGATTGGATGATCAACAGTCGGGCGCGGAGTTGATCGCGTCGCGGCTCATAGTCCGACACCAGCCCACGAAGGCCTCCACCAATGACCTCGATTGTCGGAGTGGAGAGGGGCGCGACGGCGAGAAGCCCGGTGATCGCGAGCGGGATCTCGTCTTCGTCGGCGAACAGAACGTCGCGCTTATCGGCGAAATGCCGAAAGAAGGTGCGGGTCGTGAGTCCGGCCCGGGCGGTGATCTGCGGAACCGTCGTCGCCGCGAAGCCGCCCTCAGTGAATAGCTCCAGGGCGGCATCCGCTATCCGGTCCCGTGCACCCGGTTCCCAACGTCCCATCCGGGAATCGTACGTGATGACACGTCATGTCATCAACACTGAGGAAGTGATGACATCCCGTGTCATCGGGTCGATGGTGAAGGCCGCGATGCGTTACCGCGGACTGATCGGCAGTTTCCGCCCGGCAAGGTCGCGGGTGCGGGCAGCCAACGTCGCAGCGAGCGACAGGATGGCGACCGCGGCCGGGTCTGACGGATCGGCGAACACAACCGGGGTGCCGGTATCGCCGCCCTCCCGAAGTCCAACGGAGAGCGGTATCCGCGCGAGCACTGGCACGTCGAGTCGGGCCGCAACAGCATCCCCGCCGCCCGAGCCGAACAGTTCACCCGTCATGTTCTCGATCACGCCGATCACGGTCTGACCGGTCTGCCGGGCGACCAGTCCGCTGCGCTCTGCGACGTCGGCCGCTGCGGGCTGCGGCGTCGTCACGACCAGCACTTCGGCGTGCGGCAGCAACTGCCCGATCGAGATGGCGACATCTCCCGTTCCGGGCGGCAGGTCGAGCAGCAGCACATCGAGGTCGCCGAACCAGACATCCGTCAGAAACTGCTGGATGGTGCGATGCAGCAGCGGTCCACGCCACGAGACCGCGGTCGAGCCGTCGACGAACATTCCGATCGAGATCACCGAGACGCCGTGCGCGACCGGCGGCATCATGAGGTCGCCGACTTTCGTGGGCTTCTCACCGACGATGCCCAGGATGCCGGGAATCGAGAAGCCGAAGACATCCGCATCGATCAACCCAACCTTCAATCCGGTTGCGGCGAGGGCGACGGCGAGGTTGGCGGTAAGCGTCGACTTGCCCACCCCGCCCTTGCCGCTCGTCACGGCGTAGATCTTGGTAAGGGTGTCGGGGCCGAACTGAGTGGTGCGGGTGCCGCGCAAGCGGGCGACGAGCGCCTCGCGTTCCGGCACCGTCATGACTCCCACAACGAGGTCGAGCTCGTCGATGCCGGGCACCGTCAGAACCGCGGCTCGGATGTCGCGTTCGATCGTCTCGGCGGCCGGGCAGCCGATGATCGTGAGGCGCAGATCAACCGTGGCGCGGGATCCGTCGACGGTCACAGCACGCACCATGTCGAGCTCGGTGATCGGCCGCCGGATCTCGGGATCGACGACGTGGGCCAGCGCCGCACGGACGGCGTCAGACGTCATTTCGAGGGCGACTTAGAGGGTTGTGACGGTGCCGACTTGGGCTCCCTGTCCTTGTCGAGTTCCTCGAGCAGAGACCGCAGTTCGGCACGGATGAAGTCGCGGCTCGCCATGTCTTTCATCGCGAGCCGGAGGGCGACCACTTCGCGCGCCAGGTACTCGGTATCGGCGAGGTTGCGTTCGGCGCGCTGACGGTCCTGTTCGATCTGCACGCGGTCGCGGTCATCCTGCCGGTTCTGCGCCAACAGGATGAGGGGCGCCGCGTACGACGCCTGGAGGGAGAGCACCAGGGTGAGCACGGTGAAGCCGAGCGCCTGCGAGTCGAAGCGGTAGCCCAGGGGGGCGAGGGTGTTGTAGAGCATCCAGAGCACCACAACGACCGAGAGAAGCAGGAGGAACCACGGCGTGCCCATGCCACGGGCGATCGCCTCCGTGAAGCGTCCGAACCGGTCACGCCGTTGGAATCGAGGGAACGGCGCAAAGGACTGCCGGGCGCCCTTGGGCTGATCGAGACGCTGGTCGCTACGACGATCGGGGCGTGCCATGTGTCGTCCTCCTTCCGCGGGTCGGGATGGTTGCGGTGCTGGTGCTGACTCTCAGGTCGGCTTCGGACTCTTCGCCCGAGGTACTTCGCCAGTCGTCCGGCAGCAGATAGTCGAGGACGTCATCGATGGTCACCACCCCGACGAGACGGTGTTGTTCGTCGACGACGGGCAGCGAGACCAGGTTGTACGAGGCCAGGATGCGCGACACCTCGGCCGCGCTGGTGCCCGGGTGCACGGGTTCGAGGCTCGTGTCGAGCAGGGTGCCGAGCCGCTCGTGCGGCGGGTAGCGCAGCATCCGCTGGAAGTGCACCATGCCCAGGAACCGTCCGGTGGGCGGCTCGTACGGCGGGAGGGTCACGCAGATCGCCGCACCGAGAGCGGGGGCGAGTTCGTGTCGACGGATGAGGGCCAGGCCCTCGGCAACTGTCGCGTCAGCAGAAACGATGATCGGTTCGGTCGTCATCAGGCCGCCCGCGGTGTCAGACCCGTAGGCGAGCAAGAAGCGCACGTCCTCGGCTTCTTCGGGTTCCATGAGGTCGAGGAGCGCTTCTCCGCGCTCTTCCGAGAGCTGCGCGATGAGGTCGGCGGCGTCATCCGGCTGCATCTGGTCGAGCACATCGGCGGCGCGTTCGTCGTCGAGCTGACCGATGAGATCGACCTGATCCTGCTCGGGCATCTCCTCGAGGGCATCGGCGAGCCGGTCATCGGGCAACTCTTCGGCGACTTCGCGGCGCCGACCTTCCGGCAGATCGAGCAGGGTGTTCGCGAGGTCGGCGGGCAGCAGGTCGGAGTAGGTCGCCACCAACTTCTCAGCAGACTGCGGGTCGCCCGACGTGTCTTCGCGGATCTGCAGCCAGGTCGCGAACGTCGTCGCACCCTTACTGAAGGGGGATGCGGTGCGCGGCCGACGCAGGAAGAGGTCGCCGATCTTCCACTCGCCGGCGGGCGTCATCTCGATTGCGACGTCTTCGATCGTGGCCTCGCCCGATCCATCGCGCAGGGTCACCTTGCGGCCGATCAACTCCGCGAGTGCACGTACCTCGCCACCGCGCTGTTCGAATCGTCGGAGGTTGATCAGGCCGGTCGTGATGATCTGGCCCGAGCCGATGCTCGTGACGCGGCCGATCGAGAGGAAGACTCGACGCTTCCCGGGGATCTCGACGATCAAGCCCACCACGCGCGGAGCCTCGGACTCGCGGTAGACAACCACGACATCCCGAGCCTTGCCGACCTTGTCGCCCGCGGGGTCGAAGACAGAGCACCCGGCCAACCGGGCGACGAAAACTCGCGTCGCGCTCACGGTGAAACCCTACCTACCGCGCGCCACGTTATGAGCCGAGGCGCTTTCGCGCCTCGGCACGGCGCTAGCGCCGACGCCCGTCACGGGCGCCGGTGTCGGGTCAGGGAGCAGACTAAGAGCGTGATCCGTTCTCAGAGACTCGTGTTGGCGATCGCCGTGCTGGCGTCGTTCGTGGCGTTCCTCGACGGCACCGTCGTGAACGTTGCGCTTCCCGCGATCCTGCGCGACTTGGGCGGCGGCATTGCCACTCAGCAGTGGGTGGTCGACGCGTACCTGATCACCCTCGGATCGCTGATCTTGGTGGCCGGGTCGATCTCGGATGCGCTCGGCCGCATCCTCGTGTTGCGGATCGGGCTGCTGTTGTTTGGGATCGCGTCGATTGGCATCGCGGCTGCGCAAGATCCGCTCTTTCTGATCATCGCCCGCGGGCTCCAGGGTGTCGCGGGAGCGTTGCTCGTCCCGTCGTCGCTCGCGCTCATCACGTCGACCTTCGACGGAAAGGCACGCGGACGGGCGATCGGGATGTGGACCGCCCTGACCAGCACGGCGATGATCGTCGGACCGTTCCTAGGCGGCGTCTTCGTCGATCTCGCGTCGTGGCGGTTGGCGTTCCTGATCAACGTCGTGCCCATCACCGTGACCTTTGTGCTGCTCGCGATGCTCGCGCACAAGGACGTGCGAGTGCCCGGGGTGCGCATCGACGTCCTCGGAGCGGTGCTCTGCACCCTCGGGCTCGGCGGCATCGTGTTCGCGCTCATTGAGCAGGGGAATCTTGGCTGGACGCATCCGGCGATCTACCTGTCGATGAGCCTCGGCGTACTCGCGTTTGCCGGGTTCCTGGTGCGGCAGCGGTTCGCGCAGAACCCGATCATGCCGCTGGGCCTGTTCCGCGTGCGTAACTTCTGGACGGGCAACCTCGCGACGGCTTTCATCTACGGGGCGCTGGGACTTTCCTCCGTCGTCGTCGGGGTGTATCTGCAGGAGGGTGCCCACTTGCCTGCGACGCTCGCCGGACTCGCGTCGCTGCCCAGCATCCTGCTGATGATCGGGCTGTCGTCTCGATTCGGTGCGCTGTCGGCTCGCTACGGCGCACGGGTTTTCATGACGGTCGGTCCGATCCTCGCGGGCCTCGGCACGCTGTGGTACCTGATGGTTTCGAGAGACTTCAACTACTGGTGGCAGGTGCTCCCGGGCGTGCTGATCTTCGGCCTCGGACTGACGATGACGGTGGCCCCGCTCACCTCGACGGTCCTCGGAGCGATCGACCACGCCCGCGCGGGCACGGCCTCGGCGGTCAACAATGCTGTCGCGCGCGTCGCGGGCCTGGTGCTGACCGCAATGCTCGGGGTGATCGTCGGGGGTCAGCTCGATCTCGACGGGTTCAAGCGCGCGACGATCGTGACCGCGGCGTTGCTCATCGCGGGCGGGGTGGTGTCGTTCCTCGGCATTCGCGCGGACCCCGCTGAGAGCGACGACGCTTTCGCGTCGTCGCCGCGGTCCCAGCGCCGCGGGCCGTCCCGGCCCGCGGTATCCGGGTAGAACCGGAAGCCGAGAGTGAGATACTGACGGCGTGAGTAACCCCGGGATGTTCAGTAGAGGCCCCATTCAAACGCGCGTTCCCACCGGCGAAGTGCTGGGCACGTACGAGACCTACGCCGAGGCGCAGCGCATCGTCGACCGACTCGCGAAGGCCGACTTCTCGATCTCTGACCTGTCGATCATCGGCAACGACCTGAAATCGGTCGAGCGGGTGACTCGCAAGCTCTCCTGGAACCGCGCGGCCCTCGAAGGTGCCCTGAGCGGAGCCTGGTTCGGCCTGTTCATCGGCCTGCTGCTGTCTTTCCTGCAGCCCAACATCAACTGGACGCTGTTCGTCGCGGCGATCCTGATCGGTGCCGTCTTCGGGATGTTCTTCCGACTCGCCAGCTACGCGGTCGCCCGGCGCAACCGTGACTTCGAGTCGCAGACTCAGGTGCTGGCGACGAATTACCAGGTTCTCGTCGCCGAGGGTCACCTGGCGAAGGCGCAGGACGTGCTCGCGCGGCCCGCGCCCTCCAACTAACGCAGACCTCTACCGGAGAGCCTGCATCCAGGCTTCGACGTCGTCGGCGGTGCGCGGGATGTCTCCCGACAGCAGGTCGCAGCCGGTAGCAGTCACGACGACGTTGTCTTCGATCCGGATTCCGATGCCGCGCAACTCTTCGGGAACGGTCAGATCGTCGGGCTGGAAGTACAAGCCGGGTTCGATCGTGAAGACCATGCCGGGCTCAAGAATCCCTTCGGCATAGAGCTCGCGGCGGGCTTTCGCGCAGTCGTGAACGTCGAGACCGAGGTGGTGCGAGGTGCCGTGGATCATGTAGCGGCGGTGCCACTGGCCGTCGCCGTCGAGTGACTCTTCGGCGCTCGCCGGCAGGAGTCCCCACTCGGCGGTCTTCTCGGCGATGACGCGCATCGCTTCGGCGTGAATGTCGCGGAACCTGATTCCGGGCTTCACGATCGCGCGGGCGGCATCCGTCGCCTCCAGCACCGCTTCGTAAACCTTGCGCTGCACCGGGGTGAAGGTACCGCTCACCGGCAGGGTGCGGGTGATGTCGGCGGTGTAGAGGCTGTCGAGTTCGACACCCGCGTCGACCAACAGCAGATCGCCGGGAACGACCGGTCCGTCGTTGCGGGTCCAGTGCAGGTAGCAGGCGTGCGGGCCGCTCGCGGCGATCGTGTCGTAGCCGACGGCGTTGCCCTCGATCCGTGCCCGGCGGTTGAAGGCACCCTCGACGACGCGCTCGCCCCGGTCGGTTTCGATCGCTTCGGCCAGGTCGGCAATGATCTGGTCGAAGCCGCGTTTGGTGGCCTCGATGGCCGCGGTCATTTCGGCGAGTTCCCAGTCGTCCTTCACGAACCGCAGTTCGCTGAGATCGCGAGCGAGAGTGACATCACGGGTCTCGTCGACAGCATCCGAGTCTTCAGCAGCCAACAGTCGTCGGCCGTCGAGCTGGTCGGTCAGACCGGGGTCGGCATCCCGCACGATGAGGGTGGTGTCGTCGGACGCGTCGAGCACCGTTTCCAACCCGGCGAGCTCACGGGTCGCGAGGCCTAGGTCGGCGGCGACGTGGGCGAGCGACGGGCGTGGGCCGGTCCAGAACTCGCCGATCGCCGCGTTGGCGTAGAACTCCTGAGTGTCGCGGCCAGCGGCCCCCAGAAAGTACAGAGTTGCGTCGTGACCATCGGCGGTCGGCTCGAGCACCAGCACTGAGTCGGGCACGGCATCCGAACCCCAGCCGGTGAGGTGGGCAAAGGCGGAATGCGCCCGGTAGGCGTAATCCGTGTCGTTCGAGCGAACCCGGGCGGGGCCTGCAGGCACGATCAACCGCGTGCCCGGATACAGCGCCGAGAGCCGAAGGCGGCGGGCGGCGGCGTACTCGGCGGCAACCCGCGGCGACGGCGGAAGATCGGGATGCTGCGCCCAGTTCGAGGAGATGTACGCGCGAAACTCCGGCGTCTGAGGAAGCGTCGAACGGTTCGAGGTGAGACTCGGAGCGGGCTGCGAGTCGGTGCGGGCATCGGCCATGCGATCCATCATCTCACCGGCGTCGCACATCTCACCGACGTCTCCGTGGCCTCAGCCGGTAGGTCGCAACTGCGCGACGACGGGGCGGTGGTCGCTGCCTGCGTCATCCTCTGAGGTGATCACCCGAAATCCGACGAAGGTCCAGTTCGGGGTCGCCATCACGTGGTCAATCGGCGCTCCGAGCAAACTCGGCAGGATGGTCGGCCAGGATCCCACAGCGGCGTTGCCGGTGACGCGCGCACCGTCTCGGCAGTTGCCGATGCCGCCGCCGGCATCCGATGCAGCGTCGAGCCCGGTGTAGTGGTCGAGGGTCGAGTTGAGGTCGCCGGCCAAGATGACGTTGTCGCCGGCGCAGCGTGCCGCGAGCCACTCGAGGCCCTGGCGCCATCCCGCCATCTCTGCGGGAACGGGAGAAACCGGATGCGCGCCGACGATGACGGGCCCGGTGCCGTCGACCGGGACCGCTAACACTGAGGGCAGTTGGTCGGTTCCACCCTTGCTGTCGTCCCGCACGTAATCGCCCAGGTCGCTCGAAATGAGCAGCATCGTCGAGCGAGCCTTCGAGATCTGGTCGTAGGAGAGCGGGATGAGCTTCATCGACAAGCCACTCGCGCTCAGCGCATCCTGAACTTGCCCCGCGTAATCCGCGCTGGTCTCGGGCAGCACGATGATGTCGGCATCCTGCTCGATCGCGAGGGTCGTGATCGCGTCAATGCTGGGGGAGTCGCCGAGGGTGTTCCAGGAGAGCACCGTCAGATCGCCCGGTGCCTTCGTTTCGAAGGCGAGATCGCCAACGCCGCGGGTCGTGAGTACGGCGACCTCGATGCCGGCGAAGGCCAGCAGCAAAAGCGCGATGGCTCCCGCGAATCGGCGCAGGCGGCTCGACATGAGGGCAATGAGGGTGAAGAACACGACGCACAGCAACGCGATCGCGGCCAGCAATCCGCGCAGTGTCGTGACCTGCACCACCCCAACCTGGCGCTGGATGCCGAGCAACTGAGGCCAGGCCGCAAGCAGCAGCGCAACGCCCAAGACGACGAGCACGACGGCGGAAAGGACGCGGCGGAACATAGCTCTGCGAGCCTACGATGGGCGGATGCGTCCGGGCCCCATCGACCTCCATGCCCACAGCAGTGTCTCGGATGGTACTCAGACTCCGGCGCAACTGGTCGCTGCGGCGGTGGAGGCGGGTCTGAGCGCCATCGCCATTACGGACCACGATTCGACAGCCGGCTGGGCTCCCGCGTTCGACGCAGCGCGCGGGACGGGGCTCACGGTGGTCCCGGGAATGGAACTGTCGACTCAACTGAACGGCGCGAGCGTGCACGTTCTCGCGTACCTGATCGACCCCGCCCATCCGGCACTGCTCGCCGCGACCGAGAGCATCCGCGCCGAACGCCTGCACCGGGCCGAAGCGATGGTGACCCGGATCGCCGTCGACTATGCGTTGGACTGGGATGACGTGCTCGCGCAGACCACGCCGGGTGCGACGGTCGGGCGCCCGCACATTGCCGACGCCTTGGTCGCCCGCGGACACGTTGCCGACCGCTCGGCTGCGTTCGACAGCATCCTGCATTGGCGCGGCGGCTACTACCGACCTCACGAGGCTCCGAAGCCGATCGACGGTGTGCGACTCGTCGTCGAGGCCGGGGGAGTGCCGGTGCTCGCCCATCCCGGTGCTCGCGGTCCCGATCACGTGTTCGACGATCGCCGCATCGCCGCCCTGGTGGACGCCGGATTGTTCGGTGTCGAGATCGGGCATCGTGACAACCCGCCGGCAGCGGTGACCCGCTGGGCCGAGATCGCGCGCAAGTACGGGCTGGTGAGCACCGGGTCGAGCGACTATCACGGGGCGGGCAAGCCCAACCAGCTTGCCGAAAACACGACCTCGCCCGAGGTCTACGCCGCGATCGTGGAACGCGCGAACGGATCGAAGCCGTTCTTGGAGTGAATCAGGGTGAGGCTGGGTCAGTGGATGGCAAGCAACAGATACTGCATGACTGCCATGGCGCAGGCCGCGACGAAGGCAGCTGTCAATGCACCTGCGGCAACGATCCCCCCGGATTTCACACCTCCAGGTTAGGAGCGACCCCGACGCAACCGCCCGCCCCGGTTCGGGGGGTGCGGCCGCATCGGGATGTCGTGGTGCGGTGCGCGGGACCGAACTGCGCTCAGGCCGCGGGAGGCGTTGTTGCCCCGCCGGAGCCGCTGCGGCGACGTCGGGTGCGGTTGCGTCGCGCGGGGGTGGTGCCGTCGTGGGTTCCGCCGCCCTCCTGACGCGGGGCAGCAGTAGCGCCGCTTGAACTCCCGCCGCCGCTGGTGTGGGAGCGCTGACGCTGCCGCGGGGGACGATCGCCGCCACCGCTTCCGCCGGAGGATGACGAGCTGGGCTCGCGTTCAACGTGCGGCGCGGCGGGAGTGCTCCTGAGCCGTCCCTTCACTCCGACCGGAATGTCGAGGTCGGTGAAGAGATGCGGTGACGACGAGTAGGTCTCCGTCGGGTCGGGCTGCTGAAAGTCGAGTGCCTTGTTGATCAATGCCCACTTGTGCATGTCGGCCCAGTCGACGAAGGTCACCGCGATTCCGGTCTTGCCGGCGCGGCCGGTCCGGCCGGCGCGGTGCAGGTAGGTGTCGGGGTCATCCGGGATGGTGTGGTTGATCACGTGGGTGACGTCATCCACATCGATGCCGCGCGCGGCGACATCCGTGGCGATGAGGACGTCTTTCTTGCCGGCCTTGAAGGCAGCCATCGAGCGCTCCCGCGACTCCTGGCTCATGTCGCCGTGCACGGAGGCGGAGTTGAAACCGCGGTCCTGCAGTTCTTCGGTGAGCTTCTGGGCGGCGCGCTTGGTGCGGGTGAAGATGATCGTCTTGCCGCGACCTTCGGCCTGGAGGATGCGGCCGATGACCTCGTCTTTGTCGAGGTTGTGGGCGCGGTAGATGAGGTGCTTGATATTCGCCTGGGTGAGGCCCTCATCCGGATCCGTCGCGCGGATGTGGATCGGGCGGTTCATGAACCGGCGAGCGAGCGCGACCACCGGGCCGGGCATCGTCGCGGAGAACAGCATCGTGTGGCGGGTCGGCGAGGTCTGCGCGAACAGCTTCTCGACATCGCCGAGGAAGCCCAGGTCGAGCATTTTGTCGGCTTCGTCGAGCACCATCACCTTGACGTTGGCGAACGAGATCAGCCGCTGCCCGGCGAGGTCGAGGAGGCGTCCCGGGGTGCCGACGACGATCTGCGCGCCAGCCTTCAACTCTTCGATCTGGCCCTCGTACGCCTTGCCGCCGTAAATGGCGACGATCTTGGTGTCGCGGTGCGAAGCGGCGACGGTGAGGTCATCCGCCACCTGCACACACAGTTCTCGCGTGGGCACGACGACGAGCGCCTGCACTCCCGGTTCCGGGTGCAAGCCGAGCGACTGGATCAGCGGCAGACCGAAACCGAAGGTCTTGCCGGTGCCTGTCTTGGCCTGGCCGATGATGTCTTGCCCAGCGAGGCCGAGCGGGATTGTTTGCGACTGGATCGGGAAGGGCTCGATGATGCCCTTCTCTGCCAACGCGTCGACCATGTCCTGGTCAATATTCAAATCGCGAAAAGTCAAGGAATGCCTGTCTTGTCAGTGCGCCCCTTCACTCAGGAGCGCGGGTTGGTGCCGTGGGCCAGGGAGTGAAAATCCACTGACTAGGCTGGATGCTGTGTGGGCTTGGCTGCGTCGGAGACGAACCCGTGCCCGGAGCGTTTCACGGCCGGTTCGATCGGAGGCCGTTGAGGCCACGCGCGTAGAACTCGCCGAGCTCGCCCCCGGTCCTGAAGCTTACCTGGGTGAACTCGCCTATCTCACGCTTGTGCTGTTCGAAAACCTCGGACGCGGCGCGACAGTGGCACCGACAGCATCCGCGAAGAGCCGTCTGGGGCGGGTCGCCGCCGAGGTGCTCGAGGTACACGAAGCGGTTTTGGCCGAGCTTCACGACCGTCGAATCGATCCCGCAGAGGCGATGGAGCCGTTCCGCGCCGGCCTCGACGACTTCCAGCGCCGCACTCAGGGCGACGACTGGCACGAGATTCTGATCACCTGCTATCTCACCTCGGGCTTCCTGCTCGATTTCTTCGCAGGGCTCGCGGCCGGTCTGCCTGGTGGTCTCTCCGACCGTATCTCCGCGCTCCTGTCGGACGACGAGGCCGAGGGGCTGCTGGTCGACGAACTGCGCGAGGCGATCGACGGCAACCCGCGCTTGGCTTCGCGGCTCGCGATGTGGGGTCGTCGTCTGGTCGGCGACACGATGCTGGTCGCTCGCTCAGCCCTGGTGATCGGCGGTCAGGCGCCCGGCGAGGAGCGCATCGAGCCGATCTTCACCGAACTCATTGCGGCGCACACGCGTCGGATGGATGCCCTCGGCTTGACGGCGTAAGACGCGCACCGTGAACCCGAACGTCTTTCGCTACATCGGGATTGGCGCCGTCGTCGGTGCCGTGATCTTCGCGGCGAACACGATCCTGTCCGTGGGTGCCACGGGGTCGTTGTCGTCAAACGTCGGCATCGTGGCGGCCGGCGCCGTCTTTGGTGCCGTGATCGGCGTGGTGGCCGGAATCGCGGTGACCGTCATCCAACCGATCATCAAGCGCGCCACCAGGATCGCGCGAGCCGTGCTGGTGGGCTTGGTCGGCGGGATCGTCTTCTTCGTCGGAACCTGGCTGTTGACCGGGTCCCCCACCTCGGGAGTTCTGGTGTTGACCGCCGCCGTCAGCTCCGCGGTGTTCGCGCTGGCAATGGGGTTCGTCTACGCAAGCGCACAGCGAACAACAGGAACGCCCCCGCGATAAGCAGCAGGGTCGCGATCGTGGGTGTATCGCCGATCGGGCTGCCGGTCGCCGCGAGGGCAGGCTTCGTCGTCCAGGTCGCTTCGAGGGCGAGGTCGCCCGTGACCAGAGTTGCGAAGTCGAACGAGGCGCCTCCCGGTGAGACTGTCCAGCCGGCGAAAATCAAATCGGGGTCGGTCGGGGCGGGTGGCTGGGTGACGGCTGTTCCGACCAGGACGTCCTGGTCGGTCGGTGCGGCGCCGTGTCCGGCCGAGTCGAAGGTGATGGTCGCCACGGCCTGCGCGGGGTATCCCTTCCAGGTCGGCGAGGTGTAGCCGCCCGCGGTCTGCGGATCGCCGAACCGCCAGTAGTAGCGAATGCTCGGGTTGGAGACGGCGAAGACGCCCGAACCGAACGTGGGAGGGGCCGCTCCCTCGAAGGTGGCCAGCAACGAGCCCGACGAGTTGTTCTGGAAGACCGAATTTCCCACCGTGGTGACTGATGCCGGGATGCGGACAGTTGCGAGCCGGTTGTTGTACGCGAACGCGAAGTTGTCGATCGTCGTCACTCCCGAGCCGATGACCAGGTCCCGCAGGTCATCCGCCGCGAACGCAGCGAAGGCAATCGAGGTGACCCCGGGCGGGATGACGACGGACTGGAGCCGGTTGTTGTTCGAGAACACCTGCACGCCGATCGCCGCGAGACCGCTGCCGATCGTCAGGGTGCGCAGATCCATCGAGTCGAACGCCCACTGCCCGATCGAGGTGACCGAATCGGGGATCGCGATCGCGAGCACGTGCCCCGAGTTGGTGAAGGCGTAGTCACCGATGGTCTGCACACCGTGGCCGAGGTCCACGGTGACCAGGGAGTTCGCGGCACGGAAGGCTTGTGCCCCGATCGTCACCACGGTGTCGGGGATCGTGATCGATATGATCGTCGCGTTGATGAAGGCCGAGGGTCCAATCGCGGTGACCGCGTAGGAGACCAGGTTGATCGTGACGTGGTCGGGAATAACGATGACCGCCGGACCCGGGGTGTAGGACGTGGCGGTGGCACCGGCTCCCGGCAGCGAATCATCGGCGGTGTAGGTGACGCCGTCGATCACCGTCGAGACGGTCGCGGCCGACGCGGGGGCGACGATGACCAGGGGGAGGGCCAGGAGGGTCACACCGACGAGCGTGAGAAGGGCCGCGCGTGCGGCGAGCGGTGCGGACATGCCTCATGATGGCACCGCGCCTCACGAATGAGGGGATGCGGGTCACAACTAACTAAGCGCGACCGCCGGAGAGTACGTGCCGCTCGCGGGCGTCTTCAGCCATGCGGATTCGCGAGACGATGACATCCACGACCAGGGTGATGCCCACGGTGCCGGCGAAGGTGATGACCCAAATCCACGGCTCGCCCGCCTTGAAGCCGAGCCAGGTGAAGCCTGTCCAGAGGAGCGCGGCGACGATGGCGCCGATTGCGGGGATGAGGGCGACGCCGTGCATCCGGCGACCCGGCAGCAGGTAGCGCAGCAGCAGGCCGATGCCGAGGCCGACGACGGTGACGTAGGCGAGTTCCATCAGGCCACGAAGCCCACGCGGCGGGAACTCTCCGAGCCCACCTCGAGGTACGAGAAGGAGGCGGTCGGCACGATGTAGACCTTGCCCTTGTCGTCGCTCAACTTGATGAACTTGGTGTCGGAGTCGAGCGCGGCCGACACGATCTTCTCGATGTCGGCAGCGGACTGCGACGTCTCGAAGCTGAGTTCACGGGGAGAGTTGGCGATGCCGATGCGAATATCCACGAGTGCAGCTTAGGAGTCGGGGCTTCGTCAGTTTGGCGCGGTTCGCTTGCGGCGGAAGAAGACGCGAAGTGGATGCCGCTGTCGGCGCTCGCAGATAAGTTCAGCTAGTGAGTGGGCTGGGTTTCGATCGCGACCTTTCGGGTCCCGATTTCATCCCTGCTGCTTTTCGTTTTACTTCTGGGTTTGCTTCTGTTGCTCTTGATTCGAGTCAGGCCGCTGTAGTGGCCCTTCCTGATGGGGCGTCGGCGGCGGTTCTGGGGTGTGCGGGGTCGGGCAAGACGACCACGATCGTTGAGCTGGTCGCGGACCGCGTGCTCGTCCGGGGCTGGGATCCGTCGTCGATTGTCGTGCTGACGAACGCCCGGGCGGCCGCGACGCGACTTCGAGATCGGATCGCGCTGCGGTTGGGCGTTCCCACCGACGGCCCGATGGCCCGCACGAGTCTGTCGTTCGCCTACGAGATCGTGAGCGTCGCGGCCCGCGCGTCGGGCGTCGACGTGCCGCGGCTGGTCACCGGCGCGGAACAGGATGCCGACCTCGGCGCGCTTCTGGCCGGCCACATTGAGTCGGGAACCGGGCCCGCCTGGCCCGAACCGTTGACCCCCGATGTGCGACGGATGCCGCGCTTCCGTTCGGAGTTGCGTGACCTGTTCGCGCGAGCGACCGAACTCGATCTCGACCCGAGCGGGATGCGGCGCCTCGGGCAGGCGACGAGCCGACCGGAGTGGGGGGCGGCATCCGAATTCTGGAGCGAGTACCTCGACGTGATCGCGTCGGCCCGCGAGGAGCAGCTCGACTCAGCCGAACTGGCACGCTTTGCCGCCCGAATCCTCGACGACAGTGAAGGGTCGGCCGAACGCGTTGCCGGGCTGCGCCTTGTCGTGGTCGACGACCTCCCCGAGGCGACAGAGGCGACCCTCGGGCTGCTCGCGGCACTGGCGCGACGAGGAGTGCCGGTCATCGCGTTCGGGGATCCCGACGTTGCGGCGAATGCCTTCCGCGGCGGCGAGCCCGACGCGCTGGGCCGGCTGTCGAGCGTGCTCGCGCGCGGCGAACGCGGCCGATTCGAGGTAAGCGAACTTGTTCTCGAGACCGCGCATCGACCAAATTCGGTTCTGCGCGAGTTCACTACAACGGTCACCGGCCGGGTCGGCACGGCGCTCGCGGGCGCGCAACGCAAAGCGACCGCCGAACGTGTCCCCGGCCCGCGTCCAGCGCTCACGCGGATCGAAGCCTCGACTCCCGCCCGGATGGCGTCGGCGATCGCGCGGCTGTTGCGCGAAGAGCATCTGCTGGCCGGGGTTCCCTGGCGGCGTCTCGCGGTCATCGTGCGATCGGGTGCGCTCGTGCCGTCGCTGGCACGGTCGCTCGCGCTCGCCGAGGTGCCGACGCGAACCAGCGGGGCCGGGGCGGCGCTTCTGGATGACGCGGCGGCCCGCGCTCTCATCACCATCGTTGAGGCGGGGATCGGCCTGAGCCCGCTCACCCCCGAGCTCGGGGCCGAACTGCTGCTCGGCCCGTTCGGCGGGCTCGACCCGATCGGCCTTCGTCGCTTGCGGATTGCCCTGCGCACCGACGAGGCCGTGGCCGGCGGATCCCGACCAAGCGGCGAGCTGCTCGTCGAGGCGCTCTCAGCTCCGGGACGCTTCGCGACGATCGACGCCGGCGTCGCGCGGTCGGCCGAGCGGGTGGCCGGCACCCTCGATGCCCTACGCGAGAGCGATTCCGCAGCCACGATCGAAGACCTGCTCTGGCTCGCCTGGGAACGCAGCCGGCTGGCCAAGCCGTGGCGTGAGCAAGCCCTCGGCACCGGACTCGCCGCCGCGGAGGCCAACCGCGACCTCGACGGGATCGTCGCCCTGTTCGCGGCAGCCAAACGCTTCACCGAGCGGCGCCCCGGCGTGCGTGCGAGCGAGTTTCTCGCCAATCTGCGTGAGGCCGAGGTTGCCGAAGACCTCATCGCCCCCACTCGAACTGAAGACGCGGTCTTCATCACGACCCCGTCGGGCGCGGTCGGGCTCGAATTCGACACCGTCGTCGTCGCGGGCCTGCAGGAGGGGGTCTGGCCGAACCGGCGTCCGCGCGGATCGCTGCTGTCACCCCAAGCCCTGGCCCGCGCCGCAACCGGAGCTGAGTCGCCACTGGATGAGCGCAAACTCGTTCTCGACGACGAGCTCCGGATGTTCGCTCTCGCGATCTCCCGCGCGAAGGACCGCGTCGTGCTGGCCGCCGTCGTCAACGATGACGAGTCACGCAGTGTGCTGTTCGACCTATTGCCGTCAGGCACCGGGTTGCTCGCCGAAAGCGCACCGCTCTCGCTGCGCGGAGCGACCGGGCGGCTGCGTCGCATCCTGACCTCGCGCGGGCAGGAGCCGACCGCTCGGGCCAACGCCGCCACCTCACTTGCGCGACTCGCCGAACTCGAGGTGCCCGGGGCCGATCCGGCTGACTGGCATGGGCTGTTGGAACTGTCGACGACGGCGCCGCTGTTCGAGGGGTCGCAGGTTCCGGTGTCGCCGTCTCGGGTCGAGCGTTTCGAGGAGTCTCCGCTCGACTGGTTTCTGGAAACCGTCGGCGGCAGCACGTCGACGACCCTCATGGAGGTCGGCACGATTTTGCACTGGGCGATGGAGACCACGGAGTCTCCCGACGCGGCCGCGGTGTGGGAGCGCGTCGAGCAGCGCTGGGGCGAGCTTCTCTTCGAGTCGCCCTGGCTCGCCGAGCATCATCGCCGAAGTGCGCGGGTGCTCGCCGACGGCATCGCCGCCTACCTGGGCGACTTTCGGGCCGGCGGCGGGACGGTCGTGGGGGCCGAGAAGTCGTTCGAGTTCGACATCGACAGTGCCCACATCCGCGGCACGATCGACAGGGTCGAGCGCGACGCCGACGGTGCTGTGGTGATCATCGACCTGAAGACCGGCAGTCCGATCACCAGCCAACCCAAGATCGACGCCGCCGCCCAGTTGGGTGCCTATCAGCTCGCCTATCGCGCCGGGTTGCTCGACGACGTGCTGAGCGATCTGGGCGCACATCACCCGGGCGGAGCGAAGCTGCTGTTCGTCAAGTCGGGTGTCGCGGGAAAGAAGTACCGCGAAGCCGTGCAGGCGCCGCTCGACGACGCGGGTCTTGAGGCGTTCCGGGAACGCATCCGCCAAGTGGCGATCGGGATGGCAGCGGCATCGTTCGCCGGCGTCCTCGAAATCGCGGGGTACGGCCTCGGCACGGTTCCCGCCCTCCGGCTGCACCGGGTCGGGGCGGTGAGTGCGGAATGACGACCGAAACCCGGAAGCCGGAGTCTGCGAGGTACAGCGCGATCGACATCGCCGAGGCTCTCGCGAGCGTGCGAGGCAAACCGGTTCCGCATCCCACCCCGCAACAACGGGCCGTGATCGAGGCGCCGCTCGCCCCCGCCCTCGTCGTCGCGGGTGCCGGCTCGGGCAAGACCGAGACGATGGCGAACCGGGTGCTGTGGCTGCTCGCGAACGGGTTGGTTGCCCCCGCCGAGGTGCTTGGTCTCACCTTCACCCGCAAGGCGGCGGGGGAGCTCGCCACCCGCATCCGGGAGCGCATCGCCGAACTCGACACCGCCGGTCTGCTTCCCGAACGGGATGTCTTCGATGCCCCGGTCGTTGCGACCTACAACTCGTTCGCGAACACCCTGTACCGCGATTCGGCGATCTTGCTCGGGCGGGAAGGTGACGCCCCCGTGCTCGGGGAGGCGGCGGCCTGGCAGCTCGCACGCGGAGTCGCGATGCGGAGCCGGGATGATCGCCTGCCCGACCTCGGCAAGAGCCTCGACGCCGTCACCAAAGCTGTGCTCGCGATCGCGCGGGGGGTTGCCGAGCACGCCGGTGATCTCGACGACCTGCGCGCTCTGGCATCCCAACTGGCTGCGCTCGGCGAGCTGCCGACGGGGCACGCGAAGTACGAGTACGCCGACGCGGTTGATCTGGCGCAGAACCTCGGGGCGCTCAATGTGCTGGCCGACCTCGCGGCCCAGTACGACGCCGAGAAGGTGCATCGCGGGGTCGTGGAGTACGCCGATCAGGTCGCTCTCGCCCTGCGCATCGCGGTCGCCCAGCCGACGATCGGGGAGGGGCTGCGCGAGCAGTACCGGGTCGTTCTGCTCGACGAATATCAAGACACCTCGGTCACCCAGACCCGGCTGCTCGCGCAACTTTTCACCGGGCATCCGGTCATGGCGGTCGGCGACCCCAACCAGTCGATCTACGGCTGGCGCGGAGCGAGTGCCGCGAACCTCGACCAGTTTGCGGCGCTGTTCCACGCAGGGGAGGCCCGTTTCGCCCTTTCGACGTCGTGGCGAAATGGCACGAAGATTTTGGATGCCGCGAACACCCTGGTCGCCCCGTTCGCCGGGGCGGGAGTGTCGAGTGTGTCGGTCGAGCGTCTCGAGCCATCGCCGGTGGCATCGACTCACGCCGTCGACACCGTGTTTTGCGAGACGGTTGCCGAGGAGGCCGCCGCTGTCGCGGACTGGCTTGCGACCCGGGTCTCCGCGAACACCTCGGCCGCGATGCTGATGCGTACCCGCGCGCAGCAGCCCTACTTTCTCGCGGCGCTGCGCGAGCGCGGGGTGCCGTTTCACGTTCTCGGCATCGGGGGGTTGCTGTCGGAACCTGAGATCGCTGACCTCGTCTGCGCGCTCAGCGCGATCGACGACCCGGCTGCCGGCATCCCGTTGCTGCGGGTGCTCGCCGGGTCGCGCTGGCGAATCGGCGTGCACGACCTGCACGCTCTCAGCCGGGTCGCGTCCTGGTTGCGTGACCGGGACCTCGCGCAGCGCCGCCTCGACGCCGACGTCAAGGCGAAACTGCGGGTCTCGGTTGGGGCCGGCGAGGGCGGTTCGATCGTCGATGCCCTCGACTTCGTGGCGACGGCCCCCGATTCGCACTCGCAGCTCGCGGGGTTCAGCCCGGTCGGACTTGAGCGGTTGCGAGATGCCGGGTCCACCCTGTCGCGGCTGCGCGCGCGTGCCCGCCTTGACCTTCCCGATCTCGTCGCCCTCGTCGTCCAGGAGTTGAGGCTCGATATCGAGGTCGCGGCGAACGAGTTCCGGGTTCTCGGGTCGGCGAACCTTGACGCATTCGACGACGCGGTGTCGGGATACCTAGCGATCGCCGAGGTCGCGACGCTCGGCGGCTTCCTGGCCTGGTTGCGTGAGGCCGAGCTGCGCGAAGACCTGTCGCCGCGCCCCGAGCCGCCCGAACCCGGCACCGTTCAGGTGCTGACGGTGCACGGCGCGAAGGGTTTGGAATGGGATGTCGTCGCGGTGCCGCGGCTGGTCACCGACGAGCTGCCCGCGAAACCCCGTGAAGGGTTTCAGGGCTGGCTGTCGTTTGGACAGTACCCGTGGCCGTTGCGGGGGGATGCCGCGGAGTTGCCGCACTTCGCGTGGGAAACCGTCACGACTCGCAAAGAACTGCTCGATGCGCAGAAAGAGTTCAGTGTCGGAGTGCGACGGCGGGCACTCGACGAGGAACGACGTCTCGCCTATGTCGCGCTGACCCGCGCTCGTCACGAACTCCTGCTCTCCGGGTCGTTCTGGGCGACCCAGACGAAGGCCCGCGAACCGAGCGTGTTTCTGCGCGATCTCGCCGCAGCCGGGCTCATTGCTGAGCCCTCGATCGTGAGCGCGTTCACCGAGAACCCGCTCGGTGACGACCTGGAGCGTCTGATCTGGCCGCTCGATCCGTTGAAGGGGAGGCGACCGTTCGTCGAAGCGGCAGCGGATGCCGTGCGCCGTGCGACCCCGAAGCTCGCGGGGCCATGGGCGCGCGACCTCGAACTGCTGCTGGCCGAACGCAAGGCCCGACTTGCGGGAAGCGCCGTCGCCATCCCGGCGCGAGTGCCCGCGTCTCGATTCCACGACTTCGTCACCGAACCCGGTCGGGTCGCAGGCGAGCTTCGGCGACCGATGCCCGAGCGCCCGTTCTCAGCCACCCGGCTCGGAACGCTCTTTCACTCCTGGGTCGAGCAGCGGTTCGGGTTCGGTGCAGGAGCTGACGAGATCGATGCGGTCGAGATCGACGCCACCGAGTCGGGCGAACTCGGTGAAAAGGCGGATCTCGATCGGTTGCGCGCCGTGTTCGAAGCCTCGGAGTGGGCGAGCCGCCGTCCGCTGGAAGTCGAGCGCGAAATCCATCTGCCGTTCGATGGTCGCATCGTGATCTGCAAGATCGACGCCGTCTACGCAGTCGAGGGCGATGGGGGCGCCGAGGGCAGGGTGCAGATCGTCGACTGGAAGACGGGTCGCGCGCCGAAGGATGCCGCCGATCTGGAACGTAAGCAACTGCAGCTCGCGCTCTACCGGGTCGCCTACGCGCGTTGGGCGAAAATCGATCCGGCTCTTGTCGATGCGGTGTTCTACTTCGTTGCCGAGGACCGGGTGCTCGCGCCCGAACGGATCGACTCGGAACCTGAACTGCTCGCCCGCTGGCGCGCCGCGATCGGCGGGGAGCGCGCGGAGTAAGCTGACGTCACGTGAGCGATGCAGGATCTCCCCCCGCTCCCGAACCCCCCGCCGCTGAACCGCCCGCTCCCAAACTCCCCGAATCTGACTTCCGGGCCGCGCGTCCAGTAGGCACTGATCCGACGGTCACTGCGCCGCTCCCGATCCAGACGATTCGGCCCAGTTTCAGCACCGTGTTTGCGACCTTCGAGTCGCGCAACTTTCGGCTGCTGATCATCTCGCTGTTCGCGAACAGCCTCGGCAGTTGGATGGCGCGGGTCGCCGTCGACTGGCTCATGCTCGAACTGACGGGCAACGTCGCTCTGGTCGGCCTCGCAGTCGCGTTCCAGTTCGCCCCACAACTGCTGCTCGGCATCTGGGCCGGACTACTCGCTGACCGGCTGCCGCGCCGCAACGTCGTTCTGGTCACTCAGTCGGTCACGGCGTTCGGTTTCGCGGTTCTCGGCACCCTCACGATCCTGGGCGTGGTCGCCGTCTGGCATGTGCTGTTAGTTGCCGCGGTGATCGGCGTCGCGGGTGCCCTCGAGGGTCCGGCGCGCAGCAGTCTCACCTCGCAGACCGTGGCGGCTGGGCGTCTGCCCATCGCGATCAGCATCAGCGGCATCACCTTCCACCTGGGTGGGCTGATCGGTCCCGCGATCTCGGGCGGACTCATCGGCTTCATCGGGCCGGGCTGGTGCATCGCGATCAGTTCGCTCGGGTCCCTGATCTGCGTGGTCGGATTCGCCCTGATGCGCTCGCGCGAGCTCACGCCGGCCCCGCGGTCGCGCCCGCAGCGGGGCCAGATTCGGGAGGGCTTCCGCTACGTGGCAGGCAAGCCGCGAATTCTCTGGCCGATCGTGTTGATCGGCTTCATCGCGACGTTCGGGATGACGCTCCCCGTGCTGTTCACGGCGGCCGCGAGCGAGCGAGGCTACGACACCGGATCGGCGGGCTACGGACTGCTCACGGCCCTCGCCGCAGCGGGAGCGTTCACGGGGGCGATTCTTTCCACACGTCGGCGCTCCCTTCGACTGCGATCGCTCGTGCTGCTCGCGGGGCTCTACGGTGCGGCGATCGTGGTGGCTGGCGGCATCCCGTTCTATGGCGCTCTGCTCGCCGGGGCGCTGGGGCTCGGCATCTTTCGGCTGCTGTTCGCGACCGGTGCCGAGGCGATGGTGCAACTGTCGACCAACCTCGGCATCCGCGGGAGGGTGGTCGCGATCTACCTGCTCGTCCTCATCGGCGGGCAAGCGCTGGGTGGACTACTCGTCGGGTGGGTCGCCGAGACGTTCGGGATGATGCCCGCGTACCTGCTCGCGGGCGGCGTGCCGATGGTCGCGTCACTGGTCGTTGCGCTCATCCTCGGGAAGCGAAACCAGTTGCGGCTGCGGGTGAACCTGTTCGACGTGCGACGGCTCATCCGCATCGTGCCGCGCGAGCAGATCATCGTCGACCGATAGGCCGGAAGCGGCCTAGACGCGTCGGATGTTGACGACCGCCTTGACGATCAGCGCTGCACCGATCAGGAGGGGAATCAGCGCCGAAAAAGGAGCAGGCCACGAGGCCGCAATTCCCACCACGAGGCCAAGAACCCCGATGGCGGCAAGCCCGATGCCCCAATACAGGGTCGCCTTGTTGCTCCTGCTCCCGGTCTTCGCAATCATGCTGCTCGCCTGAGCTGGGGTAAATCCGAGGTTGGCTGTGGTTGGTGCTGCCACCGCGGCCACCGGCGCTCCCGGAACCACAGGACCCATCGATGCATATTCGGCGACTTTGGCGAAGAAGGCGTTGACGCTGGTCACCGTCGAGACCACGCTCGCGACCGTCGCCAAGCCGCCAACCGCGAAGACGGGGTGCTGCGCAGCGGCATCGGCGATGAAGTACGACTTCTTGCCGTCGATCGTCACATTCACCGAATTCGCGGTCATGAGGCCGCCCTTCTTGGTGACCATGTGACTGGCTGAGGTATGAACGAGTTCGGCGCCCTTGGAGTCATACAGAACAACAGAGCCGTCGGAGTAGAGCACGAAAAACGACAACGGTGTCGTGATTGTGTTCGCGAACAGACTCTTTGAGAAGAGTCCGGCGGGCGAAATTGCGACCGCTGTGGGAGCACCGGGGGTTGCGGCATCCATGGAGTATTCCTTCCAACACCTCTGAGGAGTCGTGCACGTGGGAACGCTCACCCTACCGGCGGTCTGCCGCCGAACGCAGCCACGTGTCCGCAACGCGACGTCGCTCGGCGACAATGGACAGATGGCCCGCGCAACGCCCGACCACGACGGGGCGCTCGACGACGCCGCGGGTGCCGACGACGACGAAGCCCTGCATTGGGCGGGCGACGAAGAACGCGGTCGGGATGCTCCCCGCCTCCGCGGTTCGCGGGCCCCCGATCCGGCCGCCGCCGTCGCCCACGATGGTGATGGTGAGCGCGAGGTTGTCGGCAGCCGCTCCCGCGGGGCTGCAACGGTGGCGTTCGCCCTGCCCTACCTCGCCTGGACGATCTGCTGGATTTTCGTCGTGCAACGGCTGTCGTCGGGATCCACCGATCTGGCCACCCAGGTGCTGTGGCAGTTTGGCGAATTTCTTGCCATGCTCGCAGGCCCCCTGTGGTTCGCCGCGACGCTGACCCTCACGCGCGAGTCCCGGCCGTTGGTGCGTGTCGGCTGGCTCGCCCTCGGTCTCGGGGTGCTGGTGCCCTGGCCGTTGGTGTTCGACTTTCTCGTCGCACTCCGGGTTGCGGGGTCGCTCTCGTGATCGTCGTCGCCGTGGTTTTTGCCGTCCTGTTCGGCTTCGCGCTCGTCTCGCCGGTCTCGGAACTGATCGCGCTGCCCGGGGTCTACGACGCTTACGGGATCGGCGATTCAACCCCGTGGGTGCTCCTGATCGTGAACGTTGCGCTGCCGGTCGTGCTCTACGTCGCGGCGCTGCTGCTCGGCCGGGGCCGCCCGCTCTTCGCTCGGGCGCTCATCCTGACGGTCGCCCTCGCCGCCGCGTTCGCCCTGCACTTTGAGCTGGTTGCCCTCGTTGGGGCGATCCAACCCGCGCTGACCTAGCGGTTCGCGGGGCGGGTAGCTGGTCGCGCGGCGCTAGAGCGGCCACGCCGCGAACGCGACCGCGACCATCAGCAGCACCTGCGCCGCGAGTCGCGGCCAGAACGGCACCGCGGTTCGCCCGAAGCGCTGGGGATCGTTCGCGGCGTACGCGTTGGCAGGAAACACGGCGATCAGGAACACGATCAGGCAGATGCCGGCGGCGAGCCGAAGTCCGTTCCACGGGGCGAGTAGCCCGGCGGCGCCGGCAAGTTCGCAGAGCCCGGTCACGACGACCAGGACGGCCGGCCACCCGGCTCGGCGCAGCGGCGGCGGAATCATTGCCCGCATCCCGCGCGCAACACTTGGCACGAAATGCAGCACCCCCATCGCGACGAACACGGCGGCGAGGATGATGCGCAGCACCAGTTGCGCGACTTCGAGACCCTGCATGACGTCATCGTCGCATCCCAGCAGTCAGGCCCGCCTAGACTCGGGTTGCTCGCTGCGGCTTTTGCCGCCCTCGCCCGGCCGTATTGCAGAGGAACCACGTCGTGACCAAGCCGATCGTGCTGATCGCCGAAGAACTTTCCCCGGCCACGGTCGAGGCCCTCGGACCCGACTTTGACATCCGTTCGATCGATGGCACCGATCGCGCCGCACTGCTCGCGGCGCTCCCGGAGGCCAGCGCCATCCTGATCCGGTCGGCGACTCAGGTCGACGCCGAAGCGATCGCCGCGGCACCGAACCTCAAGGTGGTGGCTCGGGCCGGAGTGGGGCTCGACAACGTCGATATCAAAGCCGCCACCGAGGCCGGTGTGATGGTGGTCAACGCCCCGACGTCCAACATCGTGAGTGCTGCCGAACTGACGATCGGCCACATCCTGTCGTTGGCCCGTCACATTCCCGCCGCCCACGCCAGTCTTGCCGCGGGGGAGTGGAAGCGCTCGAAGTTCACCGGCGTCGAACTGTACGAAAAGACTGTCGGCATCATCGGCCTCGGTCGCATCGGCGCGCTGATCGCGGCACGGCTGCAGGCGTTCGGTGTCGAGATCCTTGCCTTTGACCCGTACATCACGACCGCTCGCGCTCAGCAGTTGGGTGCGACCCTGGTCGAGCTGGATGAACTCCTTGACCGCAGTGACTTCGTCACGATTCACATGCCGAGAACCCCGGAGACCCTCGGGATGATTTCGACGAAGCAGTTGAAGCGGATGAAGAAAACGGCCTTCGTCATCAACGTCGCACGCGGCGGTCTGATCGACGAGGACGCGCTGTACGTCGCACTGACGACCGGCGAGATCGCGGGAGCTGGGCTCGACGTCTTCGTCAGTGAGCCGCCCGTCGACAAGAAGTTGCTCGACCTTCCCAACATCGTCGTGACCCCGCACCTCGGTGCCTCGACCGATGACGCCCAAGAGAAGGCCGGCGTCTCGGTCGCTCGCAGCGTGCGGCTCGCACTCGAAGGCGAACTGGTGCCGGATGCTGTCAACGTCGCCGGCGGTGTCATCGACCCGTTCGTGCGGCCGGGGATCGCCCTGGTCGAGAAGCTCGGGCAGGTGCTGGCGGGCGTCGCCGGCCACGGCGCACTCACGAGCCTCGAAGTTCAGGTGCGCGGAGAACTCGCCGCCTACGACGTCAGCGTCTACCGCCTTGCGGCGCTCAAGGGCTACTTCTCCAACCAGGTCACGGAGAACGTTTCGTATGTGAATGCTCCGGTGCTTGCTGAGCAGCGCGGCATCTCGTCGACTCTCACCGTCTCGGAAGAAAGCGCCGACTACCGCAACGTCACCACCCTGCGCGGGGTTCTCGGTGACGGCACGGTCGTCGAGGTCGCGGGCACGTTGTCTGGCACGAAGATGGCCCAGAAGATCGTCGGGCTGAACGGGTACGACATCGAGGTTCCGCTCGCCGATCACCTTCTGGTGATGTCGTACGAAGACCGCCCGGGGATCGTCGCCGTCTACGGGCGTGAATTTGGCGAGGCCGGCATCAACATCGCCGGGATGCAGATCGCGCGGCAACGTGCGGGCGGCACGGCGCTCACGGTGCTCACCCTCGACTCCCCGGTTCCCGAAGAACTGCTGGCCAAAATCGCCACCGAGATTCAGGCGATCTCGATGCGTGCGATCGACGTCGTCGAGGCCTGAATCAGGATTTCGGCCGCGGGTACCTGGGTACCCAGGGACCTGCTCGGTCGCGACTCGCGAATGCGTTAGGTTCGGTCTCAGATTAGGCACCCCCTAGACGAGGGCCCCCCATCCTCGGTCTGTGCCTCCGCCCGAACGGAACCCGCATGACCGTCGTCGCCCGAACTTCTGCACGCCTCCTGCTGCTCGCATTCGTCATTCTTGGTCTGCTTGCCGCCCAGTCATGGAGCGCCGGATCCGCCCGAGCCGCCGCGGCCCCCGCCTACGACTCGCTTCCTACGACACTTCCGGCCAACTGGCCGAGCCTCGGCTACCAGGCGACTCAGACGGTCGAGTTCGGTGACCTGGTTCAACTCGCTGGCAGCGACCGCGAGCTGACCACCATCAAGGTCGGATTTGCCGATTGGGCGTGCGAAACCGGCGGCGGCGCGACCTGTGTGACGACTCCGGGCGCCACCTGGACGCATCCCATCACGGTCAACCTCTATGCCCAAGGCACCGATCCCACGCCCGGCGCGTTGCTCGCCACCGTGACCGAAAATGTGACGGTTCCGTACCGGCCTTCGGCAGACCCGGGGCGTTGCGGCGGCGCGACGTCATGGTTCGACGAGACGTCATCGAGCTGCTACAACGGCCTCGCATTCACGTGGGAATTCGACTTCACAACACTCGCCGTGCTTCTTCCCGAAACTGTGATCGTCGGCGTTGCCTTCGATACTCAGACCTACGGCACCCCGCCGATCGGCGCCGACGGCCCGTACAACTCGCTCAACGTGGGGCTCATCGAGAGCGCACCCGCTGTCGGCACGGATGTCGATCCCTCGTCGATGTATTGGAACACGGGCTTTGCTTCGTTCTACAACGACGGCGGGACTGCCGGAACGGGAACGTTCCGCAACGACACCGGCGGTTGGGCTGGGTTCGGGCTCGCCGTGCAGATCAACGCGCAGACCAGCCTGACCACCCTGCCGTTCCCTGCCGACGACCCCGCGGCGTTGCCGACACTGGCCGCGACCGGGAGTGCTCCCGGACCGTTGCCGTTGATCGCGGTCGCCGGGTTCCTGACCCTGGGTGCGGCGCTGGTCATGGTGGGCGGTCGCCGTCGGGCGGCTCACCGCGGCTGAACTCAGGGGTAACGCCCGAATAGGGTGGGGAGCGTGACTCGCACCCTCGACCTCGCGCTCATCCCCGGTGACGGGATCGGCCCTGAGGTGATCGAGCAGGCGCTTGCCGTGCTCACCGCTGCCCTCGGCGACGAGGGAGAACTGCGCACGACGACCTACCCCTACAGCGCGCGGCACTACCTCGAGACCGGGGTCATCCTGGGCGACGACGACCTCGCCGCGCTGAAGGCCCACGACGCGATCCTCCTTGGCGCTGTCGGCGGCGACCCGCGGGATCCGAAGTTGGCGGGCGGCATCATCGAACGCGGGCTGCTGCTCAAGTTGCGGTTCGCGTTCGACCACTACGTGAACCTGCGCCCCACTCAGTTATTTCCCGGGGTGGTGAGCCCCCTGAGCGATCCCGGCACCGTCGACTTCGTCGTCGTGCGAGAAGGCACCGAAGGGCCGTATGTCGGCAACGGCGGCAGCATCCGGGTCGGTACTCCGCAAGAGATCGCGAACGAGGTGAGCGTCAACACCGCCTTCGGGGTCGATCGCGTCGTGAAGTACGCGTTCGAGCTGGCCGAGAAGCGCCGCAAGAAACTCACCCTCGTACACAAGACCAACGTGCTCGTGAATGCCGGAAGCCTGTGGGCCCGCACCGTCGAGCGCGTGGCCGCGCAGCATCCCAACGTGGTCTGGGACTACCTCCATGTGGATGCGGCGACGATCTTCTTCGTCACCGATCCTGGTAGGTTCGACGTGATCGTCACAGATAACCTCTTCGGCGACATCCTCACCGATCTGGCCGGCGCTATCAGCGGCGGCATCGGACTTGCGGCCTCGGGCAACATCAACCCCGACCGCACGTTTCCCTCGATGTTCGAGCCGGTACACGGTTCCGCTCCCGACATCGCGGGGCAGCAACGCGCCGACCCCACCGCGGCGATCCTTTCGACCGCTCTGCTGCTCGATCACCTCGAGTTGCCGGAGGTCGCCCGACGGATCGAGGCGGCGGTGATCGCCGACCTCGCCGCTCGAGGAACCTCCACCCGCACCACCGACCAGATCGGCACAGCTATCGCCGACGCAGTCGCGGCACACTAGACCTCTACCTCTCGGAGCCCACCATGACGATCAACCTCCTGCCGATGGCCACGCAAGATCTGCTCTGGCAGGTCATCCCGAACCCCGCCGCGAAGACGGTCAAGGAGCGCACCGCGATCCTTTCGTCGCCCGAACTCGGGTTCGGCAAGTCGTTCACCGACCACATGGTCGATATCTGCTGGTCAGAAAAGGGCGGCTGGCACCGCCCGCGCGTGCAGGCCTATGGCCCGATCTCGCTCGACCCTGCGGCTGCCGTGCTGCATTACGCCCAAGAAGTGTTCGAAGGTCTCAAGGCGTACCGTCATGCCGATGGTTCGATCTGGACGTTCCGCGCGACGGCTAACGCTGCGCGGATGCAGCGGTCGGCGAAGCGGCTCGCGCTTCCCGAACTGCCGGTCGAGTACTTTCTCGACTCCCTCAAGCAGCTCATCGCCGTCGACGGTGGCTGGGTGCCGACGGCCGACGAGACGAGCCTGTACTTTCGTCCGTTCATGTTCGCCAAGGAGGCCTTCCTCGGGGTGCGCTCGGCGAACAAGGTCAACTACTACCTGATCGCCAGCCCCGCGGGTGCCTACTTCAGCGGCGGGATCTCGCCGCTGTCGATCTGGCTCTCGACGACCTACACCCGGGCCGGCCACGGCGGAATGGGCGCGGCCAAGACCGGCGGCAACTACGCCGCGTCGCTCGTCGCCCAGCAGGAGGCGTACGAGAACGGCTGCCAGCAGGTGCTCTTCCTCGACGCTCAAGAGGGCAAATATCTGGAAGAGCTCGGCGGCATGAATCTCGTGCTCGTCACCAAAGACAAGCGACTCATCACCCCCGACAGCGACTCGATTCTTGAGGGCATCACCCTCGACTCCGTGCTGCAACTCGGGCGCGACCGCGGCTACTCGATCGAGCAGCGCCGGGTCTCGATCGACGAGTGGCGCGAGGGCGTCGAGTCGGGCGAGATCGTCGAGGCGTTCGCCTGCGGAACGGCGGCCGTGATCGTGCCGATTGACCAGATCAAGGCGGCCGATTTTGAAATCCGGATGCCGGAGCCCGAAGGCGAGCGCGTCGCATTGTCGCTGCGGCAGGAGCTCACCGACATCCAGTACGGCCGGGTCGCCGACCGTCACGGCTGGCTGCAGCGGTTGGACGCCTGATGGAACTCGCAGCGACCGGGTCGACGGTGCCCTGGTGGATCATCGTGATCGCGGCCGGTGTGGTCATCCTCGGGGTCGTCGCGCTGGTCCTCAGTCGCCGCGCGCGCGGAAAGATCGACAGCTAGCGCTCGACTTTCGTAACGCGGCGTACGAAGTCGCCCACGGCATCCGCACCCGCATCGAGGTGTTGCGCAACGGTGAAGCCGCTGACGGCTTTCCGCGGTCGTAGGTCGTGGTCGCCATCCTCGAGCCAGAGCAGGTCGATCGTCGCGGGGAGCCCGTACCCGGCGACCTCGTCGGGAGTCCCGAACGGGTCGCGCGTGCCCTGCACCACAAGGGTGGGCGTGCGCATCCCGAGCAGGTGCGCCACCCGCGGTTGGTCGGGTCGAGCAGGTGGATGCCACGGGTAGCTGAGACAGGCGAGCCCGGCGATCGCGCCGGCAGCGAACAGCTCGTCGGCGACCATGCTGGCGACCCGCCCGCCCATGGACCGCCCGCCGATGACCGGCACCGCGCCGTCACTCCCGACCTCGGCGACGACGGCCCGGAACTCGTCGAGGAGCGTGTCGGCGCGCGGCGGCGGCCGCCGCACCCCCTGGCGTCGACCGGCCAGGTAGCCGAACTCGAAACGCACCACCCGGATGCCGCGCGCCGCGATTCGGGATGCCAGCGCCGTCATCCCCGCCGAGTCCATCGCCGCCCCAGCACCGTGGGCGAACAGGTAGGTCGGGTCGCCGGGAGAGCCGTCGACGAGGAAGTCCATGCGGCCATTCTGGCGCGGGGGCGGGTCTAGGCTCGAAAGGTGAAGGTCGCCCGGTTCGCGATTCCGGATGCGTCGCCCCGGTACGGCATCGTCGACGACGACGAGATCGTCGTTCTTTCTGGCGACCCGATGTTCGCGGGTTTCGACACCACGGGGGAGCGTCTGCCGCTCGCCGACGTGCGACTGCTCGCCCCGGTCATCCCGCGCTCCAAGGTCGTCTGCGTGGGGCTCAACTACCCCGAGCACCGCACCGACATGGCGACAATCGACGCCCCCAACAACCCGCTCATCTTCCTGAAGCCGAACACTGCGGTGGTCGGTCCGGGCGACCCGATCCAGATTCCGCCGGTCGAGGGTCGAATCGTGCACGAGGCCGAGTTGGCGATCGTCGTCGGTCGCATCGCGAAGCAGATCAAAGCCGAGAACTGGGCCGACTACATCTTTGGCTACACGATCGCGAACGACGTCTCTGCCCGTGACCAGATGTTCGCTGACGGTCAGTGGGCGCGGTCGAAGGGGTACGACACCTTCTGCCCGATCGGCCCGTGGATCGAAACTGAACTCGACCCGACGAACCTCGAGATTCAGAGCTACGTCGACGGCGAGCCGCGCCGCCACGGCAACACGAAAGACCTGATCTACAAGATCCCGGAACTGATGGAGTTCATTTCGGGCGTCTGGACTCTGCTGCCCGGCGACATCATCGCAACCGGAACGCCGTCCGGTATAGGCGGATTCCTCGACGGGCAGACGATCGACATCACGATCGAGGGAATCGGCACTCTCAGCAACCCGGCGCGTTACCGCGACGGCGCCCCCACGGCATCCTGAGCTAGTCCCGATGCCCCTCGCGGCGCTGGTCGCCCTTCTCGGTTTCGGCAGCGCGGTCATCTACGGCGCCTCCGACTTTCTCGGCGGCCTCTCCTCGCGCCGCATGACATCGTTGCTCGCCAGCACGATCGGGTCGATTGTCACGATCGCGATCGGCGGCATCTCGGTTCTCGTCACCGCACCCGTCTGGTCGGTGGATGCTGTCGTGCTCGGTGCTATCGGCGGAGTGTGCGGGGCGGCCGGCACCTGGGCTCTCTACGCGTGCCTCGCCCTGGGTCCGATGAGCGTGCTCTCGCCAACGGTCGCCGCGATCTACGCCATCGTTCCGGCGACGGTCGGCATCCTGCTGGGCGAGAGGTTCGGCCTCCTCGGCTCGATCGCCCTGGTCGTCGTCGTGGCTGCAGGCATCTTGCTCGCAGCCAGTCGGGATGCCGAACGCACCCGGCCAGCGCCCCGCGCACTGATCATCGCGGCGGTCGCGGGGCTCGGCTTCTCGGGCTACATCGTCGCGATCGACCGCACACCGCCGGAGTCAGGCTTCATCCCGATGTTCATCGACTTGGTGGTCGGCGGGGTGATCTTCGTCGCGGCGTTGGCGATCGGCCGGCTCCGGTCGGGACCCGCCGAGCTCGCGGGCATCCGTGATCGTCGGGCAGTGCTCCTCGCCCTCGGGGCGGGGGCGCTCCTAGTCACCGGCAATCTGCTCCTCGTCGCGGGACTGCACATCGGCGATCTCGCGGTGCTCGCAGTTCTCAACTCGCTCTACCCGCTCGGTACGGTCGCGCTGGCGATCATCGTGCTGCGCGAACGACCCACCCGACTGCAGTTCACCGGCATCGGGCTCGCCATTGTCGGCGCCGTAGGACTCGCGGTCGGCAGTTCGGGATGACCGTGCTGACCGATGAGGACGTCGCGCGCATCCGTCGTCGCAGCCACGTCGCGATCATTGCGGGGCAGGCGCTCGCCGGCATCGGGATGGGCGCCACCTTCTCCTCCGCGGCGCTGCTCGCCGGGCAATTGTCGGGCTCCCCCGCGTGGTCGGGAACCGCGACGACGATGTCGACCCTCGGAGCGGCAGCCGCATCCATCCCCCTCGCCGCGCTGGCTCGCCGCTCAGGTCGATCCCCGGCTCTCGCGACCGGTGCCGGTATAGCGGCCCTCGGCGCGGTCGTCGGAATCTTCGCCGTCGCGCTTGACGTCTTCCCGCTCTTCCTCCTCGCGATGGCGATGCTCGGCGTCGGGACCGCGGTCAACCTGCAGTCGCGGTTCGCGGCGACCGACCTCTCGGAGCCGGGCAAGCGTGGCCGCGACCTCGCCGTCGTCGTCTGGGCAACGACGATCGGCGCCGTCGTGGGTCCGAACCTGATCGGGCCCGGGGATTCTCTCGGACGATCGTTCGGGTTGCCCGCACTCGGCGGGGTGTTCATCTTCACGATCGCCGCGCAAGCGGTCGCGAGTCTGGTTTACCTGTTCGCGCTGCGACCCGATCCGTTGCGTACCGCTCAGCGTCTCGGGGTTGAGCGCGCGTCGGCGACAGTGTCGGCTGCGCCGGAGAATCGCGCGGGGGTGCGCACCGGCATCCTGACTCTCGCGCTCAGCCACGCGACGATGGCGTCGGTGATGGCGATGACTCCCGTGCACCTCGTCGATCACGGTGCGACCCTGGTGATCGTGGGGCTGACGATCAGCTTGCACGTCGCCGGTATGTACGGCCTCTCGCCGGTCTGGGGCATTCTCTCCGACCGCTTCGGTCGCGAACCTGTCATCGCGCTCGGGCAGGGGATGCTGCTCGCCGGTCTTCTAATGGCATCCTTCGGTTCCGAGTCGTCGGGTTGGGTTTTGGCGGGCCTCATCGCACTCGGTCTCGGGTGGAGCGCGTCGACCGTCGCGGCATCCGGTCTCGTGGCCGACAGCGCCGGAAGCGCGCGTCGCACGATCATTCAGGGCCGTGCCGACCTCTCGATGAGTCTCGCCGGAGCGGTCGGCGCCGGGGGAGCAGGGGTCGTGCTCTCGTTCATCGGCTACGCAGGGCTTGCGCTCAGCGTGACCGCGCTGGTCGCCGTCGTGCTCGGCGCCCTCGCGATCCGCACTGCCGGTCAGCGCAGCGCAACGGACTGAGCTCCGAGCCGCGCTCGGTAGGCTGAGAACGATGGCCCTCCCTTTCTCGACCGCGACCGGCTCCGACGTGCGGGTGCGCTTTTGCCCCTCACCGACCGGAACGCCCCACGTGGGCATGATCCGTACCGCCCTGTTCAACTGGGCCTACGCCCGGCACACCGGCGGCAAACTGATCTTCCGCATCGAAGACACCGACTCAGCCCGCGACAGCGAGGAGAGCTACCTCCAGTTGATCGACGCCCTGACCTGGGTCGGCATCGACTGGGATGAGGGTGTCGAAAAGGGCGGCCCGCACGCCCCCTACCGGCAGTCCCAGCGCACGTCGATCTACCTCGATCTCGTCGAGCGCATGAAGGATGCCGGGCTCCTGTACGAGTCGTTCGTCACGCCGGACGAGATGGAGGCGCGCAATCTCGCGAATGGTCGCGACGCTCGCCAGGGCTACGACAACTTCGAGCGCGACCTCACCGCCGAGCAGCGGGATGCGTTCCGCGCCGAAGGCCGCGAGCCGAGCCTGCGCCTGCGGGTGCCTGACACCGACCTCTCGTTCGATGACCTCATTCGTGGCGAGATCACTTTCCCTGCCGGGTCGTTCACCGACTTCGTCGTCGTGCGGCCCAACGGCGCTCCGTTGTACACCTTCGTCAACCCCGTGGACGATGCGCTGATGGGTGTGACCCACGTGTTCCGCGGGGAGGACATCCTCTCCTCCACCCCGCGACAGATCGCCCTCTATCTCGCGCTGATCGAGTTGGGGGTGACCGACTTCATCCCGGTGTTCGCGCACATGCCGCTCGTTCTGGGCGAGGGTTCGAAGAAGCTGAGCAAGCGCGACCCGGAGTCGAACCTCTTCCATCACCGCGAGCGCGGTTTCATCCCCGAGGGGCTGCTCAACTATCTCGCGCTGCTCGGCTGGTCGATCGCGGCCGACCGCGACGTCTTTACCCAGGCGGAGTTCACGGCGGCCTTCGACATTCGCGACGTTAACCCGAACCCGGCCCGCTTCGACCAGAAGAAGGCCGACTCGATCAACGGCGACCACATCAGGATGCTGTCCGCCGACGACTTTGCCGGACGCATCGTGCCCTACCTCGGTGACTATCTCGCCGAGCCGTCGACGCCGACACAGCAGGCGATCCTGCGCGAGGCTGCCCCGCTCGTGCAGGAGCGAATGGCCGTGCTTTCCGAAGCCCCCGGACTGCTTGGGTTCCTGTTCACCCCCGACGACCTGATCGAGTTCGATGCCGACGCGATGCCGAAGGATGCCGACCAGGCACGCCTCGTACTCGATGCGTCGATCGCGACCCTTCAGCAGCTGACCGACTTCTCGGCGACTGCGATCGAAGAAGCTCTGCGGGCCGCGTTGCTCGCGCCGGTCGAGGAGGGTGGCGCCGGCCTCAAGCCGCGGGATGCTTTCGGCCCTCTGCGCACCGCGATCAGCGGCCGCCGGATCAGCCCACCGTTGTTCGAATCAATGGAGATTCTCGACAAGGAATCCACGCTCGCGCGCCTCGAACGCCTGCGCATCGCACTCGCTTGAGCCTCCCTACCCGTGCGGTAGAGTGGTCAGTCGGTCCACTCCCGGGTGGCTCCGATGGGGTGTGGTGTAATTGGCAACACGGATGATTCTGGTTCATTTGTTCTTGGTTCGAGTCCAGGCACCCCAGCACTGAGTGGCAAAGCATTCTCGCAATGTACGGAAAATAGCCGTACATTTGTTTCATGACCACCGCGCTGAAGAACGAACGCATCGAACTTCGACTCACGCAAGAGCAGAAGCGAACGATCGAGCAGGCTGCCACGATTTCTGGGCGATCCGTGACCGACTTCTCGGTTCCATTGCTGGTCGAACAGGCGAGCGAAGTGATCCGTCACGATCGTGAACTCCACATGTCTGCTGAAGCCTGGGATGCGTTCAACGAGATCCTTAATCGTCCGGCGAAATCGGTCACGGGGCTTGCCGACTTGCTTGCTCGACCGTCGGTGTTCACTGAGTGACGTCGTTCGCTCCGCCGCGGCCGATCACGCCGCACGATGACACCTCCACATTCGGATGCGATGAGCCGACGCTCGACAACTGGCTGACTCTTCGCGCCATTAAGAATGAAGTGGCAGGCAACTCCCGTACGTTCGTCTCGACCGAACGAGAGAGTGGCCTGATCGCGGGCTTCTACTGCTTGAGCGCCTCCGCGCTGCTCCGGGAGGAAGCCGGCAAGGTCCTTGGGCGCAACGCTCCCGATCCGGTTCCGGTCATTCTCATCGGGAGATTGGCAGTCGACAACCGCTTCACAGGCAAGGGGGTGGGGGCTTCATTGCTTCAGGATGCGGTGAAGAAGGGCATCGAAGCATCCCGGCTGATCGGCGCCCGCGCGTTGCTCGTCGATGCCCTCAATGAGGCGGCAGTCTCGTTCTACCGGCGGTTCGGCTTCGAGTCAGTTCCGCTGTCGCCTCGCGTGATGTATCTCCTCACGAAGGATGCGATCGCCACCGTCGAGGCATCACGATGACCGCCGTTCACGAGGGGTTCTCGCAGAACTAGAGCCCGTAAGACTGCGGTGAAGTCGCGACGAACGCCGCGAACACGATCAGCAGCACGGCTGCGACGGCGACGATCCCGATGACCTGCGCCCGCCCCTGCGACGGCCTTCGGGTGCGCATGTAGATCGTCGCGATGACGAATCCGACGATCAGACCGCCAACGTGCGCCTCCCACGCGATCCCTGCGGCGAAGAACCCGATGGCGAGGTTGATCAACAGCACGATCACGAGTTGGTAGAGGTTGACGCCGATTGCTCGCCGCAGAGGAAACAGCGCACCCATGAGCGCGAAGATCGCACCCGACGCTCCGAAGGCCGAGATCGGGGTGAGGAATCCGTCGGTCGCCGTGGCGAGAGTGCCGTGGGTCAGGATGTCGAGCTCGTACAGCGTCAGCACGCCGATCGAGCCGCCCAGCGCCCCGATGAGGTACAGCGCGAGAAACCGCGCACGCCCGAGGAACCGCTCCAGCATCGGGCCGAACACGTAGAGCGCGTACATGTTGAACAGGATGTGCAGGATCGACGTCGGCGAGTGCAGGAACGCCGACGTGATCAGCCGCCAGGGTTCCGAGCCGGCGACAGACGGGTCGAGCAGCCACGCTTCCGTCAACGCTTGTCCTGAGAGCCACTGCGCCGCGTACGCGACCAAGTTGAGTCCGATGAGCACGTAGGTGACGACCGAGCCGCCCGGACGTAGGGAGCGCGTCCATCCCGAGCGGGGTGGGGCGGTCGGCGGTGTCGCGGGCGCTGAGGGCGGCACGTACCCCGGAACCCGTTCGCCGTAGCGGGGCTCGCTCATGCGGGGCTCACCTCCGGTCGTCCTCGGTTGCGGCGTCGCACCAGTCGGGGTGCACGACCTCCCAGAAATGACCGTGCGGCGGCGACCATGAAGCCGTGACGCAAAACCTCGCGGCCGATCAGCATCCGGAATCCCATCGCATCGCGGTTGCTCAGCGTGACCTCGGCGGTCACGTCGTGTCCGACCAGGGTCAGCCGCATCAGCACCACGAAACGTTTCTCGACGTGTCCCGATGAACTCCGGATCGCACGCCGATCGTGCACGGGAAGTTCGACGACCACCTCGTCGTCGGTCGACTCCTGCCAGGGTCGAACCCGAAAACGCACCCATTGCGTGCCATCACGATCGAACTCTTTGATCTTGTAGGCGTGCAGCGACGACGTGCGGGCACCGGTGTCGAGTTTCGCCTTGATCCACGGCACGCCGATTTCGGGCAACTGCACCCATTCGCGCCACCCGGCCAGGGTCATCCCGCCATCCCGGGTGTTTGAATGGGTGGGCTCACTCACATCACCATCTTGTCAGGGCCATCACCAACGGGGGCTTCCTATGAAACTCGCGATCCTGTCGCGTGCCCCGAAGTCGTACTCGACTCACCGGTTGCGGACTGCCGCCGAACAACGCGGACACGTCGTGCGCGTGCTCAACACCCTGCGGTTCGCGATCGACCTCTCGGGCGACGAACCCGACCTGCAGTACCGCGGCAGCCAGTTGAGCGACTACGACGCGATCCTGCCGCGCATCGGCGCCTCGATCACCTACTTCGGTACCGCGGTCGTTCGGCAGTTCGAGCAGATGGATGTCTACACGCCCAACACCGCGAACGGCATCTCCAATGCGCGCGACAAACTGCGGGCCACGCAGATTCTGTCGCGCCACAACATCGGGATGCCGGCCACGGCTTTCGTGCGCAATCGGGCCGACGTGCGCCCGGCGATCGAACTGGTCGGCGGAGCCCCGGTCGTCATCAAGTTGCTCGAGGGCACGCAGGGGATTGGGGTCATCCTCGCCCCCGAGGTGAAGATCGCCGAAGCCATCATCGAGACCCTGCAGTCGACGAACCAGAACGTGCTCATCCAGCGGTTTGTCGCCGAGAGTCGCGGCCGCGACATCCGGGCACTCGTGGTCGGTGATCGGGTTGTCGCCGCGATGCGTCGCACGGCGCAGGGTGACGAGTTTCGCTCGAACGTGCACCGCGGCGGACTTGTGGAGCCCGTCGAACTGACCCCCGACTACGAGCAGATCGCGGTGCGCTCGGCTCAGATCATGGGGCTCAAGGTCGCGGGCGTCGACATGCTCGAAGGCGCCGACGGCCCTCTCGTGATGGAGGTCAACTCGTCTCCCGGGCTGCAGGGCATCGAACAGGCAACGCAGTTGGATGTCGCGGGCGCGATCATCGACTACCTCGCCAACCAGGTGTCGTTTCCCGAAATCGACGTGCGGCAGCGGCTCAGCGTTTCGACCGGCTACGGCGTCGCCGAACTGCTCGTGCACAACAATGCGGAACTGGTCGGGCAGCGTCTCGGCGACTCCGGCCTCTGGGAACGCGACATCACCGTGCTGACCCTGCACCGGGGAGCGACCGTCATCCCGAACCCGCGGAAAGGCGTCGTACTCGAGGCCGGCGACCGACTGCTGTGCTTCGGGAAACTGGAAGAGATGCGTTCGATGATCCCCGAGCGACGACGACGCCGCCCGAAGGTGCGCAAATTGCCCAAGCAGCCGCTCCCGCCGGAGAGCCCGACCTCGGCCCTCTCGGTCTAGGCGTCCCGCGCCGCCAGGTATCGCCGCACGGCTTCGGCCGAGGTGGCGTGGTCGACGACATCCGGTTCGCCCGAGGTCGTGATCGACCCGACAACCTCACCCTTCACGAGAATGGGAATCGACCCGCCGTGAGCCTTGTGGGTGTCGTGGTCGACATCCGTTCGCTCTTCGAAAGGCGTGCCCGACTCCTCGTGGCGACGCTTGACCAGCAGCGACGGTTCGCCAAAGCGCTCGACCACCGCGTGCTTGCCGGCGAGCCAGGTGTCATTCCCCGGACCCGAGGTGCCGAGTTTCGCCTGGAACACGATGTCGCCGCGCAGCATCACCCGCACCGCGAGATTGAGCTCACGCTCGTCGATCACCTCGACGGCTGTGAGCCCGAGGTCGACCGCATCGTCGTTGTCAAAGGATTCGACGTCGAGCACGTCTTCCCGCTCCAGGTCGTCAACGGTGAAGGTCGGCAGTTCGGTCATTTCCGTACCGTACCGCCGAGAGCGGCCAAGCGTTCAAGCACCGCGGGTCGCGCGACAACCCAGGCGACCAGCATCAGGATCAGCAGGCCGGCAAACACGATCAGCCCGATCCACGATTCGTCGTCACGCCCGGCGTACATGTGGTTGAGGTTGCGCAAGGCTCCGGTCGCGAACACCAGTCCGACGTGCACGGCGGTGAAGCCCAAGAAGTAGAGCATCACCAGCACGTGGAGGGTGCGCACCGGCTTCTCGGGTGGGAACATCCAGGTCGGCTTCCACAACCCCGAAAGCCGAATGCCGGTGAACAGTGCGAGCGGGGCCGCCACGAACACGGTGAATCCGTAGAGCAGCAGTTGCAGCGAGTTGTACTGGATCCACCCGTTGTGCGTTGGCCAGTCGAGCGAGAGGTATTGGATGCCGACCGAGAGCGCGTTCGGCACGACATCCCACGAGAGAGGCACGAGTCGTAGCCACTGACCGGTCGCGAAGAGCAGCACCCAGTAGAGCACGCCGTTGATCACCCAGAGGGTGTCGAGCGAGAGGTGGAACCAGGTGGTGAGGCCGTATCGGCGGGGAGGGTTCTTGGTGCGGATCAGACCATCGTTATTGCGGGTCCAAAAAGTCGATGGGCGGGTGCGCGACCCGATCTGCCAACCGGTGCGCACGATGAGCAGCAGCAGAAACGCGTTCAGTCCGTGCTGCCACTGCAGCCACCACGGGAATCCGACGGGCGAGTCGGGCGGGATGGTGGGAGCCCCGGGATACTCGATGATGAACGCCGCGACCTCCGGGAGTTCGCGCGCCCACCGAGCGACCAGCACGGCGGCAATAAGCAGCACCACGCCAATCGGGATCAGCCAGAGCAGGGGGAACCAGCGACGGCTCCGGATGCTCACGCCTCCACCGTACTCGGCGGCGAGGTCTGCTTAGAATCGAGGTATCGCGACTCTCGCCCCCACTCCCGAGCCCGAGCGGCTGACGCCTCGCCGCATCCTGCTGCTGCTGTTCGTCGGTGTCATCGGCGGCACGTTCTCGGGAGCCCTCGGTGTCGGCGGTGGCATCGTGATGGTGCCGCTGATCCTGTGGTTGCTGCGCTTTGACCAGCGCCGAGCCGCGGCGACGTCGCTCGCCGCGATCGTGCTCTCGTCGCTCTCGGGCAGCATCACCTACCTCATCGCAGGGCACACGGATGTCGTGGCCGGTTTGCTGATCGGCCTCGGTGGCGTAGCCGGGACACTCATCGGAACTCGACTGCTGAAGGTTCTGCCGCTCGCGATTCTGCGCTGGGGTTTTATCGCGCTGCTCCTGGTGATCGCGGTGCGGGTTCTTCTGGTCATTCCCGACCGCGGCGAAGGTATCGAGCTCTCGCCTGGCGTTGTCATCGGCTTCGTCATCACCGGCGTGGTCGTCGGCATCCTGGCTGGACTGTTCGGAATCGGCGGCGGTGTGCTCATCGTTCCCGTGCTGATTACCGTGTTCGGGGCGAACGATCTCGCCGCGAAAGGCACCTCGCTGCTGGCCATGATCCCGATCTCGATCAGCGGCTCGATTGCGAACTACCGCAACGGGATGCTCCGAATCGGTGACGGGCTAATTATCGGGGCTGCGGCTCTGGTCGCCTCCTACGGGGGAGCGTCGCTCGCCTTCATCATGCCGCCGTGGCTCTCGGCGCTGTTGTTCGGAGTCTTCCTGATCGCGACCGCCGCGCAGCTGGCGTTCCGTGCGGTTAAGGCGCAACGGGCCGCGAAGTCGGGCGACGCAACCTAACTGCCCCCGATTGGTTACCGGGCGTTCACCTGCCCTGGTTAACGTGAGCCGCTTTACCGAACGTCGGGAAGACTCATGAGCTCCGTTGCCAAACGTGCCCTCGGGATCGTGCTTGCCATCGTGCTTGCCGGTGGCATCGTTGCGATCGTCGTCTTAGGGCGCGGTTTCGGCGGCGGGATCCTTCCCGGCCCCAGCGGCGCCCCGGCCGATCTCACTGTCGTGCGAGGCGTTATCGGCTCGGAGAAGAAGCCGTTCTTTCAAGATCCCCAGGTGCAGGCGATCTTCGCGGAGTACGGCCTCGACGTGCAGGTGACCACCGCCGGCTCCCGTCAGATCGCGACCAGCGTCGACCTCACCGGCGTCGACTTCGTCTTCCCGTCGTCAGCCCCTGCGGCCGAGAAGATCAAGCGCGAACTGAATATCTCGACGGTCTACGCGCCGTTCTACTCGCCCATGGCGATCGCGACCTTCAAGCCGATTGTGCAGCTCCTGAGCAACGCGGGCATCGCGCACCAGCAGGCCGACGGCACCTGGATCCTCGATGTGAAGGCCTACCTCGCGGCCATTGCCGCGGGCACGCGGTGGAACCAGCTCCCGGGCGCTGCCGACCTCTACAACTCGTCGCGCTCGATGCTGATCTCGAGCACCGACATCCGTCAGTCGAACTCCGCGGCGATGTATCTGTCGATGGCGTCCTATGTCGCCAATGGCGACAACATCGTCTCGAGTCCAGAGGCCCAGAACGCGATTATCGACGAGATGGCGTCGCTCTTCTTGGAGCAGGGTTTCTCGGCGTCGTCCTCGGAGGCACCCTTCGAGGACTACCTGTCGCAGGGCATCGGGTCAAAGCCCATGGTGATGATCTACGAGGCGCAGTTTCTCGGTCGCCAGATGAACGACGCGACCGCGGGCGCGATCACCGACGACATGGTGCTGATGTACCCGTCACCGACGGTGCTGTCGAAACACACGGTCGTGCCGCTCACGCCGAACGGCGACCAGGTCGGGCAGCTTCTCGCCCAGGATCCGCGGTTGGCCGCGCTCGCCGCTCAGTACGGCTTTCGACCGGCCGACCCGTCGGTGTTCGCCGACACCTTGACCCAACACGGCATCCCCGTGCCGCCGAGCCCGGTGGATGTCGTCGAGCCGCCCTCCTACGAAACCCTCGAAGCCATGATCACGGCCATCAGCGAGCGGTACGACCAACCTTCGCCGTCGGGCTCGCCGACCGGCACCGACCCCGACCAATAGCCCACTCACTAAGGAGCAGACCATGACCGATACCCCCCTCGACCTCGCCGCGCCCGACGTTCCGCCGAGCACCGCTCCGGCACCGGCTCCCGCGCCGGAGACCGCAAACGCTCTGGTGTTGACGCCGCCGACCGCTGTGCCCGCGGTCGGCCCGGCTCAGGCCAGCTCGATGATGCCGATCTCCGAGCAGCGCAGCGCCGAACTTGCCGAACGAGCAAAGACGTTCATCGCGGGCTTGAAGGACCTCGACCCTCGCGCGCCGGAGTTCATCACCAAGATCAATGACGTCTCGGCGATGGGACGTGACGACATCCGTAGTGCTGCCGCCGTCACCAACCGCATGCTCGAACGCCCCGTTGCTGCCCTCGCCGCCGCGCGCGGCAACGGTGACGAAGCCGACCCGCAGCGCAAAGTCGCGAAGACTCTGATCGACCTGCGGATGACGATCGAAGACCTCGACCCGTCAAAGAATGACAATGGGCTGCGCAAGTTCTTGATGGACCTCATCCCGTTCCGGAAGCAGATCCAGGGCTACTTCGCTAAGTACGCGTCCTCCCAGGCGACTCTCGACAAGATCCTCCGCGCGTTGCAGAACGGCCAGGACTCGCTGCTGAAAGACAACGCGGCGGTCGAAGGCGAGAAGGTTCGCCTCTGGGACACCATGAATCGGCTCCAGGAGTACGCGGTGCTCACCGCGGCTCTCGACGCGCAGCTCGAGGACGAGATTCAGGGGGTGCGGGCGACCGACACCGCGAAGGCCGACCAGCTCACCAGCGACCTGTTGTTCGCTGTCCGCCAGAAGCACCAAGACCTGCTGACCCAGCTCGCCGTGAGCGCGCAGGGCTACCTGGCTCTGGATGTCGTGCGCAAGAACAACGTCGAACTGATTAAGGGCGTCGAGCGGGCCTCGACCACGACGATTTCGGCCCTGCGCACGGCGGTCATCGTCGCCCAGGCGCTGGCCAACCAGCGTCTTGTGCTCGACCAGATCACCGCGCTCAACACGACCACCTCGAACCTGATCGTCACGACGTCGCAGATGCTCAAGCAGCAGTCGGGTGAGATTGCCGAGCAGTCGACGTCGGCCACGATCAGCCTGGATTCGCTGCAGACGGCGTTCCAGAACATCTACGACACGATCGATGCTCTCGACACCTACAAGATCAAGGCCGTCGAGACGATGGGTCAAACCGTGACAGCTCTGCAGGCTCGCCTCAACGAAGCGAACGCGTACCTCGACCGCGCGAAGCCCGATGAGCAGAGCGCCGAAAACAACGCGGCGGGCTAACCGCCATGCGCCGTCGGATCCTCGCTGCCGCGGTCACCGCCGCAGCGCTCGCCCTGCTCACGGGCTGTTTCCCCACCGGAGACAACGGCCCCTCGCCGGACGACCCGAACACGCTGCGCGTGCTCGCCGGCAGCGAGGTCAAGGACATGGTGCCGATCCTTCAGGATGCTGCAGCAGCCACCGGCGTGAATGTGCTGTTCACGTACACCGGAACCCTCGCGGGTACCGAGCTTGTGGCGTCTGGCGGCGCGGAGGGCACCTACGACGCGACCTGGTTCCCGAACAACCGTTACTTGGCTCTGCTCCCCGGTGCTGACAAGCAGATCAAGACCGCGACCAAGATCATGACCTCTCCGGTCGTCTTCGGGTTGAGGTCATCCATCGCCCATCAGCTCGGCTGGGACACCGTGTCGCCGACCTGGGGTGAGATCGCGCAGGCCGCGGCCGCGGGCAAATTCAGCTACGGGATGACGAATCCATCGGCTTCCAACTCGGGCTTCAGCGCGCTCGTGGCTGTCGCGACCGCGCTCTCCGGAACTGGCTCCGCGCTCACGACGGCCGACATCGACGCGGTGACCCCGGCGATGACCGACTTCTTCTCGGCGCAGAAGCTCACTGCCGGGTCATCGGGGTGGCTCGCGGATCGGTTCGTCGAAGACCCGACCCTGGTCGACGGCATCATCAACTACGAGTCGGTGCTGCGCGGTCTACAAGACCAAGGCGAAGACCTGACCATCGTCATCCCGTCGGATGGCGTCGTGACGAGCGACTACCCGCTCACCCTGCTCAGCAGCGCCGACTCCAACCGTGCTGCCGCGTACCAGAAGCTCACCGCCTGGCTGACGACGCCCGAGGTGCAGAAGCGGATCGCCCTCGAGGTGCATCGCCGTCCCGGCATTCCGGGGATCGACACCGGCGACGAATTCCCGTCTGACGTGCTGTTCGAGACGCCGTTCCCGAACACTCTCGAGGTCGCCAACACGCTTATCGCGACCTACCTCGATACCGCGCGGGCGCCCTCGCAGGCGATCTTCGTGCTCGACACCTCCGGCTCGATGGAGGGCGACCGCATTACCGAGTTGAAGACGGCGGTCGCTGATCTGACCGGATCCGATACGTCGACCCAGGGCTCGTTCACCCAATTCCGTGGCGGTGAACGCATCACGCTGCTGCCATTCTCGACAACCCCGGGCACCCCGGTCATCGTCGATGTGCCCAAGAGCGACACCGACGCCGCACTCGGCCAGATTCGGGATGAGGCGAACTCTCTGGTCGCTGATGGCGACACGGCGATCTACGACTCGTTGCACGCCGCGTACCGACTCGCGATCACGCAGAAGCAGCAGCGGCCCGACACTTTCGTGTCGATCGTGCTGATGACCGATGGCGAGAACACGGTCGGCTGGGAACCTTCGGACTTCGAGCAGTACTACAACTCGCTTGGCGCGGAGGCCGAGGGCATCCCGGTGTTCGTTGTGCTGTTCGGCAACGGCGACGTCGACGCCCTCACTCATGTCGCCGACATCACCGGCGGCCAGGTCTTCGACGCTCTCAACGGCGATCTCGCGAAAGCGTTCCAGGAGATCCGTGGCTACCAGTAACCCCGGTTTCTGGCGCACCCGGTTGGGGCGCTGGCTGTCGTCGACCAAGAACATCGTCGGATCGATGCTCGCGATTGGCGGGCTTGTCGTGCACGCTCTGTTCGGTTTCGGCGTGTTCTGGCCGCTCATCGTGATCGGGGTCTATCTGATTGGCGCACTCGTTGCGCCGCGCGACCGTGTGGATCTGCGACTCGGCCTCGACGAGGGAGCCCCGCCGGAAGACATCGCCGCGCAGGTGCGCATTGTGCAGCGAGAGACCCGCAGGCTCGACCCGGCCGCCGCCCAGCATCTCACCGGCGCCCTCGCCGCCCTGACCGACATCACTGAGCGGTGGCACGAACTCGACGGTGCCGTCGATCAGCAGCACACCGTCGAACAGATCGCCGGCGACTACCTGCCGACCTCGCTGCAGACGTACCTCAACCTGCCCCGCAACCTCCGCGCTGTGGGTGGCCCCGCGCATCATGAGCTCGTCGGGCAGTTGGTCATTCTCGAGCAGCAGAGCGTGCGCATCCGGGATGCTGTCTACTCGCGAGCCGTGCAAGCGCTCGACGACCAGGGCCGCTTCCTGCGCGAGAAGTTCACGCGGTCCGAGCTCGACCTGGGGGGCACCGACTCGGCAGGAGCGGCGAAGCCGACCGGTTAGACGTCGATCGATTCGCCCGGCTGCAGCTCGGTGAAGGTGCCACCGTTCTCTTCGGTTGCCCATTTCAGACGAGCGGCGCTCATGCCCTTACCCGCGGCAGACAGGGTCATGTCGTGAATGTAGAACGTGCGCCGCGGTTTGATCGCCAGCACGTAATCCATCGCGTCCCCGATCTTGAGCCAGGGTGCACCGACCGGAGCGGCGAGAGTGCCGACGGGAACTCCCGGAATCGTGTACGAGTCGCCGCCGTAGTAAAACTCGTCGTTGACCATCACGCCGAGGTTGTCGACCGTAGGAAGCGACTCGTGGATGGTGGCGTGTTCACCACCGAAGAACTCGAGTTTGAACGGACCGACCGACACGATGTCGCCCGCATTCACGACCTCGACCGCATGGTCAGTGGCTGCCTTCACAACTCCCTCGGGGCCGAGGACGCGCGCGTCAGGGTTTTGGCCAAGGATCCGCTGTACGTGTTCGGCGGTCCAGTGGTCGGCGTGTTCGTGGGTGATCACGATCGCGAGCACGCGGGTGAAATCGGGCGGCGAGAGAAAGACTCCCGGGTCGATGACGATGCTGTCGTCGTCGATGGAAACTTGCAGGCAGGCGTGTTCGTACTTAGTAATTCGCACGATGTGACCCTACTCGGCACACCGCCCGCAGTGCATCGACTCGGAATACCCCCAGGGGGTATCATGGCCAGATGATCGATGATCTGAAGAAGCGCGCGCTGCACCGTTCCGCCATCCTCGAAGGGCAGTTGCGGGGCGTCACGAAAATGATCGAAAACGAGGACTACTGCGTCGACATCATCACGCAGACCCTCGCGATCCAGAAGTCGCTGCGCAGCCTCAACAAGCTGCTGGTCGAGAACCACCTGCGCACTCACGTCATTGAAATGTTTGCGGAGGGCGGGGCTCGGCGCGACGACGCTGTCACCGAATTGCTCACCGTGTACGAACTCGAAAATCGGAGCAAGTGATGCCGTCAGCCGAACACGATCACGCAGTGCACGACCACGCAACGCACGACCACGCAACGCACGATCACGCCGCGATGGACCACTCGCACCATGGCGCGAACTTCCGCCTGCTCTTCTGGATCTGCCTCGGGCTCACGGTGCCGACCCTGGTGTTCTCGACGGGACTCCAAGACATCCTGGGGCTTCCTGGCCCGCGATTCCCGGGCAGTCAATACGTCGCAGCCGGCTTCGGGGTCGCGGTGTTCCTGATTGGCGGCCGGGTCTTTCTCTCGGGGGCGGTGAGCGAACTGCGGGGCCGATTGCCGGGGATGATGACCCTCATCTCGCTCGCCCTCCTGGTCGCATTCGGATATTCGCTCGCCGTGCTGCTGGGTTTCCCGGGCATGGACTTCTGGTGGGAGTTAGCGACGCTGGTCACGATCATGCTGCTCGGTCATTGGATCGAAATGCGCGCGATCATGAGCGCGAGCGACGCGCTGGGCGAGCTCGCACACCTCCTGCCCGACGAGGCAGAAATGGTGCATGGCGACCACGTAATGACGGTGCCGACCGCGCAGCTAGCGGTCGACGACCTTGTTCTGGTGCGACCGGGTGCGCGAGTACCTGTCGATGGGACTGTCACTGAGGGGGAGTCCGCACTTGACGAGTCGCTGCTGACCGGTGAGTCCGCGCCGGTGAGCGCATCCGTCGGGTCATCAGTGGTTGCCGGCAGCGTCAACGGGTGGGGATCGCTCACCGTGCGCGTGACTCGGATCGGCGATGACACCGCGTTGGCCGGTATCGGCCGACTGGTGGCCGACGCGCAGGCAAGCAAATCGGGTGCGCAGTTGCTCGCCGACCGCGCCGCGGCGCTGCTGTTCTACGTGGCCGTCGGCGCGGCCGCGATCACCCTGCTGGTCTGGCTAATCCTCAAGCCTGACGACTCCGCGTTCGTTATTGAGCGGGTCGTCACGGTGCTGGTCATCGCGTGCCCGCACGCTCTCGGTCTGGCAATTCCGCTGGTCGCCGCGATCTCCACCGGCCTCGGCGCCAAGCGCGGCATCCTGGTACGCGATCGGGCGGCCCTTGAAGTCGCCAAGGACATTGACGTCGTGCTGTTCGACAAGACCGGAACGCTGACCGAAGGTCGTCAGGGGCTGGTGAGCATCACCGCTGCGCCGGGAGTGGATGAGGACGAGGCGCTCGCGCTCGCCGCCGCCGTCGAGACGAAATCCGAACATCCCATCGCCCGTGCACTCGTCGCGGGGGCTGCCGAACGTCGGCTCAAGGTTGCGCGCTCGTCGAAGTTTGTCTCGCTCGCGGGGCGGGGTGCGAGCGCAACGGTCGGGGGCCGCGAGTTGAGCGTCGGAAGCGCTCGGGTCGTGACCGAAGCCGGCATCCATCTCGATCCGGTGCTGGTTCACGCTGCGCGCGCGGCACAGGGCGAGGGCGCGACCGTGGTGTACCTCGTGGAGGGCGACCGTGCGCTTGCGTCGTTCGCGCTTGCCGACATCATCCGGCCCGAGTCGCGGGAAGCAGTTGACGCCCTGCGGCGGCGCGGCATCCGGGTCGCGATGCTCACCGGAGACTCACACGAGGTCGCCAACTGGGTCGCCAGCCGACTCGGCATCGACGAGGTGTTTGCGGAAGTACTGCCCGCACAGAAGTCGGCGACAGTCGAGAGGCTGCAGGATGGCGGTCTGCACCAGGTGGCGATGGTCGGCGACGGCGTGAACGATGCGCCCGCGCTGGCTCGCGCCGACGTCGGAATCGCGATCGGCGCCGGAACGGATGTCGCCATCCAGTCGGCCGGTGTCGTGCTCGCCTCGAGCGACCCGCGTGGCGTTGTCGACACCCTCACCCTTAGTCGGGCGAGTTACCGCAAGATGCTGCAGAACCTCGCCTGGGCCACCGGCTACAACGCGATCGGTCTGCCACTCGCCGCCGGGGTGCTCGCCGGAGTCGGCTTCCTGATGCCGCCGGCGGTCGGCGCCGCGGTGATGTCGGTATCGACCATCGTGGTGGCACTCAACGCTCAGTTGCTGCGGAGGTTGCGCTTCCGCCGCTGAACCCGCCATCGCGCTGCCATACTCGTGCCATGACAACGGTGTCGCGCAAGAAACTAGTCGTCGCGATCAACCCGTCGGCCTCCTTCGGAGCCAGCCGCCACGTCGGTCCGGCAGTCGTACAAACGCTGCGGGCGATGGGGCACGAGGTCACCTCACTGACCGAACCCGATTTCGAGCAGTTGCTCGCTTCAGCCCGCGCGGCCCTCAAGAAGCACCCCGACGCGCTCGTGATGGTGGGCGGTGACGGGATGGTCAACCTCGGCACCAATCTGGTGGCGGGCACGAGGGTTCCGCTCGCGATCATCCCCTCCGGCACCGGCAACGACATGGCACGCGCGCTCGGCATCCCGTTCGACAACACCGAAGCGGCCATCGCGTCGCTCAATGCCGCTCTCGCCGTCGGCCCGCGCACGATCGACGCCGGGCGCATCAGCTGGACCGACCCGGTCACGGGCGAGGCCGGGGAACGTTGGTTCGCCTGTGCCCTCAGCGCCGGATTCGACGCAATCGTCAACGAACGCGCCAACAACATGGAGCACCCGAAGGGCCCGAGCCGCTACATCATCGCGATGCTCGCCGAACTCGTGAAGTTGAAGCCCCTCTCGTACCGGCTCACCATTGATGGCACGGTGCTCGATTCGAAGGCGGTGCTGGTGGCGATCGGTAACGGCGTCTCGCTCGGCGGGGGCATGAAAATTACCCCCGACGCGAAACTCGACGACGGCCTTCTGGATGTTCTCGTGGTGCAGCCGCTCTCGCGCACCGCGTTCCTGCGGATCTTCCCGAGAGTGTTCAAAGGCACCCACGTCACCGACCCGAGAGTTCAGATCACCCGGGCGAAAAAGGTGCGGATCGAAGCAGAGGGGATCGCCGCCTACGGCGATGGGGAGCGAATCGCGCTCCTTCCGATCGACGTTGAGGTCGTTCCGGGAGCTCTGCGCGTGCTGTCGCCCCTGCCCTGATCCGGTCAGGATGGCCGATCCGGTCAGGATGCGCGCAGGCCGTAAAGGATCAGCAGCACGATCGTGGGCACGACGATCGCGACCCCGCTAACGATGAATCCGCGGATCGCACCGCGCGGAATGCGTCGTTGTCGCATCCGCGGGGGAGTCCCCACAGCGAGCGCTTCGACGCTGTAGCGCGCGTCTCCTCGTTGCATCGAGACCGCACGGGCCTCCTCGCCGATGACGGCGGCCATCCGAAACAGTCGCGCCAGGGTCGCCGGGTAGGCCAGATCGTTCATCGTCGGAGAAGTCATCGACAAACGGTCGCCGCGCACCTCGAGGTCGAAGCCCGCGATCTCGTCGACGATCGCCGCCATGACATCGGGGGTCAACAGTTCGAGGGCGGTCGCCCGGTTCTCCTCGTCGGCGTAGACGCGGGCGTAGTGCGGAAAGTCGCCTTCCAATTCGAACGCTTGGGATGCCGACATCCCGTAATCGCTGACCGCCCGGCCGCGAGCCGTGGTTTCGACCACGATGTGCGGGAGTGACCGGTCGAGGCGAAGCTCGACAAACCCCCACCTGCGCTCGCCGGCGTTGAATTCGTCGAAATCACCCCCGATCACCAAGGTCGCAATAGTGAGATCCTCGGGAGCATCTGTGGGGCGGAAACCGTCCTCAAACCAAAACCTCTCGTTGCCGCGTACGAGGCTGGTGGTCGAGTCGGTCACCTCCGCCCAGGGGCGGTAGGTGAGTCCGTTCGCCGTCGCGAATCTCAGGAGTCGCCACCACAGGTAGCCCCGATTGCGCGCCTCACGAAGGCGAAAGGTGCCCCAGATTGCGGCACCAATGAACACCCACAGCATCACCCCGAAGATGATGAGGATTGGCGTAGGCGAGACGCTGCCCGGGTACGAGCGACCACTCGCGGTGGCAAGCCCGATCAGCGACGACAGCCAGACCGGCAGGAAGATCAAGCTGCTCAGGTAGCCGGTGATCACAATGATCCACTGGAGCCAGATCAGAGAGTTCCACGCAGGCTTGCCCCGGGGGATTGTCGGCCAGAACGACGCCTGAACCTCTTGGTCTTCAACCGGTTGGTTCGGCACCGAGAACGCGGAAAAGTCGAGGGTTCCGGTGCGCCAGTTAGGGGCGGGGAGAGGTTCGCTCACGTGTCCATCTTCCTTGTCGCCGGACCCTGTTCCGGCCGATCGGGATGCTGAAAGGCGCGTGTATACTCGAACGGTTGTCGTGACGGCCCCATCGTATAGTGGCCTAGTACGCCGCCCTCTCACGGCGGTAACACGGGTTCGAATCCCGTTGGGGTCACTTCATCTCTCACGTTGTCTGACGATTCCGGCCAATTGGGGGCTACCGCCTCGGATAGCGGCAACCTAGTCTCAAGAAGTCGGCCAACCCACCGACGATGTTTACCCGATTGACGGCATCCGACACCCCCGTAGGATGCCCTCCCGTCGCGCACCCTCGCGACAACCCCAGCCAGCGCGGTGGCAATTCCGCGTGGAAATACCTCCCCCATGTTTCGCACCCCCCTGTCCGTTGTCGCGCGCACCCGAACTGTCGCAACGACAGCTACGAGCCTGGCGCTCGCCCTCACCTTTCTCTGGTGCGGGTCAACCGTCGCTCTCGCCGCTCCCGCGTCCGCGGAGGCTGCTCTCGCCGTGCCCCTCACGCCGCCTGCTCAGGTCGACTCCGGCAAGGTCAATTCCGGCAAATACGCGCCGGTCAAGACCCAGTTGCCCACCCTCGCGGTTGACACGGCGCCCACCTGGAGCATTCAGGTCGACACGACGGGCTACCAGAACGAACTCGACCGATGCCTCTGGGTTCGGATGGACTTCATCGACGTCGTCCCGATTGTCGGCAAGCACAACTTCTGCGGCGGGGACATCATCCTCGACATGACTCTCGGCCAGACCGTGCAGCTCTCGGGGTTGGGTGTCGACGGTACCTATGTGGTGACCGGGGATCGCCAAGTGTTCAGCGGCGAGCCGGCCACGGAGGCAACCGCCAACCTGACGGCCACCGTGATTCTGCAGACCTGCTATTTCGACAAAAGCAAGGGGATGCGATTCGTGACGCTGTCCCTTTTGCCGGAGGTTCCGCGCGTTCTGGTCGGCGTTTCCTGACCGCAGGGTAAAGCGGCGTCAGGGTACGGCCCGGGGTCAGGGCCGCTGAGCGTTGACCGTCGTGACCAGATCGGCGCTGTCGACGGCATCCAGCGGCATGGTGACGAGTCCCCACGCGTAGCCGACCTCGACGGTGAGGGGAAGGACGTAGGGCCGTACATCGACGATCACGCTCAGGTGGGAGTCGCCGTCGACACTTCGGGTGTGCTCGGCGCGCACCTCGCCCACCTCGATCCAGTCGACTAACACCAATTCCCGCGGGTGCCGCCCGGGTGACCATGCCGAGATACCGCGATAGTCGGCGAGCGCGGGGTACCAGCCTTCGCCGATCACTCCCGTCAACCCTTTCGCCCTCATGAAAGCGGGCAGGTCGGATACCACAGGGGGCATGCGTCGCCCGAGAAATACGACACCGTCGGGATGCGCGACCGCCAATGCGTGCAGCCCCGCGGTCAGTCGTGCCGTGCCTCGCCACAGAACCAGCGCGGTCGTGACAACCGCGATCACGGCTGTCACGTAGGCGAGCAGCAGTCCTCCGGCGGGGACGGCGGACGCCGCGGCCCAACCACCGCCGACGACGATAGCGATCGCCAGGGTCAGGACGGCGGCAGTGATGATGCGGGCTCGCATTCGGAAGCGACGGCCGACGACGTGGTCCACGTGATCCCTCTTATCCCCAGCGGGCCGCGGGATGGGCGACCCAATCCAATGGTGGGGTACGAGGCCGGGGTACACGCGGCGACATGCCGCATCGGATGTCAGAGCTGGGGGAGAGACTGGAGGCATGTGCGCCAGTTACGGGCTCCAGATCACGGCCGAAGATATCCACTACGGGTTCTCGGTGATCGATGACCGAAGCTCGATGGTCGCCCTGTCGGGATGGCTCGAGGAGTTCCGCGATGAAGCCGCGAAGCCGACCGGGGTCAATCGTCGCAACCTCAACCCGATCATTCGGGAAAGAGAGAAGGCGGGCGAGCACCGGCGCACCGTCGACCTGGCCTGGTGGAAACTCTGGATCGGCAAGGCGCCCGCGAAGTTCCCGGCGATTAATGCCCGGGTCGAGGGGCTTGTCGGGTCGGGAGCCTGGGGCGCGCCACTGAAGAGCCGCCGCGCGCTCGTGCCGGCGACCGAGTACTACGAGAAGGGGCACCGCTTCGAGCTGCCCGATGAGCCCAACGGTCTCTTCGCTTTCGCCGGGCTATGGAACGTGGCAAAGACATCAGATCCGACGACCGGCGATGACGAATGGATGCTGTCCTACGCGATCGTCACCCAACCGGCCTCGTCGCACATCGCATCCATCCACGACCGGATGCCGCTCATCCTGCCGCGCGACCTCTACGACGAGTGGCTCGACCCGGAACGCGTCGGCGATCAGAATCTGCTTGACGACGTCGTCGCGGAAAGTCGCTCGGTCAGTGAGCGGCTGAAGATCTCTGAGGGGACGAGCCCGCGCTAAGCTCGGGATCGCGAAGGGGAGTATCCCACCTCGTCGCGGCCGTCAGCACGGGTTCCAGCGTTGTAACCCCGGTCGCGATCGTGACTCAGCCCGAGAGGCACGTCGCGCGGGAGAGACGTTCGGCACCTGACCCTGCCCTGACGTATCGCCCCGAAAGGTCCGATTGTGGAACTCTCCATCCCGCTCTGGTTCGAAATTGGCACCTACGTTGTGCTCGGTCTCATCCTCGCGTTCGACATCGTGCTCGCCTACCGTCGGCCGCACATTCCGTCGACGCGCGAGTCGGCGCTCTGGATCGCGTTCTACGTCGTCCTCGCGCTCATATTCGCTGGCCTGTTGGCGCTGCTGGGCGATGTCGAACACGCGAGCCAGTTCGTCGCGGGGTGGCTGACCGAGTACAGCCTCTCGGTCGACAACCTGTTCGTCTTTCTGTTGATCATGGGCCGGTTCTCGGTGCCCCGGAAATATCAGCAGGAATTGTTGATGGTCGGCATCATCATCGCGCTGGTGCTGCGCGGAATCTTCATCCTGCTGGGTGCTGCGCTGATCGAGAACTTCTCGTGGATCTTTTATCTATTCGGGCTGTTCCTGATCTACACCGCTGCCAACCAAGCGTTCACCGGTCACGATGACGAGACCGCTAACGAGAACCGGTTGATCGGGTTCTTGCGCAAACGCGTGGCGATCACCGACCGCTTCGAGGGCGCGAAACTCCGCACGACCGTCGACAGTCGTCGGGTGTTTACGCCCGTCCTCATCGTGCTCATCGCCCTCGGCACGACCGACCTGGTGTTCGCGCTGGACTCAATTCCCGCGATCTTCGGCATTACGCAGCTGCCGTTCCTCGTGTTCACCGCCAACGTGTTCGCGCTGATGGGCCTGCGGCAGTTGTACTTCTTGCTCGGCGACCTCATCGACAAGCTGGTCTACCTCAAGTACGGAATCGCGTTCATCCTCGCCTTCATCGGCGTGAAGTTGTTCTTGCACGCACTGCACACCAACGAGCTGCCGTTCATCAATGGAGGGCAGAACGTGCTGGGGGCTCCCGACATCTCAACAATGACCTCGCTCGGCGTGATTGTCGGGGCGATGGCGGTCGCCGTTGTTGCCAGCCTGATCAAACTGCGGTCTGACCGTCGTAAGGGAATCGGCATCGACCACGACGCGATCGACGAGGACGCGGGCGCCGAGTAGCGCCGCAACCAGGTAGTCAGGCGGGTGAACGCTCCGCTAGCCTGAGGCCTCTACCCGCAGGGAATCGGGGAGGCATCAGATGGGCGATTCGACGACGTTGCATGTCGAGTTCGCTGGCGAGCACTACGTTGTGTCGCCCGACACGGTCTTTGCGATCGGTCGCACCGGCGACCTCATCGTGGACGACAACCCGTATCTGCATCGTCGTTTCCTGGTGCTGCGGCAGGTCGGCGACCTCTGGTGGCTTGAGAACGTCGGTGCGCGAATTGCGGCGACAGTTTCTGATTTCTCGGGCACCGTGCAAGCGGTCCTCGCACCCGGAGGTCGACTGCCGCTCGGCTTCGACGCGATGCACGTCGTCTTCGGTGCCGGCTCAACGATCTACGACCTCCGGATCCGATCCGACCGGCCCGCGCTCAGGGCCGACGAGTTGGATGCCGACGACTCGGACCTGCATGACGGCGAAACCACGATCGGCGTGGTGTCGCTGAGCCCGCCGCAGCGGCTGCTGCTGGTGGCGTTGAGCGAGAACATCCTGCGCCTGATCGATGGCGGGCGGGGCGGCATCCCGAGTTCGGCTGAAGCGTCCGCTCGGCTCGGCTGGACCCTTGCCGCGTTCACCCGTCGCCTCGACTATCTCTGTCAAAAGTTGGAACGCGCAGGGGCGTCGGGGCTGCGCGGAGAGAAGGGTCAGCTCGCGACCGATCGGCGGATGCGGCTGGTCGAGCACGCCGTTGCGACGCGGTTGGTGACGCGCGACGACCTCATCCTCTTGCAGCGTGTGCCGGTGCGTTCGGACTTGCAGCCGGAGTGAACTGGGCGACCCCGCCATCCGCCGTCGCCACGGTGACCACCGGGCGGCCGTCGATGCGGGCGAGTCGGATTGTCGCGCTTCCCTCAACGATCGTGCCCAGGCGTGAAGCAGCCCAGGCTGCTGCGTCGGCGATCAGTGTGGAGTCGTCGGTCGTGCCGCTCGCCACTTCGCCCCGAAGGTCGTCGAGCATCGTCACCTCAAGTCCGCGGGTTCGTGCCGCGCGCGCGGCTGTGGTCAGTACCGGAAGGGCAAGCGAGCGGCCGCGAATTTGGTCGCGAAGTTCTGCCTCTAGCAGTCCGTGTTGTCGCCGTTGCGCGGCTGTCGTTGAACCTCGGGCAATCTCCTCCAGCGCGGGACCCGCGAGGCGACGGATGCGATCCAACTGCGTTCGGCGTTCATCCGCGGTTGCTTCCTGAGTCTGCTCGGCGGCCACCAGGCGACGCTCGGTCTCTTGGAATTCTGCGATCCGCTTCGCCGTGCGGCCCAACCATGACGCGAAGAAGGCGCCGGCCGCGTAGGTCGCGAGTTGGCGGTAGGTGAGGTCGAATCCGTGCCACCAATCACCCGAAGTGGTGAGGGTCCAGTGGATGGCGAGGGCCGACATCAGCACCATCCCCGCGGCGCCCCACCAGAGTCGACCGCGCAACGCGACCATGAACAGCAGGAAGGTGTCGGCGCCGAAGTTCCACACCGCGTACCCCGGCCACCCCGTCGGCCAGGTGTGCCAGATGATCGCCTCGGTCGAGAACACGACGACCCCCAGCACCGCGAGGGTCAGCGGCAGAGGGAGCGGGTAGGGCAGCGGCGACACGAGGATGATCGCGGCTGCGACGACGAGGGCGAGCGCCACCCAGCCTTCGACGGTTTGCATCGCGGGCCCATCCGAGGTCGCGGCCATGACGACCATCGTCACGATGTACAGGGCGGCAACGGCCCACGCGCCGGGTCCGCTCAGGCCGAGCAAGCGTCCGATATCGGGTGCCAGCTTGGGTGGGCGTGACGCGGTGCTCATGCCGCCCGCCAGCCGATCGAGACCCGGGTGCCGACCCCCGGACGCGAAACCACGGCGGCCCGGCCGCCGGGAACGGCGTGCATCCGATCGAGAATGCTGATGGCCACCCCGAGTCGGCCGTCGCGCACCTGAGAGGTCACGAACCCGACGCCGTCGTCGAGCACGGTTACTTCGACGACTCCCCGCGCGACGTGGGCGTGCACGGCCCGTTCAGCCGGCCCGGCATGTTGGATGCTGTTGCGGAGCGCTTCGGCCGTCGCCTCGACGATCGCCTGCGCGGCATCCGCCGGGATGGTGACCGCTGGATCCTCGTCATGGCTGAACCGGGCCTGAGGAGCCAGCTCGGTGGTGAGCGCCTGAAGTGCCCACACCCAGTCGGTGCTGGCGCGCGTCGCGTGATCGGACTGCGCGACCACAGCATCCAACTCGTTGCGAGCGTTGCGTGCCTCGTCGGCTGCCCGCGCCGAACCCCGTGCAGAGGCGAGGAGAGCGACGAGAACGCCGTCATGCAACAGCGCCTCGACGCGGGTGCGCTCGCGGGCGCGTGCTTGGGCTGACGCACTGGTTCTCGTCTCGGTGATGGCGGCGTCGGCGATTCGGTCGAGGCGCCGTCCGGCACTTGCGGTCGCGATCGCCAGGGCGGCGAAGACGGTGTCGAACATGATGGAGAACAGGGCGTCCTGGAACGCGATGATCGGCACCAGATCGCGGGTGGCGAACAAGCGATCAACTCCGAGCAGCACCGCGCACGCGACGACGTACGGCCACACAATCGCGGGCCGCCACGCGACGGCGGCGGCCGACGTGCCGATGGTCGAGACTCCCAGCAGCCAGGGCGTTCCGGCATCCGATGCGAGGGTGCCCGCAGAAATGGCCGGCACGAGAAAGATCAGGCCCGCCAGGTGGCCGATTGCGGCCGTCGCGGCCGCCCTCCGCAGCACGCGCGGCGAGAGGATTCCGGACAGAATCGCGCCGACGATCAGGCACCCAAACAGTGTCAGCGCGACCCCCCAGGACCAGACCGGCGCAAACTGGCCGTACTGACCCAGGAAACCCGGAAGGGCGAGGAGGCCGTAGATCGCCGCACCGACGCCAAGGGCAAGGGCCATCGTGCGGGTGACGCGGTCGAGGGCTTGCCCGCGCCCGGCGTCGCGATGCGGAGCCGCCCCCACCAGGCTCATGATCCGGAATCGGGGAGCGGCAAGAAGCCGTCTTCGATCGCGCGCTTGTAGAGATCGATCTTGGTGGATGCCGAGCGTCCGATGCGGGCGTACTTACTGCGGATGCGGCGCACGTAGTCGTCGACCGTCGGCACCGCGATCCCCATTGCGGCCGCAACAGACTGTGACTTCAGCCCGGTCGCGAACAGCCGCAGCACCTGCTGCTCCTGAACGCTCAGTGCCGCATCGTCAAGCCCCGGGTCGGAGTCGATCGCCGCCGCCCACTCGGTCGACATGACGGCGCTGCCGTCCGCTGCTCGTCGCAGGGTGTCGACCAGAACACCGAGTGGATCCGACTTGCGCACGATCCCGAGGATGTCGGTCGTCGCAACCAGCCGCATCAGATAGGGACTCTCGCCCGAGGTGTACGCGATGACCGCGGCCCCGTGCTCGACCAGTCGTTCGACATTGCCGATAGGAGAGGACCCATCGGCGAGGCGGAGGTCGAGCACGATCATCCCGGCGTCGGGGTGGTGCTCGAGAAGGTGGTCAACGGTGGGGGAGACACCGTCGAAGCGCAGATCAGTGACGCCCGTGATGGCCTCGCGCACGGCGAGCGCGATCACCTCGTGGTCATCAACGAGTGCGACGAGTTGGGGATCCATGCTTCTCCCTGAATCAGCATGAGGCCGCGGTGGCGGTTCGGGGGAGGGGCTTGCGTGCTAAAGGGTAGTGGTACGGCCTCCCCGCCGCAGTGCTATGACCCCCAAACGGGTGCCACGGAAAGCAACGGCTTGGGCTGCGAGCTGCCCGTGGACAAGATGGGCACCGGAAGGGGACCCGCTTGCCACCCGCACTTCGCATCGAATATTGCGGGGAGTGGCATGACCTTCGCGCCGGAGAGATCCTCACCATCGGCCGAGATGCCGACCTCGTGATCGACGACAATCCCGAACTCGACGGATGCCTGCTCGAGATCTTCGAGGAGCACGGGATGTGGTGGATCGCCAGTACCGCAGCGTCTCGGATCGTGCAGATCAGCGACCCCAGCGGCCGAGTGTCGACCGAACTCCTGCCGGGCTCACGAGCGCCCCTGGTCTTCGGGCCGACCCACGTCGTGTTTACGGCTGGCCGAACCACCTACGAGTTCGCCCTCCACGGAGAGCTTCCCTACCTGGCGTCAGCGACATCTGCCGAACTGCGACCCGAGCGCGTCGAACTGCCCAGGCTGACCCACAACCAGCGGCTGTTGCTCATCGTGCTGTGCGAACAGTCTCTGCGCCGACCCTCAAGCGGCGGCGGGGACTTCCCCACTTCGGCTGAAGCCGCTACCCGCCTCGGCTGGAGCCTGACGGCCTTCAACCGCAAACTCGACAACGTCTGCGACCGACTCGACCGTGCGGGCGTCGCAGGGCTGCGCGGGGGCCGTGGCAACCTCGCCACCCGGCGCCGAGTCCGGTTGATCGAGTACGCGCTTGCCGCCCGCCTCGTGCGCGCCGAAGACCTGTTGCTGCTGCCCGATCCCGTCGTCGCTGGCGCGTAGTCGAGCATGGGGAGAACTCCCCCTGGTGCCAGCCGGCGGCGTTCGGCCGGTGTCTTAGAGTTCGTGCATGTCGTTCTGTGAGAGCTGTGGCCAGCCGCTCAGAGCTGGCGCAGCCTTTTGCGGCACATGCGGCGCCGCTGTCGGCGCCTCGACGTCGGTGCCGAGTTCGGCAGCGGTGACGCCGCCACCCCCACCCCCGCCTCCTCCACCCGCCCCGCCGGTGCCCCCCGCTCCGACAACAGCACCGCCCCTGCCACCACCACCCCCTCCACCTCCACCACCCCCTCCTGCCCCGGCGCCACCCGCGCCCCCGGCACCACCGGCGCCCCCGCCAGCGCCGCCGCTGACTCCGCCTCCTCCTGCCCCGCCAGCGCCTCCTGCCCCGCCAGCACCTCCTGCGCCGCCAGCGCCTCCGGCGCCACCTGCGTCGCGCGAAACCGCACCCGCTCCGGATGGCTCGCTGTTCGCCCCGCCTGCCGGAGCGCCGGCGGCGAACGCGAGCGATGCCTCGGAGCCGGCTGGCGCATCCATCGGGTTGCCGCCCGTTCCCAACGTTGACCTCACACCGGTCGATGATGACGATGACGATCGCACCGTGGTCGCGCCGCCGCGCGTGCCGCGAGCAGCCTGGGTTCTCGTCACGCCATCGGGGGATCGCGAGGCGCTCGCCGGCACTGTCGTGGTTGGCCGTCAACCCGCGAAGACAGCCTTCAAGGGCGCCGACAAGACGCTCAAACTGGTCGACCCCACCGGGCAGATCTCGAAGTCCCACGCTGTGTTCGAGGCCGACTCCGACGGCCTCTGGATCCGTGATCTCGCGTCGACCAACGGCGTCGTTGTGGTTGCGCCGAGCCACGAGGAGACCGTCGTTTCCGGCGACGCTCGCATCTCGGTCGCGAGTGGCTCGCAGGTCGAGTTCGGCCCCTACGTGCTGACGGTCGAACGGGTCTAGCCGGCCCACCCCCCTCGGCCCTGGCGGTGCTACCCTCGGGAAATGCTCATGCAGACCCAGGATCGGCGACTTCTTATGCGCCGCGACGAGGCCTAAGCCACCGGCCTCCCTCGTCGCGGAGTTCCCTTCTGGGCCAAACTTTTCGACGACTAAGGACATCCACGCATGAGCAGCAAGACCCTCGCCGAAAAGGTCTGGGAAAAACATCTGGTCGCCAAGGGCGACAACGGTGAGCCCGACCTGATCTATATCGACCTGCACCTCGTTCACGAGGTCACGAGCCCGCAAGCGTTCGACGGGCTGCGGCTCGCCGGTCGGCCAGTGCGCCGCCCCGATCTCACGATCGCGACCGAAGACCACAACACGCCGACCCTCGAGATCGACAAGCCGATCGTCGACCTCACGAGCCGCACCCAGATCGAAGCCCTGCGCGCCAACTGTGCCGAGTTCGGCATCCGGTTGCATTCGCTTGGAGACATCGAGCAGGGCATCGTGCATGTCGTCGGTCCGCAGCTCGGGTTGACGCAGCCGGGAATCACGGTGGTCTGCGGTGACAGCCACACCAGCACGCACGGCGCGTTTGGCGCGATGGCGATCGGGATCGGTACGAGCGAGGTCGAACACGTCCTGGCGACGCAGACCCTGCCGTTGCAGCCGTTCAAGACGATGGCGATCACGGTTGAGGGCACGCTGCGTCCGGGGGTGACGGCGAAGGACATCATCCTGGCCGTCATCGCCAAGATCGGCACCAACGGCGGTCAGGGCTATGTGCTCGAGTACCGCGGATCGGCGATCCGCAATCTGAGCATGGATGGCCGCATGACGATTTGCAACATGTCGATCGAGGCGGGCGCCCGGGCCGGCATGGTCGCCCCCGACCAGACGACCTACGACTACCTCAAGGGTCGCGCGCACGCTCCCGAAGGCGCCGACTGGGATGCGGCCGTCGCCTACTGGCAGACCCTCGCGACCGACGACGACGCGGTTTTCGACGCCGAGGTGTATCTCGACGCGAATGAACTCGAACCGTTCGTGACCTGGGGCACCAACCCCGGGCAGGGCGTCTCGCTCAACGAGAGCATCCCGGATCCGGCGTCGTTCAGCGACCCGAACGAGCGCGCCGCCGCCGAGCGCGCTCTCGAGTACATGGATCTCGAGGCCGGCACCCCGCTCAAAGACATCCGCGTGGATGCCGTCTTCATGGGCTCATGCACCAACAGCCGACTGGATGACCTGCGCACCTTCGCGGCGATCATCAAGGGTCACAAGAAGGCCGACCACGTGCGTGTGATGGTCGTGCCCGGTTCGGCACGGGTGCGACTCGAGGCGGAAGCCGAAGGCATCGACAAGATCGTCGAAGAGTTCGGCGGCGAGTGGCGGTTCGCTGGTTGCTCGATGTGCCTCGGCATGAATCCCGACCAGTTGGCGCCGGGCGAACGGTGCGCGAGCACGAGCAATCGCAACTTCGAGGGTCGGCAGGGCAAAGGTGGTCGCACGCACCTGGTGTCGCCGGTGGTCGCCGCGGCGACCGCGATCCGTGGGACGCTGAGCGCCCCGTCCGACCTGAGCGCTCCGTCCGACCTGAGTGCCCCGTCCGACCTGAGCGCCGACTTGGCTCCATCCAGGGGCGGCCGGACCCAGATCGACGGGGGTCCAACCGCGCACGGCTCCAGCCAAGCGGGACGGATCGCGGGGGTGAGCGCGTAATGGACAAGATCGAGCTGATCGAAGGCGCCGCGGTCGCGCTGCCGCGCAGCGCCGTCGACACCGACCAGATCATCCCGGCGGTGTTCCTCAAACGGATCACGAAGACTGGCTACGAGGATGCGCTCTTCCACGAGTGGCGCAAAGATCCCGAGTTCGTGCTCAACCAGCCGTCCTCGGCCGGAGCGACCGTGCTGTTCGCCGGCCCCGACTTCGGCACCGGATCGAGCCGAGAGCACGCGGTCTGGGCGCTGCGCGACTTCGGGTTCAAAGCGATCATCGCGCCCCGATTCGGCGACATTTTTCGCGGCAACGCCGGCAAGCAGGGGCTGCTCGTGGCCACGGTGACGGAACCCGAGATCGAGAAATTCTGGGCGGTGATCGCGGCTCAACCTGGTGTCGCGGCGACGGTCGACCTCGTCGCCCGCACGGTTGCAATCGGTGATCTCCAGGTCGGTTTCGCGATCGACGATTACACTCGCTGGAGATTGCTGGAGGGGCTCGACGACATCGGGCTCACCCTGCGCAACGAAGCGCGGATCACCGAGTTTGAGGCCACTCGCGAGAAGTGGCGGCCGAAAACTCTTCCCGTTCGGTAGTTCCCCTCCCGAGGGCAGTAAGGCAGTAGGTGTATCAGTGGTGGAAGCGATCGCGTTGAGCGACGACGACGAGTTGAATCGTGTCGAGGACGGCCTGGCGAAGGATGCCGCGACGGCGGGCGAACATGTCGGCCTGAAGGCAGACGGCATCGTCATCCGCGGGGGCAAGCCGCTGACGGGTCGCGTCAACGTGCGCGGCGCGAAGAATCTCGCAACCAAGGCGATGGTCGCAGCCCTGCTCGGCCGCACCCCGAGCGTCCTGCAGGATGTGCCGCAGATCAGCGAGATCGCGATCGTCACGAAGATGCTTGAGGCCTACGGCGTCGCCGTCACCAGCCCCGAAGACGGAGTGCTCGTGCTCGACCCGTCGAACGTGGAACGCGCCCACTTCGCGGAGATCGACGCTCTCGCCGGGTCGAGCCGCATCCCGATTCTGTTCTGCGGACCCCTGCTCCACGCGCTCGGTGAAGCCCTCATCCCCGACCTCGGCGGCTGTCGCATCGGCGACCGGCCGATTGACTTCCACCTCGATGCCCTGCGCGCGATGGGAGCAGTCGTCGACAAGTCGTACGAGGGCATCCGCATCACCGCGCCCGACGGTCTGCACGGAGCCGACATCACTCTGCCGTTCCCGAGCGTGGGCGCGACCGAACAGGTGCTGCTCGCCGCCGTGCGCGCCAAGGGTGTCACCGAGCTGAAGAACGCCGCGATCGAGCCTGAGATCATGGACCTCATCGCGATCCTGCAGAAGATGGGCGCCATCATCTGGATCGAGCCGAACCGCACGATCTTCATCGAAGGTGTCGACCAGCTCACCGGGTACACGCATCGTGCGATGTTCGACCGCAACGAAGCTGCCTCCTGGGCTTCGGCGGCGCTCGCGACCGGCGGCGACATTTTTGTGGGCGGCGCGCGGCAGCAGGAACTGATGACCTTCCTCAACGTCTTTCGCAAGGCCGGTGGTGCATTCGAGGTCGAAGAGGATGGCATCAGGTTCTGGCATCCGGGCGGCGCGCTGCATCCGGTGCAGGTCGAGACGGATGTGCACCCCGGCTTCATGACCGACTGGCAGCAGCCGCTCATTGTGGCTCTCACCCAGGCCGAAGGCGTCTCGGTCGTGCACGAGACCGTATACGAGAACCGGTTCGGCTTCACCGACGCGTTGGTCGAGATGGGCGCCGACATCGTCGTGCACCAGGACGGCCTCGAGTCGGTTACCCGTCGGGTTCCGCATCGCAAACTGGAGCAGGCGGCGGTCATCACCGGGCCGACGAAACTGAAGGGTGCGGATGTTCGCGTGCCCGACCTGCGCGGCGGTTTCAGTTATCTCATCGCGGCGCTCACCGCCGAGGGCACCTCGACGGTGACGAACCTCGGTCTCATCAGCCGCGGGTACGAGCACTTCGTCGAAAAGCTCGAGGCACTCGGGGCGGACTTCGACCTGATCGAGGTCTGAGCCTGGCGCAGTCGATCGGGTCGACGCCTCGGCGTAAGCCCGAGAAGCTCGCCCGGTGGTACATCCTCGCCGCGATTGCGACGGCCATCTGCGAGTTTCCCGGCCGCTACCGGATGCGCGGGCTCGACAACATCCCGAAGACTGGCGCGTTCGTTCTGGCGCCCAACCACATCTCGAATTTTGACCCGCTGACAACCGCGTATCTGGTCTGGCGGGCCGGCCGAGTACCGCGGTTCCTCGCAAAGGCGAGCCTGTTCCGAGTTCCGGTTTTCGGATGGCTCCTGCGCTTCACCGGGCAGATTCCGGTCGAACGTGCCGGAGGCGGAGCCGACCCGCTCGCGGCCGCAAGTGGGCTCATCGGGAATGACCTCGCGGTGGTGGTCTACCCGGAGGGCACCTTCACGCGGGATCCCGACGGATGGCCGATGCGCGGCAAGCAGGGCGCCGTGCGGCTGGCGATGACGCACGGCATCCCGCTCATTCCGGTGGCGCACTGGGGGGTGCAGAAGATTTTGCCGACCTACAGCGGCGGTTTGAGTCTGGTCCCGCGGAAGAAGGTCGAGATGCTGGTTGGCGACCCGATCGATCTCTCGCCGTGGGCCGGTCGCACCGACAACGAGGCCTACAAGCAGGCGACCCTCGCCCTGATGGATGCCATCGCGGCGCTAGTAGGAGAGCTACGCGGTGAGAAACCCCCGCCGCATCGATGGAACCCGGCCGCACACGGTCAGTCGGAGTTCGGCCGACTCTGAATCGGGCGGATCTCACGCTCGCCCATCGCGTGCTTGGCCAGAATTGTCGCTCCGGCGACGGCCGCGGGCATGACGACGATCGCGCCGAGCGGTACCAGGAAGCAGAGGTGCACGGCGACGCCGAAGCCGAGTACCCGCGGGCTGCGCGTGCGCAACAGGTCGCGGCGCTGAACCCGGGTGAGACCGCGGGCCTCGAGGGGTCGGGTGGTGAGCTCGATCGCGACCAGTCGTCCCGACAGGAAAAGGCCCAGCACCACCGACGCGATCGTGCCCACCACCGGGATGAGTCCGATCACCGCGAGCAGGATGCCGGTGAGGATTGCGCGCACGCTCAGGCTGACGGCATCCAAGTTTGAGCGCCAGAAGCCGGGCTCGTGCGAGGGGACGAACTCGCCGTACTCCTGTTCGACCGCCCGCCAGATTTTCTCGTAGAACCAGTCGCCGACGAACAGCGTCAGCCCGGTGAAGGTGAACGCAAACAGGAGCACCAGCCCGATGATCATCGCGAGGCCCAGCAGGATGCGGAACAGGGTGCGCGGGCTCTCGCTCCATCCGTCGGCAAACGGGGTGAGGAACGCGGCGACCGCCATCAGGTTTGCCGCGAGAAACACCAGCAGCGCGAGCAGCACCGCGAACACCAGGGCGGCCGGGATCAGGCCGAGCCACATCACACGCGGCGCGCGACGCCACAGCGCGAAACCCCGGGCGAGGGTGGCGAACCCGAGCGCGAACTCGGCCCCGGCACGTGGCGGTCGTCCCGACGGCGCGGGCACGGGACTTGCCGACGGTGAGCGTGAAGACACGGAGCAAGGCTATGTGGATGCCGTCCTCAGGGGATGCAGGAGAATGGGCGAGTGCCGACCGACGCCCCGCTCGACCCCGCAGCCGGGCCCCCGCGCCACGGCGCCCGGGTTGCGGTCCTGGGCGCCGGATCGTGGGGCACGACGTTTGCCAAAGTGCTCGCCGACGGTGGCGCGCAGGTTTCGATCTGGGCGAGGCGACCTGAGATCGCCCGCGAGATCGTCGAGTCGCACCGCAACACGGCGTACCTCCCGGGTATCAACCTCCCGCGCCAGATCTCGTCGTCGTCGGAACTTGCCGACGTGCTCGACGGGGTCGAGCAGCTCTACATCTCCGTTCCGTCGCAGTCGTTGCGGGAGAATCTGCGCCTGATCCGCGACCTGGTGCCGGCCGACATCCCGATCGTCTCCCTGATGAAGGGCGTCGAACGCGACACCCGGATGCGCATGAGTGAGGTGATCGAGCAGGAGCTCGAGATCGACTCCGGACGTATCGCTGTCGTGTCGGGTCCGAACCTCGCGCTCGAGATCGCGAAGGAACAACCCACCGCGGCGGTCGTGTCGTCGCGCAGCTTGGCCACGGCATCCGATGTCGCGGTCGTGTCGACCAACCGCTACTTCCGTTCGTTCGTGAACACGGATGTCGTGGGCACCGAATTCGGCGGGGTGCTGAAGAACCTGATCGCGGTCGCGATCGGCATCGTCGACGGGGTGGGCTACGGCGAGAACACCAAGGCGTCGATCATCACGCGCGGGTTGGTCGAGATGACCGACTTTGCCGTCGCTTACGGCGGCCTGACCGAAACCATGAGCGGGCTGGCTGGCCTGGGCGACCTCATCGCGACCTGCGAGTCGCCGCTGTCGCGCAACAACACGGCCGGGCGACTGCTCGGGCAGGGGTACGACTACGCCGAGGTCATCGCACAGATGAACCAGACCGCCGAGGGGATCGCGTCGGTCGCGCCCGTGCTGGAACTCGCGGCCGCTGTCGGCGTCGAGATGCCGATCTGCAGCCAGGTCGCCGAAGTTCTCGCGGGTACCCTCGCCCCGAAAGATCTCGCCCCACACCTCACGACCGACACGAAGGAGCCGCAGGGTGAGTGATTCCCCGACCACGACCGGCAAGATCCGCGTGGCGCTGTTCTTCGGCGGCCGTTCGAGCGAGCACGGCATCTCGTGTGCGACCGCCGGGGGAGTTCTTGGTGCGATCGATCGCGAGCGGTACGAGGTCATCCCGATCGGTATTACTCCCGACGGGGTCCTGACGCTTCAGCCGGATGACGCCACCGGGCTGACCCTCGCCGCCGAGTTGCCGACAGTTCACGACAACGGCACCCGCGTCTTTCTGCCCGAGTCGGCCGCGACCCGCGAGTTCACGGTGCGGCTCGCCGACGGCAGCTACCAGTCATTGGGTGAGGTGGATGTCGCCTTCCCCATCTTGCACGGACCGTTTGGGGAAGACGGCAGCATCCAGGGTCTCTTCGAACTCGTCGGCCTGCCCTACGTCGGCAACGGTGTGCTCGCCTCCGCCCTCGGCATGGACAAGCACTTCACCAAGACGGTGCTCGCCGGCGCGGGCATCGCGGTTGCCCCGTGGGTCACGGTGACGCGGGCACGGCTCGCTCAGGATGTCGGACGCGCGGCCCCGATCTGGCGCCGCCGGATGGAGGCACTCGGGCTGCCGGTGTTCGTGAAACCGGCCCGCGCCGGCTCGAGCGTCGGAGTGACGAAGGTGAAGTCCTGGGACGATCTGGATGCCGCGCTCGACTTCGCCTTTGCGGAAGACCACACGGTGCTCGTCGAACAAGCGATCGTCGGACGCGAGGTTGAGTGCGCCGTTCTTCAGGGTCGGGATGCCGAGCCCCCGCGCGTGAGTGTGGCCGGCGAGATCGTGCTCACCACCCGAGAGTTCTACGACTTCGATGCGAAATACCACGGTGCCTCAGGAGTGGAACTGGTCTGTCCGGCGGACCTTGGCGAGAGCGAACTGGCCGAGATGCAGCGCATCGCCGCGCACGCGTTCGAGGCGATCGGTGGAGCGGGGCTGGCCCGCGTCGACTTCTTCTTCACCGGCGAGGGCTTCGTGCTGAACGAGATCAACACGATGCCCGGGTTCACGCCGATCTCCATGTTCCCGGCCTGCTGGCAAGCGTCGGGAGTGACCTATCCCGAGCTGATCGACGAGTTGATCACACTCGGCCTCAGCACCGCCCGGTAACCGCAGCCTCTACGGCGTGGGTGTCGGTGTGGGGGTCGGGGTGCTGTCGCCTCCGACAATCCCGTTGACATCCGAACCGGAAACGGTGTCTTCCAACGAGGTGCATACCTTCCCGTTGGTCGGCAGGTTCGCGACGGCGAGGGCGACCTCGTCGAGCACGATGCCCGGTCCGATCGTCGAGGTGTCAACGACGACCCGCGCGGCAGGGTCGCGGCCGTAGCTGGTGAATGCAAGGTCGGTGGTGCCATCGTCGCGTGGCACTTCTTCGCGCAGCCACTGGATGCCGTTGACTTCGACGCACGGCAGGTCGGATGCCGCGGGCACCGGCACCCCACAGAACAGCAGGGCGATCGCCGGGTCACCCCAGGCTGCGGTGGCCTGAGCATTCGTCTGCCGCAACGCGTAGACATCCACCGTCTTCGGCATGTGCACGATCGCGTCGGCGCATCCGGGGTTGTTCGCGTCGGCGGCTGGTTCCAGGGTGAGGATTGGCGTGCAGCCCGCGAGCACCGCAAGCAGGGTCAGGGTCGCCAGGATGAGGAGGGGGCGTCGCGCAGTCATGGCGCCTTCAGGGTATCGGCGCGCAGCCACTGGTTAGCTGTGTGCATGGCGACCCTCGGCGAGCTCGGCGAAGCCGCCGTGCTGAGTCGGATCTTTCCCCGACTCCCGGCCGCCGCGACGACGCTGGTCGGCCCCGGGGATGACGCCGCGGTCCTGCGTGCTCCCGATGGTCGGTTCGTCGTCACGACAGACACGATGATCGAGGGGCCGGATTTTCGGATGGCCTGGTCGACGCCGCACGACCTCGGCTGGAAGGCCGCAGCCACGAACCTCGCCGACGTCGCGGCGATGGGGGCCGTGCCCACCGCTCTCGTCGTCGCCATTGCCGCGCCCCCGGAAACCGACATCTCTGTGCTCGAAGGCCTAGCCGACGGACTGCGGGGTGCGTGCGAGGCGATGGCACCCGGGTGCGGTGTCGTCGGGGGCGACCTGTCGTCATCCTCGGTGTTCACGATTGCGGTGACGGCGTTCGGTGACTTGCAGGGCCGTGCCCCGGTCTTGCGTTCGGGTGCGCGACCGGGCGACGTGCTGGCGGTTTCGGGGCCACTCGATCTGGCGGCTCGGGGCCTTGCGCTGCTGTTCGAGCGGGGCGTGGTGGACGGCATCCCGGATGCCGAACTTGCTGCCGCGCTGAGGGGTGAGTTTCCCGACGAGGTCGACGCTCAACTCGCCCCCACTCCACCCTTGGCCGACGGGCGAGCCGCTGCCCTCGCGGGAGCCACCGCGATGCTCGACGTGAGCGACGGTCTCGCGATCGACGCCCGTCGCATCGCGGATGCTTCCGGCGTGCAACTCGATCTCGACTCAGCCGCGGTGGGGTCGGCCGCCTCCCTGACCGGCGGCGAGGCGCACGCGCTGCTGGCGACGTTCCCCGCGGATGCGGCGTTGCCGAGCGGGTTTCGGGCGATCGGGCGGGTCGAGGCAGGCCGGGGGGTCACGGTCGACGGGCAGCCCTATGACGAGCGCGGCGGCTGGGACCCTTACTCCGACTGGGACGGCGACAGGTAGTAGACAGCAGTGTCGCCGTAGTCTTTGCGACGCTCGAGGGCGAGTCCATCCGGCCAGGCCGGGGCGGCATCCCGTGCTGATCTCTCGACCACGACCACGGCGTCGTCGCTCAGGCACCGCAGGAGCGCGGTGAGGTTGTGCACCAGTTCCGCTGCACCCAGCTCGTACGGCGGGTCGACGAAGACGACATCCCATCGCGCCCCAGCGCCGTCGAGAAAGGTCTGCACAGGCGCCGAGGACACGGTGATCTCGGGCACCGCCCCCGCGGGCGCGGCCTTGCGCACGAGGGCGGCGTTGGCACTCGTGACCCGGTGGGCGGCTTTCGCGTTGTCAACGAGCGTGACCTGGGCCGCACCGCGCGAGGCGGCTTCGAGTCCGACCGCGCCGGATCCGCAGTACAGGTCGAGCACCCGCGACCCAGGAAGGATGCCGCGGGCATCCAGCGCCGAGAAGATCGCCTCGCGCACCCGGTCACTCGTCGGTCGCGTACCGGTCGAGGGCACCGCGAGCCGGAGGGATCCAGCGAACCCCGCGATGATCCTGGTCATCAGATCACCATAGAACCCCGCCACGTCCTCCCCGGAAGCGCACGTTCCCCGGCCTACCATTCAGGCGTGGCGACGCGCGAACCCGGGGTGGTCAACAACGCCGTCTACGTCGACGGCGAGCGGTTCGCGACCCCGGCGACGCTGGCGGAAACCTTCGCGGTTCTCGCGAAGAAGCCCGGCGCGCTGGCGTGGATCGGGCTCTACCGTCCCGAGAGTTCACTCCTTGCCGAGCTCGCGCAAGAGTTCGGTCTGCACGAGTTGGCGATCGAGGATGCCGTGGTCGCCCACCAGCGCCCCAAACTCGAGCGGTACGGCGACACCATGTTCATGGTGCTGCGCGCCGCGAGTTACGACGACGACGACGAGCGGGTCGACTTCGGAGAACTGCACGTATTCGCCGGTGCCAACTTCGTGATCACGGTGCGGCACAGCGAAGGCCCCGACCTGTCGCTCGTGCGGCGAAACATGGAGTCGACTCCCGACTCCCTCCACGGCGGTACGGAGGCGGTTCTCTACGCGATCCTGGATGCCGTGGTCGACGGCTACAAACCGGTCATCGAGGGTCTCTCGAACGACATCGATGAGATCGAAACCCAGGTCTTTGACGGCGACCCGCGCGTGTCGAGGCGCATCTACGAACTCAATCGCGAAGTGATCGAGTTTCAGCGCGCTGTGGTTCCGCTCGGCGCGATTCTGGAGCAGTTCGCGAAGGGTTTCGCCGACGGACATGTCGACGACCACCTTGAGCCGGTGCTGCGCGACATCGCTGATCACATCACCCAGGCGACGGAAAAGATCGAGGAATTCCGAGTGCTGCTGCGCGACATCCTCGCTGTGAACACCTCGCTCGTCGGGCAACGCCAGAACGACGAGGCGCAGCGGCTGTCGGAGGCCAGCAACAGTCAGGCCGACCAGACGCGTCGCATTTCGGGCTGGGCCGCCATCCTGTTCGCCCCGTCGCTGATCGGGTCGATCTACGGGATGAACTTCGACAACATCCCGGAGCTTCATTTTCAGTGGGGGTACTTCGGCGCGCTCGGCCTGATGGCGGCGTCGAGTCTCGTGCTCTACATCGTCTTCAAGCGCAAGGGTTGGCTGTAGTAGCTACCCTCGGATCGTGACCGGTCCGCTCGACACCCGCCTGCTGACGGCGCTCGGTGCCCGGGTCGCGCCCCAGTTTCAGAAGGCGTTCGGGTTCGAAACCGTCGGCGATCTGCTGTCTCACTACCCGCGCCGGTATGCGGTGCGGGGAGAACTGACCCCCCTGGATGAACTCAGGATCGGCGACTCGGTTGTCGTTGTGGCGGAGGTGCGCAGCATCTCGACGCGCGAGATGCGTCAGCGCAAGGGCAAGCTCATCGAGGTCGTCATCACTGACGGCACCGGCACGCTGCAACTGACCTTCTTCAGCCCGCGTGCCGCATACGCCCTGAAGCCCGGGATGCGAGCCATCTTCGCCGGCAAGGTCGGCGCCTACAACGGCGTACGGCAGCTCGCGCATCCGGTGTACGAGCCGTTCCCCGACGAACTCGAAGCCGACTCCGACGCCGCCCGCGCGTGGGCACAGCGCCCGATGCCGATCTACGCCGCGACCTCGGCTCTCGACGGGCAGAAGATTCGGGATGTCATCTCCGGAGTGCTCGACACCTTGCCGCCGCTCGACGACCCGGTGCCGCCGAGAGTGCGGGAGGAGCGCAAACTGCTCGGTTTTCGGGAGGCGCTGCAACTCATCCATGTGCCTGCGACCGAAGCGGATTGGCACGCGGCTCAGCAGACCCTGAAGTTTCACGAGGCACTCGTGCTGCAGACCAGCCTGTTGAAGCAACGTGCGGAGCGCCGCTCAGAGTCAGCCGCCGCCCGGTTGCCCGGAAAGGCGTTCGCCGAGTTCGAGACTCGACTCCCGTTCGTTCTGACTTCTGACCAGGTCACCGTCGGGGAGTCGATCGCGGCAGATCTGGCGTCGGGAATTCCGATGAACCGTCTCGTGCAGGGTGAGGTCGGGTCGGGCAAGACCCTGGTCGCTCTGCGGGCGATGCTCGCCGTAGCCGACTCGGGCGGGCAGTCGGCGTTTCTGGCGCCGACCGAGGTGCTCGCCGGGCAGCATCTGCGGTCGATCGTCGCGACCCTCGGCCCTGACCTGGCGGCTCGGCTGCGGCCGACCCTGATCACCGGACAACTGCCGATCGCCGACCGGCGGCGCGCTCTGCTCGCGAGCGCGTCGGGTGGGGCATCCATCGTCGTCGGCACCCACGCGTTGCTCGGGGATCAGGTGCAGTTCGCCGAACTCGGTCTGGTCGTTGTCGACGAGCAGCACCGCTTCGGTGTCGAGCAACGTGAGGCGCTGCGCTTGAAAGGCCGGGAGGGCGCCCCGCCGCACGTGCTCGTGCTGACGGCCACGCCCATCCCGCGCACTGTCGCCATGACGGTCTTCGGCGACCTCGACGTCTCGACCATCGCCGAGTTGCCCAAGGGTCGGCCGCCGATCGAGTCGCACGTCGTGGCGCTCGCCGAGCATCCCGGCTGGATCGGTCGCGTCTGGGAACGTCTGGCCGAAGAGCTGGAGAAGGGCCACCAAGGTTTCGTCGTCTGCCCGGCGATCGACGCGAAGACTGTCGAAGACGACACCACGACCCCGGATGGTGGCGACGAAGGGCTGCCGCCGCCGGCCGCCGTGATCGCGACGCTGGCTGAACTTCAGAGCCACCCGCGGCTCACGGGAAAGCGCATCGAGGCGCTACACGGGCGGATGTCGTCTGACGAGAAGGACTCGACGATGCGGGCGTTCGCCGCCGGTGAGATCGACGTGTTGGTTGCCACCACCGTGATCGAGGTCGGGGTCGACGTGCCGAACGCGTCGACGATGGTCGTGCTCGACGCCGACCGGTTCGGCATCGCCCAGTTGCACCAGTTGCGTGGTCGGGTCGGGCGAGGAACCGTGCCGGGGCTGTGCCTGTTCGTGACGCACGCCGAGCCCCTCTCGCTCGCACGCGAACGGGTGGATGTCGTGGCCGCCACCCTCGACGGCTTCGAACTCGCACAAGCTGACCTCGAACTGCGCCGCGAAGGCGATGTGCTGGGCGACTCCCAGTCGGGCGGACGCTCGTCGCTGAAACTCCTGAGGGTCACGCGGGATGCGAAAGTCATCGAGGAAGCGCGAGCGGTGGCGGAAAGCATCCTGGATGCCGATCCGACGCTGAAGGATCACCCGGCGCTCAAAGATGCGCTCGAGCGACGACTCGACGAGACGGAGCGCGCCTTCCTCGGCAAGAGTTGAGGCGTCGAGGGGCGCGGTCGCCGGTTACCGTTCACGTCGGTTCGCTAGGGTGAGCTCGTGAGCCGGATCGCTGTCGTCCCGGGGTCGTTCGATCCGGTGACTCTTGGGCACCTCGACGTGATCGAGCGTGCGGCCGGGCTCTTCGATGAACTGCATGTTCTGGTGGTGCACAACCCCGCGAAGACCGCTCTGTTGCCGATCGCGCAGCGGGTGTCGCTCATCCAAGAAGCGGTCATCGAGGCCGGTCTTCCCGCCAACATCGTCGTCACGTCCTGGTCGGTCGGGCTGCTGGTCGACTACTGCACCGACGTCGGCGCGAGCGTGCTGGTGAAGGGCATCCGGTCTCAGATCGACGTCGCTTACGAAACTCCGATGGCGATCGTGAACCGCAATCTGGCGAGGGTCGAGACGATCTTCCTGTTGCCCGACCCCGCTCACGCGCACGTGTCGAGTTCGCTGGTGCGGCAGGTGGCCTCTTTGGGTGGCGATGTCGCACCCTACGTTCCGCGGGTTGTAGCTGACTTCCTCCAGAAGTCGCGCGGCTAGCCGTGGTCGCTTGGGCCTTCGCGCACAGTCGCCCCTCGTTTGTGGGGACGACTTTCGGGGTTACCAGGCCTAAAGTCGGAACACGAGTTCGGGGTGACTCGCTCCGGTCAAAGGATCGGGAACCGCGACGACGGGGAGCTGGCACCATGCACGATCCGATGAGCGACGCCTCGAGGATCTGATGTCCAATTCGACCCGCCTGGTCACTGACGATCAGGCAGACGCACAACCCCCGGTGGTCCGACAGCAACCGCTGCCGAGCACTGCAGGCTGGGCGAGCGCTGCCGTTGCGATTCACTCGGTGCGACGCATCCCGACACCTGTTCTCTTGCGACTGGATGTCGTGGGCCACGGTTCGCTCTCGATCGACTTTCGCCACCACGCCTACGCGTGGGATGTGCCGCTCGATCACTTTCCCGAGGCTCCCGCGGCCGTGCTGGTCGAAACGCATCCGACCACCGAGGACGCACCGCCGCCGTTCGCGCTTCCAGGCCGCGACCTCGACGGTCTGCTCTGGCTGATCGGCCGACACGCTTTTATCGACGAGCCGGCATCCTGGCTGTGGGCCGATGACCGCTACCGCTTGACCCGGTGGCCGAATCTTGCCCAACTGCCGATCACCCTCGACGAGGTTCGGATGACGGCGATGCTCGGCAACGCCGACGCGACACCGGCCGAACTCGCTGCTGCGGGCGGCGTCACCGAGGCGGCGGCACAGCGTGTCGTGAACGCGTTTAGCCTGATGGGCATTCTGCGTGCGTCGGCAGTTGCGCCGGCACCGGTCGCCGAACCGCAGGTACAGGTCAGCGGACTGTTTGCCCGCCTGAAGGCCCGACTGGGTCTGTGAGGACCGGGCAATGAGCGAACACGTCATCCTGTTCGCCGGCCCGATGGGCGCCGGCAAGACGACTGCTATTCAGACTCTGAGCGAGACCAAGGTCATCGCGACCGAGGCGACGAACAACGATCGTGAAACCGCCGACAAGCCGACGACGACAGTCGCACTCGACTACGGCACGATCCTGCTGGGTGGGGATGGCGACACTGAAGACGAACTCGTCAGGCTCTACGGCATCCCCGGGCAGCGGCGTTTCTCCTTCATGTGGAGCATCCTGAAGCGCCGAGCCACCGGCATGGTGCTTCTCGTGCACAACGACGCCCCGAAGCCGTTCGACGCGATGCTCGAGTTTCTCGACGAGTTCGGCGACCTGTACGACAAGGGGGGGATCGTCGTGGGAATCACCCGCGCCGACGTCTCCAACCGCCCGCTGGTTCCCGACTACTCCGAGGTCATCGCCTCCGTCTACCCGAACCGTCTCATCCCGGTCTTCGCGGTCGACCCGCGCAACGCAGACAGCGTGCGGATGGCGCTGATGACCCTCATCGCGAACATCGAGATGCGGGCGATGTTCCGCAGCATCGCGTCGGGCGCCCAGGCGGCGGTCTGACGTCAGGCGCTACGGGTAGCGTCAGCGCATGCCGACTCCTCAAGAGCGCCCTGCGGCCATTAGTGCGAAGCAGTTTCACGACGCGGTCGGATACGACGACTGGCGTGTCATCGGAAGTTCGGCGATGACCGTCTACCGCACGACATCCTTCTCGCAGGCGGTCGGGTTCGCGGTGCTGATTGCGGATGCCGCCGCGCCGCTCGACCATCATCCCGATCTCGATATTCGGCCGACGTCGGTGACCGTGAAGCTGACCACGCACTCCGAACGGTCGCTCACCGAGAACGATGTCACCCTCGCGCATGCGATTACTGAGGCGGCGAAGTTTCTCGAGATCCCGGCCGACCCGTCACTCGCCCAGTCGATGATGATCGCGGTGGATGTGGTGGATCCGGATGCCGTCATGCCCTTCTGGCAGGCGGTGCTGGGTTACACCGACCGCGGCGGCGGAGTATTCGTCGACCCCCGCCGCAGGTTGCCGCTGATCTGGTTCGACCATGTCGACCAGCACCGACCGCCGCGCAACCGGTTTCACCTCGACATTCAGGTGCCGCCGGATGTCGCGGAGGCTCGCGTCGCCGCAGCGCTTGAGGCTGGCGGTCGAATGCTGGGCGACAAGTACGCGCCCGCCTGGTGGTCGCTCATCGACGCCGAGGGAAACGTCGCCGATATTGCGACCTGGGAAGGTCGCGACCAGTGGGATGAGGACGCCGAAGAGCAGGACTCGGCCGACGAGGATCCAGCCGTTAGCTGACCGGTCCCGAAAGTTCCCAGGCGTGGCCTGACGGGTCGAGAAACGACGCCGTGCGAATGCCCCACGGCCGATTCATCGGGCCGTTGAGAATCGGGATGCCTGCATCTTTCAGTTCGGCGACACGGGTGTCGACGTCCTCGACGTCGATCGTCATCAGGGCCCGCACCCCGGCGGTCGCGGTGCCAACCTGTGCCGGCGCCATCAGGTCGGGGGCCTCGGTGACCTGCAGCAGGTTCACGATCGTCTCGCCGACCTTGAAGGCGGCCGCCACGTCGTCGCCGAAGTACTCGGGGGGCGAGAAGACCCGGTCATACCAGTCGCGCGCGACGGCGAGGTCTTCGACGAACAGAGTGATGGCTGAGATCCCGGTCATGTCGAGCACGCTACGCGCGTTCAGGCGGTGCAATCGGTCCACCTCAGCGGCTCGGGTGGACCATTTTCGACGCCGGAACGCGCAGCGAGGGCCAAACTGTACCTATGAGAGCAGTCGTCGGATACGCCGCGATGCTCGAGCAATTCGCACCAAACGCGATCCTCGCCATCGCGAAGACCGCCGAACTCCACGGGTTCCAGGGCGTGATGGCCGCCGATCACTTCCAACCGTGGACGCCGCAGCAGGGGCAGGCATCCTTCGTCTGGAATGTTCTCTCCGCCCTCGGTCAGACCACGAAGGGCGATCTCGGTACCGGGGTCAGCACGCCGACGTTCCGCTTTCATCCCGCAGTCGTGGCCCAGGCCAGCGCGACGCTTGAGGCGATGTATCCCGGCAGGCACTGGCTCGGGTTGGGCAGCGGTGAGGCGCTCAACGAACACGTGGTCGGGCAGTACTGGCCGGATGCCCCGGAGCGCATCGACCGCATGTTCGAGGCCATCGACATCATCAAGAAGCTGTTCACGAGTGGCCTGACCGACAAAGACGTGCGACACGAGGGCAAGTACTACCGCCTCGAGTCGACCCGGCTGTGGACGATGCCCGAACACGCGCCGCCGATCCTGGTCGCCGCGTCGGGACCGGTCACCGCGAAGCGAGCGGGCCGCACGGTCGACGGCATCATCACCGAGGCCGGTGCGCCCGAGAAGGTCGCCACCCTCTTCCAGCGGTTCGACGAAGGACGTCGGGAGGCGGGTCACCGGGGCGGCACCAAGATCATGCGCGTGCACGTGAGTTGGGCGCCGACGGATGAGGAGGCGATGGCGAACGCGCTGGCCGAGTGGCCGAATCTCGGGCTGCGATTTGGGAAGGCCGACATTCGCGATCCCTACGAGATCGAACAGATGGCGCGGATGGTGCGTCCCGAACATTTCGAGGGGCGCTTGGTCATCTCGGCCGACCCCGACATCCATCGTGCTTATCTGCAATCGTTCTTCGACCTCGGGGTCGACCGCCTCTACCTGCACAACGTCGGCCGCAATCAGGCTGAGTTTCTCGACGTCTTCGGTCGCGACGTGCTGCCGAAACTCACGCGATGACCGGGGCCGCGCTCACCGTCTGGGCGATCGAGGGGTTGCCCGAGTTTCACCCCGGTGACGATCTCGCCCAGCTGCTGGGTGACGCCCTTCACGGGCAGGTTCAGGATGGCGACATCCTGGCGGTGACCAGCAAAATCGTGAGCAAGGCCGAGGGTCGCATCATCCACGCCACCGATCGCGAAGAGGCGATCACCGCCGAGACCGTGCGCGTTGTCGCCACCCGCGGAAGCACCCGCATCGTGCAGAACGAGTGGGGTCAGGTGATGGCCGCCGCCGGCGTCGACGCGAGTAACGCGCCCGACGGGGTGGTGCTGTTGCTGCCCAAGAATCCCGACGAGTCGGCTCGCGTACTGTGCGTCGCCCTGCGGGAGCGTTTCGGCATCCGCATCGGCGTTCTGATCACCGACACCTTCGGGCGCCCCTGGCGCGAAGGGCAGACCGACGTCGCGATCGGCGCGGCCGGACTGCGGGTCGTCGATGACCTTCGCGGGACGATGGATGCCGAAGGCCGCGAACTTCACGTCACGGTGGCCGCAGTGGGCGACGAGATCGCCGCTGCGGCCGACCTCGTGAAGGGGAAGGCGAACGGAACGCCGGTCGCCGTGGTGCGCGGGCTTGCCCGCTACGTCACCGACGGGATCGACCAGGTCGGAGCTCAAGCGCTCGTGCGCTCAGCCGACACCGACATGTTCAGCCGAGGTACCACCGAAGCCTGGGACGAGGGGTACCGCGCCGGCCTTGAAGCCGGCGGCGGCATCCACTCGTAAGAAACTCCGATCAGCCGATGCCCTCGAGCACGACTTCGCTCGAGTAGTCGGTGTCAGCCGAGTCGAGGGTGTGTTGCGCGACAAGATGACCCCCGAGCAACGCGAACTGGTAATAGTCGTCCGCACCGGAAGGGGTTGGCAACGACCACAGTTGAACGCCGGTCTGCGGGTTGTACGCCTCAAGCGCCGAGCCGCCACTGACGTACACGACGTTGCGCGTGCCGCCGATCAAACTGCCGCTTTGGATGATGTCGCTGTTGCGGTACAACTCGACTCCGGTTCGGGCGTTGATGCCGGTGAACCCATCTCCGCCGGAGCTGACCCAGACGACGTCAGTTCCATACTGCGTGTAAAGCTGGCCATCGTTCTGGCTGAAGTTTGTTGTCCACAGCACTGAGCCGTCGGCCATTGAGATCCCCGTCAGGGTGCCCGATGAAGGGTCTCCGGTGACAATCACATCTGCGGAAGCGATCACTGAGGTGCTGGACAGGGGCGTGCTCCAGGTCTCGTCGCCATCGGTAGTCAACCCGACGATGTCGTACGAGTCGCCGTCTTGTTTGCTCGCGATCAGGCGTTGCCCGAGGGGCAAGACGTAGAGGTCGGAGCCGCCCTTCCACGTGACTGACTTACCCGTACTGAGCGAGTAGGCGCTGTCGCCGATGATGACGCGGTCGGGTGTGACGGCGATGTTGCCACCCCCCTCATCAATGCTCCAGGCCGCCTTACTCAGGTCGTTGGCCGACAACCGCGCCAACGAATTGCCATTCGTCGCGAGCACATCGCCATCAATCATGACGGCACGCGTGCGGAACGACGAGGTCACATCTCCCGCCGTGTACAGGGAGTAGCCATCGTTCGGCAATGTCGCGCTGACCTGCTTGCCGTTGCGGTCGATCGCGATCAATTGCCCGTTATCGCCTTGGTCATCGCTGAGCGCGAGCACCGTTGGCCCGTTGCCGACCCCGCCCACTGCGGCCACGACCGAGCCCGCAGTGTCGACTACCCACATCGTCGCGCCGGTGCGGGTGTTGACGAGCGACGCGCGATTGGTGGACGTCTCCGACGCGCCGTAGTCGCTGCTGTTACGGCTGTACCAGCTGAGCACGGCGAGGTCCTGGCCGACTTCGAAGGTGTTGAGGTCTACAACCTCGTCAGGCGATCCCGCGCCATCGAACGGGTTGGTGATCCTCCAGGCGTCGAGCTTGGGCTCATGCAAGATCTCCGCTGTCGTGATGTTCCCCGGGCCACCGCCACCGCCGATCAGAGACGGGATGACGAGGGCAGCCACCACGCCGAGCGCGACGACAGCGAGCGCCCCGCCGCCGATTGCGAAGACCCGTGGCGAGAGGTGCGGGCCGGCACCAGCAGTGACGGGCGAAGCAGGCGGGAGCGACGCTGCCGGAGCGAGGCCTGCGGGCGGGGGCGGGGGCGGCGTCGCCGAAATTCCCATCCGCACCCGGGCTGCCGCTTTCGCCGCGTCGTCGCCGTACTGAACGATCCACTCGAGCAGACCTGGGTACGTTGTCGGATTCGCCGCCACCGTCGCCGCGAGTTCGGGACTCTGGTGGGCGATCTGCGCCAAACGTGCGGGATCGGTGGCCGGGTCAGCGGCCTCGACGGCGGGATTCATCCATACTCCTGGGAATTCTCGGGTGACCTCTCACCCTATCGACGCCACCGAAGGGGACGGTGGGCACAACTCCCCATCGCGATCGCTCGTGCGGGGGCCGGTGATCCGGCAGATTCCCAGCCCCTTCGGGCGCATTCCAGTGGCAGACTTCCGAAGATGAGTGATTACTCCGCTTCAGGGGCAGGTTCAGGGATCAGCTCGGACGTCGGCGCCAACTCGGGCGATCGGTTCGGGCCGGAGCCGTTGGCGCCTTCCGAATTCCTCCTCGACGCCCGAGCGGTGATGGCCGCGATCGAGACGGTCATCGACGGCAAACGTCAGGCCGTCGAAACTGCGGTGACCGTGTTGCTCGCGGAAGGCCACCTTCTGATGGAAGACGTGCCCGGCGTCGGTAAGACGATGCTGGCCCGAGCGCTGGGTCGCAGCGTCGACTGCAGCGTCAACCGCATCCAATTCACTCCCGACCTGCTGCCGGCCGATATCACCGGGGTGTCCATTTACAACCAGGCTGAGCGCGAGTTCGAGTTCAAGCCCGGCCCGGTGTTCGCGAACATCCTGATCGGGGATGAGATCAACCGCGCGTCGCCGAAAACCCAAAGCGCGCTGCTGGAAAGCATGGAAGAGCGACAGGTCACGGTGGATGGCGCCAGTTACGCGCTGCCGAATCCATTCACCGTCATCGCGACCCAGAATCCGATCGAGATGGAGGGCACCTACGCCCTCCCCGAAGCGCAGCGCGACCGCTTCACCGCCCGCATCTCGATGGGGTATCCCGACCAGGCGGCCGAAGTGACGATGCTTCGCTCGCGCGAGACCGGCAGCCCGCTCGACGCCCTCGCACCCGTCGTCACCCTCGAGCGTCTGCGTCAGATGATCGCGACGGTGCGGTCGGTATTCGTCAGCCCCGCGGTCGAGCACTACGCGGTCGCGATCGCGGCGGCCACCCGCGTCGACCGTGAACTGAGGCTCGGCGCCAGCCCTCGGGCAACGCTCCAGCTGGTGCGAGCTGCCAAAGCCCGAGCCGCCCTCGACGGCCGCGACTTCGTGTTGCCCGACGACATTGACGCGCTCGCCGTCTCGGTGATCGCCCACCGCCTGGTGGTCGCGCGTTCGGGTCTGGGCAGCAACGCGGATGCCGCCGACATCACCCAGCGAATCGTCGCTGCCACTCCGGTGCCGCTGGGCGCTTCCGGGGTGCAGCCATCGACGCGCTAAGACTCGCGCGCTGAACCGCTGATGACCTCCACCCCCGCATCCCGCGAGAAGCACTCGTTGGTGCGGCTCACCTCGATCCGCCCGAGACTGCGCGCGTTCGTGTCGTTCGCACTCGGGGTAGTCGTGGTGACGTTCGGCTACACCGCCGGGCGGCAGGAGGCCCTGGTTCTCGCCGGTGTCGCGTTCCTGTTGCCGTTGTGCGGGGTCATCTACGTACGCATTCGCCGCCCCAAGATCTCGGTCACCCGACTATTCTCTCCGCCGGTCGTCGCCGCAGGCAGCCGAGTGCGGATGACGATCCGGTTGCGGAACGAAGGCACCGTGTCGACGATTCCGTTCGCGGGGGATGACGCCATCCCGTGGCAGGAGTCGCTCGCCTCCCACGAGGTGCCGGGCCTGGGAACCACGGCGGCAACGAACCGCACCCGCGTGGTCGAAGACGACGTCCACCCGCCGCGCCGCGGGCTCTACGTCGTCGGACCGTTCGTCGTCGAGTACGAAGATCCCTTTGGAATGTGGCGGGCCTCGGTCGCCGTGGGCGAAACCGATCGACTCGTGGTTGTGCCCCGACTTGCCGCGCTCGGCGACGATGGACCGGCACTCGCCGACGGTGATGGTTCGGCGCAACTCGTGCGGCACCGCGTCACCGGCAACGACGACGACTTGACCACCCGCGAGTACCGGGTGGGCGACGCCCTGCGCCGGGTGCATTGGCGGGCGTCAGCGCGGCGCGGCGAGCTGATGGTGCGCCAAGAGGAGCACCGCAGCCATCCCGATGCGCGCGTCCTCGTCGACACCCGCCGCTCGGGCTACCCCGACGCGAGCCGCGACCGTAGCGTCTGGTGGTCCGACTGGTCGAGCGAATCCTTCGAGTGGGTGGTGGCGATGAGCGCGTCCCTCGGCATCCATCTCGACGGAGCGGGGTTCCGGCTCGAGGTTGAAGAGAGTTCTCGCGGTCAGATCGAGCAGTTTGGGCCGCGAACAGAAAGTCGTCGCGGTGACGGGTTTCTGACCAGCCTCGCCGGGGTGCAGCTCTCGGACGAAGACGACCTCGACCAGATCCGACTCGGGGATGCCGTGGGCCCGCTGTTCGCTGTCGCGGCAGACCCCGACGACGCGACCATCGACTGGATGATCCACCGCCGCGCCCCGAACGCTCCGGCCTACGCGTTCCTCGTGGAGCCCCGGCAGGCGGTGGTCGTGAGGTTGCGGAACGAGGGGTGGACCGTCGTCGAGGTCGACCCCGACAGTGAGCCGATGGATGCCTGGCGTGGCTCTGCTTCGGCGACACGGGCCGTTACTCCGGTGTCTCGTGGTTGACACCCGAATCGCGCCGCCGCCATCCCGCGCCGTCGCCACCCCGAAGCCGGGTGCGGCGAAGGGCACGCTGTCGACCACCGCGCGTCCCGAGGTGCGGCCCACGATCATCCGCCTGGTGCTCTTCGCGGTCGCCCTGATCGCGAGTATCGCGGGGTTGTCCAAGATCTTCGACGGCACCACCTGGCTGGTGACGATGGTGTCGTTCGCGGTGCTGCCGATCGCCGCTGCCGCCGCAGCCGTCGTGTTCTCTCGTCGGGCCTGGCTGCCCGCCGTCGCTGCCGTCGTCGTCGCGGTTGCGAGTCTCACCTTCACGTTTGCGCGCGACGACGCGGTGCTCGGATTCATCCCGACCCCCCAGGTAGTGGCCACCTGGGGCGACCTCGCCCAGGGTGGTGCGGAGGCGATCGCCAATCAGAGCGTGCCCGCGATCACGGTCGACGGGCTGCTCTTCCTGCTCGGTGGCCTCGCCGCAGCGTGCGCAATCATCGGCGTTCTGGTGATCGACGTCGGGCGGATGCCGGCAGCAGTCGCGTTCCCCCTCGCGACGATCCTGGCCATTCCGGTGATGATCCGGTCGGATCTCGCCCTCCCGCTTGCCTACATCGTGGCGGTCATTGCGTTCCTCGCGCTGCTCCGCGTCGGCCGTCGCCCGGCAGGCCGCGCGGCCGTTGTCGCCACCGCGGCAGTGGTGATCGCCGGGTCTCTGATCCTGCCGACGATCACTCCGCAAGCCGACGAGGTCGCTCGCACGGGTGGCGTCTTCGGGTCGGGCACCCCGTCGGTCAACCCGTTCATCGACCTCGGCGCCGACCTGCGGCGTGCCAAGCCCGTCGAGGTGCTCACCTACTCCACCAACGCACCGGGTGGGGCGTACCTTCGGCTCGCGACTCTCGACGACTTTCAGGGGAACGACTGGGAACCCGCTACCGAGCCGTGGGTTCCGTCAGACTCGGTAGACAAGTTTCCGGCTCTGCCTGGTCTGGCGTCGACGATCATCACGAACTCGTACACAGTCGATGTGCAGGTTCAAAATCTTGCCGGCCGGTGGTTGCCCACCCCTTACGGAACCTCGTCGATCAAGGGTCTGTCCGGCGACTGGTCGTGGGAACCTGACAGCCTCGCGGTGCGCACCCGAACAGGCACCGTCTCGGGTGAGAGCTACGCATCCGCGTTCGTCGTGCCGCAGCCCAACCTTGACCAACTGCGCGATGCGACCCCTGACGGCACCGACCCGAAGTACCTCGTCTTGCCGAGCTTCATGCCGGCCTCGATCGGTGAGATCGCGCAGCAGGTCACCAGTTCGGCAACCACGCCCTGGCAGAAGGCCCTGGCCCTTCAGGACTATTTCACGAGCGGAGACTTCGTCTACTCCGAAGAGTCGCCGGTTCAGGGCCACTACGACGGCAACGGGATGCAGGCAATCGAACGATTCCTGCAAGAGAAGTCGGGATACTGCGTGCATTACGCGTCAGCAATGGCTGTGATGGCGCGCACTCTCGGCATCCCATCGCGCATCGCCATCGGCTTCCAGCCCGGTGAGCCGGTCGTACCCGATGCGGGTGAAAGCCCCGCGCCGTCGACCGAGGGGATGACGAACTACACGGTCAGCTCCGACGACCTGCACGCGTGGCCCGAGCTGTACTTCTCGGGAATCGGGTGGCTGCGCTTCGAGCCGACACCCGGTCGCGGTTTCCTACCGACCTACTCCACTGTCGCCGGAGTCGATGACCCGACGACCCCGCAGGTCGAGGGCCCCCAGCCCGCGCCAACCGGGGTCGCCAACCCCGGCACCGGCCCGTCGATCGCTCCCGACGACCCGACCGACCCCGGCACCGTCGTGCAGACCGAGGCCGTCAACCCGCTGCCGATCGCGATGCTGATGTTGCTGTTTATCTTGCTCGTGCTGCTGACCCCGGCCATCATCCGTTTCGTCATTCGCTCGCGGAGGTTCGCGGCAATGACAACCGGTCGGGATGCCGCAGCAGCCGCCTGGGACGAGGTGCGAGATACGGCGCGCGATCACGAATGGTCGGCGCCCGACTCCGAGACGCCACGACAACTGGGACGACGGCTCGAGATCATCGTCGGGGAAGGCACGGTCTCGCGGCTACGTCTCGGCGTCGAGCAGTCCGCCTACGACCGGCCGGGCTCGGGTGCCATGACCGTCGACGACGTGCGCGAGGTGCGGCACGCGATTGCTGTCGCCGCGTCCTCAGGGGTGCGGCTGCGGGCGGTCTTCCTCCCGCCATCCCTCCTCGACCGGGTCGGCATCACGTTCCGCCGTCGGCCCGATTCCGCGGGGTGAGGATGACATCCCGACCGCTAGTAGCGGCTTCTTCGTGATCGGGTTCGTTGTCCAGGCGGCACGCACGCCGTAGACATCCTGGATGACCTCGGGCGTGAGCGTTTCGGACGTCGATCCCGCGGTGACCACGCGACCGCGTGAGAGCACCACGACGTGATCGGCATGGGATGCCGCGAGGGCCAGATCGTGAAGGGCCGCGACGATCGTCACTCCCTCGTCGTGTGCCAAACGGGTGAGTAGCGCGAACACCTCGAGTTGGGCGGCGATGTCGAGGTGGTTCATCGGCTCATCCAGCAGCAGCAGACGGGGTTGCTGGGCGAGGGCTCGGGCGATGAGCACCCGCTGACGCTCTCCGCCCGAGAGCGACGGCAGCTCGCGATCGGCGAACTCGAGCGCGCCGGCCGCGGTGAGAGCGGCGGTGACCACGTCATCCGATGCCGGATCGGTTCCGCCGAGGAACGACGAGTGCGGGGTCCGACCGAGCGCCGCGACGGCTCGGGATGTCAGCGGCAGTTCGGTCGTCGCCTCCTGCTCGACGAAGGCGACGAGTCGCGCGCGGTCGCGGCGGCGCATCGCGAGGAGGTCGGCTCCCTCGAAAGACACGGTCCCGGCATCCGGTCTCGCGACTCCCGACAGCGCACGGAGCAGGGTCGACTTGCCGGCGCCGTTTGGGCCGAGCAGCGCCGTCACCGCACCGGCGGGGGCGACGAACGAAGCACCGTCCACCAGCACGGCGGCACCGGCCCTCACGGTGACACCGGCGACCGAGAGGCTCATGCTTCACTCCGTCGCCGCACCAGAAGTACTGCGAACACCGGTGCCCCGATGATCGCGGTCACGATGCCGACAGGGAGTTCCCGCGGGTCGAAGATCGTGCGCGCGAGAGTGTCGGCCCAGACCAGAAATACTGCGCCGACGAGGGCCGAGAGCGGCAGAAGTGCTCGATGCCCCGCTCCAACGAGAAGGCGAACCGCGTGCGGGAGCACGAGTCCGACGAACCCGATCGAGCCACTCACGGAGACCAGCGCACCGGTCAGCACGGCCGACGCGCCGAGCAGACCCCACCGAACCCCCTGCACCGGGATGCCGAGCGACGCCGCGGTCGTGTCACCGAGGGCGAAAGCATCCAGAAGCCGCCCGGTGAGGGTGAGGGGTACGCCGATCACCAGGAACGCGATTCCCGCGATCGCGACCGCCTCCCACCGCGCGCCGGCGAGTGAGCCGAGCAGCCAGGACAGCACCTCGCGGTAGGAGTCGCCGGTTGCCGCCCAGAAGATCGCGAACGAGGTGAGAGCTCCGGCGAGGGATGACACCGCGACCCCGGCGAGCACCGTGCGGGTCGGGGTGATGCGACCGAACGATCCCGCCAGGGCCAACGTGGCCCCGAGAGCCAGGATCGCGCCGATGAACGCCGCGACGGGCAACAGCACCGCGACCCCGAGCAGCAGCACGCTGACGGCGCCGAGGGAGGCACCGGATGAGATGCCGAGCAGGTAGGGATCCGCCAACTGGTTGCGCGTCAGGGCCTGCATGATCGCGCCGACGAGCGCGAGACCGGCACCGACGCACGCGGCGGTCAGGATGCGGGGGAGCCTCAGCTCCCAGACGATCCCGTCACGCAGCACGGAGAGTGGCGACCCGGTGCCGAACAGGTGCGACCAGATCGCACCCCACACCTCGCCGACGCTGAGGTCGGCCGGGCCGATCGTGACAGCGACGACGACGGAGGCGACGAGGACGACCGCGAGACCGACGCCGATGGCGCCGACTCGAATCGTCCCGGTGCGCTTCACGGGAGCTTGAGGGTCTTCAGTTGGTCGGCAATAGATGCTGCAGCGTCGACGCTGCGCACTCCCGCCTCGCTCGCCGCGAACGGGATGACGATGTAGCGCGAGTTCTTCACCGCGGTCAGGTTAGCGGTCGCCGGGTTGGACGTGAGGTACTCGATCTTGTGGCCGGCGGTGTTCCACGAGGCGTCGACCAGAACGATCACATCGGGGTCAGCGGCGAGGATCGACTCCCAGCCCAGCGGACTCCAGGTCATGTTGATGTCTCCGGCAATATTGGTCAGGCCCGCGGTTTCGAGCAGCAGTTCGGGCGCTCCGATCCCGGCGCCGACATAGGGCGTGTCCTTGCCCGACGACCACCAGAGCGCGGTGAGGTTTCCACTGGCGGGGTGGATGGCATCCAGCTTCGTCTTCTGCTGCTCGAGCAGAGCGGTCGGGTCGACGTCGAAGATTTTGGCGGCCTCGGCGATCTCCCGGAAGATCTCGTCAAAGCTGAGTTTCGCGGGCTGATCGGCGCTCTGGCAGGCCGCAGGTTGCACGTACGTCGCGACTCCGAGGGACTGCAGCTCGGCTCGGTTGCCTGCGGCATCCGGCGCGAAGGCCGACTCCCAGCCTGAGTAGACCAGATCGGGTTCGGCGTTGAGGACGACCTCTTCGCTGGGCATCTTGTCGGCCAGCACCGGAATTGCGGCGGCACCGGACGCCCACTCATCGGGAACCGGGCCGTCCTGGTAGGCGGTGCCGACGATCCGGTCGCCGACCCCGAGCGCGAGCATCATCTCGGTCGACGTCGACTTGATCGTGATGACGCGCTGCGGGGGCGTGGCGAAGGTGACGGCAACGCCGCAGTTCTCAACCGTCACGGGACCGGATGTGGTCGGCGAGTTGGTCGGGATGGCAGCGGGTGTGGTGCAGGCGGCGAGCACCAGCACGGTTGCCACAGCGACGAAAGCGAAAGGACGGCGGACGGTCATGGGATCTCCTGGAGGGCGCAGCAAACGGGACGCGCCGAAACAGACGCGGGTCGCCGCTCCAGAAAAGGATGCGCACCACGGATCACACACGACCCGGGGACCTGTCAGCGATTCTAGCTTCGAACGTGAGCGCCGATCACGGAGGGCTCCTAACGCTCTACCGCCGCGGCGGCGAGAGCACCAGCGACGAACTGAGCCGACTCGACCGGCACGACACCGACCGTGACCCGCACGTGCGGCGGCTGGTCACCGAGTTGAAAGAGAGCACCTGGAGCGACCCGGATGCCGGCCGCCGCGAGTTGCACGATGGCCGCGCGTTCTTCGGCGACCGGAAGCCACGCGTTGATCCCATCGCCGAGTGGCAGGTGCACGCCGAGACGGGCGAGTTCTGTGACGATCGCGGCACGGCGTTCGCCGTAGACGACTCGGGCTGACTCGACTTGGCCGACCGCGACCGGATCGGTCAGCAGCGCGTGCAGGATCGCCTGAACGGTGCGCGAGGTCCAACCGGGGCCAAGCAACCGCCGCGCCACCACCTGGTCGACGAGTGCCCGCGGGCCGCCGAGGGCGCCGATGCGCAGGTCGGGTCCGTGCGACTTCGAGAAGCTGCGCACGTGCAGCACGCGTTCCGGCACGATCGTCGCCAACGTGAGGTCAGGCGCCGAGCTGATCGCACCCGAGTGATCGTCTTCGATCACGATCGTTGACGTCGCGGTGCGGCTTCGCTTGAGGATCGTCGCGAGTTCGTCGGCCCGCGCCTGGCTCAGTGAAGAACCGGTCGGGTTGTGCGAGCGCGTCTGCATCAACACGATGCTCGGGTTACTGCCGAGTGCGGCGGCGAACTCTGAGGGCCGCATCCCGTACTCATCGACGGGAACGCCGATTGCCTCGAGCCCGTAACTGTCGATGAGGTCGAAAAACGGCGCGAAGGTGGGATTGCCCACGACCACCCGGTCGCCATACCGCACGAGCACGGCGAACGCGCGGTCGATCGCGTCGAGTGCCCCGTTGGTCACGGTGATCGACTCGACGGGGCTCGGCCAGGTCGAGCGCAACAGATTGTGCAGCTCCGGGATGTCAGGCTTCTGCTGGTACGAGGCCGTGTCGGCGTGCAGACGGAGGTTCGCGAGCACCGGACCGAGTGCGGGAAGCAGCGCCGGATCGGGGGTGCCGCGGGAAAGGTCGAGGGCGGCATCCTGTGCCCCGTCGAGTTCCTGGTAACGACGGGGCAGCCATTCGCGCGGCAGGGAGCGCACGAAGCTGCCCGACCGACCGCGACTCGTGATGAGGCCGGCAGCTGCGAGGGTTTGCCAGGCGTGACTGACGGTGGCGGGCGAGATTCCGAGGTCACTCGCGAGTTCCCGGACGGTGGGCAAACGATCGCCGGGGGCGAGGTCGCCCGTGGTAATCAGCCGCGAAATCCCGCTCGCGATGCCGTGCGGTGTGCGCTGTTCGATCGCGAGAGCTACCGACTTCACTTCAGAACCGCCTAGCTTTGTTGGCACTGCGCGCTTTGTTTACGGCGACGACACGGTCGGAAACGACAAAGAAATGTTTACGGCGAAGAATAACAAAAGACAACCCTCGGGTTGGGTAAGCAGAGGGAGGAGCCGCATGAGCAACATCGTGCGCGCCGCGATCACACAGACCACGTGGACCGGCGACAAGCAGTCGATGCTCGACAAGCACGAGCAGTTCGCGCGTGACGCCGCGGCTCAGGGGGCGCAGGTCATCTGCTTCCAGGAACTCTTCTATGGCCCGTACTTCGGTATCACCGAAGACAAGAAGTACTACCGCTACGCCGAACCGGCCGACGGTCCGATCGTGCAGCGGTTCGCGGCATTGGCCGCCGAGTTGCAGATGGTCATGATCCTGCCCATCTACGAAGAAGACATCACCGGCGTTTACTACAACACCGCGGTGATCGTCGAGAAAGACGGCACGATCCTCGGCAAGTATCGCAAGCACCACATCCCGAACCTTGACCGCTTCTGGGAGAAGTTCTACTTTCGCCCCGGCAACCTGGGGTACCCGGTCTTCAACACCTCGGTCGGCAAGATCGGCTTGTACATCTGTTACGACCGCCACTTTCCCGAAGGATGGCGTGAGCTCGGCCTCAACGGCGCGCACATCGTGTTCAACCCGAATGCGACGAAACCCGGACTCTCCAACCGGCTCTGGGAGGTAGAGGGTCCCGCCGCGGCCGTCGCCAACGGGTACTTCGTGCTGCAGCCCAACCGCGTGGGTCGCGAAGATAACGAGTACGGCGAACTCGCCGTCGACTTCTACGGCACCAGCCAAGTCATCGACCCGCGCGGCAACTTCGTCGGTGAGCGGGGTTCGGGGTCGTCGGAAGAGCTGCTGATCCGTGACCTCGATATGGACATGGTGCAGCAGATGCGCGACGACTGGCAGTTCTACCGGGACCGTCGTCCCGAGTCCTACACGTCGATCCCGAAGCCCTGATTTCGAAGACCTGATTTCGAAGACCTGATTTCGAAGACCTAGGAGAAGCCATGGCGACCACACTCATCAAGGGCGGCACCGTGGTGTCGGCCACCGGCCGTTCCGAGGCCGACGTGCTAATCGACGGCGAGAAGATCGTCGCCGTACTCGCACCCGGCGCGGTGCTGCTCGGTACCGACCTTGCGACGTCGGTCGACACCGTGATCGATGCGACGGGTAAGTACGTCATCCCCGGCGGTATCGACGCGCACACCCACTTCGAGTTGCCGTTCGGCGGCACCGAGGCATCCGACACCTTCGAGACCGGTACTCGGGCTGCGGCCTGGGGCGGCACAACATCCGTCATCGACTTCGCCGTTCAGACCACCGGAACGAGAGTTCAGGATGGCCTGGCTAAGTGGCACGAGAAAGCCGCCGGCAACTGCGCCATCGACTACGGGTTCCACCAGATCGTCGGCGGGGTTGACGACGAGTCGCTCGCTTTCATGAAGAAACTTCCGGATGAAGGCATCACGAGTTACAAGATGTTCATGGCCTACCCGGGGGTGTTTTACTCCGACGACGGGCAGATCCTGAAGGCGATGCAGGTGGCGGCGGAAACGGGGCTGCTGACGATGATGCACGCCGAGAACGGCCCAGCGATCGACGTACTTGCCGCCCAGCTTGTTGAGGCTGGCAAGACGACTCCCTACTACCACGGCATCGCGCGGGCCTGGCAGATGGAAGAGGAGGCCACCCACCGGGCGATCATGTTGGGCAACCTCACCGGGGCGCCGCTGTACGTCGTGCATGTCTCGGCGAAGCAGGCGGTCGAACAACTCGCTTGGGCGCGGGACAAAGGACAGAACGTGTTCGGCGAGACCTGCCCGCAGTACCTGTACCTCTCGCTGGAAGAGCAACTCGGCGCGACGTCGGAAGAGTGGGGCGCCTTCGAGGGTGCGAAATGGGTGTGTTCGACGCCGCTGCGCTCCCGCGAGGAAGGCCACCAAGACCACATGTGGCAGGCGCTGCGCACCAACGACCTTCAGATGGTGTCGACCGACCACTGCCCGTTCTGCATGAAGGGTCAGAAGGAACTCGGCAAAGACGACTTCCGCAAGATCCCGAACGGCATCGGCTCGATCGAACACCGAATGGACCTGATGTATCAGGGCGTCGTCACCGGCGAAATCACGCTCGAACGGTGGGTTGAGCTGACATCCACCACCCCCGCGCGCATGTTCGGCATGTACGGACAGAAGGGCGTGATCCAGCCCGGAGCGGATGGGGATGTCGTCGTCTACGACCCGAAGGGGCACACCAGCATCTCGGCCGACACCCACCACATGAACATGGACCATTCGGCGTGGGAAGGCTTCGAGATCGACGGACACGTCGACACCGTGCTGAGCCGCGGCAAGGTTCTCATCGACAAGGGTCAGTACCTCGGCGCCAAGGGTGACGGTCGTTTCGTCAAGCGCGGCCTGACCCAGTACCTGGTGTGACGATGCGCTTAGATCCAGCCATGCGCGCCCGGACCCCCCTCGATCAGGGTCCGAGTGCGCCCGGATCCAGCCAAGCGGGCAGGAAGTGGTGCAGCTGATGGATTTCGGAGCAGTACTTCAGACCAACCCGCCGGCGTCGCGGACAATTCACCTGGCGAAACTCGCCGAGCAGTACGGCTTCAGCCACGTCTGGACTTTCGACTCGCATCTGCTCTGGCAAGAGCCGTACGTCATCTACAGCGCGATCCTCGCGGAGACGCGAAAGGTGAAGGTGGGCCCCTTCGTCACCAACCCGGCCACGCGTGACTGGACCGTCACGGCATCCGTCTTCGCGACCCTCAACGAGATGTACGGCAACCGCACGGTCGTCGGCATCGGCCGCGGCGACTCGGCGGTGCGCGTCACCAACGGCAAGCCGACCACGCTGAAAGAACTGCGCGAGTCGATTCACGTCATCCGCGAACTGGGCAACTCCCGCAGCGTCGAGTACAACGGGGCGCAGTTGCGGTTCCCGTGGAGTGTCGGGTCGGAGCTCGAGGTCTGGGTCGCCGCCTACGGCCCGCTCGCGTTGAAGTTGACGGGTGAGGTCGGCGACGGCTTCATCCTGCAGCTCGCCGACGTCGAGATCGCCACGTGGATGATCGCGACCGTACGAGCCGCCGCCGAAGCCGTCGGCCGCGACCCCGACGCGATCACGTTTTGCGTCGCCGCTCCCTTCTACATCACCGACGGAACGGATGCCAGCCTCGCCCACGCCCGCGAACAGTCGCGCTGGTTCGGCGGAATGGTGGGCAACCACGTCGCCGATATCGTCGCGAAGTACGGCGACAGCGGCACGGTTCCCCAGGCGCTGACCGACTACATCGCTGGGAGAACCGGGTACGACTACAACTCGCACGGCAGAGCCGAGAATGACCATGTCGACTTCGTCCCCGACGAAATCGTCGACAGGTTCTGCATCCTCGGCACCGCCGAGCAGCACATCGCGAAGTTGAAGGAACTCGAGGCGATCGGCGTGCACCAGTTCGCCGGATACCTCCAGCACGACAACAAAGAGGAGACCCTTCGCGTGTACGGCGAGACGGTCATCCCCGCGATGTCCGACCACCTGACGGCCAAGGAATGAGTCGTCGCAGGACTGCCGTTGCCTGGGGAGCACTCGGCGTCCTGCTTGTCGCTGTGGTGTGGGAGGCCTACAAGTTTCTCGGCCCCCAGGACGGTCTCGTGGTCGGTGCCGTCGAAGGCGAGACCGGTTCGGGCGTGATGATCTTGCCGCGCACGCACGATCGCGCGATGCCGCACATCTGGCAGATGATTGCTCGGCTGTTTCAGTCGACGAGCGGCGGCGACACCCCACCACTCGGGGCCTCGGTCGCAACCGCGGCGCTCACGACTCTCGGCATCGCGGCGGTCGGCTGGTTGATCGGCGTCACGGTTGGGATGCTGCTGGGCATCATCATGCAGCGCTGGCGCCTGGCCGAGTGGGGCATCCTGCCCTGGGTCGTCGTCAGTCAGACCGTTCCGCTGATCGCCTTCGCGCCGGTCGTCAACGCGATCGGCAACCAGCTCAACCGGGGCGGACTGCCCTGGGAGCAGTGGGCATCGGTCGCGGTGATCGCTTCCTACCTCGCGTTCTTCCCGGTCGCCGTCGGAGCCCTGCGCGGACTCGGATCCCCAGATGGAATACATCTCGATTTGATGCGAAGTTACGCCGCCGGATACTGGCCGACGTTGGTACGACTGCGGCTACCGGCAGCCGTTCCGTACCTGCTGCCCGCACTACGGCTCGCGGCCGCGAACGCCGTCGTCGGCGCCGTCGTCGCGGAGGTATCGATCGGGATGCGGGGCGGCATCGGTCGCATGCTCATCCAACTCGCCGGCCAAGGATCGAGCGATCCTTCGGCGCCGTGGGGCCCGACTTTCGGTTCGATTGTGCTCGGACTGGTCGCGGCCGGCTCGGTCGCACTGCTCGGGCTCGGCCTGAAGAACTATCGACGCGGAGAGGCCACGGCATGACCGCGGAGCTCGCAGTACAGGCGACCGCAGTCGGCAAGACATTTCCGACGAAGGCGGGGGATGTCGTTGCCCTCACCGGTGTCGACCTCGAGGTCAAAGTGGGCGAGTTCGTCTCGCTCATCGGCCCCTCGGGATGCGGCAAGTCGACTCTTCTGCGGCTGATCGCCGATCTCGATACCGCCTCGACCGGAAGCCTGGAAATCTTCGGCAAGTCGGCGCAGCAAGCTCGGATCGACCAGGACTACGGGATCGCGTTTCAACAAGCAGGGCTGCTGCCCTGGCGCTCGGTGGGCGCGAACATCGCGCTGCCGCTCGAACTGCACGGGTTCAGTGCCGCCGACCGCAAGGCACGCGTCGCTGAGCTCGCCGAGCTCGTCGGGCTGACCGAATTCATTGACCGGTATCCCGACCAGCTGTCGGGTGGAATGCAGCAGAGGGTCGCGATCGCCCGAGCCCTTGCGGAGCGGCCGAGGCTGTTGCTCATGGACGAACCCTTCGGCGCGCTCGACGAGATGACCCGCGAGTACCTCCAGACTGAGTTGGCCCGCATCGCAGCCGAGACCAAAGCAGCGGTCGTCTTCGTCACCCACTCGATTCCCGAGGCGGTCTTTCTCTCCGATCGAGTGATTGTGATGAGTCCGCGCCCCGGCCGGATCACCGACGTCATCCCGATGTCGTTCAAGGGGAAGCGGGGCGACGCGTTGCGCGAATCGCCTGCCTATTTTGTGAAGGTCACTGCTGTTCGTGAGGCGCTGCACGGCACGCCTGTCGAGAGGGCGAACGAGCGATGACCCTTCGACAGGCTCAGGGGCCGGGGCCGCGGGAGCTGCCCGGATGGTTGCGATTTGTCGCGCCCGTCGTGGTGGGCGCGATCATGGTCGCCGTCTGGGTCATCTGGGTCGATGTGCTCAAGACCGCCCCGCGCGGGCTCCCGAGCCCCTCCGCGATCGGCACCGAGTTGGTGCTGCGCTTCGGCATCATCAGTGACGATGTCGTGATCACGGGACGAAACGCCCTCGTCGGACTGCTGATCGGCGGCATCTTCGCGATCGTGTTCTCAGCCCTTGCGTCGACCTGGCGGCCGCTCGACGGGATGCTTGCCCCCCTGGTCGCTGCCTTGGCGGTCGTTCCGATCGTCGCCCTCACGCCGATCTTCAACACGATGTTCGGCGCCTCAAGCCAGTTCGGGCGCCAAGCGGTCGCGGCGATCGCCGCCTTCGTGCCGATCTTCATCAACGTGGTGCGTGGACTCCGCCAGACGCGGCCTGTGCATCGCGACCTCCTTCGAGCGTCGGGAGCTACGGGCTTCCAGACGTTCCGCAAACTGACCCTGCCCACGGCGTTGCCGTACCTCATGACCGGCCTCAAGATCGCGGCATCGCTCGCCGTGATCTCGGCGCTGGTGGCTGAGTACTTCGGTGGCCCTGCGGACGGTATCGGAACAGCGATCGCGACCTATGCGAAATCGGGCAGAGCCGCCCTCGCTTGGGCCTATGTGGCTGGTGGCATTGCCATCGGTCTCGCATTTTTCCTCGTCACGACGCTCCTCGAGCGACTCGCGACGAGGCGATCGCCGGTCTGACCGGCACCCCCGCACACCGCACCAACGACGAAAGGACACAGCAATGAGACACAGCATCAGGCGCCGGCTTCTCGCCGGTACCGCCGCTGCCGCGGCAGCCTTTGCCCTCGCCGCCTGCACAGCCCCGACACCCGCCGCGACGGATGCCAACTTCACGCCGATCACCGACATCAAGTTGCAGCTGCAGTGGCTGCCGCAGGCACAGTTCGCCGGGTATTACGTCGCTCTCGAGAAGGGCTACTTCCAGGACGAAGGGTTTGACAGCGTCGAACTCGTCCCATCGGGCGGCGACATCGTGCCGCAAGATGCGCTCCTCAACGGTGACGTCGACTTCGCGGTTGCGTGGGTGCCGAAAGTGCTCGGAACACTCGAATCCAGTGGCGCCGAGCTCACCGACATCGCCCAGGTGGTCCAGAAGTCGGGAACGCTGCAGGTCTCGTGGGCCGACAGCGGAATCACCTCCGTGTCGGACTTCGAGGGCAAGCGCATCGGCTCGTGGGGCTTCGGCAACGAGTGGGAGATCTTCGCGGCCATGGCCGACAAGGGTCTCGACTCGACCAAGGTCTCGATCACGACCCAGGACTTCAGCATGAACGCGCTCCTGGATCACGACGTCGACGCCGCACAGGCGATGACCTACAACGAGTACGCGCAGATCCTCGAGGTCGTGAACCCGGCAACGGGCAAGCTGTACCAGCCGTCGGACTTCAACGTCATCTCGTACGAGGACACCGCCGGCGCCATGCTCCAGGACGCAATCTGGGCCGACACGACCCGTCTCGCTGACCCGGCGTATGCCGACGCGGCAGTCCGATTCCTCAAGGCTGTTATCAAGGGGTGGATTTACGCCCGAGACAACCCCGAGGATGCAGCCAAGATCTCGTACGACGCAGCGATCGCGGCCGGTGACGGCGGGGCCTTCCCCGTCGGACCGACACATCAGCTCTGGCAGATGAACGAGGTCAACAAGTTGATCTGGACCGGCGGCAAGTTCGGTCTCATCGATTCGTCAGCATGGGATAAGACGGTCAAGGGTGCGCTCTCGGCCGTCAATCAGGATGGGCTCCCGCTCATCACGAAGGATCCCGCGGCGTCTGCGTACTCCAACGATTACATCCAGAAGGCGCTCGACGAACTGGCAGCCGAGGGTGTCGTCGTCGACGGCGCCTACACGCCGATCGATGTGACCCTCACCGAGGGCGGCAAGTAGCACCCTCAGAGATACCCGGTGCGGGGGCGGCTCGCCGCCCCCGCACCACCCAACGCACCACGCTCCACATGAAAGGCCACCGATGTCCGACCTCCATTCCGACCTCGATCCCGCCGACGGCACACGCGCTTACGACCTCGACCGCGCGCACGTCTTCCACTCCTGGTCGGCGCAGGGTTCGCTCCATCCCTTCGTCGTGGCCGGAGCGCACGGCTGCGAGGTGTGGGACTACGACGGCAAGCACTACCTCGACTTCTCGAGCCAGCTCGTCAACATGAACATCGGCCACACGCATCCGAAAGTTGTCGCCGCGATTCAGGAGCAGGCGGCGCTGCTGCCGATGATCGCCCCCGCGCACGCCAACCTCGCCCGCGGAGAGGCGGCATCCCGAATTCTGGCCAAAGCCGGCAGCGCCTTCGGCAAGGTCTTCTTCACCAATGGCGGTGCGGATGCCAACGAGAACGCCATTCGCATGGCACGGCTCACGACCGGTCGCGACAAGGTGCTCAGCCAGTACCGCAGCTACCACGGCAACACCGGCGCGGCCGTCGTCGCGACCGGCGACTGGCGCCGGGTGCCGAACGAGTACTCCCGGGGGCACGTGCACTTCTTCGGACCGTTCCTTTACCGTTCCGAGTTCTGGGCGTCAACTCCGGAAGAGGAGTGCGCGCGCGCCCTGCACCACCTCGAGCGGGTCATCGTTTCCGAAGGGGCGTCGTCGATCGCCGCCATCCTGCTCGAAGGCGTTCCCGGAACAGCCGGGGTGCTCATCCCGCCGCCCGGCTACCTCGCGGGCGTTCGCGCGCTGTGCGACAGGCACGGCATCCTGCTGATTCTGGATGAAGTGATGTCAGGCTTCGGTCGCACCGGAACGTGGTTCTCGTGGCAGCATCCCGACATCAATCAGGATGACGTCACCCCCGACCTGATCACCTTCGCGAAGGGCGTCAACTCGGGCTACGTGCCCGCTGGCGGCGTGATCATCTCGGAGTCGATCGCGAGCGCCTTCGACGACCAGGTTTTCCCCGGCGGCCTCACCTACTCCGGACATCCGCTCGCCATGGCCGCCATCGTCGCCACGATCGATGCGATGGAGGAGGAGGGAATCGTTGAACACGCCGCGATGATCGGTCGGGATGTTCTCGGCCCCGGCCTGCTCGCCCTCGCCGCGAAGCATCCCCTGATCGGCGAAGTCCGGGGGACAGGCGTCTTCTGGGCGCTCGACCTGGTCACCGATCGCGAGACGCGGGAACCCGTGCCCAGCTCGACCATCGGGGAGCTGAAGGGCGAACTCATGGCGCGGGGGCTGCTGCCGTTCCTGAGCGACAACCGCCTGCACGTCGTGCCCCCCTGCATCGTGACGGTGGAGGAGTGTGTGCGCGCCCTCGCGATCTACGACGAGGCGTTCACCGCAGTGGAAAACTAGCTAGGCGCGGTTGCGCGGATTGCGTGAGGCGAGAATTTCGCGCAGGGTCGGCAGCACGCGCTGATCCTTGGGGCGGTTGGCGGCCTGCTTCGAGCGGATGATGTCGGCGAGGGACGCCACCCGCAACTCGACGCCGTACAACGGGTCGGTCGTCGCGTCGCGAGTTAGGTCGTCGAAGCCAGTCGTGCCATTCGGGACGAACGAGATGTCCAGATCGCCGTGGTCGGTGACGAGATTCCAGACGCCGGCATCCGCAAGAGAGGCCCCGGTGTGCGAAAACGGGAGCCCGTCAGGTTCGGACGAGGTACGAATCCGCGCGTTGATCTCGGTGAGAGCGGCCGAGAGCAGTTCGAGATTCGCGATGCTGCGTTCAGGGGTGATGTCGACGTCCTCGGTCGGGAACGGCGACCCCCAGTGGATGGCAGCGAGCCCGCCGATCAGCACAAAACGGACTCCGTGACGACTCAGGGTTTCGAAGATCGCCCCGAAGTCGGGTTCGTCATGCGGCATTTCTGGTTCCACGGATCGCACGATATTGCGCCGTGACGCGATCATGGCGCGCAAGTCGCTCGGCTGTGGACAACCGAAGCGTGCGCTGCGCCTGAATCCAGTCGGAGTCGTCGCGCTCGACGAGCATCAGGTCGAGGTCCATCCCCATCAGGCGCAGCAACCGGATGACCTCGTCGAACGCGGGGGAGGTGCGGCCGGACTCAAGCCGTGCGATCGCCGACTGCGTGGTGCCCGCCGCCTCCGCGAGTCGACTCTGCGTCCAGCCGACCCGTCGACGTGCCTCGCGGACGAGATCGTTGCCCATGCCCTTCATGGGGTAAGCATAGCAGGAATGCTATATCGCATCCATGCTATGTCGCCCTGTCCCACCTCCCTCAGCGGCTCACAAGATTCAGGCTGGGATGACGAAATCGACCCGTTTTCGACCGATTAGGACGATTCATCCTGAATTTCGTACCGGCAAGGCACCCATACGGCAGCCACACGGCACCCAACCGCCGTCCCACGTAGAATCCCTGATCGTGTCCGTTTCCCCGTACCTCGTGAATGTCCGCGACCTCGTGCACCGTCCCGGTGACATGCGGGAGCGCACCCTCGACTTTCCCGCACCCGAGCAGCTCGGCGAGGGTGCCGCCGTCGTGCGGGCGGGGGAGAACATCCACATCGACCTGCGGTTCGAGGGCCTTCACGAAGGCATCCTGGTGTCCGCCGAGGTCGACACAGTCGCCTATGGCGAGTGCGTTCGCTGTCTCGACCCGGTCACGATCCAGGTCGAAGTCGAATTCCAAGAGGTTTTCGCCTATTCTGTGACCGAAGCTTTCGACTTCGTGGTTCGAGACGATCAGCTGGATCTCGAACCCGTAGTCAGGGATGCGGTGGTGCTTTCACTGCCGTTCCAGCCGGTCTGTCGTCCGGACTGTTCAGGCCTCGACCCGGTCACCGGGGAGAGGCTTCCGGACGGGTTCGAGCAGGAGATCGTGGAGGCGCACGACCCACGTTGGGCCGCGCTCAAAGACCTTCAGGTCACTACCGACAGCACGACTGACACAGACAACAACGAGAAGAGATAGATCATGGCCGTTCCCAAGCGCAAGCAGTCGCGCTCGAACACGCACTCCCGCCGCTCGCAGTGGAAGGCGACCCCGGTGCAGCTCGTGAAGACGATCGAGAACGGCAAGGTCACCTACAGCCTCCCGCACCGCGCGAAGGTCGTCGAAGACTCGGCCGGCACCCCCCTGTACCTGGAGTACAAGGGCCGCAAGGTCGCGGACGTCTAAGACGTCTCCTCGTCGCACCACCGGGGGCTCTGCCTCGGAGAGCGTCGCGCCCGCGGACGGACTCGCTGAAGTTCTCGGGATCACGATCGATCCCGTGCTCCTTGAACTCGCACTGACTCACCGGTCGTTTGCGTACGAGAACGGCGGACTTGCTCATAACGAGCGCCTGGAATTTCTGGGTGACTCGATTCTTGGGCAGGCCGTAACGGTCATGCTCTACCGCGAGAACCCGAACCTCGACGAGGGTGAACTCGCGAAGCGTCGCGCGAGTCTGGTGTCGTCGGTGGCTCTCGCCGAAATCGCCGTGATCATCGGCCTGGGTCGACACATTCGGCTGGGCCGCGGTGAAGAGCTGACCGGAGGGCGCGAGAAGTCGTCGATTCTGGCCGACGCCCTCGAGGCGGTCATCGGTGCCTGCTACCTCTCGGAGGGTGGGGATGCCGCGACGGCCCTCGTGTTGCGCCTGATTCAGCCGTTGCTCGATGACCCCGAACGCTTCGGTGTCGCGATGGATCCCAAGACCAGCCTGCAAGAGCTCTCGACCCGCCTCGGCAAAGGGCTTCCGCAGTACCTGGTGACGGACTCCGGCCCCGACCACTCGAAGCGGTTCCACGCGGTGGTGGCGTTCGCTGGCGACATCATCTCGTCGGGGGATGGCTCGAGTAAGAAGCAGGCCGAGATGGCGGCAGCGCTCGCCGCCTGGGCAGTTCTCAAGGTCAAGCGCGAGAACTGACGGCATGCCCGAGCTTCCCGAAGTCGAAGTTGTGCGGCACGGGCTCGAACCCGCCGTGACCGGCGCTCGGGTCACCCGCGTCGAGGTCCTCGACTCCCGTTCCCTGCGCCGGCACGAGGGCCCCGCCGAAGATTTCGTCGACCGCCTGACGGGCACAACCCTCGGCATCCCGCTGCGACGAGGGAAGTTTCTCTGGGTGCCCCTCGCCGGGGGCGCCGACCACGCCTTGGTCGTGCATCTCGGGATGAGCGGTCAGGTGCTGCTGCGCGACCCCAGCGCCCCGCGCGACCGACTCACCCGCATCGTGCTGGATGTCGTTCACCCTGAGAACGGCCCGGTGCGAGTCGACTTCGTCGATCAACGCATCTTCGGATCGATGGCGCTCGACACCCTGGTGCCGACGCGGGACCGACCGGATGACCTCATCCCGAGTCAGGTCGTGCACATCGCTCGTGACCCCGTCGACCCGCTGTTCGACGACGCCGCGTTTCTGGCGAAACTGGCGCGCAAGGACACCACGATCAAGCGCGCACTTCTCGACCAGTCGCTGATCTCGGGCATCGGCAACATCTACGCCGACGAAGCACTCTGGGCGGCGCGCATCCACTACGACCAGCCGACCCGCACACTGACCCGTCCGCGTGCGAAGGCGCTGCTCGCCGAAGTGCGTCTCGTGCTCGGGCGGGCGCTCGCCGAAGGTGGCACTTCGTTCTCGAGTACCTACGTCAACGTCAACGGCGCGTCGGGGTACTTCTCCCAGTCGCTGAACGCGTACGGCCAGCAGGGCAAGCCGTGCCCGCGCTGCGGTCGGCCGATCGTGCGCGAAGACTTCATGAACCGCGGCTCGCACTTCTGTCCGCGGTGTCAGAAAATCAGAGGATGACAGGGGCGCGATGACGGTGGCGCGGCGGTGGGGGACGCTGACGACGGCGGCCCTGGTCGTCGCGCTCGCGGGCTGCGCGGGAGCCTCGACGCCCTTCGTCTCGACGCCCGTTGTTGAGCCGCAGTCCTGGACGCAGCTCGCGTTGCCCGACGGATTCACGGCATCCACTCTTCTCCTGCTCAACGGTCAACTCGTCGTCGGAGGTTCAGAAGCCGGAGGGCCGGACGGCGACGGACAGCCCGCGTTCTTTGCAACCGGCGGATCGGGCTCGACCGCGTTCACGCCGGTGCCGGTCGCTCCGGAGAGTTTTTACGGCGCCCGAACCCTGTGGTTCTCGGTGATCTCCGACGGTTCGCAGATTTTCGCCCTGGGTGGCAAGACCGGGGGTGGGCACGGTAACCCCCGGTGGACAACCTGGGCGGGTGACCTCGCAGGTGTGGTCGAGGATCCAGCTCCGGGAATCGAGGTGTTCGGCGGCTGGGGCGCGGGCGGCCTGGCGGGGATGGCGGTCGTCAACGGGCAACCGGTGATCGTCGGAGGGCACGCCAGTTCTCAGCCCGGGCTCGACATCGCGGTGTGGCTGCACCAGGGCGACGACTGGGTGCGGCAATCATCCGACGCTACGGCGCTGGCGGCGACTGGCGACGTCCTCCCTTTTCCGACTGCCGTCGCGGTCGAGGAGTCTGAGCTGGTGATCGCAGGGTTCGCCCAACACCTCGGCGGGGGCAAAGTGTGGGATGCCGCCGCCATCTGGGTGGGCGGCCAGGCCGGGCCCTGGTCCCGCATCGACCTTCCTGGCGACGCGGCCGCAAGCTCGGCACAAGCCGTCTCTTGCGACGGTGAACGGTGCATCGTCACGGGTGAAGCCGACGGTGCGCTGGTCGCATGGACGTTCGCCAACGGGACGGTCGCCTCGATTCCCATCCCGGTGCTCGAAACCACCGACCGGGATGTGCTGGCTTCCGTGACCTGGGGAGGGCGAACGACCCTCGTCGCACCCGGCGGGGTCGCGACCTCGACCGACCTTAACACCTGGTCGCTTCACGCCGGACCCTCCGGCACCCCGATCGCCGCCACGTCGTCGGGATCGATCCTGTACGTGCTCACGAGCGATGCCGACGGATCGGTGCGGTTGTGGTCGGCGGCCGGATGAGGCGCGCCGACGTACTCACTTCGGCCCTCGACCGGATCTTGGATGCCGACCCTGTGGGCGCCGGCGTGCTCGTCGCGTCCGAACGTGCCGCAACGGGCGACCTCTGGTTCGCGGCGCTGGAGTCGTACGCCGCCTTCATGGCGGGCGACTTCGCGCGCGCCGCCCGACTCGCCGATCACGCGATTGCTTCGGGTGACCCTGAGGTGCGGCTGCTCGGCCTGGCCGCGCGGGGGCTCGCGTCGGCGGGCTGGTGGCCGGGTGCTGCCGCGGGTTGGACGGATACCGCTCCCGTTGTGACGCCCACCGGTGACCCGCTGAGCGAAGTGCGCGACGGGCTGGCGGCGCTCGGGAGTACGGGCACGATCGAGATCGCGTTCCTGCACTATGTGGCAGCCGAAGGTGCCATCGCCTGCGGTCGCCTGCTCCTCGCCGAGGACTTCGTCGGGGCGGCGGGGCCGGTTGCAGCATCCGGCTCCCTGCGTTTCATCGAGACCATCCTGCGCGTGCGCCTGCTCGCCTTCCGCGGCGAGGTCACCGGTGCCGCCCAGCTCTTGACCTCGATCGATCGCGGCAAGCTCTCGCCGCTCGCCAGCCTTCTCCTCGACGCGACGGGATCCCTGGTCGCGGGCAACGCCGCGCAACGTTCCGCGACCCGCACCCTCGCCGCCCGATGGGATGCCAGCGCCATCCCGCCGACGGACCATCTCTCCCGCGGCTGCCGAGTGCTCGTCGCCTTCGGACTGATCGCGATTGGCGAGCTCGAACGTTCTGCGCGCATGATCCTGACCGCCGGTGAGGATTCCGATCTCCGCGCCCTCACCATCGTCGACCGGGGTCTCGGCCTGGAGTTGCTCGTCGCTCTGGCCGCGGCATCCATGGATCGGGATGCCGCAGAAGCTTGGCAAGAGGTCGCCTCGCCACTGCGGGGGCATCCGATTTCGGGGTCCGCGATCGCCCGACTCGACAGCCGGGTTGCGCTGATGGCGGGCCGCCCGGCCGACGCCGTCGCCTTGGGGCAACTCGCGATCGACCTCGCCGTCGCCGAAGGACGTGCCGTTGAGGCGGCCGAGGGCGAGATCGTGACCAACCGTGCGCGCCTCGAGCTCGCCGCCTCCGGCATTGCGATCGCGCGGCTCGAGGCAGTTGTCGCCGAGGCCGATCGGTCGGGGTTCAAGGCCGTGCGAGTCTCGGCCGCACGGGAGTTGCGGTCCCGCGGTCGACGCCTACGCCCGCTCGCCGGCGCGGGATGGGCGGCACTCTCGCCTCGCGAGCAGAATGTCGCGCTGTTGGTGGCACGCGGTGATTCCAACGCGACAATCGGGCGAACGCTGCGAATCTCCGATCACACCGTGCGTGTGCACGTGTCTCGGGTACTCGCGGCGTTCGGAGCCGCATCCCGTGTTGCCATCGGAGCCGCGCTCGCCGAGCAGGTGCCGCCGAACGGCATCCGCGCCGCGCTCACCGAGCGGCAGAGCGCTGTCGCGATTCGGGTCGCGGGCGGACTCGGCAACTCGGCGATCGCCGACGACCTCGGGATTAGCGTCAAGACAGTCGAGAAGCACCTGGCCGACATCCGCGCCCGCTGGGGCGTTTCGTCACGAGCCGAACTTGCTCGGGTGGCTCGCGCGACGGCCTAGGGCTACGGGATGTCGTTGAGAGTCTTCTCGACGGTCGCGAGTCGCGCGTCGATCGCGTCGAGCCGTGCGATGACCGCGTCGGGGTTTCCCCTGCGGTGCCGGGACACGACCGCGGTGATGGCGACGGCCGCCCAGGCGATGACGCCCAGGATCGGAATGAAGGCGTACCAGGGCCAGTCCATGTCAGTTCTCTCTTTCTTTGGTGGGGGTTTCTTGCTGAACCGCGGCCACGATCGTGGCGAGGTCGATCTCGATCGCGAACGGCACGATCTCGAAGAGCTTGAGCGCCTTGCCGTCGTCGCTGAGGTCGAATCGGCCGCTCACGAAGCCGGCTTCCTCGAGTCGTTGCAGGTGCATGTAGAGCAGGGCGCGCGACATCCCGACGCGTCGTGCGAGCTCGCTGACGTGCGTCGTTTCGGCCGCGACGGCGGCGATGATGCGCATCCGTTGCGGACTGGCGATCGCCGTGAGACGTGAACTCAGCTGCTCTGCGTCCATCGCTACACCTCCTCTTGCACGAAGTATTGCACATGTCAGAGAAAACTTACAGGTGAGGCGGAATAAGCGCTTTCCCTACTGTCCTTCACCCGTCAAAAACCGGGACGATGGAGCATGCAGCTCCGTACTCGTCTCGCCGCGCCCGCGCTTCTTGCCCTTCTCGTACTGGCCGGATGTACTCCGGGGGCGGCGAACCCCGGCTCAGGCCCGGGCACGTCGGGTGCTGCACCGGGCGCGGGCTCAAGCGCACTCAACTGCTCCGGTGCGAAGACTGACGGGTATGACCTCTTCGTCGACCCGGCGATCACCATCGACCCGCAGAACAGCGTCTACTCGCTCGCCGCGGGCGATTCGATCGGCTTCACCTACTCGAAGCACGATGACGGCCGGTACCCGCAGTATGACTGGACCTCGTCCTACATCCAGCCGTCCGACGGTTCGGTGTTCGACAACGACGCGTCGTTCTTCTTCGACGCCGCGGATGGCAAGTTCCAGCTCGACGGTCCCCAGGCACCCTCGGGGATCGATGGCGGACCGTACGCGGGCTTCATCACGATCGGGGTCACGCAGGACGAGGCTTCGAACGGCGACGCCTACGACGCAGCGCGCATCGTGCTGGCCCGCATCTGCGTGGTCTTCGCAACGTCGCAGTAGCGCTCGCTGTCACAGCACCTTCTGCCAGGCGCCTTCGGAGGCGATGGGCACGAAGCCGAGCGCCTCGTTGGTGTCGAGCATCGGCCGATTCTCTTCGGCGTTGAAAGTGATCACGCTCGGGTGCCCCGGAGACGCTTCCTCGAGGTACGCCAGGTTCGCGAGCTTCAGCAGCATCCCGAGCCCGTGTCCGCGGTATTCGCGCAGGACGAGGGTCATGTACTGCTGAACGGCCCGCGAGGTCTGCGGCGGGAGGGAGAGCACGCTCTTGCCGACGAGGTGGCCGGATGGGAGGTGCTCAACCACGACGGTCATCCGGCGTCGCGGACTGGTGCGTTCGGTGCGCAGCTCCTCAGTCACCAGGCGCTCGGCAGTCCAGACGTCTTCGGGTTCATCGAGTCCGGCGGTCGGAGCGTCGATGCTCATCCGAGTGTTGATGAACGCCGCGTCGTCAATGAAGCGTTCGGGAGTGCGACCGATCCAGCGGTGCACGCGGTAGTCCGGGCCGCTGCGCTCCTCGGCGGCCGCCAGTCGGTCCGCGAGTCCGTCGACAGGCAGCGCGAGCCTGCTTACCCGCTCGACCTGCTCGAGCTTGAACCCGCGGGCCAGCGCGAACCGGGTGTCGCCGTGTTCGCGCGGCACCGAGCCGAACCCGGTCGGCGAGGGGAGGCGGTCGCCGTCCTGGCCGACGCTCGCGACGTAGGAGATCGCGTTGCGGCGCCCCGCCTCACGCGCGACGCCCTCGACGGCGTCGGCGAGTGCGGTGCCGATCCCGCGGCGACGAAAGTCGGGGAGCACCAGGCAGGTCACCCAGGCGGTCGCGTCGTCGTCGCGCAGCCAGTCGACTGTCGCACTTCCGACGACGACGCCGTCGACTCGTGCGAGCCACATTCGCCGGGGCTGGTGAGGGTTGTGAAAGTCCGAGAGCTCCTCGTCCGGCGCGTAGGCGAGGTCGGGCGTGCCGAAGGACAGCGCCTCGACCGCGTTGCCGACTTCGATCGCACGCACGAAATCCGCGCCCTCGGGGCTGTCAACGGATGCGGGCAGGGGCAGTTCTTCGATGGTCAGGTTGCTCACGGCGTCTCCTCGGTCCGCCGCCCGAGGGCAGCCGACCAGACTACACAGCTCCGGTACCGTAAGGGGAGTCATCCCGGATGGAGCCTGTGTGTATCTGAAGAGCCTGACCCTCAAGGGGTTCAAGTCCTTCGCGACGCCCACGACGTTCGCGTTCGAACCTGGCGTCACGTGCGTCGTCGGTCCTAATGGGTCGGGCAAATCGAACGTTGTCGACGCGCTGGCCTGGGTGATGGGCGAGCAGGGTGCCAAGACCCTCCGTGGCGGCAAGATGGAAGACGTCATCTTCGCCGGCACCACCACCCGAGGTCCACTGGGTCGGGCCGAGGTTCTGCTCACGATTGACAACGCTGACGGCGCCCTGCCGATCGAGTACAGCGAGGTCACGATCTCGCGCACCCTGTTCCGCAACGGGGGCAGCGAGTACGCGATCAACGGCGATCAGTGCCGCCTTCTTGACGTTCAAGAGCTGCTCTCCGACTCCGGCCTCGGCCGCGAGATGCACGTCATCGTTGGCCAGGGCCAGCTCGACGCCGTGCTGCACGCGACCCCCGAAGATCGCCGCGGGTTCATCGAAGAAGCGGCCGGCATCCTCAAGCACCGCCGTCGCAAAGAGAAGACTCTGCGCAAACTCGACGCGATGCAGGCGAACCTGACCCGTCTGTCCGATCTGGCGGGCGAGATCCGGCGGCAGTTGAAGCCGCTCGGACAGCAGGCCGAGATCGCGCGTGAGGCCGTCACGATCCAAGCCGCGGTTCGGGATGCGCGCGCCCGCCTGCTCGCCGACGAGGTCGTCGGGCTCCGGGCCGCGATCGACGACCTCAGCCGCGGCGAAGGCGAACGCAAGACCGAGCGCCTCATGCTGCAGGAGCAGGTGGATCAGGCCCGCCTGCGCCAAGCCCGCCTTGAGCAGGCGATGGGCGGCGACGCCGTCGACGGGGCGCGTCGCGTCGCGTTCGGTCTTGAGCAGGTGCAAGACCGGATGCGGTCGCTCTACACTCTCGCGAACCAGAAGCTCTCGCTGCTCAGCCAACAAGCCGAACTCCCGGGGATGTCGTCAACGATCTCGCAGCGCATGGTCGACGACGCGCGGGAAGAGATCGGGCGGCTTGGCCTCGGCGTCACGACCGCCGAAGAGACCCTCGGGAGCGCGAGCGCCGCGACAGCGACAGCGCGCGGCTCGTTGGATTCGCTCGACGAAGAGATCAGCGCCCAGAGTGCCTTGGTTTCGGCCCACGACCTCGAGCAGGGGCGCCTCGCCGGCGTGGTCACCGCGGCCGAAGCGAGAGTCGTCGCGACGCGCGCCGAACTCGACCGGCAGAAGGCGGCGCTCGCGCAGGCCGAAACCCGCCGCGAATCGGCACGTGACGAACTGCTCGCCCTCGAAGGCGACGCCGACGCTGTCACCGAAGACGACACCCTGGCCGCAGCCGTCACGGCAGGTGAGGCGGCCGTCGAGGCGCTGCGTGCAGAGGTCGAGGCGCTGCGCGAGCAACTGCACGCCTCCGAACGTGAGCGCGACTCGCTCGCGGCCCGCACCGGTGCCCTCTCACTCGCCCTCGACCAGCGCGACGGGTCGGGCACCATTGTCGGAGCCCGCGGCATCCGGGGTCTGCTCGCCGAACACATCCAGGTGCGGCCCGGATACGAAGCCGCCATCGCTGCCGCGCTCGGGTCCCTCTCGGATGCCGTGCTAGCTGACTCTCGGGATGCCGCGCTCGCCGCCCTCGACCAGGTTCGCACCGCCGAAGCCGGTCGCGTCGAAATCGTGATCGCCGACGCCGTCGCCACCCCCCTCCCCACCGGGTTGCCCGCTGGAGCCACCTCTGCGGCCGAGCTGGTGACAGCGCCGTCGGGAGTTCTCGGGCTGCTCGCATCGGTCGTCGTCGTGGCGGACCTCGCGGCGGCCCGGTCGGCGTGGGCCGCCGTCGCGAAGATCGGCGGGCTGACGATGATCACCCGCGACGGCGATGTGCTGACCGAGCACGTGGTGCGCGGCGGCGGAGGATCGGCGCACAGCACCATCGAACTCGCGGCGGAGCGGGACGCCGCCCAGGTGCAACTCACTCAGGTCACCACGGCACTCGAGCGGCACCGATTTGCGCTGGCCGAGAAACGCGAAGCCGTCGATGTTGCGCAGATCGATGCGGCTCAGGCAGTCGCGGCGCAGAAGGCGTTCGACACCCGGCTGGCCGAACGCAGCGAGGCGCTGGGTCGCTCGCGGGTCGCACTCGAAGCCGCCCAGGGCGAGGGTGAGCGCTTCACCGAGTCGCTGCGCGTTCTCGCGACGACGGTTGAGGAGGCCGAGAACGTTCTCGATCGCGCCCGTTCGGACCGCGATGCACACGCGGCGAACCCGCGTCCCATCCTCGATATTTCTGCCCGTGATGCGGTGCTCGCTGAACTGGAGATAGCCCGTTCCGCTGAGGTGCAGGCTCGCATCGAGCTCGAGACCGCTCGGGAGCGGGTGCGCGCTCAGCGTGCGACCGCTGACTCGCTGAAAGTTCAACTCGAGGCTGAACGAGCTGCAGCCGAGGAGTCAGCCAGGATCGCTGTGCTGCGCCAACATCAGGTTGCCGCAGCCCGGCGGGTGCTCGCGGCCCTGCCCGCCGCGCTCGACGTCGCTGACCGTTCGGTCTCCCAGGCCCGCGTCGCGCTGACTGCCGCAGAAGCCGACCGCAGCAAGCAGAACGCCGAGCTCGGCGAACTGCGCCGCAACGAGAGCGGCTTGCGCGAGCGGTTGTCCACACTCAACGAGAACGTGCACGGTCTCGAGATGCAGGCCTACGAGAAGAAACTGCACCTCTCGACACTGCTCGAGCGCGCGGCCGAAGATCTGTCCCTCGATGAAGAGGTTCTCGTCGCCGAGTACGGCCCCGATGTTCCGGTTCCTTTCCCAATTCAGGAAAGTGTGGGGCTGGAGTCCGGTAGTGAGGCCGTGGAGCCTCAGGATGAGACATCCATCCCAGATCTTCCTGAAAACGGAAAGCAGGGCAGGCCGTTCGTCCGCGCGGAACAGGAGTTGCGTCTAGCTGAGGCCGAACGCAAACTCGGTCACCTCGGGCGGGTCAACCCGCTCGCCCTCGAGGAGTTCGAGGCCCTTGAGCAGCGTCACCGCTTCCTGACTGAGCAACTCGCCGACCTCAGCGCCACCCGAAAAGACCTGTTGACGATCATCGACGAGATCGACGAGAAGATGCAGGACATCTTCGCCTCCGCTTTCGAAGACACGAAGGCCGCATTCCACCAGGTGTTCCCGGTGCTGTTCCCCGGCGGAACCGGCAGCATCCATCTCACCGACCCGGACGACCTGCTCACCACCGGCATTGAGGTCACGGTGAAGCCTGCCGGCAAGAAGATCGAACGCCTCTCGCTGCTCTCCGGTGGCGAACGGTCGCTCGCCGCCGTCGCCCTGCTGATTGCGATCTTCAAGGCACGGCCGAGCCCGTTCTACATTCTGGATGAGGTCGAAGCAGCGCTCGATGACGCCAACCTCGGGCGCCTGCTCACGGTTCTTGAAGACCTCCGGTCGCACTCGCAGTTGATCGTCATCACCCACCAGAAGCGCACGATGGAAATCGCCGACGCCCTCTACGGGGTCTCGATGCGGCAAGACGGCGTGAGCGCGGTTGTCGGTCAGCGCATCGCGGAACGCGCGAACTGATGAGCATGGCCGCACCCGGTGCGTCGAAACCCGGTCCCTTCGGCTACGACTTTTCGTCATTCGATGAACCCATGTCGCGGGCAGAGTCGGCTCGCCGTCGCCGAGAGATCCTCCAGGGCCGGTCAATCTTCAGCGCGATGGAGAGCGAACACCAGGCAGCGCTCATGTTGATGGTCGTCCCGTGGTTCCTCGTCGGCGTCGTCGTGTTCAGTGTCTGGAGTACGGCGCTGAGTTCGCTTACCGCCTATGCGGCGGGCTACTACCGTTTCACCGGCAGCGAGCTCGTGCTCACGATCGTGCTCGCGATCGTGGTCACGGTCGTCGGAGTGGCTGGCTGCGTGTTCCTCACCCGGCTCTGCATCATCCCGCCACGCTGGCGTGACTGGGTGCGTATCTACCGATTCGCCGAATTGAACGGGATGCGGTTCATTCGCGTGCAACCCGGAGTGGAACTCCCACCCGCCTTGGTCAAACCTCGATCGGGGGCGACGAGGATCTTCGACACCCTCGTTGATGAGCGGATCGGTCTCACGGTCGGTAACTGGGTGCGGCCGACGTCGACGGGACGGGGGATCGCGGACTGGCGGAGTTTCATCCTGGTGCGCACGACGTGCGCCGATGTGGACTATCGGGATCCGATGGCACTCGGAATTGTCGCTTCGGCCGAGACTGCGCTCGACGACCCGCGTCTCGCCGATTTTGAGATCCAAGTGGGTGCCGGTCAGCTCTCCGCGGTGAAGGGGCTTCCGCCCGTGCGGATGCGATCAGCCGCCACCATCCGACGCATGTTGGAGTACGCCGAAGCGCTTCGCACGGCGGCGGACCTCGCGCGGCCCTAGCGGCATCGACCCGTTCGCAGGCGTCCGGTCACGAATCGACGGGGTGTCCGTTCACGGTGAGCACATCCCAGTCGCCGTCGCCTTCCGAGCGCGCCACCGAGATCGCGCCGTTCGCGATCGACTCGAACGCTCGCCCGGCGATCTTCTCCAGGGTGTAGCGGATCAACGTGCCGTGGCTCACGATGATCAGGTCGCCGCGGGGAAAGTCGTCGGCGATCTGCTCGAGCGCGCGCACCCCGCGCGTTTTCACGGACGAGAGCGGTTCTGCTCCCGGGTAGTCGCGAGAGGGATGAGCGGCGATCGCGTCATCCGCCGGCGTCCCCTCCAGTGGTCCGTAGTCCCGCTCGACGAGGTCCTCGTAGGACGGCCCCAACTCGATTCCGAGTCCGTCGGCGATGATGCGCGCACTCTCGCGCGCGCGGGCCAGGGGAGAGCTGACGACCGCCGACCAGGAACCGGCGGAGGCCAGCATCCCGATCAGCTCCTCAGCTTGCGCACGCCCGACGTCGTTGAGCGGGATGTCGCTCGACCCCTGCAGGAGTCCTTGGGCGTTCCAGTCGGTCTGGCCGTGCCGGATGAATGCGACGATCACCGGGTGAAGAGGGGAATGATGCTGACGGCGCCGATGGTGCCGAACACCAGGAGTGCAGCCAGAGCGGTCAACAGGAGGAATGCACCACGGTGCGATTCCCACCAATAGAAGACTCCAGGAAACCGGCTGTCGAACTGCTTCACGGTTAGCCGTTCTTGCAGGTGTTCGATCGGGACTCCCCTCGTCACCAAGTCGTTGATGAGCAACTCCATCTGAGGTCGCTGGAAGGTGAAGTCGGTCAGCCGAGCGAGGTGCCGGTCAAGCTTGCCGACGATGAACAGGTGGGCGGGGCTCCGAGTTCCGTAGTCGATGGCGTCGACAGCGATGATCTTGTCGATGTCGGCGACCGAGAACTGGTGGGTCAGCAGGGCGAACTGCTGACGGTATGAGCCGTCGCGAAAAACGAAACGGCTGCGAACGGCGAACGCGATCGCGTACGCCGAACCGACGATCCCCGTCGCGAACAGGCAGTACGCGATGGGTCGCACCTGGTGCAGCGAGCTCGAGAGCAAGAGCTGCAGCGCGCCCAGCGCAAGGATGAGAAACATCGAGACCAGGAGTGGCACACGCGCACGGTTCGTGAGACGAAACTCCGTGGTGGGCGCGGTCTGATCGTGTGACATGGGACCATGGTGCCATGGCGGCGACGTGGTCTCTCGGCTCAGCGCTGCGCGGCATGTTCACCCGCGCCACGATCGATGACGAAACGTGGGAAAGCCTTGAGGATGCGCTCATCCAGGCTGACTTCGGTACCGACCTGACCGACGCAATCATCGATGAGTTGCGCGGCAAGGTCGCGAAGTACCGCACCACCGACCCGGCCGACCTGCAGCGGATGCTGCGCGAGACCATCGAGGAACGGCTCTCGCGACTCGACTCGACCCTCACGCTGTCGAACCGTCCGGCGGTGGTGCTCGTCGTCGGAGTCAACGGCGTCGGCAAGACGACCACGATCGGCAAGTTCGCGAAGTTCCTCACCAACTACGGCCGTTCAGTCGTCGTTGGAGCGGCCGACACCTTCCGCGCGGCGGCCGTCGAGCAACTGGCGACCTGGGCCGAACGCGGGGGCGCGTCGATCGTGCGGCCCGACGCTCATGGTCAGGACCCGGCATCCGTCGCGTTCCAGACCGTCGAGAAGGCGAAACGCGACGGCATCGAGATCGTGCTGATCGACACCGCGGGCCGACTCCAGACCAAGAGCGGCCTGATGGATGAGCTGGCCAAAGTACGCCGGGTGATCGAGAAACTCGAACCCATCGCCGAAGTGTTGCTGGTGCTCGATGCGACCACCGGCCAGAACGGGCTCGCGCAGGCCGAGGCGTTCATCGAACACGCCGGGGTGACCGGACTCGTGTTGACGAAACTCGACGGTTCGGCCAAGGGCGGGTTCGTGCTCGCCGTTCAAGAGAAGACCGGCATCCCCATCAAACTGGTGGGCCAGGGGGAGGGTATCGGCGACCTGACCGGCTTCACAGCGCACGTCTTCGCCCAACAACTCGTCGGCTGACTTTCCGCCTGCTACTGTCGCAGCATCCTGGCTCCCACCCGACGCCAGAGAACCGATCTTCAGGGAGATCAGGTCATGCCTCTCAGGTCAGCACTTCGAGCCATTCCGGCCGTCGTGGCCTTCGCGGGAATGGTGGTCGTCATTGCCGCGGTGTCCACCGGGAGCGCGGCACCCACCGGCCCACAGAATCCATCAGCTGTGGCCCCGGCACCGGCCGGCGGGTTGACGGTCGGCTTCTCAGCACCCACCGATTCGCCGACACCGGGGGTCGCAGGTGATGGCGGGTCGTCGACTCCCGTGGGGGAGTCCGGTACCGGCACCGAAACCGGACACGGGGAAGGTCCCCGATCGTCGCCCGGACTTAACATTCAGTGGCGCGTCCCAGAGACGTCGAGTCAGGTCGCCGCCGGCATCAATGCGTACCGCACGTCCCACGGCTTGCCCGCCTTCCTATTGGAAGAGCCGTTGCCGAACGGCGGGTGCGTGTGGGGACCGGGCGGAATGATCCCCCCGAACAAGATTCCGACCTCGGAGTCGTTTGCGAACGGGATCATCAGACTGATGAACGGGACGGTCATGTACAACGGTCCTGGTGGCACCGCAACCGTCGCAGTGATCGTCGCTGATTCGTTCATCGATGAGAACGGGGTCGCGCACCCCGGTCAGACTGCGGGCGTCTTCACTAAGTACTGCGCACCATGGAATGGCCCGGCTCCCGGCGATTCAGGCACCGGCCCATCGGCGCCGCCGTACCCCACAGTGCCGCCGTACCCCACAGTGCCGCCGGAAACCTCTCCATCGGGTCCCTCCCCGGAGCCGTCGTCTCCGGCCGACCCTCCACCGGCCGACCCTTCACCCGCCGACCCGGGGCCGAGCGACTCACCGACCCCGTAGCGCGCGTCCTACGCCGCCTCGAAGAACGCCCAGATCGTGGTCGTCGCGTCGAGGGCGGTCGACGGGGTGTCGGCACCGTCGCGGGCGCTCGATCCCGGCCATTGGTGACCGGCACCGGCGATCGTGATCAGTTCGACCGTCCGGCCGTCGGGACAGGCGCTGATCGACGTCGTGACGGGGTCGGCCGACGTGATGACCGGGTCGCCGCATCCATCGACTCCGCGCCACAGGTCGATGACATCCTGCACCGGCATCCCGTCAACGGTCGCGACACCGCCGCCGGGCTCGCCATCCATCCGCACACTGCCGTCGTCGAGCCCATGAATCTCGAGAATGGATGTCGGGGCCGGGTGATCGCAGGTCGTCACGATTGTGCCGGCGACCGGAGCGATCGCGGCGAACAGTGTCGTGTCGCAGGCAAGCCGGTACGACATCAGGGCGCCGTTCGACATCCCGGTCGCGAAGGTGCGAGACGGGTCGATGGCGAATTCATGCTGAAGGTCGCCAACTAAAGCGGTGATGAAGGCGACGTCGGCGACATCCTCCCGGGCGCCACGGCCACAGCAGTCGCCCGCATTCCACGATCGACCTTCGCCGTCGGGGTACGCGACCACGAACCCGTCGGAGTCGGCGAGGGAATCCCAGCCGTAGGCGTCTTCGGCCTGTTTCGCCGACCCGAAACCGCCGTGCATCATCACGACGAGTGCGGGGTCACGGCTGAGCGACGCGGGAATGTGGACGCGGTACTCGCGGTCACTACCCTCAACCGAAATCGTGCGCACCTCGGTGCGATCGGGCTGGCCGGTGGGAGCGTGATTTGACCCGCAGGCGGCCAAAGCGAGAGTCGTGGCGAGTACGGCAAGGAGGGCGAGCGATCGGCGAGGTCTCATGGGTTCGAGTCTTGTGTGCTCGTTCAGCCGTGTCGTCGTCCCCCGGGCCGTAAGCGGTTACTCCGTCGGGAGTACGGTGTGGTCATGAACGACACCGACGTCTATGTCAGCCCGACCCGCGTCCCGGCGGGGATCGCCCTGTTGCTCACCGTGGTGGGGGCCGCAGCCATGGCCATCGGATTCTTCCTCGGCGTCCCGGCGGCGCTCGACGGCAGCGGTTCGGGTGCGGGGATCTTTCTCTGGATCTTCGCGGGCGGCGCGGGACTGGTACTCGTCGGCTTGGCGATCAGCATCATTTGCCTGGCACGCGGCCTTGCGCGAGGGATCGCGGGTCTCGCGCTCGTCATCGCGCTGGCCGTAATCGTGACGGTCGTAGTCATCCGCATCACCGCGATGGCATAACTCGGCGAACGCGACTGCTACTCCGCGGCGCGGTAGACCTTCGACCGCGGTACGTACCGTGCGGCGTTGCCGTGCAGTGCGGCGACTTCTTCGTCGCTGAGTTGCCGACGCACCTTGCCGGGCACTCCAGCTACAAGTGATCGCGGTGGCACGATCGTGCCTTCGAGCACGACTGCTCCCGCCGCGACGAGGGACTGCGCACCGATCACGGCGCCGTTCAGCACAGTGGCGTTCATCCCGATCAGGCAGCCGTCTTCGACGACGCAGCCGTGCACGATCGCGCCGTGGCCGATGCTCACGTCGGATCCGATGATCGTCGGGGACCCGGACTCGGTATGAATCACCGCGTTGTCTTGCAGGTTGCTGCGAGCGCCGAGCACGATCTCGTCGATGTCACCGCGTAGCACCGCCCCGAACCACACACTGGCGTCGGCGTCGATTCGGACCTTGCCGATTACTGACGCGTTCGGGGCGACCCACGCTTCGGAAGAGATCTCGGGGTGGTGGCCGTCGAAGGGCAGGATCACCGGCATGCGCCCAGGCTAGTCGGCTGCGATCGGGCCGAACTCGAGACGCCTTGGATGCTCGGCGCGGCTCAGTTGGGCAGCGAAGGCATCGCGCAGAGCAGTCTCGAGTGCGGGATCGGCGTCAACTCGCGCGTGGAGGACCGCACCCAGCAGGTCGTCGGGCACAACCCGCACCTCGGCGCACGCCACTCCAGGATGTTCGCTGAGCAGGCGGCGCAGACGTGCGGGGTCGACGAGTTCGCCGCCGGAATCGACGAGCGAGCCGACCCGCCCTGTCGCGTGGAGGCGACCGCCCCGCACATCGACACGATCCCCGGTAGCGATCCAGCGCGACGCTCCCAGTGGGGTGCGTACCTCGAGGGATCCGTCGGGCGCCGTCCGCAGGCGAACGCCGGCGACGAGGCGGCCATCGATCGCGAAGGTGCCGGTCTGGGTTGACCCGAAACCATCGTGCACGACTGCTCCGCCGGCCTCCAAGCGCGTGCGCAACTCGGCCGGCAGGGGGGCCGAACCTGACACGATCACCCGTGCGGTTCGGATGCCGTCGGCGTCGACCAGCCGCGCAAGTTGAGCCGGAACGCCGCTGATCGATACGGGGTGATGGCGTTCAACAAGTGCGACCTGCTCGTTGACGCTCAACCCCGCCGCAAGGATCACCGGGATGCCGTGCAACATCGCACCCAGAAGCGTGCTCAGGCCGTGGCCGTGATCCGGCGGTGCCAGCAGCAGGAGTGGGCCGTGGGGAAGCCCGACCCGCCGGTCGGCGTCGGCAAGTTGGGCGAGCGCACGCACGGGCATCCGTCCGCGGGCAGTCGCGACCGGCGTGCCGGTGGTTCCGGTGGTCAGTAAGAGCAGACGACCCGATCGTCCGGACGTCGAACGGAGGTTCCTACTCCCCACCGACCGTGCGGTTCCGCGGCGAGGTTCGAGCACTTGAGCGAGGCCGAGGGCCGCAAGGTCGGCGGGCGCGAGACGGGGACCGAGGGGAACGACATCCCCTCCCGCGTCAATCGCGGCAGCGAGGGTCACGACAAAGCCAATTCCGCCGTCACTTCGCACCCCCACCCGTGCGCCGCGCACGCGCGCGAGGGCCACCGTGAGCGACCGCACCTCGTCGTCGAGCTGCCCCGCCGTGACGGTCTCGTCACCCCGAAGCAGCGCCACGGCATCCCGATTCCGCCGCGCCGCGAGACTGATCACGCCGGGAAGCCCGCGCCGGGCGGCGTTCCGAGCGGCGAGCGGATGCCGAAGGGCTCCCGAGCGAATCCCCAGCTGAACGAGTGCGACCAGTCCGGCACCCGGCACCGCACGCAGGGCACTCACCGGTCGCCCCGGTCAATCATCCGGTCCCACCCGCCGACCACTGGGTCGAGGAGCCTCGGTTCCACGGCGAGCAGCACGCTGGCCAGTCGCGACCACCAGGGCGAGATCAGCAGCGGTCGATCGACGATCGCGCGGGCGACGAGTTTTGCGGCGTCGACGGGCCGCAGTGCCGGCACCCGGCTGTAGGCAGCGGTGGGGGCACTCATCGCGGTGTGCACGAGAGGCAGCCGAATCGTCGTCATCGCAACTCCCGAGGAGCGCACTTCGAGGGCAACCGCTCGGAGCCACGCATCCATCGCCGATTTCGAAGCCCCATAGAGCGACCACCCGGGTGCCGGAATATCGACGCTCGTTGACGCGACCGATACGACGTGGCCGCGACCGGCATCCACCATCGCCGGAATCAGCAGCCGCAGCAGCGCGACCGGTCCCGTGTAGTTGGTTCCGATCGTGCGTGCAACGTCGCGAGGGCGGTCGGCGGAGGCGAGCAAGGTTCGACGTAGCGAGAAGCCGGCATTAGAGACCACCACCTCCGGTGCGCCCCACCGTTCAAGAATCGTCCGGCCGGCACCTTCGGCGGCCTCGGTGTCGCCGACGTCGACAGCCAGGCAGTCGGCGTCGCCGCCCCGTCGTCGAATGCCGTGCGCGACAGTTTCGAGAGCCTCGGATCTGCGGGCGAGCAGCACGATTCGCGCACCGGCCAGGGCGAGTCGCCCCGCGGTCTCGGCACCCACGCCGCGCGAGGCGCCGGTCACGACAACGAGCCGACCGGCGACGCGTGCCCGCAGGGCGGCCGACGATGGGGCGGCCGGACGCAACCCCAGCATCCAGGGCAGCGAGTCGACCATGCGCCCAGGCTACCGACGGGCTCTGCCAGACTGGCCGCGATCAAAGGAGGCTTTGCGTGCAGGAACCCGTTGACCCCGAGGTGCAGCAAGTGATCTCGCGGCAATTCGTTTTCATCGCGCTCGCGGCAGCGCCGTCGTACCTGGCGATAGCGCTCGTTCGTTTCACCCAGTTTCCGCTCGTCGGTTGGATACTCCTCGCCGTGAGCGCCGCGGCGTGCCTTCTGCTGATCGCCCGTGCGACCCTCCAGTTGAGCGCCGACCAACCCGCGCTGCGTCGGGCCGCGTTGGCGACGATCGCTATTTGTGCGACCAGCCCATTGGTTGCGATCCTCACGATCCTCTTCCTGCCTGTTTGAACGGCCCCGCCTAAACTGGTCGCGACATGGCCACCTTCTCGTCCCTCTCCGACCGCCTTACCGCGACCTTCCGCAATCTCCGCACCAAGGGCAAACTCACCCCGGCGGATGTCGATGGCACGGTGCGCGAGATCCGTCGCGCTCTGCTCGACGCTGATGTCGCGCTCGAAGTCGTCAAGGACTTCACCGGGAAGGTGCGCGAACGCGCCCTCTCCGACGAGGTGAACAAGGCGCTCAACCCGGCGCAGCAGGTTGTGCAGATCGTTAACGACGAGCTCATCGCGATCCTCGGCGGACAACAGCGTCGCCTGGAATTCGCGAAGAAGCCGCCTACCGTCATCATGCTCGCGGGCCTTCAGGGTGCCGGTAAGACCACCCTCGCCGGGAAGCTCGCGAAGTGGCTCAAGAAAGAGGGCCACACGCCGCTCCTGGTGGCGAGCGACCTCCAGCGTCCGAACGCGGTCACCCAGCTCCAGGTCGTCGGCGAACAAGCCGGCGTGCCGGTGTTCGCCCCCGAGCCGGGCAACGGGGTCGGCGATCCGGTGAAGGTCGCCCGCGACGGCGTCAAGGAAGCCGAACGTAAGCAGTACGACACGGTCATCGTCGACACCGCCGGACGCCTCGGCATCGACGCCGAGCTGATGAAGCAGGCCTCCGATATCCGCAGGGCGGTCGACCCCGACGAGGTGCTGTTCGTCATCGACTCGCTCATCGGACAGGACGCGGTCACGACGGCCCGCGCCTTCCAGGAGGGCGTCGACTTCACCGGAGTCGTGCTCACCAAGCTCGACGGCGACCAGCGCGGTGGCGCGGCGCTCTCGGTGGCATCCGTCACCGGACGACCGATCATGTTCGCCTCGACCGGTGAGGGGCTGGATGATTTCGAGCCCTTCCACCCCGACCGCATGGCGTCGCGCATCCTCGACCTCGGCGACATCCTCACCCTCATCGAGCAGGCGCAGGGTGCCTTCGACGAAGACGAGGCCCGCAAGGTCGCCGAGAAGTTCGCGACCGACACGTTCACGCTCGACGACTTCCTCAAGCAGATGCAGCAACTGCGCAACATGGGCTCGATCAAGGGAATGCTCGGGATGCTGCCCGGCGCCCGCGGGATGCGCGAAGCGCTCGACAACTTCGACGAGCGCGAAATCGTGCGTACCGAGGCGATCATCCAGTCGATGACGACCGCCGAGCGCACCACGCCAAAGTTGCTCAACGGGTCGCGGCGCGTGCGCATCGCGAAGGGCTCGGGGTCGACGGTGACCGATGTCAACCAACTCGTCGCCCGATTTGAGCAGGCCGCGAAGATGATGAAGACCGTTGCCAAGGGCGGCGTGCCGCAGGTGCCCGGAATGGGCCCCGTGCCCGGCGCGACGTACGCGGGTCGGTCGACCAAGGGGAAGCAGCCGCTGAAGAAGGGCTCTCGCAGCGGCAACCCCGCAAAGCGTGCCGCCGAAAACGCCGCGATTGCGGGCGGCGTCGCGCTCCCCACGAGTGGAGGCGGTTCGGGCTTCGGGTTGGGTAAGGGAACGGGCGCGAAAGGTAACCCGACACCGGAAGAACTGGCCGCCCTCCAGAAGATGCTCGGTCGCTGACCACGGGCCAGGAGTGCCAGTCGCGGCCCGCTGAGAAAGTGTCACTTTGAGACCATGCGCCGCCCCTATGGTGTGAAGATGACCTCTTCAGGGAAACGCAACATCAGGGTCGGCGTTCAGGTCTCCAACCAACACGCGCCGTACCCGATCATCAGAGACACCGTCCGCCAACTCGAAGACCTCGGCGTCGACATCGTCTTCAACTGGGACCACTTCTTTCCCCTGAGCGGCGATCGCGACGGCCTGCATTTCGAGGCGTGGACGATGCTTGCGGCAATCGCTGAGCAGACCACGCGCGTCGAGTTCGGCCCGCTCGTCAACTGCAACGCGTACCGCAACCCCGACCTCCAGGCTGACATGGCACGAACGGTCGACCAGATCAGCGCGCATTCCACCGGCACCGGACGTTTCATCTTCGGCACCGGCTCAGGATGGTTCGAGCGCGACTTCACCGAGTACGGCTACCCGTTCGGTACTCCGGGAAGTCGCCTCGACGCGCTCTCCCAAGATCTCCCGCGCATCCGTGCCCGTTGGGAGCTGCTGAATCCCGCCCCAACGCGGCAGATCCCGATCCTGATCGGCGGCGGTGGGGAACAGAAGACCCTCAAGATCGTGGCGCAGCACGCCGACATCTGGCACTCGTTTGCCGACCCCGAGACGATGATGCGCAAGATCGGCGTACTCCGGCATTGGTGCGAAGAGATCGGCCGGCCGGTCGGGGAGATCGAGATCTCGACGGGTACTTCGATTCGCGGCTTCGGGTCGACCGAGCTCGCCGAACTCGACGTCTACCGCGAGCTCGGTGTGACCCTGTTCGAGGTCGCGATCGACGCCACCCACGATCTCGCGGTCGTCAAAAAGATGCTCGCCTGGCGGGATTCCCAGCAAGACTGACCGTGACCGACGTATCGCGCGTCTGCGGTGATCCGTAGCGTGGGCGCGTGAGCTTCTCCCGTTGGCTGTTGTTGGGTGCCGTCGTCTTCACGTTTGTGGCGTGGGCGAGCGCCTTCGTCGTCATCCGTGGCGTCAGCCAGCACCTCGACGGAGGGGCACTCGCGCTCGGGCGGTTGGCTGTCGGCACGGTCGCTCTCGGCGTCGCGGCGCTTATCGCGCACCGCTGGGTTCCACCGACCCGTCGTGAGTGGATTCAGCTCGTCGTCTACGGCGTCGCCTGGTTCGGGGCGTACAACGTCGCACTCAACACCGCGGAGCACACTCTCGACGCGGGGACAGCCGCGATGATCGTCGGCATCGGCCCGATCCTGATTGCGCTCGGCGCGGGAATCTTCCTGGGCGAAGGCATCCCCAAGTGGCTCGCGATCGGGGCGGTTGTTGCGTTCGCGGGCGTCATCCTGATCGGGGTCGGCACGATCCTGCGCTCCGGCACCGCGCATCCGGTGGATGTCGTGGGCGCCCTCCTCGCGCTCGCCGCCGCAATCGCCTACGCGATCGGGGTGATCACCCAGAAGCCGGTCGTTCGACGCATCCCGGCGATCCAGGCCACCTTCATCGGCTGTGCGATCGGACTCGTCGTCTGCCTCCCGTTCGCCGGGTCACTCGTCACCGAGCTTGCGGTCGCGCCAACATCCGCGTGGCTCGGCACGCTGTATCTCGGCCTGGTGCCGACAGCTCTCGCCTTCACAACCTGGGCCTACGCGCTGAAGCGGATGCCGGCCGGCCAACTCGGAATCTCGAGCTACCTGTCACCACCGCTCGCGATCCTCATGGGGTTCCTCGCGTTCGGGGAGATCCCGCACGTTCTCGCGCTCGTGGGCGGGCTCGTGTGTCTGGTCGGAGTCGCCCTGTCACGGCGACGCCCGCGGGTCGCGGCGGCCGCGTAGTCGCCAGGCGCGTCGACCAGTAAAGTGAGGCGACCCCAGCAGATCGAGGCCCCGTGTCGCGTCATTCCGAGTCCGTCGTTGATCACCGTTCCATGCCCCGTCTCGTCCGGCGCGCGCTCGCGACGTCGGTGGCCATTGCACTCGGCCTGGCCGGTGTCCTCGTTCCCGTCGCAAGCGCGTCGGCCGACGCTGTGGCAACAGGATTGGTGCTCGATCTAGGGGGTCAGCCGGCGGCAGGAGTCGCCGTGCGCATCCTCGACCTCAATGTGAGCCCGGTTACCGACGTCGAGACGGTGACGACGCTCGCCGACGGCTCATTCACGACCACTCAGGTGCTGGGCGATGGGATATATCAGGCGTTCGTGGCAGAGGGGACGGTGGGCACGGACGGAACGTTCGGCATCGGCCTTCAGAACGTCACCGTGGCGGGGAGCTCCGCCGCGTTCCCGACCCTTGAGCTCAACCGCTACGCACCCATCAGCGGCGAGATCCTCAACTGGTCGGCGACGATGGGGAATATCCGGGTCCAGCTGTATCGGCTCACCTCGGCTGGTTGGCAGCAGGTCGGCTCCCCGGCCAGCAGCGTCACCTCGACGGACGGCAACTTCACGATCAACGTTCCGATCGCGTCCACCCAGTACACCCTCAACTTCATCGCTGAGAGCGAGTCGTCTCCTTACGCCGACGCCTTCCTCGGTGGCGAGCTCGAAGACCCGGCGCTCGCTACGCACTTCGCGGGCACCCCGGAGCAGCCCGTTTCGGGTCTCGAGATGACCATGCCGGACGCGGTCTCCATCAGCGGAACCGTCACGGATGCCGGCGGGCATCCCATCGAAGGCATCTGGGTCTGGACCGAAGACCATCCCGACTTCCACGAATACGCCGAAACGCAGACGGATGCCGACGGCCACTACACGCTTTACGTCCGGCCGGGCCTGACCTACGCCGTGTACGCCGAGGACTGGGATAACAGCATCTACGAGTCCAAGGTTTACGACGGCTGGGATGGCTGTGGGTGCGACCCGGTCTTCACCCCCGTGGTCGGAACGAAGTCGGGGATCGACTTCGTTCTCTCCGATGGCTCGTCACCCCCGACCGACATCCAGATCATCGGGGGCGTCGCCGATCTCGACAGCAACTTCCTGTTCGGCATCGACGTTCGCCTATTCAAGGCGTCGGGCAGCTCGTGGGTTCTGGTCAACCACTTCACGTCATTCGACTTCGGGACATTCTTTGCGAACTTCGGATTCGTGATCCACACGCTCGGGGACGGCTACCGACTTCAGTTCGTGGACGGGGACGGTCACATTCTGAGCGTGCTGAATGGGGCCACTTCACCCGATTTTGCTACGTCAACGCCACTCGACCCGCTGCCCGCGTGCTACGCCAACCTCCCAACCGTGTCCGTTGATACCCTCGTCTTCGCGCTCGTCGATCCCGATACCGGCGCCGGCGCATGCGCTGCGCTCGATGCCGCCGTCATTCCCGCTGGATCAGGCGGCTCAGGCGGCGTCGTGGCACCTGGTCCTCGCGGCACCGGTTCGGGCACGGGCGTCGTGGCGGCAGGATCCCCGTCCCCGTCCCCGACTCCGAGCCCGACCCCGACGCCCTCGGCCACGCCGCGACCGTCGGCCAGCCCCGCCCCGAGCGCGACGCCCGCAGCCGAGCCAGCCCCCGCATCCGCACCCGATTTGTGGTGGTTGCTCGTGGTCGGGATCGGGATTCTGCTGCTCGTCGTCGTTGGTGCCGTTGTGTTCTTCGTCCGTCGAACCTCGATCTGAAGCAACCTGCAGAAAACCCGTGGTCGCAGGATGCCGCGGAGTCTGCCAGAATTGTCCGTTGGACCGCCCGAACAGCCCGACCCTCTATCCGGCCCGGACGATCTCCCTTAGAGCTACCTGCCGAGTGTGCCCCACGCGCACGGGAGCAGTTCGACCGTCATCGCACACACTTGTAGGAGTTTTTTCTTGTCAGTCAAGATCCGTCTCAAGCGCCTCGGCAAGATCCGCGCGCCGTACTACCGCATCGTCGTCGCCGACTCGCGCACCAAGCGCGACGGTCGTGTGATCGAAGAGATCGGTAAGTATCACCCCACCGAGGAGCCCTCGTTCATCGAGATCAACTCCGAGCGTGCCCAGTACTGGCTCGGCGTCGGCGCTCAGCCGACCGAGCAGGTCGCGGTGCTGCTGAAGCTTTCGGGCGACTGGGGCATCTTCAAGGGCGAGAAGGGTGCCAAGAGCACCATCCGCTACAAGGAGGTTCCTGCGCCGTTCTCGATCGACGCGAAGAAGAAGCCTGTCCTGAAGCCGAAGGCCGAGAAGGTCGCGCCCAAGGTCGAAGCCGTCGTTGAGGCGCCGGTTGAAGCCGCCGAGCCCGAGGCTGCCGTCGAAGCGCCGGTTGAAGCCGTCGAGGCTCCCGAAGCTGCTTCGGTTGAGGCCCCTGCGGTTGAGGCCCCTGCGGTTGAGGCCGAGGCCGTCACCGCTGGCGAGGTTGCCGAAGACGAGGCAATGGGCGAAGGCGCGGCTGCCGACGAGGTCGCCGCCGAGGCCCCTGCGGCCGACGAGACTCCTTCCGACAAGGCGTAGGTCATGCTGGCTTCCGCCCTCGAGCACCTCGTCAAGGGGATCGTTGACAACCCGGACGACGTCCAGGTCGAGTTGTCGAACTCACCGCGTGGCGAGCTGCTCGAGGTGCGGGTGCATCCCGATGACCTCGGTCGCGTCATTGGACGGTCTGGTCGCACCGCCAAGGCACTGCGCCAGCTCGTGACGGCGCTCGCCGATGGGCGGCGCGTTCGCGTCGACGTCGTCGACACCGACGAGGCGTGAACACTCCGAAAGCGCAGCCTTTGGGCACGACGCAGCTTCGTGTCGGGCGTTTGACGAAAGCCCACGGACTCAAAGGCGCCCTCAAGCTCGAACTCTTCACCGACGAGCCCGAGCGTCGGTTCACACCGGGCGCGATCTTCACCCTGCAAGTGCCGACGTCATCCCCGTGGCATGGCAAGACGCTCGAACTCACCGAGTTGCGCTGGTACAACAGCCATCCGGTCGGGTTCTTCAAGGATGTTGACGACCGCAGCGCGGCCGAGACACTGGTGCGCGCCATCCTCTGGATCGATCACGATCTCACCGAGGTATCGACGGAACCTGACGCCTGGTACGACCACCAGTTGGTCGGCTTGCGCGTTCTGCGCGACGGACAGGATGTCGGCCGCGTCGCCCGCGTCGAGCACTTCCCGGCGCAAGACCTGCTCGCGATCGACGTCGGCGACCGTGAAGTGTTGGTGCCTTTCGTCGCCGCGATCGTTCCGGCAGTCGATATCGCCGCCGGTACCGTCACGATCACTCCGCCGCCGGGTCTCTTCGAAGACCTGCCGGACGATCCCGCAGACACCCCCACGGCGCCCGCTGCCACACCCGACCCCGCACCGGCACCGGCGCCCTAACTCTCGGAATCTCGAGCCGCCGCATCCGATACGTCGATGAGCCTGCCTAATTCCGAGAGTTGGGCACGGTGGATGGGCCGCCAGAGGTGCTCCCGTCGGCGAATGACGGCCAGCACGGTCTCCGTCACCGCGTCGAGGTTGGTCGTCACCTGCTTGTAAGACGCCCGGATGACCACGTACCCGCGCCGTACCAATTCACGGTCACGTTCCCGGTCGGCTTCGAACCGAGCCGAGTCGGCGTGCCACTCGTAGCCGTCGGCTTCAATCACGAGCCTCTGCCCGATCAGGAAGTCGACACGACCGACGCCGACGATGACCGCTTGACTCCGCAGGCGGATCCGGAGGCGGCGAAGCGCGAGTCGCACGAGGGTTTCGATACCTGACTCGGCCGCGGGATCGTGCAGCGTTAGCGCGCGCCGTCCTCGCGCTGAGGCGTTGAGTACGGCTCGCGCCTCAGATTCACTCAGGATCCGACGATTGACGAGGGAGTCGACGGCGATCACGACCGCACGAAGATCGGCGCAGACGATGGCGACCTCGAGCGCCTCAGATGGCGAGTCGATTCCCGGGGTCACGCGTTCGCTCGTCCAATGGACGGTGCTCCCAGGTACGCGCACGATGGAGACCCCGTCGGCGACCCGGACATCGATCGGCGGGGTAGTGAGCGTCCATGCCCCGTGGAGTTTCAACGCCGCTAGACCGGTCAGTCGTCCACCGATTTTCGCCGCAACGACGATCGCCGGCGGAGCTGTCGAAGTGGCGTACCACCCGCGACGTACTCTCACGAGCGTGCCGTCGTCGAGCGCGCGGTGGAGGTCGGCACGGCTCATCCCGTGAGTTCGGAGGGCCAGCGTCGAGAGCAATCCTGTTTGCACGGTCCGAGCATCGGACCGAACTCTCGGTCAGGAGGGGTCTCGGCCCCGATGCGTGGATAACCTGCCCTCTGGCCGAGAGTTAGGGACGGAGCTCGCCGGATACCCTGAAGCCGTGCGCATCGACGTCGTGACGATCTTCCCCGAGTTCTTCTCGGTGCTCGACGTCTCACTCCTGGGGCGCGCGCGGCAGACCGGCGCCCTCGACATCCGGGTGCATGACTTGCGCGACTTCACGCACGACCGCCACCGCACCGTCGACGACACTCCGGCCGGCGGGGGAGCCGGGATGGTGATGCGCCCTGAACCGTGGGGCGAGGCTCTCGACAGCTTGCTCACCGACGGCAGCACCGTCATCTTCACGACCCCGGCAGGCACGCTCTTCACGCAAAAGACCGCACGGGACCTCAGCATTCGCGAGCATTTGATCTTCTGCTGCGGCCGCTACGAGGGCATCGACCAGCGGGTCATCGACCACACCAGGACGCGAGCGGATGTCCTCGAGCTCAGCCTCGGCGACTACGTGTTGAACGGGGGTGAGGTCGCGGCGATGGCGATGATCGAGGCGGCGGGTCGGCTCGTTCCCGGGGTCGTCGGAAATCCCGAATCGCTGATCGAGGAGAGTCACGAGGACGGACTCCTCGAGTACCCGAGTTACACAAAGCCACCCGTGTGGCGCGACCTCCAGACTCCTCCTGTGCTGCTCGGCGGCAACCATGCCGCAATTGCGGCCTGGCGCCGCGAGCAGCAGTTCGAACGAACCCGTCGCGTGCGTCCCGATCTTCTGCCGCCGATCCAGGATGATTCCCCGTATGCCTGAGTCGCGACTGTCCGATACCAAGCTCTGGTTCTGGATTCAGATGGGTGTCGCCGTCGCCCTCGTGGTGGTCGCGGTGGCGACCTACGTGCTCACAACGCCTGTCCAGAACTCCAGCGAATTCGGCGTTTTTGCGGCTCAGGTCGATGCTGTCTTCGTTCTCCCCGCGCTAGCCGTCTCGGTCACGGTGAATGCTCTGGTGATGAGGATGCACGGACATGCCGGACTTTCGATCGCGGAGAAGGCGCTGCTCACCATCGAGTTGGGCTTCATCGTTCTGACGATCACACTGCAAGTACTGTGCCCCTGGCTCTTCAGCCCGGTGATGCTGGTCTGGCCGCTTCTGATCATTGTGGCGATCGTGATCGTCATCGTCGCGGGAGTGCGCAACGCGCAGATACCGCGTGAAATCCGCTCTCGGGTCATCCCGATGGCGCCGCCGCCGGTGCCGATGATGGGGCCACCGCCTCCACCCGCCTGACCCGCCGCGGTAACACGACCCGACGGGCCTACGAGGATCGCGCCGTCAGCACTCGCGGACCGGCGTCGGTGACCGCGATCGTGTGTTCAACGTGCGCGCCGCGCGAGCCGTCCTTGCTGCGCAGCGTCCATCCGTCGGCGTCGGTGGAGATCTTGTCGGTGCCGAGCATGAACCAGGGTTCCACCGCGAACACGAGTCCTGGTCGCAGCACGAGACCCCTTCCGGCACGCCCATCGTTGGGAATGTGCGGGTCGCCGTGCATGATGCGCCCGACCCCGTGTCCGCCGAAGTCGAGGTTGACCTTGAGTCGGGCGGAGTGCGCGACATCCCCGATTGCGGCCGAGATGTCGCCGACCTTGTTGCCGACGGTCGCCGCCGCGATGCCGGCCGTCAGCGCGGCTTCGGCGGTCGCGATCAGGGCGAGGTCGACATCCCGTGGCGTCCCGACGACGATCGAGAGTGCGGAGTCGGCGACCCATCCGCCGACCGAGGCTGCGAAGTCGAGCGAGAGCAGGTCGCCGTCTTTCAGAACGTAGGAGTGCGGCAGTCCGTGCAGCACGGCGTCGTTGACCGAGAGGCAGATCACTTTGCCGAACGGCGACCCGCCGAACGACGGGTGGTAGTCGATGTAGCAGCTCTCCGCACCCTTGGTACGAATGAGGTCGTGCGCGAGGGCATCGAGGTCGAGCAGGTTCACTCCGACCGCGGCGGCGTCGCGAGTGGCTTCGAGCACCTGGGCGACGAATGCACCGGCGACCGCCATCTGGTCGATCTCGGCAGGGGTGCGCAGTTCAATCACCGCAGAAGCCTAGTTCGGATGCCGCCTCCGCGGCTTTGGCTCCCGGCCCAGATGTGGCAGGATGAACGTTTGTGTCCGGCACGACCCTGCCTCAGGGGGGTCAGCGGTGCCTACCTTTCGGTCAGGTCACGATCTCGTAAGAACATCTCACTCCAACCACCTACACCCGCGCCCGACCTGAGAGCGGTCGCAGAGAGCGATTCACCATGCATATCCTCGACGACGTCGACGCCGCCTCTCTGAGGTCGGACATTCCCGACTTCCGCCCCGGTGACACCGTGAAGGTGCACGTGAACATCATCGAAGGCACGCGCGCGCGCATCCAGGTCTTCCAGGGTGTTGTCATCGGCCGCACGAACGAGAGCGTCCGCGAGACTTTCACGGTCCGCAAGGTCAGCTTCCAGGTCGGTGTCGAGCGCACGTTCCCGGTGCACTCCCCGGTCATCGACCACATTGAGATCGTCACGCGCGGTGACGTTCGTCGCGCGAAGCTCTACTACCTGCGCAACCTGCGAGGCAAGAAGGCGAAGATCAAGGAGAAGCGGGACAACTAGTCCCGCACCGCTCTTCGCGCGTCGCCCGTCGCGTTTCGCGGCGCGTCGTATGCTGTCACGGAACCCAGGGGTGACATGACAGACGAGGATGCGCCGCCGCCGGCGCGTGTGAGCAATATTCTCCAGAGCAGTGAGCCCGAAAAGGATTCTGCGGCATCGAGCGACGTCGCTACAACGACCCGGTCGGGGCCTGCCAAGCGCAAGAAGCTGCAAGGCTGGCGGGCGTTTCTGCGCGACGTCGCGCTCATCCTGCTCGCCGCGATCGTCATCTCGTTTCTGATCAAGACGTTCCTGATCCGCTCGTTCTACATCCCGTCGGCCTCAATGGAGCCGACTCTCTACACGAACGACCGCATCATCGTGAACGAGTTGGTTCCCGACCTGATGCCGATCGAGCGCGGCGATGTTGTCGTATTCAAGGACCCCGGTGGATGGCTGCCGCCCACTCCGCCCGCCGCCGACCAGAACCCGGTTGCTGCCTTCTTCGACTGGCTGCTGTCGATCGTCGGTCTGACAGCTCCGGACTCGAATGATCACCTCATCAAGCGCGTCATCGGGCTGCCGGGAGACACCGTCGCGTGTTGCAACGACTTCGGCCAGATGACCGTCAACGGCGTGCCGCTCGACGAGACCTCTTACGTGCAGTTGCCCGACGGTGTGACGAAGGTTTCGCGCGACGACTTCTCGGTCACCGTTCCCGCGAAGTCGCTCTGGGTGATGGGCGACAATCGCTACAACTCGAAGGACTCCCGGTACAACCAGGACACCCCGAGCAAGGGATTTGTTTCCGAGGATCTCGTCGTCGGCCGCGCCATCCTGATCTCCTGGCCGGTGAGCCATTGGAGCTGGCTCGACAACTACCCGCTGATCTTCTCGGGCGTCCAGGAGGGGCAGCCGGCAGGCTTTCCCGCCCTGATGGCGCGCCCCCACGACTGACGGTTTCGGCATGACTTCGACGGTTCCCACTCTGCGACACGAGCGGCAACTGTTGCGCGATGGTGCACGCCTCGTGATCGGGATGGATGAGGTGGGTCGCGGCGCGATCGCCGGCCCGGTCGGGGTGGGGCTGGCGATCGTCGACATTGACACTCGCACGGCACCCGAGGGTTTGAAGGACTCGAAGTTGCTCGCCGAAGCCAAGCGCGAAGAACTGCAGCCGAAGGTGGCGAACTGGGTGCGGCACGGCGCCGTCGGCCTGGTGTCGAACGAACGCATCGAGCAGATCGGAATCATCGCGGCGCTCGGGCTCGCCGCGAAGCGAGCTCTGGATGCCATCCGCGAGCAGGGTGTCGATCTCACCGGGGCGATCGTGTTGCTCGACGGTTCCCACGACTGGCTCTCGCCGGCCATCGACCGCGCGCTGCCGGTGACGATGAAAGTCAAAGCCGACCGGTTTTGCGCGGCGGTGGCTGCGGCATCCGTTCTGGCGAAAGTGCATCGCGACCGGCTGATGATCGAGGCGGATCCGGTGCATCCGGGCTACAACTGGACTTCGAACAAGGGCTACGCGTCGGCCGACCACTACGCCGGCATCGACGCGATCGGGGCGAGCCCGCTGCACCGCTGGAGTTGGCTGCGGCAGCCGGGGCTGTTCCAGCTCGATGAGCACATCGCCTAGCTAGACTCGCCTGATGGACGAGGACGAGTTCGAGGACTACGACCGCGAGGTCGAACTGGCCCTCTACCGCGAGTATCGCGACGTGGTGGGGCAGTTCACCTACGTCGTCGAGACCGAGCGACGCTTCTACCTCGCCAACGAGGTCACCCTCGAGCGCAAAGACACCGCCAACGACTTCTACTTCGAACTCACGATGAACGACGTCTGGGTGTGGGATGTCTACCGCGCCGACCGCTTCGTGAAGAGCGTGCGGGTGCTCACCTTCAAAGACGTCAACGTCGAAATGCGGGGCGAGAAGGATCTCGAGCTGCCGAAGGAACTCGCGCTCGACGAGTAGCCCGTCTCGGCGGAGATGGGCACCGCTACACATGGCGCGTCAGTCATCCCGGGCCTAGCCTGGCCGCGTCGCGTACCCAGCGGCACGGCCCGAGAGGGACGATTGTGTCCATGTCTCCCGAAGACGGCGTCCCGCAGCCACCCCACTCAGTACGTGCAGCCGCAGCACACGACCGGGTGGGAGAAGGCAGAGAAGGTCGCCTCCGCGGGCGAATCAGTCGCACACGGTATTGGCTGGGTGCTGACCAAACTCTGGGGTGTCGTGCTGATCATCATCGGCATTGGGGTGCTCGCCGGGGTCAACAACCCCGGCGAGCTCTGGGGCGTTCGCCGTTCCGTCGCTAGTGGATGGGCCTTGCCACTAGATGGAACAAGTCGCGTACACCGAGATCTTTACGGGGCTCACCACCGAGTAGGAGTACGCTCCGCCAGCTGGAGCACGTAGGAGGTAGGAATGAGTCTTATTAGTTAGCGTGAAATTGGAGTAATACATCTTTGAAGTACCCGGTTTCCACCAACGGACGGAGCCGCCCTCGGAGCCCACTGTGGTGAGGCTCGGATCGCTGCCCGAGAAGGAAACTTGGGCAGTCATAAAGCTCGGGCAGTTGAGCGTGCCTCCGTATGTGAAAGAGGAGGTCGCATCTGCGGGCGCCGCGACACCGATGCTGAGCGCGAGGCTCGCCGCGGCGGCGAGCAGGACGGTCAAAGGTTTGCGGAGTTTCATAGGTTGTTGGCCTTTCTCTGTCGAGGTGTTTGGCGAGGTAGAAGACGTAGGGTAGCAGGCCCCTCGTTGGAGCACCGATAATCCGATGTCGAACCAACGGGCCCTCTGGCTGGGGAGCTTTGCCGCCCCAGCAGTGAGTCCGCACGGCGACCCGCGGCGACGATAAGGCGGTTCACCGACCATCGCGCGCGGTCGAAGGGTGACGGACTAGATCGCTGTCCAGATGAGGGACGCCAATCCGGCGAGGCCGCCGACAATGCCCGCGACGGTCACGAACGCGCTATGGGTTGCCGGTTCGACGACACGAGGCTGCCAGTTGCACTGGGCCGACCTGGTTGTGGTGATGGAGAAGGCGCATCGCACGAAGCTCCGGCGTGGCTACGCACGGGCACTGGGGAGTACTCGTGTTGTCTGTCTCGACATTCCTGACCGGTACGCGTTCATGGAGCCGGCGTTGATCGAGCTACTCGAGGCTCGAATGCGGCCTCATCTGCCGGGGCGTTAAGCCTCCCGCTTCGCGAATAGCCTGTACCGCGCCAGCGTCCTCCCCATCCTTCGTTTTTGCGCGAATTGCCCGGCGGGCGGGCGCTCTTCGCTCGACCGTGACCCCGATCGGCACTCTTGCCCCATGGCAGAGAAGGACGAACTCGGGATGCGGGGCGAGCGCATCGCAGAGAACGCGCTCGCGCGGTTGGGCTACGAGATTCTCGATCGCAACTGGCGTTGCCCCGAGGGTGAGGTCGATCTGGTGGCGCGCGACGGCGATGCCGTCGTGGTGATCGAGGTGAAGACCCGTTCCTCAACGATGTTCGGTCATCCGTTCGAGTCGATCACGCCACGGAAGCTCGCCCGCCTGCGGCGACTCGCGACGTCCTGGCTGCATGCCCACGGGCCGGTCGCTGGCACCACGCGCATCCGCATCGACGCGATCGGCGTGATCGCCCCGCGCGACGCACCCGCGTCGATTGAGCACCTTGAGGGCATCTTTTGAAGCGCGCCGGTCTGATGGGCGCGCTCTGATGCGCGTCGCACGCACCCACGCGATCGCCCTCCTGGGTCTTGAGGGGACCGTCGTCGACATCGAGGCCGACATTTCCGCGCACCTTCCCGGCTTCGTGCTGATCGGACTCCCCGACTTGGCTCTCGGGCAAGCGCGCGAACGCGTGCGGGCGGCCGCAGCAAACGCCGGCTGCCCGATCACCCACCGCAAACTCACGATCAACCTCTCCCCGGCGGCACTTCCCAAGCACGGCACGGCCTTCGATTTGGGCATCGCGATTGCCGCCCTAGCCGCGGATGGTGTCGTCTCGGGGCCGTCGGTCGACCGGGTCGTGCACCTCGGCGAACTCGCTCTCGACGGGCGACTGCGGCCGACACCCGGCATCCTCCCGTCGGTGCTGGCCGCGGCGCGAGCCGGATATACGACGGTGCTCGTGCCGGCGGGAAATGCGGGGGAGGCCGCCCTCGTTCCGGGAATCACCGTGGTGCCCGTCACGAGCGTTCGCGACGCGGCGATTTGGCACGGTGCTCAACTCGAACCGCGTGAGGCGGCCCCGCTTCTTCTGCCACCCGCGACGGCTTCCGACGACGCCGAGCAGGGCGACCTCGCAGACATCGTCGGCAATCGGGATGCCGTTGAGGCACTGCAGGTCGCGGCTGCAGGAGGACACCACATCTTTCTGCTCGGACCTCCCGGTGCAGGCAAGACCATGCTCGCCACTCGGCTGCCCGGCATCCTGCCCGATCTTGATCCGGAAGCAGCGCTTGACGTCTCGTCGCTTCGCTCGCTTTCGGGTCTGCCTGTCGGCGACCAGTTGCGCACCCGACCGCCCCTGGAAGCACCGCATCACACGGCGTCGCCCGCGGCGATCATCGGCGGCGGGAGTGGAGTGCTGCGTCCCGGGGCTGCGGCGCGGGCGGCTCACGGCGTGCTTTTTCTCGATGAAGCTCCCGAGTTTTCGCCCCATGCCCTCGACGCCCTTCGGCAGCCGCTCGAATCGGGCATCATCACGATCGCTCGGGCGGCGGGTACCGCGCGGTTCCCCGGACGGTTCCAACTCGTAATGGCGGCCAACCCGTGTCCGTGCGGCAATGCGGGCTCGCGGGACAAGGAGTGCCTCTGCACTCCGTTCGCCCAGCGCCGCTATCTCGGTCGACTGAGCGGTCCGTTGCTCGACCGTGTCGACATCCGGTTGCGGGTCGAACGCATCACCGCCGCCCAACTCCGCACGGCGGGTGACGGGCCTCAGGTCGACACGACAACCGCTCGGCTCCGCGTCGAACGGGCTCGTGCGGTAGCAGCGCAACGGTTGGCGTCGACACCCTGGCGGTTCAACTCCGAGGTTCCGGGAACCTGGTTGCGGTCGCCCGCTGGAGTGCCCGCTCGCGGTGCGACGGCCGCACTTGACCGTGCGCTTGAACGCGGCGGGATCACGATGCGCGGCTACGACCGGGTACTCCGAATGGCGTGGACCCTCGCCGATCTCGAAGAGGTCGAGCGCCCCGCCGAGTCGCACGTTGGTCGCGCACTTCTGATGCGGAGGGCGGCAGCATGATCGCCGGAGTACCCGCGTCTGAGGTCGCCGCGCTGGTGCGTGCGGTGTCGCCACCCGAGTTTGATCGCGACTCAATCCTCGAACGGTTCGCGCGAGCACGCTGGTCAGGCATCACCGAACCCGGAGATGGGGACGCGGGTCGACTGATTGCCGCCGTCGGCGCGGTCGAGGCGCTCGAACTCCTCGACGCCGGCGCTTCTCTCGACGACCGCGCGGGCGGGTCCTACTCGGCGGCTGCGGAACGGTGGCGCCCGCGCCTCGCCCACGTCGACTCCCTGCTACACCTGCGGCAGGCCGCCAGGTTCGGGGCGCGACTCGTCATTCCGGGCGACGAGGAGTGGCCAACAGGGATCGACGATCTCGGGGTGCACGCGCCGATGGCACTGTGGGTGCGGGGTGTTCCGGGAGTCTTGGGTGCGCTCGACCGATCCCTCGCGATTGTTGGTGCGCGAGCGGCAACCGGGTACGGAGAGCACGTCACCATCGAAGTCGCGAGCGGACTGGTCGACCGCGGGTTCGCCATCGTTTCCGGTGCAGCGTTCGGCATCGACGGCGCGGCCCATCGTGCAGCTCTCGCCAGTCGGGGCACCACCGTGGCGTTCCTCGCCGGTGGGGTCGATCGCTTCTACCCGAGTGCGCACGAGACTCTGCTCAACCGCATCGTCGAGCACGGGGCCGTTGTATCCGAGGTGCCCTGCGGAACGGCGCCAACTAAATGGCGGTTCCTCCAGCGCAACAGGTTAATCGCCGCGGCGAGCCGAGCCACTGTCGTCATCGAAGCGGGATGGCGTTCTGGTTCGTTGAACACGGCCGGTCACGCATCCCAACTCGGGAGGCCGCTCGGCGCGGTGCCGGGACCGGTCACGAGTTCAGCTTCGGCAGGATGCCACCGCCTCATCCGCGAGTACGACGCCGTCTGCGTGACGTCTGCGCAAGAGATGGCCGAGCTCATCGATCCCGCGACCCCCTCAGTCGGTCCGGCGAGCGGTCCAACCCCGACCCGAACGAGAGTGCTCGACGCCCTGGCTCGCACCGGTCGAGACGTCTCTCGGGTCGCGGCGATCTCGGGACTGTCGCTCGACGAGGTACGGGCAGAACTTGGCCTGCTCGATCTCGACGGGCTCGTTACCGAGAGCCCGACGGGATGGCGGCGAGCAACCCCGTAGCGCCCCGACACCCGTTCCTCATCCGTCGCGACACCGGCACCGCGTAGAGTGCGCGCATGGTGCAACTGGGCCAGTTCCCTCCGGCGCGACACGTAATCGCCCACATTAGCGACACACACTTTTTGGGGGCACGTCGGCCGCTGTATGGCGCCGTCGACACCGACCCGCCGCTGGCCTTCGCCCTACAACTTCTCGAACGCTCGAACCTGCCGATCGAGGCGATCGTGGTCACCGGCGACCTCGCCGACCTCGCCGAGCCCGATGCCTACGCGCGGCTCAAAGCGACAGTAGAACCCGCGGCCGCGAAACTCGGCGCGAGCATCGTCTGGGTGATGGGCAACCACGACGAGCGGCCGGCGTATTCAGCCGGCCTGTTCGGAGAAGAGAGCACGGCTCCGCAGGATCGCGTCGAGATGATCGGCGGCCTGCGCATCATCTCCCTCGACTCCACGGTCCCGGGCTATCACCACGGTGCCTTGCTCGACAGCCAGCTCGAGTGGCTGACCGAAGTGCTCGCCGAGCCCGCCGCCGACGGCACCCTGCTCGCGATGCACCACCCGCCACTGCCCTCGCCGGTTGAGATCATGGCGATCCTCGAACTGCAGCAGATGGATCGGCTGGCGGACGTCATCCGGGGCACCGATGTGCGCGCCATCCTGGCCGGCCATCTGCATCATGCGATGTCGGGGATGTTTGCCGGCATCCCGGTGTCGGTCGCTGCCGCCACCTGTTACACGATCGATCCGAGCGCACCAGTCGGCAGCCTGCTCGGCGTCGACGGCGCCCAGTCGATCAACCTCGTGCACGTCTACGACGACCAGATTCTGCACTCGGTCGTTCCCGCCGTCGAGACCCGACAGGTGTCAGGGTTCCCCGACTCGGTGCTCGGAGCCCTCGCCGCGATGTCGCCCGACGACCGCATCCAGGCCTTCTCGTACAAGAAATCGACGTTCAACCTCGCCGAAGTCGAGTCGAGCGCCGCCCCCGAGTAGCCGACTCACGCGGCGATCCTCGGGCGGGACGGCCGTCGATCGCGGGACCATGGGGATGTGGATCTGCTGGCGGCGATCGACGGGTACGCCCGTCATCTCGAGCTCGACCGCGGGTTCAGCGTTCACACCCTGCGGGCCTACCGCAGCGACCTCGCTGACCTCGCCGGGTTCGCCGCGACCACCGGGGTCGACGATTCCGCCGGGATCGACCTCGAACTTCTGCGCGGCTGGTTGTGGCGCGGGTCGACGGCGGGGCTCGCGAAGTCAACGCTCGCTCGGCACAGTGCCGCGGCCCGTGGATTCACGAAGTGGCTAGCGGCAAGCGGCTGGTCGGATGGCGACCCAGGCCACCGGCTGAAGGCACCGCGAGCCGACCGACACCTTCCGCGCGTGCTCACGCGCACCCAGGTCGACGGGTTGCTCGACGGCCTTGCTGAGAAGGCTGCGATCGGCGAACCCGCTGATGTGCGCGATCTCGCCATCATCGAGCTGCTCTACGCCTCGGCGTTGCGGGTCAGTGAGGTGGTGGGTGCGAGAGTCGCCGACCTTGATCGCGAGCGGATGACGGTGAAAGTTCTCGGAAAGGGTGACAAAGAGCGGGTGGTGCCCTTCGGCATCCCGGCCGGTCGTGCCCTCGACGGGTATCTCGACGGCGCCCGACTTCTGCTGCTTGGCAGTAACCCCGACCCTGGCACGATCTTTCTCGGTGCCCGCGGCACGTCGATGAGCACCCGCGCGGTCTACCAACTCGTCGCAGGGCTGCTCGTCGACCTTCCCGGATCCGGCCCGTCCGGCCCGCACGCGTTTCGGCACACCGCGGCGACCCACCTGCTCGATGGCGGCGCCGATCTGCGGGCCGTGCAAGAACTGCTTGGCCACGCGAGCCTCGCCACGACGCAGATCTACACCCACGTCTCGGCCGAGCGACTCAAGGAGTCGTACCGGCTCGCCCATCCCCGCGCTTGAGCCCTCAATCCAGCGGATAGAGCACGGCCCGCTCGAGACCACCCAGGAACAGCAGCGGGTTAACGTACTCGCCGTCGATCCGTGCACCGAGGTGGAGGCAGGGCGACGCGCAATGCCCGGATAGCAGGATGCCGATCACTTCGCCCCGGGTCACTCGGTCGCCGGTCGCGACGAGAGGCTCGACCGGCTCGAACGACGACAACACCCCGCCCGCGTGTTCGATCGAGATCACGGGCCGATCGACGACGACCCCGGCGAAATGCACCACCCCGTCGGCGGGTGCCCGCACCTCGGTACCCGCGTCGGCCCGGATGTCGATGCCGCGGTGTCCGCTCGAGTATGGCGTCGCGGGTGCCACGTACGGCCGAGCCAGCACGTGGGGCGATGGCACCGGCCATGCCCAGAGCGCAGCAACGAGTAACCCCACGAGGAGTCGACGGTTTCGCATCCCCTCACCCTCGGAGATTCCGCAGGCTCGAGTGCTGGGTGGCGGGCGACCGTGGATCGCCCGCCACCCAGCGGTCGGGGGAGGACTCAGAACAGCTCGCCCAGCGCCCGCGCAAAGAGTTCGTCCGCATTCGCTTCGATCAGACCGCGCCGCACGAACCAGTCGCACACGTTGCGGCAGTCGCGTTCGAGCAGGGCGAGCCCGTTCGGGTTGGCCACGACATCCACGAGTTGGGGGAGGTCGATCGCGATCACCCGACCGTGATGCACAAGCAGGTTGTAGGGCGAGAGGTCGCCGTGCGCGTGCCCTGCCCGGGCGAACCCGAGCAGGATCTCGGAAGTCTGCGCGAACAGGTCGGCGAGTTCGCCGCCCGAAGCGTGGGATGCCGACATCCGGGGTGCCGCGACGAGGCCGTCGCCGATGAACTCCATCAACATTTCGGTCCCCGAAACTTGCACGGGGTACGGCACGGCGACGCCGAGTTCGTACATCCGCGACAGGGCGCCGAACTCGGCGCCTGACCAGGTCACCGCGGCTAGCGCGGCGCCGTAGTTCGTGCCGCGGTCGATCGCGCGCTGGTCACGGCTGCGACGAACCTGTCTCCCCTCTTGGTAGATGGTCGACCGATGGAAGTCACTGTGGTCGCGACCCCGGTACCGTTTCGCGGCCAGCACCACCCCCGGCGAACCGGGCACGGCGCGCTCGATCAGGAAGACATCCGCTTCCTTCCCGGTTTTCAGGATGCCGAGCTCGGTATCGACTGCGGAAGCCGAGGTGACGACCCAGTCGGGTCGCGGTTCTGGGCCACGTTCGGTGGGCATCGTCGATGGCCACGTCGAAGCGCGTTGCCCCGCCCCGAGGCGCCCGTCGGCGAATTTCGGCACGGCGAAGGTGTCGCCGAAGAAGCTGGTATCGGTGAGATCCTGCGAGGACCAGGAGTCATAGAAGGTGTCGAACCGTCCGCGGTTCTTGCGTGACGGGGTATTGCCATGAGAAGAGTTCAACGGAGTCTCCGATTGGGAGACCACCGTGGCCGCGTTGGTGAACGCGTCGCTGAGTTGTGAACGCGTGTTTAGGCGGCGGTGGCCCCGAGGATAAGGGTGAAGGTTCCGGGTACGACAGAGTCGTTGTTCATCGGGTCCTCCTTTGCTCCTCGGTATTGCATCGGATGCCGGGCATCCGGCAGGGCCCCAGCGTAGTCCGCGGGAGGCGCCGCTGCTACACTGAATCCCGCACTTCCTCCACGGAAGTGACTTCGCGTGCCCCCAGCTCCGTTTCGACGGGGTGGCCGCCTCCCACCAGTCACACCTCACGGTGTGCGGGACCGCGTCCGGGTACCAGGGATTCCGATCATCCGGTCGAAATCGACACAACTGAGAAAATGCAGCACGGTTTCGCCGTGCTCGCGAAAAGGAGAACGGCCATGGCCGTCGTCACCATCCGCCAGCTGCTCGACAGCGGCGTGCACTTCGGACACCAGACCCGCCGGTGGAACCCGAAAGTTAAGCGTTTCATCCTGACCGAGCGCTCCGGCATCCACATCATCGACCTTCAGCAGTCGCTGGGATATATCGACAAGGCGTACGAGTTCGTCAAAGAGACGGTCGCTCACGGCGGCACGATCCTCTTCGTCGGCACCAAGAAGCAGGCTCAAGAGACTGTCGCCGAGCAGGCACAGCGTGTCGGGCAGCCGTTCGTCAACCAGCGTTGGCTCGGTGGGCTGCTCACCAACTTCCAGACCGTCTCCAAGCGCCTCGCGCGCATGAAGGAGCTCGAAGAGGTCGACTTCGATGACACCACCCGTGGTTTCACGAAGAAGGAGCTGCTCATCCAGAAGCGCGAGCTGATCAAGCTACAGAAGAGCCTGGGCGGTATCCGCAACCTCACGAAGACCCCGTCTGCCGTGTGGATTGTCGACACCAAGAAGGAGCACCTCGCGATCGACGAGGCGCACAAGCTCGGCATCCCGGTCATCGCGATCCTCGACACTAACTGCGACCCCGACGACGTGCAGTACCCGATCCCGGGTAACGATGACGCGATCCGCTCCGTTGGCCTGCTGACCCGCATCATCGCGGACGCCGCAGCCGAGGGCCTCATCCAGCGCCACCAGAAGCCGGAAGAGGGTGACGCACCCGTCGAGCCGCTCGCCGCATGGGAAGCCGAACTGCTCCAGGCCTCTGAGACCCCGTCCACCGAGGCCGAGAAGATCGAGACCGCGGTTGCCGCCGGTGGAGATGTCACGGCAGCAGTCGCCGAGGTAGTCGCCGCCGAGATCCCCGCCGCAGAGAACGACGCGGACGCCGTTGTCGCCGAGCACGAGGCCGCTGCCGACGAGACCATCGTCCCGGTGCACGCGACCGAGTCCGAGGCTAAGGCCGAGGCTCGCATCGAAGCCGAAGCGACCGAGGCAGAGAAGGCGCCAGCCGTCGAAGCCGAAGCCGCGCCTGTTGCCGAAGCCGAAGCCGCTCCTGTTGCGGAAGCCGCACCCGAAACCGAAGCCGCGCCGGTCGAAGAAGCCGAGACCACTCCCGTGGCCGAGGCGCCGAAGGCCGAGCCCGTAACCCCGAAGGTCGCGGCCAAGCCGGCCGCCGCCAAGAAGCCCGAAGCCGCTGCTACCGCAGCAGCCGAAACCAAGTAAGGAATCAGCAATGGCAGATTTCAGCCTGGAAGACCTCAAGACCCTGC
>NZ_JBDSPJ010000015.1:0-39654 GCF_039912695.1 Pseudolysinimonas sp.
GACATCGACCACTTCGGCAACCGTCGCATCCGCGCGGTCGGCGAGCTCATCCAGAACCAGGTTCGCACCGGGTTGTCCCGGATGGAGCGCGTCGTTCGCGAGCGCATGACGACGCAGGACATCGAGGCCATCACCCCGCAGACCCTGATCAACGTGCGCCCCGTCGTCGCCGCGATCAAGGAGTTCTTCGGAACCTCTCAGCTCAGCCAGTTCATGGACCAGAACAACCCGCTCGCGGGTCTGACCCACAAGCGCCGCCTGTCGGCACTTGGCCCGGGTGGTCTGTCCCGTGAGCGTGCCGGTGTTGAGGTTCGTGACGTCCACCCCTCGCACTACGGCCGCATGTGCCCGATCGAGACCCCGGAAGGCCCGAACATCGGCCTGATCGGTTCGCTCGCGTCGTTCGCGCGCATCAACTCGTTCGGTTTCATCGAGACCCCCTACCGTCGCGTCAGCAACGGCAAGGTGTCGACGACGAACATCGACTACCTGACCGCGAGCGAGGAAGACGAGTTCGTCGTCGCCCAGGCCAACGCGCCGCTGGCGGCCGATGGCCGCTTCGCCGAGCCGAAGGTGCTCGTGCGCAAGAAGGGCGGCGAGGTCGAACTCGTCGACGCCGACCAGGTCAACTACATGGATGTCTCCCCGCGCCAGATGGTGTCGGTCGCGACGTCGCTCATCCCGTTCCTCGAGCACGACGATGCAAACCGCGCGCTCATGGGCGCGAACATGCAGCGTCAGGCCGTTCCGCTTCTGCGTTCCGAGTCGCCGGTCATCGGCACCGGGATGGAGGGCTACGCAGCCATCGACGCCGGCGACGTGATCACGGCACTCAAGGCCGGGGTTGTCTCCGAGGTCAGCGCGGATGTGGTCACGGTTCAGCTCGACGAGGGTGGAACGCAGGACTACTACCTCCGCAAGTTCGACCGCTCGAACCAGGGCACCTCGTACAACCACCGCGTGATCGTCGACTCCGGCGACCGCGTGGAGGTCGGCCAGGTTCTCGCCGACGGTCCCGCGACCGAGAACGGCGAGCTCGCGCTCGGCAAGAACCTCCTCGTGGCGTTCATGCCGTGGGAAGGTCACAACTTCGAGGACGCGATCATCCTGAGCCAGAACCTGGTCAAGGACGACGTGCTGTCGAGCATCCACATCGAGGAATACGAAGTGGATGCCCGCGACACCAAGCTCGGCAAGGAAGAGATCACTCGGGACCTCCCGAACGTGAGCCCCGAGCTGCTGGCCGACCTCGACGAGCGCGGCATCATCCGCATCGGTGCCGAGGTTCGCCCCGGCGACATCCTGGTCGGCAAGGTCACGCCGAAGGGCGAGACCGAGCTGAGTGCCGAAGAGCGTCTGCTGCGCGCGATCTTCAACGAGAAGAGCCGCGAGGTGCGTGACACCTCGCTCAAGGTTCCTCACGGTGAAGAGGGCACGATCATCGGCGTCAAGGTGTTCGACTCGCAGGATGGCGACGACGAGCTCGGCTCGGGCGTCAACCAGCGCGTCGTGGTGTTCATCGCCCAGAAGCGCAAGATCACCGCGGGCGACAAGCTCGCCGGTCGTCACGGAAACAAGGGCGTCATCTCCAAGATCCTTCCGGTCGAGGACATGCCGTTCATGGAAGACGGGACCCCGGTCGACGTCATCCTGAACCCGCTCGGTATCCCCGGCCGCATGAACTTCGGCCAGGTGCTGGAAACCCACCTCGGGTGGGTCGCCAAGCAGGGCTGGGAAGTTCAGGGTTCGCCGAAGTGGGCAGCCACTCTCCCCAAGGAAGCCCACTCGGCGCCTCCCGGGACGAAGCTGGCGACTCCCGTGTTCGACGGCGCGCTCGAGGAAGAGATCGAGGGTCTTCTCGACTCGACCCTCAAGAACCGCGACGGACAGCGTTTGATCGGCTCGTCGGGCAAGACGCGTCTGTTCGACGGCCGTTCGGGTGAGCCGTTCCCGGAGCCGATCTCGGTCGGGTACATGTACATCCTGAAGTTGCACCACTTGGTCGACGACAAGATTCACGCACGCTCGACGGGTCCGTACTCGATGATCACCCAGCAGCCGCTCGGTGGTAAGGCGCAGTTCGGTGGACAGCGTTTCGGCGAGATGGAGGTCTGGGCCCTCGAGGCCTACGGCGCCGCGTACGCACTGCAGGAGCTGCTGACCATCAAGTCGGATGACATCCTCGGCCGCGTCAAGGTGTACGAAGCGATCGTCAAGGGCGAGAACATCCAGGAGCCCGGCATCCCCGAGAGCTTCAAGGTGCTCATCAAAGAGATGCAGTCGCTGTGCCTGAACGTCGAAGTACTCGGCGTCGACGGCAACGTGCTCAGCCTCAAGGACACTGACGACGAGATTTTCCGCGCTGCGGAAGAACTCGGCATCAACATCTCCTCCCGCTTCGAGTCGTCGTCCATCGACGACATCTGACCAGCGGCTCATCCAGCACAGTTTTCGATTACAGGTAGAGAGAGACATACGTGATCAACGCGACAAGTTTCGATGAGCTCCGGATTGGCCTGGCCACCAGCACAGACATCCGTGCCTGGTCGTACGGCGAAGTCAAGAAGCCGGAGACCATCAACTACCGCACCCTGAAGCCCGAGAAGGACGGTCTGTTCGGCGAGCAGATCTTCGGACCTTCCCGCGACTGGGAGTGCTCGTGCGGCAAGTACAAGCGGGTGCGATTCAAGGGCATCGTCTGCGAGCGCTGTGGTGTCGAGGTGACGAAGTCGTCGGTGCGCCGTGAGCGCATGGGCCACATCGAGCTCGCCGCCCCGGTGACTCACATCTGGTACTTCAAGGGCGTTCCGTCGCGCTTGGGCTACCTGCTCGACATGGCGCCGAAGGACCTCGAGAAGGTCATCTACTTCGCCGCCTACATGGTCATCTCGGTCGACGACGACATGCGTCACGCCGACCTGCCCGGCCTCGAGAGCGAGGTGTTGCTCGAGATCAAGCAGCTCGAGCAGCAGCGTGACTCGGCGATCGCCGTTCGTTTGTCGACCCTCGAACAGGACCTCGCGGCCCTGGAAGAGGAGGGCGCCAAGAGCGACCAGAAGCGCAAGGTCCGCGACGGCGCCGAGAAGGAGATGGGGCAGGTCCGCAAGTCGTTCGACGAGCAGATCGCTCAGCTCCAGCGCGTCTGGGATGACTTCCGCTCGCTCAAGGTCGGCGACCTGAAGCCCGAAGACTCCGTGTTCCACGAGCTGCAGGACCGCTTCGGCCTGTACTTCGAGGCGTTCATGGGTGCCGAGGCAATTCAGAAGCGTCTGCTCGCCTTCGACCTCCAGGCCGAAAGCGACGCGCTGCACGACGAGATCGCCAACGGTCGCGGTGGGCAGAAGAAGATCCGCGCGATCAAGCGTCTGCGCGTCGTCAACTCCTTCCTGTCGACCGGCAACTCGCCGGCCGCGATGGTGCTCGATGTCGTTCCGGTGATTCCGCCGGAGTTGCGCCCGATGGTCCAGTTGGATGGTGGCCGCTTCGCGACCTCCGACCTCAACGACCTCTACCGTCGCGTGATCAACCGCAACAACCGCCTCCGTCGCCTCCTTGACCTCGGTGCCCCCGAGATCATCGTCAACAACGAGAAGCGGATGCTGCAGGAGGCCGTCGACGCACTGTTCGACAACGGCCGCCGCGGTCGCCCCGTCACGGGTACCGGTAACCGCGCGCTGAAGTCTCTGAGCGACATGCTCAAGGGCAAGCAGGGCCGGTTCCGCCAGAACCTGCTCGGCAAGCGCGTCGACTACTCCGGTCGTTCGGTCATCATCGTCGGACCCCAGCTCAAGCTGCACCAGTGCGGTCTGCCCAAGCAGATGGCGCTCGAGCTGTTCAAGCCGTTCGTGATCAAGCGTCTGATCGACCTGTCGCACGCTCAGAACATCAAGAGCGCCAAGCGCATGGTCGAGCGTTCGCGCCCGCAGGTCTGGGACGTGCTCGAGGAGATCATCCGCGAGCGCCCCGTTCTGCTCAACCGCGCGCCGACGCTTCACCGTCTGGGCATCCAGGCGTTCGAGCCTCAGCTCGTCGAAGGTAAGGCCATCCAGCTGCACCCGCTCGTCTGCGCAGCGTTCAACGCTGACTTCGACGGCGACCAGATGGCTGTGCACTTGCCGCTGTCGGTCGAGGCTCAGGCCGAGGCCCGCATCCTGATGCTGGCGAGCAACAACATCCTGAAGCCGTCTGACGGCCGACCGGTGACGCTGCCCTCCCAGGACATGATCATCGGTCTGCACCACCTCACGACGATCAAGGAGGGCGCGATCGGCGAAGGCCGTGCGTTCTCGTCGGTCGCCGAGGCGATCCTCGCCAAGGACCAGGGCTCGCTCGACCTCAACGCGGTCGTGCGGATCCGGGTGCAGGGCGTGCACTTCGTCGAGGGCGAACTGCCCGAGGGCCACACCCAGGGCGAGATGCGTCTCATCACGACGAGCCTCGGGCGGGCGATCTTCAACGAGACGCTCCCCGACGACTACCCGTACGTTGAGGCCGTCGCCGACAAGGGTCAGATCTCGTCGATCGTCAACGACCTCGCCGAGCGCTACCCCAAGGTGGAGGTCGCCGCGGCGCTCGACCGGATCAAGGATGCCGGTTTCTACTGGGCAACCCGCTCCGGTGTGACGGTCGCGCTGTCCGACGTCTTGACGCCGAAGAACAAGCCCGAAATCGTCGCCAAGCACGAGAAGAAGGCCGCGAAGGTTCAGGGCGAGTTCGACAAGGGCCTCATCGATGACGCGAGCCGTCGTCGTGAGCTCATCGACATCTGGACCGAGGCGACCAACGAGGTCGCGAAGGCGATGCAGGACGCGTTCCCGAAGGACAACAACATCTACCGGATGGTGTCGTCGGGAGCTCGAGGCAACTGGCTGCAGGTGCGCAACATCGCCGGCATCCGGGGGCTCGTGTCGAACCCGAAGGGTGAGACCATCCCGCGTCCGATCATTTCCTCGTACCGCGAGGGCCTGTCGGTGGCCGAGTACTTCATCGCCACCCACGGTGCTCGTAAGGGCCTGGCTGACACCGCTCTGCGTACCGCGGACTCTGGCTACCTGACGCGTCGACTCGTCGACGTTGCGCAGGACGTCATCATCCGCGAAGACGACTGCGGAACGACCAAGGGTCTCGAGTTGCGCATCGCCGACATGGTGGATGGCGGGCTGGTCCGCGACGAGAACGTCGAGAACGCGGTCTACGCGCGCTCGCTCGCCGAGGCCGCGCTCGACGCGAAGGGCAAGGTCATCGGCGAGGCCGGTGACGACGTCGGTGACGTGCTCATCGACAAGCTCATCGCGGCCGGCGTCGAAACGATCAAGGTGCGTTCGGTTCTGACCTGCGAGAGCGCCGTCGGCGTGTGCGCGGCCTGCTATGGCCGTTCGCTTGCCACCGGCAAGCTCGTCGATATCGGCGAAGCGGTCGGCATCATCGCCGCCCAGTCGATCGGTGAACCCGGCACTCAGCTCACGATGCGCACCTTCCACTTCGGTGGCTCGACGGGTGCCGACGACATCACGCAGGGTCTGCCCCGCGTGACGGAGCTGTTCGAGGCGCGTACCCCCAAGGGTGCGAGCCCGATCGCCGAGGCACCCGGTCGCGTCAACATCGAAGACACCGACCGTCAGCGCCGCATCATCCTCACGCCCGACAACGGCGACGAGGCGAAGGCGTACCCGGTGCTCAAGCGCGCGACGCTGCTGATCGAAGACGGTCAGCACGTCGAGCTCGGCCAGCAGTTCGTGATCGGCAACCTCGACCCGAAGGAGGTGCTGCGTGTTCTGGGTGTCCGGGCCGTGCAGAAGCACCTCGTCGACGGCGTGCAGGGCGTTTACCGCTCGCAGGGTGTTCCGATCCACGACAAGCACATCGAGGTCATCGTGCGGCAGATGCTGCGCAAGGTGACCGTCGTCGAGCACGCCGACACCGATCTGCTGCCGGGTGAGCTGGTTGACCGTTCGCGGTACAACGAGATCAACCGCGCGACGCTGCTTGAGGGCAAGAAGACCGCGTCGGCTCGTGAAGAGGTCATGGGTATCACCAAGGCGTCGCTCGCGACCGAGTCGTGGCTGTCGGCTGCATCCTTCCAGGAGACGACCCGCGTTCTCACGCAGGCCGCCATGGAGGGTAAGTCCGACACGCTGCGCGGCCTGAAGGAGAACGTCATCATCGGCCAGCTGATCCCGGCCGGTACGGGTCTGCAGAAGTACCGCAGCGTGACGGTCGAAGCTACGGAAGAGGCGAAGGCGGAGCGTTACCCGAACCGCATCTTCACCGACGACGCGACGTTCACCGAAGGCGACCTGTCATTCGTCGACTTCGACTCGTTCTCGTCTGACGACTTCTCGCCGGGTACCTACAACTAGTCACCTGTCACACACGAAGGGCCCTGCCGCAAGGTAGGGCCCTTCGTCGTTCGCGCGCCCCGCGCTCGGGATGCGCGCGGCCCGTTAGCCTGGTCAGGATGTTCGCCTACGTTCCCTCTGGCCCGCACGCGGGAACGGGTCACGCTGTCGTGACCGACCGCTTCGTCTGCCTGCTCGGCGAAGAGAACGCTCCCAGCGTCGCGGTCGAGCTCTACCGGCTGCTCGAACTGCCCGCGACGACGATCGCTGATGTGCTCGACGTGTTCATGTTGCACGGCTCGGCGAAGCGGTTTGCGATCGTCGAAGTCATCGATCCGGTCGAACGCATCGTGCGGGTCGCCGTCTCGGGCGAACTGTCTGTCGATCTGGCCGGTGCGGCATCCACTCGTCTGGAAGGGCCGACCGGCGCGACCTCCTGGAGCGGCGAGGTGCGCGGGGTGCAGACCCTGCGCCTGACGATCGGCACCCCGGAGGCTGGCGACCTGCAGTTGCCGATCAGGCGCGGGGTGGTGCGCACGCGCGACATCGCGATCGATGCTGCTGCCGAAGCCGCTCCGGAGTTGCCGATCGTCGAAGACCTGCAGACCCGCACCATCGAGCTGCCTCACCTGGCTGAGGTCGAGGTCGAGGCCGCGGCCGAGCCGAGTCCTGTCGTCGTCGAGCAGCGGTCGGCGCCCGCCGAGCCGCGTCGCGTCGATCTCGCACGCCTGTCATCCCGAATTTTCGTGCTGCACCTCCCCGACGGCAGTCAACTGGAGCCGAGCACTCCGGTCGTCGTCGGGCGGCGGCCGTGGCGAACGACTCCGGACGAGACCACGACCTTCTACGTCGTCGCGCCGTCCCCGAATCGCGAGATCTCCGGCATCCATCTCGAAGTCGCTCTGATCGATGGCGAACTGCGAGCCCGCGACCTCGATTCGACCAACGGCACGATCGTGCTCACCCCGACGCGCGCTCCCCGGTTACTGCACGAAGGCCGGTCAACCGCCCTGGAAGTAGGAGATATCCTCGACCTCGGGGAGGACTTCCGCATCGCTGTCGCGACTCGCACTACGTGACCTGAGCGGAATCGTTCCAGCAGGTGAAGTCCCCGTGCGCTGGCGCCGGATCGAGAGGGGCCAGATCGTGAAGGGTGCGAGCGCGTGGTGAGACGTCAGGGTGCTGCGCCGCCGATCCTTCCGGGTTACACCTACATCCGTCCGCTCGGCTCGGGCGGGTTTGCCGACGTCTACCTGTTCGAGCAAGACATGCCGCGCCGCGTCGTTGCGGTGAAGGTGCTGGTCGACGACGCCGTGAATCCCGAGGTCATCCGCACCTTCAATGCCGAAGCCGACATCATGGCGCGGCTGTCGGCGCACGCCTCGATCGTGACCATCTACCAGGCGAGCATCTCGGCCGACGGCCGGCCGTACTTCGTGATGGAGTACTGCCCCGAAACGATGAGCGCGAAGTACAAGAAGGGTCCGCTGCCGGTCGCGGAGGTGCTCGACACCGGCGTGCGGATGGCGGCCGCGCTTGAGACGGCCCACCGCTCGGGGCTGCTGCACCGCGACATCAAGCCGTCCAACATCCTGATCACCAGCCTCGGTACTCCCGTGCTCGCCGACTTCGGTGTCGCCGCGGCGCTTGAACCGCTCGACGACAGCGAAGAAGTGTTCGCGATGTCGGTGCCGTGGTCGGCGCCCGAAGTGCTCGAGCAACAGGTCACCGGATCGGTCGCGAGCGAAGTGTGGAGTCTCGGCGCCACTCTCTACACCCTGCTCGCCGGGCACAGCCCGTTCGAATCGACCGACCGCGAGAAGAACCGTCGGGATGTGCTGACCGAACGCGTCGTGAAGGCCAAGTACACGCCGATCGGACGGCCCGACGTTCCGCAGCGGGTTGACGACATCCTCGCGCGGTCGATGAGCAAGGTGCCGGCCGCGCGGCAGGAGTCGATGTACGCGTTCGCCGAAGAACTGCGCTGGGCACAGTACGAGGCGGGTCTGCCGCCGACGACCCTCGAGGTGGCCGCTACCGAGTGGGCAAGTGCCGCCGCGCCCGTCGACTTCGCCTCGTCGGCACCTCGTGGTCCGGTCATCTCAACGGTTAATAAAGACTCGCGGCGGGCGGCGCGCGCGGCGCAGGCGTACACCTCGCGACGGCAGGATGACGACGGCGTGCTGCCGCCGAAGGCGCAAGCGCCGTGGAAGACAGCCGTCATCGGCGGACTCGTCGGAGCCGGCGTACTCGCTGTCGTCGGGGTCATCGTCCTGTTTGCCTCGGGAGTGTTGTAGCGATGGCTCGTGCTGCCGCAGCTCCCCGCCGATCGCGACGCGGGCTCATCCCGCTCGTCGCCGGTCTGGCGTCGATTGCGGTCGTCGCAACTCTCGCGGTCGTCGTCGACGGGTACGACGCGCAGGAGGTTCCCGCCGTCGAGTCGTCGGTCTGGGTGACGCGGGCGGCCGGGCAGTACGCGCGAGTCAACACCGAGCTCGGCGAGATCGACACCGTGCGAACGGCGAGCGATCCGAGCGGCATCGCGCAGAACGGCGCTGCGGGCCTGGTCTTCACTCAGGGCTTCGGCCGCGCCTGGACGATCGACCCCGCGAACCCCGGCAACCTCGGCGGCTCGACCGACACCGCCGCCAACGGGACGACTCCGGATGCCGGTGAGCCCACGCCCACCGGAACCCGCGCGGTGGGGCAGTCGGGGGTGTGGCTGAGTTACCTGACCGACACCGGCAAGGCGTATTTGGGCAAGGTGCCGATCGACGGCGCGCCCGTCCTCCCGACGCTTGTCGATCCTTTCCGCGACGTCAAGGTGGCCGAAGGCGTGCAGGGGCCCAGTTACGTCGCGAGCGCCATCACTGTCGACGAGTCGGGCCTGGTCGCGATGTACTCGGCAGCCGAGTCGTCGGTGCGAATCTACGACCCGTCCCGCGACGAGTTCCGTGAGCCGGTCGAGGTGCAAAGCCCGCCGACGGCCGACGCCAAGCTCTCCATGACGCTCGTGCACGGCGCGTGGGCTCTCTTCGACTCGGTCTCGGGCCTTCTGTGGCTCCCCGGACGCGCCGATCCTGTCGACACGGGCCTGTCGGGCACCGCCGTTCTGCAGGCCTCGACGACGACCGGGGTCGGCGTGCACCTCGCCGATGACCGCAGCCTGATCTCCGTCGATTCGGCGACCGGAGCGACGCAAGATATCGCCACTGGGGCGGGCACCCCGGCCCAGCCGACCGTCGTCCATGGCGAACTGGTTGCCGCCTGGTTGTCATCCTCAGCCGGCAGTCTGTGGACTGAGTCGGGTGGGGCGACCGCTCTCACTCTCGACGGCACGTTGCTCGATGACGTCGACGCGATCGTGCCGGTCATTCGGTCCAACGGGGATCGCGCGGTTCTCAATGAGACCTCCTCCGGGATGCTGTGGCGCATTCCCGACGGCAAGTTGATTCCGGTCACCGAGTGGAACCTCGACGATCAGAACGACCGCGCCTCGGGAACGATCCAGGTTGACGATGTCGCCGAGCAGGAACCCCCGGTCGCGGTCGACGACTCGTTCGGGGTGCGCAGTGGAGCGCTGGTCGCGCTTCCCCTTCTGCTCAACGACCACGACCCGAACAAGAAGGACGTTCTGACGATCGTCCCCGAGTCGATTCACGGCGGGGACGGGTTCGGCACGATCTCGCTCGCCGCGAACGACCAGGAAGCCGTCGTGCAGGTCACGGGCAGTGGGTCGACCACCTTCAGCTACGCCGTGACTGACGGGGTGTCGACCTCACCCCCGGCGAACGTGACCCTGACCGTCGTCGGAGATACGAACACGGCACCCGAGTGGTGCGGTGTCGAGGCCTGCGTGCAGGACTGGCCGACGCCGGGCATCTCCGCGGGCGGCACCGTGACAGTTCCGGTGCTCTTTGGCTGGGTCGACCACGAGGGCGACCCCTTCGTGCTCAGCGATGCTGTGAAAGACAACCCTGCCGATCAGGTGACGGTGGTTGCGACAGCGGACGGCAACGTCGTGGTGCGCCACCAGGATTCGAACGCGGGGGATGAGGTCATCCCGATCACGGTCACGGTCACCGACTCGCACGGTGCGTCCGCGACCAAGACGCTCGAGGTTCGGGTGACGGCCAACTCCGCGCTGGTCGCGGAACCGATCGCGGCCGTCGCGGGCGTGAACGAAAAGATCTCGGTCGACATCGCCCAACACGTGCGCGGCGGCTCGGGGTCCTTCTCGATTGTCGACGCCGTGCAGACCTCGCAGGCGGGCGGCCTGATCGTCGTGCCGAACGCCGCGGCGGGCACGATCGATCTCACGGCGAGTACCGCGGGCGACTATGTCGTGACATACACGGTTCACGATCTGCAGACGTCGGCTCAGCAGTCGGCGATCCTGCGCGTCACCGTGGTTGGTGGCGGAGCTCCGTTGTCGATGGCACCCATCACGGCATTCGTGCGTGCCAACGAAGACACCACTGTTGACGTGCTCGCTGCCGTGCAGAACACCTCAGGTCGGGTGCTGATCGTCTCCCAGGCCACTGCTTCGCAACCCAGCCTCGGCGTGAGCGTTGTCGGGCAGTCGCGCATTCGGGTCTCGGGGACGACAGATAACGGCTTGCCCGGCACTGTCGGAACCGCTCTCGTCACCGTCACTGACGGCGCCGGCGCATCTGTGCAGGGAACCGTCACGGTCTTCTTGGTCGCCTCGGCAACTATCACCGGACCCATCGCCGTTCCCGACACGGCGACAGTTCGCGCTGGCAACCAGGCCGACATCCTGGTACTGGCTAACGACGTCAGCCCGCGCGGCGAGCGGGTGGTTCTGTATCCCGACGTGCAGGGATCCGGTGCTGCGGGCGAGCTCGCGTTCGTCGCAGGCGACCGGGTGCGGTATCTCGCGCCCGAGGCCCCCGGCGTCTACACCTTGCGCTACTCGCTCTATCTCGAGAACGCGCCCCAGTTACTCGATTCGGCGACGATCACCGTGACGGTGCTGCCCGCGGGTACCAACCGTGCACCGCAACCACCCATCCTCACCGGTCGTGTCGTCGCGGGACAGTCGATCTCGATCCCGTTCAGCGGATCAGGCATCGACCCCGACGGTGACCGCGTGGTGTTGGCCGACGTCGACCAGCCCGCGGCCGGTCAGGGTTTCGCGGCCATCTCGGCCGAAGGCGACGCGATCGTCTACACCGCACCCGGCAACGGCGTCCCCGGCGGCCAAGTCACCTTCGCCTACCGGGTGCGTGACACCGCGGGTGAAGACGCCACGGGCGTGGTGCGAGTCGGCGTGCTGGCGACGAATGTGTCGGATCTCACCCCGATCACCTACGGCGACTATCTGCGCGTGCAAGCCGGCACCCCGACGCCGCTGACAGTGTCACCGATGCTGAATGACCGCGACCCGAAAGAGGGTCGGCTGGTGCTGCAGAAGGTGGTGCCGAACGCTGTGGTGGGCACGCCCGAATACGACCGGCTCCTCGCACTGCTCGACACCAGCAACCTCGCGAATGGTGAGATCAGTGTCACCGCGGGCGACGTGCTGGGCGTTCACTCCTACGTCTACACCGTGGTTTCGCAGGCCTCGTTCTCGGTCGGCCAGGGCCTGATCGTGGTCAACGTCACCGACACCCCCTCACCGGATGCCCCGCTCGTCACCGACACCGTCGTCACGGCCGAAAATCGCGGCCAGCTCGCCTCGGGAATCGACGTCGTGACCGACAAGGTGCAGTGGGCGACCGGCGACCCGTCGAGCCTCGAACTCGCGATCTGGGGTCCCTCGGCCTCTCGGTACACGGTCACGGGGAGCCGCATTGCCGGCGACCTCCCCGCCGACGGCGACATCGTGCCGTTCTCACTGACGGGCACCGGGTCGGGGGGCGCGAAGGTGGTCAGTTACGGCTTCCTGCGCATCCCGGCGTTCGACGACATGCGGCTACAACTGCGACCCGGTACAGCGCCGATTCGGGTGGGTGAAGAGCAGTCGGTCGCGATCACGGTTCGTGCCCTGCTCGACCTTGACCCCAGTGATCAGATCGAGATCCGCAACGATCCCGGGTACTCGGTGCAGCGAGCCAACGCCTCGTGCACCGGCACTTCATCGACGGCCGTGACCTATTCCGCGGGCCGCGAAGCGCCGTGGACCGACGCCTGCACCGTGCCCGTGCGCGTCGTCGGTCAAGACACCTGGACGCTCCTGGGAATCCCGGTCATCATCCAGCCGAAAGACCCGCAGGCGATCCTTAACTCGATCAGCGTGACGGTGCCGCCCGGCGGGACCGGCAGCGTGAGTTTTTACCACGACATGGTCAAGTGGGAAGGCGACCGGGTCGGTGACTTGAGCAAACTGGACTACCAGACGGCCTTCTCGGGCACCGCGTTCATCGTCACCCCGCAGAGCGACGGCTCGATCAAGATCGACGCGGATGCGCGCGCCCGGTCGGGCACCCGAGAGACGGTAAGAGTTTCGATCACCGGGTACGGCGGGCTGACGGCAGGCATCACCCTGATTGTCGGGATCGCCCCGGCGGACGCCCCGCGTGGCGCGAGCTTCACCCAGCAGTGCGACGTCAGCGCGGGCGCGACCTGCTCGATCGCGGTCATCGGCAAGGCGGGTGAGTACGACCCGTTCAAGGGAGCGCTTCAGGGATCGGGCCTCACTCTGGTCGGCGTCGGCGGCTCGTCCGCTGGCGGAACGGTGACCTGCCCGGTCGCGAGTGTGCGGGTCGGTGACGACCATCAGGTGATCGCGACCTGGCCCTCCGGACCGAAGCCGATCGGTGGTGAATGCGTCGTGCCGTTCACGGTGGCCGACGCGCAGGGGCGCACCGGCCCCGGTCAGCTCACGATCGACGTCCTCGGGTACCCGCAACGGCCGGCGAGCGTCATCACCACCGCGTACAGTCCCAGCAGCGTCACGCTCCGGGTCGACCTCGGTGACGCGCGCAACGCCCATCCGCCGGTCTCCGGCGTTCGACTTTACGAGGGCGGCTCTGCCGTTGCCACGGCGACCTGTTCGCCGCAGGGCGTTGACTATCAGTGCGTCGTGACCGGCCTGGTCAACGGAGCCGACCACACCTACACCGCACGCGCCGCGAACTCGGTCGGTGAATCGCTCGATACCAACGGAGTCGTCACCCGCGCCTACGCCAAACCGGTCATCACGAACCTTGCCGTCGCCAGCGTCTATCGCGCGGGCAGCGGTTCGGGGAGCACGGGACCGAACAATGGGGTCGTCACGCTGAGCATCACGGCGGACGACGACGCCCAGGCGTACCGAGTGCTGGTCAGTGGCACCCCGATCACCACGATCAGCCGCACCGGCAACACAACGACTGCCGACATCAGCCTTCAGCCGGGCAGCCGACTGCTGCAAGTCATCCCGATCAGCCGGTTCAACCCGCCGATCGCGGGCAGCAACGAGGGCGACACGGTATCCATCACGGCGCTCGCGGTCGGTACCCCGCAGGTGACCGCCCAGGGGAGCGCGGCCTCGAACTCCGACGGCACGGCCATCATCCTGACCGGCGCCACTGCCGGTGCGAACGGCAGCCCGAAGCCGCAAAGCGTGACGTATTACGCCTGGCAGGGGAGCCAGCCAAGCTGCACCGCTGACGCCAACGGCGACCAGCAGGTCTCGGGTGCTGCCGCGACGTCTGCGACATCAACGATTTCGGGCCTCACTCCGAATGAGGACTACTCGGTCTCGGCCTGCATCTCATACGGGTTCGGCGCCGTGAGCACCGGGAGCATCGCATCCTTCACCTTCGCGGCCCCGGACGCACCCGCTGGACCCCTGACCTACCAAATCGCCACCAACCCCTCGGGCGGCGGCGACACCAAGTACTACGGGCTGGCCGGTGTTGACCACGCGGCGAACAACCCGGGCAACGGCTTCCAAGAGCGCTACCGCGTCAACGGGGGCGGCCTCCAGAACTCGCTCACCGACCTGCCCTCGAACGGCACGCCTGCCGTCACGGTTGCGTACTGCAAGAACATCGGCGGCCAGCCGCGGTGTAGTGCCGAGACGACGATCACTCCGGCAGCCGGCGGACCGGCCACCACCGTCACGCTGAAGTTCCCGCAGTGCAACCAGCTTGACGTCGACAACGATGACGCCGACAACGCGGCCGGCATCACCGCAAGCGGGCCGGCATCCGGGCAGTTCACGCCGACTTCGTCGGATAACGACGGTGGCTTCTTCCACAGCTACCCGTTCACCTACGACTTCACCGTCACCTGGACCGGACCTGGCTATACCGGCCTCTCCGGAGCCAACTACCAACGCACCTGCAACCAATGAGCCACGAAACCCATGAGCTACGAAAACCCATGAGCTACGAAAACGAGGACACCGCATGACGATCGCGCCCGAACAGTCAGCCTGGTTCGCCGAGACCTTCGGCCTGCTGGCCGACAACGTTGAGCTGGCGGTGCTCGGCAAGCGCCATGTCGTCGAACTGGTGCTCGCGGCGACCCTCAGCGAAGGTCACGTGCTTCTAGAAGACGTGCCCGGCACCGGCAAGACGGCACTCGCCCGCGCGATCTCGTCGACCGTGAAGGGCACGAACTCCCGCATTCAGTTCACTCCCGACCTGCTTCCGGGAGACGTCACCGGCATCACGGTCTACGACCAGAAGAAGGGCGAGTTCCAGTTTCACGCCGGGCCGATCTTCGCCAACGTGGTGCTCGCCGACGAGATCAACCGAGCCAGCCCGAAGACCCAGTCAGCGCTGCTCGAAGTGATGGAAGAGGGCAACGTCACGGTGGATGGCGTCACCCGTCCGGTCGGGCGGCCGTTCCTAGTGATCGCGACCCAGAACCCCGTCGAGCAGGCCGGGACCTACCGGCTTCCCGAGGCGCAGCTCGACCGATTCATGATCCGCACCTCGATCGGCTACCCCGACGAGGCCGCGACTCTGCGCATCCTGCAAGGCGTCGGCAACCCTCGTAAGGAGGTGCCGGGCATCGTCGAGACCGACCGGCTCGTGACGATGACCGACATGGCGCGCGAGGTGTACACCAGCCCCCTGGTGTCGGACTACATCATGCGCATCGTGGATGCCACCCGCCGCGCTACCGAGGTCAAGCTCGGCGTCAGCGTGCGCGGCGCGATCTCGTTCGCGCGCATCGCGATGACCTGGGCAGCCTCGAGGGGGCGCACCTTCGTCACCCCCGACGACGTTCGCGACCTCGCCGTGCCGACTCTTGCGCACCGCATGATCCTCGAACCGGAGGCAGAGTTCGACGGCGTCACCGCAATCGACGTCGTCGGTCAGGTGCTGCTTGACGTCGCACCGCCCGTGGAGAACGGCGCCGCCTAGGCGCCTGAGCACACGACAATGAGCACCGAGACCCGCTCTCGCTCCCGGAGCACGCACGCGACCCGTACGTCGTCGCGGACGCGCACCGGCACTGTCACCCGGTACACGCTCACGCGCACCGGGCTGGCCGTCGGCGTGAACCGGGGTCGGCGGTTGCTGCGTCGCACGCGAGCGGCAGCGGTCACCGCGACCGACTGGCTGCGCACCACGGTCACCCCGGCCGGGTGGCTGCTGGTCGCTGTCGCCATCGCAGGAGTGGTCGGCGGCCTGACGTTCGGGCTCGTCGAGGGGTGGGTCGTCGCGATGATCGCCGTCGTGATGTTGGTGCTGAGCGTTCCGTTCCTGCTCGGCGCCCACGACTATGGCGTGCATCTCGAATTGACGAAGGACCGCGTCGTCGCCGGGTCCGAGGTCATCGGCAGTCTGGATATTGTCAACCGCTCGTCGCGCGTGGCCCTCCCGGGTGTCGTCGACATCCCGGTCGGGTTGGGACTGGTCGAGGTGCACGTCCCGCTGTTGCGCGGAGGAGCCGGCCACCGTGAACGGCTGTCCATCTCCGCACCGCGACGCGGAGTGATTCAGGTCGGCCCGATGACGATCGGCCGCGGTGACCCGGTCGGCATCCTGCGCCGTGAGCATGCCTGGCCGGGCAGCCAGCAGATCTTCGTGCACCCGGTTACGGTCGCGATTCCGAGTACGAGTGCGGGCCTGGTTCGCGACCTCGAGGGTGCCCCGACGAGTGACATTGTCGACTCCGATCTCTCGTTTCACGCGATCCGTCAGTACGTCAGCGGCGACTCTTATCGCCACGTGCACTGGAAGTCGACGGCGAAGACCGGGCAACTGATGGTGCGTCAGTACGAAGAGACCCGGCACTCGCGAATCGCGATCGTGCTCGATCTGGAGACCACGGCCTACACCGATGACGACGAGTTCGAGATGTCGGTGAGCGCGGCCGCCTCGCTGGGTGTGCAGGGTGTGCGCGATGGACGTGACGTGCTCGTTGCCGCCAGCGCCGACATCCCGGACTATTCGCGGGACGTCGTTCGGTCGATCCAGACGCTGTCAACGTTCAGCACGAAGAATCTGCTCGACGGTTTTGCCGGGGTCGAGAACAGCGACAACGCGATGCCTCTCGAGCTGGTCAGTCGGCTCACTGTGCAATCGTTCCCGGAACTCTCGATTGCGTTTCTGGTGACCGGCTCGCAGGTCGACCTCACGCGGCTCCGCGCGGCGGCGTTCGCCTTCCCGCCGCAGGTTGCCGTGGTCGCGGTGCGCTCCGAACCGGGGGCGGAGCCGACTCTGCGGTCGGCGAAAGAACTCTCGGTGCTCACGATCGGCACCCTCAACGACCTGAAGAACATGATGGCCCGGGGAGCGGTGCGATGAGTGGCGGTGCGATGAGTCTTGGCGCCAAGCTGCCCGCCGCGACCCGGCCCGCCGCAGCCTCAGCTCGCCCGCTCGGGAGCCTGCTGGTGTGGGGACTGGGCTACCTCGTGGTCGGGGTGGCTCTGGCGACAGCATCCGCGTGGGAGGTGTACCGCACTCCCCTTCTGGCGGTGGTTGCCGCTGTTGGCGCGGCCCTCGGGATCGGCGTGGTGCTTCTGGTGCGCGCGCTGCGATGGTCGAACTGGATGATTCCGATCCTCGCCGCGGTCGGCTATCTGCTGTTGGTGGTGCCGGTTGCGATCCCCTCGGCACTGGGAACGCCGGTTTCGGTCGTCCGCGGCGTGCGGGACGGCGTCGTGGGAATCGTCGTCGGCTGGAAGCAACTTCTGACCCTCAGCCTCCCGCTCGGTGCCTACCAAGCGGTGCTCGTGCCGTTTTTCGTGCTCATCGTGGTGGGCACGACGCTTGCCGCCTTCCTGATCGTTCGCGATGGCCGCGGGTCGGCAACTGCCGCCGGGATTGTGGTCGCCATGGCGTGCTTCGGCATCGTGTTCGGCGCGAGCGATACCGGTGCCGCAGCAGCGGTCGGCGACTTCCGGCTCCCGGCCGTGCGCGAGGTACTGCTCGGAGTGCTCGTCGTCGTGGCATCCGTGGTCTGGTTGGTCGGTCGAGCCCGGCTCCGTCGAGCGGCGGCGCTGCGTCTCGCGCAGGCAACCTCGTCGTCGGTGCGTCAATTCGCCGAGACCTTCGCCCTGCGCCTTCGCCGATGGATCGCGGCGGTCCTGCTCGTCGCAGTGGCTCTCGGTGCCGGCGTTGCGATTGCGCCGATTGCGCAGGGGCTGGTGCCACGGCAGGCGTTGCGTGACGCGGTCGATCCGCTGCTCATCCTGCGTCAGCAACCGAGCCCACTCAGCGCATACCGCAGCTCGTTTACCGATGTCGGCCTCAACTCCGAGTTGTTTTCGATCTCCGGGGCGACGGGCGTCGATCGCATCCGGCTGGCAACCCTCGACGCCTACACCGGCGACGCCTTCGAGGTCGGAGTGGGTCGAGGCGGAGTCCGTTTCGTGCGCCTCCCCGGGGGCACGCCGGCCGCAGGACCCGCCGTAACCATCCAGATCGGCGAGGGCTATCACGGCATCTGGCTTCCGGTGCCCGGTGGCGTGACCTCCGCGCCCTCGTTCACCGGACCGCGCGCCGAAGCACTTTCCGGCGCCTTCTATCTGGATGCCGCGAGCGGCTCTGCGATTGACGTCGCCACCGCGGGAACGGGTTACGGCCTGGTCGCGGGGGACAGGTACACGGTCGACGCAGGGGCGTCGGCTGCCCCTGCGGATTTCGCGAGCGAGAAGGGCGCCCAGGCTTCGGTTTCTGCCGACGACTACCCTCAGCTCGCCGCCTGGGTCGAGCACCAGAGCGTGACGCGCGACGGAGCCGGGTTGGCCGAGCTGATTTCGCGGCTGCGCGACCGCGGCTACCTGAGTCACTCCCTGACGGACGCCGCGGGTTCTGCCGCCTGGATCGCGACTCTGGGGTCAACCGGGTCGTACACCTTTCTCAGCAGCCCGTCGGGGCATTCGGCCTCCCGAATCGAGGGCCTCTTCGCTGACCTCAACGTTCAAGAGCAACGCGCAGGATCGGATGCCAACGGCGGTTCGCTGGTGGCTGCGGTCGGCGACGACGAGCAGTTCTCGGTCGCCGTCGCCCTGATCGCGCGCTACCTCGGGTTCAACTCGCGGGTCGTCCTCGGCGTGCGCACGGTTGCCGACCCGGCCGACCCCGGCATCCCGTTTTGCACCGAGGTGTGCACCGGCGCCGACCTGAGCGCCTGGGTTGAGGTCGGGTCGCCGACCGGAGGCTGGACGGCGTTTGACGTCACCCCGCAGCACGACATTTCGCCGATCACGATCACCGACGGTGAGAAGTTGCCCGAGAATCCGACGGTTCCCGATCAGCCGGCGAGTGACCCGCTCGATCCGCCTCAGGCACAGCGCGACGACTCGAACGCAGCGAGTACCGAACAACCGCCCGTGCCCGGCTGGTGGGATGTCGTGGTGCCGGTGCTGCGAGTGGTGGGCATTTCGGCTCTCGCGCTGCTGTTGCTCGTGCTGCCTGCTCTCGTGCTGGCGGTGGCCAAGGTGGTGCGTCGGCGCTCGCTGCGCGAGGCGGCACAGCCGGAGGTCAGCATGGTCGGAGCCTGGAGCGAACTCGTCGCGGGATACCTCGACGCCGGGCTCGGACTCCCCATCCGCGGCAGCCGCGCCGCAATTGCGGAGGCCGTCGGCCGTCCCCGCGCCCTGGAACTTGCGACCGCTGTCGATCGAGCTGTGTTTGCGGAACATCCGCCCGAGCGCGACGCCAGCCGCACGTCGTGGGACCTCGTCGACGACGAGCGCCGAGACCTCTCCGCCGGGATGCCGCTGCACCGCCGCATCCTCGCCGCGATCGCCCCGGCCTCCCTGCTGCGTGACCTCGGTGCATCACGCGAGCTGGTGCTGCGGTTCGTCCCTTCGCTGCGAAAGGTGGGGCGGCCGTGACCGATTCCGCGCAGGCCGTCCTCATCATCGTCGGGCTGGTGTTCCTGCTCCTCGCCGCGGGCTGGTACCTCTGGTACGCCGCGATGCTGTCGCGCGTGTTTGCTCGCCTCGGCGCCGAAAGCTGGAAGGCGTGGGTGCCCTTTCTCAACGAGGCGGAGATTTTTCGACTCGGCGGTGTTGCCCCGTCGTCGGCGGTGTTCTACGTCATCCCGATTGCGCAGTTCTATGCGCTGTATCTGAAGGCGCAGGCGACCTCGCGGATCAACGCGCATTTCGGCCGGGGCAGCGATCTCACGGTGCTCGCAATCCTGCTCCCGCCGATTTGGGCGACGATCCTCGCTCGCGGCGCCTCGGCCGACACCTCGACGATGCAGCAGCGGATCGCCAACTCGGTGGAGTCCGCGCCCAGCGACAGCGCAGCCGCCCTCCGCGGCCCCGGTTACGCTGACGAGGTGAGCAGTCCTCCGCCTCCGCCGCCGCCCCCGGCGCCCGTCCCGCCCGCACCCGTCGTGTCCGCGCCCGTGCCGCCCGCACCCCCGGCTCCTCCGGCACCCCCTGCCCCTCCGGCACCGCCCGCGCCCCCGCCGGTAGTCCTGGCACCTCCGGCGCCGACGATGCCCCCGTCACTCGCGGCCGCCTTCGGCACTCCGGTCTCAGCCCCGCCGCCGATGGTGATCGCCCCGCCGCCCGCGCCCGTTGCGCCGACTCTGCTCCCGCCGCCACCCACGCTGCTCCCGCCGCCTCCTGCACCGCTGCCGCCTGTGCCGGTGCCGATTCCTGTGCCGGAGCCAACTCCCGCCGCGGTCGCCCCGGTGCCCGAACCCGAGCTCGTCGCGGCCGATCAGGGTGCCGACGACAACGACGACGACGCCGATGAAAGTACCGTCGTCGTCGACCGTCGACCGGTCGTTCCCTGGCGGTTGATGGTCGACGACGGACCGACCTTCCGCCTGCAACGCACCTCGATCGTGCTCGGCCGCAAACCTGACGGTGCCGACCCCGCCGCGCAGCAGATCGCGATCCCCGACGTCACGCGCACGCTCTCGAAAGTGCACGCGCGCCTCGACCTCGGCGAAGGGCAGTGGACCATCACCGACCTGAACGCCACGAACGGCGTCATCGTGATCGGCCAGGATGGCAGCGAACGGTTGCTCGACGCGGGCACCTCGTCGCCGCTGACCGAGCGTTTCGTGCTGGGCAAGGTCGGCATGCGCGTCGTCTTCGGCGAGGGGGATGCGCCGCGGTGAGTGACGGCGACGCCATCAAACTCGCGGTCGCGGCCGTGACCGACCCAGGGCTCAAACGCGAGATCAACGAGGACTCTTATCTCGCCGAATCTCCGGTGTTCCTTGTGGCCGACGGCATGGGCGGCTATGAGGCCGGCGACCGGGCGAGTGCTGCCGTCGTGGCGGCATTCACGAAGCTGGCGGGACGCGACTTTGCCGAGCTGACTGACATCCGGGATGCCCTGCTTGCCGCCGATGACGGGGTGGCGGCGGTCGCGGGCGAGACCACGCGTGGCGCGGGCAGCACGGTCTCCGGGCTCGCCCTCGTGAAGCAGGATGGCATCCCGTGCTGGTTGGTTTTCAATGTGGGCGATTCCCGCGTCTACCGGCACATGGGCGCGGAATTGACCCAACTGACGACGGATCATTCGCTCGGGCAAGAGCTCATCGAACGTGGTGAACTGCGCCGCGAAGACCTCCAGACCTTCCCGAATCGCAACGTCATCACGCGCGCGATCGGCGCCGCCGACAGCATGGCCGACAGCTGGCTGGTGCCCCTGATCAACGGCGAGCGAATGCTGGTCTGCTCCGACGGGTTGCATTCCGAACTCGACGACGAGAGCATCCGGGCCGTGCTCACGATGAGCGGGCGTCCCGAGACGGCGGCTCAAGCCTTAGTCGACCGCGCGAAGCAGCACGGCGGCCGTGACAACATCTCGATCATCGTTCTCGACGTGCTCTCCGGCGGCCGTGACGCTGGCTCCGACTCGATGACCGGCAGTTCCCTCACCGGGGCACCGGTTGAGGCCGACGCCGACACGATTCCGGTTTAGGCTCCACGCGATGACAGCCGACGACGCAAAGCCGCCCGCTTCGGGCGACGACCGCGAGGGCACGGTCGTGGTCGCGCGCGAACCCGAAGAGTCGACGGTCGTCGTGGATCGCGATCCGGTCGAGTCGACAATCGTCGTGGATCGCGCACCGGTCGAGTCGACCGTTGTGGTGGATCGCGCACCCGCCCCCGCGGCTGACCCCGCCGTTGACCCTGACCCCGACCCCGCGGCTGACCGCACGGTGGTGGTTGCGCGCGACGAGTCGACGGTCGTCGTCGAACGGGATTCCGACAGAACTGTCGCCGTCCATCGCGAGCCTGACGCACCGTCGGGCGACGTCGCGGCCCCCGGCAACCGGGTGACCTCGGCGCTTCCTCCCGCGATCGGGAGCGGACGCCGACGACGCGGGATGACGATGCCTCCGGTTGCGCCGGGCTTCGGTCGCGGGGCGATCGACGCGGTCGGGCCCGGTGCTGTCGCGACCTACGAACCGCGGGCGATCCCGGCGCCGCCGGTCGTGCCCGAACTGCTTCCCGGCACCGCCGCCACCCGCGTCGAGTCGCCCGCGCTTCCGTCGGTGCGCCGTCGTACCCGCACCCTGGGAGCTGCAACTTTCGCGATCTTTGGCATGGCCTGCGTGGTGTCGATCGCGGGGTTGATTGCGCTCGCCATCTTCGTCTTCGGGTAGCCGCGCGAGAGCCATAAGCTGGCCGCAGACGAGAGGAGCCGAGATGGCTCAGGCGAACGACGAAACCCAGGCGACCACGGCGGGAGACTCCGACGAGATCATCGTCGAAGAGGCACCCACCGAAGAGTCGGCTACCGCGACGGCGACTCTCACCGACGAGAAGTCCGAATCGCCGCTGGCTGGTGAGCGGGTGGTCTATGTCGAGGGCCCCATCCACCCGAAGGAGTACAGCAACCGCGTCGTCGGATCGCTGCTGGCGTTGGTTGGCACCGTGCTGTTCGCGATCATCTACGCCGCGGTCGGTGCACTCATCATCGCGACCGGATGGTTCCAGACCTTCCGTCAGGCGACGTTCGGCACGTTCATCCAGGACTCGGCATTCTGGGTCCCCGTCCTGTTCTTCGCGATCGGTTTCGTGCTCGTCGTGCTCCTTCTCAACCGCGCAGGATGGTGGCTTCACGTCGTCGGCAGCCTGCTCGTTGCGATCATCGTCTACTTCGGTTCCATCGGCGTGCTCCTGCTCCTCACCGGGATTGCGGGAACCCCGGCCACGTTCGCCACCCTGGCCACCCAACCGTTCACGGTTGCCGCCGCGCTGGTCGCGCGCGAGGTGTCGATCTGGGTTGGCTTCCTGATCGCCGCGCGCGGCACGAAGGTCAAGGCCCGCAACAAGGCAGCACGCGACGAGTTCGACACCGAGCAGGCCGAGAGGGCTTCCGGAAAGAAGGCATCCGATGGAGCGGCCCCCGCTCAGGCGTAGCCTCCTGATCGCGATGTTCGTCGCGGTGACCTGGGCCGCCGCGACGTTCGCTGTCGCCGGACTGTTGGCGGTGCTTCTTGATCGCGATCCGGTGCAGACCCCGCTTCCGCTCTACGCCGGGGTGGTCGCAATCACCCTCGCGGCGATCGTGGTCTGGCTCGCCGTCGCCGTCACGGCGCGAGCCCGCCGTCCGTGGGTCGGAGCTCTCGCCGCGGGCGCCCTCGTCTACCTCCTGATTGCCGCGGTTGCCCTCGTGACCTCCTTCCCCCTGTTTGTCGAGCAGGCGTCCAGCCCGTTCGTGATCGCCGGCGCGCTGCTCGCCGCAGTCGCCGTCGTCGCGACCTGGGCGGCTCTGCGGCGTCCCCCCAATGTGGGACTGTCAGGAAGGCACCCCTCCTCCTAACCTCGAACTCACGGGGGGAGACATCCACAGCCCCTCTGTGCACATTCGATTCGGGGGGACCGGAGTGCGCCGCCGCCTCGGGGGAGGTGAGATGGCCTCCCTTTCCGAGATACTCATCATCCGCGGGCTGGTACCGATCCAGACCATGGACCTGGTCACGGCCGACGTGTCGCAGGATGAGTTGCGCGTTCGTGAGCTCGTGCAAGTTGGTGTGGTCACCGAGAGCCAGGTCGCGTCCGCACGCGCCGCGCAACTCGGTCTGCCGTTCGTCGATCTCACCGAATACCCGGTCGATCGCTCCGCGGTCACGCTCGTGCCGATTCAGTTGCTGCGCCGGTACGAGGTGCTGCCGATCGGCCGCGACGGCGACCGGCTGTTGCTCGCGATGGCGGATCCGCGCGACGTTCTCGCGCTCGACGACGTGCGCGCCGCCGTGCGCCTGCAGGTGCGCCCGGTTGTCGCCGAACGTGCCGATCTGTTGGCCGCGATCGCGCGCTTCGTGCGGTCCGACGGCGAGCTCAGCGAACTCACCACGGCGATCGTTGAAGAGAAGGGTTTCTCCGGGGGCGATCTGGTACCGGTCGCTTCCGAGGCGAACCAAGACGACGCGCCGATCGTGCGATTCGTCAACCTGCTGATCAGCCAAGCAATTTCCGACCACGCCTCCGACATCCACATCGAACCGAACGAGCACGACATGCACGTCCGGTACCGCATCGACGGGGTGTTGCACGAAATGCAGCGCGCCCCCAAGAACATCCAGAACGGCGTTATTTCCCGGCTGAAGATCATGGCCGACATCGACATCGCCGAACGCCGCAAGCCGCAAGACGGCCGCATGTCGGTCATCCACGCCGGCAAGCAGATCGACCTGCGCGTCGCGACCCTCCCGACAGTCTTCGGCGAGAAAGTCGTCATGCGAATTCTCGACAACGCGATGACCGGTCTCGGGATGGAGCAGCTCAAGCTGCTCGAACGCAACGCCGCCGTGTACCGCAACTCGTACATGAAGCCGTACGGGATGATCCTGGTCACCGGTCCGACCGGTTCGGGAAAGTCGACGACTCTCTACACGACGCTGCACGAGGTCGCCCGTCCCGAGATCAACGTCATTACCGTCGAGGACCCGGTCGAGTATCGGATCGCCGGCATCAACCAGGTGCAGGTCAACCCGAAGGCGGGACTGACGTTCGCGAGCGCGCTGCGTAGCATCCTGCGTTCCGACCCGGATGTCGTCCTCCTCGGTGAGATCCGGGACCACGAGACCGCACAGATCGCGATCGAGGCCTCACTGACCGGTCACTTGGTGCTCTCGACGCTGCACACCAACGACGCGCCGAGCGCGATTACCCGGCTGATCGAGATGAACATCGAGCCCTTCCTGGTGGGCTCGGCACTTGACTGCATCGTGGCCCAGCGTCTCGCGCGTCGCCTCTGCGACAAATGCAAAGGGGCCTACCAGCCAACGCTCGACGATCTGCAGGCTCTGCGGTTCACAACGGACGGCGGCGTGCTGCCGACCCTGTTCAAGCCCGTCGGCTGCGTCGCGTGCTCCAACACCGGCTACCGCGGGCGGATTGCCCTGCACGAGGTCATGCCGGTCAGTGAGGACATCGAGCGACTCGCTGTTGCACGAGCCTCGAGCGCCGAGATCGGGCGCGTCGCAATTGCCCAAGGCATGGCGACGTTGCGTCAAGACGGCTGGGCGAAAGCGATTCTCGGCTGGACATCGATCGAAGAGATTTTGCGTGTCGTCGCCTGAGCTACGACCGAGAGGAAGTTCACGCATGGAAGGGGTACACGACGTGAACAAACCCATTTATGAAATTCCGGTCACCGATCCGGCGGCACCGCCGCTCGGGGTGCCCGGGGCTGCCGGGGCGATGCTGCCCCCGCGAGGAGTGCAGCCGCCTTTGCCGCCGGGGTCGACGACCGTCGACTATTCGCAATTGCCGCCCCCCGCGGTCGCGCTTGTCGACGCTGCGGCGTCGGCCCCGGCACCTTCTTATCCGGACCCGGCTCTGTCGTATGCGGAGTCGCTGCCGGGTTTCACGCCCGCCCCTTCGTATGCAGAGTCACTGCCGGGTTACACGCCGGCACCCGCCGCACCGCTTCCCGACTTCCGGTCCGCTTCGGGGCCCATGGTCATCCCGATTCCCGAGTTCACGATTGTGCCCGCTCAGCCGGTGCCGTCAGGCGGGCACGCCGCCCCGCCGCAGCCGGGTCGGGTTGACAACACATCAGGACCCCGATTCGTGCCCGACGACTTCACGGTTGCCGCACGCACGCGGGTAGACGCCGAGCTGCTGAATGCGCTCGAGACCGTCATCACCTCCCGAGCGTCCGACCTTCACGTGTCCGTCGATGCCCCGCCCATGATCCGCATTGATGGGTCGCTGCGCCCGCTTCCGGGCGTCGACAATTGGGATCGGGAGCGAGTCGCGGCAGCCCTGTACAGCCTGTTGACGGATGAGCAGCAGGCGCACTTCGACGAGAACCTTGAGCTCGACTTCGCCTTCACTCTTTCTGAAGAGGCCCGCTTCCGGGTCAACTTCTATCTCCAGCGCGGCGCGATCGGCGGGGCGTTCCGTCTGATCCCGACCGAGATCAAGCCGCTTGAGGCGCTCGGAATCCCCGAGGTCGTTGCGGGGTTTGCGAACCTCCCGCGTGGACTGGTGCTCGTCACCGGGCCGACCGGATCCGGAAAGTCGACGACCCTCGCGGCGCTCGTCGACCGGGTGAACGCATCGCGGGCCGACCACATCGTGACGGTCGAGGATCCGATCGAGTTCATGCACGTCAACAAGCGTTCCCTGATCAACCAACGCGAGGTGGGTTCGGATACCCAGAGTTTCGCCAACGCGCTCAAACATGTGCTTCGGCAAGACCCCGACGTCATCCTGATCGGCGAGCTGCGCGACCTCGAGACGATCTCCGTCGCGTTGACCGCGGCGGAAACCGGCCACCTCGTGTTCGCGACGCTGCACACCCAGGATGCCGGCCAGACGATCGACCGCATGATCGATGTCTTCCCCCCGCATCAGCAGGCGCAGGTGCGCAGCCAACTGGCCGCGACCCTTCAGGGGGTGGTCTGCCAGACCCTTGTGAAGCGGGCATCCGGGCAAGGCCGAGCCGTTGCGACCGAAGTGCTCCTCACCACGCCAGCCGTCGCCAACCTGATTCGCGAAGGCAAGACGTACCAGATCCGCTCCGCCCTCCAGTCGGGGCGGGCGCTCGGGATGCACACGATGGACCAGCACCTCGCCGATCTCGTCAACAGCGGCCAGGTCACTCACGGTGCCGCGATGGAGAAGGTTCATGACCACGAAGAGTTCAAGCGTCTCGTCCACCGGACGGGCGACCACGATCCGGCCGGCGTCGCCTTCGACACCGGCTTCGGGCAGAAGGGCTGATCATGAGTAACACCCTCACCTACGCCTACAAGGGGCGCGACACCGAAGGCAAGCTGGTCAAGGGCAAGCTCGACGCTCCCAGCGAGGCAGCCGTCGTCGGACGGATGCGCACCCTTGGACTCACCCCGGTCGAAATTACTCAGTCAGTGGGCGGCGGCGGTCTTCAGATGGAGATCTCGTTCGGCGCGCTCGAAAAGAAGGTGACGCTGAAGGACCTCGCGGTGATGAGCCGTCAGTTGGCCACGATGGTCGCCGCCGGGCTCTCGCTCCTGAAGTCGCTCACGATTCTCTCCGAGCAGACCGAGAACAAGAAGCTTGCGAAGACCCTCGAACTCGTGCGGCACCAGGTGGAAGCGGGTTCGTCGCTCTCGGAGGCTTTGGCGCGCTACGGACGCATCTTCCCGCCGATCATGATGCACCTTGTTCGTGCGGGCGAGACCGGCGGGTTCCTCGAGGGCTCCCTCGAATCCATCGCGACGACTTTCGAGGCCGACGTGAAGTTGCGCCAAACCATCAAGTCAGCTCTCACCTACCCGGTTGTGGTGCTCATCCTGGCGCTGGTCTCGGTCGTCGGCATGCTCGTCTTCATCGTGCCCATCTTCAAGAAGATGTTCTCCGACCTGGGAAGCGAGTTGCCCTTGCCGACCCAGATTCTGGTCGTGATCTCCGAGAACATGCTCTGGATCGCCCCGCTTCTGATCGTGAGCATCATCGTTTTCGCGTGGTGGTGGAGCCGCCACAAGTACGACGAGAACGTCAGAGCGAAGGTCGACCCGTTGCGGCTCAAACTGCCGGTGTTCGGCAACCTGTTCCGCAAGGTGGCGATTGCGCGCTTCTCGCGCAACTTCGCCACGATGACGCACGCCGGGGTTCCGATTCTTCAGACCCTCGCGATCGTGGGAGAAACCTCCGGCAACTACGTGATCGAGCGGGCGCTGCGCAAGGTGCAGGACTCGGTGCGGTCGGGGCGATCGATCTCCGGACCACTGTCGGAAGAGCCGGTGTTTCCGTCGATGGTGGTGCAGATGATCTCGGTTGGTGAAGACGCGGGTTCGCTCGAGACGATGCTCAACAAGATCGGTGAGTTCTACGAGGAAGAGGTGCAAACCACGACCGAGCAGCTCACCTCACTTATCGAACCGCTCATGATCGCGGTCATCGGCATCATCATCGGCGCCATGATCGTCGCGCTTTACATGCCGATCTTCACGATTTTCCAGCACGTCCACTAAATCCTCGTGGCCCCGCAATTGGGGCCACGAAAATACCGATTTGCCCCCATTCGTGGGATTACGGCGAATCGGGTCACATCGCCAAGATGTGAATCGGGGGGCTAGCACTTGGGGGGCCGCCTGTCAGTGATTACCCACACACACAGGATGGAAAACACATGAACACTGCATTTCGCACCAAGCTAGTCGCCAAGCGCGACGAGCTCTCCAGTGATAAGGGCTTCACGCTCATCGAGCTGCTCGTCGTCGTTCTGATCATCGGCATCCTTGCCGCAATCGCGATTCCGGTGTTCCTCGGCCAGCAGAACCAGGCCAAGGATGCGGCCGCGCAGTCCGACCTCGGCAACGCGAAGATCGCCATGGTCTCGTACGCCACCGCCAACAACGGCACCACCACCACCGTCGTGGCGAACCTGGCGAACTACGGCTACACCGCATCATCGGGTGTCACGCTGACGATCGTCTCGGCCGCTTCTACCGGCGTCTTCTGCCTCAAGGCGATCTCCGCGTCCGGTACGTCGTTCTACACGACCGCTTCGGGCGCAGTCACGACCGTCGCCTGCACTTGATCCTGAGCGATCACTGAACGGGGTGCCGGAGTCCTGGGACACCGGCACCCCGTTCCTCCGCACCCGACCAGAAAGTACAACTCATGAAAAACCAGCGCCTGCGCGAATTGCGCGACGAAGGGTTCACGCTCATCGAGCTACTCGTGGTGGTACTGATCATCGGTATCCTCGCCGCGATCGCGATCCCGGTCTTCCTGGGCCAGCAGAACCTAGCCAAAGATGGCGCAGCGAAGTCAGACCTCGCCAACGCGAAGATCGCGATGATCGCGTACTCCACCGCCAACAACGGCGGTGTGACAACGACGGCATCGAACCTGACCAATTACGGCTACTCCGCATCATCGGGTGTAACCCTCTCGATCGTTTCGGCTACTTCGACGACCGTCTTCTGTCTCAAAGCCGTTTCGGCGACCACGACATCGTTCTACGTGACCGGTTCCGGGACCATCTCGACCACCGTGTGCACGTAGCACCGCATCGCCCAACGAAGCCAGAGAGGGGGAAGACATGACCATCATCGAGCGACTTCGCGACGACGACGGTTTCGGGCTGATCGAGATCGTTGTCTCGATGTTCATGCTGGCGCTCTTGGCCATCGCGTTCCTCCCCTTGCTGGTTACCGGTCTCAAGCAGTCGGCAGCTACGGCGACGCTCGCTACCGCGACCCAGTTGGTCAACACGCAGATGCAGAAAGCGTCGGCGGCAAACACCTGCAGCGCGGCGACCTCACTCGGCGGCGTGCAGTCGTTGACCGACCCTCGCGGTGTTGTGATCCAGATGACCACAGTCGTGGGCGGTTGCCCGACCGGCGCAGGCACCGTGTCGGTGACGTCGACGGCGATCCGCAACGACACCGGGACGACGCTCGCCACCGGTTCGACCTTGGTGTTTCTGCCATGAACGTGCCTCTCGAGTTGCGCCGCCGGCTCCACGCCACGATCGACCCTGACGACGATCGTGGATTCACTCTCGTCGAACTGTTGGTCGCAACACTGCTGTTCTCGCTGGTCGGTTCGTTGGTCGCCGCGATATTCATCAGCACTCTCAACGTGCAACAAACCGTTACCGGCGTCTCCGCCTCGACCAGTTCGGCGCAGTCCGCGGCAAACAACGTCGATAGCACGTTGCGTAACGCGTCGGGGTACCTCCTCACTGCGTCGGGATCCGACCAGCTACTCGTCGCCCGGGTCGCGGGCACGGGGTCGACCCTCACGTGGTCGTGCCGAGCCTTCTACTACTCCGCGTCGGCGGGCAGCATCCGCGCGTACACAGGCGCCGTCGGTACCAAGATCACCGCGCCGACGAGCACGTCTCTCGCCACCTGGGGCCTGTTGACCACCGGAGTCACACCGCGCAGCGGATCTACGATCTTCACGGACGTCGACGGCGTCACCATGCAGGTCGCCTTCGACGTCACCGGCGCGAACAAGAAGGTTGCCATGCAATTCAGTACTTCGCGGCCAATCGGCGTCGCGACCATCACCCTGGCTGAGAGCGACAAATGTTACTGACTCGACTGATGCGTCGACTGCGATCTGACGAAGAAGGGGCGGCCCTCGCCGCCGTCATGGGCTTGATGGCCACCAGCCTGCTTCTGACGAGCCTCGTCGCGAGTTCGGTGATCAGCACGGCGGGCTACACGTCCTCGGTTCGTGCCGACGTGCAGTCTCAGGCGGCGGCCGAGGCGGGAGTCGCGATCGCGCGCGCGGGCCTGGTCAAAGGCACCTGTTCGGTCAACTCCAACCGGTACAAGAGCGCGACCAACGCGGTCCCGTCGTATGACGTGACGATCTGGGTTCCCTCGGCGGGAGTCTGGGTTCGCGGCTGCCCGGTGGGCGTTGCCACCCAGGTGCGCATCCTTTCCACGGGCTACGCCAAGTCGACCGGTGTTTCCGGAGTGACGGCCGACAATTCCACCAGCATCGAGGTCATTCTCGGCGCCGTCACCACGACCTCAACGATCACCGGGAGTGGACCGGCGGTCTACTCCTACAGTTCGCAAGGCTTCGGGGGCGGTGGGAAGCTCATCTCGGTCAACGGCTCAACGCCTTCCGTCATGGTGAAAGTCGGCGACCTCACCTGTGACGGCGGCGCCGATGGAGCGGCCAACCTGGTTGTCGATTCTGGATCACTGACTGTGGGCAGCGGGTGCAAGATCACCGGCAACGTCTGGGCGAGCAGCCGCGTGAGTGTTCCTGGCGGGCCCAACATCGGCGGCAATGTCGTCGGCAACGGGGTGACGATCACGGGCGGTTCGCAGATAGGCGGCAGCGTCTGGTCGACCGCGGACCTGACGATGTCGGGGGGGCCGAAGGTGGTCGGCAACGTGACGGCCGCGAGCATGGTCATCCAGGGGACGATCGGCGGCAGTGCCTGGATCTACGGACTGTCAAGGCTCGACTGGGGAACCGACCTGCAGGGCAACCTGATGACAAAGACCCTCAACGTGCCAGCGTACTCTAACCTGATCACCGGGACGGTCACGGAGACGAACCCGAACACGCCCGGGGCGAGCCCGTACGCCACGCCGACCCGCCCTGTAGTCGCAAACTGGGTCGATTTCGGGTACACCGCGTCGCAATGGACCGGTTTCGCCGAAGTGGTGTTGACCTCGTCGCAGTGCGACTTCACCTCGATCCAGGCCAAAGTGACAGCGCTGGCCGGCCAAGCGGGTCTGATCGACGCTCGAGCCTGCTCGCCGTTCTCGCTCGGCGACTACCAGAAGCTCGCAATGGGCAGCGATCTCGCGATCGTTGCCAACAAGTTCGATCTCGGCGGCAGCGCTGGCTTCACGTCGTCGAGCGCACGACGACTCTGGCTGATCAATCCCGATGCGACAGCCAATGCGCTGCCGACCTGTGCTGCAAATGAATCCTTCTCGGTGAGCGGCGGTTTCGCGTTTGACACCAACATTGCGGTGATGATGTATTCGCCTTGCGCGGTGGCGATTGGCTCCAGCACTTCGTTCCGTGGGCAGGTATTCTCGGGGGCGGCAAGCATCAATGGTGGTTCGACGATCGGCTACATCGCCGTAGGTCTGCCGGGCGTGAACCTCGACACCGGTACCGCGACGGTGCCGAGCGGCACGGAGGCGAACCGCACCGTCGTGTCATCTCGCAACGTGCAGGTGGGCAACTGATCGTGATCGCCCTCGCCCTGGGCGCCTTCGGGAGCCTCATCGGCTCCTTCCTGAATGTGGTTGTCTATCGCGTTCCGGCCGGGCTGTCCGTGGTGTCACCGCCGAGCTCGTGCCCGAAATGCGGCCACGCGGTACGGGGGTACGACAACATCCCGCTGGTTTCCTGGTTGCTGCTGCGCGGAAAGTGCCGTGATTGTGCCGCGCCGATTTCGGCCCGGTACCCGATCGTCGAATTCGGCAGCGCGGTATTCTTCGCGATCGTCGCTCTGCGGTTCGTGCCGCTCGTCGACGTCACCACCTCGGCTGCGGTGACGGCAGCCGGTGTCGTTCAGGTTGTCGCGTTCCTCTACCTGGCCGCCGTGAGCCTCGCCCTGGCGCTCATCGATCTCGACACCGGACGACTGCCCAATGTGCTCGTGCTGCCGACGTACGTCGTCGGCGCGGTGGCTTTCGGCGCGATCGCGATTCTCACCGGGAATCCGGCACCGCTGCTCACGGCAGCAATCGGGATGCTCGCATTGGGCGGTCTGTACCTCGCGTTGGCGCTGGTGCGCCGCGGGGGAATGGGGTTTGGCGACGTCAAGCTTGCCGGCGCGCTGGGGCTCTGGCTGGGCTGGCTCGGATTCGCGCCGCTCGCCGTGGGCGGCATCCTCGGTTTCGTGCTCGGCGGCATCTTCGGTGTCACATTGCTGCTGGCCGGCCGAGGCCGTCGAACGAAGATCCCGTTCGGCCCCTGGATGCTCGCCGGCGGATGGCTCGGAATCCTGATCGGCGCGCCGATCGCCCAGATGTACCTCAGCCTGTTCGGGCTGCGGTAGAAACGCGAAGAACAACAACGAGCCGGGGGGCTGAAACACAATGGCAGCAACAATCGTTGGCGTCGATATCGGCGGGTACTCCGCGCGCGCCGTCGAGGTGTCGGGCTTTGCCAGCGGCAAGCCGGTACTCGTGCGGCAGGCCGAAGTGCCGTTGCCCGAATCGTCTGTGCGTCGCGGCGAAGTGATCGAAGTCGCGACCGTCGCAACGGCGCTCCGCCGGCTCTGGGCGACGGGAGGGTTTTCATCGAAGAACATCGTGCTCGGAATGGGCGGTCCACGGGTTTTCGCCCGCGAGCTGTCGGTGCCGTACGGTGGCCTCTCCCAGATCCGCGAGTCGCTCCCATTTCTCGTCCAAGATCAACTTCCCGTTCCCGTAGCCGAGGTTCTCCTCGACTTCTTCCCGGTCTCGACTGAGCAGACCGCGAGCGGGAAGCAGGTGAGCGGTCTGCTGGTCGCCGCGATCGAGGATGCCGTCAACGCGAACGTCGAGGCTGCCGTTCAGGCTGGACTTCGACCCGTGCACGTCGACTTCGTGCCGTTCGCGATCTCCCGCGCGCTCGCGCCAGTTCGCACGGCGAAGGGCAGCGAATTGCTGGTCGGCGTTGGGGCAAACACCACGAATGTTGTCGTCGTCCGAGATGGCGTGCCTCAGTTCGTGCGCATCCTCCCCAGCGGGGGTGATGACATCACTCGTGCGATCGCTCAACGGATGGAGTGGGCCCCCGAACGCGCCGAGCAAGCGAAGCGTGCGCTCGGCATGAACGTCGCCATGACGCGCCCCGAAGACCGTCCCATAATCGAGATCATCTACGAGGTCGTCGGCGAGTTGCTGACCGCCATCAGCAACACACTGAACTATTACATCGGAACGAAAGGCAGCGTCCCCGTCGAGCGCGTTCTCTTGAACGGGAGTGGCGCACGGCTTTCGGGCTTCGCACAGAGTCTCAGCGAGCTGTTGCGGGTACCGGTCGTGCAGGCGGACCCGTTCGCCTCGGTCACGATGCCCCACAAAATGCGTCCCACCGACAGCCAAGACGCGTTCGCGATCGCGTTCGGCCTCGCACTCGGGGACCACTCATGAGCGACCGCACCCCACCCGGCGAGCTCAAGGTGGGTGGGCAACCACGGGTCCAGCTACTTCCGGTCAGCGTGCGGGCACGCGAGAAGGCCAGAGGCACGCGACGGCGGCTCGTCATACTTGTGGTGTTTTCGATGGTCGTCGTCGGATTGGGTGTCGCGGCGGCCTATCTGAACGAACGAACCGCGCGGCAGGCTCTCGACGCCGCAAATAGCCAGACAACTGCCTTGCTTGCGGAGCAGGCCAAGTACGCCGAGGCGACGCGCCTCGCGCAACTGGTCAACCTCACCGAACAGGCGCAGAAGACCGTCACCGGGACGGAGATCCAGTGGTACCCGCTAGCGGTGGCGATCGGCGAGTACGTGCCATCCGACGTCACGTGGGCAGGTCTTGCCGTCGACGCGCCTGCGCCGTGGGAGCCAACGTTGGTTCCCGAAGGCCCGCTTCGGCAACCGCGCGTCGCGACAGTCAAGTTGGTCTTCGAATCCGTCGACTTTGGGTCGGTAGCCCCGTTTGTCGAAAACATCCACACCCTGTACGGCTTTTCTGACGTCAAGATCTTGTCGACAGAATTTCAAGACGACCTGGACGTGTACCGCACCACGGTCCTACTTACACTGACCGCCGACGCGTTCAGTGGTCGATTCGCATCGCCTGACGGGAGCACCAATTGACTAACCGGATTTGGGCGCTCGCCACCATGCTCGTCATCGCTGCCGTTCTCGGCCTCGGGTGGCTGCTCGGCGTGTCGCCCTTGCTCACACAAGCTAGCGCCGCCGATATGGACCGGATCTCGGTTGAGCAGAACAATCAAGCCCAGGTCATCGCGCTGGGCCAAATGAAGGCCGACTTCGGGCGCCTCAGTGAGCTCGAGGCGCAGATCGACACCTTGAAGCTCAGCATTCCGAACGAAGTCGACTCCGACTTCCTTTACGCATACCTGTCCCGAATCGCGGGCGGTTCGTCGATCGTCAAAGACATCCACACGGGCGAAGCGCAGGTGTACGGCAGTCCGACGACGAGTGACGGGGCCGCTCCTGCCGCTCCGACCGCTCCGGCCGATCCGACGGCGACCCCCGCCCCGGTGCCGGGGGTCGCGAACCTTTACACGGTGCCGGTCACGATCACGTTTCGCAAAGAGGCCTCCGGGGCGGACGTTCTCGCCTACGCCGGGCTCATGCAGAATGGCCCCCGCATCTTCGTCATTACCAACATCTCGCGCGATCCTGGCCCCGATTCCTCGGGCACGATCACCGCGTACATGTTCGTGATCTCGAATGTGGATGACACCCCTGGCACGTCGGCCGGCACGCATGAGAACGTGCTCAGCGACCTAACGATTCCGGTAATTAGCCCATGGGGGCCGACCAGTGCCCCGGCACCCAGTGGGACGCCGACACCCAATCCGACCGGGGGCGCCACGCCGGCGCCTACCCCGTAATACCCCGCAACATTGCAGGCACACACCCGGTCGACTATCATCGACCGGGTGTGTGCTTTCGCACACGTCTCCCTCCCGCAAACGCGACTTCGGTCGTGCGCGCGCAGGAACAGACCCACGGCATATCCGATCGAAAATCTCAGCGGCGCTCGCCGGCGAGGTTCGGATCCCGATGGAACGAACATCCATCACTGTCACCGTGCAGTAATCGAAGGAGCAATCCGTAGTGCCTACCATTCAGCAGTTGGTCCGCAAGGGCCGTACGCCGAAGGTCGTCAAGACCAAGGCCCCGGCCCTCAAGGCCAACCCGCAGCAGCGCGGCGTCTGCACGCGCGTGTACACGACCACCCCGAAGAAGCCGAACTCCGCCCTCCGCAAGGTCGCGCGCGTCAAGCTCTCCAACGGCACCGAGGTCACCGCCTACATCCCCGGCGAGGGCCACAACCTGCAGGAGCACTCGATGGTGCTCGTGCGCGGCGGTCGTGTGAAGGACCTCCCCGGCGTTCGTTACAAGATCATCCGCGGCGCACTGGACACCCAGGCCGTGAAGAACCGCAAGCAGGCTCGTAGCCGCTATGGCGCGAAGGCGGCGAAGTAATGCCTCGTAAGGGACCCGCCCCGAAGCGCCCCGTCGTTGCCGACCCGGTATACGGCGCTCAGGTTGTCAGCCAGCTCGTCAACAAGATCCTGCTCGACGGCAAGAAAGACCTCGCCCAGCGCATCGTTTACGGCGCGCTCGACGGTGTCGGTACCAAGTCCGGCCAGGATGCCGTTGTGCTGCTCAAGAAGGCGCTCGACAACGTGCGCCCGACCCTCGAGGTCAAGAGCCGCCGCGTCGGTGGCTCGACCTACCAGGTTCCGGTCGAGGTTAAGCCGCACCGCGCGAACACCCTCGCGCTGCGCTGGCTCACCTCGTACGCGAAATCGCGTCGCGAGAAGACCATGACCGAGCGTCTGCAGAACGAGATCCTCGATGCCAGCAACGGCCTCGGCGCCGCTGTGAAGCGTCGCGAAGACACCCACAAGATGGCTGAAGCCAACAAAGCTTTCGCCCATTACCGCTGGTAACCAGCGCGCTGGAGCAATAGGCGAAGGTCATTTCTGACCTTCGCTGCGACGCCAGCGCCGGGCCCCGTCTCGGGGCCCGGGTCACCAGCGAACAACTCCGAATCAACAGTAAGGAATACCCCGTGGCACAGGACGTGCTCACCGACCTCACGAAGGTCCGCAACTTCGGCATCATGGCTCACATCGATGCTGGCAAGACCACGACGACCGAGCGCATTTTGTTCTACACGGGCATCACGCACAAGATCGGCGAGGTGCACGACGGCGCCGCGACGATGGACTGGATGGCGCAGGAGCAGGAGCGCGGCATCACGATCACGTCCGCCGCGACGACCTGCTTCTGGAACGGCATCCAGCTCAACATCATCGACACCCCCGGGCACGTCGACTTCACCGTCGAGGTGGAGCGCAACCTCCGCGTCCTCGACGGTGCGGTCGCGGTGTTCGACGGCAAGGAGGGCGTCGAGCCCCAGTCCGAGACGGTGTGGCGTCAGGCCGACAAGTACGACGTGCCGCGCATCTGTTTCGTCAACAAGATGGACAAGCTCGGCGCCGACTTCTACTACACGGTCGACACGATCATCAAGCGCCTCGGAGCCAAGCCGCTCGTCATCCAGCTGCCGATCGGTTTCGAGAACAGCTTCGAGGGTGTCGTCGACCTGGTCGAGATGCGCGCGCTGACCTGGCGCGGTGACTCGAAGGGTGACGTCGAGTTGGGCGCGAAGTACGCCATCGAAGAGATTCCCGCCGACCTCGTCGAGAAGGCCAACGAGTACCGGGCGATCCTCATCGAGACCGTCGCCGAAGCCGACGACACGCTCCTTGAGCGCTTCCTCGAAGGCGACACCGATTTCAGCGTCGCCGAGATCAAGGCTGCGATTCGCAAGCTGACCATCTCGAGCTCGCTCTACCCGGTGCTCTGCGGTTCGGCGTTCAAGAACCGCGGCGTGCAGCCGATGCTGGACGCCGTCGTCGACTACCTCCCGTCGCCGATCGACATGCCGGCCGTTGAGGGTCACGACGTGCGCGACGAAGAGAAGATCATCGAGCGGCACGCCGACTCGAACGAGCCCTTTGCGGCACTCGCGTTCAAGATCATGACCCACCCGTTCTTCGGGCGCTTGACCTACATCCGCGTCTACTCGGGCAAGCTCGAGTCCGGCGCGCAGGTCATCAACTCGACCAAGGGCAAGAAGGAGCGCATCGGAAAGATCTTCCAGATGCACGCCAACAAAGAGAACCCGGTCGATGGCGTCACCGCCGGTCACATCTACGCAGTCATCGGCCTGAAGGACACCACAACCGGTGACACCCTCTCTGACCCGAACAACCAGGTCGTCCTCGAGTCGATGACGTTCCCTGAGCCCGTCATCGAGGTCGCAATCGAGCCGAAGACCAAAGCCGACCAGGAGAAGCTGGGTGTCGCCATCCAGAAGCTCGCCGAAGAAGACCCGACCTTCCGCACCGAGCAGAACCAAGAGACCGGCCAGACCATCATCAAGGGGATGGGCGAGTTGCACCTCGACATCCTGGTCGACCGGATGAAGCGCGAGTTCAACGTCGAAGCCAACGTCGGTAAGCCCCAGGTGGCCTATCGCGAGACGCTGCGTCGCAAGGTCGAGAAGTACGACTACACCCACAAGAAGCAGACCGGTGGTTCGGGTCAGTTCGCGAAGGTGCAGATCACGATCGAGCCGCTCGAAGTCACTCCGGAGACGTCGTACGAGTTCGTGAACGCCAGCACCGGTGGTCGCGTGCCGCGCGAGTACATCAGCTCGATCGACCACGGCATCCAAGACGCCATGCAGGTCGGCGTGCTCGCCGGCTACCCGACGGTTGGCGTCAAGGCGACGCTGACCGACGGTGCGTCGCACGACGTCGACTCGTCTGAAATGGCGTTCAAGATCGCCGGATCAATGGCGTACAAAGAGGCCGCACGTAAGGCCGACCCCGTTCTGCTCGAGCCGCTCATGGCCGTCGAGGTCCGTACGCCCGAGGAGTACATGGGCGACGTCATCGGTGACCTGAATTCGCGTCGTGGGCAGATTCAGGCGATGGAGGACGCCACCGGCGTCAAGGTCGTCACAGCGAAGGTCCCGTTGTCCGAGATGTTCGGCTACGTCGGTGACCTGCGCTCGAAGACCTCGGGTCGCGCCGTCTACTCGATGAAGTTCGATAGCTACTCCGAGGTCCCGAAGAACGTGGCCGACGAGATCGTCCAGAAGGCTAAGGGAGACTGAGCGCCGATGCGCTCAGTCTCCGGGCAGCCGCGTAGCGGCTACCCGGCGCCGGAACCCAACCATCCAATCCCGTAAGATAAGCAACCGTAAAACCGTCCTGAGGAGGACCCAAAGTGGCTAAGGCCAAGTTCGAGCGGACCAAGCCGCACGTCAACATCGGAACCATCGGTCACGTCGACCACGGCAAGACCACGCTCACCGCGGCGATCTCGAAGGTGCTTGCCGACAAGTACCCCTCGTCCGTCAACGTCGTGCGTGACTTCGCGTCGATCGACTCGGCACCCGAGGAGCGTCAGCGCGGCATCACGATCAACATCTCGCACGTCGAGTACGAGACGCCGAAGCGCCACTACGCGCACGTCGACGCCCCCGGCCACGCGGACTACATCAAGAACATGATCACCGGTGCCGCCCAGATGGATGGCGCGATCCTGGTGGTTGCGGCGACCGACGGCCCGATGGCTCAGACCCGCGAGCACGTTCTGCTCGCCAAGCAGGTCGGCGTGCCGTACCTGCTGGTTGCGCTGAACAAGTCCGACATGGTTGACGACGAAGAGATCCTTGAGCTCGTCGAGCTCGAGGTTCGCGAGCTGCTCAGCAGCCAGGGCTTCGATGGCGACAACGTTCCGGTCGTGCGTGTCTCGGGCCTCAAGGCTCTCGAGGGCGACGCGAAGTGGACCGAGACCGTTCTCGAGCTCATGGATGCCGTTGACAACAACGTCCCCGACCCGATCCGCGACAAGGACAAGCCGTTCCTGATGCCGATCGAGGACGTCATCACGATCACCGGTCGTGGAACCGTCGTCACGGGCCGCGCCGAGCGTGGCACCCTGGGTATCAACTCCGAGGTCGAGATCGTCGGCATCCGCCCGACGCAGAAGACCACGGTCACGGGTATCGAGATGTTCCACAAGCAGCTCGACGAGGCCTGGGCCGGCGAGAACTGTGGACTCCTGCTCCGCGGCACCAAGCGCGAAGATGTCGAGCGCGGCCAGGTTGTCGTCAAGCCGGGTTCGGTCACGCCGCACACCCAGTTCGAGGGCACCGCGTACATCCTGTCGAAGGATGAGGGTGGGCGTCACAACCCGTTCTACGCGAACTACCGCCCGCAGTTCTACTTCCGCACCACCGACGTCACCGGCGTCATCACGCTGCC
>NZ_JBDSPJ010000004.1:0-103112 GCF_039912695.1 Pseudolysinimonas sp.
AGGGCGGTTTCAAGCGGTGGAAGCAACAGGGGCTCTCCCTGTGTTCGAGAGTAGCTCGCTGAGCAGGCCGGCTGGCGTTCTGCGTCCGAGTGTTTTGCGGGGTCGCTCGTTGAGTTCGGTGGCGACGTCGAGAAGGTGCCGGGCACTGTGGGCGTTCAGATCGGTGCCTTTCGGGAAGTACTGCCTTAAGAGCCCGTTCATGTTCTCGTTTGATCCGCGTTGCCAAGGGGAGTGTGGATCGCAGAAGAAGATCGGAACTCCAGTGGCTTTGGTGATTTCAACGTGCCTGGCCATCTCGGTTCCTTGATCCCACGTCAACGACCGCCGCAGCTGAATGGGCAGAACGTTGAGGGCGCGAATCAGGGCGTCACGCAGCGCCGGCGCGCTGTGACCGTTCGGCAGCTGAACCAAGACCACGAACCGGGTAGTGCGTTCCACGAGCGTGACGACCGCGGATCCAGAGGCCGAACCGACGATGAGGTCACCCTCCCAGTGCCCCGCAACCAGTCGGCCGGTGGCCTCTGCGGGCCGCTCGCTCAGTAGAACTTTGTCTCGGATGCGACCTGGAGAAACGAGATGTAAACCGCGTGGTTTCCGGGCCGAGCGGCCCCGCCTCAGGTGACGGTGCAGACGCAATCCCACGTATCCGCGGCCCTGAACGAACAAGCTCTGATAGATCGTCTCGTGCGATACCTGCAGTTCTGGCCGGCCGGCGAATACCACAGCGAGGTCATCGCTGATCTGCTGCGGACTCCAATTCTTTCGAAGCCGTTCCTCGACAACTGCCGCCAGTTCTCTTTCATCGAGCCTGCCCGGTTTGGGGCGGCACGCTCTGATCTCCGACCGTTTCTGCGCAGCATACGGCCGGTAAGAACCAGTCGACGGGTGTGCGTTTCGGCGCAGCTCGCGACTGATCGTCGAAGCGGCCCGGCCCAGATCCCGAGCGATCTCCCGTACGCTTGCGCCGCTCACGCTCAGATCCGCCACTCTCAGCCGTTCATCCAGTCCGAGGTAGCGTCCGGACGACGCGACCTTCGGAACAGGTATTCGTCCGCCGGCAGCCTTGATCCACCGGTATCCCTGCTTACGATTCACTCCAATAGATTCACACGCGGCCGACGCCGACAGACCTTCTCGAACCCGATCCCAGAACGCATTCTCGCGATCGTTCAGAACTACTCTCGACGCCATTCCAACCACCTCACACAGCAGGTGTTGCAACGACCCCTTGAGACCAATCAAGCCTCCGGAGTCACCAGGCCTCCAACCGCAGACCCAGCCACTCCGCGAGATCTTCGATCTCGAGCCGCACGATCTCGTGTTCCTCAGGGTCGAACGGCAGCATCTCGTGCACCGCGTTCACCTTCAGCACCTCGCGTTTGCGGTCGACCTCCGCGTCGAGCTGCCCGATGAAGCGGTCGCCGAACAGGATCGGGTGCGCGAAGTAGCCGTAGATGCGCTGTGCCTTCGGTTTGAACTGTTCCAGCACGTACTCGAAGTCGAACAGCTCTTTGATAGCTGCCCGGTGAAAGAGCATCCCGTCATAGGGGCTGAGGAACGCGACCCGCCCGCCGGGGTCGTCGTCGAGGGCGGCGACCGCTTCGGGATCGACCCGCCACTTCCAGTCCGATCCTTCGACCGTCGCGGGTTCGCCCGCTGTGCCAACCGGAATCCACGGGGAGTTCTGCTTCGCGATGCCGTAGGAGCGCAGCCGCGCCTCGTTGAGAAGCTGCTCGGCTTCGGCCGTTTCATACACCGGGAGATTCTGCGGGTAGATGCGCTCGGCGAGATCCCAGCGGCGGTGGCGGCCCTCGCGACCGGCGATCGCCACCACCCCTTGCCGGGCCAAGAACTCGAGCATGATCCCGGTCTGGTTCGAACCTGACCAACCGTCCGGCGGGCGACTCACCTCGGCGATGTCCGGGATCTCGCTCGCGAACAACGGCCCCTCCGCCTTGAGCCGGGCAAGCACGTCGGCGCGGAACTTCGCGTTGGCCTCGAGCCACTCCTTCGTCGACGCACGGCGCGGCCAGGCGCGCATCGAAGTCTGCATCGGCGCCAGGCGCGAGATCGGGCGAAACGACCCGTCGAACTCGAAAAGCAGTCGGTCGCGCTCGACGGCCTTCGACAACTGTGCGGGTTCGTAGCCACGACCGAGGCGCGACCAGAGGATCGTGTGCTCGGCGGGGGCGATCGCGGTAGTCGGGTCAATCTTGATCGCGCCGAGGTCTTCGGCGATCTCCACGACATCCCCCGCCCGCTCGGCGTCGAGCCGCTGGGCTCGCACCGCGAGGCGCCGCGCCTCGTCGCGCGTCAGGTGGTGCGTCACGGTTCGAGGCTAGTCAGGGGCGACGACGTTCACCACGAGAGAGACCGGTGCCCTCGCTGGGGTTCGAACCCAGACTGAAGCGATTTTAAGTCGCTCGCCTCTGCCAATTGGGCTACGAGGGCGCGCTCGAAACCCTACGCCTTGGGACGCGAAGCGAACTCTTCGAAGGCAGCCCGCGGCACATCCCGAGCAGGGATGCCGACCAGGTCGCGGCGCACCAGGAAGTTGATGATCCAGTTGCCGAAGACGCGGATCTTGCGCTCCCACATCGGCATCGCGAACCCGTGGTAACCGCGGTGCATGAACCAGGCGATGAGGCCCTTGAACGCGATCGGGCCGCTCTGGAAGACGCCGTAGTACAGACCGATGCCGGCCACAGCACCCTGGTTGTTGTGGCGGTACTCACGCGGCGCTTCACCGCGCAGGTCTGCGACGAGGTTCTTCGCGAGGAGCTTGCCCTGACGCACGGCGTGCTGCGCGTTCGGAACGCAGTAACCGCCCGGTCCGGGAGTCTTCGAGATGTCGGGTACTGCCGCGACGTCGCCAGCTCCCCAGGCATCAGCTACGACTCCGGCGTCGTTGACGACGCGCAGGTCGGTCTGAACGCGGAGTCGACCGCGATCGTCGATCGGAAGATCGGTTCCGCGCACCACCGGGTTGGCCATGACGCCCGCGGTCCACATGATGGTGTCCGACTCGAACTTCTCGCCCGTCGAAAGCTCGACGACCCCTCCAACGGCGCTCGCGAGCTGGGTGTCGAGGTGCACGGTGGCGGCGCGCTGGGCGAGGTTCTTGATCACCCAGAGGCTGGTCTTGAGCGACACCTCGGGCATGATGCGGCCCGCCGCCTCGATGAGGTGAAAGTGCGTGTCGTCGATCGTGAGGTTGCGGTACTGCCGCAGCAGCGCCGAAGCGTAGGAGCGCAGTTCGCCGAACAGCTCGATGCCCGCAAATCCTCCACCGACGACCACGAAGGTCAGCAGCCGCTGACGTTCCGGCCCGGCCGGCAGATTGGATGCCCGGGCAAAGCAGTCGGCGACACGGTCGCGGATCGCGATGGCCTCTTCGATGTTCTTAAGGCCGATCGCCTCGTCGGCAACACCCGGGATCGGGAAGGTGCGCGAGACGGCGCCGGCGGTGACGACGATGGTGTCGTAGTCGATCTCCCACGACTCTCCGACCGGCGGGGTCACGGTGACCTTCTTCGCGGCGTGGTCGACCTTACTCACGCTCGCGGTGATGACGGTGGTCTTTGTGAGGTGACGGCGGTGTGAGACGACAGCGTGCCGGGGTTCGATGGACCCTGCCGCGACCTCGGGGAGGAAGGGCTGGTAGGTCATGTACGGCAACGGGTCGATGATGGTGACCTGCGCCTCGCCACGGGCGAGCTGCTTTTGCAGCTTTTTGGCCGTGTAGAAGCCGGCGTAGCCGCCGCCGACGATCAGGATCTTGCGCACGATGTGAAAACTCCTCGCTGGAAGAACAACAATCTACCGTGCCCGAGGGGGGCGAAATCGCCGCACCGCGGCAACGGTGAGTCCGCCCGCCACGAAAGCGAGAATGGCGAGCACGAGCGCCGGAAGTCCGTACACCTGGAGGTTCGTGAGACGGGGGAGCAACGTCCCGGTTGGATCCGCAACGCCGTCCTCGGGAACAGCCTGCGGGGTCGGCTGGAAGGTGTCCGTCGGCTCCGGGGTCGCGGCCGCTGCCCGCCGGTTCACCCGGATCCAGTCAGCCAGGTCGCCCATCGGGTTCGCGGTCACCGTTGGCACGTCGGCCGAGACCGCGGCGGCTGCGTCGACGTAGCCGAACCCGTAGGTGAAGTCGTCGCCAGGAGGGCCGGCATCCCGTGCTGTCGCGATCAGCCGGTTGATGACGTTCGCCGCATCTAGTTCGGGGTGCGCAGCCCGCACCAGCGCGACGATGCCCGCCACGATCGGCGTTGCGCCACTCGTGCCCGCCCAGGTAACGACGCTTCCGCTCGGCGTGACCCCGACGAGCCCCTCGCTCGGAGCGGCGACCGCGATCGTGATCCCCTGCGACGAGGCCTTTGCCGAGGCGACGCCGTTGCGGTCAACGCCGCCGACCGTTAGCACTCCGGGCATGGTGGCCGGCGCGCCGACCTCCTCCGTACCGTTGCCCCGGTTGCCTGCCGCCGCGACCACGACCACGTCGTGTTGTGCGGCGTAGAGAAACGCGGTATCCCACGAGGGCGGCCACTCGAGGGTGTTGCGGGTGAGCGACAGGTTGATCACGTCGGCACCGTGATCAACGGCCCAGGTCACGGCATCCGCGACCTGGGTGTCGGAGTCGCGGGCGCCCGCGCCGAAACTCATCGAGATGGACAAAATGGATGCCTCCGGCGCCGATCCGATCACGCCTGTTCCCGCGCCGGTGCCGCGCCCCGCGAGCAGTGACGCGACCATCGTGCCGTGGGAGGGGAGGTCGCGGCCGACCGGGGTTCGACCGTCAGCTGCGCCCAGCCCCGAGAAGTCGGTGCCCCCCACGACCGCATCGCCAAGGTCGGCGACTCGGGCGACTCCTGTATCGATGATCGCAATCGTCACCCCGGCACCGCGGGTCACCGACCACGCGTCGCCGATGCCGTAATCGTCGAGCCAATACTCCTGGTCGCGCGCCGCGTCGTTCGGGCTTGCGTGGTCGGTCGCAACAGCGGGTTCGGTCGGCACGGCGCGGCTGGATGCCGCGGGCGCCAGCACGGTGATCGCGACCAGCGCGACGGCGAGCAGCGCTCTCATGCCGACCGAGCCGCGCCGGGGTCGGCACATTCGCACCGTTGTGGCGACCAGGCCGAAAGTTTCAGGGCCGCATCCCCGACGGGGTTGACCCCGGGACCCGCTGCGAGAGCGTGGCCGACGAGGGCATGCAGGCACTTCACCCGGTCGGGCATTCCCCCCGCCGAGTATCCGGCGATCTCGGGAACGATCTCGATGCTCTCGCGATCGGCCAGGTACGACTCGTGAGCCGCACGGTACGCGGCGGCCGCATCGGCATCCTCAAGCTGCGCCGCCAGAATCGGCATCATTCCGGTGGCTTCGAGGGTCGAGATCGCGGCCGTCGCCGCCGGATGCGACAGGTAGTACAGCGTCGGAAACGGCGTGCCGTCGTCGAGGCGCGGCTGGGTCGCGACGACAGTCGGATTGCCGCACAGGCACCGGGCGGCGATCCCGATCACACCGCGGGCAGGGCGACCGAGTTGTGCTGAGACGACCGAGATCTCGGCCGAGGTCGGCGCCGGAAAGGGCGGGCGCATCAGCCGCCCTGAGTGGGGCTGCCGACCTGACCGCCGTCGAGCTGGTCAGGGGTCGCGTCGGTGAGGCCCGCACGGTAGACGGTGTCGAGGAGTGCGTGCACCCAGTCGACTGTTCCGGTTTGGATGCTGCCGCTCACCGGCAGACCGTCAGGACTGCCCGTGGCCGGGTCGTCACCGATCACCAGAAACGTGATGTCCCCGGGATAGACGTAGTACAGCCGGTCGCGGGCTTGCGACTCAATGTAGGCAGGGTCGCTCCAGCGCGCGATCTCGCCATTCAATTCGTCGACACTCGTTTGAGCGTCGGTGAGCGATTTCTCGAGCTGAGCGATCTGCTGTTGCTGTTCCACAAAGGTCTTCAGATTCGGCGCCAGCACGACGAGCGCGCACACGACGAGCAGGAGCAGCGAGAGCGCAAAACCCGACATGCGGAAGTTGCGCAACCAGGCGGCCGCGCGTGACTCGGGTGCCATCGCGACCGGAATCTGTCGCTGCTTCCGGGCCATGCGTCAACGTTAAGTCGTTAGGCCTTCCAACGGGGGAAGGCGGACCGGCCGGCGTAGACCGCGGCGTCGCCCAACTCCTCTTCGATGCGCAGCAACTGGTTGTACTTCGCCACACGGTCGGTGCGTGCCGGGGCACCCGTCTTGATCTGACCGCCGTCAACCGCGACCGCGAGGTCGGCGATCGTGGTGTCTTCGGTCTCCCCGGAACGGTGAGACAGGATGGCGGTGTAGCCAGCGCGCTGGGCGAGAGCCACGGCATCCAGGGTCTCGGTCAGGGTGCCGATCTGGTTGACCTTCACCAGGATCGAGTTCGCGACCTTGAGGTCGAGACCCTTCTGCAGACGCACCGGGTTGGTGACGAAGAGGTCGTCGCCGACGATCTGCACCTTGTCGCCGAGCTTTTCGGTGAGGTGCACGTAGCCGTCCCAGTCGTCTTCGGCCAGCGGGTCTTCGATCGTGGCGAGCGGGTAGTCCTTGACCAGCGCCTCCCAGAATTCGGTGAGCTGCTCACCCGACAACTTCTGCTTCTCGAACGAGTAGACGCCGTCGGCGAAGAACTCGGTCGCGGCGACGTCGAGGCCGAGCACGAAGTCGGTGCCGGCCTTGAAGCCTGCAGACCCGATCGCCTCGACGATGAAGTCGAGCGCGGCGCGCGCACCCGGGAGGTCAGGGGCGAAGCCGCCCTCGTCGCCGAGGCCGGTCGACAGGCCTTTCTTCTTCAGCAGACCCTTGAGCGTGTGGTACACCTCGGAGCCCCAGCGCAACGCGTCGGCGAAGGTGTCAGCCCCGACCGGGATGACCATGAACTCCTGGATGTCGAGTGCGGTGTCGGCGTGAGCGCCACCGTTGATGATGTTCATCAGAGGCACCGGAAGGGTGTGCGCGTTCACGCCGCCGATGTAACGGAACAGCGGCAGGTCGACCGAATCGGCGGCAGCCTTCGCGACGGCGAGCGAAACGCCGAGGATCGCGTTCGCGCCCACTTTGCTCTTGTTGTCGGTGCCGTCAGCGGCGATCAGTTCGGCATCCACCAAGCGCTGGTCGGTCGCGTCGAAGCCTTCGATGGCCGGGCCGAGAATGTCGAGAACCCCGGCGACGGCCTTCAGAACACCTTTGCCGCCGTAGCGGTTCGGGTCTTCGTCGCGCAGCTCGTAGGCCTCGAACGCCCCGGTCGATGCACCCGACGGAACGGCAGCACGTGCGACGGTGCCGTCTTCGAGGAGTACCTCCACCTCGACGGTGGGGTTGCCTCGGGAGTCAAGAATCTCGCGAGCGCCGACGGCTTCGATAGCAGACAATTTTTCCTTCATTCTGTTCGTGAGGGCTGGTGGCGTGCCCGCGTCGATCCTAAGGCTGGCTGGTTTGGGTCAGAGGACGCAGGTCGATGGATGCCGCGGTACTTCCGCCGGAAACGAACGCGAACCTGGTGAAGCCTTCGATCGCGAGGGCTTCGAGGGTGGGCTTGGTGTTCTTCGGACGCACAACGAGCCGCACCCGCGAGCCTTCGGCGATCAGAGCCGCTTTGAGGCTCATCAACTCCCCGAGTGGGACGTCGGCGTCGTGCAGCAGCGCAACGGCATCCGCCCCTTCCGCTGCGGTCAGGGTGACCAGGTCGACCAGGCGCTCGAACCCGAGCGAGAACCCGGTGGCGGGCACCTCCGTGCCGAGGAAGCGACCGATCATCCCGTCGTAGCGGCCGCCGCCGCCGAGCGAGTAGTCGACGCTCGGGTGCGCGAGTTCGAAGATCGGGCCGGTGTAGTACCCCATGCCCCGCACCAGGAAGGGATCGAAGCGCAGGAGGCTCGCATCGGGATCGGCACCGCGAGCCGCGAGCACAGCGTCACCGATCGCGACGAGCCCGGCGAGGGCGTCAGTGTTCGGGTTGGCGGGAAGAGCCTTGCGGATGGCGGCCTCACCGAAGGGCAAAAACTCCTTCGTCGTCGGGCGTCGGAAGAACTCTTCGAGCGCATCCACGGCGGCGGGAGTGACACCCCGCTCGCGCAGTTCGGCGATGACGCCCGGCTGCGCGATCTTGTCGAGTTTGTCGATCGTGATCAGCACGCCGTCGAACTCGGACTCAGCAAACCCGAGGGTGGTGAGCATCCCGATCAAAAGTCGGCGGTCGTTGACGCGGATGAAGCCGTCGTTCAGACCGAGGGCATCGAGAGCGTCGAGACTTGCGACCAAAAGTTCAGCCTCGGCGAGTGGGCCCGGTTCGCCCAGGATGTCGATGTCGCACTGCACGAACTGGCGGTAGCGACCCTTCTGCGGGCGCTCGGCGCGCCACACCGGGGCGATTTGGATGGCGCGGAACACCGCCGGCAACTCCGCACGGTGCGAGGCGTAGAAGCGGGCCAGCGGCACGGTCAGATCGAAGCGCAGCCCGAGATCGGCAAGCTCGAGCGGTGCGGTCGCAGCCTGCAGGTCGTCGCGGGTCAGACCGCGTTTGAGGATGCCGTAGGCCAACTTCTCGTTGTCGCCGCCGAGGCCAGCGTGCAGGCGCTCGGAATCTTCGGCGACCGGAGTCTCAATCTCGTCGAATCCGTGCGCCCGATAGACGTCGCGGATGACGGTGAGGATCGCCTCACGGCGGGCTTTCTCGGCGGGGAGGAAGTCGCGCATCCCGCGGGGCGGGTTCACCTGCTGTGCCACAGATCCATTCTGGACGTGCGACGCAGTGCGACATGCGGCTACGTCCGACTACGCTTGACGCATGACCCTTGTTGCCGCGCGTGAACTCCGCAACAACACCGCCGATCTCCTCCGACGTGTCGCGCGGGGCGAGAAGATCACGATCACGTTGAACGGGGTCGAGGTGGCGGAGATCATCCCGATCAAGAGTCGCGGCAAACGCCGTTTCATCTCGAAAGAGGAGTTTTTCCGCACGGCGCGCTTTGCCGACCCTGGTCTACGCGAGGATCTCGCCGAGCTCGCGGGCGACACGACCGACGACCTGGGCCTCTTCGAGTGACCACCTACGGGCTCCTCGACACGAGTGCAGTCATCGCGTGGGAGCAGCGTCACATCGGTGATCTCGATGGCATCCCCGACCAGGTTGCGATCAGCGTCGTAACGCTCGGCGAATTGCAGCTCGGGATCTACGCAGCACGTGACACGGAGATACGAGCCCAGAGAATGGGAACACTCGATTGGGTCAGCGGCTTCGAGACCCTCGACGCGGACGCCGATGCTGCCACCGAATGGTCGAGACTGACCTACCGTCTGCGGGAGCAAGGGCGGCGGATCAACGTGAACGACCTATGGATCGCATCCATCGCACTTGCTCACGGACTGCCGGTCGTCACCCAGGATGACGACTTCGGGGTGCTCGAAGACCTCGGCGGTCCGGTAGTTATCAGGGTCTGAGGGCGAGCGCCCGGCCCATCTGAACTTTCGTCAGCCGAGCGGCGGGCAGCCGAGCCCTTGCACGACCCGCGCCCAGTAGTCGACCTGGGCGACTGTGGTGGCCAGCACGACAATCTCGCGCTCGGTGAAATGTTCCCGAAGGCGATCGCCCATCTCCCGAGGCACGGCAATGGGGGTTGCCGTGAGCAGTCGGGAGTACTCGATCGCGAGCCGCTCGGCCGCGTCCAGCGAGGCCACCCCGACCGCATCCCGCCGACCCTGCACGACGGCGAGTTCGTCTTCGGTGAGGTGCTTCTCCCAGTCGCGACCGTTGAATCCGATGCAGAACGGGCATTCCACGGCTGACGACACCGTCATGCGCACGATCTTCAGCATCCGTTCGTCGACCCGTCCGACGCCTTTCGCGACCAGCGACTCAAGCACCCCTGACCCGATTGCCGCCCGCGGGTACCAAGTCAACAACCGCGCGACGAGCACGTCTTCGCCGGTCGCGCGGCGCGAGATCCACAACCCGAATCGCAGCAGCAGGGGGACGCGGCGCGGCGGCGCAATGAAGGCCTCAGTAAGCGCGCCCGCGGTCATGGCGCGGGGTCGACGGCGACGTCTTCAGCGTGCCGCGAGAGGTGTCGCGCGTATCGCTCGGTCAGCTGCACCATCAGGTCGGGCGTCTCGCGGTCAAGGCCGAACACGTAGCCGGGAAAGTCGAGTTCGCTCTGCCGCGCCCAGATGTCGTCGTGCCGCTCGGGCGAGAGGATGTCGACCGGATCCCCGACCGCAACCCACCCGATCGGAACCGTCGAGTTCGGCGGCAGCACCGTGCGCAGATGCACGACCGCATTGATGCGCACCTCGCTGCCGTCACCGATCACCGCGCCATTGAAGACTCGGGCGCCGGTGGCGATGAAGACCTCGTTGCCGATCCTCGCCCCCGAGATGGATGCCAGCGGGCCGACCAAGCAGTGGTCGCCGATCCTCAGCGGGTCGCTCGCACTGGCGCGCAGAACCGCGTTCTCCATCACGATGACGTGCTCGCCCAGCACGATTGGACCGCCCTCGGCGCTGATCACAGCACCGTGCAGCACCTGGCAGTCGGCGCCGATCGTGACATCGCCGCTGATCAGTGCCCCGGGCGCTATGACCGCGTCGGGGTGAATTTTCGGGGACCGCCCCAGGTGTTCGACGAGCATGCGCTCACCCTAACTCTGCGGTCACAACCTCAGTACGGAGTTGCCGAATCGCCCCTCGTAGGGCGCGATCGGCATCCAGCCCTGCGGCTTTCGCCCCCGACACGAGGGCGAGCAGTTCGGCGCCGAGTTCTTCTTCGGTCGCTGGCACCGCAGCCGGGTCGCGAGTGACGCCGAGCTTCGCGGCACGCCCGAGAGTCTTGTCGGCGAGTGCGAGCGAGGGCATCCCGTCGGGGATCCCGTCGAGCACGCTCGTGCGGTGAGACTTCTCGACCGCTTTGATCGCCTCCCAGTTGGCGACGACCTGATCGGAGGTGTCGGCCACGACATCCCCAAAGACGTGCGGATGGCGCCCGATCATCTTCTGCGTCATGTGCGCCGCGACGTCTTCCAGGGTGAACTCCCCCGCCTCGGCAGCAAGGTCGGCGTGAAACAGCACCTGGTAGAGCACGTCCCCGAGCTCCTCGACGAGGTCGTCGCGGGTGCCCGACTCGATCGCCTCAACCAGTTCGGCGCTCTCCTCGACGAGGTACTGCACGAGCGAGGCGTGGGTCTGCTCGCGATCCCAGGCGCAGCCGCCGGGGGCGCGGAGGCGCTCCATGGTCGCGATCAGCTCATCCATCCGGGGATGCGGCGCGTCGGTCATGCGACCATCCTGCCGTCAGCTAGACGCCGGGGCCTCGACCGGTTGCGTGCGGCCCGGCAGGGCGATCGCCGCGGCCAGCAGCAGAACGGCAACGACGGCCGCGCCGATGAAGACGGCACTCGACGCCGCGATCAAGGTGGCGCGGTCGGTTTGGTCACCACCGTGGCCGGCGATGACCGCGTTCGCGATGGCACCCAGAATCGCGACCCCGAATGCCTGACCGATCGAGCGACCGAACATATTCAGCCCGGTCACCACTCCGCGCTCCTGCCATTCGACGCTGGACTGCGCGGCGACAAGACTCGGTACGGCGCTCAGGCCGAATCCAAATCCGATGACGAAGCACGAAATCGCGACGAACGCGATCGATGGTGTTGCGGCAGTCGCGGCGAGGAACGCCGTTCCCACCAGGACGAGCGCCGCGCCGACGAGCACGACGGGGCGAAACCCGAAACGCAGGTAGAACCAGCCCGAGATCGCGGCCGCGAGGGGCCACCCGATCGTGAGGGTAGCCAGTGACAGACCGGCGATCACCGGACTCGTCGGCACGGTGCCTTCGAGATAGGTCGGAACGTAGGCGGTCAGGCCGACGAGTGCGGCACCGATCGTGACACCCAGGATGACCGAGGTCGACACGATCCGTCGCCGGAACAGACCGAGAGCGATGATGGGATCGCTCGCACGGAGCTCGACCGCGACGAAGCCCATGAGCAGTGCCGCGCCGACGACGAAAATACCGACGCCGAGGGGCGACCCCCATTCCCATCCCCGGCCGCCTTCGAGCACTCCGAGCAGAATGAGCGACGAGGCGGAGGTGAGCAGAACGGCACCGGGGATGTCGAGCGAGCGTTTGCGTCGTTCGACCTTTTCCCGGTAGGCGCGAATCAGAAGGAAGCCGGACACGAGAGCCAGCGGGATGTTGATGAAGAAGATCGCACGCCAGATGTTGAACTGAGCGAAAAGGCCGCCCAGGGTCGGGCCGAGCACGCTCGCAACGCCCCAGACGCTCGCGACATAACCCTGCACCCGAGCCCGCTCCTGAAGCGAGTAGATGTCACCGATGATCGTGATCGAGATCGGCAGGATGGCGCCAGCGCCGATGCCCTGCACGACGCGAAAAGCGATGAGCGACTCCATGTTCCAGGCGAGACCGCAGAGCACCGACCCCAACAAAAAGGCGGCGACGCCAAACAGGATGACCGGCTTTCGCCCAATCGTGTCGGCGAGTTTGGAGTAGACCGGCACCGTCACCGCCGAGGCGAGGAGGTAGCTCGAGAACAGCCAGGGGAAAGAGGCGAAACCGCCCAGGTCGCCGACGATCGACGGCACGGCGGTCGCGAGGATCGTCGCGTCGATCGCAACCAGCCCGGTAACGACCATGACGGCCAATAGCACCGGACCGCGCTCCGACCGCAACCCGACGCCGTTCGACACGAGTCCACCCTTCTGCGGCGTGCGAGCCACACCCTCGTGATGAAAGGCGACCGGCGCGTCAGGTATTCCCGACTGGCGACAGGGAGGATGGGGTCATGGATTTCACCGCCCTTGCCCTGCTCGGCGTTGTGGTCGGCATCCTGGTCTGGCGGGCGGCGAATCGGGAGCGCGGCGAGTACGCACGCTTCAAGCTCCTGCGCGCGACGGAGGCGCGGCAGAAGGTCTACCGGCGCTGGGTGATCGAAGCGGCGATCACACTCGGTGGTCTGTCGATCGCGGTGATCGTCGCGACCTGGGTCGACATCCCGGCGCTGCTGGCCGACGCCCAGACCTGGCCACCGGTTGCGGCGGTGCACGCGCTCCTCAGCACCCCGGTCGGCCTGACCGTCGCGATCGGGGTCGCCGTTCTGGTGCTGGCTGCTCTCGTGGTGCCGGTGCTGCTCATCCGCAATTCTGGGGAGGAGCCGCCAGCCCTCGGCGACATCCGCGCGCTGCTGCCGCGCGCTCGTGCGGAGTTGCCCTACGGGGCCGCGCTCTCGTTGGGTGCTGGCGTCTACGAAGAGCTGCTGTTTCGGCTCGGGATGCCGGCCCTGATCTTCGCGGTCACCGGCAACGCGATCGTCGCGTTCGTCGGCGCGACGGTGCTGTTCGGGTTGCTGCACGTTTACCAGGGACCGGTCGGGGTCCTGTTCGCGACGTTGCTCGGTGTCATCTTCGCGTTCCTGTATCTGGTGACCGGAAGCATCCTGGTGGCCATCGTCTTTCACGCGCTCATCGATCTGCGCTCGATGGTGCTCATCCCGGTGGCGCTCGGCTGGGTTCGGCCGACCGGTGTGACGCCCGAGCCACCCAAACCGCCCGAACTCTAGACCGCGTCGGCGGTCGGTGGGAAGGTGGGCACATGCTCACAACGACCGGTGCTTTCAGCGGAATTTCTGTCGACGATCAGGCGGCCGCACTCGCCTTCTACCGCGACACTCTCGGCCTCCCCGTCGACCAGACGCCGATGGGGCTGCGTCTGACGCTCGACGGCGCGACAGTCTTTCTCTACGAAAAGGGTGACCACCAGCCCGCGTCGTTCACGGTGCTCAACTTCGAGGTGCTCTCGATCGACGCGGCGGTGCGCGAACTGGTTGAGGCCGGCGTGACCCTCGAGCGTTACCCCGGGATGCACCAAGACGACGACGGCATCCTGCGCGGCAAGAAAGCCAACATGGGTCCCGATATCGCGTGGTTCACCGACCCGGCGGGCAACATCCTCTCGGTGCTCGAGGCTTAGTTCGCCAGGTTGTCGCGAAGCCGCTCGAGCGCGGGCAACAGGGAACGGGGTTCTCGGATCGCTCGACGCGCCTCGCCAAGAGCGCCACGCGGTGGTATCTCGGGACGGGCGGCAGCGATCTGACGGGTGAGGGCGATCCAGCGTCCGTTGCGGCGGGCGCGGGCGATCGGGATGCGGGCAAGCGCCCGCCACGGCTTCGCCACCTCTTCGAGTCTCACGAGCGCACGATCGACCGGACCGTACGAGGCATCGGGAGTCGCCCAGGCCTCCCCCACCGCTTCGAACACCGCCGCGATCCGCAGCCGCAGCACGCCATCCGATCGGATCGGCAACACGAACCAGGCAACGAGGATGCCGATGAGGCAACCCGCGGCGATCGCGAGCACGCGCATCGGGAGGTCGACCGGAGCGCTCACGAGCTCCTGCTGCAGGATCGTCACGACGAGGGTCATGATCAGCGCCCACCAGGCGTAGCTGAGCGACCGCAGCAGGACTCCGATCCCGAGCAGCGCGACGATGAGCGCCGCGACCGGCCAGCCATCGAGTCCCGGCAGTGCGGAGACCGGGAGGGCGATCAGACTGCCGGCCAGCGCGCCGCCGAAGCGGAGACCAGCGGTATGGATGACGTCGGCGCGGCCGCGGTTGCGCGACAGCACCAGGTACGCCGACAGCACGATCGAGGTCGCGTGCTCGGGGATCACCAGCAGGCCCAGCACCCAGGCGAGGGCGACCGCGAGGGCGAGTTGGATCGCCATCCGCGTGCTCGGGATCGGGCGCAGCCGGCTCGGTGCGGGCGGGTCCTGGTCGGCGGGATCGGCGGGTTCGGTCCGCGGAATCAGGCGCACCGCCTGCGCACCGACTCGAACCGCGACGACCACGATGAGGGCGAAGATCGCAACGAGCGGCACAGCGACCGCGACGTCGGCGAAACCGCCCGCGACGTTCACTCGCACAGGCGTCACCAGCAGGGTGATGAACGGCACCGCGATCAGCGCCCCGATACGTCGACCCTGCTCACCGAACCGTCGCATCCATACCGAGGCGAACATTGCGAGTGTGAACAGTGCGGCGCCCAGCCACGGGTTGACGTGTGTCGCCAGGCCGACCCCGGCAACAGCAACGGCGAGCACGGGCAGCGCGACCAGCGCCTCGACGCGGCCGCGCCAAGATTCAACCAGTCGACTGCGCGAGAGCATGAGGGCGATCGCGGCGCCCAGGATGACGACATCCCCCCGCGGGAACAGCAGCCAGGTGACACCCGCGACCACCGCCATCGCGACGGCTGCGCACAGTCCCACCCCGGAGGCTGCCCGCAGCGTCGCGCGCATCAGTTCACGGGTTCCTCGGGTGCGACGACCGGCGCGACGACCTCGGGTGCGACGACCGGGGGCGGGAAGAGTGCGGTGAGCACCCCGGCGACCCAGGCGATCAGTTGGGTGTCGGTTCCGGTCGGCAGCGGGATGCTGAGCGCCTTCGCCTGCACGAAGATCTTCGATCCCGGATACATCCGCTGCAGCCGCACCTGCTTGGAATCGGGAAGGTCGGCCGGCGCGACGCGGAGGTTGCCGCCGACGGCCACGACATCCGAGAGTCCTGCCTTCTGCGCGGTGCGCCGCAGCCGCGAGATCGCGATGAGGTTCGACACCGCTTCGGGAAGGTCGCCGTACCGATCGGCGAGTTCTTCGGCGACCGAGTCGATCGCGTCATCAGGGGAAGCTGGGGCGGCTGCCGTCGAGAGCTTCTGGTACGCCTCGAGCCGCAGTCGCTCGCTTTCGAGATACTCCTCCGGGATGCGCGCATCCACGGGCAGTTCGAGCCTGAGTTCGGTCTGCCCTTCCGCGACATCCCCGCGGAATGTGGCCACGGCCTCACCGATCATCCGCAGGTAGAGGTCGAAGCCCACCCCGGCGATGTGGCCCGACTGCTCGCCGCCGAGCAGGTTGCCCGCGCCGCGGATTTCGAGGTCCTTGAGCGCGACCTGCATGCCCGAGCCGAGCTCGGTGTTCGCAGCGATCGTCTCGAGGCGATCTTGGGCCGTCTCGGTCAGCGGCTTGTCATCGTCGTAGAGGAAGTAGGCGTAGGCGCGCTCCCGGCCGCGCCCGACCCGTCCCCGGATCTGGTGCAACTGCGACAGGCCGTACTTGTCGGCGGCGTCGATGATCAGGGTGTTGGCGTTGGCGATGTCGATGCCGGTCTCGATGATCGTCGTCGAGACGAGCACGTCGAATCTGCGCTCCCAGAAGTCGACGATGACCTGCTCGAGCACGCTCTCGGGAAGCTGGCCGTGCGCCACTGCGATCCGCGCCTCGGGAACCAGGTCAGCGATCTGCGCGGCGACTCTGTTGATCGACGAGACCCGGTTGTGCACGAAGAACACCTGCCCTTCGCGCAACAGTTCGCGGCGGATCGCGGCCCCGACCTGCTTCTCGTTGTACGGCCCGACGAAGGTGAGAATCGGATGCCGGTCTTCGGGCGGAGTCGCCAGAGTCGACATTTCGCGGATGCCGGTGACCGCCATCTCGAGCGTGCGCGGAATCGGGGTGGCCGACATCGCCAGGATGTCGACGTTCGTCTTCAGTTTCTTGAGCGCGTCCTTGTGTTCAACGCCGAACCGCTGCTCCTCGTCGATGATGACGAGCCCGAGATCCTTAAATCGGATGCCGTCGCTCAGCAGTCGATGGGTGCCGATCACGACATCCACCACTCCACTCGCGAGACCCTCGATCGTGTCTTTCGACTCTTTGTCGGTCTGGAACCGGCTGAGCGCGCGCAGGTGCACGGGGAACCCGGCGAAGCGTTCGGCGAAGGTCTCCATATGCTGGCGAACCAGCAGCGTCGTCGGGACCAGCATTGCGACCTGCTTGCCGTCTTGCACGGCCTTGAACGCCGCGCGAATCGCGATCTCGGTCTTGCCGTAGCCGACGTCGCCCGAGACCAGGCGGTCCATCGGGATCGGCCTCTCCATGTCGGCCTTGACCTCGTCGATCGTGATCAACTGGTCGGGCGTCTCGACGAACGGGAACGCCTCTTCCAGTTCCCGCTGCCACGGGGTGTCGGGCGGGAAAGCGTGCCCGACGCTCGCCATGCGGGCCGAGTAGAGCTTCACGAGTTCGACCGCGATGTCGCGAACAGCCTTGCGGGCCTTGCCCTTCGCCGCGGCCCAGTCGGAGCCGCCCATCTTCGACAGCGCAGGTGCCTCGCCGCCGACATAGCGGGTGAGCAGATCGAGTTGGTCGGTGGGGACCGACAGTCGGTCGGCGGGATGTCCACGCCTCGACGAGGCGTACTCGATGACCAGGTACTCGCGCACGACCTTCGCGTGAGTGCTGCCCAGCGGCCCGCGCGCGGTGCGCTCCCCCGACGCGACTTCGCGCTGGATGAGTTCGACAAACCGCCCGATGCCGTGGGTCTCGTGCACCACGTAGTCGCCCGCCTTCAGTTGTAGCGGGTCAACGACACTGCGCCGCTTGCTCGCCAGGCGCTTCACCTGCCGGGAGTCGACCCCGGCAGCGCGACCGTAGAACTCCGCCTCGGAGAGCACCGCGATCTTCTCTCCCTGCAGAGCGAACCCGGCTTCGACGCTCGCCTGCTCAACCCGAGGCTCGACCCCTGCCTGCGCCAAAACGTCACGCGCGCGCTCGACCATGCCGGTGCCGGCGGCGGTGACCGTGACATCCCAGCCGTCACGCACCAGGTCGGCGACGTAGTCAACGGCGCCGTCGACCTGACCGGCGAAGGCCGGGATCGAGAACGCCTGCACCCGGATCACCTCATCCGCGTCGGAGTCGAACGGGCTGAGTGTCCACCAGGTGCGACTGCCGGCGGCCCGCCTCAGTGCGTTGACGGTCAGGAAGTCGCCCGACCCCAGGTCGATCGGTGCCTGGGCGCCCGCGGTCGCTGCGCTCCACGCTGCTTCGAGAAACTCGCGGTTCGTCTCGGCCAGATTGACGGCTCGAGTCGCGACGCGCTCAGGAGCCAGGATGGCGACCGCAGCATCCTCGGGGAAGGCATCGGTGAGCGGCACCAGGGTTCCGAGCAGTGCCGGCGCGAGACTCTCCATCCCGTCGGCCGGGATGCCTTCCGCAAGTTTGGCGAGCATGCCCGACAGGTTCGGAAACTCGCGCTCCATCTCGCGGGCACGCTGCCGCACACTGTCGGTCAGCAACAGCTCCCGTGCCGGGAGTAGTTCAACGGTCTCAACATCCCCCGGCAACGACCTCTGGTCAGCAACCGAGAACTGGCGAAGCTGCTCGAGCTCGTCGCCAAAGAACTCGGCGCGAACGGGATGCTCGGCGTCCGGCGGGAACACATCGAGAATGCCGCCGCGCACCGCGAACTCACCGCGACGGGTGACCAGATCGACCCGCGCGTACGCGAGCGAGGCGAGGCGAAGCGCCAGTGCGGCGAGTTCGTAGCCGCGACCTTTGCCGGTCAGAACGATCGACTCGATCTCGGCCAGTCCCGGAGCCATCGGCTGGAGGGCGGCCCTCACACTTGCCACAACGATCAAGTGACCTTTTCGGTCCCAGGCTTTGATCTGCCGAAGGGCGCGCAGGCGCGTGCCCACAGTCTCGGCGCTCGGGCTCAGGCGTTCGTGCGGCAGCGTCTCCCAGGCGGGAAACTCGAGCACTGTCGAATCTGGGGAGTAACAGCGGAAGGCCGCGGAGACCGCCTCGACGTCGCGACTCGTGGCGACAACCGCGAGCAGTGCCTGCGCGGACCCCCGGGTGCCTAGGAGGGAAACCAGGAGCGGAACCCTCAGGCCGTCGACGAGGCTAAAGTCAGCATCCCGGTCTGCCGCATTCAGGGCGTCGTGGAGCTCGGGGGCGCGCGTCAGCGCCAGAATCGTCGTCTCGAGACCCACTCGTTCGAGCTTAGGCGGGTCCTCCGACCCTCGCCGCTCAGTCCTTCGGGGAGTGGTGACGCTGTTGCGCGGCGACCAGACCGTCGCGGATGACATCCTCAACCGCGTCGGCGGCATCCGACAGCAGGTTGGGCAGCACCTTCTTTTCCGCGGTCGAGAAGGCGGTCAACACGAAGTCGGCGGGATCCTGGCGGCCCGGAGGACGCCCGATCCCCACCCGTACGCGGACGAAGTCGGGCGTGCCGAGGGCAGCGATGATGTCTTTCACGCCGTTGTGGCCGCCCGGTCCGCCGCCGGTCTTCAGTCGCACCTCGTCGAACGGAATGTCGAGTTCGTCGTGCACGACGATGATGCGGTCAGGCGAGGTCTTGTAGAACTTCACCAGCGCGGCGACGGGCCCGCCGGAGTTGTTCATGAAACTCGACGGCGCCGCGAGAACGACGCGGGCTCCGCCGGGAGCGAGTCGCCCTTCGGCGACCGACGACCGGGTTTTGTGCACCTTGAAGCGTGCTCCAAGACGTTCGGCGAGCGTGCCGATGACCATCTGCCCGACGTTGTGACGGTGGGCGGCGTAGCCAGGCCCGGGATTCCCGAGCCCGACCACGAGCCAGCCGTCAGCAACGTCGGCCATGAAAGGAGAGAACTACTCGGCGGCGGGAGCGTCGGCGTCGGCCGACTCGCCCTCAGCGGTCTCACCCTCAGCGGTCTCGCCCTCAGCGCCCTCCGCCTCGGCCTCTTCGCCGAGGTCAACTTGCGCCTCGCCCGTGATGCCGACGATAAGAACCTCGGGGTCGGTGATGAGGGTCGCGCCGGAGGGAAGCTTGACGTCTTTCGCGTAGATCATCGAGCCTTCGCGCAGGCCTTCGATGCTCACGACAACGTTTTCCGGGATGTGCGTGGCTTCGACCTCAAGCGAGATCGTGTTGGCATCCTGGTTGACGCTCGTCTCGGGGGCCGACTCGCCTTCGAGGTGCACGGGGATGTCGACGGTGACCTTCTCGCCCTTGCGCACGACGACCAGGTCGAGGTGCTCGATGATCTGACGAACCGGGTCCTTCTGCACGTCCTTGACGAGCGCGAGCTGGCTCTTGCCGGCAATGTCGAGTTCGAGAACCTGGTTGGCCTTGCGCAGGATGAGCCCCACCTCGTGACCGGGGAGCGCGACATGCTGCGGCTCGGTGCCGTGGCCATAAATGACGGCGGGAATCTTGCCGGCGGCGCGGAGGCGGCGGGCGTAGCCCTTGCCGAACTCGGTGCGCAGTTCGGCGTTGAGCTTGTTGTCGTCGTTGTGGTCGACGACCTTCTTGGCGGCCTTGCCGTATTCAGCCATGGCTGTACTCCTTGGTATTCGGGGCGTCGCCCCGTCGTGGCTCTTGTGTCACAAGACTGGTTCAACTCAAGCGCTTCGCAAGCGCGAGGAAGACGGATGCCGCCCACCGCGTCGATCACGGCTTCCCAACGGAAGCCCTCGCCGAAGTTCAGTGGCCCATGCTACAGGGCGAGAGTGTGCCCGGGAACCGCTGTTCGGGAGCGAACCGCTCCCCCGATGGCGACCCCGAGAAATGTGAAGCCCAGCAGCACCAGCTCGCCATAGGCGACCGGAAGTTGTGCCGTTACGGCGGCGGGGAGCATCCGATCCCCCAGGATCGCGACGGTTCCGGCGATCGCGACCACCAGACCACTCAGAATCGCGCCCCTCGAACTCCATCGAAGGCACAGGCCCGCCACCCCGGCGAGCGCCGTCGCACCCACCAACAGAACCGCAGAAACCAGGTCGTACTGGAACAGGGTCACGTACTGCTGGCCGAACCATCCGCCCGCAAAGACCACGAGGAGCACCGCCCCGATCAGCGCGGGGCCGCTCACGATCGCGGCGACGACCTGCGACCGCTTGGTGGCAGAACGCGACGAGAGCCGCGACCTCACCCCGAGCGCCGCGGCCGCGAGGAAGGTGCCCAGCACGAGTGCCGTACCGCTGAAGTAGAAGATCGCCGAGGGTGCGCCGAAGTCCGAGCTCACCCCGCCGAGCATCTCCGAGATCTCAAGCACCGGATTGAGGGTGCCCGAGAACATCCCGAAAGTCGGTGCGAGCAGCACCGCTAACGCCCCCAGCAGCGCATGCACGGCACCGACCGTGAAGATCCCGAGCCAGTGGAGGGCGACCGTTGCGCCGGCAGCCGCCAGCAGCAGACCGCCGATTCCGACGAGGCCGGAGCCAACGAAATCGGCAACGAGGCCCGTGGTCGCGCGCTGGTGGATCCCGATTCCGATCCAGGCCGCGACCAAACCGACGACGGTCGCCCCGGAGGCGGCCAGCAGGCTCAGCAGGGGGCGAAACACGGCGTCAGCCTAGCGAGCCAGTACGCGAGCGGTCACGGCTGATCCGGGGCGTTCGTGACCTGCGCGACGATCGACGCGACCAACTCTGCAAGCGGCAGCGCGACATCCACCTCGATCGGATGCTCGTCGGCCCCCGGCACCTCGAGAGTGGCGAGTTGCGAGTCGAGCAGCGACGCCGGCATGTAGGCGTGGTGGCGGGCGGCGATCCGCGACGCCAACAGTTCGCGTGACCCGTGGAGGGAGACGAGCAGCAGGTCGGGGGCGGCCCGACGCAGACGGTCGCGGTAGGCCCGCTTGAGTGCCGAGCAGGCGACGACGCACGGGTCATCGGCGAGCACATCGGCGATCCGGTCGAGCCACGGCGCTCGGTCGGCGTCGGTCAACGGGATGCCGTGCGCCATCTTGGCGCGATTGGCCTCGGGATGTAGGTCGTCGCCTTCCACGAACGGAAGACCCAGCGCTTCGGCGAGCGCAGCCCCCACCGTGGACTTGCCCGAGCCCGAGACGCCCATCACAACGACGGAGTGAGGGAACGACATCGGCCCACGCTAGCCTGAATCCGTGGCCTCATCCTCTTCAGCAACCGCCAATATCGGAGTCGTCGGACTCGCCGTCATGGGTTCGAATCTCGCCCGCAACCTCGCCAGTCGCGCGGGGAATGTGGTGGCGATCTACAACCGCTCGTACGAGAAGACCCAGACCCTGATGGATGACCATCCCGAGGCTGGGTTCGTGCCCTCCCCCGACTACGCCGCATTCGCCGCGTCGCTGTCGAAGCCGCGCGCCGCGCTCATCATGGTGCAGGCCGGTGCAGGCACCGACGCTGTGATCGACGAACTGGTCAAGGTTTTCGAGCCGGGCGACATCATCGTCGACGGCGGCAACGCTCTGTTCACCGACACCATCCGCCGCGAGAAGGCCGTTCGGGCGACCGGGATCAACTTCGTCGGGGCCGGCATTTCCGGCGGCGAGGAAGGCGCACTGCTCGGTCCGTCGATCATGCCCGGCGGATCCGACGAGTCGTGGGTCACACTCGGCCCGATCCTGAAGTCCATCGCTGCCATCGCCGAGGGCGAGCCCTGCGTCACCCACGTCGGCCACGACGGCGCCGGGCATTTCGTGAAGATGGTGCACAACGGCATCGAGTACGCCGACATGCAGCTCATCGCCGAGGCCTACGACCTCATCCGTCGCGGCACCGGCAAGTCGCCCGCCGAAATCGCGGAGATCTTCGCGGAGTGGAACAAGGGCGAACTCGAGTCGTACCTGATCGAGATCACCGCCGAGGTTCTGCGCCAGGTTGATGCGTCGACCGGCACACCACTGGTGGATGTCATCCTCGACCAGGCGGGCGCGAAGGGCACCGGTGCCTGGACGGTGCAAACCGCTCTCGACCTCGGGGTTCCGGTGTCGGGAATCGCGGAAGCCGTGTTCGCCCGGTCGCTGTCGTCGAAGCCGCTGCAGCGCGCGGCCGCGGGAAACCTCCCAGGACCGTCGGTGCCGATGGTCCCGGATGCCGACGCGTTCGTCGAAGACGTGCGCCAGGCGCTCTACGCCTCGAAGATCGTCGCCTACTCGCAAGGTTTCGACGAGATTGTCGCCGGCGCCCAGCAATTCGGCTGGGACATCAAGAAGGGTGACATCGCGAAGATCTGGCGTGGCGGTTGCATCATCCGCGCCCGGTTCCTCAACCGGATCACCGAGGCGTACGCCGACGATCCGGGTCTGGTCGCACTCATCACCGCACCGTTCTTTCGGGGAGTCGTCACCCAAACCCAGGATGCCTGGCGTCGCGTCGTCGCGGGCGCAGCGCTCGCCGGCATCCCCGCCCCGTCGTTCTCGTCGTCGCTGTCGTACTACGACGGCCTGCGCGCGGAGCGACTTCCCGCCGCACTCATCCAAGGCCAGCGCGACTTCTTCGGCGCCCACACCTACAAGCGCGTCGATAAAGAAGGCACCTTCCACACGCTGTGGAGTGGCGACCGTTCTGAAATCGAATCGTCCGACAGCCACTGAGCGGGTCCCGGATCGGATCCTCGAGTCGATCGGGGTAGGGGTCCCCGCTCCTTCGGCTCAAGGTTCCGATCCGGGATCCGCGACCTGAGGTGCTAGCCCTGACGGTGCCAGGTCGTCAGGATCGGGCTGTCCTCGGGCTTCATCGTCATCGTGTCGCCGGAACAGGTCACGGCCGTCGGCACGTTGTGAGCCGAGCTCTGCGGGAGGTTTGATGTGCTGGTTGAACTGTGGCCGTCGATAACCGTCGTGCTGGAGATCTGGTAGTTCGCGGTGTCGAAATTCGCATACGCCATGACATCGTCGGGACCGATTGTCCAGTCGGCCGTCAGACGACCCGAGTGATTCTGCACGATCTGGACGGTCGGACCGGAGCTCGGTGCAACGTCGAACGTGAACTCGAGGTTGTCGTCGTAGGAGAGGTGGGTGGCCGCGATCGTCGCCTTCTCCGTCCCCGTTCCGGTCGCGGAGGCGGTACCCAAGGAACTCAGGGCGTCGACCATCTGATTCGCGATGTCTTGTGGGTCAGATGCCCAGTCGCCGACCATGCAGGACGCGGTATCGACGGCTGCCGCTGTCGAGCCGCCGACTCCGCCTCCGCCGCACCCGGCCAGCAGCAGGATCGCTCCCGGGACGACGATGAAGGTGAAGGGCATCCTGGCGGTCATGCGGGCTCCTCGGTCAGTTCGGATTTTGCGAACTCGTTAACACGACGCGCGAGGGGTCCCGACGGGTTGACCGATCGTCAGAACAGTCCGATGAGGATGCCGCCCGCGGCCCCGACCAGAACGACGATCCACGGCGGGACGCGCCAGGCAACGAGCAGTGTGAAGCAGATCACCGCGAGCAGAAACTGGGGTGCCCCGGTCACGGCGCTCGTGAACACCGGGTCGTAGAGCGCGGCCGCGAGGATGCCGACCACGGCCGCGTTCGCGCCCCGCATCCCGGCCTGGGCCAGCGGGCGGGTGCGCAGCGAGTTCCAGAACGGGAGCACCCCGATCAGGATGAGGAAGCCGGGCAAGAAGATTGCGACCAGTGCAATTGAGGCACCCAGGATGCCGTTAGGCCCCGGTTCGAGAATCGCGCCGAGGTAAGCCGAGAAGCTGAACAGCGGGCCGGGCACCGCCTGCGCCGCGCCGTAGCCCGCGAGAAAGTCGCCCCGGCTGACCCACCCCGGATCGACGACCTGAGTCTCCAGCAGGGGAAGCACGACATGACCGCCGCCGAAGACGAGTGCCCCCGACCGGTAGAACGCATCGAAGACAGCGACCGCCGGCGCTCGAACCGTGGCCGCGAGGATCGGCAGGCCGACCAGCAACAGCCCGAAGAGGCTCAACGCCACCACGCCTGCCGTCTTCGAAACGGGGAACCGCACCGAACTCACGGCGTCGGGAATCACGGCGCGACAGAAAATCACCCCCGCGATCGCTCCGAGCACGATCGCCCCGACCTGTCCGAACACGCCGCCCACCAATACGACGAGTGCGACGGCAACGACGGCGATCGCGGCGCGCTGGCGATCCGGGATGAGGGTGCGCGCCATCCCGAGAACGGCCTGTGCAACGACGGCGACCGCCACGACCTTGAGACCGGCGAGAACCCCGGCGCCGATCGGCCCGGCGACCCAGGCTGCACCGAAGGCGAACGCGACCAGCAAAATCGCCGACGGCAGAGTGAATGCGAGGAAAGCCAGGATCGCGCCGAGCGGCCCAGCGCGCAGCAGCCCCATAGCGAACCCGACCTGACTGGAGGCCGGCCCCGGGAGGAACTGACTCAACGCGACAAGGTCGCCGTAGCCCTTCTCGTCGATCCACCTGCGCTTCTCGACCAGTTCGGCGCGGAAGTACCCGAGGTGAGCGATTGGACCGCCGAACGAGGTGAACCCGAGCTTCAGAAAGGTCGCCGCAACCTCGCCCGCAGTGCCTCGCGGCGCAGCGGGGAGTTCGGTCGACATCTCGGTCACGCGGGCATCGTACCGAGGCGACGTGAACGCGGTGCTTAGCGACCGCCCGCCACCAGAGGCAGTACCAGGAACAGGGCGACGAAAGCGAACGGTGCGATAAACGCGGCGATCACCGCCCAGGAGCGGCCTCCGCGCAACGTCGATCCGGCGGCAGCGACGACGTCGAGCGAACGGTTGCCGACGCGAGCGTCGCTGTAGTGCTCGGCTTGCTCGCGGAAGTCTCGCGCGACCTCGACGAGGTGGAAGGCGCGCTCGTAGTCGCTCGCGTCGGAGAGGGCGAACGGCCGGCTGAGGGTGAACAGCAGCCAGTCACCGTCGGTCTCGGCAGTCCACCCGGCGCCCCCGTCGATCATTGCGGCCATGACGTCAGGAGTCATGATTTGGAGGGCGTCGCGCTCGTACCCGGTCGGACAATAGAGCGTGAAATGGCGATCCCATTCGCCCTCGAGCGACAGCACCTGGGTTGTGTCCGCGACCCTAATCGAGCCCCCCGGCGCACGGGACTGAAGCAGGATCGCAGGCAAGGTGCGCGGCAGGCGCACCGCCACGTAGCCGATCACATAATCGGCGATGCCCCGATTTCCTCCGCCGTAGTCAGCGCGCCAATGGAAGTCACCGAGCTCAAACGCGGCCGGAACCGTGGGATCGAAATCTGCAGGGCGAAGCCGACACCGCACGCGCCGATCAAGGATCTTCATACTGGGGGTCGGTTCGATGATGGAGACCGGAATGTCGGTCGATTCTGCTTCGAGGCGAAGCCCGTTCGCGGCGGCGAACGCTGGCAGGCGGGGAGGCATCACAACGCTGCTGACCCCGTACCGGCGGCGGCGGTAGAGCGCCCGAATGATCGCGCCGGCGATGAGCGCAATCGCCATCAGACCGAGAATCAGGTAAATGGTCGCCGTCACCGGGCGGCCCGCCTTGGACCACGAGACCGCCTCCCACATCCCGATCCCTAGCGCGAAAGCCCCCAGCACACCGATCAGAACGTTCGCAACGTAGCTGGCGAATGACCCTGGGGGCATCCGCAAAAAGGTGCGCTCATCGGGGCGAGGCGGGGCGGTCAGCGCGCTGAAGTCCATTCCCCCATCTTCGCGTGAATGCCATTGGGGTGGTTCGATAGGTCGTGATGACCGACGACACTGACCACGACCATCCCGAGCTGCGTGACTACGTTCCCAGCGAGGGGAAGCCGTTGCGCCATCCCATGACCCTCCGAGTGATGCGGATCGTCATCGTGCTCGGGGTATTCGGGCTCATCGCACCGACCGTTTACACGACGATCGGGTTGCAGGTGCACACCGCCAATTCGGTCTGTTCACGCATCGTGACGGGCTCAAATGTCGGCGCCGTTCCGGTCGCACGATTCGAACTGATGGGGGCCGTCGGGCCGTCGTGGTACTGCTACGCGCGTACCTTCGACGGCCACGAAGTGCTCGTGCGCTCCCTGGGACTGATCCCCGGCTGATCGCCACCACGCCGGAGACGCGCCCAGGTTGAGCCCGAAAACCTGTGTTACCGTCCCCTCGCAATGTTCTCTGTCTCACCGTTCCACAGCCGCCGCGCCCTTGGGGCGACGGTAGGTGCGTTCATCCTGGTCACCGGTATCGCGATGGCGCCGCTCGCCGCACCCCCTTCGCTCGCCGATGCACGCGCCAGCTACGCCGCCGCTCACGCTCAGGAATTCGTGGTCGCCAAGAGCGTTACCTCCGCCAATTCGACGCCCGTCGATCGGGACGACTTTTCGGCCACCGCGGGACCTGCGACCCTCATCGCGAGCGGAACCAACTACGACTGGGCCAAGCTCGTGCTCTTGTACGCAGGCTGGCCGGCTTCCGACAACAACGTCACCGTTTTGACCCGCTGGATGCGTCAAGAGAACGGCGCGGACAGTTGGTGGACGCGCAACAATCCCCTCAACATCGGGATGGGCGGCTTCGCGTCGTATTCGAGTCTTGATGAGTCGGCACACATCGTCGCGAAGGCGCTCAGCACCAGTGCCGGCTACCGTGCGATTGCCGCAGGCTTCGCCACCAGCGCCGACCCGGCCACGACGGAGTACGCGATTTGGGCCTCACCGTGGGCCGGCGGACACTATGCCTGGGGCGGACACTGGCACTACTCGCCGGTCGACGTCGTCACGGCACCCGCATCCTCCTGGCCGTAGCACGTCGCGGCGCCCCTCGTACAATGGGGAAATGCCTGACTACGCTTTCGGCGGCCCCGACGACATCGACCGAGCCATCGCCTACCTCGTCGCACTTGACGATCAGCAGCGCAACGCGCTCGCCGTGATCGAGATCGACGAAGCGATCGATGAAGCGCAGGCCGAGTTCGAAAAGTCGAGCGCCGACCCGTCCTACGTGCCGACCGACGATTTCATCGTGCGGCTCAGCGGGTATCTCGAGCGCGCGGACGACGCAGAACGCCCGTAAGGCTCGGCCGGCGGTTGTCGGCCTAAGCCGCCCCGTCGAACATCGACGACTCTGCCTATGCGGCCCCGTCGAACATCGACGACTCTGCTTAAGCCGCCCCGTCGAACATCGACGTGACGGACCCGTCGTCGAATACTTCGTGGATGGCGCGCGCGATCAGCGGTGCGATCGGCAACACGGTGAGGCGGTCCCAGTACTTTTCCGGCGGGATCGGCAGGCTGTCGGTCACGACCACGGAGTCGATGAATTCGCTCTGCAAAATTTCGGTGGCGGGCGCCGAGAACACAGCGTGCGTCGCCGCGACGACGACACCCAGCGCCCCGGCGTTCTTCAGCGCCTCGGCCGCCCTGACGATCGTGCGCCCGGTGTCGATCAGGTCATCAACGATCAGGCAGATGCGACCGTCGACCGGCCCGATGATCTCGTGAACGCTGACCTGATTGGGGACCAGCGGATCACGGCGTTTGTGGATGATCGCCAGCGGCGCACCGAGCTTGTCGCTCCAGATGTCGGCGACCCGTACCCGACCCATGTCGGGCGAGACCACGGTGAGGTTCGCGGGGTCGAGTTTCGTCTTGAAATGCTCGAGCAGCACCGGCATCGCGAAAAGGTGATCAACCGGGCCGTCGAAGAATCCCTGAATCTGCGCGGCGTGCAGATCCACGCTCATGATCCGGTGCGCGCCCGCAGCCTTGAAGAGGTCGGCGACGAGTCGGGCTGAAATCGGCTCCCGGCCGCGACCCTTCTTGTCTTGCCGCGCGTAGGGGTAGAAGGGGGCGACGACCGTGATGCGCTTCGCGCTCGCGCGTTTGGCCGCGTCGATCATGATGAGCTGCTCCATGAGCCACTCGTTGATTGGCGCACAGTGCGACTGGATGATGAAGACATCCGAACCGCGGATGCTGTCGCCGTAGCGCGCGTAGATCTCACCGTTAGCAAACGTGCGGTTCTCGGTCGGGACGAGCTCGGAATCCAGCTCTCGGGCGATCTCTTCGGCGAGCCGGGGATGAGCCCGACCGCTCACGAGCACGAGGCGCTTCTCGCCACTGATCTTGATGGCCGACACTCGTGCCTCTCGCGACTTCGGTGCTGTCTGGAAGCCCCAGTTTAGCTGCTACTCCTGGGCATCCGAGGCAGCCTGCGCCGAGTGGGTTCCGGCCCGGTTGCGCTCGGTCCACCCCTCGGTGATGCGCTGCTGCGCGACGCTCACCGCGAGCGCTCCGGCGGGAACGTTTTTGCGCACGACGGTGCCGGCGCCGATCTTCGCGCCGTCTCCAATCGTGACCGGCGCGACGAACGAATTGTGCACACCCGTGTGCACGTGAGCGCCGATCGTGGTCGGGTGTTTGGCCACGTCGTCGTAGTTCGCGGTGATACCGCCTGCTCCGATGTTGGTGCCCTCGCCGATTGTGACGTCGCCCATATACGACAGGTGCGGAACCTTCGCCCCGGCACCGATCTTCGCGTTCTTGGTTTCGACGTAGGTGCCGATCTTGCCGCCGTCACCCAGTTCGGTACCGGGCCGAAGGTAAGCGAACGGGCCGACGGATGCCTTCGCGCCGATCACCGCGAGCGTCGCGTCGGTGCGGCTGATGACGGCATCCCGACCCACCTCGCAGTCACGCAGCGTCGTGTCGGGTCCGATGCGAGCGCCCGAAGCCACCGTCGTCGAGCCCGCAATGTGCGTACCGGGCAGCAGCTCGACATCCTCAGCGAGGGTCGCGCGCAGGTCGATCCAGGTGGTCGCGGGGTCATGAACGGTCACTCCGGCGAGCTGCCAGCCGCGCACGATCATGGCGTTGAGCCGGGCTGCGGCGCGAGCCAACTGCACCCGGTCGTTGATGCCTTCAACGAGCCAGGCGTCTGCGGCGGCGACGGCCTCGACCACATCGCCGGCGTCGTGCAGGAGCCCGACGACGTCGGTGAGGTAGCGCTCGCCCTGATCGTTGCCGCTGCCCAAGCGGGGCAGCTGGGCACGAAGCGGCCCGACGGAGAAGACGTAAGTGCCGGAGTTGATTTCGACGATCCCGCGCTCGTCGTCGTTCGCATCGCGGTGTTCGACGATTCGCAGCATGGCCCCGGATGCGTCCCGCACGACGCGACCGTACCCGGTGGCGTCGTCGACAATGGCCGAGAGCAGGGTCGCCGCGGCGCTCGCCCGTCGATGAGCCTCCACGAGATTGGTGAGAGTGTCGGCGTCGAGAAGTGGCACGTCACCCGACACGACGACCACATCGCCCTCGAATCCGGCAGGCAGGGCGGCAATCGCAACTTCGACCGCGCGTCCGGTGCCGGGAATCTCGTCCTGGTCGACGACGATCGCTTCGGGCAGGTACTCGAAGACGGCGGCGGCCACGACATCCCGATCGTGCCGTACGACGGTGAGCACGTGGGCGGCGGCCAGTTCCCGCGCGGTGGCGAGCACATGACCGATCAGCGGGATGCCGGCCAGCTCATGCAACACCTTGGGACGGGATGACTTCATCCGGGTGCCCTGCCCTGCGGCGAGAACGATGATGGCGAGCCGGGAATCGGTCATGCGCCCATTCTCCCCTCTCGCCGTCGAACCCGGTGCCCCCGAAGGAGTTCTCGCGTGACCTAGTGAAGAACCATGAGGATCGGCAAGAACGGGATAATCAACAGGGAGAAAAAGGCAATAAACGCGAACCGTCGGTCGGCCTTCTTGAACGCGGGCGAGCGGTTCCGCCCGAACTCGCCGTGGGTCGCGAGGTTGGCTAGCCCTTCGACGGTAGCCACCCAAAACAGCCACGACGCGGTCAAGGTCAAGATCGGCAACGCAATGGCGAGGGCGAGCGTCGCGCCGAGTCCCGCCGAGATCGTCAGCCTTCCGGTACCCAGCATGACCGCCAAGAAGATATCGACGCTCAGGAGGGCGACGAAGCCGAGGGTGGTCACGATCGCGTAGGCGATCGTCCAGAACGGCTTGCGCCGCCACAGGCGGTACATGCTCAGGTCAAGGGGATCGCTAGGGGGCGCGAGGGAATCGTGAGGGGGCACTTCGCTATAGGGGTTCGACACGCTCCGCCCCCAGGATTCGAACCTGGTCCTAACGGCTCCAAAGGCCGTCGTGCTGCCGTTACACCAAGGCGGATAAGCCCCGAAGGGCGCGGTCTAGTTTGACAGAGAGGGCGCGCGATAATGGACGGATGACCGCATCCGACGAGGTCGACCGCATCGTCGACGCGTGGTCGCGGGAACGTCCTGACATCGACTTCGCCCCGCTCCAGGTGCTTTCCCGTGTGGGGCGACTCGCTCGTCACGTTGACCGATCGCGACGAATGGCGTTCGCGGCATCCGATTTGGAAGTGTGGGAGTTCGACGTTTTGGCGGCGCTACGTCGCGCAGGGGCGCCGTACCAGTTGAGCCCCAAAGCGCTGCTGCAGCAGACTCTGGTCTCAAGCGGCACCATGACCAATCGGATCGACCGCCTCGTCGAACGGCGGCTCGTCGAACGGCGCACTGACCCGCACGACGGCCGCGGCGTGCTCGTCGTCATGACGGCTCGGGGTCGCGAACAGGTGGATGCCGCCATCAGCGGTCTCGTCGCAGAAGAGGCGGAACTGCTGGGCGGTCTGTCGCGCGTCGACCAGGATCGGCTCAGCTCACTGCTGCGGAAGTTGAGTCTCGACTTCGACGACTGACCCGATGCCGGTCATAGGGGAGACTCTAGGCATGAGCCATCCTCGTCGTCTTCGTCTCCTGCCTGCGTTCCTGGCCCTCGTCGGGTTGTCTCTGGCCGGGTGTGCACCGCTCCCCACCCCCGCCGCGTCGCCGATCGCCACCGGGACCCAGACCGCGACCGAGACCGGCGCGCCGATTCCCAACGTGCAAGATTTCCAGTTCACCTCCTTCAACGCGAACTACCAGTTGAGCCGTGACGCCGCCGGTCGCTCGGTACTGCTGACCACCGAACGTCTCGTCGCCAAGTTTCCCGAATACGACCAAAATCGCGGGATCAAACGTGACCTTCCGACGGTGTTCAACGGGCACCCCACTGACCTCGAAATCGTCGCCGTGACGGATGCCCGCGGGCGGCCCATCGCGTACGACTCAACCCCGGGCTCGGACGCTCTCTCGGTGGTCATCGCCGTGCCGGCCGGCCAATACGTCCACGGCGAGCAGACCTACGTCATCGTCTACCAGCAGCACTCGGTAATCGGCGACTTCGGCGACGGTCAGAAACTGACGTGGGACGTTAACGGCACCCAGTGGGGGCAACCCTTTGGGGTCGTGAGCGCCCGAATCGAGGTCGATGCCGAGCTGGCGGGGAACCTCATCGATGGGGCAACCTGCTCGTATGGGCTGACCGGGTCGACCCATCAATGCGACGTCCAAAGCGCCAAGGGCGTGTTCTCGATGGCTGCCAAAGACCTGGGGCCCGGCGCCTCGCTGACCTTCGCCATCCCGTTCATGGCGGGCACCTTCTCCGAGTGAGGCGCGGCGGGCATCGACGGTGAACCCGGCGGGCCGGTACGCTCGCGACGTGCGCGCTCCGAAAATCACCCGTGCCCTCGCTGTCCTCGCGGGAGTGTTCGCCCTCTCAGCCCTCGGGGCGGCTCCCGCCCTCGCCGACGAGGCTCCCTCGGCATCCGGTGCATCGGGCGCCTCCTCTGTCGCCAGCTGCGCGTCGTCGCCGACAGCGAGTCAGTTCGAGTTCCAGTCGTTTGACGGAAAGTACGAACTCGGGCGCGATTCCGGCGGGCGCTCCACCCTCCACGCCACCGAGACCCTGGTCGCGACCTTCCCGGCAACCAATCAGAACCGCGGCATTCGGCGCGACCTGGTCACCAGCTATGACGGGCACGACACGGGGCTCAAAGTGGTCGGGGTGACCGTCAATGGCACACCCGCGTCCTACGACTCGTCGAAGAGCACGGACAGCAACGACCAGGCCGTGCTGTCGCTCACCATCGCGCTGCCCTGCGGCCAGTACCAACATGGCGACACCACGTACGTCATCGAATACACGCAGCAGGATGTCACTCATAAGCCGAACAACCTCGACGCCGACGAGTTCTACTGGGACATCAATGGCGACGGCTGGGGTCAGCCGTTTGAGGAGGTCAGCGCGACCGTTGAGCTCGCGCCGGAGCTGAACGGCTCCCTCAACGCCGGTATCACGCCGAGCTGCTACCTCGGCCGCGCCGGGTCCACCGATCAGTGTTCGATCAGGGCCGACGGCTCGACGTTTAAAGCCACCGCCACGAATGTGCTGTCGTACCAGAACATGACCATCGCGATCGACTTCACGAAGGGCACCTTCGCCGGGCCGCCGTGGTGGGCGATCGTGCCGATCATCCCCCTGCTTCCGCTGTTCTTGACAGCCCTCCAGCTCATCGCCGCGATTCTCATTCGCGTCGTGTTTTGGCGCAACGCTGCGGGCCGCGGCATCGTGGTCGCGGAGTACACCCCGCCGGAGGGCGTGAGCGCCCTCATCGCGGCGAACCTCGTGGGCAGGGCGAGCAAGGGGATGGCTGCGTCGGTCGTCGACCTTGCTGTGCGCAAGAAGTTGAAGATCCTCGAGCATGACGCCGGCTGGAGCAAGGTCTTCGGCGTGCAGTACATCGACAACGCGGGGCTGGATCCCGACGAGCAACGTGTGATGGGCGCACTGTTCTCGGTCAACCCATTCTCAATGGGCAGTTTCTTGCCCGGGCTGCGCACCATTTTCCAGATGAGCGGACAGTCCGCTCAGCCGATGCCCACCTCTGACGGCGGCGGCGAGGTGCGCTGGCTCACCAAGGGCGACACCATCCTCGGGCAACAGGTCGTCGCCCTCACCAAGGCGGTCGCGCGTGAGGTCGAGGCGGGTGGCCTGCGACGCAAGCCGTCTCCGTGGCCGATCACGCTCGTCGTCCTGATGGGCGTGCTGGCCGGCATCATCGCACTGGGCTCGACCATCTTCGGCGGTGACAGCGGGACGTCGGTTGCGCTCGGCGTCGTCTCACTTAACGTCATCCCGTGGGTCACGATTATCTGCGCGGGTCTGCTCGGCGGTCGGCGTCCCCTGACCCCGAAAGGTGCCGAACTTAAGGAGCACCTCGACGGGCTCAAGGAGTACATCCGACTCGCCGAGGCCGATCGGTTGCAGATGTTGCAGAGCGTCTCGGGTGCCGACCGGATCACCACGAGCGACGGTAATCAGATCGTCAAGATCTACGAGCGACTGCTGCCCTACGCCGTACTGTTCGGGCTTGAGAAGCAGTGGGCCGTCGAGATCGCCAAGTACTACGACACGACTCCTCCCGACTGGTACTCGGGCACCAGCGGCTTCCAGGCCGGGGCGTTCGCGGCCGGAATCGGTTCACTCTCTTCGAGCGTCTCGACGTCGTTCTCGGGGTCATCCTCCGGGTCGGGGTCGGGTTCGTCGTCGAGTGGTGGCGGCGGCGGTGGTGGCTCGTCAGGTGGCGGCGGTGGCGGTGGTGGCGGCGGCGGCGTCTAGTCCGCGGCTTCTCGCACCACTTCAGGGTCGCTCGAGCAGCGCCCCGAGTTCGAGCCAGCGCTCTTCGAGAGCTGAGGCATCCGATTCGAGCGCCGCGATCGCCTGCTGTGCCGCGCCCAGCGCGACGTAGTCACTCGCGTCCATCAGGGCGAGCGCTTCCCGTTGAAGATGGATGGCGCTGGTCGCTTTCTCGAGTCGACGAGCGATGGATGCCCATTCCTTCTCGAAATTCCGACGATCCGCGCCGCTCAACCCCGCTGGCCGAGCAGCCCGCGAAACGGACGTCTCGGAACCCCCTCGAGCACGGTTCTTGCGGATCTCCAGGTACTCGTCGACCCCGCGCGGGAGGTGCCGGAATGCACCGTCGAAAATCGCGTACTGCTGATCGGTGACCCGCTCGAGCAGGTACCGGTCGTGCGAGACGACGAGCAGCGTGCCCGGCCAGGTGTCGAGCAGGTCTTCCATCGCGGCGAGCATGTCGGTGTCGAGGTCGTTGGTGGGCTCATCGAGGATGAGCACGTTCGGCTCCTGAAGCAGGATGAGCAGCAGTTGCAGGCGACGCTTCTGGCCACCGCTGAGGTCTTTGACCGGGGTGGAAAGTTGCGCGCTCGTGAAGCCGAGTCGCTCGAGCAACTGGCCGGGGGTGAGTTCGACTCCACCCGACACGTACGAGGACTTCTGCTGGGCGACGACCGCGCTGACCCGGTCATTCATGACATCATCTAGTCCGACGAGCCGCTGGTCGAGTACCGCGATCTTGACGGTCTTGCCGCGCTTCACCCGCCCTGTCGTGGGATGCACGGTGCCGGCCACCAGCCCGAGCAACGTCGACTTGCCGGCGCCGTTCACTCCGATGACGCCGGTACGCTCCCCCGGCGCGATGAGCCAGGTCACGTCGTCGAGCACAGTCTTGTCCCCAGCAGAACCATCGGCTTTCCCTGCGGGAAACGAAACCGAGACGCCTTCGAGGTCGACGACATCCTTGCCGAGGCGCGTCGTCGCGAGTTGCGAGAGCGACACCTTGTCGCGCACGGGCGGTTCGTTCTCGATCAGCTGGTTCGCGGCCTCGATGCGGAACTTCGGCTTCGTCGAGCGCGCCGGGGCTCCGCGCCGCAACCAGGCCAGCTCTTTGCGCATCAGGTTCTGGCGCTTCGACTCGCTCGCCGCCGACATCCGGTCGCGTTCGACACGTTGCAGGATGTAGGCCGCATAGCCACCCTCGAAGGGTTCCAGGATGGTGTCGTGCACCTCCCAGGTCGTCGTGCACACCTCGTCGAGGAACCACCGATCGTGGGTGACGACCACGAGGGCACCCTTGCCTGTCGGCCACCGCCGCTTGAGGTGTTCGGCGAGCCAGGCCACGCCCTCGACGTCGAGGTGGTTGGTGGGTTCGTCGAGAAAGACGACATCCCAATCGTGGGTGAGCAGTACGGCGAGAGCCACTCGACGCTGCTGGCCACCCGAAAGGTCGCCAACGCGGCCCTCCCACGGCACGTCGCTCAGCAGACCGGCGATCACCTCTCGGATGCGAGAGTCGCCTGCCCACTCGTGTTCCAAACGGTCACCGACGATCAGCTCCGCGACGATCGCATCGGAGGGAAGCGTGTCGCCCTGGTCGAGCATCCCGAGCGTGACCCCACCGCGGCGCGTGACGTTGCCGGTATCGGGCTTGAGGCGACCTTCGAGAAGCTTGAGCATCGTTGACTTGCCGTCGCCGTTACGCCCCACGACACCGATGCGGTCGCCCTCGTCGATGCCGATCGTGAGGGATGAGAACACGACGCGCGTCGGGAACTCCAGCCCAACGCCCTCCGCGCCGAGCAAGTGGACCATCTGTCGAGCGTAACCTTGCCGGACCAGCCCGCCCGTTCAAGTTGCACCGCGCGGTTAGGGCACGCGGAGGATGCGCACCGGATCCGCACGCGCCGCGCGGACTGCCGGGCCGATCGAACCTACGATGCTCGCCAAGACCATGAGTACCCCGACGCCCACCGTGAATCCCACTCCCGGGAGTTGGTGCGCGACGAAAGCGCTGATGATCAGACCTGCGATGGTTCCCGCTGTCGCGCCAACGAATCCACAGACTGCAGCGTTAGCGACAATCTGACCCACAATGGTGCTGCGGGTCGCGCCGAGAGCGCGCGCCCGACCGATGTCTTTCGCCATACTCGTGACACGACCGAACTGGACGGCGGCGATGAGAATCGCGACAGCAACCAAAAGACCACTCACTGTGAGTTGTGCGGTGCGTGCGAGATCTGCCGTGACATCGGCGCTGAGCTGCGCGAGTTCACTCGAAGTATCGATCCGGACCACGCCGGGATTGGTGGTGATGAGTGCATCCCGGACTGCGGCAGAGACCTGTGCGAGTTGAGTGACATCCGAGACGCTGACCCAGAGCGTGAGGAGTCGACCCGTCGAGGTTGCTGATTGCGCGACCAGGAAGTTTGAGTTCAAAGACGCGAGCGGCGTATCCGCAACGAAACTTCCGACGACGACAGACTGGCCGTTCCTGCCAGTAATGGGCCCGACTCCCTCCTCGAGACTCAGGGACTGCGTGAGACCCGGCCCCGCGATGGCAAGACCGTCGACCAGGCGCCGACTAGTGCTCGTGTGGATCGGGGGCGGCAACTCTCCGTACAGTGCGCGGGCCGGCTGAGTGGTGCCGCCGGGGATGCCGGTGTTGTGGACGTCGGTCGCAGGGCCGACACCGACCGCCCACTCGACTCCGCTGATCGACGAAACGATGGCGACGGACTCGGGAGAGAGACCCGCCTGACCTTGAGGGTCTGTCACGGTGATGAGACGACCTTCTGGAGAGTTAATCCGCTCAAGGGCGCTTTGCTGGCCGGCGACAGCGATTCCCGTCGTGGCGAAGACAGCAACGGTGCCGGCCAACACGATTGTCGCCGCGATGACAGTAGGCGTGAGGGGACGCCGGAACCGATGCACGGCGTCAGCCAGGAAATAGGACGGGCGCGGATACCCGGAGTTCATCAGACAAGCCTCAGATGGTTGTCCGACTTGCGCGCCCGCTTCGCGTCATGAGTCGCGACGATCACAGTCGCGCCAGCGTCTGCAGCCTCGCGCATCGCGGCCCAGACGGTGTCCGCGGATTCGACATCCAAGTTGCCGGTGGGTTCGTCGGCGAAGATGACATCCGGGGATTTCACGAGCGCACGACAGAGGGCGACTCGCTGAGCCTGTCCGCCAGACAACTCGCCGGGGAGATGATCCGCGCGTTCCTCAAGTCCGAAACGATCGAGCAACTCGCGACCCCGCGGTCGAGCGAGGTCGGGGTCCATACCCGCGAGCCACGCTGCCTCCATGACGTTCTGGAGCGCAGTGCGCGACAGATCGAGCACAGCGTCTTGGAAGACGAATCCTGCATGGCGTGCTCGAAGTCGGGCGCGGTCAGCATCGCGCAGCCCGTGCACGTCGTCGTTTCCCCATCGCACGACTCCGGTGTCAGGTGTGAGCATGAGGGCGGTGAGGTAAAGAACGGTCGACTTGCCCGAACCGGATGGTCCGGTGACTGCGGTCAGGGTGCCCGGCTCGAATGCGTGGGTCAGCGGACCTACCACCGGATCAGCGCTGAGACGGTACCGGTGTTCGAGTCCCTCGACTGCGATGCGCACGGCTCAGCCTGCCGCCGATGCGACGAGCACGATCCGGTCGCCGACATCGACGCCCTTCACAATGCTCTTGCCATCGCTGGAGGCAAGCACGGCGACGGGGACGCGCGTGCCGTCGGCGAGAGTCACCATCGTCGACCCCGACGCGTCTGTCGAAATCGCAGCGGTTGGAATCTGCGCACCCGTCGTCTCAGGTACAAGGATGAGGCGGCCGGCAAGTACGGCCTTCCCGCCGAGAGTGACCGCGGTCGCACAGTCGACAGCGCAGATGGACGCAGCGCCCTCCACGGGGCCGAGGATTGCGATCGTTGTGCCCGTGTCATCCGTCGCTGAGCCCAGACGGTTGACTTGTGCGTTCCACGTCGCGCCGTCGACGTCGATCGACACCTGCATTCCCGTGGTGATCTGACTCACAGCCTCGGGCAGCACGGGAAAGCTGAACTCCGGATCCGCCGTCGCCCCCACCAGCACCGAGTCACCGGGCGCAACGGACATGCCGACTCGCACGTCCGGCGCGGGAGCGAGGATCGCAGGGAGCGTGGGGATGAACACGACTCGACCTAAGGGCACGGTGCCGGTCTTCGCCACCCCGAGAGCTGCCGACCATCGATTGACGGCGGACGCAGTGACCGGGCCGTAATGACCGTCGGCTGTCCCGGCGAGGTATCCGCTCGCGATGAGAAAGCTCTGAAGCTGTTCTACGTCTGCCCCGCTCATCCCCGTGGCCATGTCTCGGAATGCTGGCACCGCACCCTCGATCGCAACCGCGGGGTTGAGATCGACCGTGTAAACGACCGCGCCAACTTCGATCGTGCTGCCGGACGGCACCACATCGATCGAGGTGAGCGTTCCACCCAACCCATTCACCCCCGCTGGCGCGGCAAGCCAGGAGACATTAATGCCGTACGACTGCTCAACCGAGACGCTCCCCGATACCACTTCGACGGTCGTCGGGGTCGGCCGTGGAGCGGCAACCTGCGGGGGCTGGGTTGCCTCGACCGCGGCCCACCCGCCTACGATCAGCGCGATCACCACGCTGGCGACCCAGAGAGCAACGACAACCGGACGACGGCGCCAGAATGAGGCCTCGTTCACAGAGTGGAACCGAGCTTCTCCGCGTCCCGTGGTTCTGGTTGAGGGCACAGGTTGTCAGCTTCCTGAACGTCGCGCCCCGCAGAGTAGACATCCATCAAAGGGTTCCAGGAAGAGCCATCGTAGTTCTCGACCCAGTCGTCGCGCGACGGCGGACCGCTAATCGTGTATCCATGCTCCCGCAGGCAGTCGGCTTGCTTCAGATACAACTCGTACAAGCCCTTCATGAACGCGTCCGTAGGCGCGGGAACATCCGGCGGGTCCCCCACGGTGTCGAGGCACCCCGCATCGAGACCTTCCCGCGTCTCACGGCCGGGTACGATCGAGTTCTGAATGGTGCCCTGCGGGCCCAGCTGGGCGTCGACCCCGTATCCGCGGACGCACGAGATGTAGGAGTTCGCCCAATCTGCGTACAGGGCGTCGTATTGCTCATAAGACGTCGAAGTCGGCGCGGGAGCCTCGTGAACGCCCGTGCAGCTCGTCAGCAGCGTGGCGCCAATCAGGACCAGTGCCTGGAGCAGCCATTTGCGCCGACGAATCAGCCGCCGGGTGAGCATCCCGGGCTGGCAGTCGTGTAGTTACCGTTCGTCACGTTGCGCCAGTTCCCTCCGCCCGAACCTGCGTTCTGCGTGTCGTAGATCCAGCGGTAGACACTTGAGGTGGGGTTCCATTGGGGACTCGTGCTCCAATCGCCCGGTGCCCACGAGTTGCCCGACCCGAGCTGATAGACCGACAGTTTGCCGAACTGGCCGCCGCAGGAGTACGAATGCACCCCGCTGTCAGTGGCAGCTTGGGCCGCGCCCGCCAACCCCAACACCGCCGCGAACGTCAAACATACGGCGGCAGCTGCCACAGTCTTTTTTTTCATCACATTCCCCCTGCGGAATAGGTGAACGAAAATCAATGACTACTTTGACAGAAGCATGCCACAGCGCGTCGGGTCCAGCAACGCCCTCCGCACCCGATCCCATTGCTTGCACCCGACGCGGACGACGAGCGTAACGTTGCGCGGGTGACCGATTTGCCGTTCGAGCTCGACGTGGAGATCGTGGCGCTCCTCGCCTCGCCGGCGCATCGCTACGAGGGACGCCCGTCCGACGGCCCGGCTCCTGAGACCGACGGCGACCAGCGCGACCACCTCGAGTTCGTCGGCGGACTCGGCATCGTGGGTGACCGGTACTTCAACCAGCACGCCCACCGCGCGTCGAGCGTCAGCATCCAGGCGATCGAATCGCTGGAGAAAGTCTCGATCGAACTCGATGTGGCGATGCCGGGTCTCGCGCAGACGCGGCGCAACGTGCTGCTGCGCGGGGTCGACATCGACGCCCTCGCACAGGTCGAGTTCAGCCTCGACAGCGGGGATGGCGCGGTGCTGTTCACCGACGCCCGCCCGTGCAATCCGTGTGCGTGGATGAATGTCACCGTCGGCGAGGGAGCCCATCGCGCGTTCCGCCGCCGCGGCGGGCTGCGCACCGGGCCGGTCAACGACGGCATCCTCCGTGTCGGCCCCGCCATCCTGCGCGCTGCTGTGCCGATCGCAACACTCGGCTATTTGCCCAACTTGGGGCTCTCAGCCCGCCCCGAGACCCCCAAGTCGGGCAAATAGCCCGGAGTCAGTCGGGGATGAGGCGGGCCCCGTGCACAGGACCGGTCGCCCGCACGACGTTGAATCGCGCCGCCGAGAGGGCGACCTGTAATTCGAGCGCTGTGTCGAGGTCGGCTGCGAGGAACGCCACCGTCGGCCCCGACCCCGAGATGATCCCCGCAAGGGCACCGTTGCGTTCCCCGGTTTCGATCACGTTGGCGAGCGACGGCTCAAGGTGCAGTGCCGGCGCCTGAAGGTCGTTGTGCATGGCCGCGGCGAGCATCCTGGGGTCTCCCGCGCGCAAGGCTTGCAGCACATCGGCATCCACGCTGGGTGCCGGGTTAGCCGGAGACATCTCGCTCGCGTGCCGCTCCCGGTGCCGGTCGAGTTCGCCGTAGACGGTCTGGGTGGAGAGACCGAAATCGGCGAGCGCGAGTACCCACTGGAACGTTCCCTGGGCGAGCGCGGGCGAGAGTTCATCCCCTCGGCCGGTTCCGATTGCGGTGCCACCGGTGAAGGCGAACGGCACGTCGGCCCCGAGTTGCCGGGCGAGGTCGAGCATTTCGTCGCGGGGCAGGTCGGTGCCCCACAGCGCGTCGCAGGCGAGCAGGGTCGCCGCGGCATCCGCCGATCCGCCGCCCATCCCGCCGGTGACCGGTACGTGTTTGTCGATCTCGATCTGCACGCCTCCGGCGTATCCCGTGTGGAAGGCCAGAAGTCGAGCCGCCTTGATGGCGATGTTGGTGTCGTCGAGCGGCACCCGGCCGAGTTCGACCGACCCCGACACCGAGATCGTGAAGTCGTCGGATTCGCTGACCCGCACGTCTTCGTAGAGCGCGACAGCTTGGTAGGCGATCGCGACGTCGTGGTACCCGTCGTCTTGCAGAGCGCCAACAGACAGGAAGACGTTGATTTTGCCCGGAGCCCGCACGCGAACGGTGCGCGGCTCCTCCCGGCGGATCATTCCTCCACCCTAGCTACGGGCGATGGCCAGAAAATCCGCGACCCCGAGCTGCTCGCCGCGCAGGGTCGGGTCGACTCCGGCGGCCTCGAGGCGGGTAGTCGCAGCGGCAGAACCGCCGAACTGGTCGGCGAGCGCCTGGCGCAGCATTTTGCGGCGCTGTCCGAAGGCTCCGTCGATGATCGCGAAGGTGCGGATGCGTTCCGCTTCGGTTCCGGGCAGCTCACCGCGTTCGAACGAGATCAGGATCGAGTCGACGTTCGGCACCGGCCAGAAGACCTGTCGGCTCACCGAACCGGCCGACGACCACTTTCCGTACCAGGCGGCCTTCGCGCTCGGAGAGCCGTAGACCTTCGACCCCGGTGCGGCGGCAAGCCGTTGGCCTACCTCGGCTTGCACCATGACCAGGGCGGTCTCGAGCGACGGCACGGTCGACAGCAAGTGCAGCAACACCGGAACGGAGATGTTGTACGGCAGGTTCGCGACCAGGCGGCGGGGCGCGCCCGGCACCTCGACCCGGAGGGCGTCGGCGGTCAGAACGGTCAGGTCGGATGCCGGGGCCAGCTCGGCAACGGTGCGCGGCAGCAGGGCGGCGAGTCGGGCGTCGATCTCAATCGCGGTGACGCGGGCTCCGGCTTCGAGCAGGCCGAGGGTGAGCGAGCCGAGACCCGGACCGACCTCGAGTACCTCATCCCCCGGCTCGATGCGCGCGGCCTTCACGATCTTGCGAACCGTATTGCCGTCGACGACGAAGTTCTGACCCAGTCGCTTCGTCGGTTGCAGGTCGAGGGCCGCGGCAAGGTCACGGATCTCCGCCGCGCCCAGGAGCGCCACTAGCGCGCGTCCGACGGGGTGTCGACCGGGTGGGCATCCCAGTGCCCGTAGACCAACTCGGTGTTCGACGAAATCTGGGCGGCCAGCATCGAGGCGTCGGTGCCGAGATGGTCGGCCATGAATCGCAGGGTGTGCGGCAGGAGGTAGGAGGAGTTGGGCCGCCCGCGCCACGGCGCCGGGGTGAGGAAGGGGGCATCCGTTTCGATCAAAATGCGCGACCGCGGGATGGCTTCGAGAGCCTCCCGGAGGTTCGGCGCGTTCTTGAAGGTGACAACTCCGGCAAACGACAGGTACCAGCCGGCGTCGGCGACCAGTCGCGCGAACTCGGCATCGCCCGAGAAGCAGTGGAACACCGTACGTTCCGGAGCCCCGACCCGGTTCAGCACCTCGACGATCTCGCGGTGCGCGTCGCGGTCGTGAATCTGCAGGGCCAGGTCGTGCTCCTTGGCGATCGCGATGTGCGCCTCGAACGAGCGCACCTGGGCATCGCGCCCGTCTTCGCCGGTGTGAAAGAAGTCGAGCCCGGTCTCGCCGATCGCGCGCACCCGAGGCCTCGCGGCGAGTTCGGCGATGCCGGCGATGTGCTCGTCAAGCTCACCCGAGCGGTCGAGTTCGGGCGCATGATCAGGATGGATGGCGACCGCCGCCAGCACGCGCGGCTCGTGCGCCGCGATCTCGGCACTCCAACGCGAGGTCTCGAGGTCGGTACCGACCTGCACAACGCCGCGCACCCCGACGGTCGATGCTCGGTCGAGCTGTTCGTGCCAATCCAGCGGGTTGTCACCGTCGGCGAACTCGAGGTGCGTGTGGTTGTCGTAGACCCCGACCGTCAGCGCTTCGGGCAGCGGCGGGTAGTCGGCGACTTTGTCGTCGGGTCCGCGCGACCGGGATCGCAGAAACGGCTCGGTCACGCGCTGTTCGGCTCCAGCTCGATGCGCGGAAACAGCGGCTCAAGCGTCGAGACGGTCCCACCGCCCGGACGATCCCAGGCGCGGTCGACCCGCACGTCGGTTACAGCGCCACCCTCACCGAGGGCCGCCCACAGGGTCGCCGTCGCCTTCGGCATCACCGGCGAAAACAGCACCGCCAACGTGCCGATCCCGTGCACGAGAGTCGCGAGCACGGTGTCGAGGCGGGATGCCTGTGCGGAATCTTTCGCGAGCACCCATGGCTGGTTCACGGTGACATAGAGGTTGAGAGCATCCACCAGCGTCGCGATCGAAGAAATCGCGTCATGGATGGCGAGCTTCCCGATCGAGGCGTGGGCGGCATCCGTCACCGTCTTCTCCAACTCGGTGATCGCCGGATCGAGCGGCGCGTCCGGTACCCGACCATCCCGATATTTCTGGACCATCGCGATCACGCGAGAACCCAAATTGCCGAAGCCGTTCGCCAACTCCGCCTGGTACCGAGCGCTCAGATCTTCCCAAGAAAAAGATCCGTCTTGCCCGAAGGTGATCGCCGACAGGAAGTAGTAGCGAAACGCGTCGGATCCGAAGACATCGGTGATCTGCTCGGGCGCGATGCCGGTCAGCTTCGACTTCGACATCTTCTCGCCGCCGACCAGCAGCCAGCCGTGTCCAAAGACGCGGGCCGGCACAGGAAGTCCTGCAGCCATCAGCATCGCCGGCCAGATGACGGCGTGGAAGCGCGCGATGTCTTTGCCGACGATGTGCACGGCGGGCCAACGCCGCCGGAAGGCGTCGTTGTCCGAGCCCCAGCCGATCGCGGTCACGTAGTTAAGCAGCGCATCGAACCAGACGTAGACGACATGCGACGGATCCCACGGCACCTTGATGCCCCAGTCGAAACTCGACCGCGAGATCGACAGGTCTTCAAGTCCCTGCTTCACGAACTGGATGATCTCGTTGCGCACGCTCTCGGGCTGCACGAAGTCGGGCTGCTCCTCGTAGAGGTTGAGCAGCGCCTGCCCGAAGTCACTCATGCGGAAGAAGTAGTTCTTCTCGGCGAGGATCTCGACCGGACGAGAATGGATCTTGCAGACGTACTGCCCGGCGAACTCGCCGTCGGTCGGAATCTCGAGATCGTCGAGCTGCTTGTACTCCTCGCAGCCGACGCAGTAGTACCCCTCGTAGACGCCCTCGTAAATGTGGCCGTCGTCGTAGAGCTGCTGCAGGAACTTCGCGACCGCAACCTCGTGCCGCTCATCGGTGGTGCGGATGAAGTCGTCGTTGGCGATGTCGACCGTCTTCAGCAACGGCTTCCACGCCTCTTCGACGAGTTTGTCCGCCCACTCCTTGGGGCCGACCCCGTTCGCGGCGGCGGTGCGCTCAATCTTCTGACCGTGTTCGTCGGTGCCCGTCAACAGCCAGGTGTCCTCACCGGACTGCCGGTGCCAACGCGCGAGAGTATCCACCGCGACCTCCGTGTACGCGTGCCCGATATGCGGGACGTCGTTGACATAGAAAATCGGGGTGGTTATGTAGAAGCTCTTGTTGGTGCTCTCGGCCTGGTCAGACATCGTGATCGAGCCTAGCTTTCGGAATCCTGTGTTACTCGGCAGCGCTCTTCGTCTTCAGCGCGCTTTTCGCTTTCAGAGCTGCTTCGTACAGATCGTTGGTCGAGAGCCCCGTTGCGTTGGCGACATCCCCAGCTGCTTCCTTGAGGCGGATGCCACCTGCAGCTAGAGAGAGAACGGTCGCGACGGCGGCGGGGAGATCTACGGTCGCGTCGCTTTCGGGTGCTCCGTCGACGACGATGACGATTTCACCCTTGGTTCCCTCTTTGTACCTCTCGGCGAGCTCTTCGAGGGTTCCTCGGGCGACCTCTTCGTAGAGTTTCGTGAGTTCTCGACAGACCGCCGCCTGACGGGTGGGCCCGAAGGCCGTTGCGAGGTCTTTCAGGGAATCGGCGAGCCGGTGCGGGGATTCAAAGAAGACCAGGGTGCGTGCCTCGGTGGCGAGCGGGCGAAGGGCGGCGATCCGCGCCTTGCGGGGCAGGAATCCCTCGAAGGCGAAACGGTCGGTCGGCAGGCCGCTGAGCGCGAGAGCGGTCAGCACGGCGCTCGGACCGGGGAGGGCTGTCACCGTCACCCCGGCGGCGATCGCGGCGAGCACCAGCGCGTAGCCGGGGTCGCTGACGGTGGGCATGCCGGCATCCGACAGCACCAGAATGTCGTCGGTGCGGGCCAGTTCGACCAGTTCGGCGGCCTTCTGGCGCTCGTTATGCTCGTGCAGCGCGACCAGCCGCGGCCGGTTCTCGATGCCAAGACCCCGCAACAAGTGAACGGTCACCCGGGTATCTTCGGCGGCGATCATCGACACCCGCTCGAGCGTTTCGACGAGGCGCCGGGACGCATCGCCGAGGTTGCCGATCGGCGTCGCCCCCAGGATGATCACTCCCCCATTGTCGCGGTTGCCTTTCCGTTTTCAGGAACCTGAGTTGCTCGTGTGACAGAAGTACAGCGGAAGGGTCGGGAATTGACTCCAGACCGGACTCCTGCACCAGGAATTCCTGAAAACGGAAAGGCACCAGAATATGGGTATGACCGTCGCCGGCTCCACCGCCGAGGCCGACTCCGCCACCCGGTACGAACTCCCGGGATCGCGACTCGATGACTGGTGGCAAGGGATGCTCGCCCGTCCGGGTGTGCGCACCGCGTGGATCTGGGGTGGTCCGGCACTCGTCCTCGGAGTGGCGGCGGCGACCCGACTGATCAACCTCGGGCATCCCGACAGCCTGGTCTTCGACGAGACGTACTACGTGAAGGACGCCTACTCGCTCTCGCAGCTCGGCTACGAAGGCAGTTGGCCGAAGGATGCCAACGCCGCGTTCAACTCGGGGATCGTCAGCAACTATCTGCCGAGCGCCTCATTCGTCGTGCATCCGCCGGTGGGCAAGTGGATCATCGCGGCGGGCATGGCTGTGTTCGGCGCGAACAACGCGTTCGGGTGGCGCATCAGCGTCGCGATCGTCGGCATCCTGTTGGTTGCCCTCACGATGGCGATCGCGCACGGCCTGTTCAAGCGACCGCTCCTGACCGTCATCGCGGGCGGGCTGCTCGCCATCGACGGCAACGCGATCGTGATGAGTCGGGTGTCGCTTCTCGACAACATGTTGGCGTTCTTCGCCCTGCTCGGTTTCGGCGCGATCCTGCTCGACCGGGAGTTCGCGAAACGCCGGCTCAACCGGTGGGTCGTTCGGCACGGCACCTCGGGATGGGGTCCGGCACTGTTCTGGCGGCCCTGGTTACTCGCCGCCGCCGTGGCCTTCGGGCTGGCTTCAGGCGTCAAGTGGAGCGGCTTCTATTTTCTCGCGATCCTCGGCATCTACGTGGTCGTCGGCGAACTGATCCTGCGCAAACAGGCCGGCATCGAGTTTTGGGCGACCGGCGCCTTGCTCAAGCAAGCGCCGGCGACGTTCCTGCTCCTCGTGCCTCTCGCCGCGGTGACCTACCTGCTGTCGTGGTGGAGCTGGTTTGCGGGCGACGGCGGCTACCACCGGCACTGGATCGAGAACGAGGGCGGCACCGCCTGGACCGGGCTGCTGTCGTGGGTGCCCTACGACTTCCAGAATTGGTGGCACTTCGAGGCCAACGTCTACAACTACAACATCAACGAGCACTCTTTCCACGCCTACCAGTCGAACCCGCTCACCTGGCTGTTTCTGGTGCGACCGACCAGCATGTACTGGTCAACGTCGGGCGGCAGCGTGCAGACCATCCTCGACCTCGCCAACCCGATCATCTGGTGGGCTTCGACGGCGGCCGCGTTCTTCCTGGTGGTGCGCGTGGTGCGCGGTCTGATGGCGCGCCGCAAAGTCTGGGTGGAGGCCGCCATCCTGAGCGGGCTGGCCGCCGGGTACCTCCCCTGGCTGCTCTATCTGAACCGCACAATCTTTACCTTTTACACGATCGCGTTTGAGCCCTACCTGATCCTGGCGCTCACCGCGGCAATCGGATTTCTGCTGGGCACCGCGGCGGATCCTGAATCCCGGCGCACGGTCAGCATCCGGGTGGTCGGGATCTTCCTGGCGGTGTGCGTGGTCGTGAGCGTCTTCTTTCTGCCGATCTGGACCGCGATGCCGATTCCCGACCTCTTTTTCCGGCTGCATCTCTGGCTGCCGACCTGGCTTTAGCCGTCACAACATGTAATTCAGCCGTAACACGCGACTAGTAGCATGTGTGCACCAGTGGGGGCCGGTTTGACTCGAAGAGGCCCATTCCCATGCACAAAAATTCACGCATCGCCGCAATGGCGACGGCCTTTGCGCTGCTGACCGGCGGCATCCTTGCGGGCGGAGCACTGTCGGCCAACGCTGACAACGGCCTCGAATTCACGACGACGACTGTCACCTGGACCGGTGCCGCGTTCGCCGTGTCGGGCACGGCCGACGGCGCGAACACGGGCGGGATCGAGATTCATGACGGGGCCGACGAGACGGGCACGCTCCTCTGCTCAACCGCCTACGCGGACCCCTGGACCTGCAACATCTCCTTTGCGCCCGGCACCCACACAATCACCGCCTATCAGGCCCCGGGCCTCGGCCCGGCGAGGACCGCCACCGAGGTACTGACCGTCGTCCCACCCCAGCCGACGTACACCAGCGGTGACCCCTACAACGTGACGACCGGCAACACCGCGACCTTCAGCGGCCTAACGACCGCGCCGAATGCGACAGTCTGGGTCGACGTTCCCTCGGTCGGCAGCTGCAACATTGGCCCCTACCCGACCGCCGGCACCGCGTGGAGCTGCGGCTTCTCGGTGTCCGCGGCCCCCGGCGACTGGGCAGCCGCCTACTACCAGGTGTCCGGCGGCGTCGAGAGCACGCACGGCGGCTTCACCTTCCACGTCGACGCGCCCCCGGCGTCTGCGCTCTCGGTCACCTCGCCGGTGGCCGACGACGTGCTGATCGCGAATCCCGACGACTCGTTGACGATCACCGGTACAGGGGACCCATCCAGCACGGTTGGCGTCTACTACGACGGAGAAGTGACGGCCTGCTCGAACGTCGCCGTCGACGCGGGCGGCAACTGGACCTGTCTGGGAACGATCCCCCCGGGACTTCATTCGGTCGACGTCTACGACGGGGTGACGGCGAGCCCGGGCGTTTCGTTCGAGATCATCCTTCCTGCCCCCGACCTGTCGGGCCCGGCGACCTACACCGCAGGTTCCGGGGTGACGGCGTTCACAGGCACCACGACGTACCCCGGTGCCTCGACCCGGGTGACGCTGTACCAGAACGGTGACGGGATCGGACCCGAGGTCGCGACCGCGGAATGCCCCGACAACGCGAGCACGTTCAGCTGCGCCGTAGACCTCACGGGCTTGACCGACGCAAGCTACGTCGTGCGCGTCGAGCACTTCTTGCCCCTGGGTGAGGGCATCCGCAGCGCCTTCTTCGACTCGTATCTCGGGCTGGACCCGGGAACACTCACCTGCAGCTACGGCCCGGCGTCGGCGACGATCACCGGCGGACCGTCGATTTACCTCCTGACCCCGTGGGCCGGTCAGGGCGAGGGCCCGTACTACCTCGCGCCGAACATCCCGTGCGGCGGCAACGCGGGCACCACCTTCCCCGAGGGCACCGGCTTCTACGACCAGTTCCTCGCCGACTGCTCGCCGACCTGCGCGCTCACCGGGCTCGCACCCGGCGCCTACGAGGTGTACGCGAGCCTGCCTGACGAGAGCTCGTACGACTACGTCTTCACCGTGCCGAACACCCCGTCGATCGGCACAGCGGTGAGCACGGGCACGACCGTTGCGATGCGCGGCTCCGGTACGGCAGGCGACCGCATCCGCATCGTCAACAACGCGGACAGCCAGCTCTGCACGACGATCGTCACCGGACTCGGCGCGTGGGCCTGCTCGTTTACTTCGACCTCGTCGGTCGCGGCTCGCGCTCTCGACATCGACGCGGCGTCCGGCGCCATGTCGGCCTACTCCGCGACCAAGCTCATCACGATCGTTGCGCCCGCTCCCGCGCCTGGAACGCCCGAGGTCACACCCCCCGTTCTCGAGGATTGGGTGCTGACGTTCGACGGAGACCTCAGCAAGCTCAAGCCCGGTGATCACTTCTCGGTTACCTTGGCGGGCATCCCGGCCGGGTGGACGGTGCAACTGATCATGCACTCCGATCCCTACGTCCTGGGAACCGTCGTATCGACCGGTTCCCCGATGAAGCTCAACCTCGTCGTACCCCAGGACATCGACGGCGGAAAGCACACCCTTCAGGTCGTGGCAACAACCCCGCTCGGCACGAACTACTTCAAGAATCTGGATGCCAACGTCCTCGTCTCGGCCACGACCGGCGACCCCACTCCCGCACCAACCGATCCGGGAACGGGCGACCAGAACGGTGCTGGTGATCGTTCGCAGCCGGGTGGGCCCTCCGCGTTGACCGGGTCCATTGCGACGATTGCGGATATTGCCAGTAACCCGATCACGGTTGCGTTCGCGAGCCTTCTGGCGTTGGCCCTGTTGCTGCTGGTGGCACTGCCCACCGAGTTGCTGAACTCCTCCCTGGAGTCCAACTCCTCACGTCTCGGACGCGGTTACAGCGCGATCGACCGGACGTTGAAACGTGCCCAAGCCTGGTTCATCAAGACCACCCGCTCGCCAGCACTCGCGGCGGCAGTGATCGTGACCGTGATCTCGATCGTCTACGGCTTCATCGACCCACACTTCGGCTTCGACCTCGTGTCGCTGCGACTCGTCCTGTCACTCGCGATCGCGTTCTTCATCCTCAGCTACGGCGCATCCTGGCTGGCCGCCCTCATCGTGCGCCGATTCTGGGGAGCGATGGCGGTCGTCCAACTGCAACCCACCATCATCCTGTTCGCGATCGTCGGCGTCATCGTCGCCCGCATCCTGGACTTCTCACCCGGCTTCCTCATCGGCATCGCGATCGGCCTTGAAGTACTCAACGCGAGTCGCAAAGTCGCCGCCCGAGCCGTCATGGTGCAACTGGGTGTCATCGCATCCCTCGCCCTGATCGCCTGGATCGCCTACTCCCTCTTCACCCCCGGGAACGACTTCTTCGGAATGCTCACCGAAGACGCCCTCGTCGCCACCACCGCCGAAGGCCTCACCGGCGCCATGATCGCGATCTTCCCCCTGCGATTCCTCGAAGGATTCGAACTCTGGGAATCCTCCCGACGACGCTGGATCGCCATGTTCATCGCCATCAGCATCCCCTTCGCCCTCATCGTGCTGCCCACCGCACTCGACGGCAGCGAAGTCCGCGACTACGGCATCTGGGTCATCGTCCTGGCCATCTTCGGCGCCATCAGCCTCGCCATCTGGTGGATCTTCGCCCGCGCCGACAAACGCGACGAAACCGCCGAAGAAGAAGCCCACCAAGAACATGAAAAGGCTCACTCGGGTAACGCGGAGAAACACTGATCGGGGCTGCCGATAATCTGGCGGGATGCCCGACAGCACTTCGCCGACCCACGACCGCGAGTACGGATTCAAGACCCGCGCCATCCACGCCGGGAACATTCCCGACGCGGTGAGTGGCGCACGCGCCCTGCCGATCTACCAGTCCAGCGCGTTCGTCTTCGATGACACCGCGGATGCCGCAGCCCGCTTCGCGCTTCAGAAGTACGGCAACATCTACAGCCGGCTCGCGAACCCGACGGTGGCCGCATTCGAGGAGCGGGTCGCGAGTCTCGAAGGTGGCCTCGGTGCGGTGGCCACAGCATCCGGTCTCGGCGCGGAGTTCATCACGTTCGCGTCACTGGCCGGTGCCGGCGATCACATCGTGTCGGCCGCCTCGCTCTACGGCGGCTCGGTGACCCAGCTTGACGTGACGCTGCGCCGCTTCGGAGTCGATACGACATTCGTCACCGGCACCGACCCGAAGGACTACGACGCCGTCATCACCGACCAGACGAAACTGATCTTCGCCGAGTCGATCACCAATCCGTCGGGCGACATCGCCGATCTCGAAGGCCTCGCCGAGGTCGCGCACTCGCATCACCTCCCCCTGATCATCGACTCCACGGTCGCGACCCCCTACCTCAACCGGCCGATCGAGTGGGGAGCGGATGTCGTCATCCACTCGGCCACGAAGTTCCTGGGCGGGCACGGCACGACCCTCGGCGGTGTCGTCGTCGAGTCGGGTCGCTTCCACTGGGCGAATGAGCGCTTCCCGCTGTTCGACACCGAGGTCGCCCACTACGGCGGACTCAACTGGCACGGCAACTTTGGCGAATACGCATTCCTGACCCGCCTGCGGGCCGAGCAGTTGCGCGACATCGGACCGGCCCTCGCCCCACATTCCGCCTGGCTGCTGGCGCAAGGCGTCGAGACCCTCCCCTACCGGATGCAGGCTCACGTCGACAACGCCCGCGCGGTCGCGCAGTGGCTGGATGCCGACCCCCGCATCGAGTTCGTCAACTGGGCCGGCCTGCCGAACCACCCGCATTTCGAGCGGGCGACGAGGTACTTCCCGAAGGGACCCGGTTCGGTGTTCTCGTTCGGCGTGAAGGGTGGCCGGCCTGCTGGCCAGACGTTCATCGAGAGCGTCAACCTCGCCTCCCACCTGGCCAACATCGGCGACGCGAAGACCCTCGTCATCCACCCGGCGTCGACCACCCACGCCCAGCTCAGCGAACAGCAGTTGCTCGACGCCGGGGTGCTGCCAGGACTCGTGCGCATCAGCGTCGGCATTGAGGATATCGAGGACATCATCGACGACCTCGATCAAGCGCTCACCGCGGCCTCGAAGGGAGAATAGCGACATGGCGACCGACACTCTCGAAACTGTCCAGCTCTCCAACGGGCTCACCTGCGACATCCCGTCGTCGTCTCCGCTGGCGAAGCTGCTGAAGTCGCAGCGCACCTGGGTGGGGCCGTCGGCGAAGGAACGGATGTCGATCCTGCAGAAGGCGAAGACCGTCGCGATCGTTGGCGCCTCGCCGAACGTGACCCGGTCGTCGTACTTCGTCGCGACGTACCTCGACCAGTCGAGCGACTACGAACTGTTCTTCGTCAACCCGATGGCCGATGAGATCCTCGGCCAGAAGGTCTACAAGAGCCTCGCCGACCTGCCCGTCGTGCCCGACATCGTCGACGTGTTCCGCAAGGGCAGCGACATCCCGGCGGTTATCGACGAGGTTCTCGCGATCGGCGCGAAGACCATCTGGGTGCAGCTCGGCATCTGGAACGAGGAGGCTGCGGTCTACGGCGAGTCGAAGGGTTTGACGGTCGTCATGGACCGCTGCATCAAGATCGAGCACGCCCGCTTCCACGGTGGCTTGCATCTGCTCGGCTTTGACACCGGCCAGATCACGGCCCGCAAAGTTCTGCGCTAAAGAGTTCGCGCGCGCCAATCGGCGCGCTTGAAGCACTCGCGCGCGCCAATCGGCGCGGATGGACGTTACCTTGCATTGCGGTCGCGACCGCGACCAGAGGGGCGCCGAGTTAGCGTGGGCGCATGCCCGGACCCGCGTTGCCGTCGACCCTGGTCTCAGCCCAGTGGCTGGCCGATCACCTGGGTGCCGATGACCTCGTCGTCGTCGACGCGTCGGTCGTCTCGTTCACTCAGCCCAACGGCAAGGCGGGGTCACTCAGCGGCCACGAGCAGTACATCGCCGAAGGGCATATTCCCGGCGCGGTGTTCGCCGATCTGATCGACGAATTCTCGGATCCGAACGGCGCCTTTCCGTTCACCCGGCCCGACGCGGCCCGATTCGCCGCCGCCGCGGGAGCCCTCGGGATCGGTACCGACACCACCGTCGTGATTTATGACACTGCGGTCGGCCAATGGGCGTCTCGCCTCTGGTGGTTGCTGCGCGCCTGTGGACATGACAACGCCGCGGTTCTCGATGGCGGGTTCACCGCGTGGAGCGCCGAAGACCGGCCCGTCGACCGCGGCCACGTCGAACCTGTCGCGACCACCTTCACCGCTGTCGAGCGACCCGACGCCTGGGTCGACAAGGCCGAGGTCGAACGGGTGATCAGAGGCGAAGTGGATGCGGCGCTGGTCTGCGCGGTGCCGCCGAAAGAGTTCACCGGCGAGACTCCGTCGCGCGCCCGAGCGGGACACATCCCCGGGTCGTCATCCGTTCCTGCGGCGCGCTTGGTCGACCGCGAGGCTCGCACGGCGCTCCCCGACGCACAACTGCGCGAACTGCTGTCCCCGGTTCTCGGCGCGCCCCGAATCATCGCCTACTGCAACGGGGGGATTGCCGCGACGGCCGCCGCTCTGCAGCTCATCCGCCTCGGCGAGAAATCGGTCGCGATCTACGACGGCTCACTCAATGAGTGGGCTGCCGACCTCGAGGCTCCGCTCGCGACGACCCTCTAGCGGCGCGCCCTAACTGAACTGGTTGCCGATCCCGTTGTCGGCCTTTTGGTCGATGCCGTCGCCTGCCGTGACCGTGTTGGTGTTGCCGTCGATGATCACCGAGTGGATCGTCTGCTCGGCATTGACCAGGTTCTGGTCGCCACGAATGTGGAGCGTGCCGAGGGTCACGACGTCGATCTCGTCGCCCTGGCCCGAGAGCTGCACGTCTCCGAGGTGTTCCCCGCTGAGTCTCGCGCCATTGCCTCGGATCACGAGATTCTCAATCGAGCCGAAGGAGACGTCGATGTTCGAACCCTCGATCGTCACGGTGGTGCAGTCGCCCAGCGCATAGGTACCCGCCCTGTTGATCAACAGGTTGTTGCACTCGGCAGACGTCTGCTGCGGAGGTGAGGTCGGCGTTGGTGTGGCGGTTTCGGTCGCGCTCGGCGACGGAGGCGGCGCATCGGTGGACGGAGAGCCCCCGCCCCCCACCAGAAAGTTGCTCGTGCAGCCGCCCAGAAGCAGCACCGCAAGGGCAGCGGGCATGAGCACGAGACGTGAGTTGCCTGCGGCCCGACGAAGAGTCATACCGCGAGCCTATCCGCGAGGCGCCCGGCATCTGAGAGCGGAGTTTCGCAGACGAACCGTTCGCACAGGTACGCGGTGGGCATCCCGCGGGTCGTGGTGCGATCCGCAAATAACTCGAAGCCCGCGAGCGCGAAGGCCGCCGCGCGATCATCGGTGACCAGTGCGAGCACGCGAACCGGACCACCCCACCGGCGCGCGACCGTCGCAAGAGAGGATGCCGGATCGCCAACGATCACGAGTTGCGCGACAGGTCGGGCCAGTCGCACCGCGATTGCGAGTGCTCCCCCGAACGAAATGGGCTGCTCGGTCGCCGCACGAAGGGCGGGGGCGGCGACAGTCTCGGCGATCACGCGGTGCTCATCCCGGCCGGTGAGGGCGGCCAGCAACAGGGCTGCATCGGCAAGCAGGGCACGCCCGGACGGGGTCGCGCCGTCCGAGATCTCGGGAGGCAGCGCGAGCCCGCGCGCGGCGAGAACCGCATCCGTTCCGCCGGGAGGCGCAATTACCTCCCCGCTGGCGCAGGCCTCGACCAGCGCTCGGGCGAGCGTCGCGTAACGCGGTTCGCCCGATGCCAGGGCGAGCCGAAGCAAGCCGCCGGCGAGCCCGCCGTAGTCCTCCAGGGTGGCAACGGCATCCGACGTGCTCCCCTCTCGGGATGCCCGCCGAAGTGGAGCGCGGTCGCCATGTACCGCGAGGAGGTCGTCGGCGCACTCGCGCGCGGCCGCGATCCACTCGGGGCGATCGAAACGCACCCCGGCGTCCGCGAGCGCGCCGATCGCGATGCCGTTGAGGCCGACCAGCACCTTGTCGTCGAGGCCGGGTTGAGGCTGGCGCGCGCGACCTTCGGCGTCGAGCGCGTAATAGCCCCCCTCGACCCGGACGCCGTCGACGTCGCTCTCGCTGTCTTGACCCGACGCGAAGCCACCCGGTACCCGCAGCACGTCGATCAAGAAACCTGCGATTCCCGCCGCCGTCAGCTGATCGGCGATCGCCGCGTAACAGGCGAGCAGCTGCGCGTTGTCGGTCAGCATCCGCTCGTAGTGTGGCTCGCTCCAGTCGCGCTGCACGGCGTACCGGAAGAAGCCGCCGCTGATCGCGTCGCGCAGCGGCGATGCCGCCATCGCCCGCAACGTTCGTTCCGCCAGCGAGCGCGCTTCGGCGGACCCTTCCTCCAGCAGGAAGGCGAGCACCGGCGTCGTGGGAAACTTCGGGGCCGAGCCGAAGCCGCCGAACTCGGAGTCCTCCAGACGGGCCAGGTCGTGCACCGCGACGGTGAGCGCCGCGCCGTCGATCTCGACGCCTGCACTGGTGTCGCGGGGAGCGGTCAGCGCTTCGAGGACCGCGGCTGAGGTGGCTTCCACCTCGTGTCGACGGTTCACCCAAGCGTCCGAGATCGCCTCGAGAACCTCGCGAAAAGCCGGAACCCCCTGCATCGGGCGCGGCGGAAAGTAGGTGCCGGCATAGAAGGCGGCACCCGCCGGCGTCGTGAAGACGGTGAGCGGCCAGCCGAGCGACGGGGTGAACGCGCTCGCCGCGGCGAGATAGGTCGCGTCAACATCCGGATGCTCCTCGCGGTCGACCTTGATTGCGACGAATCCCGCATTCAGTTGCGCGGCGATCTCAGGGTCCGAAAAGCTCTCCCGCGCCATGACGTGACACCAGTGGCAGGTCGCGTACCCGATGGAGATCAGCACCGGAACATCGCGGCGAACGGCCTCGGCGAACGCGGCCTCACTCCACGGCCACCAGTCGACGGGGTTTCCGGCGTGGGAGCGCAGATAGGGGCTGAGCGCCCCGGCGAGGCGATTCATTCCGCCGTCGACCCGCTACATCCCGCCTCACGAGTCAGGTCCGCCGTCATAGGCTCACCCTATGCCGGGGCTCGCCGTGACCTATCTCGGAGGACCCACGGTTCTTCTCGACTACGCCGGGGTGCGGTTCATCACCGACCCGACCTTCGACGAACCGCGCTCCTACCCCGACCCCGGCGCAACCACCCTGGTCAAGACCCAGGGACCTGCGATCGCTCTCGCTGACCTCGGGACGGTGGATGTCATCCTCCTCAGCCACCACGAACACGAAGACAATCTCGACACCCTCGGCACTCAACTCGTCGCCTCCGGAGTGCCGACCTTCACCACCCCCTACGCAGCTGCGGGGCTCGCACTCCCCCGCGTGCGTGGGCTCGCGACCTGGGAATCGACCACCCACCCGGGCGGCGTCACCGTCACCGCGGCGCCGGCGTTGCACGGCCCTCCCGGCAGCGACGACGTGGTCGGCCCGGTCACCGGCTTCGTGCTGAGCTCACCCGGACAGCCCACCGTCTACGTGAGCGGCGACAATGCGGCGCTTGATCTGGTGCGCGAAATCGCGGCACGGTTCGACATCGACATCGCGGTGCTCTTCGCCGGCGCCGCACGGGTGCCAGAGATTCCGGCGGCGCTCACCCTCACGAGTCGCGATGCGGCCGAAGCCGCGCAGATTTTGGGTGCCTCGCGAGTGATCGGGGTGCACACCGAAGACTGGGAGCACTTCAGCGAGAGCCGTGCCGACCTCGAAGCAGCCTTCACGGCAGCCGGGATCGCCGACCTGCTGGTGGAGACCCCGCGCGGGATCTCCGTCAACGTCGACTAGGTGTTACCGACGGTTACGCGTTACCCACGACGTCGGGATGCCCGCCGACCCGGTTGTCGGCCTCGAGTGCGTCGATAGCCGCCAACTCTTCGCCTGACAGCTCGAAGCCGAACACGTCGAAGTTCTCTCGGATGCGGTCGACCGAGTTCGACTTCGGAAAGACGATGAGCCCCGACTGGAGGTGCCAGCGAATAACGATCTGCGCCGGAGTGACGCCGTGCGCGGTGGCCGCCGCCGTGATCGGGGCGAGCCCGAACAGGTCGTACTTGCCCTGACCGAGCGGACCCCAGGACTCGATGCGCATGTCGTGCTCAACTCCCCACGCGCGAATCTCGCGCTGCTGGAAGGTCGGGTGCAACTCGATCTGGTTAACCGCCGGCACCGTTTCGGTCTCGGCGAGGAGGCGATCGAGGTGCGGAATCTGAAAGTTGGAGACGCCGATCGAGGTGGTCTTACCGTCATCCCGAATCTGTTCCATCGCCTGCCACGACTCGACGTACAGGTCGCGCGCCGGCGTCGGCCAGTGGATGAGGTAGAGGTCGACCTTGTCGAGTTGCAGCTTCGCGAGGCTCAGGTCGATCGCGTCGTGAGCCGATCGCGTGCCCTGGTCGGGGTTGGCGAGTTTCGTGGTGATGAAGAGCTCGTCGCGGGGAATGCCGGATGCCGCGATGGCGCGCCCGACGCCAACCTCGTTGCCGTAGATCGCGGCGGTGTCGATGTGCCGGTAGCCGGCTTCTAGGGCGTCACTGACGATGCGTTCGGCCTCGTCGGGTTGGACTAGGAACACTCCGAATCCGAGCTGCGGGATGGAGTTGCCGTCATTGAGCGGGATGCGAGGTACCTGGGACACACCGTCAGCCTATGGGTTGACGGGTCCAGGCTCCTGCGCTAACGTACAACCAAATGGTTGTAGATACCGAACTCAGCGACGCAGAGGTGGATGCCGTCTTCCACGCTCTCGCCGACCAAACGCGACGCGACATCCTGCGCCGCACCCTGTCGGGCGAGGCGTCGGTCAGCGAACTCGCTCTCAGCTACGCGATGTCGTTTGCGGCGGTGCAGAAACACGTCGCCGTGCTGGAAGGAGCGGGACTCGTGACCAAAGAAAATCGCGGCCGCACGCGCATCGTGCGCGCCGACCCCGAGACGATCGCACGCGCCCAACGCCTGCTCGACAGCTACGCCGACCTCTGGCGCGACCGGATCGGCCGGCTCGACGCCCTGCTTTCCGAAGACGTTTAGAAAGGAATCACCATGCCCGTCACCTCAGTTAGTACCGACGCCGAGGCGCTCACCCTCACGCTGGTCGCCGAATTCCCGGTTCCGGTCGAGAGGCTGTGGGAGGCCTTCGCCGAACCGCGCAAGCTCGAGCGGTTCTGGGGTCCTCCCGGCTATCCGTCGACGTTCGGCGAGTACGACTTCCGCGCAGGCGGCGCCGCTCACTACCGAATGACGAGCCCGGAGGGCGAAGCGTTCTACGGGCTGTGGAAGTTCGGTGCGATTGACGCGCCCCACGCGATCGACCTCGTCGACTGGTTCGCTGACGCCAACGGAGTGGCCGTGCCCGGCATGCCCGCCTCGCGAATGGCACTGCGGTTCGAGACGACGGCCGACGGATGCCGGCTCACGACGGTCACGAACTTCGACACCGCCGCGGACCTCGAGAAGGTCGTCGCCATGGGAGTCATCGAGGGCTCGACTCAGTCGATGGCGCAGCTCGACACCGTGCTCGCCGACCTGCGCGAGTACGCGCTCGGCAAGGGCACCCAGGTCGAACTGATCGACGACGTGCATGTACGGATCACCCGCGCGTTCGAGGCGCCCCGCCACCTGATCTGGCGTGCGCACACCGAACCTGAACTGATGCGGCAGTGGCTGCTGGGACCCGACGGCTGGCAGATGACGGTGTGCGAAATCTCGACTGCTCCCGGTGGCTCGTACCGCTACGCCTGGACCCCCGGCGATCCCGCCCTCGGACCGGGGTTCGGTTTCGAGGGCGAGAACCTCGTCATCGAACCCGAGCGCCGTCTCGTCTCGACCGAGCGCATGACGGGACTCGACGCCCCTGGCACTGTCAACGACCTGTCATTCGCCGAGGACGGCGGCGTGACCCTCCTCACGCTCTACATCACCTACGCCGACCTGGCCCAGCGGGACATGATCCTCGCCACCGGGATGACCGACGGTATGGAGACCAGTTACCAGCGGCTCGAACGGGAGCTGCTGCCGATCGGCTGAGCCATAAGCTGGTCGGCTCATGCCTCATCCCGACCTGAAGATCACCTACCCGCCGGAGCTGCCCGTCAGCGCCATGCGGGACGAGATCGCGCGCACGATTGCCGCCCATCAGGTGGTGATCGTCGCGGGCGAGACCGGGTCGGGTAAGACGACGCAGTTGCCGAAGATCCTCCTCGATCTGGGCCGCGAGAAAATCGGGCACACGCAGCCCCGCCGCATCGCCGCCCGGAGTGTGGCCGAACGGATCGCGTCCGAACTGGGCGTCGAGCTCGGAGGACTTGTCGGCTACCAGGTGCGGTTCGACGACAGGTCTGCGCGCAACACGGTCGTCAAAGTGATGACCGACGGCGTGCTGCTGGCCGAGTTGCAGCGTGACCGCGACCTCAAGCGTTACGACACGATCATCATCGACGAGGCGCATGAGCGGTCGCTGACGATCGACTTTCTGCTCGGGTATCTCGCGCAACTGCTCCCGCGTCGCCCCGAGCTGAAGTTGGTGATCACCTCAGCGACGATCGACCCCGAGTCGTTCGCCCGCCACTTCGCCTCGGCCGACGGCACCCCCGCCCCGATCATTGAGGTGTCGGGCCGCACCTACCCGGTCGAGATCCGCTACCGACCCCTTACCGTCGACAAGATTCAGGATGACGGAGACGATTTCACCGATCCGGCAACTGATTCGTCGTTCCAGCCTGAATCTCAGCGATCTGGAGTCGACGCCGGCGAACCTAAGGACCTGTTCGACGGGATCCGGGATGCACTCGACGAACTCGAACGCGAAGCGGCCGGCGACGTGCTGGTGTTCCTGTCGGGTGAGGCCGAGATCCGCGACGCGCAGGATGCCCTCTCCTCCCGCCCGCACACCGAGGTTGTTCCCTTGTATGGGCGCTTGACTGCGGCCGAGCAGCATCGGGTCTTCGACACCAAACGGGCTCCCGGCATCCGTCGTCGCATCGTGCTCGCCACCAACGTCGCCGAGACGAGCCTCACGGTGCCGGGGATCAAATACGTGGTGGATGCCGGCTCCGCCCGCATTTCGCGGTACAGCCCGCGCTCAAAGGTGCAACGGCTGCCGATCGAGGCGATCAGCCAGGCCTCAGCAAACCAACGTGCGGGTCGCGCGGGGCGAACGAGTGACGGGATCGCGATTCGGCTGTACTCCGAAGACGACTACACGCGGCGGCCGGCGTTCACCGATCCCGAGATTCTGCGCACCGACCTGGCGGCGGTCATCCTGCAGATGATGGCGCTCGGGCTCGGCGAAATCGAGGCGTTCCCGTTCCTCCAGCCGCCCGACAAGCGCGGAGTGCGCGACGGTCTCGATCTGCTGGCCGAACTCGGCGCCGTTGAGGGTGGTCGGCTGACCAATACCGGCCGGATGCTGACGCAGCTTCCGGTCGACGTGCGGTTCGCACGAATGCTCGTTGCCGCGAAGGGCAACGGCGTCGTGCGCGAGGTGGCCGCAATCGTCGCGGGGCTGTCGATCCAGGATCCGCGTGAACGGCCGCTCGAGAAGCGCGGACATGCCGACCAGTTGCACGCGCGCTTCGTCGACCCGACGAGCGACTTCATCACGCTGCTCAACCTCTGGAATCACCTCGAGAAGGAGCAGAAGGACCGCAGCGGCAGCGCATTCCGCCGGATGTGCAAGGCCGAATACCTCAACTACCTGCGGGTGCGCGAGTGGCAAGACCTGTACAGGCAGATCGTCCGCGCCGCCAAGCCCTTGGGGATTGCGCCGGGCGAACAATCGACGGACGCCGACGGCATCCATCGATCGCTCCTCGCCGGACTGCTCAGCCGCCTCGGGATGCGCGACCGCGAGAAACGCGACTACCTCGGTGCTCGCGGGCAGCGTTTCATCGTGTTCCCGGGATCGGCGCTCGCGAAGAAGACCCCAGAGTTCGTGATGGCGGCCGAGCTGGTCGAGACCTCCCGACTGTTCGCCCGCACCGCCGCCGCAATCGATCCGGTCTGGGCCGAGAAGATCGCCGGCGATCTGGTCAAGCGCTCGTTCTCAGAACCGCACTGGGAGAAGAAGCAGGGTTCGGCCGTGGCCTACGAACGCCTGACCCTGTTCGGGCTGACGATCGTCGCGCGCCGCAAAGTGCAGTTGGGCAGGATCGACCCGGTCGAGGCGCGCGAGCTGTTCCTGCGGTACGCGTTGATCGAGGGCGACTGGCCGTTCTCGATCGCGAAGAACGGACTGTACGACTTTGATCGCGCGAACCGGGCGCTACGAGCCGAGCTCGGTGAGGTCGAAGAGCGCACCCGGCGACGCGACATCTTGGTTGACGACGAAGCGGTGGTCGAGTTCTACGACGCCCGCATCCCAAAACCGATCACCGACGTGCGCGGCTTCGAGCGCTGGTGGAAAGACGCCCGGGCAGAGACTCCCGCACTGCTCACGATGACCCGCTCCGACCTTCTCGAGGTGGACGACGACCCGGTCGCCCGTGATCCCGACGCCTTCCCCGACCGGTTGCACGGCTTCGCCCTGACGTATCGCTTCGAACCCGGCGCTGCCGACGACGGCGTCACCGTCGAGATCCCCGTCGAACGGCTCGCCACCGTCGACGCACAACCGTTCGAGTGGCTCGTGCCGGGTCTGCGCGAAGAACTCGTCACCGCGCTGCTGAGGGCGCTCCCGAAGGCGATTCGCAAGAACGTGGTTCCGGCCGCCGATTGGGCGCGGCGGTTACTCCCCGCACTCGATCGCGAACTGCCTCTGCTGCCCGCGCTCGCCGCCGCGATCCGCGCCGCGACGCACGCGGTCGTCGATCCCGCCGCCTTCGAGCTCGACCGGGTGCCGGCGAACTTGGCGATCACCTACGCCGCCGTCGACGGTCGCGGCACGCGGCTGGGCGCGTCGAAAGATCTCGCCGAGTTGAGAACGCGGTTCGCCGAGAAGACCCGTGCGACGGTCGCGAGAGCCGTCGCCGTCGCAACCCCCGGGCGAGAGCTCGAACGCGCCGGGCTGACCACGTGGGACTTCGATGAACTCCCGGCTGTCGTCGAGGCCGGCGGCGTGCGCGGCTACCCCGCCCTCGTCGACGCGGGGTCGTCGGTCGGCATCCGGGTGTTCGCCACAGAAGACGAGGCACTCGCCACTCATCCTCGCGGGGCGCTGCGACTGCTCGCGCTCACGGTGCCAAGCCCCGTCGGCTATGTGCGCGACCACCTCACCGATGCGGAGAAGCTCGCGCTCGCCGCGAGTCCGTACCCCTCGACCGCTGCGCTCTGGGACGACGCCCTGCTCGCGACCCTCGCAGCTGCGGCGGGAGACCGCGCGCCGCGCGACAAACCGGCATTCGAGAGCCTGAGGGCCGAGGTGTCGGCCGGGCTCGTTGACGCGCTGTTCGAGACCGTCGCCGTGATGGCCAAAGTGCTGACCGCGGCGCGCGAGGTCGATCGGGCGATCGCCTCGGCATCCTCGCTCGCCTTCATCGGGCCGCTCAGCGACGCGCGGGCGCAACTCGCGGCACTCGTGCATCCGGGATTCGCCGGGGTGGCCGGCATCCCGCGCCTCCGGCGGATGCCGATCTATCTGCAGGGAATTCTGCACCGCATCGCACGCCTCACCGACAATCCCGGCCGCGACCGGGCCTGGCAGACCGAGGTCGAGCAGGCGACGACGCTCTACCTCGATCACGGGGGCAAGCTGCCGCTCACGCCCGACGCTCCCGCCCGCCGGGCCGAGGTGCGCTGGATGCTCGAGGAGTTGCGGCTGTCGCTGTTCGCCCAGCACCTCGGCACCGCGGGACCGGTCTCGGTGCAGCGCATCCGCAAGGCCCTCGGCGCCTGACTCGCCGCCTTCGACGGCGGTGACGTTCCACCCCCGAGCCACCCCCGAGCCGGGGGCACTCCCACTGGGAGGCGCGGTGGACGGTCCCGCGTGCCTAACCTGACAGCGGAAAGACCGGGGGGCACTTCCATGCGCAACATCCTGCACCGCACCGTTGCGGCCGTCACAGCACTGATCATCGGCGCGGCCGGCCTCGCCGTCGGCGTCGCACCTGCGGCTGCCGACCCGGGAGGCATCCTCTGGATGGGCGGACCGGGAGTGTCGCCGGCCTCGCCGTACGCATCCGATCACGTCACCCTCTCGGTGAACGTACAGGGCCCGAGCGACAGCCCGTGCTCGCCCGCGAACGCGCCCACCCTCAGCTGGGACGACGGCGACGGCCGCGCCGGAACGCTTCCCCCACCTGGTTTCGACGGGATCTCCCTGGTGTACGTCGGAGACCTCGGCACCTTCCCGGCGGGCGATACGACGGTGACCGTCACGGCGAGCGGTGGGTGCGCGCAACCGGCCGACAGCGGGATTCCGCCGACGGTGGCGGTTTACTCCTTCACGGTGATCGCCGACCCACCCTGGCCGCCCGCGAACGATTCGCTCACGATTTCCGGCACCGTGCGGCAGGTGCACGACGGTGTCGCGACCCCGCTCCGCAATACCACCGTTGGGCTCTACTACGCCGGCGTGGGAGCCGCGGCGAGCGAGCCGCTCGGACCTCTGACGACGACCGATTCCGTGGGCCGCTACACGGTCAGCCTCTACGGCGATGTCGGCGGTCCCGATGTCGTTCTCGCGGTCTTCCCCGCCGACAGCGCGCCCGTCTTCTACCGCGCCGGTGCGACCGCCGCGTCGGGTTCGGCGACGACTGACCTCACCGCGACAGTGCTCTCCGCCGCAACGTGGGACACATCGGCGCTCTACGACGTCTACGTCGACTACGGGTACACGCCGGTCGCCGGCGGCTGGCCGTCGATCCCGACCCAACATCTGACGGCGGGCATCACCGAATACGACGAGCGCTTCGTTGCCAGCGGCGACTTCAGGGACTCGAATTGGAATGGCACGATCACTGTCGACGGACTCCCGCCCGGGTTGGATGCCAGGGTGTTGCAGCCGGGCGGAATCGGCACGCCGTTCATCGTGTGGATCACGGGGACACCCCTGCGTGACGGGACGGCGACGGTGCGACTCTCGGGAGTCGAGGTAACAGGCGCAATCCTGTACACCGACGTCGAGTTCGTCGTCGCCGCGCCGGTGTGCTCTCAGGTCTTCGACTCCTACGACCTCTCATTCCACGACACCGCCACGCGTTGGCTCGGGCTCTGCCGCTACGACGCGACGCTCCGTGACGCGCTCGGTCGCAACACCAGCCGGGCATCGGATGCCGTGGGCGCCTTCGCGGGCATGGGCGAGATCCGCGTCAACGGTGCTCGGGTCTGGGCCGAGGCGGCTTCCGACACCTTCGACGATGACGGAGACCGGTGGAGCTTCATCGACTACGACGTCGACGCCGGCCACGCCGGCCTCGTCGATGTCGCCGTCGTGCGGGCGATCAACGGCTCGACCGCTGTCTGGACCGTCACCGCGTATGTCGCCGGCACGTCGTTTGGCACCGTCGCGACCGACGCGTGGATCGAGCTAAGCGGCACGATCGGCTCGAACGGCTCTCCTGCGTGGTTCGCGGCGGGGCCGGCATCGCTGATCTCGACCGACACGCCTGGCTCTGGGCGCCCGGTCATCGTGCACGGCACCAACGGAACGTTCGCGCACGCCGTGACCGGCGACCCCGATCTCACCGTGGCCGGCGACGGATCGCTGACCTACACGGCGGCCATCGTCGACTACAGCGGATGCGCCTACCGCAGCGTTCTTGACACCGTCACGGCGGGGGCTGCGTACATTCTGGACCCGGCGCACGCGGGCCAGGAGTTCAGTCTCGAGGGCGAGGAGTGCGTGCCGATCTGGGACGGCACCGACGTCGTCGCCCACGTCGGTGACACGATCGACGTGACAGTGCGCGCCATCGCCGACGGACCGTTCTGGGACTTCGGTCTCGGGGGCACGAGCACCGCCGACTTCTCCGACGTGACGGGAGGCCTCAACGCGGAACTCGTCGATCAGGGCAGCTACGGCGTCGGACCCGGAGTGCGCATCTGGGGCACCGTCACAGCGGAAGGCGAGTTCGGCATCCCGATCACCGCGACCGACGGCGTCGTCGCATCCGGCGTCACTGCCTGGGTGCATCTGCTGCCGACCCTCCCGGGAGCCGATCCCGAGAAGAGCATGTCGATCGACCTCGACGCGGAGATCGGCGACATCGTCGCGGGCACCGAGGTGAACGTCAACGGCACCGGCCTCGCCGACCCGAGCACCTGGGACATCGTCGTGCACTCGACACCCCAGCTCATCGGCAGCGGATCGGCGGGAGCCGGAGGCACGATCGCGACGGCCGCGACGATTCCCGCTGGCCTCGAGGCCGGCTGGCACTCCGTGACCTTCACGGGCACCTGGTTCGATGCGACCGCGGCGACTGCGGTGCTCTGGTTCCAACTCGACTCGGCCGGCCGTCTCATCGCGACCTCCCGCATCCAGCCCGTGGCGAGCGGGCTAGCAGCGACTGGATCGGTCCAACAGCCGTCCGACGGTCTCCTCGGCCTGCTGCTGCTCGTCGCCGGCCTCGCGATGGTCGCCTCCCAGCGGCGCACCCGTCGCCTGAGACGGATCCGGAAGGCGCTCTCCTAGCCAGCGGGCGGAACGCTGACACGCCATCATGGGAGGGTGAGTGACTTCGCCAACTACAACGACCAGATGATTGCGGAGTTTCGCGCCAACGCGGGGGTCACCGGCCACTTTGGCTCGGGTCTCCTCCTCGTGCACTCCGTCGGCGCAAAGTCCGGCGTCGAGCGCGTCCATCCGCTCGCTGGGATCCCAGACGGCGACGGCTGGTTGATCGCAGCGTCGAAGGGCGGATCCGATGAGAACCCCGCCTGGTACCACAACCTGATCGCGAACCCCGACACGGTCGTCGAGATCCCGGCGGGCGATCATGTCGAGACCGTGCCGGTGCGCGCGAGCGAAGTACCGGTGTCGGAGCACGACGAAGCGTGGGGCAAGTTCACCGCGCGATCGCCGGGGTTCGCGGATTACGCGGAGAAGACGTCACGCCCGCGCATCCCGGTCGTTCGACTCAGCCGACGCTGACCCGACATCTCGCGCCGAGCTAGCGTGGACAGGTGAAGAGACTCGGACTGCTCGGCGGAATGAGCTGGGAATCCACCGCCCTCTACTACCGCGAGATCAACGAAGGCGTCTCGGCCCTTCTGGGAGGGCTGCACTCGGCTGATCTCGTGCTGGCGAGCGTCGACTTCGCGACCATCGAGCGGCTCCAGGTCGCTGGTGATTGGGATGCCGCAGCGGCGATTCTCGCGGCCCGTGCGCACGACCTCGAACTCGCGGGCGCCGAACTGCTTGTGCTTTGCACCAACACCATGCACCGGGTCGCCCCGCAGATCGAGGCGGCCATCGGCACCCGTTGCTGCATATCGCCGACCCGACTGGGGATGCTCTCATCGCCGGCGGCCACCGACGAGTCGGGTTGCTCGGCACCCGGTTCACAATGGAACAGGCGTTTTACCGCGATCGACTCAGCGACCGGTTCGGGCTTGACGTGCTGGTCCCCGAGGCGCCGGACCGCGAGACCGTGCACCGGATCATCTACGACGAGCTGGTGCTCGGCGTCGTGCGCGACGATTCCCGAGGCGCGTATCGGGATGTCATCGATCGGCTGATCGCCGCCGGGGCCGACTCCGTCATCCTGGGGTGCACCGAGATCACGATGCTGATCGGGGCCGAGGATTCCGCGGTGCCCGTGTTCGACACTACGGCTCTCCACGCGCAAGCCGCCGTCACTCACGCCCTCGCCTAAGCCGCCTCAGGACTTCTTGCGCGCGGCCTTCCGGGCGGCGAACTGCGCCTGCCGTTCGGTGCGCTGCCGCTCTCGGTACCCCGGGTCATCGACATGCAGGATGTCGTCGCCGCCCTGCAACTGAAGCACCGTCACGACGACGACTCCCAACGAGAGCACCACGATCGCCACCCAGAACACCCAAACCGGCAGTTCGTAGAGCTCGACCAGCTCCCAGGTCTCCTTCGCCGCGATCAGCGAGGCACCCCCGGAAACGATGAGCCAGCCGCGCGCCTTATTCATAAAGCCGACGACCTGGGAACGCTGATCGGCGGTCATCGTCGCGTACATCGTCTTCTGCTGAGCTTTCGCCCGCCGTCGGTTCTTGACGTAGGCGACCGGCGGCAGGATCCACCACCAGGCCGACACCTTCGGCGGTCCGGGTAACTGCGAGAGTTCGCTAAAGGCTTCCCGATCGATCTCTTCGTCGCGCAGCTCGATCGCCGCCTGCAGCAGTGGCCCGGCGACCAGCAACCACCCGCCGAAGAACCCGGCCCAGTGCAGAAGAGCGTCCATCGGGCGCTACTCCTTCTTGGGCCCCGACGACGCGGAAGCGTTCGACTCATACGAGGTATTCGTCGACTCGAAGAAGTTGACCAACTGCAGGGTGTCGTTCGCCGTCGCCATCCATTTCGCAGGGTTGGTGACGTTGTACTCCGGGTCGAAGCCGAGCTCTTCGAGGCGACGATCGGCCAGGTACTTCACGTACTGGTTGATGTAGTTCGCGTTGAGCCCGAGGATGCCGTTGGGCAGCAGGTCGTGGTTGTACTGCTCCTCCATCTCGACGGCATCGAGGATCATCTGCTTGATCTCGGCCGCGAACTCCGGCGTCTGAAGGTCGGGATTCTCGTCGAGCACGGTGAGGATCAGGTTGATGCCGAACTTCAGGTGCAGGCTCTCGTCGCGAACGACCCAGTCCATGAGGGAGCCGAAGTTGCGCAGCAGGTTCCGTTGCCGGAACGAGAGCGCCACCATGAAGCCCGAGTAGAACCAGATGCCTTCGAGGATGACGTTGTACGCGACCAGGTTGCGCACGAAATCCTGCTTGCCCTTGGTCGTCGTGATGTCGAGGGTCTCTTCGGTCATCCGGCGGATGAACGAGACCTCGAACTCTTCCTTGCGCGCCATCGAGGGCACGTCGACGTGAGCGTTGTACGCCTCGTTGCGGTCGATCGGGAAGGTCTCGAGGACGTACTCGAAGGACATGCAGTGGTTCGCCTCCTCCCACATCTGCTTCGCGAGGTAGAGGTGCGCCTCGGGAGCGTTGATGTAGGGGTAAACCCCGAAGGCGAGAGCCTTGTTGACGAGCAACTCGTTCGGGTTGAAGTACGACATCAGGAAGGTGATCGCGTGGCGCTCTTCATCCGTCATCTTCTTGAAGTCGGCGATATCTTCGCCGAGCTGAATCTCGTTCGGGAACCAGGTGTTCGCGACGGCCTGCTCGTACAGGTCCATCGCCCACTTGTACCTGACGGGCTTGAGGAGGAGCCCCTCGGAGATGCCGGTGCCCAGGATGCCCATGCTCAGTTACCTCCGGTAACGCCTACGGCGTTCACTGGCAGCTCTCGCACTGGAGGTCGTCCATCGGATCGACGGGCACCTCGTAGCCGTTGATCGAGGCCGTGTCGGTAGACACCGCGTAGGTGTCGAACGGGCCGGTCACTTGACGCCGCCGAATCCACGTCGCGCGGGCGCAGCCGTCGAGGGTGCTGGCGTCGAGCCCGTAACAGCGGACTCGGTCACCAGGGCAACCTGATCGAGATCTTCAGACTTGTTGACCTTGACCGTCGACTGCTCGGCCGTGTGGCGCGGCTTCATGTGCAGGTAGTAGGTCGTCTTCACGCCCCGCTCCCAGGCCGCGTAGTAGATGTCCATCATGTCGCCGAGGTCACGCGTCTCGAGGTACATGTTGCGGCTGATCGACTGGTCGATCCACTTCTGCGCGCGGGCCGCGACCTCGAGGAACGAGTACGGCGAGAGCTGGAACGACGTCTTGAACACGGCCTTGACGTCATCCGGAATCGAGTCGATGTTTTGGATGTCTCCCTGCGACCGCAGAATCTGCTCACGAACCGATGCCCACAGCCCGCGGGACTGCAGCGCCTCGACCAGGTTGCGGTTGACCTCGAGGAACTTGCCGTTGCTCGTCGCGCGGCTGAAGATCTGCGAGAACTGCGGGTCAAGACCCGGCGTGGTGCCGGCGACCAGACCAATGGATGCCGTGGGCGCGATCGCCATCAGGGTCGCGTTGCGCATGCCGCCCTTGACCTTCACGCGCAGGGCGTCCCAGTCGAGGCGCGTCGTGCGGTTGACCTTGATGTCGACGCCGCGGTCCTTCTCGGTGATCGCGATCGAGTCGAACGGCACGAGACCCTGCGACCAACCCGAACCCGCGAAGTTGTTGTACGAACCACGCTCGCGGGCCAGGTCGGCCGACTCGTCAATGGCGGCGTACGAGACGTGTTCCATGATCTCGTCCATGAGGTCGTAGGACTCTTCGCTCTCGTACGAGAAGCCCAGCTTCTCGACGACATCCGTGAAGCCCATGACGCCCAGCCCGATCGCGCGGTTCTGCTGGTTGGCGTGGTCGGCTTCCTTGACCGACGACTCGGTGATATCGATGAGGTTGTCGAGTTGACGCACCGCACTGCGGGCACTGGCGTCGACCAGATCCCAGTCGAAGCCCAGTGCACCGTCGGCGCCCACCGTGAGGTGCGTCGTCAGGTTGATCGAGGCGAGGTTGCAGACCGAGATGTTCTCGGCATCCTGCGGGAGGCAGATTTCGGTGCACAGGTTGCTGAGGTGGATCGTGCCCGTGTTGTTGTTGAGGGCACGGTTGTTGATCGTGTCTTTCCAGGTCAGCCACGGGTGGCTGGTGGTCTGCAGCGAGATCAGGATCGACTTGAACTGCTCGCGCGCGCCGATCTTCTTGAACATGTGCAGCTCGCCGGCCTCGGCCATGGCGACGTACTCGGCGTAGCGCTTCGAGAATGCGGCGCCGTAGAGCTCGTTGAGGTCGCTGACCTCGAGCGGATCGAACAGGTACCAGTCGTCGTCGTTCTGAACGCGCTTCATGAACTCGTCGCTGATCCAGACCGCGGTGTTCGCGGTGCGGGTGCGGCGATACGGGTCGCCCGAGTTCTGCCGCAGGTCGAGGAACTCGGGAAAGTCGAGGTGCCAGTTCTCCATGTAGAAGCACAGCGCACCGAACTTCTTGCCGCCGCGACTGACCGCCCGCAGCACGGAGTCGATCGTGTGCATGAACGGGATCGGGCCGGTGCTGGTCGTGTTGTTACTCCGGATGGGAGAACCTTGCGCACGCAGTTTGGTAACACTGAGGCCGATGCCGCCGGTGCCCTTGGTGAGCCACATCACGTCGCCGACCGACTTGGCGATGCTCTCCATGTCGTCCTGCATCTCCATGACGAAGCAGTTGGAGAGCTGCGGGAACGCGGTGCCGGCGTTGACCAGGGTCGATCCGGCCGCGACGTACTCGAGCTTCGACATCTTGTCGTAGAAGCCGATCGCGACCGTGGTGGGGTCGGCTTCGTTGAGCGAGAGGCCCATCGCGATGCGCATCCAGAAGAACTGGGGCACCTCAAGCGGGTCGTTGTTGCGGGCCTTGATGCCGTAGCGGTTGTTGAGGGTGACAACGCCGATGTACTTGAGCAGCTCATCCCGGCTCGGCTCAAGCGCAGCCGCGAGGCGGTCGAGGTCGTACAGGTCGGGGAATCGCGGGTCGAGCAGCTTCTCTTCGACGCCGCGCATGACGCTCGCGCGGAAGTGTTCGGCGTGCAGCGACTTCAGCTCGGCGGCGGTTTCGTAGTCACCGAGCACGCTCTTGTAGATCGTCTTCAAGAGAAGGCGGGCGGCGACGGTGTCGAACTGCGGGTCGTCTTTGACGTTCTGCAGGGCAACCTGGATGACGGCCTCATCCAGCTGCTGAGTCGTGATGCCGTCGAAGAGCGTGAGCTCGAGTTCCGACGCGATCTGAGTCACCCAGGTGATGTCGTCGTCGAGACCCTGGCTCGCGTGTTCGATGGCCAGGTTGATCTTGTTCGCGTCGTAGGGCTCGCGCTCTCCGTTGCGCTTGACGACCGTGATGCTCAACGCCGCTTCTCCATGACTCGTGCTCCTTCTGCGTCCTGAAGGACGCGTCCCCTGCGACCTCGTGAGTCGCTCGCGAATTCGGTTGTACTGATCCGGTGCAATGCCGGACTGTTCCGATCAATGCTGAAAATTCTGCCCAGCCGGCCGGTGTTGCCCTCCCCCTGGCCGGGAGGTTTGATCACTATATATCCGGGTACCGACAGGACTGGAACCACTACATCTAGTGGGCGTGTCGTCCACAGAATGTGGATAAGTCCGCGGACTTGTCCACAGTTTCCACAACCTGACGGGCGCTCGAGCCGCCTGATTTCGCGGTGAGATGGGTAATGTGGCAAGGCCGTGAAGACGTATGGAGAGTTGCTGCGCACGCCGGGGGTCGCCCGGCTTCTTTTTGCACAGCTTCTGGCCCGCTTCCCCGGCGGGATGCTGTCACTGGGCCTTCTGATCCATATCGAGGGGATCTTCCACTCGTATGGCGCCGCCGGTCTGGTACTGGCCAGCCTGAGCGTCGGGCAAGCGGTCGCCGGCCCTCTCACCAGCCGGTGGATGGGCGTGTGGCGGATGCGCCCGGTGCTGATCCTGACCACCTGCGTCAGCGCCTGCGCGCTGCTCACCCTGGCGTTTGCGCCGCTCCCGCTCACCGGCTTCATGGCGATCGCCCTCTTGACCGGGCTGTCGTTCCCGCCCATCCAACCGGCGGTGCGCACGATCTACCCGAAGGTCGTCAACAGCCGCCAGCTCACCCCACTTTTCTCGCTCGACGCCAGCGCGCAAGAAATCATCTGGGTCGCGGGACCCGTCCTGGTGACCTTCACCGCCACCCAGATCTCGTCGACTGCCGGCATCCTGCTCTCCTTCGTGTTTCTGGTCGGCGGCGGCGCGTGGTTCATCTCGAGTCCCGAGCTGGGGCGAGTGCGCATCCCGCGGTCGAAGCGACGGTTCGGGGCCGTCCTGACGCGACCGTCGGTGCTCGTCGTCACGGTCGTCGGGGTTCTGATCGTCGGATCGTTCGCGGCGATCGAAGCCGGAGTCATCGCGACGTTTGGCAACGGAAGTCCGCAGGCGGGAATCGTCCTGGCCTTCTTCGCGCTCTCGTCCCTGGGCGGTGGTCTCGGTTTTGGCCATCGGGCTGGCCGTCCGTGGTCGCTCGCTCTTCGCATGTGCGGCATCCTGATCGGCGCGCTGCTCGCGGCATTTGCGTGGGAGTTCTGGACCCTCTCCGGCGCCCTTTTGATCGCCGGCCTCATGGTCGCCCCGAGCCTCGCGGTCATGTTCGCCGCGGTGTCGTCGAGTGTGCGGTTCAGCGATACCGCTGAGGCCTATGGCTGGGTCGGAACGGGTCAACTGCTCGGTGCCGCCCTGGGTTCAGCCGTTGCGGGCTTTCTCATCGACGCGGCTGGGGCACACGGCGCGTTTTACACCTCGGTCACCCTGGCGGCGCTCGCGGTACTCATCGCCCTGGTGTTTCGTCGCGCCCTGCCTGACCTTCGGGGACGGGATGCGGGCCCCATTCCCGACACTGAGCCGATTCCCACCCAGCCCAGCTAGCGACTACTCCAGAACCGTGGGGTCGGTGGGCCCGGCCTCGGCTATGGGCGGCGCCGCGTCACCGTTGTCAACGTCCTCAGGGTTCGGCAGCCGCGAGATGAATCTGAAAAACAGGATTCCGGCGATCGTGGCCGCCCCGCCCCCGGCGATGAACGGCACCGCCAGGTCGATTCGCCCGAGCAGACCGCCGATCAGCGCACCCAGCGGCATGGAACCCCAGAGCACCGTTCGCCAACTGCCGTGCACTCGGCCGAGCAGTCGACCGGGGATGATGCTCTGCCGCAGGGAGATCACCAGCACATTCCAGGTCGTCACGCCCAGGCTCGAGAAAAAGTACCCCACCGCCGCGACCCAGATCGACGGCAGCAGCCCGATGACGAGGAGCGGCACGATCCCGACGAGATTGGCGACCGCCATCGTGCGGCCACTCCCGAACCGTTTCGCGAGCGGGGCGACCAGCAGTGAGGCTGCCAAACCGCCGAATGCTCCGGTCACCAGGAAAAGTCCGAAGAGCGGCGCGGGCAGCCCGAGATCATCGACCAGGAACAGCACGAACGATGCTGTCGCCGCCGAGAAGCACAGGCCGATGAAGGTGCTGAGGAAGAGCAGGATCACGAGCATCCGTCGGCCGAAGATGAACCGGAAACCCTCCGCCAACTGCTGATGCCAGGGCTCGCGCACCTCGGGTTTGGGTGTCGCAAATTGACGACCGGATGCCACGGCTGGCAGCGCAAGCGCGAGCGCAGCGGCGAGCGCAAACGCCGCCGCATTCACTCCCAACGGGATGAGCACGGTGACCGCGAACAGTGCCGACGTGATCGGAGCTGCCGCGAAATTCTGCACGACCACTTCGGCCGCCTCGATGCGACCGTTCGCCCGGGGCAGCAGCGCCTTCGGCACGATACTCGGCACGACGGCCCTAATCGCCCCGTCGTAGACGGTCTCGCCGACGCCATACAGGAAGATCACGACGTACAGCCAGAGGATCGTGAGAGTGCCGGTAGCTGCGAGCACGAAGAGTCCCACCCCGAGTAGCGCGCGCAGCGTGTTCGCGATCGCCAGGGCTCGCCGCCGGTCGACCGAGTCGACGATGAGCCCCGCCGGAATCGCGAACAGCAGCCACGGCAGCATCTGCAGTGCAGCAATACCGGCGATCAGGAGCGGGTCGCTCGTCAGCTGCACCGCGAGCAGCGGAGCGGCGGTACGGGCGATGCCGTCGGCGAGGCTCGAAGACAGGTTGGCGGTGAAGATATTGCCGAACGCGGCGCCCAACTTTTGCGTCTGGGCCACGGTCAGCCGATCGCCGTCGCGACGACGCGTGCCATGCGCGGCCGGATGACGTGGTCGCCGCCCTGCACGGCGTGGGAGGTGACATTGCGCAGGCCCTCGAGAATGCGCAGACCGGCCGGATGCAGGAACGGGTCGAGCGTGCCGTACACGAGCTGGATGGGGGCGCGCACCGCCACCACATCGCTCACGGTGGACTGCGACTCGATCGCGTTTTCGAGCGACAACGTGAATGCGCGCCAGTTTCGTTCAGACACGTCGAGAAGTCCCTTGATCGGCGACAACCGGGCTATTCCCGCGGCGGCCAGGATCGTGAACTGCTTGTTGGCGCGCAAGAACTCGTAGAGCGAAAGGTAGAGGCCCATCGCCGTTCGGTTGAGCTGCCCGCTCAGTTGAGCTGGCGACAGGTAGACCGGCGGACTCACCAGCACGAGTCGCCTGACCTGACGGGGGTGGGTGGCGGCATAGCGTGCTGCAATCAGGGCACCCATCGAGTGACCGACGAGAACGAACCTTCGCAGCCGCGCGCGCCGCAGGGTGCGGTCGAGGGCCGCGACGTGCTCTTCGATCGTGTAGTTCGCATCCTCGGGCGCTGGAGATTCACCGAATCCGAGCAGATCAACGGATACCGCTCGATGCCGAGCCGTGATCAGGGGGATGACGTTCGCGAAGGTTACCGACGACGAGGCGATCCCGTGCAGAAGCACGACGACTGGGCCATCGCCAACATCCCCCGCAATATGGAGAAGGGGCGGTCTTCGCAAAAGACTGCGAAGCCACCCCATGCCGCCATGCTAGAGCTGGCGGACGACGCGCGAGCTGCGATCAGCTCTCGCGCATGTTCTCCTTGTACTCGTTCTTCGCCTCGACGGCATCGCGGTCCGCGTGTGCCTTCTTAACTTCGGCGTCGGCCTTGACCTCGTCGACCTTGTCGGAGACGCGTTCCTTGGTGTCGTCAACCCACTCCCCGACCTTCTTGGCGGTGGAGTCGGCGGCGTCTTTCGCGCTGTCCATGAGACCCATGATGTTCCTCCTTGTCGAGCTCTTGTGGAGCTCCCTAGCGGGTACTTCGACGGTATTCCGCGACGCCGGGGACGCACAGGGGTTGACACTCTCAAAGCACGGGCGTAGGGGCCGAGTCCAAATCGTGACCCGCTGACGATCGAATCGTGATGAACGTTGTGTGGTGCCGTGGCGCGCGCGACTCTAGCGTTTCCTCTATGAAGCGGATCAGCGTACGCGGCACCATTCTCGGCTCGGGACTCCTGGCAGCGATGTTGCTGCTCGCGGGCTGCAGTGGCGCGGCCGGCGGCAGCACCACCTATGACAGCGGCGTGTCTGCACCCGTGCCAGCTCCCGGTGGGGTGGTCAGCGAAGCAGGCGGCGCCTCCGGCGATCTCGACGTGACGGCCCAGGACCGCTCCGTCATCGTGACCGGCTCGATGACGGTCACCGCCGACGACCCGACGAAGGCGTCACGGGATGCCGTGAAGATCGTCGAAGCCGCCGGCGGACGCATCGACGGCCAGAGCATCTACGCACCGACCAACGGCGACAAGGGTGGCGCACAACTGACGCTGCGCATCCCGGCCGACAAGCTTCAGTCAGTAATAGACCAGTTGAGCGCGCTCGGGCGGGCGGATGAGATCACCACTTCCTCGACCGACGTCACCCTGCAGGTCGCCGACCTCGACTCGCGGATCGCGACTCAGACCGGCATCATCGCCCGGCTCAACGGTCTGCTCGCTCAGGCCACCAGCATCCAGGACCTCATCGACCTCGAGACCCAGATTGCCGAGCATCAGGGCGAGTTGGAGAGCCTCCAGGCGCAACAGCGCGCCACCGCCGATCAGGTTGCGCTCTCGACGCTCTCGCTCTCTCTCCGGTCCGATGCCGACGCGCCCGTTCAGGCACCACTCGACTTCGTGACCGGACTCCAGGCAGGCTGGGGTGCCTTCGTCGGCTTCTTCTCCGGGCTGCTCGTCGCGCTCGGAGTGCTGCTGCCCTGGCTGATCACCGCCGGTCTGATGGTCGTCCTGACCGTCTGGATCGTGCGCCGTCGCCGCCGTCGCGACACCCCCAGTTCGGCCAGTTGAGTCTCTGTCGAGGGCGCTCTGCTACGGTTGGACCACTGGCTTCGTTGAATTCTGCGGTGCCTGCGTCGTAGACGCTCCTCTCCTTTGGTTTCAAATCAAGGTCGATGACTCTCTTACGGCGAACGGATGTGCCGCACTCGGCGCCTTCGCCATTTCAATCGATCACGCCCGTGCGAAAATCTCGCGCGTGATCGCGGAAAGTATCCCCACTCATGACTACCCAAACTTTTAGCGCGCTCGGCGTGCCCTTCCCCCTTACCGAGATCCTGACGCGTCAGGGTCTGACCGAGGCCTTCCCGATCCAGGTCGCGACGTTGCCCGACACTCTCGCCGGTCGGGATGTTCTCGGGCGCGGACGCACCGGATCCGGCAAGACGCTGGCCTTCGGCATCCCGCTGGTCGCCCGCCTCGGCACCCGACTCTCCGGCGGATCCCGCCGCGCGGGTCGCCCGCTTGCGCTGGTGCTCGCCCCGACGCGTGAACTCGCCACTCAGATCGACGCGACCATCGCGCCGCTCGCAGCCGCCTACGGCCTCACCACGACCACGATCTTCGGCGGTGTCTCGCAGCAGAAGCAGGTCGCCGCGCTCCGTGCCGGCGTCGACATCGTTGTGGCCTGCCCCGGCCGCCTCGAAGACCTCATGAAGCAGAAGCTGGTGAGCCTCGACGCGATCGAAATCACCGTTCTCGACGAGGCCGACCACATGGCTGACCTCGGCTTCCTGCCCGGCGTCACCCGCATCATGTCGGCCACACCGGCCGATGGACAGCGGATGCTGTTCAGCGCCACGCTCGATAACGGCGTCGACAAACTGGTCACCCGGTTCCTGCACGACCCGCGTCGTCACGGCGCCGCCGACTCCGAGGTTCCGCAGGGCGTGATGGAGCACCACGTCCTCGCGACCTCCGACGCGTCGTCGAAGAAAGACCTCGTGATCGCTCTTGCCTCGGGCACGGGCCGTCGAATCATGTTCACCCGCACCAAGCACGTCGCCAAGCGCTGGGCCCGCGACCTGACGGCCGCCGGCATCCCCGCCGCTGACCTGCACGGAAACCTGAGCCAGCCGCAGCGCGATCGCAACCTCGCGTCGTTCGCCGACGGCTCCACCCGGGTGCTCGTCGCAACCGATATCGCCGCCCGCGGTGTGCACGTCGACGACATTGAGCTGGTCGTGCACATCGACCCGCCGGCCGAGCACAAGGCGTACCTGCACCGCTCAGGCCGCACCGCCCGCGCGGGCAAAGAGGGCGCTGTCGTCACGATCGTTCTGCCCGAGCAGCGTAAAGATCTCGAACTGCTGATGCGCAAGGCCGGCATCCAGGCGACCCCGCAGCCCGTCACCGCGACGTCGGCGATCGTCGGCGAACTGGTCGGCGAGGTTGCCGCCTACGTCAAGCCGGCTCCGCTCGCGCCCAAGCAGCAGCAGGGTCCGCGCAAGCCGCGTCCGGCGGGGGAAGGCAACCGACAGTCGTCGGGTGGCCGTACCGGCCAGGCACGCTCCGGCGGCCAGGCTCGCACCGGGGGCCAGGCTCGCACCGGCGGACAGTCCCGTGGCGCCGGTCAGGGTCAGCGGACCGGTCAAGCGACCTTCCGCACCGAGACTCCGCGTACGTCGTCGGGACAGCAGCAGCGCCCCGCCGCACAGGGTCAGGGTGGCGCCCCGCGCTACACCTCGTCGACTCCGTCTAACGGACAGGCCGCGGCTCCCGGCGGTCAGCGTCGCAACCGTCGGGCCTCGGCCGGCGGAGCATCGTCCTCGGGCGAACGTCGCTACTGAGCTTCAGCCGACTGCTTTAGTCACCCGCGATAACGACGTCGGCCGCCCGGTCGGGTTCATACCCGGCCCGGTAGCCGACGTCGTTGCGTGACCACAGGTCCCAGTGCCCTTCGTTCTCGTTCCCGGCGTCGCGGGCTCGTCCACGTTCTCGCGCGACGGCGACCGGCGTCTCAACCCAGATCGAGTAGTCCCAGTGCTCGCGCAGTTCGGGATGCAGCGTCGTGATCCCTTCGACGATCACGAAATCGGCCCGGGGAACCTGGATCGACGCGCCGAGGGTATTCGTCGCCCAGTCGAGTCGCTGAAAGGCTGCCTGCCGACCGGCGACTAGCGGCTCGAGCACCTGCTCCCGCAGCCGCGCGCGATCCCAGGCGAACTCCCACGAGTCGTCGAGCACGTGCTCTTTCACGATGAAGTCGTCGAGCGCGATCACTTCAGCGCTGCCCAGTTGGTCGGCGAGCACTCGGGCCAGCGTCGACTTGCCCGCCCCACCGAATCCGTCGAGCGCGATCAGCACCGCACGGTGCGAACCGCTCAGAGCCCGCACGGCCTCGGCGGCCCCGTTCACGTCCATCGCGCTGGCGAGCCTACGCGCGATCGGGCCGCGCGTAGCGGTCAGCGCCGGCGACTCTTCTCCCCGACGAGGCGGCTGGATGCCGTGGATGTCGACCCGCTTCGCGACGCCGCCTCGCCTGCCAGCAACAGGTACGCGCTCGCGGTCCACGAGTAGGCGCGATCCCGCAGGCCCTCCCCCGTGACGGCGTCGAAGTTCTCGGCGAATCCCGACCGCTCGCACAGCGCCCGAAATCGGCGGCTGATGTCGTCGGCAAGTTCGGTGTACCCGCTCGAGCGCAGACCGGACTCGATCAGCACCGTCGAGGGCGCCCAGATCGGTCCGCGCCAGTAGCCGTCAGATTCGTAGTGCTGCGAGCCCGGGATCTCCGTGGCGAGACCCCACTCGGTGAGGTGCTCAGCGATCCGGGTGGCGAGACGGTCGCGCATCTCCTTCGGCAGCCGCTTCGCCGCGAGAATCGGCAGCAGGTTGAGCAGGCTGGTCGCGGTACTCGGCTGGCGCGAGTCGGCGCCGATCGCGACGAGGTCGGTGCCATCCCACAGCTCCGTCAGCAATGCGGCGAGGACGGCATCCCGATCGGTCGCCCAACCGGGTGCCTCACCGTTGCCGAGCTCGCGCGCGATGCCGCTCAGCACGTCGAGCTGTACGACCAGGAATGCGGCGAGATCAGGCGACTCGATCAGGCGGTCGCGGTCGAACGTCGTTGAGTTGTCCCAGCCGCTGTCGTTGCCGTGCTGGTAGTACGGCAACACGTGCCCGGCGACGCGGCGGTGATCCAGCCAGAAGCGAGTCCAACGGCTCAGTCGTCCGTAGACCTCGACGAGTTGATCGGGTCGCAACCCGTTGGGCGTGCGTTCTCGCAATTTCGCGAGCGCCCAGCCGTGGATCGGCGGTTTCACGTAGTTGTAAAGAATCTCGGAATGGGTGACCGAATCCGGCGGCGCCCCCGCCGCATCCTGATGATCGAACGGGGCGAGAAACTGGTCGAGCGCGACGGCGGGGAGACCCGGTGCCAAGGCGAGGGCGTTGAAGCAGTGGTCCCAGCTCCAGACCTTGTCCATCCAGTGCTTCGACATCAAAATCGACTCGCGCCCGAGGAAGCCGAGCGGGCTGACCGTCGCCGACCACAGCACGTACGCCGCGAGCGGAGCGGCGGGGGTCGCGGCGCTGCGCCAGGGCGCGAGAGCGTCGAGGTAGGCGGTGAACTCGGCCGCGTTCTCGGCGACGATCTCGTCGAAAGACCTCGTTGCCCGATACGGCGTGCGAGCCGCCGTGAATTCTTCGACAACGAGCTCCCAGCGATCACCGTCGATCGAAACCGACCGACCCGCGGCGCCGAGTGCGCCGTCGCCGTCGACCAGCAGCGAACCGGTGAGCGGCGTAATCCGGTAGCGGCGGCCGGTCTCGTACGAGGTGAAGACGGCCGCCTTCGTGCCCGGCTCGGTGAAGAGATAGGTGCCGGTGAACGGCGTGAGGCCGCCAGCCGCATCGGCCAACTTCAGCCCGAGATCGGTGCCGCGGAACCGCACCGCGTCGATGCCGTCGAAGGTCGCCTCGATCCGGCCGGCGGCGTGGCGCCACCGCAACACTGACGGCGTCGCGGCGAGTTCGGTCTCGGTGCGCGCGCCCGCAACCTGGGGCACCAGAGCAAGCACCGCGTGCATCCCGGTCTGATGCGAGACCAGATGGATGTCGTCCGCCCGGGTGTGTAGCCCGACCACCGGCGAGAGGTCGAGCCACGAACCGCGCGCGCTAAACGGAATCTCTGCAACGTCGAAACGGGGAGAGTCAGATACGGCGGGTGGCATGGTCGTCCTTCTACAAAAGGGGTGGAGCGGCGATCAGTCTTTGACGGCGCCGGCGGTGACACCCGCGGCGACGTAGCGTTGCGCGACAACCAGGAGCACCGTCGCCGGAATGGACGCGACGACGGCGGTGGCCATGATCGCGTTCCAGTCCTGGGTGTTGTTGCCGATATAGCGGTAGATGCCCATCGTGATCGGCTGAAGATCTCCGCCGCGGTCCAGGGTCGAGGCGAACAAGAAGTCTGACCACGACCAGAGGAACGCGAACAGCGACACCGTGACGATCGAGTTTCGGCTGATCGGAACGACGATCGAACGGAAGGTACGCCAGGGACCGGCGCCGTCGATCTTCGCCGCCGACATCAACTCGTCGGGGATTCCTGACATGAATGCCGTGAAAATCAGCACCCCGAACGGCACTGCCAGGGTCGAGTCGGCGAGGATCAAACCGGGGACGGTGTCGAGCAGGCCCCAGTTGTTGAAGATCAGATAGAACCCCATCGCCATGATGATGCCGGGGATCATCTGCGCCGTGAGCAGCACGAAACTCACCACGTTGCCGCCGAACGGCTGCAGTTTCGCGAGCGCGTACGCGGCCGGTGCGGAGAGCGCAAGGGTGAGAGCCACGGTCCCCAGGCCGACAATGAGGCTGGTGCCGAGGTACGGAAGCTGCTGGCTAATTACTGTCGTGTACCCGTCGAAGGTGGCGTCGAACGGGAACAGGTTCGGCGGATCCTTGCGCAGCTCGTTGTGCGGCGTCAGCGAGACGTTGACCATCCAATACAACGGAAACAGCATGATCGCGGTGAACACGACACCGATCACCGTGGCTCCGAGCGAGCGGCGGGCCTTCACGAGTTCGCCGCTCGGCGCTGGGTGCGGATGTAAATCAGACCGAAGGCAAACGCCACCAGGATCAGCAGGTTGCCGACCGCGGCCGCGGGACTCAGTTGCGGTGAGCCACTGCCAAAACCGAGCTGGTAGGACCAAATCGCGAACGTCGTCGACGCGTTGGCCGGACCCCCGCGCGTCATGATCCAGATGATGTCGAAGACCTTGAGCGTGTACACCAGCCCGAGCAACAGCGTGATGGCCGACACGGGCCTCAGCAGCGGGAAGGTGATGCGCCAGAATTTCTGCCAGCCCGAGGCACCGTCGAGCGCGGCCGCCTCGTAGATCTCGGTCGGGATGTTCTGCAGCCCGCTGTAAAGAATCACCAGGTTGAACGGGATGCCGATCCAGATGTTCGCGATCAGCACCGACACCATCGACCACTGCGGCGACGTGAGCCAGTTGATCTGCGGAACGCCCACCAACTGCAGCGTGGCGTTGACGATGCCCGAGTCGCTATTCAGCATCCAGGCCCAGGTAGACGCCGACACCAGGAGCGGGAGAAGCCACGGCACCAGAAAAAGTGCACGCAAGGTCGAGGCGAGAGGGAACTTGCGGAAGAAGAAGATGGCCAGCGCGAGACCGATCGCGAACTGGAAGCCGATCGACACGAAGGTGAAGACGGCGGTGTTAGTGAGGGCCGGCAAGAACGTGGAGTCCCGGATGACCTTCACGTAGTTGTCAAGGCCGACAAAGTCTGCGGTGCCGTCGATGAACGACCGAAGTGTGTAGTGGCGCAGGCTCAGGTCGATGTTGCGGTACAGCGGGTAGGCGTAGAAAACGAGCAGGTAGATCGCGACCGGGGCGATGAACCCCCACGCGACGAGGCCGCCGCGCAGCCGCATCCGGCGGCGCGTCTTGAGGCGCTCGGGGGTGAAGGGGGCGGCGGATCCCGCCGCCCCCTTCTGGCGACGACGAAGGGCGGGCGAACCCGGCAGCTTCGTCGTCGTCATGATGTGTCCTCGTAGGTAGTCGTCGGGAGAACCCGTGACTACTTGAGGTTCTCCAGCGCCTTGGCCTGAGCCGCCGCGAGTGCGTCGGCCGGGCTCATCGCGCCACTCAGGGCACTCTGCACCGCAGTGTAGAGCTGCTCGGAGATGACGCTGTACTTGATCCCGAGGTTGTCGGCGGTGCGAGGCTTCGCATCCCCAACGGCACCCGCCCAGAACTTCAGCGTCGGGTCAGCCGTGAGCTGAGCATCGATGCCGGCCTGGGTCGGAGCGATGTAGCCCAGCGCGGTCGCGCCTGCGCTGCCCTCAGTGAGGCACTTCACGATCTTCACCGACGTGGCGTAGCGCGAGGTGTCCTTCTGAACCGGGATGCTGATGAACTCGCCACCGGTCGGAGCAGGTGCGACTCCCCCGGCGATGCCGGGAACCTGGATCGACTTGTAGCCGGCGGTGTCCGCGGCGCCCTTGAACCAGGAGCCGTTTTCGGCGAAGCCGAAGTCACCGGTCAGGAACTCGTCCCAGCTGGTGCCCTGCGTGTTCGCGAGGACCGAGTTCGGGGCGAGCCCGTCCTTGACCCATCCGGTCCACAGTTCAAGAGCCGAGACCGCCTGAGGCGAGTCGAGCTTCGTGAGGTCGGCTCCGGCGCCCCAGAACCACGGAAGGAACTGGAAGGATCCCTCCTCGGTTCCGACCGCCGAGAACGTGATGCCCTTCTTGCCGGCAGCGACGATCTTCTGCAGAGCAGCGGTCAGCGACGGGTAGTCCTTGACGCTGGCGATGTCGACCCCGGCCGCGGCGAGCACGGTCGGGTTGTAGTACAGGCCGAGCGTGTTGGCGCCGACCGGTACTCCGTAGACGTCGCCGTTGATCTCACCGGCGCTGAGGATGTTGGGCGAGATGTCAGAGACATCCAGGCCGTTGTCCTTCGCGGTGGTGAGGAGGCCGGCGTCCGCGAGGGTCGAGACCTTCGGGTTGTCGACCATGGCGATGTCGGGGAGGTTGGACGCCGCGGTGGTGAGGTCCTTCACGGTGTCGCCGGTGTTGCCCGAGTTGCGCTCGATCGTGATGCCGAGGTCGGTGGCGCAGGCGTTGATCGCCATCGCCCACGTCGACGTGGCGTCACGGTCGGGGTACGGGTCCCACAGGCTGTAGGTGCCGCCACCGGTGCTCGATGGGGCTGGGGTGGAGCATGCGGCCAGGGCAGTGACGAGCGCTGCCGTCACCGCTAGCGTCACGCCGAAGCGAGCCGCGTTGTTGCGAGTGATCACGATATTCCTCTCTGAATACTGCGTGGGGTGCTTTCGAACCGGTTCGACAATAGTCCTCGCAAAGCCCGCGGGAAGCGGGCCTGGTTTAGGCCGTGCTTCCGCGGTCCCTCAATTCCGGTGCGATCAGATGCACGACGGCCGGACCTGCGTGGCCCGGGTCGTTGATCCGACGAACCAGTTGCTCGACCGCCAAGCGACCGAGCACGTCGGGCGAACTCTCGACTGCTGTGTAGGGCAGCGAGAAGATCCGACCGAAGTCTGTGGAGTACAGGCTGACCACGGAGAGGTCCTCAGGGACCTTCACTCCGCGCGCCATCAGGACGAGCGGCAGCGCCGCGATCGTCGCATCGTTGTGCACGACCAGCGCCGTCGCCGTCGGGCGGGCGTCGAGGATCGAGTTGATGTTGGTACCGATCGCTGGCTGCTGCGACTCGCCGTAGTACGTGTGGATGCGCATCCCGTAGCCGCCCGCGCGTTCGACCGCGGCATCCCGGAAGCGCCAGCCGTACGCCCCGCCACGTTCGAAGACATGCTCAGGGGGGCTGATCAGCACGACCTCTTTGTGGCCGAGACCGTACAGGTGGTCAATGATCAGGCGGGCAGACTCGGCAAAGTCGAGGTCGAAAATGTCGAGACCCTCAACGTCGCCAGGAAGTCCGACGGTCGCGCCGGGTTGACGCGCGGCGCGCAGCAGTCCCAGGCGGGGGTCGGCGTGCGTGACGTCGAGCAGGACGACCCCGTCGACCATGTTCGACGAGGTGATGCGCTTGACCGCGGCGGCGCCGTCGGTGTCGGTCACGAAGAGCACGTCGTAACCGAGTTCGCGAGCGGCGTCCGACACGGACCGGATGTACTGCAGCATGGCGGGCGCGAACTCGTCTTGGTGAAACTGCGAGAGCAGCGCGATCGACATCGTCTGCGAGGTCGCGAGTGCGCGGGCGCCGGCATTGACCGTGAAACCCAGGTCGGCGATCGCGGCCTCAATGCGGTCCTGCGTCGCTCGGGAGATCGAGCGCTTACCGGAGAGGGCGTACGAGACAGTGCTCCGTGAGACGCCAGCGACACGTGCAACGTCTTCGATGGTTGCCATGTCGCCTCCTTGCGCACGCTGGGAGCGGATTCGTCGAACCGCTTCGTCGAACCGCTTCGATGAAAGTAGCAAGGTGCGCGCCGTTCGGCAAGTACTAGCCTGACGCGGGTGAGCGATCCCGCCCGGCGTACGCCGAATATGTACGACGTCGCGCAGTTGGCGGGCGTGTCCCACCAGACGGTTTCGCGCGTCCTGAACGGCGCCGGCGGGGTGCGTCCGACGACGACCGAGCGCGTGCTCGAGGCGATCCGCGAACTCGGTTTTCGCCCCAACCGGGCTGCCCGTACCCTGGCCACCCGTCGAAGTCGGGCGATCGGCGTTCTGGCTCCGGCGAGCGCCGAGTTCGGCCCGATGAGCAGTCTGCACGCGATCGAACACGCGACTCGGGATGCCGGCTATCGCCCGCTGATCACGAGCGCGCCGGCCGATCCGGTGGCGATTCGCGAGAGTTTGGAGTTCTTGCTCGATCAGTCGATCGAAGCTCTCGTCGTGATCGCCCCCTATGCCTCGATGCTCGGCGAACTCATGCTCGGCGACGAACTTCCGCTCGTGGTTCTCAACACCGGCGAGACCCCCACGGGCACCGCGGTCACCGTTGATCAGGCGGCCGGGGCGCGACTGCTCGCTCGTCACCTGCTCGACCTCGGGCACCGCCGCATCCAACAGGTTGCCGGTCCGATGGACTTCTTCGACGCCGTCGTGCGTCGTCGCGCGGTCGATGATCTTCTGCGGGCCGAGGGGCTGCCGGTATTGCCCGCACTGTCGGGCGACTGGACCGCCGACTCCGGGTATGCCGCCGCGGCAGCTCTCGACCCAACGGCTACCGCGATCGTCTGCGGCAACGACCAGATGGCGTTGGGTCTGATCCACGGGCTTTCCGACCTCGGGCGGCGCGTACCCGCAGAGGTCAGTGTCGTCGGGTTTGACGACATCCCCGAGTCGGCGCACAGCCTTCCGCCGCTCACGACGGTGCACCAGGATTTCGCCGAGGTCGGGCGACGTGCTGTCGCCCTGCTCGTGGGTCGACTCGACGGGACTGCAGCGGAGGGCGTCGACCCGTCCGTGGAACCGTGGCTGGTCGTTCGCCATTCGACGGCGCCGCCCCGCAGCGAAGGCGCCGCTAGCGCGGCGGGGATGTGAGCGGTAACATCACTGAACCTACGTCGAGGAGGACGAGCATGACCGACCAGCGAGCCACCATCACCGAGGGGCGCGCGACGATCGGCATCGAGCTCGGCTCAACGCGGATCAAGGCCTGCCTGATCGGCGACGAGCTCACCGAGGTGCTCGCCAGCGGCGTTCACGAGTGGGAGAACCAACTCGTGGACGGGCTCTGGACTTACTCGATCGACGAGATCTGGAGCGGGCTCCAGGCCGCCTACGCCGACCTCGCGGCCGACGTCGAACGGCGTTTCGGGGTTTCCCTCACCGCGGTCCGCGCGCTCGGGGTCTCGGCGATGATGCACGGCTACCTGGCGTTGGACGCCGCAGGTGAGGTGCTCGTGCCATTCCGAACCTGGCGCAACACCAATACCGGCGATGCCGCGGCTGAGCTCACCGACCTATTCGGGGTCAACATCCCGTTGCGCTGGTCGATTGCCCACCTGCATCAGGCAGTACGGGATGCCGAGCCGCACCTGCCGGCGATCGCGAGCATCACCACTCTCGCCGGCTACGTTCACGAACGGCTGACCGGTCGCCGGGTATTGGGCGTCGGAGATGCGTCGGGAATGTTCCCGATCGATCCCGCGACCCGCGACTACGACGCCGAGCTGCTCGCCCGGTATGACCGACTCGCCGCGGGTTCGCTCCCGCCCCTGCGCGAACTCCTGCCCGAGGTTCTCGTCGCGGGGGTTTCCGCGGGAGAACTCACCGCAGACGGCGCGGCACTTCTTGACCCGACGGGCACCCTGCACCCCGGGGCCATCCTCGCGCCGCCCGAAGGAGACGCGGGCACCGGCATGGTCGCCACGAGCGCCGTCGCGCCGCGCACCGGCAACGTGAGCGCCGGCACGAGCATCTTCGCGATGGTCGTGCTCGAGCGGCCGCTCGCCGAGGTGCACCACGAACTGGATGTCGTCACGACTCCGGCAGGCGACCCGGTCGCGATGGTTCATTGCAACAACGGCGCGAGCGAACTCGCCGCCTGGGCCTCGATGTTCACCCGCTTCGCCGCGGCATCCGGTACTCCCGCAGAAGCCGACGACGTCTACGCGACGCTGTTTCGCGAAGCCCTCGACGGCGAACCCGATGCCGGGGGGTTGCTCTCTTACAACCATCTCGCGGGCGAACCAATCGCCGGTCTCTCCGAGGGCCGACCGCTCTTCGTGCGCACCCCCGACAGCAGGTTCACCCTCGCCAACGCGATCCGCTCGCAGTTGTACGGGGTGTTCGCGACCCTGAGCCTCGGCATGCGCGTGCTCGCCGACGAGGGCGTGCAGCTCGACCGGATGTACGCGCACGGCGGGATGTTTCGCACCGCCGGGGTCGCCCAACGCTTCCTGGCGGCGGCGCTCGACGCTCCCGTCACTGTCGCCGAAACCGCCTCCGAGGGCGGAGCGTGGGGAGCCGCGGTGCTCGCCGCCTACGCCGCCGATCCGGGTGACCTCGACCTCGCGACCTACCTTCAGGAGCGGGTTTTCGCCGGCTCCGGGGCGCAGGCCGTCGAACCCGACCGGGCGGATGTCGCGGGCTTCGCCGACTACCTGACGCGCTACCGTGCCGGCCTGGCAATCGAACGGACGGCCGTCGAGGTGCTGAAGCCGACGTCATCGCTAACCCCCGCGCTAACCCCCGCGATAACCCCCGCAACGACTCCCGAACTCGAGGATGCGATCCACGCCACCCGCGAGAAGGTCGCGCGCCTGCACGCCGAACTGGTGAAGTACGGCCTGGTGATCTGGACCGGTGGCAACATCTCCGAACGCGTCCCTGGGGCCGACCTGTTCGTGATCAAACCGTCGGGCGTCGGGTACGACGAGCTGACTGCCGAGAACCAGATCCTCTGCGATCTCGACGGTAACGTCATCGCGGGCTCCCCCGGCAGCGACCGTTCGCCGTCGAGCGACACCGCCGCGCACGCCTACGTGTACCGCAACCTGCCGCACGTCGGCGGCGTCGTGCACACCCACTCCACCTACGCGACGGCCTGGGCCGCGCGCGGCGAAAGCATCCCGTGCGTGATCACGGCCATGGCCGACGAGTTCGGCGGCGACATCCCGGTCGGACCGTTCGCGATCATCGGCGACGATTCGATCGGTCGCGGCATCGTCGAAACACTCGACGGTCACCGGTCGCGGGCCGTGCTGATGCAGAACCACGGGGTCTTCACGATCGGCAAGGACGCGACGGATGCCGTCAAGGCCGCCGTGATGTGCGAAGACGTCGCGCGCACCATCCACCTCGCCCGCCAACTCGGACCCGTCATTCCGATCCCGCAGGATCGCATCGACGCCCTCTTCGACCGCTACCAAAATGTCTATGGCCAGAAGCCTCAAGGAGACCCCGCATGACCACTCGCAGCATCGTTCCTGACCTGAAGCAGAAGCAGGTCTGGTTCCTCACCGGCAGCCAGGGTCTCTACGGCGAGGAGACCCTCAAGCAGGTCGCGACCCAGTCCCAGGCCGTCGCGGCGGGTCTGCAGGGCTCAGCCGACATCCCGGTCACCGTCGTCTGGAAGCCCGTGCTGACCGACAGCGACAGCATCCGGCGGTTGATGCTGGAGGTTAATGCGAACGACGATGTGATCGGCGTCATTGCCTGGATGCACACCTTCTCGCCCGCGAAAATGTGGATCGCCGGGCTCGACGCTCTCGCCAAACCGCTGCTGCATCTGCACACCCAGGCCAACGTCGACCTCCCCTGGGGCGAGATCGACTTCGACTTCATGAACCTCAACCAGGCCGCGCACGGCGACCGCGAGTTCGGCTACATCGAGAGCCGGATGGCGATCCCCCGCACGACCGTCGTTGGGCACGTGTCTGACGCCGCGGTAACCACCCGGGTCGGTGTCTGGACCCGTGCTGCCGCAGGGCGCGCGGCCACCCGCGGGATGCGGCTCGCCCGATTCGGCGACAACATGCGCTACGTCGCCGTCACCGAGGGCGACAAGACCGAAGCGGAAATCCGCCTCGGCGTTCAAGTCAACACCTGGGGCGTGAACGATCTCGTCGCGGCGATCGCGGCAGTTTCCGAAGCGCAGGTCGATGAGTTGGTCGCCGAGTACCTCGACAGCTACGACGTCGTTCCGGAATTGGTACCGGGAGGCGACCGACACGAGTCTCTTCGAGAAGGCGCCCGCATCGAGGCCGGCCTCCGCGGCTTCCTTGAAGAGGGCGGCTTTCACGCCTTCACCGACTCCTTCGAAGACCTCGGCGACCTGAAGCAGTTGCCGGGACTCGCGGTGCAGCGCCTGATGGCCGACGGCTACGGTTTCGGCGCCGAGGGCGACTGGAAGACCGCCGTGCTGGTGCGCACCGCCGCCGTCATGGGCGCCGGCCTTCCCGGCGGCGCTTCGCTGATGGAGGACTACACGTACCACCTCGAGCCCGGGAACGAACTCATCCTCGGTGCCCACATGCTCGAAGTTTCGCCCGCGCTGTCGTCGAAGAAGGCGACGCTCGAGATCCATCCGCTCGGCATCGGCGGCAAAGACGACCCGGTGCGACTCGTCTTCACCGCCGATCCGGGACCTGCGCTGGTCGTCGCGCTCTCCGACATGCGCGAGCGGTTCCGGTTGGTGGCCAACGTCGTCGACAACGTCGAGTTGCCGCATCCGATGCCGAAGTTGCCGGTCGGCCGCGCGATCTGGAAGCCGCGCCCCGACTTCCGCACCTCGGCGACCGCCTGGCTGACCGCCGGTGCGGCCCACCACACCGTGATGACCACACAGGTCGGCATCGAGGTTTTCAAGGACTTCGCGCTGATGTCCGGTGTCGAGTTACTCGTCATCGACGAGAACACCACAACGGATGCCTTCCAGCAGCAGCTGCGTTGGAACGCGGCGTACTACCGTCTCGCACAGGGTCTGTAGGGCCCGTCCTTAGCGCGGAGAGCGATCACATCGCGTCCGCTGCAGGGCTGCTGTGATGAGCGTTCACATTTTGTTCGACGAGTTGGCGTCCCGTCACGCGACCGATCCGGCGAGCGCCATGGGGGTATCTCGTTGTGGCAAAATACCTGATCAACGTGCTATTGACGCGTTCAACGCGAGGTGCCCAGCGAGGGAGAGCTCGAGCGTCGTTACGCAATCGTGATCAAATCAGGGTTGGCGCTGGACCAATTGTGAAGGCTAACATTTCGACCAAAGCCGCACCGCACAGAGGCGACCGCGGTTGTACTCCCCCCCACCCGATGACGGGTGAACCAGAACAGAGAGGTTTTGGATATGAAGAAAATCCTTAGCGGACTCGTAGTGGCTGGGGCTTTCGCCCTCGCCCTGACGGGTTGCTCAACTCCTGCCGGCGGCGGTGCCGACGACGGCATCATCACGGTCGGTTTCGCCCAGACGGGTTCTGAGAGCGGATGGCGCTCCGCCAACACCGACTCGATGAAGGCGGCGTTCTCGGAAGCGAACGGCTTCAAGCTCGTGTTCAACGCAGCCGACAACAAGCCCGAGGCGCAGATCGCCGCGGTGCGTAGCTTCATCAACCAGGGCGTCGACGCGATCGTTATCGCGCCGATCGTCACCGACGGCTGGGACGACGTCCTCAAAGAAGCACAGGCCGCCAACATCCCGGTCATCCTCGAAGACCGCACCCTGAGCTCGAGTGACTCCCTCTACGCGAGCTGGGTCGGCCTCGACTTCAACCGCGAGGGCGAGCGCGCTGGCGAATGGGTCAAGCAGAACTTCGACGGGAAGGCCGCCAACCTGGTCATCCTCGAGGGCACGACCGGCTCGTCGGCAGCGAAGGACCGTTCGGCTGGATTCACCAGCGCGATCGCGGGCACCGACATCAACGTGCTCGACTCGCAGACCGGTAACTTCACCCGCGCCGAAGGCAAGACCGTCATGGAGGGCTTCCTCCAGAAGTACGGCAACACCATCAACGTGCTGTTCGCGCAGAACGACGACATGGGCCTCGGAGCGCTCGACGCGATCAAGGCGGCCGGTCTCAAGCCGGGCGTCGACATCCAGATCGTGACGATCGACGCGGTTCATGACGGCATGCAGGCTCTCGCCAACGGTGAGTTCAACTACATCGTCGAGTGCAACCCGCTCCTCGGCGAGAAGGTTGCTGCCCTCGTGAAGTCGGTCCTGGCCGGCACCAAGGTCGACAAGGCGACCATCGTCGAAGACGGCGCGTTCACCAAGGACGACGCCATCAAGCTGCTCCCGACGCGCCCTTATTGATCCACCTGACGTGAGCCGATAACTTCGGCAGACGTCACCTGATGGGGACCGGTGTTCGCACCGGTCCCCATCACCCCCTCGAACGAAAGCAGTCGCACCATGCCCGCGGAGCCCCTAGCCCCCTCGGTCGTTGAGATGCGCGGAATCACGATCCGGTTTCCCGGCGTGCTCGCCCTCGACGGCGTTGACTTCACCCTCCGTGCTGGCGAAGTGCACTCGCTCATGGGCGAGAACGGTGCGGGCAAGTCGACCCTCATCAAGGCCCTGACCGGCGAATACCCGATCGACGAAGGCAGCATCACCGTCGGCGGTGCCGCCCGAATCTTCCGCGGAACGGCTGACGCCCAGAACGCTGGCATCGCCACCGTCTATCAAGAGGTCAACCTCTGCGCGAACCTGTCAGTGGGCGAGAACGTCATGCTCGGTCACGAGCCGCGCCGCCGCGGTTTGATCAACTGGAAAGCCGCCCACGCGGAAGCCGCCCGCCACCTCGCAAACCTCGGCGTTTATATCGACCCTCGCTCAAGCCTCGCCAGCCACTCCATCGCCGTCCAGCAACTGGTTGCGATCAGCCGCGCGATGGTCATCGACGCCAAAGCGCTCATCCTCGACGAGCCCACCTCCAGCCTCGACCGCGGCGAGGTCGAGCAACTGTTCACGGTGATCCGGTCCCTCCGCGAAAGCGGCGTCGCCGTTCTCTTCGTCTCTCACTTCCTCGACCAAGTGTTCGAGATCTCTGACCGCCTGACCGTTTTACGCAACGGCAAACTGGTTGGCGAATACGCCGCCGCTCACGTGACCCGCGCCGAAGTCGTCTCGGCCATGATCGGCCGCGAACTCGACGAACTCACCGCCATCTCCTCCAGCGCCGAGCGCACGATCGACCGCGACGCAGCCCCCGTGCTGCGGGCCACCGACCTGAGCCGCAAGGGCGCCCTCGAACCGGTGGATGTCGACGTCTACGACGGCGAAGTCGTCGGGATCGCCGGCCTTTTGGGCTCGGGCCGCACCGAGCTCGCCAGGCTGCTCTACGGAGCGGATCGCGCCGACACCGGCAGCATCCAAATGCATGGCACCGCGAAGCGGGTGACGAGTCCGCACAACGCAATCGAGAATCACATCGCGTTCTCTTCTGAGGATCGTCGCGCGGAAGGAATCGTCGGCGACCTGACTGTCGCCGAGAACATCGTGCTCGGCATCCAGGCTCGTCGCGGCTGGTTGCGCAAGGTCAGTCGCACCGAACGCGATGCCGTGGTCGCCGAATACATGACGGCGCTCGGCGTTCGCCCCGCCGACCCGAACGCGTTGACGCGCAACCTCTCCGGCGGCAACCAGCAGAAGGTGCTGCTCGCCCGGTGGTTGGCGACAGCACCCGAACTGCTCATCCTCGACGAGCCGACCCGCGGCATCGACATCGGAGCTAAAGCCGACATCCAGCGCAAGGTCGCCGAACTGTCGGACCGCGGATTGTCCGTCATTTTCATCTCGTCGGAACTCGAGGAAGTGCTGCGCCTCGCCCAGCGCGTCGTCGTGCTGCGCGATCGTCGTAAGATCGGCGAACTCACCTCGCACGACACCGACGTCGACGCCCTCATCGCCTTCATCGCCGAAGGCAACCCCGCAGTTCAGGAGAACGTGGCATGATGCGCATCCTCAAACATCGGCTCACCTGGCCGATCGCGGCCCTGCTGGTACTGGTGCTGATCAACACGCTCTCGCGGGCGTCGTTCCTTCAGGTCACGACCCTGAATGGGGAGTTCCACGGCTCACTGATCGACATCCTGCGCAACAGCGCCATGCTGATGCTGGTCGCTCTCGGAATGACCGTCGTCATCGCGACTCGCGGAATCGACCTCTCGGTCGGCGCGATCATGGCCGTTTCGGGAGCTGTAGCCCTCACCTTCATCGAGAGTTCCCCCACACCCGGTGACCTCAGCACTGTCGCAATCGGCATTGTGCTGGGAACACTGGTCGCCCTGGTGCTCGGCGCCTGGAACGGATTCCTGGTAGCTGTGCTCGGCATCCAACCGATCATCGCCACCCTGGTGCTCATGCTCGCCGGACGCGGGATCGCGCTGCTCATCACCAGCGGAAAAATCACCACCATCAACAGTCCCCCGTATCGCTTCATGGCGCAGGGCTACGTGTTCGGACTGCCCTTCGCCTTCTACGTCTCGATCGCCGCGGTCGTCATCATCGTGCTCCTCGAGCGGCGCACCGCGCTCGGCGTCCTCACCGAAGCCGTCGGCATCAACCCGGTGGCCAGTCGGCTGGCCGGAGTGCGATCGCGCGGGATCATCTGGGGCGCCTACATCGCCAGTGGCGCGCTCGCGGGTATCGCCGGCATCCTCTACAGCTCCAACATCATGGCCGCTGACGCCAACAACGCCGGCCTGTTCATCGAGTTGGATGCCATCCTCGCCGTCGTGCTCGGCGGCACCTCGCTCGCTGGTGGCAAGTTCAGCCTCGCCGGTACCGTGATCGGCGTCTTCACGATCCAGACCCTTAAGACGACGATCACCTTCATCGGTGTGCCGCCAGCTATCACCCCCGTGTTCATGGCCGTGGTCGTGATGATCGTCGTCCTCGTGCAGTCGAGGCGGTTGCGCTCGGGCGTCGCTCGACTGGTGCGCTCCGTCCGACCAACGCCCCCCGCGCGTCCCGATCTGGAGGTAACCCCGTGATTGGGATCCTGAGCAATGTTGTGAGCGGGATCCTGACCAAAGTTTCTGGGTTCTTCGGGAGGCGTTCCGCCTGGATCCCCGTGTTCGCCGCCCTCGGGATTCTGGTGGTGATGATGGTCGGGGCACAGGTGCGCTTCGGCAACTTCCTCACCCCACGCCTGGTGTCCTCGCTCCTGCTCGACAACGCCTACCTGATGATCCTCGCCGTCGGGATGACCTTTGTGATCCTGACCGGCGGCATCGACTTGTCGGTAGGGTCCGTGCTCGCCTTCACCGGCATCCTCGGTGCGCGGATGCTCGTTGAGGGCGCGCCCGTCGCCGTCGTCATCCCGGTCATGATCGTGGGTGGCTCGCTGGTCGGACTGCTGATCGGCGTTCTCGTGCAGTTCTTCGACGTCCAACCATTTATCGCCTCGCTGGCCGGACTGTTCCTGGCGCGCGGGCTCGCCTTCGTCGTCAGCCTGTCGTCGATTCCCGTCGTCGAGCCGAGCATCGTGTGGTTGCAGTCGACGAGGTTCTCATTCGGCGGCTGGTACATCACCCCGACCGGCATCATCGCGATCCTGGTAGTGGTGGCTGCGGCCCTGGTGCTGGGCTACACCCGGTTCGGTCGCACGATCTACGCGATCGGCGGCAGCGAGCAGTCGGCACGGCTCATGGGCCTGCCCGTGATGCGCACCCGGTTGCTCGCCTACGTCGTCAGCGGCACCTGCGCGGGACTCGCCGGCGTCGTGTTCGCGGCGTCCGTCGGTGCCTACCCGCTGAACGGAGTCGGCACGGAGCTCGACACCATCGCGGCCGTGGTCATCGGTGGCACCCTCCTCAGCGGCGGGAGCGGCTTTGTCGTCGGCTCGATGATCGGCGTGTTGGTCTACGGCACGATCAAGGGCATCATCTCGTTCCTCGGTGCCGAGTCGTCGTGGGCACGAATCACGGTCGGTGCGTTGCTGCTGACCTTCGTTGTTGTGCAGCGGGCAATCGTCGCGCGCTCCACACGACGGCGATGACAGCGCGCAGTAGTCATCCCCATGGTGACGAGACGGCTCCAATCGTGATGAGAAGCCCAACGTCCACCACAATGTGAGCATGAACGGCAACGACGAAGTGCCCGTCGTCGAAGTCGAACGCGCGACGAAGCGCTTCGGCAGCGAGTTCGCTCTCGACGGCGTGAACTTTCGCCTGTTCCCCGGCGAAGTGCACTCGCTCATGGGCGAGAACGGCGCGGGCAAGTCGACGCTCATCAAAGGGATCACCGGAGCGCTGCACCTGGATTCCGGGTCGGTGCGAGTCGATGGCCGCGAGGTACATTTCGCCACCCCCGCCGACGCTCAGCAGGCCGGCATCCGTGCCGTCTATCAAGAGATCGACCTGCTGCCCAACCTGACGGTGGCGGAGAACATCCTGCTCGGTGACGAGCCGCGACGGTTCGGCGGGATCGATTGGCGGGCACTGCGCGCCCGGGCGGCAGAGATCCTCGCCGAGCTGGGGCTCAACATCGACCCGGCATCCCAACTCTCAGCCCACCCTTTGGCCATCCAGCAACTCGTCGCGATCGCCCGCGCGATCTCGAGCGACGTCCGCGTCCTGGTGCTCGACGAACCGACCTCGAGCCTCGACCTCGACGAGGTCGCAGAATTGTTTCGAGTGATCCGCGAGTTGAAAGATCGCGGCGTCGCCATCCTGTTCATCTCGCACTTTCTCGATCAGGTCTACGAAATCTGCGACCGCATCACGGTTCTGCGCAACGGCATGCTGGTCGGCGAGTACCTCACGACCGAGCTGCTCCGCATCGATCTCGTTCACAAGATGCTCGGGCGCGACGCCGAGGAGCTTGCGACACGACCGCCGGTCGGTGATCACGCCGACCACGCCACGCCTCTTCTTGAGGCGCGCGGCCTAAGCGCGGGGCGGGTATCAGATATCACCCTCGTGTTGGGCGAGGGTGAAGTGCTCGGTCTCGCGGGTTTGCTCGGCTCCGGACGCACGGAGGTCGCGCGCGCGCTCACCGGCATCGACACCCTCACCGCGGGGATGATCGTGCTCGACGGCACCACGATCATCCCCGGCAACCCCCGCCGCGCGATCGGGCTGGGCTTGACCTATTCGTCCGAGAACCGCAGGGCCGAAGGCATCATCGGCGAACTCACGGTGCGCGAGAACATCGTCCTCGCCCTCCAGGCTCAACGCGGAGTGCTTCGACGAATAGGGCTCTCGCGCCAACGGGAACTGGCCGCGAGCTGGATCGAAGCGCTCAGCATCCGCCCAGCATCTGCCGAACAACTCGCCGGTGTACTGTCGGGAGGCAACCAGCAGAAAGTTCTGCTTGCCCGGTTGCTGGCCCTTTCGCCCCGCGTTCTCGTGCTCGATGAGCCGACGCGCGGCATCGATATCGGGGCCAAGGTCGAGGTACAGCGCCTGGTTCGGGAGCTGGCAGAGAACGGGATGTCGGTGGTCTTCATCTCTGCCGAACTCGAAGAGGTGCTGCGCGTCTCGGCACGCGTCACGCTGCTCCGCGATGGGCGCGTGATTGCCACCCATGACGCCGATGCCCTGACCGTCGACTCTCTTCTTGCCTTGATCGCGCAACCCGATGTCGACTGAAACTGACGGCCGCGGCGGCTCCGACGAAAAGTCCCGCCGCGCGGCCAACATCTTCGATGTCGCGCGGCTCGCCGGCGTCTCCCATCAGACGGTGTCCCGCGTTCTCAACGATCTGCCGAACGTCCGGACGGCGACCCGACTGCGAGTCGAACAGGCGATTGCCCAGCTGCGGTACAGCCCCTCCCCTGCCGCGCGCGCTCTCGTCACGCGCCGCACCCGTACGATCGGCCTGATCGTGCCCGGGACCTCGGATTACGGTCCCAACTCAACGGCTCTGCATTTCAATTTCGCGGCCCGCGCCGCCAGGTTCAGCGTCGACACGGTGAGCGCCCTCGACGCCGATCCCGTCGGCATCCGAGCCGCGATCGATTCGCTGTTGCGCCAACGGGTTGACGCGATTGTCCTGGTCGTCACCGATGTCTCGGTGCTCGAGACGGTACTCGGGCTCGACATGAGCGTTCCCCTCGTCGCGGTGGCCGCATCCGCTCGCCCCTCGTCGGCGTTGGTGTCGTTCGACCAATACCGAGGAGCTCGGGCCGCCGTGCGCCATCTGATTGAGCTCGGCCACACCCGAATCCTGCACGTCGCGGGGCCCGCGGAAGCACCTGACGCGATCGAGCGGATGCGCGGCTGGCGCGACGAATTGGCGACGAACCGACTCGCGATCGCCGAGGTCATGCACGCCGACTGGACGGCCGCAGACGGCTACCAGGTTGGCACCGATCTCGCCGCCGCGGTGCCCGGAACCGCCATCTTTGCCGCCAACGACCACATAGCCCTGGGGATCGTCTCTGCCTTGACCAACCGCGGGATGCGGGTTCCCGACGACGTCAGCATTGTCGGATTCGGCGACGTACCGGAAGCGGGATACCTGGCACCGCCCCTCACAACGGTGCGGCAGGACTACGCAGCACTAGGCGGTCTGATCATGCAAAAGGTCCTCATCGCGATCGAGGAGCCGGATGCCGCCAGCGTCAGCACCCCCCTCGCGACGCACCTCGTGGTGCGTGCCTCGACAGCTCCGCCAAACGCGACTGCCCGGTAGTTCGGAGTGGACTAGGTCGGTGCGAACTAGCTCAGAGCGAACTAATTCGCACCGAACCGCTCCCGCAACTCAAGTTTGCGAATCTTGCCCGAAGCCGTGCGCGGCAGCTCCTCGACAACCACGACGTTCTTGGGGATCTTGTAGCGGGCGAGGCGCCCATCGAGATGGGCCGCGAGGCGCTCCGTCGACAGATCGGTACCCGGTCGCAGGGTGACGATCGCCCACGGCGTCTCGCCCCAGCGCTCATCCGGGATGCCAATCACGGCCGCGCCGGTGACGTCAGCCAGCCCGAGAATGAGGTCTTCGACTTCAGCGGGATAGATGTTCTCGCCGCCCGAGATGATCATGTCTTTGAGCCGGTCGGCCACAAACAGATAGCCCTCGTCGTCGAGGGAGCCCAGGTCGCCGGAGCGGAACCAACCGTCCGACGTGAGGGCCTCCGCCGTTGCCTCAGGGTTGCCGTGATAGCCGCGGGTGACATTCGGGCCGCGCACCTGAATCTCGCCAACTGTCGCATCACCCTCGGACCGACCAACGATCGGTTCGCCGTCCTGGCCGATGACGCGCACCTCGGTGAAGAAGTGCGGGATCCCCGCCGACCCCATCTTGGCTCGGGTCTGCGCAGCCGGGAGGTAGGTGGCTCCGGGTGAGGCTTCGGTCATCCCGTAGCCCTGCGAGAACGACAGCCCACGCGCCTCGTACGCTTCGAGCACCCGGGTCGGTACCGGTGACCCGCCGCAGGTCAGCTTGGCGAGCGAACTCAGGTCGGTGTCATCCCAATCGGGATGCTCGGCCATGAACTGGTAGGTCGTGGGCACACCGCTCAGCATCGTGACCCGGTGTCGCTCGATGAGGCTCAGGGCGCGACCGGGGTCGAAGGCCCGCTCGAGCACCGCCGTTGCCCCCTTGAGCAGCACCGGAAGCAGCCCCATCCCGAGGGATGCGGCGTGGAAGAGCGGAGAGATGATCAGCGCCACATCGGTCGAGACGAGGTCGACGTCGACGAGCACATTGAAGCTGTTCCAGGTCAGGTTGCCATGGCTGAGAACCGCACCCTTGGGCCGTCCGGTGGTGCCCGACGTGTAGAGGATCACTGCCGGGTCGTCGAGCTCCACGCCGGGTGCCGGCGGAATCGGAGCTACTGCTGCAACGGCCAGGTCGGCGGAGCCGCCGATCTCAAGTGTCGCGATTGAGCCACCAGCCGCGGCCGGTGCCACGGCCGCCTGCACTACCGCTGCTTCGACGACCGCAACCGAACGCGCGTCGTGCACGACGAGTCGCGCCCCGCTATCGGCGAGGATGTAAGCGACTTCGGGCGCGGTCAGGCGGGTGTTGATCGGCACGAACACGACGCCCACCCGCGCCGCCCCGAACAGTACTTCCACAAACGCCGGCTGGTTCTCACCGAGAAACGCGACGCGGTCGCCGGCCGCAATGCCGTGCTGAGCCAACACCGCCGACCATCGTGCAGACTGTTCGGCCAACTGGGCGTACGTGACGGTCTCGCCGTCGCCGTGGATGAGGGCTACCGACGTTGGCGACGTGCGAGCTCGCGCGGTCAGCCAGGCGCCGATCCCGCGATTCTGCATGGAGGCCTCCTCGTCGAGGTGCTGGTCAGGCGTAGAAACGGTACAGCCCGCGAGCGACGACTGCTGGCTTCTGGCCGCCCTCGATCTCGATTGTCTGGTCGACCGTGAGCTGGTAGCCGCCCGGGAACTCGTCAACCTCGACGATGACGGCCTTCATTCGGATGCGGGAGCCCGCGGGGACGGGAGCAGGAAAACGCACCTTGTCGAGCCCGTAGTTGACCTTCGTTCCGACCCCGGTCACGTCGAGCAGTTCGGTCCAGAACGGCACCGCGAGCGACAAGGTCAGAAAGCCGTGGGCGATCGGAGCGCCGAACGGGCCGTCCTTCGCACGCTCCGGGTCGACGTGGATCCACTGGTGGTCATCGGCGGCATCCGCAAAGGTGTCGATGCGCTGCTGCGTCACCTCCCGGTACTCGGTGTAGCCGAGGTCGCGGCCGGCGACAGTCGCCAGTTCGGAGTAGTCGATCGTGGTCATGGGGTGGTCTCCTTCGGATCGGGGTCGGCCAGCCGGAGCAGGCGCAGCGCGTTGTCGCGCAGGATCTTGCGTTCGACCGTGGCGTCGAGCCCATAGGCCGAAAAGTCGGTGCGCCAGCGAGTCGGATGAAGCATCGGAAAGTCCGAGCCGAACAGCACGCGGTCTTGGAGGTAGCTACGAGCGGCGCGCACCAGGTTGTCGGAGAAGTACTTGGGCGACCATCCGGAGAGGTCGATCCAGACGTTGGACTTGTGCGTCGCGATCGAGAGCGCTTCGTCTTGCCAGGGCACCGAGGGATGCGCGAACACGATGTCGAGATCGGGAAAGTCTGCCGCGACACCGTCCAGCAGCATCGGGTTGGAGTAGCTGAGCCGAAAACCAGCACCGCCGCGGAGGCCGGCACCGATGCCGGTCTGGCCGGTGTGCACGAGCATCGGCACGCCGAGTCGGGAAAACTCGGCGTACAGCGGGTAGTAGGCCTCGTCGGATGGATCGAACCCCTGCACGGTGGGGTGCACCTTGAAGCCGCGCACGCCGGACTCTTCGCCCAGCCGGCGGGCGAGTTCGACGGCGGCGGCGCCGGTGCGCGGGTCGACCGACCCGAACGGAATTAGCACGTCGGCATGCCGAGCTGCACCGCTCGCGATCTCCGCACTGTCGAGCGGAGGGTGACCGAGTTGGGTGCGGGCATCCACCGTGAAGACGACCGCCGCCATCCGCAGGCTTCGGTAAAGGTCGGCGATCGCATCGATCGTCGGACGCTCATCAGAGGTGAAGTAGGCGGATGCCGCTTCGGCGAGCGCGGGAGGCAACGCCGTGCGCCCCGCGGCGTCGATCTCGATGTGCACGTGCACGTCGAGCGCCTCGATCGCGTCGAGGTCGAGGTGCGGCTCATACCGAGTCGTCATGACGCTGCAGGGTCCCTGCGCAACTCGTCGGGCAGCGGCGGGAAGGCCTCGCCGACACTCTGCAGGCGGCCGCCGAAGAGCTCACCGAACGACTCCTCGAGCGCGTCGAACGTCCAGCCGCCCTCGCGGTATTCGGTGATCACAGCCTCGGGGTGGCTCCACAACTGCAGGCGGTCCCCCCCGATTCCGATCGCCTGGCCGGTGACCCCCGCGGCGTCATCTGAGGCGAGGTACGCGATCAGTCCCGCGACGTCATCGGCGGTACCGAAGCCGAGGTCGTGCCGGAAGAACGCGGGCATCTGGTCGCCTGCAGCATCCGCTTCGACGGCCGCCGCGAAGTACGGAACGGTCGCGGTCATCGCCGTCGCAGCGACCGGGATGACCGCGTTGACCGTCACCTCGGCCTTCTTCAACTCCATCGCCCAGGTGCGCACCATGCCGACGATTCCGGCCTTTGCGGCGCCGTAGTTGGTCTGACCGAAGTTGCCGCGCTGGCCGGTGGGCGAGCCGATGCAGATGATTCGCCCCGCGGTCTGCGTCTTCCGAAAGTGGATGGCGGCCTCGCGCACGCAGGTGAAAGTTCCGCGCAGGTGCACGCCGATGACGGCATCGAAGTCGTCGTCGCTCATTTTCCACAGCACGGTGTCGCGCAAAATGCCGGCGTTCGTGACCAGGATGTCGAGGCGACCGTAGGTCTCGACCGCGGTGCGGACCAGTTCTCGTGCCGTGTCGCTCGGGCCGACCGGCGCGACGACCGCGACTGCACGGCCGCCCTCGGCGGTGATCGCATCCACGGCGGCCCGCGCCGCGTCGGCGGAGACGTCGTTGATGACGACCGCCGCCCCCTGACGGGCGAGTTCGTGAGCGTAGGCGAGGCCCAGCCCCTGACCGCTGCCGGTGACAATTGCCACCTTTCCGTCGAGTGTCATGACTCCCCCTTTGTGGATGCCGCGGGCCCGCGCTTGGCAATCTGGATCTGTTGGTAAACGCGCGTGCGCAACTCCGCGAACCGCGGGTCGGCGCGCGTGCCGAGTTGGTCACGCACAGCGGGGAGGTCGATCTCGACGACCTCCTGCACGAAGGTCGGTGCGCTGGAGAGCACCAGAACGCGCTCCCCCAGATACACCGACTCGTCGATGTCGTGGGTGACGAACAGCACGGTCACTCCGAGTGACGACCACAGTTCGCGCACAAGGTCTTCAAGGTCGGCACGGGTCTGCGCGTCGACGGCGGCGAACGGCTCGTCCATGACCAGGATTTCGGGGTCGTAGGCGACGGCGCGGGCGATCGCGACGCGCTGCTGCATCCCGCCCGACAGTTGCCACGGGTACTTCCCACCTTGACCTTCGAGGCCGACGGTCGCGAGCATCCGTTCGACGGTGGCGGCTCGGACGTCGCGCGGGACGCGGCGATTACGCAGCGGGAGACCGACGTTGGCCGCGACGGTGAGCCACGGGAAGAGGCTGCGCCCGTACTCCTGAAACACGAGGGCCATGCGCTTCGGCGGGCCCGTGACGACCACACCGTCGAGTTCGACCGTGCCAGAGGTCGGCGTCAACAAGCCCGCGATGCACTTCAGGAGGGTGGTCTTTCCCGCACCCGACGGCCCGACGATGCAGACGAGTTCACCGGCACGGACTTCGAAACTCAGATCGCCAATCGCCTCGACCCGACCCTGCGCGGTTTCGTAAACCTTCTTGAGATGCTCGACTCGGAGCAGTACGGGAGCACGTTCAGGCACGCTCGACCTCCTTCAATCCGTGGTACCAGTTCAGGATGAATCGCTCGGCGACCTGGAAGATCAACGACAACGCGATGCCGATCAGACCGAGCAACACGATGCCGCTCCACATCTCGGCGATGAGGTAGTTGGTCTGGAAGTACGAGATGCGGTATCCCAGGCCCGACGACGATCCGGTCTTCGCCATCTCGGAAATGACCATCAGAATCAACGCCACCGACAGACACTGCCGAATACCGGTCATGATCTGAGGCGCGGCCGCGGGTAACACCAGCCGCGTCAGGCGGTCTCGGCGGCCGATCCGGTAAGACTGAGCGGTTTCGCGCATCACCGGGTCGACGGCACGAACGCCTTCGATCGTGTTCAGCAGAACGGGCCAGACCGATCCCGACACGATGACCGCGATCTTCATCTCATCGGTGATGCCCATCAAGAGCAGCAACACCGGGATGAGGACGGGTGGCGGGATCGCGCGGAAGAATTCCAGCACGGGCTCGAGGAGCGATCGGAGCGGACGGAACGACCCGATCAGGATGCCGAGCGCGATCCCGAGGACGATCGAAACGATGATGCCGATCGCGAGACGCGTCAGGCTCGGGACGACATCGACCAGGAAACTCTGGTTGAGCCAGGTCGCAACGAAGGCATTGAGCACCTTCGACAGCGGCGGGAAGAACCTGTTGCCGGTGAAGAGCGGCACGATCGCCCAAGCGATAAGAAGAACGATCGGCAGGCCGATCCCCGAGAGGGTCGACAGCGCGATCCGGCGCAGCCTGGTCACTAGAGGACCTCCGTCCGAACGCTGTGGTGCCAGGAGAGCACGCGCCGCTCGAGCGCGCGGAGTACGAGGTTAATGATCAGGCCGAGCATCCCGGCGATGACCACGAGGGCGTAGAGGGTGGTCTGTGCGCCGATTCCAGACTGCGCCAGAGTGATCAGGCGACCGAGCCCGGGATTACCGATGACCAGCTCCGCGGTGACCGCGAGGACGAGGGCAACGGTGCCGCCCAGGCGCACCCCGGTCGACAGGTAGGGCAGTGCCGTCGGCAGCACGACGTACCGCAACCGGGCAACGGTGCCCAGCCCGAAACTGCGAGCGGTGTCGCGCGCGACAGGATCGACATCCGCGACGCCGTAGAGCACCTGGATGAAGATCTGCCAGAACGTCGCCCAGATGACGATCACAAGCGCGGCTTCACGTTGCAGGCCGTAGGTCAAAATGGCGAGCGGGATGAGCGCGACTGACGGGATCGGACGCAGAAACTCGATGGTCGTGCGGGTCGCGCGGCGAACGGCCGGCATGAGCCCGACCACTGTTCCGACGATGATCGCCGCGATGAGGGAGATCACCAGCCCAATGATCCAGGTGAGCAAAGTGTTGCCGAGCGCCGCCCAGAACACCGGGTCACCGAGGACGATGACGATTGCTCCCGCGACCGCGGTCGGCGGGGGCAGATATTCAGCCTTGACCAATCCGAGCGTCGGGACGGCCTGCCAGAGCGCCAAGAAAAGCGCGATTCCCAGCACACCGAGCACGGCGGCGTTGAGTTTGCGGCGGGACGGCACGATGCTCTCTCGGTCGTTGCGGGAAGGGTAGAGGCGGGAAGGGTCGCGGCCGGACCCGGAGAGGTCCGGCCGCGA
>NZ_JBDSPJ010000001.1:0-19698 GCF_039912695.1 Pseudolysinimonas sp.
CCCAGTTCGAGGGCACCGCGTACATCCTGTCGAAGGATGAGGGTGGGCGTCACAACCCGTTCTACGCGAACTACCGCCCGCAGTTCTACTTCCGCACCACCGACGTCACCGGCGTCATCACGCTGCCCGAGGGCACCGAGATGGTTATGCCCGGCGACACCACCGACATGACCGTTGAGCTGATCCAGCCCATCGCCATGGAAGAGGGCCTCGGCTTCGCCATCCGTGAGGGTGGACGCACCGTGGGTGCCGGTAAGGTCACCAAGATCCTGAAGTAATACTTCGGATTTGCACGAAAGGGTCGCACCGAGAGGTGCGGCCCTTTCGTCGTTCGCCGGCCACTCCCCGATAGCATCGACGGTGTTGCCATCCGGGGTGGGGGCGCGAACGGGGTTTCGAGTGCAGGCTTCTCTGGCGCGATCGCGCGCATCTCTCGGTGCTGTCGGGGCCGTTCTGGCGGTAGCACTGTTGCTCATTGCAGCACCTCGCGCCAGTGCTAGTGCCAGTGCCAGTGCCAGCGCGAGCGCGATCGACGCGACCTGGTCGGCGAACCCGTCAAGCCCCGCCACCACGACGTGGCAGGAGGTCGCCTGGTCGCCCGAGCTCGGCCTGTTCGTCGCGGTCGGGGGTTCCGGCACCACGGGGGTGATGACGAGTCAAGACGGAGTCTCGTGGACCGCGGGAACGGCCCCGTCCGGGCGGTGGAGCGCTGTGGCCTGGTCGGCCGAACTCGGCCTGTTCGTCGCAGTCGGCAACGCGGGAGGCGGCGGCAATCCGATTGTCACGAGCTCGGACGGAACGTCGTGGACTGCACGCGTTTCACCGGGCGGCACCTTTACGGAGGTGGTCTGGTCTCCCGAGCAGCACAAGTTCGTGGCGGGAACGATTGGCACCTCCACGGTCACGAGCGCTGACGGGGTGACCTGGACCGCCTCCGCGGCGGCAGTTCAAGCCAGCTCCGTGCGGGAGATCGTCTGGGCCGCCGAGGAGGGCATCTACGTATCGGTCGGCAACCCTTCCATCAGTGGGGTTGCGACCCCGATGGTCTTCAGGAGTACCGACGGCGTCGCGTGGACCCAGGTCTCCACCGCGGTCGACGGAAGGTGGACGGGAATCACGTTCTCTCCTGAACTCGACCTCTTCGTCTCGGTCGGCGACCAGGGAATTATCACGAGCCCCGATGGCGCCACCTGGACTGTCGTCGCGTCTCCGGCTGCCGACTTGCGGACCGTGACGTGGTCACCCGAGAACGCGGAGTTCTTGGCCGCCGGACCCGGAGGCCTCTTCAGTTCGCCCGACGGCGTCACGTGGACGTCGATCACGAACCCCGAAGCGAATACCTGGCTCTCGGTAGTCTGGTCGGCCGCACTCTCCCGCTATGTCGGGGTCGCGAGCACCGGCAACAACCGCACGATGGTTGGCATCGTCCCGATGGCTGCCGGCGCGCCCCTGTCGCTCACGGCCAACGTCGACGGCGATGTCATCGCGCTGGCGTGGACGACTCCCACCTTCGACGGGTACGACCCGATCACTGGATACCGCATCGAACTCAGCGCCGACGGAGGACCGTTCGCGGCACTCGTAGCCGACACCGCATCCACGGCGACGACCTACCGGGATGCCGGCGCGCACGCCGGAGTGAGTTACGTCTATCGGGTGTTCGCGCTGAACGGTCAGGGGGCGAGCGTCGCCTCGAACGACGCGGCAGCGCGCCTTGCGGGGCCCGAACTGGCGGCGACGGGCTCGGATCCGGGATTCCTGGCCCTCGTAGCACTCGTGCTCCTGGTGGGGGGAGCGGCGGCAGTCCGCCTGCGTCCTGCCGTTATTTCTGAGCTTCGGCGGTCGTAACGGCGGCTCTCTGCGCCAACTCCGGGGTCCAGCTGAGAGTTGTCCGGCAGTCGGGTGACCCCCCAAACAGGGGGCGTAGCCTCGGTCTAACGACCGAAAGGATTCCTCATGAAGAACCGTCGCGTCTCCCGCAACGCCCCGATCGCCGCGGCCGGGGCAGTGCTCCTGGGCCTGAGCCTCGCGCTCGTCCCCGCCGTCAGTGCCTCGGCAGCCACGGGGCAGCTCTCGGTGAGCAACAACTGCAGCTATGCCGTGGAGTACCACGTCAGTGATGCGGGTTGGGGCTACACCTTCCCCGGGGATACCGAATCTTGGACACTCGAGTCGGGCTGGTACACGGTCTCCTCGAGCGAAGGGGTCCGCAACGTCTGGGTCGCGCCGGATCGCGGGGTCAGCGTCAGCTTCTGCCACTAGGGCTCGGCTCGAATTTGCCGCCCGAGAATGCTGTTCTGCCGACGTAGAGCAGGGTGAAGTCGGGGGTTAAATGCCGCGGGTTTGGCCCCGCGTCGCAGTTCCTGCGCCCAGTCTGACGGTGGACCCGAATGACCTCGTGGTTCAGCGTCATGGGGGTATTGGGCAATGCGACCGAATCCGACCGGTCACCGAACCAACCTCAGCGCGCGCCGGAATGCCTGGCGCGCCGTCGTGGCGGCGCTGCTCACCGCCGCGGTTGTGGCTACCGGGGCTGTTTTGCCGGCGAACGCTGTGAACGTGGGCACGAACGTGAGCCCCAACACAACCTCATACGGCACAGCATCGGGCAACGTCTACTACGCCTACGTCAAAGCTGGCGAGTGGGTGCACTCCTGGGGTAACGGCGGTACGGCGACCCAGACCCGCGCGAACGGCACAGCGGTTGCGGGTGGCGTGACCGGCGCCTTCAGCGCCCCGCGCCAGGTGGCACCCGCCGAAGCAGGCGTCTGGACATTCGCCTTCGGCGGGTCGAGCGCGTGGGCGGTCACCGTCTACACCGGCAACCCCGGATTCGGTCAGGGCGTCGACCCCCGCACACGAACGCTCCCCGTCGGCGTTTCGGAGATCACCGGCCGCGTCTGGACCGAGCAGTACAGCATCGTCCAATCGGGCGGGAACACCACCCTGAAGACGTTGACATTTTGGATGCTCAACGACAGCGGCTACCTCTACGAACTCACGCTCGGCGGCTACAACGGCATCAACTCCGCCATCACGGCGAACTCACTGGGAGTTCCCGCCGGCACCGCGGGTGGCCAAGAGTGCACACCGTCGTATCGTTCCTGGAACGGGCCGACAATCGACTCCAGCTGTGCCGATCCCTACCGTCTCTTCTTCGAACCTCCCGCCGCCGACCTCCCGGTCAGTGCCCCGGTCGCACCCACCGCCGCAAATGGGGGTCGCACGACCCAGGTGATCCGGCCCGCCCCAGTCGACGTCGACAGCTTCCAGGTCGACGACTTCACGTTCACGCCGAGCACGCCGGGATCCGCTGCGGGCACTTTCGGCTACGACCTCGGCGGCTTCATCGGCGGCCACCTGCTGCGCATCGACACGAACGGCAACGGCGTCTTCGATGACCCCGTCGATCGTGAGGTTCGGGTCGGAGCGCAGGGTGAGCCCGTCGAGTTCCAGTTCGACGGGCTCGACGGCGAAGGCGATCCCATCGCGGCCTGCACGCCGATGAACGCGCAGGTCTACTTCGATCGCATCGGCGAGGTGCACGTCATCCAGACGGATGTCGAGGCGCGTTCCGGCATCTCGATCGTGCGCCAGAACGGACCGGGCGCACCCGACGCGACGATCTACTGGGACGACACCCAGACCGCGGCGCGCTCCAACACCGTCAATCCGCCGTACACCGCCAACGGCACAGCGGGATTCGACAGCACCGCCGGCGTCCACGGCTGGAACTACAGCACCAGCTCGTGGGGCAATGACAAGTTCATCGACGACTGGACCTACGTTCCCGTGGATCGCGCCATGGCATCCCTCGCGGTGCCGGGGCAGTGCCTCGAGGTGACGAAGACGTCGGATGCCGTCGCCGGCAACGCGCTGCCCGGCCAGACCGTCCAGTACACGGTCTCAGCAACGAACACCGGCTCCGAGCCGTTCACCGTCGCCGACCCCGCCTACGTCGTCGACGACCTCACCGGTGTTCTCGACGATGCCGACTTCGACGCCGACGCGACGGCCGAGGTCGCGGGAGTCGCGGTCGCCGACCCGGTCTACGACGCGCCCCGCCTGGTCTGGTCGGGCGCCCTCGAGCCGGGGGAGACGGTCGAGATCACGTACTCGGTCGAGATCACCGGAAACGGTGACGGCGTGGTCCGCAACGTCGCCTTCGCGTCGCCGCCCAAGGTGCCCCCTGGGGATGTCGACACCCCCGTCTGCGCCGACGGACACTTCGACGAGGTCGTCGGAGTGTTCTGCGCCACCGAGTCCTTCGGACTGCCCCGCCTTCTCGTTGAGAAAACATCCAGCCGAAGCTCGATCCCAGCGGTGGGGGAGCGGGTCAGCTACACGGTCACCGCGACCAACGCGGGCTCGGGCGACTTCACCACGGCCGCGCCGGCCTTCGTTATCGACGACCTCACCGCGGTGCTCGACGACGCCACGCTCGTCGTCGGAACCCCGGCCGCGAACCGGGTCGGCGATCTCACTATCGTCGGCGATCGCATCGTCTGGTCGGGGGCGCTGCCGGCGGGAGCCTCGGTCGTCGTCACGTACGAGGTCGAGTACACCGGCGCGGGCGACAACATCCTGCGCAATGTCGCGTTCGGCACCCCGGATGACTCCGATCCCACGCCGACCTGCGACCCCCGGACGGCGGGCGGACTGGATGCTGTGACCGGGTTGCCGTGCGACCTCAACCGGATCCCCGGGGCCAATCTGACGGTCGTCAAGACCGTCGACCCGGCATCCGGCACGAACGTCGAGTCGGGTCAGCAGCTCACTTACACACTCACCTTCACCAACAATGGCGCCGCCGATGCGACCATCGACCACACCGACCTGCTCGCGGGCGTGCTCGACGACGCAACGGTCGGCACGATCGTGTCGCCGGTGCTGACGGCGGGGCCGATCACGGGCGACGAGTTGCCGATCAGCGGCACCCTTGCCGCCGGCGACTCGACGACGGTGAGCTACACGGTCACCGTTCGCGACTTCGCCGATCGCGGCGACAGCATCCTGGCGAACTTCGTCGTTCTGGACGGAGGTACCCCGCCGGGCAGCTGCGTCGCGGGTTCGGAGACCTGCACGGTGAACTACGTTCCCGAACTCCGCATCGTGAAGACCTCGGATCCGGCGGCGGGAACTGCCGTTCAGTCGGGTGACCAGGTCGGCTACCGCGTCGAGGTCTCGAATGTCGGTGCCGGCACGATCGCGGTGAACCTCGTCGACGATCTGACGGGCGTGCTCGACGACGCGACGATCGTCACCGGTCCCGCGTCCCAGACCCTGGCGACGTCACTCGTCGCCGGGCGCCTCGGCATCACGGGCTCACTATCCGGTGGCCAGTCCGACGCGATCGTCTATACGGTGCAGATCAACCCCGATTCCGAGCACGGCGACAACGTCCTCGGCAACTTCGTGCTTGAGCCCGGTCAACAGCTCCCCGCGGACTGCCTCCCCGGCGACCCGACGTGCACGACGCATCCGGTCGGCGAACTCCTCGCTACGAAGACGTCCGACCCGGCGAGCGGAAGCGCTGTCGAGACCGGCGAGACCATCGAGTACATGCTCACGTTCGCCAGCGTCGGGACCGCCCCGTATGGCGTGAGCAAGGTCGACGACCTGTCCGGCGTTCTCGACGACGCCGACCTCACCACGCCCCCGGTGACCGCCGCCGGCCTCCTGGCGACGACGGGACCCGGCCCCGACGGGCGGCTTGAGATCTCCGGTGCGCTGGCGGCCGGTGCCGACGAGACTGTCACGTACGCGGTGACGATACGGCCCGACGGAAGTCGCGGCGACGACGCTCTCGGAAACTGGCTGCTCGACCCCGGGCAGACCGTGCCAACGGGTGCCTGCTCGCCGAGCCCTGGGGCCGAACTCTGCACCCTGCACCTCGTCCCGGGCACGATCGTCGCGCGCAAGAGCGTCGACCCCGCCACCGGCACCGAGGTCAGACTCGGTGCGCGGCTGACCTACACGCTGACGTTCACCAACCCCAGTGCCAACTCCGCAACCCTCGAGTATGTGGACCGGCTCGACGGCATCCTCGATGATGCGGATGTCGTCGCCGAGCCGACGTCATCCGACCGTTCCACGACGGTGACCCGTTCCGGCGCCGTCGTCGAGGTGAGCGGTGCGGTCGCGGCGGGCGCAACGGTGACCGTCACATATGCGGTCCGCGTGCGGGAGAGCGGGCGCGGCGACAACGTGCTCGCCAACTTCCTGATGCCGAGCGGTACGACGTTCGACCCGGCAACAGCATCCTGCGCCACAACCGACCCACTGTGCACGACCAACGAGGTCGATCCGTCGGGCCTGGCGAACACGGGATGGACGGTGCCGCTCGGCGGGATCATCGCGGCGTTCGCCGTGCTCGGTCTCGGCTTCGGACTCACCGTCACCCGACGGCGCCGCGCGATCTGACCCGCGGTGCAGGCAGCGCGATCCGTCCCGCGTCGACCCAGGTGACGGGCACGCGCCGCATCACCAGCACCGAGTCGAGCTGAGCCGCCGAAACCGGCACGGCACCGCCCTCGAAGAACGTCGAATGTACCTCGTCGATCTCGCCGGCCTCAATGCTCCACGCGGAAGTGCGCAGCTCGAGCCCGTCAAGTCGGGATCCCGTGCGGTCGGGCGACCAGCCGACGTTGCCGCCGCGGAAGAACCGGGAGGCGGCGTCGACATCCGCGAACAGGGTGCTGCCGCGCAACTCGGGCACGACCCGGGTGGCGACCCGGACCGAGGAGCCGTCGTGCCGGCTGGTGAACGAGGCGGAGATCTCGTCGTCGCTGTCCCGGACGGTGAAGTCGGCCGAACCGTGAGGTCCGGGGAAGAGTCGCCCGCCCACCGCGACGTTGACCAGTGAGCCGCTGTCACGCCGCGGGATGAAGACGCCGGTGCGCACGCCATCCCGTTCGTCCCATTCCACTGCGATGCGAAGCGCGGCGTTCTCGCTGCGCATCCCGATCGCCCGGGGGAACCCGGCGGGTCGTAGCTCGGTGAGGCGCAGCAGACAGATGCCGGCCACCGCCGAACCGTCGATCAGGTGCGGGCGAAAGACGGGCGGCAAGATCTCGCGAAGCGCATCGGGATCGACGCGATAGTTGACCAGAAGGCGGCGGTCGATGACTCCCGTCATCCGCGGTGCGCGCATGACTGAAGGGTAGTCGCGGCACCCCGCCGCCGATCTGGAAGGATCGAGGGCGATGAACCCCCGTCGTCGTCTGCTGCCCTCGCTCGCAGCGCTGACCGCCGCGACCTTCGCCACGTACGGTGCGCTGCTCTCGGTACTGTTGCCCGCACAGGTGGCTCGCGTCGCTCCCGATGACAAGGTCGCCGCCCTCGCCCTGGTGACCTCCGTGTCGTTTGCGGTGGCGATCGCCGCCCAGCCGCTCTTCGGGACGTTGAGCGACCGCACGCGTTCCCGGCTCGGTCGCCGCGCCCCGTGGCTGCTCGCCTGCGCCGCCGCGTCGGCGGCGATCCTGCTGGCCCTCGGCCACGCCGACGTGCTGGCCTGGATCGTCATCGGCTGGGCGGCGCTGCAGTTTGTCCTCAACGGCGTCGACATCGCGTCGTCGTCGTACCTGGTCGACCGGTTTCCCCGGAGTCGCCGTGGCCGTGTCGCGGCGGTGTTCGCGGCGGCGGCGCTCGCGGGTGGTGGCGCCGGCATCCTGCTCTCCGGCTTCGGAGCCTCTGATCCGGTGCTTGCCTACTCGGTGCTCGCCGCCGTCCTGGTCGTCGTCGTGGGTGTGTTCGTGGTACTCAACCGTGAGGATGCCGAGGCCGCCCCCGTGGCAGCACCGCGCCGTCGGTGGGTGCTCAGCGATCTCGACCCGCGCCGGCATCCCGATTTCAGTTGGCTCATCGGTTCGCGTATCTCGTTCACTGTCGGCTATCAGGGCGTCTACGGGTACCTGCTCTACATCGTCTCGGACTACATCGGGGTAGCCGACGTCGATGCGCCGCGGATCGTCGGAATGCTGGCCGTCGTCTCGGTTGGCGGCACCCTCCTGGCGGCCATCGCCGGCGGCTGGCTCAGCGACCGCCTCGGACGACGGAAGCCGTTCGTGATCGCGGCGTGCCTGGCCGTAGCAGCGGCGCTCTCCATCCCATTGATCGCGCCGACGGTCGGGGGCATGTTCGCGCTCGCCGCGCTCCAGGGCGTCGGATTCGGGCTGTACTCGGTCGGAGCGCTGGCCTGGGCGAGCGAGGTGCTGCCGGGCGGCGAGGCTGACGCGGGTCGCGACCTCGGCCTGCTGAATGTCGCCACGAACCTTCCCCAGGCGCTTGCCCCGCTGCTTGCCGCCGCTGTCATCGGGGCGTGGGGATATTCCGGCCTGTTCGTGGTCGGGATCGCGGGCGTGTTGCTGGCCGCCGGGCTCGTGCTCCCGGCTGGCGCGCGACCGCAGGGTGAGCGCTGACTACCCGGTCAATCCTCGTCGGGGGGCGCTGAGGACAAGCCGCGCATGGCCGCGACGGCGAGGGCCTCGTCGCGCGATGTCACGCCGAGCTTGCGATAGATGCGTCGCAGGTGCGATTTCACCGTGTTGGCCGACAGGAAGAGGCTGGCGGCGAGGTTCTCGGCATTGCCTGTTTGACGCAGCTCGCCGAGCACCCGCAGTTCGGCGGGCGTGAGCAGTTGCGCCGTCTCGCGGGATGAGAACACGTCGGGCACTCCCCGAAGCATCGCCACAGAATCGACACCGGTCAGCTGCAGAACCGCGGCAAGGGCGTCTCGCGGCACCATCATGAGCGGGCGCCGCAACCCCGCGTTAGTGATCGTGTCGAGCGCTCGCTCCGTCGCGATGCGGGCATCAGACGATCGCCCGAGGCGGTGAGCGGCGATCGCGGTCGCCAGCAGCGCCTCGGCTTTCGATCGCGGCAACGGATCTTCCGACCAGGCGACACCAGCTGCGGAGGCGATCACCCGGTCGTTGCGACCGAGAGCTAGATCGACGCGGGCCAGCGCGAGGGCCGCAGCGGCGCTGCGCCGCGCCGAGCGCAGCGCAGCGAGAGCCCGGTGCGGTTCGCCGGCGGCGAGCATCAGATCGGCACGAGTCACCGCGAGCAGGGCCGACATCGACCTGCTGATCGGGGGCCGGTCGGCATGGGCGGCGATATCGGCTGCGAGCCGGTCGAGTCCGGCGAAGGCGTCGCCGTCGACGAGAGCCGCGAGTCCGCGGAGCCGGGCGATCATCGGCCAGTGCTCGATCGTGTGCTCGTGTTCGGCGAGTTCGGCGAGTTCGGCCCGTGCCCCGTCGGCGTCGAATGATTCGAGTGCCGCGTATGCCCCGGCGAGGTGCGTCCCCGACGAGGAATAGGTTCCCCGCCAGCCGTGCGGTTTGGCGCGCGACTGTGCCACGACGAGATCCCGCTCAAGCGCGACGTTGTCACCGCGCATCGCCGTCACCAGCAACCTCATGCTGGACGCGTGCATCTCGACCCAGTCGATTCCGTCCGCGGCCGCTGCCTCTTCGGCGACGCGGAACAGCTGCTCGGCCTCCGCGGTCCGCTCCGTGTAGAAGTAGCTCGTCCCCGCCTGAAGCCAGACCGACGATCGGATGCCGGCGAGCGCCCGGTGGCCGGGTTCGTCGAGGGAGGCGAGCGTCGCCACGACGCGGTCGGCGGTGTCGACGGCGCTGTCAAAATGGCCACCGAGCCGCTGAGAGCCGAGGAGTGCGTACAGCAGGGTCACGCGATCCGACGGCTCGCGTCCCCCGAGTCGGGCCTGGATCAGGGCGACGCCGAGGCCGACCCGGTGCAAAATTGCCGTGCGGGTCAGCCGGCCGCGGGCGTTGTCCAGCAGCAGCAGGAGAGCCACGAGTGCCGGCTCGCGCCGGATCGAGGCGGGGCTCGCTGACCGCAGCACTTCGTAGAGTTCTGACCCGTGCAGCCGCAGCATGTCGTGGTATTGCGACCGCACGACGGTGGTCACTTCCGCCCAATTGCCGACAGCGGCGAACTGCCGGATCGCCTCCATCGGGTCTCGCCGTTCAGCGCGCTCCTTGCCGTAGATGGTGCGGAGCCGGGTTGACTCCTCGGGCATCCGCCGGTCGAACTCAGCGAGCAGGTACGCCCGCAAATGCGGTTGGAGCATGAACTCGGGCCGGCCGTCATCCGGTGTCCAGGTGCCGAGCCCTTCGCGTTCGGCGCGGGCGAGAAACTCGGGCGCCTGAGACCCGCCGAGGTCGATACACAGCTGATCATCGGCACGAGCGGCCACCGAGATGCGCAGCAGAAAGTCGAGGTACGGCGAATCCTCCGCGCTCGCCAGCAAGTCGGCGGTTCCGGTCGTGCCCACCCGGGCGATCGACTCAGCCAGCGGCGCCGTCGGATGCGACATCACCCCGACGAGAGCGGCCCGCGTCGCGAGCGGCCACCCCGCGAACGCGTCGTGCAGAGCGACGCCGCTCGCCTCGTCGAGCCCTGCCGCCTGCGCGGCGGCGATGGTCTCATCCCGCTCCAGTGCCAGATCGGCGACGCCGAGAATCGCGGTATCGACCCGGGCGCGTTGGGCCGGGTCCTCGAAAGGTGTGACGGTCCTCGTCGCGATCACGATCTGCAGCGGGACTCCGGCGGTGAGCAGCCAGTGCAGATCGTCGTGGACGGCATCGTCCTGTACGTGGTGGTAGTCGTCGAAAACGAGTGTGAGGCGCGTCGGCAGGCTTATCAGGCCGCGAAGCAGCGCCGAGCGCAACTCATCGGCCAGCTCGCTCGTCACCGCGAGATCCGCGAGTAGCGACCCATCGGGCAGATGCCCGGAGTCGACGAGGGCCGTGAGGACGCGACTCCAGAATGCCAGGCGCCGACCATCCGAGGGGGCAAGCGTTACCCACACGCCGGGGTGGGGGAGGCCCGATCCCCAGTCGGCGAGAAGCGTCGTCTTGCCGCCGCCGGCGGGAGCGCGGACGATGACGAGCGGGAGGTCGCGCGACGCGTCGAGCCGCGAAATGAGCCGCGGGCGCGAGAAGACCCCGCTCGCCACACGCGGCGCGAAGGCCATCGTGGTCCGCTGAACTCCCACGCGAACTCCTCCCGTTCTGGCCTCTTCGAGACTAACCCGCGCCCGCGGCCGACTCGGGTTACCCCGGCCCGTTCTCGACGATCGGCGGACGCGGATCGTCGCCCGGGGCACTGATGGGTGGCTTCTGACCCCCGACCAGGGGAGGCAAGAAGCCTCGGAGTGTTAACCCGAGGGTGAAAGCCGCCCGCTTCCCGAGGGGTACAGTCGCGTCCCCCGTTTAGCTGAAGAACGGTGCCAGATCGACTCCAGGGGTGGGCGGGGCGGGCACTCGCCGCGAGTTGGGATGGCGCCCGTCGGAGACATACCCCCAACGATCCGAACGTGAGTCCCGGAATTATGAATACTCGACCCGATGCGCCGCGCCCTTCTGCCTCGCGCCCCTCTGGCCCGCGCCGCTCCCGTCTGTCTCGTCCCCTCGCGGCTGCGGTGAGCATCCTGCTCGGCCTGGTGCCTGTGTTGGGGGTCGCGACCGCGGCGCAGGCTGCTGTCGCCTTGGCGGTCACGATCCAGGCGACCAACGCCACCACGCAGCCGTCGGCGTCGGAATTCCGGTACCAGATCAACCTCGCGTGTTCCGGCACCAACGCCCCCGCCTGTCGCGGCACGCAGCTGATCATCCCCCTCGACGGGAGCGTCGACATGTCGGGCTGGGGCTTCGACGTGACCGGTGGGGGCCCCGGGTTCATCCAGTCCTGGGCGGTGAGCGCTGACGGCGAGAACCTCGTCGTCGTGCTCGCGGATGTCATCACCGCTGGGTCCTCGCAGTCGATCGTGCTTTCGGTGACTCCGCCGAACCTCACGACTCCCGACGGGACGACCTGGTCGCTGTTGCCGCGCGTCGAGAGTGAGGATGCCGACACCACCGACACGGTCGCCCCCGCGGCCGCTCACGGCACGGCCACCGCCAGCGTTCCGCTCGTCGTCGCCAAGTCGACCCCGCGGTCGTTCTACGAAGAGGGGGAGGCGATTCCGTACACGGTCAGGGCGACCTGTCCCAGCAGTCCCCCCGCCGGTTCGCTGCAGGCCGAGACGCTCGTCGTCGTCGACACGGTGCCCGCGGGCATCGAGCCGGACGAGACCACGATCTCGGGTGATGGGGAATGGGATGCCGTCGCACGCACGATCACCTGGACCTATCCCGACGCCGCAAGCGTGCCGACCGCGTGCGGTGGCGCAGGACCTGCGACCCAGACGTTCTCGGCGACAGTTGGTCCCGTTGGCCCCGCCCCCGGTGACGCGTTCCCCAGCTTCGCCGAGGTGACCAACCAGGTGCAGGCGACGGCCACTCCGGTCGGCGGCGGCACCGCGACGGTGGAGACGGGTGAGCGCACGGTCGTCGTTCTCGATACCGGCGACAACCCGCAGCCGGGAACTCACTCGCTCGGCAAGGGTTCGGCAGGGCCTCTCAACATCTCGGGCAACGACACCCCCGACCTGCGGGGAACCTATCCCGGCCGCTGGCTGCCGAACGGCAACAACTCCGGCGCCGCAGCATCCGTGCTCGAGGCGGCACCTGCGCAGTACACGCTCCGGCCGCGCATCCAGTACGAGGAATTCCAGTACGACATCCACGACAAGATGCCGTGTCTCGACAACCCCACCGGCACGGACGGCAACATCTACGTTGCCTCCGCCACTACCTGCGCGAACCCGGCATTCAACGTGCTGGGCATCCGGATCGACTACTCGGGCGCCGCGCCAGCGGCTGGCTATACCCCGCGCTTCGTCGACCTGGCCGGGGTCGAGCACGACCTCGTGTTCCAGACCTCGGGATCGAACTGGGCGGGCTGGGTGATCCCGACCGGTTCACTGGGCCAGGTCAGCGAGATCATCATCCCGCGTGACGTGAGCCAGGAGTTCCGCCGGTCCGACAACATCACGGTCTACGGGTATGCGGATCCCACCACGGAGCGGTTGGATGTGTTGCGCAACGTCGCACAGATCGAGTGGTTCCTGCGTGACGACACCACCGACCCCGACCCGCAGACCTCCAACGCCGCCGACATCTTCATCCTCGATGCCGTGCAGCTCGGAATGCGCAAGACGGTCACCGAAGTCGGTGGCGTCACCGGAACCAACGCGCGGGTCGCCCTTACCGCGACGCTCTTCACCCCGCGAGCGCCGGATGCCGACCTCGTCGTGACCGACCTGTTGCCCGCCGGGACCAACTTCGTCGGCGACCCCAACAATCTGGGAGTGACCGTCACCCTCAACGGTGCGACGAGCGCGCTTCCGGCAAGCGGGTTCACCGTGGAAGCTATCGAGAACTACGCCGATGGCCGCACCCTCGTGCGCCTCGTCGTCAAGGCGGCAGCGCTGCCGGCCGAGGCCGGACGCTTCGGCATCACCCTCAGCTCCTTCGACATGACCAAGCCCGCAGCACCGGGGACCTACACCAACTCGGCCCAGGTGTTCTATGACACCGCTTCGCTCACCCCCGCGTGTGCGCCCGGAGGCTACCGTTCGTCGGATCCCCTCGACCTGCGGGTCGATCCTGCTGCAGCCGAGGCGAACTGTGAGGCCTCGGCGACCTTCCGCAGTGCGAGCTCCGCCTCGGGTCAGTTCCTTCTCGTCAAGACCGTGCAGGGTGACGACGACACCTCCCCGCAGGCGTTCCCCAACGTCGGTCACGTGAGCCTTGAGGACGGCACTGCTCAGTACCGCATCGACTGGACGAACACCGGTGCACCGACGCTCGAGGGGGTCGTGCTCTACGACATCTTCCCGCACATCGGCGACACCGGAGTGATCGGCGTGCAAGCCGGTGAGCCGCGCGACAGCGAGTTCCGTCCGCTCCTCGCCGCCGTCGACACACCACCGGTCGGCGTCGTTCTCGAGTTCTCCGCGTCGGGAGATCCGTGTCGCCCCGAGGTCTACCCGGGACAGCCCGCGTGCACCGACGACTGGACCACTGACGTGTCCACGCTCGGTGGGCTGGCCAATGTTCTCGCCATCCGGCTGGTGTCGAGCTCGCAGTACCTGACCGGCGAGGGATTCGGTCTCGGCTTCCAGATGAGCGTGCCGACCGTCGACGCCGACCAGGTCGCCTGGAACAGCGTCGCCGGCTACGCCCAGGATCTCGCGGGTATCGGACTCGAACCGACCGAGCCGCCAAAGGTCGGCATCACCGCCTCCGACGACCGGTTCGGGCTCGAGAAAGACGTCGATGAGGCCGACGCGATCCCCGGTGACACGCTCAACTACGACGTCACGGTCTCGAACCAGGGCACCCGCACGACCGTCGCGACCGAGGTCGTCGACCAGCTGCCCGAAGGGCTCACCTTCGTTGCGGCGAGCGATGACGGAACGTACGACCCCGGTGCACGGACCGTGACCTGGGACGTGCCCGCCCTCGACCGGGGCGATGCGGTTGTCTTCACCGTGACAGCGACTGTCACTGCTCGCCAAGACGACGACTCGCTGGTCAACCTGGCGACCCTGGTCAACCCGGCCGGGTACTCGCCCCCGGTGGTGGGTACGCCGTGCGCTGATGATGATCTCGCCGCGTGCGCCGTCACGCGGGTTCCGCCGACTCCCCGGTTGCTGGGGATGACCGGCTACGACCTCGGCGCTGGCGGTCTCATCGCCGCAGTGCTCGCGCTCGTCGCCGGCATGGTGCTGGTGACCCGATCGCAGGCGCGCCGCCGCGAGATGTGATTCTGGAGGGACCGGCGAGAAACCGGTCCCTCCAGAACGCGAGGCACGTCGACCCGCGACTGCTGGGCCCGTGTGAAACCTAATATTCACGCGGGATGTCGCGCGGCACGCCAGAATGGCAGTGCCGGGCGGGATCGACTCGCCGGACCGGGAGGACACCATGGGACTCGACGACATTGTTGACAAGGCCAAGGACGTCGCGGGCGACGCCGCCGACAAGGCGAAGGATGTCGCGGCTGGCGCTGCAGGATTCGCCGCCGATGCGGTAGAGAACACGAAGGAATTCGTGGGAGACGTCGCCGACCACGTCAAGGACGCGACGCACGACCTCGCCTCGAAGATCGCCGACGCGACCGACGACGACGAGCCCGCGACCGACACCACCACGACATCCGCGCCGTAACGACGCACGTCGTGAGCACGCACGGAAGGGGAGCAGGATGCGACCGCTAGGCCGAACGCTTGTCGCGTTCCTGCTCACCCTCACGTTCGCCTACATCCTGGGCGTGATCGTGCAGACGATCCTCAATGGAGGCGACGTGGTGCAGGCGATCGTCAACGACGCTTGGCGGGTGCTCTTCACCGGCGGCTTCGTCGCGGGCGGCCTGTTCCTGCTGTTCCTGTTGCTCGTCAACATCGCCGGACGCAAACGCGGCAGCGGCTCCCTGTTCTGGATCAACTCGGGCATGCTGATCATCGCGATCGTGCTGGGAACCGCAATTACCGTCGCCGCCGGGGTCTTCGTCGGTGCCCTCGCCGCCGGGTTTGGCTGGCTGTCGACGCTTGGCGCGTTCCTTGCGGCCGGCGAACTATTCGTCGGTGGCGTAATCGCGCTCGCGATCACACATTTCGCGGTGTTCCGGCGCGAGCAGGCGCCCCTCACCGCCCCCTAGCCCTCACTCCGCCCCGCCCCGCCCCGCCTCACTCCGCCCCACTCCGCCCCACTCCACGTTTTGCGTCCCATTCGGCAGATTCTTGTGCGCAATCCGACGCAAATCGGATGAACGCGTGAAGACGTAGCCCGTCCTCCCCAGGGGCGTTGTTCGCGATGCTGCCCGAGCCGATCGGTGTGCGAACGCGGCCTCGCGCGCTGACCTGAACCATCGGGGGATGCACGATTCCCTCATCCTGTCCCGACGACTGCGCGTCGAAGGCGACTCGACGCTGGGACTCGAACGCGGAGCGCGCAGCGGCGTGTTCGTCCGCGTTCGCCCGGGTGCCTATCTGCCGACTCGGGAGTGGGAGGCGATGGACGACCGCACCCGACACCGGGTGTCAATGGATGCTTTCGCGATGACGTCGGCTCGACGTGTCGTCTTCGCGGTCGAGTCGGCTGCCGCCCTACACGGCATCCCGATTGTCGGAGGGTGGCCAGCGCATCCCCGGGTGGTCAGCGAAGCCGACTACTCGCGCCGTACCCGGGTCGGAGTCGAGGCCCGATGGCGACCCGTTTCCGACATGGAGGTCGTCTCGATCGGCGGGATGCGGGCGACCTCCCTCGCGCGCACCGCACTCGATATCGCAGCCGAGCGGGATCTCGTCGCTGGCGTCGTCGCGCTCGACCACGTCATCCATTCGGGTGCTGTACACCTCGTCGACCTGCACGCCTATGTCGATTCCGCCCGACCGTTCCCCGGGGTGCGCAAGGTCATTGCGGCGCTGGCGCTGGCGACCGGCACGGCCGAGACACCGCTCGAGTCCCTCAGTGTGGTGAGGTTTGCGCAGCTCGGCTTCGATCCCCCCACGCAACAGCGCGAGTTCGTCGTCGATGGTCAGCGGTATCGAGCCGACTTCTCCTGGGAGGAGGCTGGCGTGATCGGGGAAGCAGACGGGCGCGAGAAGTACCTGGCCGGCCCCGACGTGCTGTGGAAGGAGAAGCAGCGCGAGGATGCTTTGCGCTCCGTGACGCGTGGCTTCGCGCGGTGGGGTTGGGACCAGGCGTGGGCCGGGGCGCCGATGGCGGTACGACTCGAGCGCGCTGGGCTGCGCCGCAATCCACGAATTGCGTCACGTTACGCGTTTCGCCCTCCCGCAATCCGCGGGACCTGACGTAAAACGCGGAATCACGCACACGCACGCGGGAGCGCACGCTCACGAGGGGGGTGGCGGCGAGGCGACGGGGACGGAAACAGGGGCGACACGCCCGGGTTGCACGACATCCCCGGGTGTGGCAGACTCATGTGGTTCAACATCCTGCGCGCGCAAGCGCTGCGGGTCACCGTTCTGGCAGTGCACAATCCTCGATTGGGCCGCGAACGGCAGAACACTACAAAGCTTCAACTCGAATCCTTCCTTTTCTGCGCGCTCGCGCGCAGTGCAAGACGGATTGACAGAAGAACAGCGGTGCGCGAAGCCTTTCGGAGAAATCTGAGGGGGGTTCGCGGGTGCGGGTCGCAAGATCCGCATGTACAGGAGAGAGAGAAACGCATGGCGGCCCAGAAGATCCGCATCCGGCTGAAGTCGTACGACCACGCTGGTCTCGACGCCTCGGCGCGCAAGATCGTCGATGCGGTGCAGCGCGCAGGCGCCACCGTCGTCGGCCCCGTGCCGCTCCCCACGGAGAAGAACGTGATCGTCGTGATCCGTTCCCCTCACAAGTACAAAGACTCCCGCGAGCAGTTTGAGAAGCGCACCCACAAGCGTCTCATCGACATCATCGACCCGACCCCGAAGGTCGTCGACTCGCTCATGCGTCTCGACCTGCCTGCCGACGTCAACCTCGAGATCAAGGCCTAGGAACACCCATGTCTGCAACCACGACGACCAAGGGACTGCTGGGCACCAAGCTCGGCATGACCCAGGTCTGGGACGAGAACAACAAGCTCGTACCCGTCACCGTCGTTTCGATCTCTCCGAACGTCGTGACTCAGGTCCGCAACGTCGAGAAAGACGGCTACGCGGCAGTCCAGATCGCCTACGGCGCGATCGACCCGCGCAAGGTCAACAAGCCGGCGACCGGGCATTTCGAGAAGGCCGGCGTTACGCCGCGTCGTCACCTCACCGAGGTGCGCACTCCTGACGCCGACTCGTACGAACTCGGCCAGGAGCTGACCGTCGAGATCTTCACCCCCGGCCAGCTTGTCGACGTCGTCGGCACCAGCAAGGGCAAGGGCTTCGCCGGCGTTATGAAGCGCCACAACTTCAAGGGCGTTTCGTCGTCGCACGGTTCGCACCGCAACCACCGCAAGCCCGGCTCGATCGGCGCCTCGTCGACTCCGAGCCGCGTGTTCAAGGGGATGCGCATGGCCGGCCGGATGGGTGGCGAACGCGTCACTGTCCAGGGCCTCAAGGTGCACTCGGTCGACCTCGAGAAGGGCCTCATCCTGGTCAAGGGTGCTGTTCCCGGCGCCCGCGGCCGCATCGTTTTCGTCCGCAACGCGGTGAAGGGCAACTGATCATGGCCGAGACCAGTAGGCAGAGCCTCGATGGCCGCACCCTTGAGGTGCTCGACGCCAAGGGCGCAAAGTCCGGCACTGTCGAGCTCCCCGCGAGTGTGTTCGACGTTCAGACGAACGTTCCGCTCATCCACCAGGTGGTGACCGCGCAACTCGCGGCCGCTCGCCAGGGCACGCACAAGACCAAGGGTCGCGGCGAAGTTTCTGGTTCCGGCAGCAAGCCCTTCAAGCAGAAGGGCACCGGCCGCGCTCGCCAGGGCTCGATCCGGATGCCGCAGCACCGCGGCGGTGGCATTGTGCACGGACCGGTTCCGCGCGACTACTCGCAGCGCACCCCCAAGAAGATGATCGCCGCAGCGCTGCTCGGGGTTCTGTCTGACCGGGCCCGCGGTGAGCGTTTGCACATCGTCGAAGGCTTCGGCACCAACGGTGGCGCTCCGTCAACGAAGACTGCTGTCGAATTGCTCGCCCTCATCAACGGCGGCTACGGCGTGACCCGCAAGGTGCTCATCGTTCTCGAGCGCGGCGACGACGCGGCTCAGAAGAGCGTGCGCAACCTCAAGGACCTGCACGTTCTGTTCGCCGACCAACTCAACGCCTACGACGTCGTCGTCTCTGACGACATCGTCTTCACCAAGGCGGCCTACGACTCCTTTGTCGCGGCAAAGACCGGCACGACCAAGAAGGAGGCTGGCGAATGAGCGGCTTCGGCAAGGACCCGCGCGACATCATCCTCGCGCCGGTCGTGAGCGAGAAGAGCTACGGGCTCATCGACGACGGAAAGTACACCTTCGTCGTTGACCCGCGGTCGAACAAGACCGAGATCAAGCTCGCCATCGAGAAGATCTTTGGCGTCAAGGTCGGAAGCGTGAACACGCTCAACCGCACCGGCAAGACGCGCCGTACCCGTTTCGGCGCTGGCAAGCGCAAGGACACCAAGCGCGCCATCGTCACCCTCAAGTCCGGCTCGATCGACATCTTCACGGCTGTCGGCTAGGGCACAGGAGAACAACCATGGCCATTCGCAAATACAAGCCCACGACCCCCGGTCGCCGTGGCTCGAGCGTCGCAGACTTCGCTGAGATCACCCGATCGACGCCGGAGAAGTCGCTGCTCAAGCCGCTGCCCAAAACCGGTGGTCGCAACAACGCTGGTCGGATCACGACGCGCCACATCGGCGGCGGTCACAAGCGCCAGTACCGAATCATCGACTTCAAGCGCAACGACAAAGACGGCGTCGACGCCAAGGTCGCTCACATCGAGTACGACCCGAACCGCACCGCGCGCATTGCGCTGCTGCACTTCGTTGACGGCTCCAAGCGCTACATCATCGCTCCGGACAAGCTCAAGCAGGGGGACGTCGTCGAGTCGGGCGCGTCCGCCGATATCAAGCCAGGCAACAGCTTGCCGCTACGCAACATCCCCGTGGGTACGGTTATCCACGCGATCGAGCTCCGCCCTGGCGGCGGCTCCAAGATCGCGCGGTCGGCCGGCGCCAAAGTGCAGCTGGTGGCCAAGGATGGTCCGTACGCCCAGCTTCGTATGCCGTCCGGCGAGATCCGCAACGTTGATCTGCGCTGTCGCGCAACGATCGGCGAGGTGGGCAATGCCGAACAGAGAAAC
>NZ_JBDSPJ010000025.1:0-36414 GCF_039912695.1 Pseudolysinimonas sp.
CCTGACATCGAGTAGAAGGAGCCGATCATGTCGGACAACGCAGAACGCCCCAGCCCGTTCACACGGCCCGGTTTCATCGCCGCAGCGATCGTGATCGTCATCATTCTTGTGGCGGGTGGCATCGCCGTGGTCTCGGGCCTCAACTCAAGGGCGACCCCGCACCCGACGGCGACCGAGACATCGGGTCCGATCGGCTCACCCGTTGATGAGAGCGTGTGCGGCCTCGACGGCTTCGAAACCGAGAGCACCCTCACGGCGGCCCCCGACAACGAGTGGGAACTCGTCGGGACAGTCGCCGCGCCGACGGACCCCGCGATCGGTCCCGGCGTCGTCGCCGATGGCTTCCGGTCGTGCTTCGCACACACCACCGAGGGAGCATTGTTTGCGACTGTGAACTTCCTTGCGCTGGGCACGGACAGCACAACTGGTCCGCGGCTTCCTGACCTAGTTGCAGCTGGGCCGGGCCGGGATGCTCTGCTCGAGCAGATAGCAAACGCCGGTCCTGGTGGCAGCACGTCCGATGTAAGGGGACAGATTGCCGGCTTCAAGATCGGCGCCTACTCGAGCTCGGCGGCGACGGTCGACCTGGCTATCAACTTCAACGACGGTCGACTCGCCAGCTTCCCGATCAAACTCACGTGGGAGGACGGCGACTGGAAGATTGTTCTCGCCGATGACGGCTCGCTCCCGCTTTCCCCGGCCGGGCTGCAGAGCCTCGGCGGGTACATCCCGTGGGGCGGAGCCTGATCATGGGGGCGGATGAGTGCGCGCCGTGGGACTTCTTCTGCGCTGGTGGAAACTTCATTGGCGACCTCGTCTCAACTGCCGCGAACAACACGCTGCAGCAGCTCGTCAATGAGGCGCTCGAAGGCTTTGGGCAGTCGCTCGCGAGCCTCGGCACGGTGTGGGTGACTGTACCGACGCCGGTTCTCAACGCCGGCACCGCGGTGACCTCGGGGACGCCCCCTGTGGGCGCCGAGGTCTCCACGATCCTCAGCTACGTCATGTGGATCGCTCTGGCGGTCTGCGCGTTGTCGATCATCGGCATCGCGGCGATGTTCGCCATCCGGCTTCGCCGCGGTGACGGCGGGCAGCTAGTCGGCCGCCTCGGCATCGTGTTCGCTGCTGTCATCCTCATCTCGGGGTCGGCGGGGCTGGTCTCGGCGCTGCTGCCTTCATCGGCGCCGGGCGGCTCCACGTCGGCGGTCGGGTTCCTACAAAACTCACTGTGGTATTTCGTCGGCGCGATGGCGGTCGTTTCCGTCATCATCGCCGGCCTCCGCATGGCGTGGGAGCAGCGGGCGAACCCAGGCCGGGAGCTCTTGCAGTCCCTGCTCACACTCGTAGTGGTCGCCGGCGCTGGGCTGACAGTGATCGGTCTCGCGGTTGCCGCAACGGACGCGTTCTCGATCTGGGTGCTGAATAGCGCAACGAGCTGCGATGTGTCCGACGCGGGTCAGTCGCAGTGTTTCGGCACGAACGTGGCGGCGATGATCGCCCTCAGCTCAACGTCTCCGCTCGGTCTGCTTCTCGTGCTGGTTCTCGCGGTGATCGCCATGCTGCTGGCGATCATGCAGGTGATCCTCATGGTGGTCCGCGGCGGTCTGCTGGTGATCCTGGCGGGAGTACTGCCCCTGACGGCGAGCTTCACGAACACACCTATGGGTCGCCAGTGGTTTCAGAAGGCGATTGGCTGGACGATCGCCTTCATCCTCTACAAGCCCGCGGCTGCGCTGATCTACGCGGCGGCGTTCTGGCTGGTCGGCTCTGACGCGTTCGCCGCGGACGGGAGCGGCCTGGTGGGGATATTGACCGGGATGGCGCTGATGGTCGTCGCTCTCGTCGCGCTACCAGCACTGATGCGCTTTGTGATGCCGATGACCGCCGCGGCGATCGGGGGCGGGGGCGGTCTTGCCGCGGGTGCGATGGCCGCGGGCATGGGGGCAGAGGCGGCCACCGGTGCGGTCTCTCGAGGGAGCTCGTCCTCGATGAGCCCCCCGTCGTCGGCAAGCGCTCCGAGCGGTGCCGCGATGGGTGGTGGCGGTGCCGGAGGTGGCGCAGCGGCAGGAGGTGGCGCAGCCGCAGGAGGTGGCGCAGCCGGTGGTGCCGCAGCCGGTGGTGCCGCAGCGGCGGGCGCCGCAGCAACGGGCGTAGGCATCCCGATCGCCGCGGCGATGGTCGTGGCTCAGGGTGCCAGCGCAGCGAAGTCCGGTCTAGAGTCCGCAGCCGCGAACTCGGCCGGAGAACCGACAGGAGCATAGGGAGCCCATGAGCGCGGCCACAGCAAACAGCAACGCGTCGCCTTCAGCGACGCGCACCTACGGTCACTGGAACCGACCCAAGACGCCGGGCCTCCTCGGCCTCGGCACGATCGGCACCGGGATCCTCCTGGTCGGTATTGGCATCACGGTCATCGTCTCGATCGTCTCCGGCCTGCTCGCCGCGTTTTTCGTGTTCCTCGCCGTCGCCGGTCTGCTGTTGACGATCGCGTTCCGTGACAAGCACGGACGATCCACCCTGAGTCGCGCAGTCACGTCCGCCGGCTGGGCCAGCACCAAGTCCCGTCGAAAGCACATCTACCGTTCCGGTCCGCTCGGGCGAGCGGATTGGGGCACGGTTCAACTACCCGGTCTCGCCGCAGGGTCGCGGCTCACCGAGTGGCGCGACTCGTATCAGCGCCCGTTCGCGCTGATCCAAGTCCCCTCGACGGGGCACTACACGGTCGTCATCGGCTCCGAGCCTGACGGGTCTTCGCTCGTCGATCGGGAGCAGGTAGACAACTGGGTAGCGGAGTGGGGGATGTGGCTCGCTCACGTCACCGACGAACCCGGCCTTGACGCGGTGTCGGTCACGATCGAGACGGCACCCGACACCGGTACCCGCCTGCGCCGGACGGTGGAGAAGGAGATGTCCCCGGATGCGCCCGAGTTCTCCCGGCAGCTGCTGAGCGGCCTCGTCGACGCGTATCCCGCTGGCGCCGCGGTCGTGCGCGCGTACGTCGCGCTCACCTTCAACGCGGCAGCCCGCACGGGCAGCCGCCGCCGAACACCAGACGAGATGGGTCGCGAACTCGCGTCTCGGATACCGGGTCTCACTCAGGCGCTCGGTGGAACGGGCGCGGGCGCGGTTCACCCGCTCAGCGCCCAGGAACTCTGCGAGGTGATCCGGGTCGCCTACGACCCGGCCGCAGCCTCGCTCATCGACGAGGCCAACGGTGCGGGCGAGCCGCCCGAGCTGTATTGGCCAGAAGTGGGGCCGGCCGCGCATCAGGCGTCGTGGGATGCGTACCGTCACGATTCCGCGACGTCGGTCACGTGGATGATGAGCACTGCCCCTCGAGGCAACGTGTCGTCGAGCGTCCTAGCGCGACTGATCGCCCCGCACCGCGACATCGCGCGTAAGCGCGTGACACTTCTCTACCGCCCGATCGACGCCGCGCGCGCCGCAGCGATCGTCGAGGCCGACGTGCGGGCTGCGACGTTCAACCTGACGGCATCCGACCGCCCCAGCGCTCGTCAGCAGTCGATGGCGCGAGCCGCCCACGCGACTGCGGCTGAGGAGGCGGCCGGTGCCGGGCTGGTGAACTTCGGCATGCTCGTCACCGCCACCGTCACCGACCCAGCGGGTGAGCACGACGCGCGCGCGGCGATCGACAACCTGTCGGCCACAGCACGCATCCGGATTCGCCCCGTGTACGGTTCGCAGGATTCGGCGTTCGCGGCCGCGCTCCCGCTCGGGCTGGTGCTGCCCAAGCACCTGCAGGTTCCAGCAGAAGTGCGGAGCCAACTGTGAGCAAGCGCAACCGGACACCTGGCGCTGCGACGGCCGCACCTCGACCGCCGCGCCGACCCGGATCGCGCGGATGGTGGCAGGCGGGCGCCGGCGGCGTCAGCGTCGTGCAGCCCGTCGACGAGTTCCGTGGCACCACCGTGCAGGTGTGCGGCCTCTGGCCGTACAGCGTCGGCGCCGGCACCCCGATGGTCGGCGTGCCCCTCGGCCTCAACCTCATCAACGGCGCGACCGTGTGCGCGGACCCGATCTCGTGGTTCCAGCACGGGCTCATCAGCAACCCTTCCGTCTTCGTCCTTGGTCTTCCAGGGCTGGGAAAAGCCCTCGACTTCGACACCATCGTTCCCACCCCTGGCGGTTACTCGACGATGGGTGAGCTGCAGCCGGGCGACTTCGTCCTGTCGCCTTCCGGGTCACCGGTTGCGGTGGTTGCCGTCTCGGACGTCATGACCGACCGTGACTGCTTCGAGCTGGAATTCTCCAGCGGGGAGAAGGTCGTCGCGGACGCGCAGCACCAGTGGGTGACGGCGACGGCCCGCCAGCGGGCACGGCAGACACCTGCCGCTCGAGCGCAGGCGTCGACCTACCAGCCGAAGCTGGGCCCGTCTGCGGTCGAGGCGCTGACCGCGGCTCGGCGATCGCTGGGGGAGATGTGCACTCGTATCGAGGTGGCTCGGGCTCTCGGATGGGACGACGCCGGCGGCCGAGCCCGCGTCTATAAGTGGGCTCAGCCTGTAGCGTCGCCAGATGCCGGCCGAACGGTGCGATACCCGACGGGGGCTCTGCTGGAGCAGATCGAGATTCAGTTGACCCGCACTGAGCGGGTCGCGGGTCTGGATGAACGGCGCATTGTCACCACCGAGCAGATCGCGGCCACACCGACCGCTGGGGGGAAGGTCAACCACAGCATCGCGGTGGCCGACCCGGTCGATTTCGGCGCTGCACCGCAGTGGAGCCTGCCGTCATGCACATGGTGCGGCGCGGGGGTGACGGCAGCAACTCGAGGCGCTGGACGCCTCTACTGCTCACAGAGCTGCAAAGACAAGACCTACCACTCCCGCCGCCGCGGGCTGACGCGGCAGGCGCATGTGCGGACCTCGGCGGCACTGCCGGTGCCCGGGTACACGTTGGGGTACTGGCTGGGCGACGGATCCGCCGGCACCGGCACGGTAACCACAGCCGACCCCGAAGTCTTCGACTTCATGGCGGATGAAGGCATCACCGCGACGAACCTCCAGACCCCCATGCGGTACCGGCTGAACACCGTCGATGGGGACCCCCTCTCGGTGGGCCTGCGACAACTCGGAATTCTGAGGACGAAACGCATCCCTCTCGGCTACCTCCGCGGCCCCGTGGAACTGCGACGTGCCGTTCTCGCAGGCCTGCTGGATAGCGACGGCACGGTGGCGCCCAACGGCGGGCAAGTTCAGTTCAACAACACCAACCGCGGCCTCGTCGACGACTTCGCCGAACTGGCCGCCTCCCTGGGGTATCGTCCGGCGATCGCGTTCAAGATGGCGGTGCTGAACGGCCGCGAAGTCGGCCCGGGCTGGCAGGTCGGATTCTCCACCGACCGGTCACCGTTCCGCCTGCGGCGCAAGAGCATCGCTCATGAGACCCGCAGCACCCACTACTCCGCGGCGCGGAACCGGGAACGATACATCGTCGCCGCCACGCGCGTACCGTCCCGACCGGTGCGCTGCATCCAGGTCGCTAACGATGACGGACTGTTCCTCGTGACGCGGTCCTACATCACGACCCACAACTCGACGATCATCCGCCGCATGGGTGCCGGCGGTGCGGGCTTCGGCGCGCTGCCCCTGGTGCTGGGCGACCTCAAGCCCGACTACGTGGAACTGATTCGAGCGATGGGTGGCCAGGTGATCCCGCTCGGCCGCGGCCGAGGGCACCTGAACGTCCTGGATCCCGGCGAGGCAACCGAGGCCGCTGAGCGGCTCCGAAAGGCGGGCAAGGAGAAGGAGCGGCTGCAGGTTCTCGCCGACGCTCACGGTCGCCGGCACACGATGGTGTCCGCGCTGCTGACGATCCTGCGGAAGGAACCGCCCACCGACCGTGAAGAGTCGATCATCGACCGAGCGCTGAAGGTGCTCGACGAGAAGCACAAAGGTGTTCCGGTGCTCGGCGACCTGCTGAAGGTCATCCAGGATGCTCCGCAGGAGATCCGCGACGTCGCCCTCGACCGCGGCGACCTGGCCCGGTACAAAGCGCTCACCGAGAACCTTGAGGCGTCGCTGATCAGCCTGACCTCCGGCGGGCGGCTGGGCGAGACGTTCGCCCACGCGACCGACGTGCCCATGATGCGCGACCGTCCGGTGGTCTACGACGTCTCGTCGATCGACGACTCAGACACCGACCTGCAGGCGGCGATCCTGCTGGCGTGCTGGTCCGCAGGCTTCGGCACCGTGAACGTGGCCAACGCGTTGGCCGACGCGGGCCTCGAGCCGCGTCGGCACTACTTCGTGATCCTCGACGAGTTGTGGCGTGCGCTGCGCGCCGGCAAGGGGATGGTCGATCGCGTCGACGCGCTGACCCGACTGAACCGGCAACGCGGTGTCGGGCTCGCGATGATCTCGCACACTATGAGCGACCTCCTGGCTCTCCCGAGTGAGGAGGACCGAATGAAGGCGCGCGGATTCGTCGAGCGTGCCGGCATGATCATCGCTGGCGGGCTGCCGAGCGCAGAGATGCCGATGCTCACCCAGGCGGTTCCGCTGTCGCGTGCCGAGCAGGAACTACTGATCTCCTGGCAGGACCCGCCGGCATGGGACAGCTCGACGGGTCGGGAGGCGGAGCCCCCTGGCCGGGGCCGGTTCCTGGTGAAGATCGGCGGGCACCCTGGCACTCCGTTGCGGGTGCAGTTGATGCCGATGGAACTCGAGGTGAACGACACCAACCGCATGTGGCACCCCGCGGCCCAGGAACCCGAGCTCGTGATCGTCGATGGGGACGGTGCCGCGTGAGCCAAGCGAACCGGCGGCAGGAACCGGGCCGATACGACGCCGGCACGGTCCTGCTGGCGATCGTCGTCGGGATCCTGCTGGCCGTTGTCGGGGTCGTCTGGGCCGCCGTGTCGATCGGCTCTGGCCTCGACGGGGTGAACCCGACGCTGCCACGGAACCCGGTCAACCTGTTCCTCGATCTGTTGCGAGGTCGGGTGGTGTGGCCGCCATCCGCTACCTGGTTGACGGTCGTGTTCTCGATCGTCGCTCTGGCGATCGTCACGGCCATCACCGTGGCGATCGTTCGCTTCCGTCGGCGGCGTAGCCGGGTGGACCGCAGTTCGGCGTACCTGGCCCGCGGCCGTGACCTGGCCGAGCTCGGTCGGAAGGGCGCGACGCGCACGGCGCAGCGGCTCGGCGTCACTGGGACGCCGGGCATCCCGCTGGGGAAGTCGATCCCGGGTGGGCAGCCGCTGTTCGCTTTGTGGGAGTACGTGATGATCGCCCTCGCGGGGCCGCGCGTCGGGAAGACTACGGCGCTGGTCATCCCGGCGATCCTCGAGGCGCCGGGCGCCGTCGTCACGACGTCGAACAAGCGCGACACGGTCGACGCGACGCGGGATCCCCGCTCCGCTCGAGGGGATGTGTGGATCTTCGACCCGCAGGGCATCGCGCTCGAGCAGCCCACCTGGTGGTGGAACCCGCTTTCCTATGTCAAGGATGACGTCAAGGCGTTCAAGCTCGCGGAACACTTCGCCTCGTCTGCCCGCGCCGACGGTGCCGTGCAGGATGCGTACTTCGAGCCTGCCGGGCAGGATCTTCTCGCGGGCATGTTGTTGGCGGCCGCGTTGGCCAAGCGCCCGATCACTCAGGTGTTCTCGTGGCTCTCCGAGCCCACCAACGAGGAGCCGGTCGACCTGCTGCGCCTGCACGAGTACGACCTGATCGCCGCGGATGTCGAAGGGATCGTCATGGCCCCTGAGAAGCAGCGCGGCGGCGTGTTCGGCACCGCACGTCAGATGGCGGCGTGCCTGAAGATTCAGGCCGTCGGGAAGTGGGTCACGCCGACCGGCGGCAACATGGCCGGCGATCGCCGACCGCACTTCGACCCGGATGCCTTCGTGCGCGGCACGGGCACGCTCTACTCGCTCTCCAAGGAGGGTCAGGGTTCAGCCGGCGCGCTTGTGACCGCTCTGACTGCCGCCGTTGTCGAGGCGGCCGAGGAGCTCGCCACGACTCAGGCCGGCGGGCGTCTGGCGACGCCGATGCTCGTCGTCCTCGACGAGGCGGCGAACGTCTGCCGGTGGAAGAACCTGCCCGACTTGTATTCGCACTACGGCTCGCGCGGCATCCCGATCATGTCGCTGTTTCAGTCCTGGGCTCAGGGGTCGGTCGTTTTCGGACGCGAGGGGATGCGGAAGCTCTGGTCCGCCTCGAATGTGAAGCTCTACCTTGGTGGCCTGTCCGAGGCTGAGTTCCTGCGGGAACTTTCCGAGCTCGTCGGCGATTACGACAAGGAGACGGCCTCGGTGAGCTTCAATAAGGGCCTGCGCTCGACGAGCCACCAGCTGCATCGCCAGCGGATTCTCGAACCGGCTGAGCTCGCGGCGCTCCCTCGAGGCCGCGCGGTGATGTTGTCTTCGGGCATGCCGGCAGCGCTCATCGAAACTGTGCCGTGGATGAGTGGGCGCCACCAGGCGGCGGTGCGCGCGTCCCTCGTGGCGCACGACCCGTCGATGCCGGTCCTGGCTACCGTGCAGCAGGCAGAGCCGATCGTTGCTTTCGTGCCGCCCGCACCCGCTGAGGGGGCGTCGTGAGCGACGCCCCCTCAGCGGGGGAGGCAGCGCCTGCGAAGCCCGGTCCGCTGCGTGGCAAGTTACCTCCACACCCCGCGACCGTTTCTGAGCCGTCGACGGCGGCGGCGTCCGACGTGCCGCAGCTCTACTTCGGGTCGGTGGACGAGTTCGTGCGCGAAAAGCTGCGCTACACCTACATCCGCCGCGTTGGCCCCGCGGGCTCTTACCGGTGGGCGGCCGAGTGGTGGAGGTTCCCGGAGGCGATCAGTCGCCTTGACTCGCTCTGGCGATCGTGGGAGGCGCTGCGCCTCGACGGGACGTTCGGCATGAGTGTGTGGTGGCGCGATCACGCGGACCACCACATGCGGATGCTGATGGCCACAGACGGTCCATTCGCGAACTCCCGCGACACGAACGAGGCCGACCCCGCGGTAGGGGCCCGGGCGATGGTCGGTAAGACCGCCGCTGACCGCGCGCCGATCGGCCCGCTGCCGTACGCGGCACCGCCGGCAGGTATGTTCATCGACGTCCGGACACTCGCCGGATGAGCGGCGGTCAGAGCGGCTGCATGATCCAGGTCACGAGCGCGGCGAGATCTTCGGTGAGCCGTTCGCTGTCGACGCTGAACCTGTGGTTGGCGCCGGGTCCGGTGCCTGCGTCCTTGGTGACCGTCACGAAGCCGAGATGCTGCAGCTCGCGCAACGCCTTGTACCCGGTGTCCGTGCCGAGGCCGGTCGCCTCGACTACCTCGGTCTTGCGGGATTCGGGATGGTTGATTACGAACCGGAGAACGAGAAGTCTCGCTGGTCCGCTCAGTGCCCGTTGTGCGGCAGCCACCCGAGGAGGCATGTCGGGTGTGAGGCGGGCGGGCATTGCTCCATCTTGCCGTAGCGCAGCTGCGGCCCGAAGGAGGGCCTCGTCGGGGTCTCTCATGGACGCTAGGCTATCGTTTACTCGAAGTAAACGATAAATGGGAACAAGGAGATCAGGGATGTTCACACGGATCAGGGCCGTGCTGTGGGGAAGTGTCAAGCGCCGGGTGCTGACCTCGGCCGCAACGCTCGTAGTCGTCGCTGGCCTAGTCGGCGGGGGAGTGGCCACAGCGGCCTGGGCCTCGCACAACGCCGCGCTCGAGTCGGCGATCGCCGCGCATGGCGACGCGTCTGCTGCCGAGGGCAGCTACCGAACCGTGGTCGACGTCGACGCCATCGCCGCGGCCGCGGATGCGACGGCGATCGCGGAGGCTTATGCCACTCTGCCGGCAGACCTCGCCGGCGTCGTCGACGCCGATGCGCTCGAGCAACTGACAATGTCGCTGACCGACCTCGAGGCGGCGCGGAGCGCTCTCGACGACCTGGTGCCGGCGGACCTCGCGCGGATCCCCGCAGCGCCGAACCCTGCCCTCTCCAACGCGGAGCTCACGGATCTCGCTGCGAACCTCGAGGCGACTGCGGACGCGTACCGCGACGCTGCCGATGACGTCACCACGCTCGTCGACGACCTGATGGCCGTGGTCGAGGAAACGTCCGCGGCACTCGTCGACGTCGCCGCGAGTGCGCCCGTCTCTGCCGAGGCTGCAATCGCCGCGGCGCCGAGTGCTGACCAGGGCAGCAAGGATGCCGTCACCGCGGCCGCGGTGGCCGCGGCCGACGCCCACACTGACGTCGCCGCGGCGCTGCTGACCTACCTCGAGGCTGTGAAGGCGATGCGAGCCGCTCACGATGCGGAAGAGGCGCGCAAGGCTCAGGAGGCCGCGGCGGCCGGGGGTAACGGCTCACCCGGCTCCGGCTCACCCGGCTCCGGCTCGCCCGGTTCGCCGGGCGGCGGCAACCCCGGCGGGGGCACGCCGCCCGACACCAAGCGATACGCCGACCCACGTGGTCCCTACTCCCCGGGCTGCTCCCTCGGCGGCGTGCTCTACACCGCGGATCCTGGCCCTGGTGGAACGGCGATCATCGGCTCAGTGACCATCCCATACGACTACCGGATCTCCGGAAACAACGTCGTCGTCTACGCGTGCTGGTAGCACGACAAGCATCCCGGCTTAACCAAGCCCGTCAGCTCCCAGCCTGACGGCAAGGGCGGCCGGGGAGGGTGCAACCTCCCCGGCCTTCCTCCCGAAATCCCACCTATGAAGCGCAACCCGAAAGGAATCAGTCGATGACTGACGCCACCCATCCTCTCCTGCCCGAAGCAAATGCGACCAGGAAGCGCCGCTGGCCTGCGCAGAACGCGGCCATCGCCGTGCTGTTGGTCGTCGGGTCGCTGCTGTCGCCGCTCGCTCCTGTTGAGTCGGCGGCCGCGGCCACGCACGGACCCGGCTACGACATCGGCCAGGGCTTCCTAGGGGCCTACAGCGTCTCGGGAGTGAACGTCTTCTGCCTCGAGGCGAACAAGGGGGCACCGCTCGCGACCTCGACGTATACCGGCACCGCCCCGTGGCACACCCTCGACGCGACCGGCAATGCGCGGGTCAACTGGGCGATCACCGCCTTCGGGCAGTCGTCTGACCCGAACCTGACCGCGGCGGTGAACATGTACGTGTGGAGCATCGCTGACCCGGTGGGCTACAACTCGCACGGGCAGTCGGGCGACACCTGGTACATCTTTCGGGCGCCGTCGTCGCAGCGTCCCGCGATCCTTGCGAACCTGGCCTCAATCCGTGCGCAGTCGGGCGGGATGTCAGCCGCGACCACAACCGGCTCTGGCTCGATGACCTTCCAGGTCGATCAACTCAACAACTTCGACGGCACGCTGACGGTGAGCCTCAACCCGAGCAACGCCTCGGGATCGGTCACCCTGGTGAACGGGGTGTTTCTCACCACCGACTCACCCACCATCGCCGGCGTGACGAACGGCGCCGTTCTCCCGGTTCGTGGTGTTCCCACGGCGGATGGCGCACCCTACAAGATCAGCGCCGTCGGCGACTTCGTTGCGCCCGGCGGCTACGCCGGCAACGTGTCGCAGTACTCCACCGGGTCGGCGCAGGTGCTCGGCGGGCCTGGGCAGTCCGGATCGGTCGCCATCCATCTGACCGCACTCGACCCGTTCGACCGCGCGAGTACGTTCCTCCCGGTGCTGACTTCGGAGGTGGCCTCGAGGTACATCGCTCCTGGCCAGCCGTTCACCGACACCTTCACATTCGATGTGACGTCCGACCCCGTGTCGGGGCTCGACAACGCCTGGTTGCAAAATGAGGCGGGCGAGTACGCGCGGATCACGGCGCGGGTGACGATCTATCAGACGACGTCGCCCGTGGTCGCCGGCGACCCGATCCCGGCGGATGCCGTCGTATTCGAGACGTTCACCGTCACCACGACCGACGCGGACGGGCCGACGGTGCCCTACACGGTGAGCACGACGGGGATCCCGTCGACGTCGGCCTACTACGTGGCGGTGTCGGAGATCCGCGCCGCCGATCAGTCGGTCGGTGTGCAGGCGTTCCTCCTGGATGACTACTTCTGGACGGACGGCTGGGGTGTTCCGGCAGAGACCGCGCTCGTGCCACCCTCGGGAACCTCAGAGGCGACAGCGCTGCAGACCACCGGTCAGCCGGTGATCGACACTGCGTTCCTGGAGGGTCTGCTCTTCGACGGAGCCGAGGTGCGGTTCAGCGCCTACCTCCGGCCCGCGGCCGCCGGCTTCCTCGAGTCGATCGACCCGAATGCGATCGACCCTGCTGCGGTGTGCACACCCGCGACCTTGGCGTACCAGGTGACTCAGCCAGCAACGTCCGATGCTGTGAGCTCGGGCCCGGTGACGTCGCTGCCAGCAGGTCTCTACGACTGGGTTATCGAGATCCTCGACGACGCCGGCGACGCGGTATTCACCGCGCCGTGCGGGGTGGTATCCGAGCGTTCGGAGATCCACGACGTGTTCGCGCCGGTGCTGACGTCCCAAGTCGCTTCGCCCTACATCGCAGGTGGCGCGCCGTTCGTCGATACCTTCACCTTCGATGTCGCCGGCGCCGGGCCCTGGCTCCGGTACGGCGGCGGGGAGTGGGCTCAGATCACCGCCCACGTCACCGTGTACGAGACGACTGAGCCGATCGTCGCCGGCGACCCGATCCCGGCGGATGCCGTCGTGTTCGAAGAGTTCGACATCACGACGTCGACGACCGACGGGCCGACCGTGCCCTACACGGTGAGCACGACGGAGATCCCGTCGACGTCGGCCTACTACGTGGCGGTGTCCCAGATCCTCCTCGAGGACCAGGCGCCCGAGCTCGCGCAGTTCCTTCCCACCGACTACTCGTGGTCGGACGGGTGGGGGGTCGCTGCTGAGACGGCGATCGTTCCGCCGGTCGGCCTGTCATCGGCTACGACGACGCAGGCGCAGGGGCTCCCGGTCGTGGATACGGCCTTCATCGACGGCCTGCTGTTCGCCGGCGCACAGGTGCGGTTCAGCGCATACCTGCGGCCGGCTGACGCTCCGGTCCTCGAGTCGGAAGATCCCCTCGAGGTGGATCCTGCCGCGGTCTGCACGCCGGGGAACCTCGCCTATCAAGTGACTCAGCCGGCGATGTCGGAGATCGTCGTTTCCGGCGAGGTCGACACGCTCCTGCCGGGTGTCTACGACTGGGTTATCGAGATCGTCGACGCCGGCGGGACGGTGGTGTTCGCCGCGGAGTGCGGCCTGGTCTCTGAGCGTTCGATCGTTCGTGACTTCCTCGTGGCCACGCTGGCCACCAATGGTGTCGCAGCCCCGGTGCACGACGTCGCCACGGTCTCCGGGTTGGTGGAGCCGGGCGACACGATCCGGTTCGAGGCCTACCGGCCGGCGTACGACAGCGACGGGGTGGCGGTGTGCGAGACGGCTAACCGTGTCTGGGCCGGCGAGCCGATCGACCTGGTGCCTGGTGTTGCGGATGACCTCGAGGTGACCGGTCAGGATGCTGCACTTCCTGCCGACAGGTATTGGTGGGTCGAGTCGATCGCACGCGTCGACGACACCGAGGTTCACCGTGGCGTGTGCGGCCTCGAGAACGAGACCAGCGTCGTGAAGCCCCCGCTGGCAGATACCGGGCAGGAGTCGGACCCGTGGTCCGTCGCCCTGTGGGCGGTGCGGGTGATCCTGCTGGGGCTGGCCACGGTCCTCGTGGCCTACGGGATACGTCGCCGCCGGATGACGTCGAGGTAGTCGCGCTCACTCGACGTCAGGGGCCGCTCTCGGGGGAGGGCGGCCCCTTCTTTTTGCCTACCGCGCGGAGCCGCCTTCTCTCTTCCCCGTCTCTTCCCCCTCACCCCCGCTTCCTAGCTGGAAGCGTGTCCGCGCTCGAGCGGCGGTCCAGGGTGCCCCGGCCGGGGCATCACCGCAGGTGACGCGTAGCGCCCTTGACTGCTGAGCGTGCGTGGTTGAGCCTCTCTGGGCGAAGCGGGGTGCTCTTGCCCTGCTCGTCGACGTGGCCCGTACGATCTACCGATGGCGATAAGGCCGTCTGAACACAACGGTGGGTGGCTCTATGCCGAGCCCGAGGTCTCGCCGGCGCGCGACGACAATCGGGTCGGCAAGTGGCTGGTGTACGTGTCGCGCGAGCACGTCGACGCGCTGTGGGAAAGGATCAGCGCCGAAGTCGCGGAAGGTCGCCTCGGGGTTTCCGCGAAGGTCTCCACGGGACCCGGAAGCCCGCTCGCGCACGATGATGGCTCCTACGTCGTCATCGTCTACTGCGCCGACTGGCGCGACCTCGCGCAGGTCCGCACCGCGCTCGCAAGCCTGCGCGAGCTCGGTGTCGTGCAGCGACTGTCCTTCAAGCGCGATCGCGACACGCGAGCCAGCAAGTACATCGTGAAAGGCGCCCGCAACGTCTCCGTGTGGGGGTCCGGGGCTGGCGACACGATCGAGACGAAGTGGGTTGGCGACGGCAGGACGTGGGTCACCGTCACAGACGAGAACCGAGCCGACGTGGTCGGCGAGATCGAAGAGCAAGACGACATCGCGGCGAGCCTAGCGACCCGCTGGCTTGGCGGTTACCCGGCCGAGCCGGACGACGGGTGGGTGGCGCTCGAGGAACGACCAGGCGGCGGCTACGACGAGCACCGAGTCGCCCCCAACGGCGCGCAGGCCTGGTACCGCTTCGGGCAGCTTCACCGGGAGGATGGCCCGGCGTACCTCGGGGCCGACGGCGCCGGCGAGTGGTGGTTCCTCGGCCGACGGTACAAGACCGAGGCCGGGTGGGCGCAGGCGGTGAGCTACCCCGGCTAGATGCGGCTGGTCCGTCGCTCGAGTTCGCGCCGGAGCATCGGTGGGGAGGCGGTCGGCTCCGTCTGACCGCCCGCGTAGACGCGTCTCCACCCCTTCTGATAGAATACTGAGGTTCTCTCATAAGCGACGTTATGACAGCTTGGCCGCCGGGGACTGCCCGGATGTCCCCCAAATGCCCCTCGCGGCCGACAGGCGCCGCGGCGTACCGTGACCGCCACGAGGTGCCTAGCCAGGCACCGGGCGGAAAGGGAAACCGTGATGGAGATGAAGTTTCGGAAGCACCATGCGAGAGCAGCGCGGGTAACAGCCACGCTCGCCGCGACGGTCGGGCTCGTGCTCGCTGTGGGCCTCGCGCCCGCCAGCGCGCACCCGCTCGACAACACTGATCCGGGCGCGACCGGCTGTTCCAGCGGCTCGTCTTCGATCTACAGCAGGACGATCTACAGCGGCGGAACCGCTATCGGGCTGATGGAGGTCCGGTACTCCCCGTCGTGCGGGACCAACTGGGTTCGCGTCAACAACTACGGCTACTACCCGCGCGCCGGCAAGCTGATCTACGTGGCACCCTCGGGCGCGTACAACTACACCGGCGACAGCTACGTGGGCTGGAGCTACGGGATGCAGGTGTACGCTCCCGGCTCGACATGCATCAACGTCGAGGGCACGATCCGCAACAGTTCGGACGCCGTGGTCGGTACGACGGGCGTCATCCAGCTCTGCTAGAGACGCGAGCGCGCTCAGTCGGGAGGGTCGGGCAGCGCCCGGCCCTCCCGGTCGTTAACCGGCGATGGGGATCCCGCCGAAGTCGGGGCTGCGGTTGAGCTCGTGCTGCTGCTCGTGCCACCGGAAGGTGTAGCCGGCAGCGGCGAGGGCCTCGATGCCCTCGCCGGCGACAACGCCGATGTCGAGGTCGACGATCCGCGATTCGGCGTTCCGGCCGACCGCAGGGTGGACGGTGCAGTGCGCGGACTTCAGCGCGGCGCGCAGCTGGTCCGCCTGGTGGTCGTCGGCGGCCCAGACCCACGTCATGCGGGGACTGGTCGATAGCTGTAGTTCGCTCGAGGTCACGCGCTCACCGTAGGAGGCGGCGCCGACGTTCATCCACAGATCGCAGTCAGCCCTCCCGCTGGAGGACGCGGCGCGGTATCGTGCCAACATCCGGGGCCCGCATTCCCTGATCCGCTGGGCGGTCGGACAGGGCCGGGACGATCTCTGATGGATCGCCCCGGCCCGATCTCCAGACGCCGACCCTGTTCGGCTACCGGCCCCGCTCGGGCTGGCGTTCCGGCGCGGCCGTCGGCACCTTCGTACGAGACGACTTCGTGCGGGAGCCGCGCACGGCTTCGCGCGGGTGCTTGCCGTTGTCGACGTCGGCCTGAGTCCACGCGGCGGCCGCGGCAGGCGCGTCCGGACCTTCGATCGCAGCGGCGTGCTCTCCGCGCCGCTGCGCCGAGTCCCACGACACCTCGGCGTCATGCTCAACTTCCGCGGCCAGGTCGCGGAGATCCTCGGAGTCGGCCTCGTCGACCTGGTCGGCCTGCAGCTCGAGGAACTCTGCCTCGAGCGCCAGCCCGGTCGCGACGTCTCGCTCTTCGGTCGCGAGCCCTTCCTGTTCTTCCTGCTCCCCACGGGCCCGCTCCGTCGCCTCGAGGCGGGCGGCAACCACGGAGGGGTCGGCGCCCCACTCGTTCACGTCGATGTCGTAGCGATCGCGCAGCTCCTGCTTGATGCGCGATTCGGCGTCGCGCGCAGGCTGGTCCTCGTCACGCCACGCGACGGCGGTTTCGTACACACGTGCGACGTCGCGCACGTTCGCTTGGTCCCACCAGGACGAGTTGTGCACGACCGCGAGCTCGGCTCGCGCCGTCGCACGCTCCGCGTCGAGTTGAGCCTGGAAGAACCGAGCCTGCTCGAGGTCGGCGCGCGTCGCCTGCTGCGTTCGATCCTGCCGACGCTGTACCGCCGATCGTGCAGACTGAGCGGCCATCATCAGCATCATCCGGATGTTGCCCTCGGCCTCGTCGAGGACACCATCACCGTTTGCATCCGCCATCCCTGTTCCCCTATCTCTCGGTTATCTCTCGGTGCCGCGCTCAGGCGGCAACGTCGGTACGTTCGGCCGTGGCTTGAGCGGCGTGGGAAGCGGGCTCCCCATCGGGCGCGAGAGGTTCTCGCCGCCAAGACCGCGAGGCAGAGCCATCGACGTCGGCTCCGTCCCGGCGCCGACGAGTTCGGGCATGCGGCGCCGAACGGCGTCGAGCCGGCCCTCAAGCGAACCGCGCAGCTGAGCAGCGCGCTGGCTTTCCTGCACGGCCTCGTGCATCGTCCTGATCGCCGTGGCTACGTGCATCAGCTGGCGGAACAGCATCGCCTCGGCCTGAGTGCCCTGGCCCGAGCTCGTGGCCATCGCCAGCAGGGACGCGGCGCCGGCGATGGAGCGCAGCCCGCGCGACGTCCGCGGCCGGACGTCGCGCGCTCGGACCTGAGCCGTGCGCGCCAGGGTCCGCGACGCTTCGGCGAGCGGACCGGGCACAGGCTCCACCCGCTGGGACCATGCGGCGAACGCGCCGCTGGTTTCCCGCGCGACCCGCGACCACGCAGCTCGGTCGGTGGGGTCGATGGACGCGAGGTCGTCGCGTAGCCGGCGCACGTCGTCGGTGTACTGCCGCCATACCTCGGGGCCGGGCTCGTGCTGCTCGCGGCCGGGGGCGACGGGCGTGTATCTCATCGGGTTTCGCCACGTCGCCCGCCACTCGTCGACGCCCGCCTGGGCGGCCTGCGGAGTATCCGGCCAGCCGTCGCGCAGCCGCGGCAAGGTCAGATCGCGTGCGAGCCGGCCGCCGCCGTGCCAGACGATCGGCTCCCCCTCGCGAGGTCGCAGTGCCACCGAGTAGCCGGCCACGACGTCGTCGCGGTCGGCGGCGAACCTGGGCCGCACGAGGACGCCGGCCTGGTGGAGCCGGCGCACGAACTCGCCCTCGTCGACGGATGCCGCCGCGACCGCGCGCACGCTCCGCTCGAGCCGGACGGATGCGACCACAGGCTCGCCTTCGCGTTCCGCGACCCCGCGCTCCGCGGCGCTCTCTCCGCGCATGGCCATGTCCGATGTGCGGGACTCGAGCACCTGTAGCCCGTGCTCCTGCTCGAGCTCGCGGGCGATCGACTGAGCCCGCGAGTAGTCGTGATGGATCGACGCCTTGGTGCCGTCCTCGCGCACCAGGTTGACCGCGATGTGGATGTGGTCGTTGCCAGCGGCCGAGAGTCCGTGCCGCACTGCGACCCACCGGCAGCCGGCTTTCCCGGATGCCTCGGTGAATCCCATCCGGTCGACGAAGTCCTGCGCGATCGTCGCCCACTGCTCGTCGGTCTTCTGCCCCTCTTCGGCTTTCAAGCTCAGCGACGCGTGCCACACGTGGCCGCCGTTCACTTCGACGCCGAACGCGGTTCGCGGCTCGTCGAGATCCCGCGCGATCGCGAGAGCCGTGGCCCTGTCCAACTCGGCGTCGCCGTAGAAGGTGAACGTCGCGCTGTCACCGTTCACCAGGTGCGGCTCGGTATGCACGTTGTGAGTGCGCTCCGCATCCGTGTCCGCGAGGTAGGCCAGCAGACCGCCCATGCGGTCGCCTCGCGTGACGTTCGGCATCACGAGTCGGCCAACCGATCGACGGCCTCGCGGATCCGCGGGTACAGCCTCCGGAACTCCGCGACGACGGCCTCAGCCTCGCGCGGGAACGTCCTCTCAGTGTTGGCGAACTTCGCCAGCTGGTTCACGTTGTTCGCGATCGTGCCGACCTCGCGACGCAGCAGAAACAGGCTGGCGATCGCCGCCTTCCGCTCCGTGCTGGTCTCCACGTGCGCACTCTTCGCAGACTCGTGCAGCAGTCTCGGCACGGTCATGCCGGCAGCCTTCGCCTTCGCGATGAGCTCGGCATCCTCGGTTGCGGTGACCGTAACCGGGTACCGCTTCGTGCGCCGCTCCCCCGACGCGTTCGCACGACGTCGACGACCAAAAAGGGGACCACTCCCCCGGTCGTTCTCAGCCTCGCCCACGGTCCCCTCCGTCTCTCGGCCCAGCGCAGCGACCCCACCTCGAGGTGGGGCGTCATACGCCAGTATGCCCGCGCTCAACGACGCGCGTCCAGCTTTGAGAGCGGTTTATGGAACATAAACTTATAGCTTGCTCCGACCGGGACTCCATCCCCAACGGCGCGATAGCGACGTCCACGGCAAAGCGAGCTGGGGATGCCGAGAGGTCTCCTCGCGGCGACCGGCACACGTTGCCGAGGTGGTTGGTTGCACTCCGCTCCGGCGCCGTCAAGGGCGCTCCAGCGGCCCCTCCGGAGTCCCACGGGCGGCTGGGGAAGGAACTCCGTTCCTGTGGTCCAAGACCCCGCCGCGGTGGGGAGGGGCCGCTTCCGCGTCCGCAAGCGGATCGCCGCGAGCGGCGACCCCTGACAACGCCTCCTCTGCATGCACCCGGGCAGGGGCGCACCGATGGCAGGCCATCGGCGCAACGCCGAGGACACCGAGAGGATGACCATGAACCGCCCAGATGAAACAGTCACCGTCGACACGGTTGGCGGGTACCAAGTACCCGTCGACCCGATGGACGACCTGCAATGCGACGGGTGCCAGTGATGAGCCGGCACGAGTTCATCGACGACGCCGGCTCCACGTGGACGGTCGGCTGGGATGAGCCAATGGTGACCTACTTCGCACAGCGCGAGGTCGAGCTCGGGCACGGCGAACGGGATCTCGTCGACGTCGCCGGCACGAGCCTCGGAGAGGTCACGACCTACGACGGGCTCGTCGAGAAGCTACGTGAGCACGTCGAGCTGCCCGAAGAGATCGCCGCTGCGCTGCGCCGGGAGGCGCCCGACTTCACCGACGCCAAGATCACCAAGGCACGCGCGCACCACGACCAGCTCGGCGCCGCGCTGCGGGACGCCGCCGGGATCCGGCCGAAGGAGATGGAGCGGTGAGCACCCCGACGGCGATCGCCTTCCAGGGCGTCGTGCCGATGCTGCTCACCCCGCAAGAGGTGGGCGAGATCCTCGGCGTCAACCGTGGGGCGCTGAGAGATCTCCGCGACCGAGGCTCGGGGCCGAGGTACTACACGATCGGCGCTGCGATCCGGTACCACCGGAACGACGTCGACGAGTGGCGAGCCGACAGGCGAGACCTCGGACGCTAGCGGCCGTAGCCGCGGCCGGTATCGAGCCCCGGTCGGTACGGCACCGCTCCGAACGGATCGACACCGAGAGGGCCGGCCGGGCTTCGCCCCGGTCGGCTCGGTGTGTCCATCCCCGCGAGCCGGGAAGCCTCCGTCAGCTTCATCGTCGCCGCGGCCTCCGACGAGTCGGAAACGATCGCGCGCAGCGTCGATCGCAACGGCTCGAGGTTGCCGTTCACGCGCGCCTCGTGCGACATCCGCATGTTCAGATCCGCCGACACCACCTGCCAGTGGATGACATGGCCGGCCTGCCCCGCGAGCTCATCCCAGAACGCACGTTGAGCTCTCCCGTTGCCCTCTCTAAAACCGTGGGCCTCATTGAGGTCGTTGAAGTGCACCGCGAGTCGATCGGCGAACGCCTCGTTGCTCAAACCGCGCAGGTAGTTCTCCGACCGCAGGTTGGCGGCCACCCCGTCGACGACGAAGGGGATGTGCGCGACCGGGAGGAAGACAGCCGGCGACAGCGACCCGTCAGGGCGGGCGCGTGAGCCCTTGCTGATGCCGACCGTGCGGAACTCCCCCGCCCACGGGTAGACGTCCTGAAACAGGTGACGGTGGATCCCGCGCAAGTGGTCCGCGTCGAAGGTGCCGCCGACTGGTCGGGCGCGCAACTCGATCAGCCGCACCTCGACGCGGTTGTTCTCAAACGTCGCCAGGTCCGCAAGCGACTCCGCCTGTGGCACCGACAGGTTGCGCAGCACGTCGGTTCCCGGCACGAGGTAGCCGGCCCACCGCTCAGCCTCACTCGCCGCGGTCTCCCACGGCCGATCGTCCACGGCTAGCGGTCGGCCTGCGAAGGGTAACGGGCGGCCGTCCCCTCGAGCAGCTGCTCGAGCGTGATCTCGCCGGCAGCCCAGGAGTCCTGCAGCGCCCGAACATCGTCGGTGCTGCGGCCGCCCTCGAGCTCGCTCGAGTGGCGCGCCTCGTCGACGATGGCCTGCCGGCGCGCGACGTCGGCGCCGGTAACGGTGGTCTGCATCGCGTCGGTCATGGCTGATCGTCCTCCACCACATCGGAGGGGTCCGCCCGGTAGGCGGCAACCTCCGCCATGATCCGGGGGTTTGCGAGCACGTCACGCTCGAGCTTGGAAACGACCTCCGCCGGTTCGAGGGTGATGCGACCGTTCGGGTCGGTGGTGACGAGGTAGTACGCGCCGGGCGCGACGCGACCGGCGAGACTCACTCGCTTCCGCGAGTCGGTCTGAACGAGAGTGGCTGCTGGTGTGGTCATAGTCATGGTCGGGGTTCGCTTTCGCGCAGTTTTTCGGTGTCTTCGTTTGGTCTTGTGATCGTGTTGTTCGGTGTCTTCGTGTTGTTCGTAGCTTCGTTTTTGTCGTTGTAGTTGTTGATCGTTTTGTCGTTGGTGTTGTTGTCGGCCTTGTTGTGGACCTAGACCACCTTATCAATGTTGATATGCGGTTGCAACGGTGGGACAGATGTTTCATTGGTGCAACTGTTTCAAGGTGGTATCATAGGAACTATGAGACTGCTTGTGTTCAGGCGCCCTGCCGCCGAGGCTCGCGCGCATTACCGCGAGCACGACCCCGAACGTTCCGCCGCCCACGAAGAGGCGCTCCAGGGCATCCGCGACGGCTCTGGCCGTGACCGCGCCTTCCGCGCCGACAAGGTGGGCGCGCACCTGACGCACGTCTTCGTGAAGGGCCGCGACGTCTACGACGTCATCGTGTGGGAGGTCGAGGGCGCCGACCGCGCCGTCATCGTCTACCTCGGCCCGGTTTCCTGAGCGGGCTTGCCACGCAACTTCGCGAAGTGGGCTGAGACGTCGCGATCGCGCGGGCTTAGCGGCGGTTCCACCCGCCGAACCGCGTTGGCCCACACCCACGCTTCCCTGCGGCCTCCGTCCGGCGCCGTCCAGCGCACGTGCACCGCCTTGTCGTTCCACTCGAACGCCTCGGCCGCGACGTCGACCACGATCTCCGGGTAGCGCACCCACGCCCTCACCCGAATCCCCCGGCCCTCCCCCGGCGACTTCACCGGGTGCTCGTCGACATCGAGCTCTTCCGGGGTAAGACTCACCGGTACCGGGCGCAGCGCGACTTCCTCTATGCGCTGCCGGCCGAGCTCATCGAACAGATCCCCGTGCCGCTTGCTCTGTCCCATGCCCGCCGAGTTTAGAACAAATGTTCGAACGGGGGCGGGCAACGCCGTCTGCATGCCAGGATTCCTGCATGCTGCACGCCGCAATCCTGAGAACCGCGATCGGGTTTGCCTGTGTCGTTCCACTGGCAATGACTCTCGCCGGCTGTGCGGGGTCGCCGCCTGCAACGACAGAAACGATCACTGGCTCGGTGTCTAAAGAACCGGCCTATGCGACCTACACGACGATCGGGATCGCGATGGAGCGGGAGACCTACGGGCCGTACGAAGAGAACAAGGAGCGCTACTGCGAAGAGGCCGTTACCGGCTTCGGGCTCGGTGGCCTCGACGTCAAGATCACTGACGCCGAGGGCGAGACTGTTGGGCTCGCCCCGTTGACCTTCGACCCCGAGGCCACCGAATACCAGCCTGGGCACCTCACATGCGTGTGGTCGTTCACCGTTGCCGGCTTCGACTCGGACTCGAGGTTCTTCACCGTGGAAATCGACGGGATTCCAGGCACGCAGGACCTCACCCGAGACGAGCTGCTGTCCGGGCCGTCCCTCTCGGTCACTGACACCTCGCAGCGGTAGCTCACGCCGCTAGGCGGGAGAGGTGTCGGCGGCCTGCAGTGGCTCGATGAGAGCCGGGTCGGTGGCGTCGGCGGTGCGCACGTTGTTGACGGCACGGCTCACCGGGTAGGTGACGATCGCCTTCGCGATCGCGCTCGAGGCTCGATCGAGGTTGTGCATCAGGCTGTCGACGTCGCCAGCCTTGGCGGGCTGCAGCCACTCGTCCCGCATGTCCGGCGTCAGGAACAACGGCATCCTGTCGTGGATCTCGCCGGAGGCATCCCGCGCCTCGCGGGTGATGACGGCGTAGGTCACCTGCCATTCGCCAGCGTCGTCCTTTCGGACGGCGTAGATGCCGGCGGCGGAGAGCAGCTCGCCGTCGACGTCGTGGATGAAATGCGGTTGCTTGCCGTCGGGCTGCGCGACCCACTCGTAGTAGCCGCGCATCGGCACGATGCAGCGGCGTTCGGCGAAGGCTCCGCGGAACATGCCGTTGCTCGCGACGGTCTCGAACCGGGCGTTGATCGGGTGCGGTCGTTTGTCGCCGGCTTTCACCCATGCGGGCCAGAATCCCCACTGTGCGAGCTCGATCTCGCGCTCGAGTGTGCCGGCGTCGTCGACGAACTCCCGAACGATCGGCGCCCGCTGCGTCGGGGCGACGTTGTAGTTCGGGATCCAGTCTTGTGCTCGGCCGCCGGCGGCGACGAACTCGACGACGAGCTCGTTCGTGGTGTCATCCATCGCGTAGCGGCCGCACATGCGCTCGACGCTACCTGCGGCCTCCGGCGTGCGGGCACGAGAAAGCCCCCAGCCGAGGAGAGAGAGAAATGGGTGGTGCGGCTGGGGGCTGGTCCTCGAGGCGGGGCTACTCCCCCGCGTTCATGACGCTGGCCATCGCGTCGTAGTGTCGGGCGGCCGCGGTGCGCAGCGTGCCGATGCCGTCGAGCTCACCTGGGGCGACCAGGCCGGCGACGTGACCGAACTTGGTCTCGTCGTAGAACAGATCCAGGATCTCGCTCACCAGCTGCGATCGCGACCAGGCGGCGTTGTAGGGCAGGGCCGCGGCGCCGGTTTCCTCCCCGTCGACGAGTTGCCAGCGCAGTCGGAGGATCGCCGCGAGGTCGTCGTCGAGGAAGGTGCTCATGGCGGTGATCCTCTCCTGAGCTACGGACAGTGAGGGGGCCGATTCCGCAACCGACCCCCTCGCTGCCGGCTAGTTGTCGTCGCGCGGGTTCTTGGTGACGACGGCGGTTGCCCGGGCCAGGTCGACGCCGATCGTGTCGGCGTCGATGACGCGGCCGTACTGAGTGGCCCCGTCCTTCTCCCAGGAGTTGGTGTGTTCCTTGCCGACGACGATGACGGCGCTGCCCTTCTCGAGGGTCGCCGCGGCGTTCTCACCGAGCTCGAAGCGCGCCTCCACGAAGTGCGTGGTCGGGTTGTCGTGCGGGGTGAATTTGCCGCCCCGGTACTCCCCCGTGTTCTCGATGACGCGGAACTTGGTGATGTTGACGCTGCCGGCCTTGACCACCTCGGGGTCTGCCGCGAGGTTGCCGGTGATGGTGCGTGTGGACATGGTGTTTCTCCTGTTCCCTGATCGGTTATTCGGATGCTCGGATGAGCGTGTCAACGATGATCGTGTGACCCCCTGACGGGACCGTGATCGTGCTCGCCAACTGGAACCCCGATCGCCCGTAGGCGCTCAAGGTGTCGTGTCGGGCTTCCAACCGCGGAACGGTCCGCGAGTCGTCGTCCTTCTCGATGCGTGTGGTGACGGTCTCGACCGCCGTCAGGGTGCTCACTGGCACCCCTCGCATTGCAGGTCGTCCATCGGGTCGACGGGCACTTCGTACCCACCTACGGTGTCGACGTTCTCTCGACCGCTCATGTTCTCTCTCACTTCTCCACCAACCATTTCTCCGGCCTTCCCGGTAAGAGAGATCAATGGGGAGTGTGAGTGCTGGAGTGCCCGTGTTCGAGCGGTTGCTAAGCGGAGGCGCAGCCGGAGTCTGCAAATAGCGAGGGCCGGGAACGGAAAGCACGGAACGACCGATGATCGGCTCGCCGGGAAGGTCAAGGAATTCATCGAGGGACAGGACCGCGCAGCGGTCCCATCGGCTCGCGGCAGCGCGCGCTTTCTTCCTCGTCATCTGATCCCCCGATCCGTCTGGTGTGCCGCTACTGCAGCGGACGCCCTGCGGTCAGCCGGCCTCCGTCGCCGGCGTAGGGCTTGCCGCCGTTGTGCGCCTTCTCGCGGCGGACGAGCTCACGCTCGAGCGCGAGCTGCACGAACGCGGAAAACGACTCATCGCCCTCGAGGTGCTGAGTGGCCTTGAAAGCCGCCTTGGCGCGGGCGCGGGTAGGACGTTCGATGTACGTCGTCATCTGCTCCTTCGGGGCCTCCGCAGCGGCCCCAGCAGGCCGCTGAGCAGCCGACGGTGCCTCGGCGCGGGTTCTCGGCCGCGTAGACGCCTTCAGGGCTTTCTGAGGGGCGCTGGCGGGCGCAGACGCCCGATCCGGCTCGGCGGTTACGGCCTCAGGGGCGCTCTGAGGCACGCTAGGAGCCGCCTGAGGCCGCTCCGCGGTCGTCGGGGCCAGCGTCGGTGCGGCGAGAACCGGCGCCGCCGGCGCAGCGGCGCCGCGCATACGGTCGAGCGCGCTGGGGGCCCCGACAGGGGCGAGGCCGCCGATGACGCGGCGGGGTGCCGGGTCGCTCATGCCGGCTGCCCTTGCGTAGCGGCTGCCGTCGCTGTCTCGGCCGCGGTGAGCCGTGCGACGAGTTCCTCGGCGACGGCTTGGAGGTCGTCGGCCACCGACGTCGCGGTGCGAGGCGCGAAGCTTGCTGCCGCGGCCTCGCCGCCGAGCACCTGGTACCACTTGGGGGCCTCGGCAAGCTTCTCGTCGATCTCGTGCACGAGCAGGCCCCGCTCGCGGGAAGCCTGAGCGGTCGCCTCGCTGTGCCGGACGGTGGCGGTGAAGACGTCGCCGGTGGCGTTATCGCCTTCTCCCTCGATCCGCGTGCGCGCCTCGCGCTGCACCACGGTGGCTGAAGTTCCGACTCCGACCAGGACGACACCCAGGAGCCCGATCGTGGGGTTGACCCCGGGGGCACCTGGGCGCAGGCCGCGCACCAGCTCCATGCGGTCGGCGACGGCATTGAAGCCCTTCCGGCTGGACCCGTCGCTCTTGACCGGCACGAGGATCCACCTCGAGGCGCCGGCGGCGGCGGTCTGCAGCGCTTCCTCGCCTGGCGGGCAGTCGATGAGCACTATGTCGTAGTTGCCGGCGATCGGCTCCAGTACGCGCGCGAGCGCGAGCTGGGTGGTCTCCGAACTGGAGCCACGAGTGACGAGGAAGGCGCTGGCCTTCTCCAGTTCCGCGCCACCGACGAACACGTCGAGGTTGGGCCGCACCGCACGCACGGGGTCGACACCGAGTCGGCCCTCGGTTTGTAGGGCGTCTGACAGGGCGCGGCCGCGGTCGTCGCGGTCGTCGCCCGTGTAGCCGAGATCCTCGGCGAGGTTGCCCTGCGGGTCGAGGTCGACCAGCAGTACGTTGTACCCGCTTGAGGCGAGCAGTCCCCCGATGTTCGAAGTTATCGTCGACTTCAACACACCTCCCTTGCCATTCATGACCGCGATCACGCGCCCTAGCGCGTTGCGGTCGATGGTGGTTGCCATGAGGTTCCTCCCCGATCAAATAACAGTAATGCCAGCATAGCGGGTAATACCCACATTGCCAGCGTTGACAGTGTTACATGTGTTGCCCGTGTTGCTGTCATTGCGGGCAATACCAGCAATGACAGCATTACCCGGGGGAAGGGCGGCGCGGAGCAGCGTGATGGCGTCGCCGGCGGCGGCCGGGTCGGTTTCGCGGGGGAGGGGGATGAAGACGAGCTCGTGCCAGAGGTCGACGGCGGCGAACGGGTAGTAGGCCGGCCGCTGAGGGTCGGCCTCGTCGACGGCGACGTGGAACGAGACGCCGGCGATCGCCTCGAGGTCGAGGTCGATCGACTCGAGGTCGGAGAGGTCGGGGATCCCGGCCCGATCGAGGGCGCAGCGTTTGAGGGTCGTGGTTGTCATGCCGGCGACAGTAGGTGCACCGGCGGGTGGCCGAGCGCGGGTCGCGGCGAGGGTGTGTGGAACTTCGCCGGTGGGCGAGTGTGAGGGGGCCGGCTGGCCCCCTCACCGCTCGGTCAGTGAACGAGCACGTCGCGCGCGATTGCGAGCGCGCGTTCTGGGGTCATCCCTGCCGGGTCGATCGTGGGCCGCTTCACGGCCAGGACGGGCCGCATGGTTCGGAACGTGTCGTGCAGCACGTTGAGCTCGGCCTGGGTGACCGGGCCCCCGTAGGGCGGCGCAAAGAACGACTCCGTGATGCGGCGGCGTTCCCGGGCGACGATCCGCTCGATGCTGCGACCTCGCCACTTGCCGCTCCTGATCCCGTTCCAGAACGAGTCGCGCGCGGCCCGGTCCCTTCTGCGTGCCTCGGCGTAGCGGCGATGCAGCTTGATCGCTGGGAGCAGGGCGCGGGTGTCGGCGTCGAGGTAGGGGCGGAATGCGTCGGGGTTCGGGGTCATCCGGCGCTCTTCGATGATCCGCCATTGCGCCTGACGGAGCTTCCTTAGCGCGTCGAACGTTGAGTACTCGGCGCGCCAGTCGCCGGTGAGGGCGACGATCATCGCGAGCTTCTGATCGACCTTCGCGTCGTTGACGAGGCTCTCGACCTTCGTGGGGCTGTAGCCCGCGAGTTTGGCGGTGAATGCCTCCCAGTCGTTCTCGTAGGTGTAGCTGCGGTCTTGCTGGCGGTATGTCGCCATGTTGTTTCCTCTCCCTCGTTCTCCTGGCCCTTCCGGCAAGAGAGATCGATTGAGAGCGGAGGGCGCGAAGTGCCCGACGGTGGCGGTACCGGACTGAGCGCAGCGAGGGAGGATAAGGAGCCGGCGTCGGGCACGGGAGCGCGTGCAGCGAACTACGATCGGCCGCCGGAAGGGTCAGAGGTCGTGATTCGGCAGGGCGCCGCCGTCAGGCGGCTCGGATCGCGGTTGGTGGGGGAGCGCGGGGGGTTGCCGCCCCTCGCCGGCCGCCAAGGCGGCCTGAGCGCCCCAGCCTGTGTGCCGGGGCACCGCCAGTTCGTCAGGTGGTGATGAGGCTTAGGTCGAGGTCGCCGAGGATCCGCTCGGCGAGGCCGGCGGGGGAGTACAGGTCGCTGTAGACCTTCCCGCCGATCGCGACATCGTGCGGTACGTCGCCGCGGTGCAGCGGCGCGCCTTCGGGCGTGCACGTCTGGATGTCTCCGTGGCCGGCGTCGGCGATGATCTGCTGCGCGAAGAGCCGGGCGGCGGGGGAGTACTCGCGGTGGCTGTTGATGCCGTCGCAGGAGAAGTGGATGACTTCGGGTAGCTCGTTGCCGGGGAGGACGGCGAGCACGGGTTCGATCTCGTCGTAGCTGTCGGTCATGCCGTTGAAGTCGCGGCCCTGGTATTCGCCAGTGAAGGCGCGAACCTCGCGCCAGGTGGGGCCGTCGATGTAGCGGACGTCGATCCACGCGGATGCGGTACCGGTGGCCATGCGGACGCTGAACTTCACGCCCGGCCATGCTTTCGCCAGATCGCGGCGCAACATGGCGGCGGTCTCCTTGGTGCTGATGTATCGGGTCATGTTCTTCTCCCTCGTCGATTTCCCGGGCCTTTCCGGCAGAGATATCCGCTTGTGAGCGAAGCGGCGTGAGTGCCCGGGAGTGAGTGGTTGCTAAGCGGAGGCGCAGCCGGAGTCTGCAAATAGCGGCGACTGGGCACGGTAAGCAGCGCAGGGAACTACGGTCGGATGCCGGACAGGCCAGGGGCCAAAGGGGGAGCGGTGCCGGCCTCTGTCGTCGGAGCCGCTCGAGGTGGGTGAGGGCCGCCGCGGGCGGCTCCGTTGCGGTGGTGCCTTGCGGCTCCCGACGATGTTGTGCCGGGAGCCGCAAGGTGTGGCTCAGTCCTCGACGTCCTCGCCTTCGTCGTCACTTTCGGGCTCGGCGTCGAACTCGTCGCCCGGGGTGACCTTGGCTGCGGTGACGATCTGCTCGACCTCGGAGAGGGCGTAGCCCCATGCCTCGATCTGGGCGAGGTAGCGGCCCGCCGTGCTCGACGGGTTGCGCCAGGTGTGGCGACCGATCGCGGCCTCCATTCCCGCGAGGACGATCGCCAGGGCGACGTGACCGGCCTTCCCGTGCTGCTCGGCGTACCCATCGACGGGGCTGGGCTGCCATTCGCTCGACTGCGGTTCGAGTCCGAGAAGGGTGGCCGCGAGCCGGTTTCCGCCGCTGAGGGCGCTGGCGACGTCGCGGCGGTGCTGGGTGAGGCCGACGGTGAGGAACGCGGGTGCGTCCTTCGGGAGGGTCTTGCGGCTGAGGAAGGTTGCGAGCCATTCGCGGCGTACGGCCTCGGCTGAGTCCCACGCCTTGTTGTTCGCGATCAGCTCTCGCCGTTCGGCCTTCTGTTCGTCGGTCATCCCGCCGACCTGTCCGCCGTTGCTGAGCCCTTCGAACTGCAGCTGCTGGAACACGGCTGCGCGTTCGGCCTGGGTCAGGTCGGCGCGGTGCTCGTTTTCTGCGAACTGTTCCAGGAGCCGGGTGGTGGTCGCGTCGTCCCCGGCCACGATGTAGGCCGGGATGGTGTCGCTTCCTGCTTCACGGGCCGCGAGCACTCGCCGCTGGCCCATCCGCACGGTGACGTTCCCGTTCTCGTCGCGTCGGCACACGACGGGTTCCAGCACGCCGAACTGGCGGATGCTGGCGACGAGGGCAGGGTCGGGCTTGCTGACCGTGCGGATGTTGGTTTCAACCTCGATGGTGTTCGGGTCGATGTGCTCGACGGTGCCGAGCGTGGTGGTGTCAGTCATGGTTCTCTCTCTCCTTGATCGACTGTTTGATTGCCCTTCCGGACACAGAGATCGTTTGGGAGCGGAGGGCGTGCAGTGACCGGTCGTGGAATACCGGACTGAGCGCAGCGAGGGAGGATATGCCGCGAAAGCCGGGCACGGAGCGCATGGAGCGAACTACGGTCGTCGAGTCCGGAAGGGCAACCCGACAGGGTTTGTTGTTCACTGGCCCGCGTGCGGGCTCGTCGTCAGGCCGCGACTGCGGCCGTTGTCGTCGGTCTGAGGATCCCGGCGCCGACGAGAGTGCGTGCGGCGACGTGGTCGGCGCGGTGGTTGCTTGAGCGCGGGTAGGCCGGGTAGTCGGGCCGATCGTTCTGGGGGAAGAGGGCAACGCCGGTCGGCGCGCGTCGACGACGTCGACGCTTGTTGCGGCTGCGCATCCAGTTGACCTCGGCCTGCCACCACGCCCAGGTGCCGCGCTCGACGTCGTAGCGGGTGGCTCGCTGCTCGAGGTAGCCGGCGACGTCGAGCAAGTCGGCTACCTGGTCTCGGGCGTCGACGTCGGGTCGTGTCCATCCGCTCGACGTTCGATCACTCAGGCGGTACCAGGTAAGCCGGCGAAGCGATCGGCGGACCTGGTCGACAGAGATACCGCTGGCGGCGCTCAGTTCAGCGCGGGAGTGGGGAACCTCAGCTGAGAGCGCTGCGTAGACCCGTCCCGCGGTGCGTCCTAGCGAGTGGGGCGCGGCGAACGTGTCGTGGTTGAGCGCGTGTAGAGCTTGCGTGAGCTCGTTCAGCCACCAGGTGCGGGCGTCGCCGCCGCCGGAGGGGGCCGGGCGCATGGCTGCTTGTGACCACTTAGCGTCATCTGATGCTGTGGAGAACCGAGTGGACAGGCGGTAGGTGGCTCCGTGGGCTCCCTCGGCCGGGTCTACGCGCACGAGCCAGGCGCCTTCGACGTCCTGGGGGGTCTCTGCGGTGCTGAGCGCGATCAGGGCGAGCCGGCAGGCCTCTCGGCCGTAGCCGGTGTCGCGCGCGAGGCGGCGCACGTCGACCTCGACGACGTGGCGTGCTGCCTGGACGAGGTAGAGGCAGACGGCGCGGAGTACGGCGCGGTGGCTGTAGCGGCCGCGTGCGGCTCGTGCTGGCCGGGAGAGGCCGTCGAGGCCCCACCGGCCGGGCATGGTGTCCGCGCGGTGCTCGACGGCGCGGACGGCCCGTGTGACGGCGATCGCGCGCTCTTGGAAGTCTTGGTCTTGCGAGTCGCCGGCGGTGGGGCTGGCGGCGACGTAGTAGACGGCGCGTTGCCAGTCGGCCGCGAGGCGACGTCGGGCGACGTGCCGTGGCACGGCGATGCGGCCTCCGACGCCGGGGCGGCTGCGGGCGTGTTCGAGCGCGGGGGAGTGTTCCAGCAGAGCGGCGATGTCGGCGTAGCGCCACCTGGCGCGTGCGAGGCCGGCGAGCACTGCGGCCTGGGTGGTTGATGTGTCGGCCGCGGGGGCGTCGGTGAGCATCGCGCGGATCCGCGCGCTCGGCTCCCGACGTCGGCCGACGAGGTGAGGGTGTCCGTCGCTGTCGTGTTCCATTCCGCGGATGATGCTTACCGGGGCGGTGGGGATCTCGGCGCCGACGTCGACCAGGAACTCGCGCAGCAGGGCGAGTTGGTCGACGGTGGTGTTGCCACGTTGCAGCGTGGCGATCGCGCCGCTGGCGATCGTCGACGCTCCACCGTGGCGGTGTGGGGAGCCGGGTGGGCGCACGCATCCGGTCTCGGCGTTGCGAAGCGGGCTCTTATCGAGCGAGGGGAGCAGGCTGCCGGCGAGATCCGCGAGCTCGCGGATCAGAGCCGGGTGGGTCGCCTCGGTGAGGGCGATCCAAACGTGCCGGCCGCCGGCGGGGCCGGACACGGCGACCAGGTGCGCGATGTTGAGCTCGTCGAGCCACAGGCTGAGCCTGCCGGCGTCGTGGGCGGCGTTGCCCTTGCCTGCGTCGAGGTCGAAGCAGATGAAGAGATATCCGCGGCGGTCCGCGAGGTACATCGCCCACGGCCCCTGAGGCCGCTCGCCGGCGACCCTCGCCTCGGAGGCGTAGTCGTTTGTGTAGGGCCCACCGTGGTACTCGAGCACAGCGGTGCGCACGCGATCCCGCGGGCTGAGCTCGCGGGTGAGCGCCCAGGCGTCGTCGACGTCAGACGACACGCCTGCAGCAAATAGTACCGAAGCGCTCTGTCGCGCGACGTATGCATGCGTTACGATCGAGTCACCTCCTGGAGTCACTTCCGGGTAGGGGAAACCCTCCGGATCTCCGGCTGGTTTTTGATTGCTCGAACCTCTAGTCGCCAAACTTGAGAAGGTTCGGGCCGAGACTTTGAGAAGGCCGCCCACGGGCGGCCTTCGTCTGTTAAGCGGCTGTCGTGGTGACCTCCAGGCCATCAAGGGTCGGGGAGAGCACTGGCAGGCTGCCGTGCTCGGCTTCGACTGCGGCAACGAGCCGCTCGAGGTAAAGGGAGAGCGACAGCTGCCCCGACGCCTGGCGTGCGGCGTCGAGCTTGGCGTCCGTCTCGGGGAGAAGGCGAACCTCGGCCCGGACGACGGGGAGGCCGCGCGCGCGGCGGTTGCGCTTGATCCCTGCGTTGCTGGTGCGCATGCGGGAATCCTTGAGCATTAACGCCGGAGCTAACGGCAGGCACGCGGTGTGTTGCGGGATCATTCTGGGCGCGGCTCGTTCGACGTGCTTGCCAAGGTGGCGCGTAGCTCGGACTTGTAGACGATCCAGCGGTTCGAGACGAGGTACCCGGGGATCGTCCGGTTGTGTAGCCATCGGAGGATCGTCAGTTTCCCCTTGCCGAATATCTCCATGAGGTCGGCGACGCCGAGGTTATCGTCGAACGCACGGAGTGGGTCGACGTCCTCAGGTGGGGGGATGGGGTCGTTGCGCATGCTGCCGAGCCAGGCGCGAAATTCGTCCTTGAAAAGAATCCAGGACCCACCGATGAAGTAGCCGGGGATCTCGCCGGTGTTGAGTCGGCGGGAAACTGTGCCCTTGCTGAGCCGCACAACGTCGGCGACCGCGGAGACGGGTAGGGGATCAGGGAGCCTCGCCCAGTAGTCGTCGTCCATCAGCGGGGGCGGCGACGTCCCGTCGAGCCCCTGAACTGACGAGAGTCCGGTCGGGTCGTCGATGACGACGTTCGCGGCGGGTAGTACATGCCCGTCATTATCCAGCGCGGCGCTGCCGAGACCCGGGAGGTTGTGCATCACCGCGCCGCTTCCGGCTGCAATGCGGCGACGGCGATGGCGACATCTATGTTCGTGCCGAGGTGGAGCATGTCCCCATCGAACAGTTCGACGGGGGTGTCGATGTCGAGCAGATGGCGCTGCGCATCCCCACGGGTGACGGCGGTGCCGTTGGTCGATCCTCGGTCGATCACCACCAGGTGGCCGGCTCGCCACGCGATCGCGCAGTGAATGCGTGAGACCTTCCGCTCGGGGTCTTCGATCGAGACCAACTGTGCACCCGGCCAGTCGGTGTCCGCGTGCGAGGGCTTCCGCCCGATGATTGCCGGCGCGCCGACACGGATGATGTTCCCAGTGGAGAACGTGAGCGTGGCGGTTGGTCGGTGGATTAGGACGGTTGGGTCGTCGATGTCGGAAGGTGCCGGCGGAGGCACGAGCGGCGCAGCGGCGGGGGCAGGTGCGACCGGCGCCGGTGGCGCGGCGGGCGCTGAGGCGGGAGGAGCGAGCCGGGGGCGAGCCGGAGGCGTGACCGGGGGGGCTCCCACGCCGAGCCCGGTCGCGCGAGCGGGCTCGGGTATCTGCGGCCGCGTGTTCGGTTCGGCCTTGGCCCGTGCGGGCTCGGGGTCGAGGATCTCGACCGTGCCGCCGGGGTGGACGCCGATCTTGTAGGAGCCGTCGGGCTCCGTCGAGTGCACGCGGACGCCGCGGCCGAGGCCCTTGGCGACGTCGACTGCGTAGGCCAGGACCGCGAGGCGAGTCGCCTCGGGGTCGCCTGCGGGGAAGTCGACGTGCCGGCCGGTCACGTTCACGTGCGCGCTCCCATCAGGGCTCACGGTGACGTAGACGATCGGGAAGCCCGGAAGCGCACTCATCAGTAGGTCCTCCTGCAGGTGTCGGGCGGGCACAGCTCGACGCCGAAGAGGCGGTAGAACTCTTCCGGGTCGACGAAACCGGCAGGTCCGCCCATCGACTCGGCGCGGACGAGTTCAGCGACCGCCTGGTTGGTCGTGCCGATGACGTTCATTCGTAGGTCGAGGTGGCATCCGGTGGATGGCCCCTCACTTCCCACCAGGCCGACTTGATCGCCAGCCCCGACCTGGTCTCCTATGGCGACGCTGATATCGCTGAGCTTCATGTGGAGGTACGACACGGTGTAGCCCTCCGGGCTCTTGATCGAGAGCGTGTAGCCGGCCTTCACCGTGACGGTGCCGGCGGTGATCGCGTAGACGGGGGCACCGCAGGCCCCGGGCCAGTTCTGCAAGTCGACGGCGGCATGGAAAGGGTTGACGTTTAGCCCTTCGACCGCGCCGCGGTAGCCGAACTTCGACGTCATCTGGAATCCCGCCTCGAGCGGGAAAACGAGGTTGCCGCCCTGGCAGACAACTTCCCCGCCTCCGGCGAGGGTTCCCACGATCAGCGCGGCCGCGGCGTAGTCATCCTCGAAGCGGTAAGGGTCGGAGCCCCCTTGGACGCGGGACACGGCGACGCTGGGCGGCAGGCTCGACCAGCTTTGGACGGTCTGCAGCTGCAGGTAGAAGTTGGTGGCGCTGCGGGTCGGGTCCATGCGATCCGAGAGCGAGCCCCACTCGGGATCGTCGGGCTGCTGGAACAGCCCACGTCGGTCAGGGTCCGCGTCGGTTCCGTGGTCGAGCACCTGCAGGTCCGATTCGGTGATCGCGGCGAGGACGCCGAGGATCTGTGCGCCGCGATCCAGTCGCAGATCGGTGGCGGCGTTCATGATGTGGGCGGCGTTCTCTAGCTGCACGCCGTTGTAGCCGGCGATCGCCGTTTCGGTGATCTTCTGCGGGTCCACTGTGCGACCGGGCGCGCAGGCGCCCGCATCTTGAGCGGGTCCGAAGATCAGCAGGATCATCGCGATGAGCCCGCCGACGACGAGTAGCGGCAGCGCCATTATGGCGATGGCCGCGATCCCTCCCTTGCCTTCCACGGTCAGCCCAGCGCCGGCCGGATTCGGTCGGCCAACCACGGTGCCGTGGGGTCGCCGCGGATAAGCGTGACGTTGTACGCGCCGGCGTCAGTTGGCACCTCAACGATCAGGCTCACCTCGGTGCTCCCCTCGAGGATGCGCCCCGGGCCCGTCACCTGGTGCACGGGAATCTCGGCCGGGTCGGTGCCTTCGTAGGCGATCGCAGCGGCCTGGCTCAGGAGGGGGAGCATCTGTTTCCACCACTCGGCGGCCGACAGATCGGGTTGCGCGAACGTGGTGAGAGCAGTGGATGCCGCCTGAAGAGCAGCGACGCCACTTTCCGTCGATGCCTCGGCCGGGATCTCTACCTCGCCGTCGTCGACGGGGTTCGTGGGTCCCGTCGACGGGAGAGCGTGTTCGGTCTGGGTCGGCGTGGCGGCCGGCGCAGCGCCGATGCAGGCGGTGAGCGTCGCCGCGGCGGCGATTGCCACCGCGAGAGCGGTGAGTGTTCTTCGCATCTTCGACTCCCTGACGGTCGTAAGTCGTAGCCTTCCCCCGGTAGTTTCCACTACGCAGGGGCAATAAATGATGTTGCACGGTATTATTCATCACACAGCCGATGAAGTGCATTCCACACTTCGCTGAGGGTAGACAACTCAGTCGGCTGATGTGAGGGAAACTAGCGCTAGAGATCGGGGGATCCGGATGGAACAGCAGAATCCATGGCTCAGGGCAGCCGAGGCGTTGTCGCCTGCTGCCCCTGCGCCCGCTGTACCGGTCGCTTTGCCGACACCGCCGATCGTCGCCGGCCCTCAGCACGGTGTGCCGGTGCCCGACCGCGCCGATCGCCTGCCGCAGCGCACGACGCCCTACGCCGCGTCGGTGTGGTGGCTCGGCGTCGCCGGTGGTTCCGGCGAGAGCACGATGGCTGCCCTCGCTCAGGGTTCCCGGCCCGCGGAACACGCGTGGCCAGCACCTGAGACGCCCGGCACCCTCAACCGAGTCGTCCTCGTTGCGCGGACAAACTTTGCCGGGCTCACCGCGGCGCAGCGCGCCGCGACAGAGTGGGCCTCCGGCGTTCTCGGCGCCGGCATCCAGCTTGAGGGTCTCGCCCTCATCCCGGACATGCCGGGTCGGTTGCCGAAGGAACTGCGCGACCTGGCACAGGTCGTCAGCGGGGGAGTGCCGCGCACGTGGTCGCTGCCCTGGGTCGACAGCTGGCGATTCGCGCCCGTGAATCACGTCGACCAACATCGCGGATTCGCCGCGATGTTCAAGGATCTGCACCTCACCTCCGCAACTCACTAACGAAAGGCTCCGCTATGTCGCTCCTCGTCACCGCTCTCGACGTTCTCACGAACGTCCCGACGGGCATCCCCGACCCGGAACCCGTCGCTCCTCCTGGCGCCGAGGGACCAGTCGCCGTCCTTCTCAGCTGGGCCAAGTGGCTGGGCCTGATCGCGGCGGTGGTCGGCATCATCATCATCGCGATCAAAATCGCGATCAACGTTCGACGCGGTGAGGCCGCCGGCGAGCTCGGCGGTCTCCTCTACATCGCCATCGCGTGCATCCTCGTCGGCTCGGCGGTTTCGCTCGTCGGGTTCATCTCCGGCGCCTGACATCGAGTAGAAGGAGCCGATCATGTCGGACAACGCAGAACGCCCCAGCCCGTTCACACGGCCCGGTTTCATCGCCGCAGCGATCGTGATCGTCATCATTCTTGTGGCGGGTGGCATCGCCG
>NZ_JBDSPJ010000018.1:0-4020 GCF_039912695.1 Pseudolysinimonas sp.
CTCGGCACTTCCCCATTCGGTAACCTCTTCCGAGAGACTACCGACGCCGCGACGAGTGCAGCCACCGACGCTGCCTGGAGCGGCGGGGTGCGGTATTTCGATACCGCTCCGCACTACGGCCTCGGCCTCTCCGAACGACGACTCGGCGTCGCACTGCGCGATCGTCCCCGCGACGAGTATCTGATCTCCACGAAGGTGGGCCGGGCCCTCGTTCCCACCCCGGAACGTGCCCATGAAACCGACGACGATGGTTTTGTCGTTCCGGCCGCGCACCGCCGCGAGTGGGACTTCAGCCGGGATGGCATCCTGCGATCGGTCGAACAGAGCCTCGAGCGGCTCGGGCTCGACTCGGTCGACATCCTCTACCTGCATGACCCCGACTCCCATTGGGCGGAGGCGTCGACGACGGGGATCGACACTCTCGTCGAACTCCGGGAGCAGGGCGTCGTTCGGGCGATCGGTGCCGGAATGAACCAGTCCGCGATGCTGACCGAATTCGTGCGACGCTGCGACGTCGACCTCCTGATGCTCGCCGGGCGCTACACGTTGCTCGATCAGTCGGCTCTCGACGACCTGCTGCCGCTGGCTCTCGAGCGCGGCGTCGGCATTGTCGCGGCCGGCATCTACAACTCGGGACTCCTCAGCCGCGCCGAAGTACCCGACGACGCGAACTATGAATACAGCGCGGCTTCGCCCGAACTCGTGGCGCGGGCGCGGGCGATCGCCGCGGTCTGCAACCGGCACGGAGTGACCCTGCCCGACGTCGCCGTCGCGTTTGCCCTCCGGCATCCCGCGGTGGTCTCCGTCGTCGTCGGAGCGCGCAACGCCGAGCAGAGCGCTGGCGGTATTGAGCGCTACGAGACCGCGATTCCGGATGATGTCTGGCGAGAGCTCGAAGACGGCGGCTTCCTCCGCGCGGTCGAGGCCTGAACGGCGCCCCATGATTATCGACGCGCACCTGCACGTCTGGGACCTTGCCCGGGCGAACTATCCGTGGCTGGGACCGGGCGCTGGTGACCTGTACCGAACGATCGATATCGCGGAAATCGAGCCGACGCTTCAGCAGCGCCGCATCGAGGGGGTCGTTCTCGTGCAGGCCTCCGACGAGGCCGGTGATACCGCTGTGATGCGTACGGCGGCTGCGATGCATCCGATGGTGCTCGGCATCGTCGCGTGGAGCCCGCTCGACGATCCTGAGCGACTCGCGGTCGCTCTCGAACGGTTCGTCGCGGACCCGCTCGTGGTCGGCATCCGCAATCTGGTGCATGAGCACCCGCCGGCCTGGCTCGAGCGTCCGGAGGTCGAGGAGGGGTTCGCGCTGCTGGCTTCCCACGACTTCCCGTTCGACTTTCCCACCGCCGACCCGGCGGCACTCGCCGCGCTGCCCGGAATCGGGGAGCGTCATCCCAAACTCACGATCGTCATCGATCACCTCGGCAAGCCCCCGATCGGTGGCACCGCGGCGGAACGCGACAGCTGGCGAGCGCTCCTCGCCGAGTGTGCGCGCAACCCGCGAACTGTTGCGAAGCTCTCGGGCCTGTACTCAGCCCGGGGCGCCCTCGACTCCTGGACCCTCGAGCAGGTGCGCCCGTTCGCCGACGATGCCTTCGAGTTGTTCGGCGCCGACCGACTCCTCTACGGCGGCGACTGGCCGATCTCGGAACTCGCTGGCGGCTACGCCCGCACCTGGGACGCCACCTGCGAGCTGCTCGCGGGCTGCGACGAGGCGGCGCGGGATGCCGTCCTCGGGGGCAACGCAGCGCGGGTCTACGCCCTCGACGCTGACCGGATCGCCGCCGTCACGGCATAGGCGTGTCCGCGCTGGGCGCGGGGTGACCAACTCGGGCGTTGCGTCGCGACCGACGGAACACGACCGACGGAACCAATCGCGTGCCGTGCCACAATGACGGAATGTCCGGTGTCGGCGACGCACAAGGAACCGCGTCGCTTTCGCGCATCGCGGGAACGCGCAGCGGGTCGCCGCCCAACTTGCTGCTGATGTTGTTTGGCGACTACTGGATCGAACCTGAGGCCGGGATGCCGTCGGCCGCACTGGTCACGCTCCTCGGCGATTTCGGTGTCAATGACGCCGCCGCCCGCGCGGCGCTCAGCAGGATGGTGAAGCGCGGACTTCTCGCCTCCACCAAGACCGGCCGTACGACGGCGTACCGCGCCACGACTCGCGCGCAGCAGATTCTGCGCGCCGCCTCCCGACGCATCGCGGAGTTCGGCGACGACGGACAGGCGTGGCCGGGGCTGTGGAGCATCGTCGCATTCGAGATTCCCGAGCGCGAGCGTTCCCTTCGCGCGGCAGCTCGAAATCGTTTGGGCTGGCTGGGATTCGCCTCCCTCTATGACGAGGTCTGGATCTGCCCCCATGACCGACATGAGGCGGCCGTGGACGCGCTTTCGGTGCTCGGCCTTGAGGCGACGGCGTTTCAGGCATCGTTCGCCGACTCCGGCATCCCGACCCGGATGCCCCAAAACGCCTGGAACCTCGCGGAGCTGGCTGACGAGTACCACGCGTTCATTGCTCGCGCCGAGGCGGCCCTCGCGGCCCTCGCCGCCGCTCGCCTCGATGCGCCGTCAGCGCTGGTCGAACGCACCCGGCTGCTCGAGGACTGGTTGGATCTCTCGGCCCGGGACCCCGAGCTTCCCGAGTCGATTCTGCCGGCCGGCTGGCCGCGGTCCCGGTCACGCGATCTCCTGCTGCGTGCGCACGGGGAATTGGGTGGTTTGGCGACCGAGCGGGTGAGGTCGGTGGTCGAGACCTTCGAGCTCGAGCTCGGGGACCTCGTCGAGCGTCGCACCGCGGACGACTGGACCCGGCTGGCTGGCTGAGTCGTGCCGGCTCCGTCTCGGGGCGAGCAATCGTCATGGGATTGACACACATGACATGCACTGTGAATATGGGGACCATAAATGTCATCCATTCGGATGGCGGACGCCCGACTCCGGCGTCCCTACGCACCATTCAACGTCGAATGAATAGAGGTCTCATGAAGAATCACCTCCCCTGGGGCGTCGCGGCCGTCGCGGCCGCCGCCCTGATCCTGACCGGGTGCTCCGGCCCGTCGAGTGAGCCCGTGCCCAGCGGCAGTGCAGAGATGCGCACCGTCAGGGTCGCAGCTCTTCCCATCGTCGAAACCAGTGCCCTCTGGGGTGCGATCGGCGCCGGGATCTTCCGCGATCACAACATCGACGTCGAGGTCGTCCCCGCCCAGGGTGGCGCTCAGGCGATTCCCGCCCTGCTCAGCGGGGATGTTCAGTTCGCTGTCGGGCAGCCGTTTGGCCCGTTCCGCGCGCAGCTTCAAGACCTCGGAATCGTGGTGCTGAGCAACTACGCCAGCAGCCTCGAGACCGGTCCTGACGTCAACGCTGTGGTGTCGTCGGCTGCATCCGGAATCACCACGATCGCCGGCCTCGCTGGCAAGCGCGTCTCGGTGAACAGCCTCGGCGCCGCAGGCGACGTCACCATCATGGCGGCCGTGAAAGCGGCTGGCGGCGACCCGACCACGATTCAGTTCGTCGAGGTTGCGTTCCCCGATGCGAAGGCGCAGCTGGATGCCGGCAACATCGACGCGGCGTGGGTTCCTGAGCCCTTCGTGTCGCAGATCGTCGGTGGCGGTGGAAACCTGGTGATGTACCCGTACCAGCAGACCATCCCGGGTCTGCCTCTGTTGGTCAACTACACGACAAACGACCTCATCAAGTCCGACCCGCAGTTGGTTGACGACTTCACGGCGGCCATGTCCGAAGCGCTCGACTGGGCGACTGCGAACGAACCCCTCGTGCGTCAGGCGATCAAGGACAACCTTCAGGTGCCCGAAGCGGTCGCGGATCACGTTCCGCTGCCGCACTTCACGGCGACGCTCGACAAGGACAAGATCGAGAAGCTCGCTCACCTCGCGGTTGACTTGGGCGTGCTTCCGTCGCTGCCCGACTTCACGAAGATGTATCGCTGATCTGACTGACCCGTCGATCTGACTCACCAGTCGCGGCCGGACCTCTCCGGGTCCG
>NZ_JBDSPJ010000007.1:0-17154 GCF_039912695.1 Pseudolysinimonas sp.
TCGGCGTCGCCTGCTTCAAGCTCGTCCCGGTCTCCTTCTGGCCGCTCGGCTCGGAGATCGTGAGCGTCGAAGAGGCCGAGGCGATGCGCGCCGGCGCCGTCTACTACTGATAGGCGCCCGCTAGAAGACTCCGGGCTGCGGCCCGACCGCTTGATCGAACGCGGACGTCGTCCTCTACCACGGCGCCGGTTCGTAGTCCTTGAGAAAGCAGCCGTGGACGTCCTCGCCCGCCTCGCCGCGGACGATCGGGTCATAGACGCGGGCCGCGCCGTCGACGAGGTCCAGCGGCGCGTGGAAGCCTTCGCCGGCGAGTCGCATCCTCGTCGGGTGCGGGCGCTCGTCGGTGATCCAGCCGGTGTCGACGCTCGTCATCAGGATGCCGTCGGTCTCGAACAACTCACGCGAACTGGTGCGGGTCAGCATGTTGACGGCGGCCTTCGCCATGTTCGTGTGGGGGTGTCCTGGCCCCTTATAGCCGCGCCCGAAAACACCTTCCATCGCGCTGACATTCACGATGTACGTGCGTCGGGCCGGGGAAGCGGCGAGCGAGGCACGCAACTTCGAGATCAGGATGAACGGGGCCGTCTCGTTCGCCAGCTGAACCTCGAGCAGTTCCAGCGGGTCGACTTCATCGACGCCTTGGGTCCAGGAATTGATCGGGGCCAGGTCGGGCACCAGGCCGCCCGCATCGATCGCGGTGCCGGCGGCAAGTCGCTCGAGTGACGAGGAACCGGGGGAGAGGGCCTGCAGCGTGAGGTCGTCGGCCTGAGCCGCCGCCGCGGCGAGGATCGGATGCGCGGCGACCGAGCGCGCGAGCGCTTGAGGGTGTGCGTCGTTGGTGTGCCCGAAGGTCTCGAGTTCGGGCAGCGGGCCGTCGGGCAGGGGAGCAAGCTCGGCATCCACTAGCTGTTGGTAGGCGCCGGGGGAGCGGCGTACGGTCTGGGCGGCGTTGTTGATCAGGATGTCGAGCGGCCCTTGCGCGGCGACCGACTCCGCGAGCGCGATCACCTGCGCCGGGTCCCGGAGGTCGATGCCGACCACCCGCAGCCGATGGATCCACTCGGGGGAGTCGGGGAGGCCGGTGAACCGACGGACCGCATCCCGCGGGAATCGCGTCGTGATCGTCGTGTGCGCGCCATCCCGAAGCAGTCGCAGCGCGATGTACATCCCGATCTTCGCCCGCCCACCGGTCAGCAGCGCGCGCTTTCCGGTGAGGTCGGTGCGCGCATCCCGTTTGGCGTGACTCATCGCCGCGCAGGTCGGGCAGAGCTGGTGATAGAACGCGTCGACGACCGTGTAGTCCTGTTTGCAGATGTAGCAGGCGCGCGCCTTGAGCAGCACGCCTGCGGACTGTTGGGTCGTGGCTCCCGAGATCGGGATGCCGCGCGTTTCGTCGTCGATCCGGTCGGGAGCGCCCGTTGCGGTGGCCGCGACGACGGCGCGGTCATTCTCCTGAACGCGTGCCCGCGCCCCGAGCTTGCGCTCACGTTTGACGTCCTTGAACATCGCGGCGGTTGCCCGGCGGACGGCGACAAAGTCGGGGTCATCGTTGTCGACACGAGCCAGATCCGCTAGAACCCGGAGTGTCACCTCGAGGTCGGCAGGATCGATGGGCACGTGCGATTCTCTCTCACCTGCGCCCCGATTGCCGTGCCGTCGGCGGGCGGCGCTACTGTGACCGCATGGTCGATCACGACATGTCCCCAATGCCGGAACGAGTCGAGTCCGCCGCGCCGCTGAAGGAAGTTGCGTCTGTGCCGGGTGTTGGGGGCAAGAGAAGTTGACCCTCGCCCTGAGCCGAGCTGTACGCCGTCGCGCGCATTGAGAACCAATCGAGCACTTCTCGCCGGTTTTGCCGTTGTGGTCTTGTGGGCATCCGCGTTTCCTGCGATCCGAGTTGCTGCTCCCGCGATGGGAGTGATCGGACTCTCTTTCGCACGGCTCGCAGTGGCCGCGATCACGCTGGTCGTTGTCGCTCTCATCGTCAGAGCACGGATGCCCAAGCTCCGAGACCTCGGCTGGATCGCGGCCTGCGGGTTCTTCGGTATGGCCGCATACCAACTGCTTCTCAACTGGGGCGAACTGTCTGTGCCCGCAGGAACGGCCAGCATCATCGTCGCCGCAGCTCCGCTTGTGTCGGTCGCCGTCGCGCGCATCCTCTTCTCTGAACGCATCTCACGCGTCACCATCGTGGGCAGCATGATCGCTCTCGCGGGCGTCGTGTTCGTGTGCCTCGCCCGAGCGGGCGTGTCTCTATCGACGGCGGTGTGGATCGTAGTCGCGGCGATGGTGGTGCAAGGCATCTACCATCCGCTGCAACGCCCCCTCCTGAAGCGATACACCAGCATCGAAGTGGCCTGCTACGCGATGGTCGCGGGCACGGTCATGACCCTTCCACTTGTGCCGTTCGACGTCGGTGGGTTGCTGGGCGCCGGCCTCGCGCCGTGGCTTGCGGCGATCTACCTCGGGCTGCTGCCGTCGGCTGCGGGGTTCGTTCTGTGGGCCTACGCGGTCGCGCGGATGCCGGTCGCGGTGTCGACCTCACTGCTCTACCTCGTCCCGCCAGTTGCGGTGCTCATTGCCTGGCTCTGGCTCGGGGAGCTTCCCGTACTTCCTGAGCTACTCGGCGGGGTAGTCGTGATCATCGGTGTCGTCACCATCTCGCAGGTGCCGCGGCTTCTCGCCCAACGAGCAGCACGGCGGGCAGCCGGCGGGACTGCTACTCCGGAGTCGGAGACGTGAACTGGTCCTCGAGGGATGCGTCGCCGTCGGCCTGAGTGAGCACCACGTCGCCAGCCTCAAGGGTCGTTGCGTTGCGAACGGGGATGTTGCGCCCCGATCGACTAATCAAGCTGATCCAGTCGACGTTGCCGTGGGCGACGTCGGCGACGGTTCGCCCATCTGCGGGGGATCCGGCCGCTACAACGTGCCGGTGCAAGCCGTCGGGCTCGTCGGCAAAGCGGATGTCGAGCGACCACGGTCGAACGGGTATCGCGTGGGTGGGTACCCGGAACAGCCGGGCAAACAGTGGGACCAGTCCACCTTGGAGCAGCACCGAGATGACGACGACGATGAAAATGATCGCGTAGAGGCGGTCGGCGTCGGCTACCCCGGACCCAAGGATGAGCATCCCGAGCAGAATCGGCACGGCGCCCTTGAGCCCAGCCCAGAGCACGAAAGCACGCTCGCCGCGTCGCAATCGAACCGGCGCAATCAGGAGCCCCACGAGTACCGGTCGGATGACAAAAATCAGCAGTGCGGCAATCGCAAAGCCCGCAATCAACACATCCGGCTGGAACACGTCGGCGAGCCGAACGCTGAGGCCGAGCAGGATGAAGACAGCGATCTCGGCCAAGCTCGCCATCCCGGAATTGAATCGCACGATGTCACGCTTATAGGGTGCCCGCACGTCTCCGACCAGAATTCCGGCGATAAATGCTGCCAGGAACCCCGACCCGCCGAAGGCTGCGGCCAGCGCGTAAAGCAGCACGGCGGCCACGATCGGGAAGATCACGGTGAGCGCCTCATCTGCGAGATGTCCGTGGCGCAAGACCCAGGTAAGTGCCAATCCGCCACCGATGCCGACAATCGCACCGATCGCGAGCTGCAGTGTGAAGGCTCCGAGGCCGTTGCCTATCGCCTGCCACCCCGTGCCGGTGACGCCGATCAGCGTCACCATGAGCGCGATGCCAACCGGGTCGTTCGCCCCGGACTCGCCCTCGAGGATCGTTCCCGAACGTCCCAAGATTTCGCGTTGGCCGAGCACCGAGAACACGACGGCCGGGTCGGTCGGTGACAGGGCTGCGCCGAGGAGCAGCGAGCTCGTCCAGTCGAAGCCGAGCAGGAAATGAGCGGCCGCCGCGATAGCCGCGGCAGTGACCGCTGTTCCGGCGATACCGATGAGGGTGATGGCCCCCAACGATCCGCGAATGCGCTTCCAGCCGATCCGCATCCCGCCGTCGAAGAGGATGACGACCAAAGCGATGCTGACCACTCGCTCATCAATGAGTCGAGCGGTGTCTTCAAAGGCGGGGAGGAAGAGCGCAGCGACCGACGCCAGAATGAGGAACAGCGCAGGTGCCGGCACACGAAGCAGCCGTGTCAGGCGATTCGAGAAGACTGCGCCGAGAACCACCGCCGCGCAGATCAGCACGATCAGCGTGAAGTTCGCGTCTTGCATCGATGCCCTTTCGAACCGGATGACCGCCGCTTCTGACCAGACTCCGAAGCTCCTTCCAGACTATCGGGGCGTCCACTGACCGGCCCTGGGGAGGGAGCCGTCGCAAACTCGGTGGCGGCGTTCCTGGACTTTCTGGCACAGTTTTAGGGATGACGACTGAATGCGAAGCAAGACCGTGCTGACTCAGATCGCGGAAGGCGTGCACGTGCACCAGAGCGCGTTCCTCCAGAGCAATGCCGGGGTCGTGAACGGGCTCGACGGCGTGCTGCTTATCGACCCTGGGATCAGCGGCGAGGAACTTGAAGGCTTGGCGACAGAGCTGTCGGCTTCGGGCCAGACCGTCGTCGCGGGCTTCTCAACGCATCCTCACTGGGATCACCTGCTCTGGCACGCCGCGTTCGGCGACGTGCCTCGTTACGGCACCGCGCTGTGTGCCGCCACTGCAGCGGCTCGGCTTTCGGGTGACCTGACCGCGATCGCAAAGGCGGTGGGCATCCCGGACGACGTGCCACTCGACCTGATCGGCCGCATCACCGGCTTGCCCGAGGGCACGACCGAGCTTCCGTGGGAAGGCCCTCGGGTGCAGATCATCCAGCACAGCGCGCACGCCGCGGGTCACGCTGCGCTGTTGATCGAGGAGAGCGGAGTGCTCTTCGTTGGCGACATGCTGTCGGACGTGTTGGTGCCGGTGCTCAACGCCAACGCCGCCGATCCGATCGAGGAGTACCTCGACGCGCTCGCGCTGCTCGAGGGGCTGGCTGGCTCGGTCGAGGTGTTCGTGCCCGGTCACGGTTCCGTCGGGGGAGCGGACCAGCTACTCGCGCGGATCGACCAGGACCGCGCCTACCTGCACGCTCTTCGTGAGGAGCAGGTCGTGAGCGACTCGCGGATTGGACCCGCGGCGAAGCCAGGCTGGGAGTTTGTCAGCGCGTTGCACGCCAGCCAGGTGCAGCGCCTCGCCGACAAGAAGTCACCTCAATGACCTCTGGCCGTGACGCTCAGCTCGTCGCTTCCAGCCAGACGGATGCCGCGGTCGTGTCCGTCGTGAAATTCAACTGCCAGCATCCGGGCGCGTCGAGCACGATGCCGGTGCCCCACTCACGGCCGGGCCTCTCGTAGTTACTGCCGCCGTGCGCGTCGGGCCCCCAGGAGAGCGGATGCGCGGTTCCGTCCGGCGCCAGAAGTTGCACGTGCAGGTCGCCGTCGCCGACCATCCGCCAGACGATCTTGATGTCGGACCCGGTATGGATCCCGGGCTGGTCCGCCATGATCCAACCGAACAGGCTGGTGTCGCCGTGGGTGGGCGTTCCGCGGACCTCCGGCAAGCCGAGAGAGATCGGTGACGCGGGCGCGCACCCCGCTGCGCCGTCAGGGGTTGTCTCCGTTGTCGTCGGCGGGGGAGTCGTGACCGGGGCGGTCGCGCATCCGGCGAGCGTCAGGACGACGGCGAATGCGGCAACCGCGAACCGGACCATCGGCCCAGCTTAGGTCCGGGCTCGTTGGTGACTTTCGGGTCGCTCCGATCTGTCTGATGCGCCGGCATAGGGCTGCTCTCGGGTGATGTCTTTGAGACAGTAAATTTGGCTGAGCGCTCAGGACCGAGTCGCTCCCTTGTGCCCGAAAGGCGATCCTTGTGAGAGCGACGCAATTCACCGATTCGTACGGGCCGTACGCCTTGGTCGCCGGGGGATCGGACGGGCTGGGCGCCGCCTTCGCCGGCGCGATCGCGCGCCGCGGAGTGAACCTCGTTCTGCTGGCCCGCCAAGAAGATCGCCTGAAGGCGACCGCGGCTCGCCTCAAGGAGACCCATGGCGTCGATGTCGTTGCTGTTGCCGCGGACATGGCGGACTACGAAAGCGTCAAACACCTTGTGGGCGAACTCGACCTCCCTATCGGCCTCCTGGTCTACGACGCCGCTTACGCTCCCATCGGCAGATTCGAAGACGTGACCGAAGACCAGCTGGCACGCGCCGCGGCCGTCAACGTACAGGCCCCGCTGCTGCTCGCGAAGTTACTGTCGACCCCGATGATCGAGCGAGGGAGCGGCGGCATCGTGCTGATGTCGTCCCTCGCCGGGTCGCAGGGCAGCCCGAACATCGCGGCTTACGCGGCGACGAAGGCGTTCAACACGATCCTGGCCGAGGGCCTGTGGAGTGAACTCAAGCCCCGCGGCGTCGACGTGCTCGCCTGCACGGCCGGCGCTATTCTGACCCCTGGCTACCAGCAGGTGGAGGGCGCCAAACCCGCACCGGGAACGATGAAAGCCGCCGACGTCGCCGAGCAAACGCTCAACGCACTGGGCAAGGGTCCGATCGTCATTCCCGGAGCCGTCAACAAGATCGGTCGCTTCGTGCTCACCCGGCTGCTCAGCAGACGAGCCGCCATTGCCATCATGTCGAAAAACACCGGAGGCCTGTCGTGACGATCTTCTTAGGTCTGATCACCCCGCTGATTGCGTACGCAGTGATCACGCTGCTGCACGTCGTCATCCCTGCCCGACGTCGCCCGGGCTACGTCCGGAGCGACGCGACGGGGGAGGTGCTGAACTACCGGATCAATGGCCGATACGTGCTTGCAGCGAGCATCATCCTGTGGTTCCTGCTCGGGTACTTCAATCTCGTTCCGTACACCTGGCTCTACGAAACCCGGTGGTTGGGTCTCATCGGCGCGTGCGTGATCGGGCTCGTGTTCTCGCTCGTGATCGTGCTGAGGTATCCGTCGACCGGAAAGCCGTTCCTGGCGGACCTGTGGTTCGGCAGGTCGAAAGACGTACAGATCAGCAACGGCTTCGTGGATGCCAAGGTGTGGTTGTACCTCGTCGGCGCTGTCCTGCTGCAGCTGAACGTGCTGTCGTTCGCGGCTTTCCACCTCGCGAATGTGTCGAGCATCAACCCCGGATTTCTCCTCGGCTGCGGGATGTTGACCTGGTTCTGCTGCGAGTACCTGATCTTCGAACGCATCCATCTGTGGACGTACGACTTCATCGCGGAGCGCGTCGGCTTCAAGCTCGGATTCGGGTGCTTGGCGTTCTACCCGTACTTCTATTCCGTCGCGCTCTGGTTCACCGCCGACCTGCCGAATCCCGGCCTCCCGGTCTGGGTGACGATCCTGTTCGGTGTGCTCTTCCTCGGCGGTTGGGTACTCACGCGCGGGGCGAACATGCAGAAGTTCTTCTTCAAGACGGCGCCCGGTCGCAGGTTCTTGTGGATCACGCCGCAAGCAATCACCGACGGCAAGAACAGCCTGCTAGTCAACGGCTTCTGGGGCGTCAGTCGGCACATCAACTACCTGGGGGAGATCATCCAGGCGGTCGCGATTGCCCTTGCCGCCGGCTACTTCGGGATCTGGATGGTGTGGCTGTATCCGCTGTACTACATCGCTCTGTTCGTCAGTCGCCAAGCCGACGACGACAAGCTGTGCCGCGCGAAGTACGGCGACTTGTGGGACGAATACACCGCGAGGGTGAAGTACAAGATCGTCCCTCGCCTGTATTGACCAGGCAGGTCGAATCCTCAACGTTGGGAGCTTTGTTGGGACTCCGAACCCGGCTGCATCACGATCACCGCTAGGTCGCACCCGGCGTCGCCAGCGACGGCAAGCGGGGCGTCGCATTACCCTGTGACCGACGAAGGGAGTGCGATGGGCAACGAACTCAAGTTTGATGCGGATACGGTCGATCGCATATCTGCCGCTGGGCCGGGCGGATCCGGTCGCGCTCGATTGATTCGCGCGGCGCTTACGGTCCTCACCATCGTCGGCCTCTCCGGATGCGCGCCAGCACATGACCAAGCGCCCCGTATGCAGTACGCGGAAGCCGAGGCCGAACTTGCCGATCTGCTCACCGCAATTGCCGCGACGGTACCGGGAGAGTGGAAAATCACGGACGCGGGCGCCCGGTCCTGCGCCCTCCAAGGGAGCACAGGGGCGCAGGTCACCAAGCTTCGGCTCGGGCCCGGGGTGACCGACGGGCAGCAGGAGGCCACAGCGGCGGTGATCGAGAAACTGCTGATCGACGCGGGCTTCCCCCCGGTCAGACGAGATCGCACACCGACCGGCGCCCCGGTCGTTATCGAGCTCAACTACCCGGGCGAGGGCGCCGACGACACGGGGTTCTACGTCTCCGTGCAGATCGGTACGGCGGGAACGACCGCCCTGGGGCAATCGCGCTGCGGAGAGGGTGACGCGAATCAGATCAACGAAGACCGCCGCGCATCTGAGGAAGGTTAAGCGGTGACGGCTGAAGCGCAACCGAGTCGTCGAGCTCACTGGCTTGAACTCTTTTTCGATTTGGTGATGGTCGTCTACATCGGCCAGGTCGCACATTTTCTTCACGGCGACCCCTCGTGGATGACCGCCGTGGCGTTTTTTGCGTTTCTTGCCACCGCTTGGTGGGCATGGGTAAACGCGACCCTCACCATGAACTTGTTCGGCGTTCGCATCACGCCGTCGGTCTGGATTGTCGTCACGGTTGCTATGGTGGCGCTCGGCCTGATGGCGGTTGCGGTGCCCGGCGCACTGGGCGACCGGGCCGCGGCATTCGCACTGGGCAACGCCGCCATCCGAGTTGTGTGGGTAGTCCCGTGGTTGATGAGTCGACGGGCGAGCGGCCAACCCTGGTGGCAACCGATGCTCTACAGCGTCCTACCCGCCTCGCTCTGGATCGTCTCGATCGGGGTCAGCACGCCCTGGCAGTACATTTTTTGGGCAGTCGCTGTCGCTATCGAGATCACCCTTCTGAACTTCCTCGGACGGCAACGCAACTGGCTCAGTGAGAACCTCAACGTCGAGCACTTGGCCGAGCGGGTTGGCTTGCTCCTCGTCATCGTCTTCGGCGAGTCGATTCTGACGATCATCTCCGAGCTCGATGCGCACTGGACGGCGACCTCGGGTCTGGCTGCCTTCCTCAGTTTCACAGCCGTCTCGATGCTCGCTTGGATCTACTTCGGGCGCGCCAGCTCGGCAGCGACGCGTGGCCTGCAACGACTTCAGTTACGCCGCAGCATTGGAGGAATCCGCGACACGGTGATGTACCTGCCTTTTCTGATGGTGGCTGGCGTCACCCTGTTCGCGTCCGCGTTGGGCACCGCCGTCGCCGACGCGGGTCACCACCTTCCGCAGGGTGCGGCGGTGTGCCTGGGCGCCGGAATCAGCCTGTTCTTCCTGGCGAGTGTGGCGGAGGCAATTCGATTCGGTGCGGCTCTTCGCGATGCCCTAATTTGGGCGCCAGCGGGAATCGTGCTGCCGTGGGCGCTTGTTCCTCTCGCGGCCTATGTGCCTTCCGAAGCCGCTGTCGCTGCAACCGTCGGCATCGTCGCAGTTCTTGTGACGCTTACCGAGGTCAATGCACGACGCATGCGGACGCGGGAGGACAGCGCAATGGCTGACAAGTAGGAACGGGCTCTGATCGGGAAATCCGATTTCGAACTAGTCCGCCCGCAGAACGGTGTGCTCGGTCTTGCGCTTGCTCTCGGCTCGAGGTACTGTACTTATGTACATATACAGTAGGAGCGCCGGATGCAGATCGTCTTGTCGTCGAGTTCCGGCGTGCCGATCTACGAACAGATCAAGTCGCAGGTCCGGTCCGCGATCTACGGCGGTGATCTTGGAGTGGGGGAGCAGCTGCCCTCACTCAGGCAACTGGCCGCCGACCTTCGCGTCAGCTTGATCACGGTCACTCGTGCCTACAACGACCTCGTCGCGGAACGGGTGGTCATCAACGAGCACGGTCGCGGCTTTGTTGTCGTCGCCGTCGATCCGGAGAGCGCTCGTGCTGCGCTCGGCGCTCGTCTCGACTCCGCTATCACGGAACTTGCCGCCGCGGCGCGCGGCGCCCGAATCAGCCGGACTGACCTGAACATCCTTCTGGATGAGAAATGGAGCAAGGTATGACCGACTCAGCGGTGAAAGTAACCGGTCTCGCTCGGACGCAGGGGGCTTTCCACCTCGGCCCGCTCGACTTCGAGCTCCCTACCGGCCTCGTCATGGGATTCGTCGGACCCAACGGATCCGGCAAGACCACCACGATCAAAACTCTGCTCGGAATGGTTCGGCCCGACTCGGGCCACGTCCAACTCTTCGACGAAATGGAGCCCGGTGATGCATCGACCAAGGATCGCATCGGCGTTGTTCTCGATCACCTCTTCGTCACGCCCGAATGGAAGGTCGAAAGCCTGACGCGTCGGCTCGGACCCTTCTTCTCAAGTTGGGACCCTGCTGCCTTCCACGGCTACCTCGACCGTTTCGGGATCGGCCGGGAGGCTCAGATCGGGACTCTGTCCCGGGGTGAAGGCGTCAAGCTCTCCCTGTCAATGGCGCTCGCACATCATCCGGAGCTCCTGATTCTTGATGAGCCGACCAGCGGACTCGACCCGGTGTCGCGGGTAGATCTCGTCGATATCCTCCGTGAGTTCATGGTCGACCCGAAGCACAGCATCCTGTTCTCGACGCACATCACCACCGACCTGGACAACCTGGCCGATCTGATCCTGGTCATTGACGATGGCCGCATCGAATACGCGGGCACCCTTGACGGTCTGCGAGAAGACTTCGCGATGGTGCACGGTACGGAGCAACTCAGCCGCGCGGCGGCCGACAGCGTCATGGGGCTCCGCCGCACCGGCGGTCGGTTCGACGGGCTCATCCGATCGGATGCCACGCCGCTCTTCGGCCCATCGACAGTGATCGACGACGCCACCACTGACGATGTGATTGTCCATCTCGCCCGCCGTGGCGCCACGCAACAGGAGAGCTCATGATCGGCACCTTCGCTCGTTTCGATATCGTCAACTTCGCCACGCCCGTGAGGCGGGTCGCACCCGCCCTATTGCTCGTCGTGGCTACAGCGGTCGCGACACCCTTGCCCGTATTCGCCATCGGTACCGCAGCTATCGTCATGAGTTTGCTCGCGGCGAACCCGTTCGCCGCCGACGAACGTAGCCACCTCGACACTCTGTACGCCACCCTGCCGATTAACCGCCGGAACGTCGTGCTGGGGCGCTACCTCGCACTTGTGCTGGCGTACCTCGCGGCGGCACTGATTGCAACCATCGCGGCGATCATCATCACCCTGGGCGGGGGCCACTCCGTCGACGTCCTGGCCTTTGCCGCCGCCAATGTCGCAGCGTTCCTGGTGTTCGCGGTCTCCGTGGCTGTGCAGTTGCCGTTCTTCTTCAGTGTGGGCGCCACTCGTGCGCGACCGATGATATTCATTCCCGCCGTGGTATTTGGCGGAGGAGCGGCACTGGCATCACAAACGGGACTCTTGTCCCGAATTGACTTCGCGACAGCTATCTCCGCGAACCTGGGGATCGTGTCGGCGGCCGTGGTTGTGATCGCCGTCGCTGCACTCCTCGGGTCGATCGCGATCTCTACTGTTCGCTACAACCGGCGCGCGCTGTAAGAGATCGGATTGACCTACGGGCTTGCCACAGGCATCGGTCGAAGTCACTTCTTCGGGTGAAGTGGGCTATCCGTTTTCTGCCTATTACGGGGCGACGTTGAAGTTGTCACGGAATACGTTGTCGCGGTCGTACTGGGTCTTGAGTTTTCGAAAAGTGTGGTGTCAGGTCCCGCCATGCGTCGTCGAGCGCGCCGGGCCGACCGAACGCCGCAATGGAGCGATCGATGAGTAAACCCACGTGGGAGTGCTCCAGAAACTCCTCCCGGTTGTTTGCTCAGTGGGTGAAGTAGTGGCCCTGTTCGATGTCGGCGATGAGGCCCGGGTGTACTGGCTCCCACCCGAAACGGTCTTTGGTAAGAGTGTTAGACGCTGGGCTGTCGAGGGCGACGAGGGGTGCCAGGGGGCCGAAGTGGGCGGCGGCCTCGTCGGGGGAGATGCTGACGACCGGGAGACCGAGCCTCGGCCCGATGGCGTCTGCGATGTCGCGGAAGGGAATTCCCTGTTCGGCGACGGCGTGCAGGCGGGTGCCGCCGGCGGCGGATTCCAGCGCGAGACGAAAGAGTGTTGCCGCATCGAGGCGGTGCACGGACGGCCAGCGGTTGGACCCATCGCCCACATAGGCCGACACGCCCTTCTCGCGAGCGATGGCGATGAGCATGGAAACGAAACCCCGGACATCCCCGAGCCCGTGAACGGTTGGCGACAGAGCAACGGAGGACGACCGCACATCGCGCTTTGCGAGAGCGAGTACCGAGGTCTCGACGGGGAGCCGTAGTGCGGTGAGTGGGCTGATGTCGGCATCGTCATTCTCTGTAAGCAGACGCCCCGGGGTTCGACCGATGACGCCGGAGGTGACGACGAACGGTTTGCCGGTGCCCTGCAGTTCGAAGCCGATCGCTTCTACGGCGGCCAGTTCAATCCTGGCGCGCAGCGCGGAGTCGGTGGTCTCGGAGATGTGCTGGTTGGCGGCGTAGACGACACCATCCGCGTTTCGGGCGCCGGCTCGGAGACTGTCGAGATCGTTGATGTCGCCGCGGTGCACCTCGATACCCAACTCCGACAGCGTCGTAGCGGAGGAGTCGGACCGCGCAAGCCCGACGACCTGATGCCCCGCCGAAGCCAGCTCGGCGACGACAGCGGAGCCGACGTAGCCGGTTGCTCCTGCGATGAATACGCGCATGTGAAAAGTGCCTTTCGGAGGTCTAGGGGCGGCTATCGGCGCCCGTGATTCCACCGTACGAACAGGGCTGTCTGGCGTCCAAGATCAGATCGGTACCTGGCCATACGAAAAGTGGATGACGGATACAATCGATCGGAGGGCAACCGAGCGACGGGACGGCGGCATGGATCTGAACCTGCGCTTCGTGAGGTTCTTCACTGTCGTGGCCCGCCAGGAGAACTTCGGGCGGGCCGCCATTCAACTGCGGCTCGCGCAACCGACATTGAGCCGCTACATCAAGGCGCTTGAAAACGACCTGGGCGTCCAACTGCTCGAGCGGACCTCACGCGGTACGCACCTCACCGAAGCGGGCAAAGCATTCTTGCCTCTTGCAGAAAAGCTGCTCGTCGATTCGGACCGAGCAGTGACTGAGGCGCGCGCTGTCGCGACACCACGGCAGCTCACCGTCGGCTACGTCGGTGGTCTCATCATCACTCCGGCAGTGACCCACCTCAGGAAGCACCGACCGGGCATCGAGATTCGCACCGTTCACCTGCACTGGAGCGACGCACACCATGCGCTTCTCGATCATCGTGCGGATGTCGTCGTGGCCAGAACACCACTACTGACCGAGGGTCTTCGCGTCTCAGTGCTCTACGAAGAACCCCGAGTTCTCCTGGTACCCCTCGGTCATTCGCTCGCGACGATGGCCTCCGTCGCTTTGGACGACTTCGCAGACGAGCCTCTCGTTGGCTATGAGAGGCCCGACTACGACGCCTTCTGGAGAATCAACCCTCGACCCGACGGAAGTGCCGCACCGCTAGGACCCATCTCTGATCTGAAACACGACAAGCTCGAATCCGTGGCGGAAGGTCTCGCGCTCGCTTTAGCTCCCTCAGGCCCCGGCAAGACTGCACCCCGACCTGACCTGGTCGCCATCCCGATAGACGGAATCGAATGGTCGACCGTCGTGATAGCCACGCGAGACGTTGAGCCCAACGCGCTCGTCAGGGCCTTCGAACAATCAGCGCACTCTCAACTCGCCGGAACCGGTTCCTGGCGAGCGACGACACCAACACCGTAGAAGCTCCTACTGGTGACGACCGCTATCCGTTTTCACACCAAGGGTGGGTACCGCGGAGGTCTCCGATGCTCTGCGAAACGTGGAGGAATCAGAGGTCGGCGCTGCCAGTCGACGCGCGGCCTCGACCACGAACACGCGGCGGCGAGCTCGCTCATCGCTGTCGTCTGACGCGGATCCGGTGATCATTTCTGCGAGTTGCGGCACGGTCTGCCACCAGGCGGCGAGGGCGATGAGGGCAAAGACGAGGTGCGCTGGGTCGAGCGCGGGATCAAGGCGTCCGTCTCTCTGGGCGGCCGCGAAACGCTCTACCTTCTCGCGATAGTGCCGTGCCCGTCCGATGGAGTCGGCGGGCGGACCTTCCTGCAGGCCCTCCCACTGCAGCAGGCGGCCGAGCTCAGGGTGCGCGGCGTGGTAGTCGAAGGTAGCGCCCGCGAATTCGCCGATATCGTCCATCCCTGCGCCCGTCAAACGCACCGAGGAGGCGAGGCGCTCAAGCTCGGTGGCGAGCACGAGGTCCCACAGTGCGCGCTTGTCGCCGAAGTAGCTATACAGCCGCTCCTTGTTGACGCCGGCACGTGCCGCGATTGCCCCGACGGTCGTGCCAGCGAACCCCTCCGCCGCGAATTCGACCAAGGCCGCGTCCCGCAATTTCCGCCGTGTGCCCTCCGTGTCCCACGCCATGTTTCCAATGTACCAACGTTCGAGTTGGATATGAGGCTGATCTGGTCTAGTATTCCAACCACATCGTTGGAGTTAGGAGATCTCATGGCAGGCGAAGTAGAACGGCTTCCCGAGGGCGCGAGTCCATTTGCGACAGGCGCTGTTGGGCTGGTGACCGGTGCAAACAGCGGCATCGGATTCGCGATCGCACAACAGTTGCTCGGGCACGGCTTCAGCGTGTGGATCGGCGCGCGCAACCTGGAGAGGGGACAGCGGGCCGCCGAGGCACTCGGTGAAGGGGCGCATGCAGTGCAGCTCGATGTGACTGATGCGGACTCGATTGCCGCAGCAGCGGAGCACATCGGTGAGCTCGACATCCTCATCAACAACGCCGGCATCAATCCGGGCGGCGAAGACATCGTCGGCACCCCGCTCGAGCAATTGCGCCGCGCATACGAGACGAACGTCTTCGGTCTCATCGCTGTAACCCAGGCGTTCCTTCCCACCTTGCGCCGATCCCCGCACCCCCGAATCGTCAACATCTCCAGTGGCACGGGATCTCTTGAGTGGACCAGCGGCCCCAACCCGCAGTTCGATTGGGAACGAGTGCAAGGGGGAGGGCTCGCCTATCGAAGCTCGAAGACCGCCGTCAACGCCGTCACTCTGCTCACCGCCCAGGCATTAGGTGACCATTTCAAGGTCAATGCTCTGGCGCCGGGACTCCGCGCGACCAACCTCATTGCCGGAATGAGCGTCGGCGGTGACCCGGCAGAGGCCGCGGTCGGTGCCATCCGCCTGGCGCTCCTGCCCGACGACGCCCCGACCGGCGCGCTCTGGTCCTGGGACGGCACGCGCGTGCCCTGGTAACCACGCCGGGGGAGTGACCCCGTTTTGAATCCTGCGCCCGTCACCCACCGTCACGCAACCCGCGAGCGGGGCGGCGGTCGTCAGCCCCAGAGCGAGGAGTCGGATGAAAGACATGACGACATCTCGCCACAAGCACCTCGCCTTCCCGTGACGGTGAAGACCGTCGCCTATTTTCACGCTAAAGCCGCCGAACGGGTTCCTCAATCTGGCCATTCGGGGAGAGGCCGCATAGCGATCCCCTCCCCGGATTGGCTAAGAAGCGTCGACGCGGTCGGTGAACGCGAGGATGGCGTCGGCGAGGGCGGCGGGTGCTTCGAGGGCGACGTAGTGGCCAACGCCGTCGAGCTGGACCGATTCGACCTCGCCTGTCACGACCTGGCTGACGGTCCCGAACGTGAAGGGGCCGCCAAACCCGCCGATCGCCAGCGCGGGGACGCTGATCGGGCTCGACTCTGCGAGGGCTTTCAGAGTGTCTCCCTCGGCGAGCATCGACTGATAGAGGCCGATGGACCCGAGCCAACCCCCTTCGCGGGAGTAGGTGCGAACGAACTCGGCAATGTCGTCGCTGGTGATGGAGCCGGCGACCGCGGTCATCGCGGGGAATGCCCAGTTCCCGAGCACTTCCTTCTCGCGCCCGACGAAGAGCATCTCGGCGATTCCGGGCGCGGCGAGGACGCCGATGTGCCAGGAGCCGCCGTGCGTGACATCGGCGAAACCTTCGAGGCCGAAACCTGCCAAGCCCATCTCGGTAGCTGTGAAGCTCAGCACGTCTCCTGGGTGGGTGGCAGCAAGGCGGAACACCGTTCCGCCAGCGATATCCTGGGCGGCGAGGTGAACAGGACCTACGCCGAGAACGGTGATGAGCTCGTGAAGATCCTCCGCGGCGACCGCGCTGTCGAATCCATCGGTCGCGGTCGCGGTCGCGGAATCGCCGAAACCGCGGAGATCAACGGCGAACACGCGGTGCGAGGCCGCCAGCAGCGGAATGACCTTGTGAAACGTCCACCACGACTCGGGGAAGCCGTGAACGAGCAGGATGGGGGTGCCTTTCGTTCCGGCGGAAACATAGTGCAGCGTCGTGCCGTTGACGTCGACGTAGTGATGGTCGATGCCGTCGATAGTCGCGGGGGTGCCTGAAGTGTTCATTTCACATCTCTCTATCTGGGGTACGAGTCGAATGGACAACGTGGTTGTCAGTCTAGCAGTCAGACAACGTGGTTGTCTATTACCGCCGTGTCCGATATCTTCGAAACATGGACACTCACCCTGGCGCGAAGTTGGCACGACTCCTTCTCGCAGGCTTCACCACGCTGGTGGATGAGGTCGTCGTGGAACTTGAACGCGAAGGTCACCCGGGGGTGACAGCGACACACGCGTTCGCTCTGGACGCCATCGATGCCGGGGCTCAAAGTGCTTCCGAGCTGGGGAGGAGTCTGGGGGTCTCCAAGCAGGCGGCCGCGAAAACCATCGCAACGCTGGAAGAACTCAGTTACCTAGACCGGCGAGCGGACCCACAGGACGCGCGTCGGAAACACCTCACGGTCACCGACCGCGGACACGAGATGATGGCTATCGGGGCGGGGGCGTTTGACGCCTATCGCACTCGGCTCGCAGGACAGGTTGGAATTCTCGCTCTTCACTCTCTCGAGAAAGTCTTGAGGGTCCTCACCACGCAGCGCGTCTGAGTCGGTCAGTGGCGATCGCGCACGACCTCACCGCGAAGGGGATCGACTGTGTGAGCAATTGCTACTGGTGAAGACCGTTATCCGTTTTTACTCTGATCTGTCGGATCCATGGGGTTTTGC
>NZ_JBDSPJ010000021.1:0-173846 GCF_039912695.1 Pseudolysinimonas sp.
GGGTCCGCGCCGCAGTGCGACGCGGACCCCCGCCCTTATTTCAGTCTCCGACTTAGAAGTCGAAGTTGTCCACGTTGGACTTGTCGAAGACGAACAGCGGGCCGAGAACGATCTCGCCGCCCTTTCCAACCGTGTAGTCACCTAGCGGGGTGGTGAAGGTGTCGCCCTCGGCGCCGGTGATCTCACCGTCGATGAGCGCCTTCGCCGTGTACGCGGCGAGCTGGCCGAGCGCTCCGACATCCCACAGGCCGAACTGGTCGAAGACACCGGCCTTGATGTAGTCGCGCAGCTCGCTCGGGAGACCCAGACCGGTCAGCCAGATCGTGTCCTGCAGGGCAGGAGTGTCCTGCAGGTAGTGAGCCGCTTCCTTCACGGAAACCGAGTCGGGCGCGATGATGCCGTCCAGCTCGGGGTGAGCCGTGATGACACCCTTGACCGCGTTGTAGGCGTCCGCGTCAACGTCGTTGCCGTAAACGACATCCACGACCTGGATGTTCGGCGCCTGCGCCACGAGCTTCGCCTTGATCGAGTCGACCCAGGCGTTCAAGTTGGTCGCGTTCGGTCCACCCGAGACGATGGCGATCTGAACGGCATTCGAGGTACCGAAGTTCTTCACCGCGAGGTCAACGAGACCCTGGGCGACACCGTCGACCGTGGCCTGGTTGATGAACGCGTCGCGGCAGTTCGTGTCGGAGTCGAAGGTGACGACCTTGACGCCGGCCGCCATCGCGTCCTTCAGGTCGGCACAGACCGCTTCCGGGTCGTTCGCGGCGAGGATGATCGCACCAGCGCCATTCTGAATGGCGGTCTGGATGAACGGCGACTGCGACGTCGGCGAAGCTTCGTTCGAGCCGGCCTCCGTGTAGGTGCCGTTGAAGCCTTCGATCGCCGACTTGGCACCCGCGTCGGATGCCGCGAAGTACTTGTTGCCCAAGCTCTTCGGCATGACGACGATGTTGTAGTTCGCCGCTCCGCTCGGGGTGCCGCCGCCGGGTCCCGTTGCGGTACAGCCCGCGAGAACGAGCGCTGAAGCCGCAAGTGCGACTGCCGCAGTGATCACACGGTGCTTACGCCCGCGCGTACGTTCGATGAACGTCATTGTTCTGCCCTTCTTCTATTGGTGTGATGCAGGTGTGGTGCTCTGGTGTTCGGTACTTCGGTAGATCAACTTCGCCACCCTTATGCGGTGGACGTGATGGCTCGTCGGCGTTGCGAGATCGCCGCGGCGACACTCGAGACGACGACGGAAGCGATGAGGGCGGTGCCGGTGATCACGTAGATCGCGTCGTCACCGATGCCGAGAACTTGGAGCGACTTGTTGACCGTCGCGATGAACAGGCCCCCGAGGATGCCGCCCAGCAGACTGCCGGTTCCCCCCCAGATCGAAACGCCGCCGAGCACGATCGCCGTGACCGCACGCAGCTCGAAGCCATTCCCGTTCGAGCCGATCGCGTTCGAGTACTGGAGGGTGAAAAGCACCCCGACGAGACCCGCAACGAGGCCACTCAAGACGAACAACGTGAACTTCGTCCGCGAGACGTTGACGCCCGAGAAGGCGGCATTCTCGGGCGACAGCCCGATGGCGAAGACTCCGCGACCAAACGCCGTGAAGTGCAGGAGCACCCCGAATCCGATCGCCATCACGATGAACATCACGATGAGCCACGGGATCGGGGTACCGGGGACGGTCGACCGCACGAAACTAGTGACCGCCGACGGGAAGCCGGTAACCGCCGTCGTACCGAGCACTCCCACCGCAATCCCGCGGAACAGGGCGAGCGTGCCGATGGTCACGGCGAGGCTCGGAAGTCCGACAACGGTGACGAGAACTCCGTTGAACGCCCCGACGAGTCCGCCGATCGCGACGCTGATCAGAGCGGCGACCGGAAGCGGTATCCCGGCCGCGAACATCAGACCGAACGCTGCACTCGACAGACCGAGAACCGACCCGATCGAGATATCGATCTCGCCCGTCACGATGATCAGCGTCAGCGGCAGCGCAAGGATGAGGATCGGGGCCGCGTTGAGCAGCAGCGTGGAGAACGTGTAGTTCGGATTCGGCCGCAGGTAGTTGGGCATCACGATGATCGAGACGACGATCACCAGAATGATCGCGACGATCAGTACCGCCTCCGGCCGCAGCAGCAGCCGACGCCAGAGCGGACGGTCGTGGCGGAGGTACGTCGTTTCGACGGTCATGCGCTGAGTCCCTTTCGAGCTTGCCGCTGCCTGACCACAAAGAACACCCGGTCGAGGGTGATCGCCCCGACGATGAGCACGCCGACGACGGCTTGCTGCCACAGGCTGGGGATGCTGAGCACCGGCAGCGCCGTGGTGAGGGTTGCGAGGAAGAAGGCTCCGAGAGCGACACCCCAAATACGGCCCGCCCCACCGACGACGGCGACCCCGCCGACAACGGCAGCAGCGACGGCCTGAAGCTCGAGACCCAGTCCGACCTTCGAGTCGCCGGTGGCGTAGATCGACACGTAGATGACGCCAGCGACCCCGGCGAGGGTTCCCGAGATGACGAACGGCAGGAGCGTGAGCCGCCTCGTGCGCAGGCCGTACAGTACGGCCGCATCGGGGTTCGATCCGATCGCGTACAGTTCCCGACCGGTGCGTCGGCTGGTCATGAACCACGCGGCGAGCAGGACGACCACCACCGCGACGATCAGCAGCCAGGGCACTCCGAACAGACCGCTCAGCGCCAGCTGGGTGAACTCCTTCGGCACCCACTCCGGCCGGATGAAGTTACCGCCGATCCAGAGGACCGCGATTCCTCGGTAGGCGTACAGCGTGCCGAGCGTGATGACTAGGGCCGGCACCTTGAGAAACGCGACGAGCAGACCATTCACCGACCCGAGGATGCCGCCGAAGAGCACGGTCAACAGGATGACAACCGGGATGGGAAGTGCGGGCGCCTGATGAAACAGGTTGCCGCAGAAGTACGCCGAAAGACCGAGGATGCTGCCGATCGACAGATCGATGTTGCGCGTGATGATGACGATCGCCTCGCCGACCGCAAGCGCGATATACAGAGCCGGGGTGCGCAGCAGGTCACGAACCCCGCCCTCGGAGAAGAGGTATTGCGGCTGAGTCAAGGTCGTGATGACCACGAGCGCGACGATCACGACGATCAGGCTCAACTCGCGGGCGCGGAAGATCCATTCCCACCACGATTGGGTGCGGGTCATGTCTCCACCGCGCTGTCTGGGGCATGGGTCGCCGCGAACATGACGCGCTCGGCCGAAGCGTCGACCCGCGCGATGTTGGCGGTGAGTCGGCCCTCTCGCACGGTCAGGACGCGGTCAGCCATCCCGAGCACTTCGGGCAGCTCCGACGAGATCATCAGGACCGCTACCCCGGTACCGGCCAGCTCGGAGATGAGCCGGTGGACCTCGGCCTTCGTGCCGACGTCGATTCCGCGGGTGGGTTCGTCGACGATCAGCAGTTTCGGGTTCGTCGCGAGCCACTTCGCGAGCACGACCTTCTGCTGATTGCCGCCCGAGAGCATGAACGCGTGGGTGTCGAGCGCGCGCGTCTTGACGTGAAGTCGTCGCGCCCACTCGGCCGCGGGAGCCTGCTCGAGCTTCGAGGTGATGAACCCAGCTTTCGCGACCTGGTTGCGGATCGCGAGCGTGATGTTGGTCGCGACGCCCGCGGTCATCGCCAGCCCCTGCTTACGGCGATCCTCCGGGACGAAACCCATACCGAGTGCCATCGCGGCGGCGGGACGGTGACGCGGGACGACCGTGCCGTCGATCTTCACGGTGCCCGAGTCGTACCGGTCGACACCGAAGACCGCCCGAGCGATCTCGCTCCGGCCAGCACCGACGAGGCCTGCGAGGCAGACAATCTCGCCCGAACGCACCTGGAACGAGACGTCCTCGAACACCCCGGCCCGGCTCAGGTGCTCGACGTCGAGGACGACGTGGCCGATCTCGGCTTCCTCTTTCGGGAAGAGATTCTCGACGCTGCGACCGACCATCTGGCGGATGATCTCGTCGACGGTGACATCGGCGATCGGGTTGGTCGCGATGTAGCGTCCGTCCCGCATGACCGTGATGGTGTCGCACAGGGCGAAGACCTCGTCGAAGCGGTGAGAAATGAAGATGACGCCCTTGCCTTCGTCGCGCAGTTGCCGCGCGACACCCATCAGGCGATCTACCTCGACGCCGCTCAGCGCGGCGGTGGGCTCGTCCATGATGAGCACCCGCGCATTCAGGGAGATCGCTTTCGCGATCTCGACGATCTGCTGGTCGGCGATCGACAGACCGCGCGCCTCCCGGTCGGGATCGATCGGCACGCCGAGCTGCGCCGTCAGCTCTCGTGCCGAGCGGCGCATCGAAGCACGGTCGATCGTTCCGAAGCGCGTATAGGGCTGCCGGCCGACGAAGATATTCTCCGCGACGGTCAGGTCGGGGAAGAGCGTCGGCTCTTGGTAAATGACGGCGATGCCGTGGTGCTTCGCGTCGGCGGTCGAGCGGAAGTCGACCGATTCGCCATCGAGCAGAAACTCACCCGCGTCGCGGCTGTACACGCCGCCGATCACCTTCACCAGCGTCGACTTCCCCGCGCCGTTCTCCCCCACGAGCGCGTGGATCGTTCCCGCGTCGAGCACGAGGTCGGCTGAGGCCAGTGCGGCGACTTGGCCAAAGCCCTTGGCCACCCCGTGCAGCTCGAGCAGATGGCTCATATCCGTGCCACCTCGATGCTGATCTGGTAGGCGACGGTCTCGCCTGGCTCGATGTGCGGGAGGCGCCCACTCTCCCGCGCGGCCGCGCGGCCCTGGATCTCCGGAGTGTTCGCGGGCTCGAGACCGAGCACGTAGTGTCCGGTCGCCGTCATCTTCCATTCGAAGAGGGCAGGCAAAGTCGCCGAGTAGCGGAGCGTCAGCTCGAGGCCGCGTGCTCGGTTCGTGACCCGGGCGGAACGCTCGGCGCCGGCCTCGTGGATGTAGACCTGCTCGCGGAAACCCGTCACGGGGGCTCCGATTTCGTACTTGGCATCGAATCCCGCCTCGGCGTCGGGGTCGCGCGCGACGACCGAGCGAGCCGGGATGTCGAGGGTAACTCCCTCGTCCAGGAGCGGCCAGCCGAGGTTGACGTGGTACAGCACCATGAGCGGGCTGGGGTTCGCGCCCTCGTTCGTCACGGTGTCGGAGATCGTGAGGATGCTCGACCCAATCTCGCTAGAAATCTCGCGCCGCAAGGCCAAGTTCTCGGCGAAGACAGCAGTTTGCCGGACGGTCCCGGCAACGATCACGCGCTCCCGAGTGGCATCGGCCATCGTGACGCGCGCGGGGAGGTGCCCTACCCGACCGTGCATCCCGACCACACCGTCTTCGTCATCGGCGGGCGGGCCGAAGCTGTCGAGCCCACAGGTCGTGACCAGACCGCCGCCGAAGGTGCGCAGCCACCCGCGGCCATCGGGCTCGTAGAACCCGGGGGCTGCGATTCCGGTCGAGCTCAGCCACGCGAGCGGAAGGCCTTCGTAGCTCGCGGCGCCGATGTCGAGTCCACGATCGGGATGAACATCGAACTCCAGCCCGCCGCCGTTCACGACGTGGAGTCGACGCGCACCGCGCGCCGGTCCTTCCGCGTCGATGAACGAGTCGATGCGGGCGACCTGATCGAGCGACCCGACGCGAAGGAGCGCCTGCTCGACGGGGAGTCCGAGAATGTTAGTCAACGTGACCGAGCTCCGTGTTCCCCGGCCCGAAGTGCTTGAGCACGACGAGGTCGTCGGTCCTCGAACGGTTGGTGATGGTCACACCCGATTTCGCTGCAGCGGCAGAGACGAAAAACTCGTCTTCGCTGAGCTGGCCGAAGCGGATCGTGGTGACTGCAGAGGTCTCGAGCGATCCAAACGTGCCATGGCCCTGGATGACGTGTGCACCATAGGCGTCGTCTTCGGTGATCGTGACCGTCTGGCCGGGCTTCACCGAGAGCTCCTTGGCGCTGTATGCGTTCGAGCGGTAAACGATCCAGTTCTCGACGTAGCCCGGGCCCGCCGACTTCGACGCGTCGGTCTCGTACGGAACCATGAACCGGTTCGCGACGAAGTTGGGGTCGACGTTTTTCTCCCAGTCGAGAAGGTCGAGCACGAAGTCGAAATCACCGTGGTGCTTCGGGGGGACGTCTTTCCAGAGCAGTTCGATGGGAACTTCGCGGTTGTTGCTCCAGGACTCGCACATGCAGAAGACATCACTTGCGGACTGGGGCTCGTAGGTGCAGATGCTTGCGGGGGCGTGCAAAACGCCGGCCGGGATATCCCACCCGGTGCCGAGCTGAGTGCGGTAGCCGAGTGCGTAATCCGTGATGCGGTTGTCGCCACCGTCGACGAAACGTTCGAGGCGTTCCTTGAGCTGCGCGCGGGTGGTGCCGGGCTGGAGGCCGAAGAACGAGATCGACTGGTCGCCCTTGTAGTTGTTCATGTGCGGCGAGTAGTAGTACGACTCAGGCTTGCCGACCTTGCCGACCAGCGCGGCCTTCTCGTCGTCGTGGTGCACGTGGAACGGGAGCGGCTGCAGGTTGTCGTAGTACTTCGAGTAGACGGTCCAGCCGCCGTGAGCATCCTGAAGTCGGTGGCCGATCGCGTCGGCCTTGTGATGAGCGACGAACTCGTCGAACGGCAGCAGGCCCCCGTCGGGGTCGATCACGAGGCTGAGGCCCTCGTACGGGCCGGTGAGTGGGCCGTTTTCGGCACGAACCGACGACCCGAGCCAACGCTCATCAATCCCCCCGCGCGTCTGCTCGAACGGGAAGTAGTCATCCGGGTGCAGCCGGATCCGGCGGCCCGGAGTGCAAAACGCCCGAGGAACCCAGGCCGGAGCGAGACGCACGATTCCGTTCCCGGCATCCAGGGCGCGATCCATGCCGGAGGCGCTGGCTGCGATGTTGGAATAGACGTCCGACGCCATCGTCGATGCTCCTTTATTCGGTGCAACGACGACTGCTGGCGCCGCTGCCATGGGGGGACGGGTTCACTGAACCGATCGATTTCGGACGCTACCACCGGGTATTGAATGTGTCAATCGAGGTGTGAGGACACGCAAAACACGCCTAAATGACAGGCGAGACCGAAGCCCAGAATGTTATATTGAGAGCGAAAGTTAACACGAAATATCACGTGAGGGAGCAATGGCGACGACGAGCACGGCGGACTCCGAAGAGCGACGAGCGCGTCTGCTCACCACCCTCGCAAGCGAGAACGTCATCCAACTCGCCGAGGCGGCCGATCGCTTCGGTGTGTCAACGATGACGATTCGGCGCGATCTCGAGACCCTCGAGGCCGAAGGGCTTCTGCGTCGGGTGCGGGGCGGTGCCGTCTCGGTGATCGGACCACGGCCGTTCGGCGAACGGCGCGCCGTGCGACTGCGCGCTAAAGAGGCGATCGCCGAGAAGGCACTCGCGCTCGTGCCCCGCGCCGGCTCCATCGCACTCGATGCATCAACAACGATTGGGACGCTCGCGGCTCAATTCGGCGTTCGGTCGGGTCTGACGGTCGCGACGAATTCGTACCAGACTTACGGCGCGCTGCGATCTGCTCACGGCGTCAATGCCATCCTGATCGGCGGTGAGACCGAGGAGATCACCGACAGTTTCGTTGGACCGCTCGCGGTGCACGCGGCGGAACTGCTGCGGTACTCCCGATTCTTCGCTTCGGCGAGCGCGATCGACACCCAGTACGGCACCTCGGAAGTGTCTCTCCGGGAGGCCGAGATGAAACGCACTTTTTTTCGGATGTCGAAGGAGCTGGTGCTCTGCATCGACTCGTCGAAACTCCGGCAACAGTCGACGGCCGCGTGTCTCCCCCTCTCGGACGTGACCGTTCTGGTCACCGAGCTCGCCCCCACCGACCCGCGTCTCGACGACTTCCGTGACCTCGTGGAGCTGCTGTAATGCCCCGTGTTGCATCTTGAAACTCTTGTTGTTACGTTTCACACGTTAGGACAGGCTCTGTGTCGGGGCCGGACAGAGAGGTCTGACATGTCTGCGTTTGCTGACATCTCCGCGCGCCTGGTCGAGCAGAGCATCGAACTGCCGTCCTGGGCATTCGGCAACTCCGGGACCCGTTTCAAGGTGTTCACCCAACCCGGCGTGCCCCGCGATCCGTTTGAGAAGGTCTCCGACGCAGCGCAAGTGCACAAGTACACGGGGCTTGCCCCCACTGTCGCGCTGCACATCCCGTGGGACAACGTCGACAGCTTCGCCGACCTGAAGAAGCACGCCGCCGACCATGGCGTCGGGCTCGGCACCGTGAACTCGAACACTTTCCAAGACGACGCCTACAAACTCGGCAGCCTCACCCACTCCGACAAGGCCGTGCGCCAGAAAGCCATCGACCATCACTACGCCTGTCTCGACGTCATGAACCAGACGGGGTCGCGCGACCTCAAGATCTGACTCGCCGACGGCACGAACTATCCCGGGCAGGATGACATGCGCGGCCGCCAAGACCGCCTCGCCGAGTCTCTCGCCGCGATCTACGAGCGCGTCTCCGAGACACAACGCATGGTGCTCGAGTACAAGTTCTTCGAGCCGGCTTTTTATCACATGGATGTTCCCGACTGGGGCACCAGCTACTCCCAGGTGGTCGCGCTCGGCGATCGCGCCTTGGTCTGCCTCGACACCGGGCACCACGCTCCGGGCACGAACATCGAGTTCATCGTCATGCAGCTGCTCCGGCTCGGGAAGCTCGGATCGTTCGACTTCAACTCGCGCTTCTACGCTGACGACGACCTGATCGTCGGCGCGGCCGACCCGTTCCAGTTGTTTCGCATCCTGGTCGAGGTCGTGCGCGGCGGCGGGTATGGAGCCGACAGCGGTGTCGCGTTCATGCTCGACCAGTGCCACAACATCGAAGACAAGATCCCCGGTCAGATCCGGAGCGTGCTCAACGTGCAAGAGATGACGACCCGCGCCCTGCTCGTCGACATCGAAGCCCTCTCGGCAGCCCAGAGCGCCGGCGACATCCTCACGGCCAACGGCATCCTGATGGATGCCTTCTACACCGATGTGCGTCCGGACCTCGCTGCCTGGCGGGAGAGCCGCGGTCTTCCCGGCAACCCGATGGCGGCCTACGCGGCCAGCGGATACGGCGCGAGCATCGCGGCCGATCGTGTCGGCGGCAACCAGTTGGGATGGGGCGCGTGAGCGACACGGACGACCTGATCAAGCGCAGCAATCGCCTGGGCGCTGATCCGCGCAACACCAACTACGCGGGGGGCAATACCTCCGCAAAAGGCACCGCCACCGACCCGGTAACCGGCGAAGGCGTCGAACTGATGTGGGTCAAGGGATCGGGCGGCGACCTCGGCACCCTCACCGAATCCGGCCTCGCGGTTCTGCGTCTCGACCGCGTCATGGCGCTGAAGAACGTGTACGCCGGCGTTGAGCACGAAGACGAGATGGTTGCCGCGCTCGACTACTGCCGGCACGGCCTCGGCGGCGCCGCGCCCAGCATCGACACCTTCATGCACGCCTTCGTGGATGCCGCGCACGTTGACCACCTGCATCCCGATTCCGGAATCGCGTTCGCGACCGCCAAAGACGGCGAGAAGCTCACGAAGAAGGCGTTCGGCTCGAAGGTCGTCTGGGTGCCGTGGCGTCGCCCCGGCTTCCAGCTCGGGCTCGATATCGCTGCCATCAAGGCCGCGAACCCGGATGCCATCGGCTGCATCCTCGGCGGGCACGGCATCACCGCGTGGGGCGCGACGAGCGCCGAAGCCCAAAAGAACAGCCTCTGGATCATCACGACCGCCGAGGACTACCTCGCGGCCAACGGCAAGAGGGCGCCGTTCGGCAAGGCCGTGGCAAAGAACGCAGCCCTTCCGAAGGCCGCGCGCCGGGCGAAGGCCGCCGCGCTCGCGGCAACCATCCGCGGCATTGCCAGCCACGACAAGCCGATGGTCGGGCATTTCACCGACTCCGACGTCGTGCTCGACTTCCTCAGCAGCGCGAACGCACCGAAGCTGGCCGCGCTCGGCACCTCGTGCCCCGACCATTTCCTGCGCACGAAGGTCAAGCCGATGCTGCTGGACCTGCCCGCCGACGCTCCCGTCGAGAAGGTCAAGGAGCGCCTCGCGGCCCTCCACGAGGCCTACCGCAAGGACTACACCGCGTACTACGAGAAGCACGCCGGACCGGACAGCCCGGCGATGCGCGGCGCCGACCCGCTGATCGTGCTCCTGCCCGGTATCGGGATGTTTTCCTACGGCGCCAATAAGCAGACCGCCCGGGTTGCCGGCGAGTTCTACGTCAACGCGATCAATGTGATGCGCGGCGCCGAGTCGATCTCGACCTACAGCCCGATCAGCGACGCCGAGAAATTCGCCATCGAGTACTGGGCGCTCGAGGAGGCGAAGCTGCAGCGCATGCCGAAGCCGAAATCCCACGCGACCCGCATCGCGCTGGTGACCGGAGCGGCATCCGGAATCGGAAAGGCCATCGCGACCCGTCTCGCCGCAGACGGCGCCTGCGTGGTGATCGCGGACCTCGACCTCGCGAAGGCGCAGGAGGCCGCCGCGGAAATCGGCGCCGCGTACCCGAACAGCGACGACGTCGCGATCGGACTGCAGGTGAATGTCACGGATGCCGCCGCGATCGAGCGGCTGGTGCAGGATGCCGTGCTCGCGTTCGGCGGCCTCGACATCGTCGTGAACAACGCCGGCGTCTCGCTCAGCAAGCCGCTGCTGGAAACCACCGAGCAGGACTGGGACTTCCAGCACGACATCATGGCGAAAGGCTCGTTCCTGGTCTCCAAGGCGACAGCCCCCGTGCTGATCGAGCAGAAGATGGGCGGAGATGTGATCTACATCGCGTCGAAGAACTCGGTCTTTGCTGGCCCGAACAACATCGCTTATTCGGCGACCAAGGCCGACCAGGCTCACCAGGTACGCCTGCTCGCCGTCGAACTCGGTGAGTACGGCATCAAGGTCAACGGCATCAACCCGGATGGCGTCGTGCGCGGCTCGGGCATCTTCGCGTCCGGCTGGGGCGCGAACCGCGCCAAGACCTACGGGATCGCCGAGGACAAGCTGGGCGAGTTCTACGCGCAGCGCACCATCCTCAAGCGCGAAGTGCTGCCCGAGAACGTCGCGAACGCCGTGTCGGTGCTCACCGGACCCGACCTCTCCCACACCACCGGACTGCACATCCCGGTCGACGCGGGAGTCGCCGCCGCCTTCTTGCGATGACGTCGCCGTCTGAAAAGATCTCGGCATGAGCGCACGTTCGGGAGTGGTCGCAGCGGTCGACCTCGGCGCGACGAGCGGACGGGTGCTGCTCGGGTATGTCGGGCATGACGAACTGGCGCTCACCGACGTCGCCCGCTTTCGCAACTCACCGGTTCGCACGATCGACGGGCTGCACTGGAGCATCCTCGAGCTGTACCGCGACGTCGTCGAAGGTCTCGCGGCGGCCGTGCGACAGGAGCCGCAGCTGGCGAGCATCGGCATCGACTCCTGGGCGGTCGACTACGGTTTGCTGCGCGACGGCCGCCTCGCTGGCGCGCCGTACTCGTATCGCGATGAACGCAACCTCGCGGGAGTCGACGCGGTGCACGCGCTCGTATCGCCCGACGAGCTGTACCGCCGCAACGGCCTGCAGTACCTGCCGTTCAACACCCTGTACCAGTTCACGGCCGACCGTCTGGCGGGACACCTCGAGGTCGCCGACCAGTTTCTGCTGGTGCCCGACCTGTTCGCGTATTGGCTCACGGGCGAAGCCGTCGCCGAGCGGACAAACGCGTCGACCACCGGGCTGCTCGGTGTCGAAACCTCGCAATGGGATGCCGAGCTCACCGCGCGACTCCTGCTGCCGACGAAGATCTTCCCGACCCTGGTCGGCGCCGGAACCGAGCTCGGTGGCCTCGGGTCTTCGGCGGTGCGCGGCATCGGCGACACCCGGGCGGTCTTCACGGCCGTCGGCACGCACGACACCGCATCAGCTGTCGTCGCGGTGCCTGCTCACGGCCCGAATCATGCCTACATCTCGAGCGGAACCTGGTCGCTCGTCGGCGTCGAACTCGAGAAGCCGGTACTCAGCGAAGGGGCCCGCGCGGCCAACTTCACCAACGAGGGTGGCGTCGACGGGCGGGTGCGGTTCCTGCACAACGTCATGGGCCTCTGGCTGCTCACCGAATGCGTCCGCGACTGGGAGCGCGACGGCACGACGATCTCCCTGCCCGCACTGCTCGCTCAGGCCTCAGCGGTGACCTCGGCGGTGCCGGTGTTCGACGCCGACGACGAGACGTTCCTGGCGCCGGGCGACATGCCGACTCGCATCGCGCGGTGGCTGACCGCACACGGTCGACCCGTTCCGGCGTCGCGGCCGGAGTTCGTCCGCTCGATCCTCGTGAGTCTGGCTCAGGCGTACGCGCAAAACATCCGCCTCGCGTCGGAGCTGAGCGGCCTGCCGGTCGAGGTCGTGCACATCGTCGGAGGCGGCAGTCAGAACGAGCTGCTCTGCCAGCTCACGGCTGACGCAACCGGGCTCCCCGTGCTGGCCGGGCCTGTCGAGGCCACCGCGATCGGCAACGTGCTGGTGCAGGCGCGGGCGCAGGGTTTCGTGTCCGGAGACCTCGAGGCCCTGCGCTCAATCGTCGCGCGCGCGTTCCCCCCGCGACGTTACGAGCCGGCCGGAGCGTAGATCGCCCGGGCAAGCGCGTCGAGCACATCGGCAGACCTTGGCCCGAAGCTCAGGATGTCGCCGTCGGCCATGTCAACGAACCGTCGGTTTTTGCCGGCAGCGGTGAGGGCGATCGCGGGCTTCGCCTTCAGCAACCCGTCGATGCCGCCGGCTGAGGCGATGCCATCCGTCATCACCAGGATGAGGTCGGGGTTCGCCGCGACGATCGCTTCGTCGGTCATGGGCTTCTCGCCGTCCCACCCGATCTCGCGCGCGACATCCACTGCGCCGAGGCCGTCGATCAAACGGTCGGCACCCGACTGCTCTCCGAAGAGGTAGTAGATGCCTGAGCTGCCGCGCAGGTAGAGAAAGATGATCCGCACGCGGTTCGCCGGGTCGGCGGGGGCGATGGCCGCGATCTCGGCGATCTTCGCGGCGACATCGGTCTGGATGCGGGTGGCCAGGAGCTCGCCGACATCCGGAGCGCCGAGCGCGGCCGCGACCGTCCGGGCGAGGTCAGCAGCCCCCGTGAAGGAGGGTTCGTTGGTCACGAACACGACCGTGACGCCGGACTGCCGCAGCTGCGTCAGCACGTCGCGCGGGCCGATCGTGCCGTCGGTGATGATCAGAGTCGGCCGCAGCTTGAGCACACTCTCGGCGTCGATGGTGTGTCCGCCGGAGGTCACGACAGGAAGATCCGCTGCCTCGGGGAAGGTCGTCGAAATGTCGCGCCCGACCAGGGTGTCACCGAACCCGAGGCCTTGGATCGTCGCGGCGATCGAGCCAGCCAGGTCGAGTCCGATCACGCGAGAGGTGTCGGAGACCGCGATGTTGAGGTCACCGCCGGGATCGTGCGAGACGACCTGCGCGGGGAGGATCTGGGAGGGGTCGACGGTGACCGGCACGATCCTCTCCGAGGCGAGCACCGCGGTGTTCGGACCAACCTGGCTGCGCGGATCGGCGACGAGGTTGAGATCCGCGAGCGGGCGATCATCCTGAACCGTCTGAACCGGCGGGGTGACGTCGGCAACGGGGACGGTACACCCGGCGAGCGCCGCCACGAGCAGCAGCGCTGGCACTAGCGGGCGGCGGACAGTCACGATCCTCGAGCTTACATAAGGGTTGCCTAACAAAGCCGGGGAGGCTCGGGATTACCATGCGGGGATGAGCAGCGATTCCCTCTTGACGATCATCGCCCTGCTGCTGAGCGTCGGCAGCGTCGTGGTGACCGGGTTGTTCTCCGTGCGCACCCAGCGGCTCAGCCACGAGCTGGAGGCGGAGCGCGACGCCCGCCAGGAGGAGCAGTCGGCGATCAAGGCTGCCGAGCGCGTCTACGAACCACTCGCCCAGGCCGCGGCCGAACTCCAGTCCCGGATCTTCAACATCGTCGAGTCCGGCTGGGTCGGGATCCAAGACCGTTACAAGAGTCACGGTGACTACGCGAAGGCTTCGACCGCCTTTCTGTTCGCGCACTACTTCGGGTGGATCGAGGCCCGGCGTCAAGCGGTTCTGTCGTCGAGCGGCGAGGGTGGTCGCGACCTCTCGGTTCAGCGGCTGATCGACAATGTGCTGAAGACCCTGCGTCGCAGCGAAGGCTCTGAGGGCTTCTTGTTCTTCACCACCGAACAGCGCGCCATCGGCGAACTCATGCTCACCTGGGAGACCCTGCCCGAGTCGTCGGTGCGCATCCCGCACGTCGCCGGCTACGCCGCGTTCGTGGCGAAGTACCGCCGCGAGGAGGAGTTTCGCGACTGGTTCACGTCAATCGACACAGGGATGGCGCTGGTATCGAAGGGGGATTTCGGCAGGCTGGTCGATATCCAGAGGGCCCTGGTCGCCCTCATCGACGAACTTGACCCGAAGCGCAAATACACCGCGGGGTACGCACTCGAGGCGATCGACCTGACCGATGGGCACCCGTCGGCGAAGTAGTCGATCCACATCTCCGTGATTGACATTGCCTGACAAGCTGTGAGATTGTCTGCCAATGTTCACGGCAGACGTCATCCCGGCGAGCGCACTGTATGAGACGCTCCGCGAGCGCATCCTCGACCAGACCGAAGCACCCGGCGCGAGCGTGACCGAAGCCTCCGTCGTGTTGCAGTTCGGCGTGGCACGGCCCACCGCGAAACTGGCGATCGAGCGTCTCGTCGCCGACGGACTCCTGCGGCGGGAGCGTCACCACGCCGCCCGGGTCCCGGATCTGAGTCGGGATGACATCGTCGACCTATACGACGCCCGCGCTCTCGTCGAACCCGAAGCGATGGCGGCCCTAGCACGTGGGGGTCGCATCCCATCGGCGGCGCTGGAGGCGCACCGGGCGCTGCTCGATTCGACTCGCACCGGTAGGTCGATCGCCCGCGAAGACGCCGCCTTCCACCGTGCCCTGGTCGCTGCGCAACCGAGTCCGCGTCTGACCCGCCTGCACGACCTGCTGATGGGTGAGATCGAACTCTGCATTGGACAGGTGCAGGCCAACCACCTGCTCAGCTCGGGGCTGGTTGCTGAGCAGCACCAAGGCATCCTCGACGCGGTCACGGCGGGCAACGCCGACCTCGCACGCGGGCGCGCGCTCGGCCACATCGAGAACGCTCGGGATGCCCTGCTTACGCACTACGACGCCACTCACTGATGAAAGACGCCTCGATGCCCACCCCGAAACCGCCCACTCCAAAACTCACCAAGGCGCAGAAGCAGCGACGCCAGGTCCCGAGCCCACCGCAGATCTTTGAACTGCTGAAGTTCAAGACGCCGGTGCTCAACGCGACGACGCGCCGTTTGCAGGGTGCGCTCACGATCGCCGACCTCAGGATGATCGCGAAACGCCGCACCCCGAAGGCCGCGTTCGACTACACCGACGGCGCGGCCGAGCAGGAACTGTCGCTCGCGCGCGCGCGCCAGGCTTTCGAGGACGTTGAGTTCAACCCCGGCATCCTACGCGGCATGTCGGATGTCGACACCTCATCCACGATCCTCGGTGGGCCGTCAGCGATGCCGTTCGCGATCGCGCCCACCGGATTCACTCGGCTCATGCAGACGCAGGGCGAACTCGCCGGTGCGAGTGCCGCGGGGGCAGCCGGCATCCCGTTCACGCTGTCGACTCTCGGCACGACCTCGATCGAGAACGTGAAGGCCGCCAACCCTGATGGGCGCAACTGGTTTCAGCTCTACGTGATGCGCGATCGCGAGATCTCGTACGACCTGGTGAAACGTGCCGCCGCGGCCGGGTTCGACACGCTGCAATTCACTGTCGACACCCCGGTGGCGGGCGCCCGGCTGCGTGACAAGCGCAACGGCTTCTCGATTCCGCCGGCGCTCACCGTCGGCACGATCATCAACGCGATCCCTCGCCCGTGGTGGTGGTGGGACTTTCTGACGACCCCGAAGCTCGAATTCGCATCACTGTCGACGACCGGCGGCACGGTGGGTGAACTGCTGAACGCCGCGATGGACCCGACGATCTCGTTGGACGATCTCGACGTCATCCGCGGCATCTGGCCGGGGAAGCTGGTGATCAAAGGTGTGCAGACCGTCGAGGATTCGAAGAAACTCGCCGACCTGGGGGTGGATGGCGTCATCCTGTCGAACCACGGCGGACGTCAGCTCGACCGGGCACCGATCCCGTTCCACCTGCTCCCCGCGGTCGTGCGTGAGGTCGGCAAGGATGTCGAGATCGGCGTCGACACCGGCATCATGTCGGGGGCCGACATCGTCGCCTCGATCGCCCTCGGCGCGAAATTCACGATGATCGGACGGGCCTACCTGTACGGCCTGATGGCCGGCGGTCGGCGCGGAGTTGACCGCACGATCGAGATTCTGTCGACCGAGCTGGTGCGCACGATGACGCTGCTCGGCACGGCATCCCTCGCCGAACTCGAACCGAAGCACGTGACCCAGCTCGAGCGGCTGACCCCGCGAGCCTGATGGCTATTTGCCCAACTTGGTGCCCACCCGCGTGCGTGAGACCTCGGTGTCGGGCAAATAGCCTGGGCGCATGACGCGCGACCACGTAATCATTCTGCCCGGCGGCGGGTACGGGCGACTTTCCGACAATGAGGCCGAGCCGATCGTCGAGTGGCTCGAGACCCTCGGCCTGTCGGCCAGCGTGTTCCGCTACCCGGTGCGCACTCAGCATCCGGCCGTGGTCGATGCGATCCGTGGCGAGATCCGGGCACGTCGGGATGCCGGAGCCGACCGGATCGCACTGCTCGGCTTCTCAGCGGGTGGGCACGCAGCCGGCCACGCCGCCCTCGCCCCCGGAGGGTCCGATCGCGAGCGGGTCGACCTCGCCATCCTCTGCTACCCGGTCGTGTCGATGATGCTCGACACCCACCGGGAGTCGCGGCAGAACCTGATCGGTCTCGACGCGTCACCTGAACTGCGGGCGGCCACCTCGGTCGACCTGCTCGTGCACCCGAAAGCGCCGCCGTTCTTCGTCTGGCACACCGCCGAAGACGCCGTCGTTCCGGTGCAGCACGCCTACCTGCTCGGGATGGCGCTCGCCGCCGCCCAGGTGCCGCATGCTTTGCATGTCTTCGAGCGCGGCAAGCACGGGCTCAACCTGGCGAAGGGTGCCGGCGAGGCCGAGCGGTGGACCGAACTCTGCGCCGACTGGCTGCGCGAGCAGGGTTGGCTCGCCTGACCCACGTGCGTGCGCGACTCAGCCGCTCACGACGACGACGTTGCGCAGCGACCCGATCCCCTCGATCGTCGTGACGACCTCCTGTCCCTCCGAAAGGTAGCGGGGGGGCGTTCGAGCGTGCCCGACGCCGCCGGGAGTTCCGGTCGCGATGATGTCGCCGGGGTCGAGCGGGAAGATCTGCGAGATGTACGCAACGATCGCCGCCGGCCCGAATACCAGGTCGTCGATCCTGCCGTCTTGCAGCAGCTCACCGTCGACCTCGGTCGTGATGCGGGCGGATGCCGGTACCTCGTCGGCCGTCGCCAACACGGGTCCGACGGGAGTGGTGTGCTCGAAACTCTTGCCCGGCAGCCACTGCAGCGTGCGGTTCTGCCAGTCGCGCATGCTCACGTCGTTGAGCACGGTGTATCCCGCGATCGCGGCAGCGGCATCCTGCTCCGACGCCCGCCGCACTCGCGTGCCGATCACGATCGCGAGTTCGGCCTCCCAGTCGACGAAGTCAGCGGCGTAGGGCGCAACGATGATGGGGTCGCCGGCGCCAATGAGCGCTTCGGGGTACTTCGTGAACAGGGTCGGGTAGTCCGGCACCTCGCGGCCCATCTCGGCGATGTGGGCGCGGTAGTTCACTCCGACGCAAATGATCTTGCGCGGCTGCGGGATGATCGGCGCCCACGCATCGCTGTCGATCACCTCGAGCGGCGTGGCGTGACCGGTCGCCCGGGTCGCAATCTCGCGCCACGCGGGATCGGCGAGAAGCGCTCCGACATCCGCGAAGCCGGAGATCTCGACCGCACCCTCCGGGTCGATGCGAACCGTGAAGGTGGCGCCATCCCGGCGCAGCGTTGCCAGCTTCACGAAAGGGGTCCCAACAGGTTGGTCGCGACGGTCGAGTGCAGGGACTCGGTGTCGGACGGGTGGTAGATGCCGGCGAGCACGTCGCGTTGCAGGCGGGCTAGTTCCGATGCGGACCGGTAGCCGCCGCCCCCCGCGACCCTCATGGCCTGATCGACGACGTACCGAGCGGTCTCGGTGGCCCGGTGCTTGGCGCCGGTGAGGTAGCGGAACCAGTCGCCGCCGTGGTTCACGAGGTTGTCGACATCCGCGGTGAGGGTTTCAAGATCGGGACGCAGCGCATCGAGGGCGAGCGCGGCATCCGCCAGACGCCACCGGATGTCGGGGTCCTGAGCGTAGGTCGCGCCGCCGTTCTTGAGGCTGGTTCGCTTCTGCGCCGCCTCGACGCCCAGTTCGAGGGCGCGGTCGGCGATTCCGGCGTAGACCGACCCGATCAGCAGCAGGAAGTTCGCGAAGATGCCGAAGACGAAGGGGTCGGCGTTGGGGCCGACCGGCAGAAAGCGCGTCACGTGGTCGGTGGCGACGAGGGCGTGATCGAGTCGTGTCGTGTTGCTCTGCGTCGCCCGCATCCCGAGTGTGTCCCAGTCGTCGAGTGTCGTGACACCCTCAACGGGGGTTGCAGCCGTCTCCCGCGTGAGGAAGCCGTGCACCAACCTCGGCCCCTCCGGGCCGTCGGACTGTTTGCCGAAGATGCCGAGTCGCGTCCAGGCGGGGGCGAGTGAGGTGAAGATCTTCGTGCCCGTGAAGGCGAAGCCGCCGTCGACGGCGTCTGCGGTGGTCAGCGAGTCCCAGAGCACGAGGTCGTTACCTCCTTCGCTGTTGCCGAACGCGAAGAGTTCGCCAGCCTCGGCATCCTTCAGCACCCAATCCAGCGAATGGTCGCCGCGCTCGGAGAGCACCCGAGCGACGCCGGTCCAGACGAGGTGCATGTTGATACCGAGCGCGGTCGCGGGGGCGTAGGCGGCGAGAAGGCGCTGGTCGCGCGCCGTCTCGAGCAGGCTGCGCGGTGCGAGGTAACCGGCGGCGCGCAGTTCGTCGAGGTCCTCAGTGAAGAACACGTTGTCGCGGTCGTACCCGGCGGCGCGGGAGCGGATGCGGTCGAGCAATTCGGGGGTCAGCGAAGACACCCGCTCAGGTTACGCGGAGGGTGTTGATGGCGCTCGGTTGAGGATGCGCAGAGCCGCTACCGTCGGACTATGTCCGATCCGAATGCGCCCACCACGCCACCCGCGTACGGCACACCGCCGCCGCCCTACGGCACGCCTCCGGGTTACCAGATGGGTCCAGCGGCCGCGGTCGCCGACCGGGGAACCCTGACCCACGCTCTCGGCTTCCTGTGCTTCATCCCGGTTCCCTTGGTCGGCATCCTCGTAGCGGGGGTGGCGATGCTGCTCAGTTACCCGTCGGTGCGCGCACGCGGCCCGATCGCTCGACGCACCGCCCGCAGCGGTGCGAACTGGGGCGCCACCCTGCTCATTCTGGCGATCGTGATCGCCGCCGTGCAGATCGTTCTGACCGGCATCGCGGCGGCAAACCACACGACGGGCTTCCTGCCGACGGGCACCCCGCTTCTGGTGCTCGGTGCTCTCGCCATCACTCACGTGATCGTGACCATCATCGGCACCGTCAAGGCATCCAAAGGCGAGGAGTTCAAGAACCCCCTCGCGATCCCCTTCTACCGGAGCTAACGGATCTACCAGAGCTAGCCGGCCCTTAGTGCTTGGCGGGCGACGCGCGCAGTTCGTCGAGCACGGCCGCGAGCGCATCAACGGCGAGGTCAAGGTCGGCACGCTCGACCACGAGTGGCGGGGCGAGTCGGATCGTCGAACCGTGCGTGTCTTTCGCCAACACACCGCGTGCCATCAGCCGTTCGCACACCTCGCGCCCGCTGCCGAGCGTGGGGTCGATGTCGACGCCCGCCCAGAGCCCAACGCTGCGAACCGCGACGACGCCGTGACCGACAAGGGCGAGAAGCCGCTCCCGCAGGTGCTCACCGAGGTCGCGCGCCCGGGCCTGGTACTCCCCGGTCTCGAGCAGGTCGACCACCGCGAGTCCGACCGCCGCCGCGAGCGGGTTGCCGCCGAACGTCGAACCGTGCTCTCCGGGGTGCAGCACCCCGAGAACATCCCGATTGCCAACGACCGCACTGACGGGGAGGATGCCACCACCGAGTGCCTTGCCGAGCAGGTAGAGATCGGGGATGACGTCGTCATTGTCACACTGGAACGTCGCGCCGGTGCGTCCGAGCCCCGACTGGATCTCGTCGGCGATGAACAGGATGTTGCGTTCGGCCGTCATTCGGCGCACCTCGGCGAGGTATCCCGGCGGCGGCACGATGACACCTGCTTCGCCCTGAATCGGTTCGAGCAACACCGCGACGGTGTCGTCGTCGAGGGCCGCCTCAAGTGCCGCTGCGTCACCGTACGGCACGCTGACGAACCCGGGAGTGAAAGGACCGAAACCGTCCCGAGCCTGCGGGTCGGAGGAGAAGCCGACGATCGTCGTCGTGCGGCCGTGAAAGTTGCCGTCCGCGACAATGATCTTCGCCCGGCCGTCGGGCACACCCTTGACCCGGTAGCCCCAGGCGCGAGCAATCTTGATGCCCGACTCGACGGCTTCAGCGCCGGTGTTCATCGGCAGCACCATCTCTTTGCGGGCCAGCTTCGCGAGCGCTTCGAGGAAGGGGCCGAGGCGGTCGTTGTGGAAGGCGCGGCTGGTCAACGTCACTCGGTCGAGCTGGTCGCGAGCGGCAGCAAGAAGCACCGGATGCCCGTGCCCGAAATTCACGGCCGAGTAGGCGGCGAGGCAGTCGAGATACCGGTTGCCTTCGGGATCGGTGACCCAGGCACCCTCCGCCGTCGCTGCGACGACCGGCAGCGGGTGGTAGTTGTGCGCACCGAACTCTTCGGCGAGCGCGATCGCTTCGTCGGAGCCGACCCCGGTGCCGAGCGTCATCGGCGCAGCTCGAGCGTGCAGCACTTGACGCCGCCGCCGCCCAGCAGCAGTTCTGACAGGTCGACACCGATGGGGGTGTAACCGCGCTCGCGCAGCGACGCCTCGAAACCGACCGCACGGGATGCGATGACCACGTTCTTGCCGTCGCTGAAGCTATTGAGTCCGAGGACCGCCGCGTCGTCGTCGTTCACGACCACCGCATCCGGATACAACTCGTCGAGGATGTCGAGCGAGTGCGCGTCGAATGCCTTCGGCAGGAAGGCGATGTTGCTGTGCCCATTCACGGGCACCGGATCGAGCACGGCGATCGCGGTATCGAGGTGGTAAAAGCTGGGGTCGATGAGCGTCAGAGTGACGACCTCGCGGTCACCGTAGATGCGCCGCAGTTCGTCGTGCGATGCGGCGTCGCTGCGAAATCCGGTGCCCGCCAGAATGCGGTCGCCGACCAGCAAAAAGTCGCCCTCGCCCTCGTTGACCGAGACCGGCTCGCGCACCTCGAAACCGTTGGCGGCAAACCACTCCATGTACGCGGGACCTTCGGGGCCACGCTCGGGGTACTGGAACTTGGCACCGTAGGCGATTCCGTCGAGCGTGAAGCCGCCGTTCGCGGCGTAGACCATGTCCGGCAATCCGGGGATGGGAGCGATCAACTCGACCTCGAATCCGAGATCGAGGTAAATCTTGTACAGCTCCTCCCACTGCCGAACGGCGAGTGAGGTGTCGGTGGGGTCTTCGGGATGCATCCACGGGTTGATGCGGTAGCTCACGGTGAAGTGTTCCGGGCGGCACATCAGGACGGTCCGTTGAGTGGCGACCCGTTCCTGCGGCGCCGCCGACTTCGCCGCAGTCGGCTCCTGAGAGGCCGACCGGCGTGCAGTATCCGTCATCCAACCAGGATGACACGCAACCATCCGCTGTTTCGCAGCGTGGTACGCACCATCACTGCAGATTGTTGCGTGGCGACGCAACGATCCCGCGTACCCTGAATCCGTGGACAACCTCGACTACGGGATCATCGACCTGCTTCGGCAGAACTCGCGCGCCGGGTACGGCGATATCGGCAACAAGATCGGTCTTTCAGCGTCAGCAGTCAAGCGGCGCGTCGATCGACTCGTCGCCGACAGGGTCATTCGGGCGTTCACGGTTCAGGTTGACCCTGTCGTCGATGGCCTTGCCACCGAGGCCTACGTCGAACTGTTTTGTCGCGGCACTGTTTCGCCCGACGACCTGCGCCGCATCCTCTCCGCCGTGCCCGAGGTGCAAGATGCCGCAACCATCACGGGCGACGCCGATGCGATCGTGCACGTGCGGTCCCGCGACATCCCGAGTCTCGAGGATGCGCTGGAGCGGATTCGGGTCGCACCCAGCGTCGATCACACCCGCAGCGCGATTGTGCTCTCGCGTCTGGTGCACCGCTCGTACGAGTAGCGGCGAGCGCGGAGCGGGCGTGAGCCCAGCCGCGGGCCGTCATGATTGACCTATGAGCGATCTGCAGCTCGCGGTCTACGCGGCCGACCCGGGTCTTCGTCGGCTGGGCGCAGCGGTGCGCGCAACCGTGAGTTTCGGCGTCGTGGTAATCGTGCTCCTGACAGCCTTCGGTCTGCTCGGGGTCGCGTGGGCGCTCGCCGTACCGGGCATCTTGGTCGCCTCGGTTGCCAGCATGACCATCGGGATGGGGTTTCGGCTCCGGTTGCGCTTTGTGCCGCTGCTGCTGCTCGCGCCCTCGGGCATCGCGGGTCTCGTGCTCGGCATCCTCGTGCTCGACCAATGGATCCTGACCGCGGTGGTCTTCTTTGTGCTCGGGATGGTCGTGGTCGCCTCGACTCTGCTCGGGCGGGCGGGCACGCTGATTGCCCTCGGCGGACTCGCCGCTTACGTGTCGGCGTCCATCGTGCGACCGACCTGGAACGACCTGCCCTGGTCAGCTGGCGCGATCTTGGTCGCCGCAGGCCTGTCGGCGGTCGTGCTCGGGGTTGTCTTGCGCGAGCGTCCGCGACTCGAGATTCGCCGGATCATCGCGAGTGTGCACGCCCTCGCCGAGCAGATGCCGCTCGCCGTTGCGCACGGTGCTGCCGCCGCGCGTCGCCACCTCGCGGCGTTCAGCGCGGCGATTTCGGCGACCCGCGCTCGCATCGCCGCCGATCCTGACGCCTGGCCCGAGGTGCTTCGCGCGGGCGACGGGTCGGCTCTTGCCGACCTCGAGGTGCGATTCGAGGTCGCCGTCGATAAGGCACTCGCGGGGGGCGACTCGGGCGACCTCGACGAACTCATCCGCGACCCGATGTGGCAAGCCGACGACCGGCTCCCCTCGCGCCGCGGAACGGCGCAGGTCACGGCGCTCCGGGCTGGGCTCGACGCGCCGCATGCGCCGGTTGCGGTCGACTGGCGGCGGGTCGGTCGAAGCCTGCTCTCGGTCGGAACCCAACTTCTGGTCGCCGTCGTCTTCGCGCTCATCGTTGGTCAACTCATCGATGCGCGGCACTGGTACTGGTGCGTGCTCGCGGCGCTCGTCATGGTGTTCGGCATGACGTCGGCAACGGCATCCCTCAGTAAGGGCTACCGCCGCGTGCTCGGAGCACTGGTCGGTCTTCCGGTCGGCCTGGCCCTCGCCTGGCTCACCCACGACGCCCTCGTGCTCGTCGCGATCATTGCTCTCGTGGCGATTTTTCTGCAGCAATATGTCGCCGAAATCGCCTACGGCGGCAGCATCTTCTTTCTCACCGTGATCGTCTCGGTACTCTTCGGGCAGACCGGTGACGATCGCCTCGACACCCTCGGATCGCGCGCCCTGCTCACCGCGATCGGTGCCGTCATCGGCGCGGCCGTCGGGTTCGCGGTCCTTCCGGCGCGCGCGGGCGAGGCCCTGCGACGCCACGCCGACAGCGCGATCGCCGAGGTCGCCACGACTCTCACCGCGATTGGCGCCGGCGAACGGGATGACGTGGTCACCCAGGCCGGACGCGTCGCCAACCAGCGCTTCGCCGAGCTGCGCACCGAAGCCCAATCGTCGCGACGTGGGTGGCCGCTGTCACGCCACCAACGCATCCTGGCCGAGCAGATCGGGGCGGGCGGTGTGGTCGCCCGCGAGCTGCGCGCAGCCGTGCACGACTACCGCTCACGGGTGGTTGACCAACCGGGCTTCAGCGACGCGGTCGCGGTCGTCGAGGCGAAGGTCGCCGCAGTGCGCGCCCAGTTGACAGGCACCCCGTCGTTGCGCCGCGAGGAGTCGACACCGGCCACCGAGGCGACCTCTCCCGCCTTCGGCCTGGTTCGGCTGGAACACGCGATCGACGGACTCGCGGTCACCCTTCGCGCGGGCTGACCGTCATCCAGCCTTTGCGCCGCCGGGTGTGGTCGGATCGTCGTATGGCTCCCCCGAAACAACTCACCACCCAAGACACCCTGGGCACCTGGTTGAAACATCCCACCGGCGGCCCGATCGTGCGCGACCTGCTGACGCAGTTCGGGGTCGACGAAAAGATGCTGGGCCCGTTCAAGCTCTTTCGCGTCGAGAAAGTCGTCGCGATGAGCAACGGGGCAATCACCCAGGACATGCTCGACGACATCGTCCGTCAGGCGAACGCGCCTACAACGTCCTAAACGCCGTGCCCTAACGCCGGGCTACAGCACCAGTCCGGCGAGGTCGCGGTCGGGGTTGCCGAACCGGTGAGCGGTGACCGAGATCGCCTGCTCCTTGAGGAATGGCAGCATCTCGATCCGGCCGGCATTGGTGACGGCTCCCGCCCAGATCGCGACGTCGGGCGACCCGCCGGTCGCCTGAGCCAACTCGGAGGCGTCGCCCCCGATGAGCCGAATTCGCGCCGGGAGTCCGCGAGCAACGCGGGCTTCGAAGGCGGCATCGGTTTCGACCTTCACCCCCAGGATGCCGAGCAGCGTTCGGCCGAACGCCGTGCCGTCGTCGACGTAGGGCAGCATCCCGGCAGGAAGGGGAACCGCGGTGCTGATCAGCAGCCGGGCCCGGGCGCGAACTCCCGCGACGAGCACGCGAGCGAGATCGGCCAGGTCTCCCGATTCGGCGAGCCGGATGACGACCTCGGCCGGGCGATACCGAAAGACGTTGCGCTCGACACCGAGCGCCGAGGGGTCGGCTGAGCGGCTGAATTCCGTAGCCCAGGCGTCTTCGTCGCCGAACGCGGCCTGACGCACCCGGTCGAAGGCGGCGAACTCGAGGGCGGGCTGGAATGCTTCGATGGTCGCGCGCACCCGATCATCGAGCCCGTCGAGGGTGATGTCGTCGGCCTGATCGAAGTCGACTGACTCCCAGTCGCCGAGTACGAGCAAGGTGTTCGGGCCGCCGGCCTTCGCGCCGGGTCCGACCGACGAACGCTTCCAGCCGCCAAACGGCTGACGGCGCACGATAGCCCCGGTGATCGGGCGATTCACGTACAGGTTGCCGGCTTGCACCGCGTCGACCCAGGCCGCGACCTCCTGCACGTCGAGGGAATGGATGCCGGCGGTCAACCCGAAATCGGTCGCGTTCTGCAGGGCGATCGCTTCGCTCAGCGTCGCCGCCGTCATCAATCCGAGAACCGGCCCGAAGAACTCGGTGCGATGAAAGTCGCTGCCTGACGCGACGCCGTCCCGCACCCCGGGTGACCACAACTTGTCGGAGTCATCCAGTTGCCTCGGCTTCACCAGCCAACTCTCGCCCTCGGCGAGCTGCGTGAGGCCTCGCGCGAGCTTGCCGGTTGGCGGTTCGATGACCGGCCCGACCTGGGTCGCCGGATCGGTCGGATCGCCGACTGCCAGACTCGTGACGGCATCCGCCAACTGGCGTCGGAAGCGTTCCGAGCTAGCGACCGAACCGACCAGGATGGCGAGCGACGCCGCCGAGCACTTCTGGCCAGCATTGCCGAACGCGCTCTTCACGATGTCGGCCACGGCGAGGTCGAGGTCGGCGCTCGGCGTCACGATGATGGAGTTCTTGCCGCTCGTCTCGGCGAGCAGCGGCAGGTCAGATCTCCACGACCTGAAGAGTGCCGCCGTCTCAATCGATCCGGTCAAGACGACTCGGCCGACCTCGGGAGCCGTAATCAGCGCCTGTCCCGCGTCGCCTTCGCCCGTGTCGACCAGGCCCAGCACCTCGCGAGGCACGCCAGCCTCCCAGAGCGCTTCAGCGAGCACGGCACCGCAGCGCAGCGCCTGCGGGGCCGGCTTGAACAGCACAGCACTTCCGGCGGCGAGCGCCGCGAGGACTCCCCCCGCGGGGATCGAGACCGGGAAGTTCCACGGCGGAGTCACCACGGTCAGCGCAACGGGTATGAAGGTCGCCCCGCTGATGCCGGCCAACTCGCGGGCGCGAGCCGCGTAGTAGTACGCGAAGTCAATCGCCTCGCTGACTTCGACATCCGCTTCGGCCAGGGTCTTGCCGGTTTCGGAGACCATGACCTCGACGAGACGCCCTCGGAAGGCGGCGAGCACCTCGCCCACCTGATCGAGAGTGTCGGCCCGCTTGCTGCCCTCGACCCGGCCCCAGTCGGAACCGGCCGCAGCCGCATCCCGAGCGCGGGCACGCACCCGGTCGACGTCGGTGAGTCGGGCCGCCGCCAGGGTCTCGGCACCCAGCGTCGAGCTCTCTGCCCGAGCGAGCAGCGCCGCCGCCCACAGTCGATTTCCGGGAACAGCGGAGTCGGTATCCGGCTCGTTGGCAAAAGGAACCGGGGCTTGAGGCAGCTCCGGATGCAGGCGGTCTTGCACTCGGTGGGCGGTCGGGATGCCGGGCCGGCTCAGCAGGTCAAGCGCGGCCTCGAAGCGGCCCTCCTCCCGAGTGAAGACACTCTCGTCGTCGAGGTCGCCGAGGGCGGGCAAGAAGTTGTCGGGGCTGGCGTTTTCTTCCAGCCGTCGTACCAGGTACGAGATCGCGGCGTCAAACTCGCCGGGATGCACGACCGGCGTGTACAGCAGCACCCCTCCGGTATCGACCCGCACCGCGTCGGCCAGGGCAGGCGCCATCCCGAGCAGCATCTCGAACTCGACCCGGCTCGCCACCCCACGGCTCTTGGCGAGCAGGTGGGCGAAGGCCAGATCGAACAGGTTGTGGCCGGCGACGCCGATCCGCACGGCGTCGGTGTGCTCGGGATGCAGGGCGAAGTCGAGCATCCGCTTGTAGTGCGCGTCGGTCTCAGCTTTCGACCCCCAGGTCGCGAGCGGCCAGCCGTGCAGCGTGGCGTCGACGCGCTCCATCGCGAGGTTTGCGCCCTTCACGATGCGCACCTTGATGCCGGCGCCACCCGCGGCGACCCGGTCTCGAGCCCAGGCCGTAAGTCGCTGCAACGCGGGCAACGCATCGGGGAGGTAGGCCTGCAGCACGATCCCGGCTTCGAGGTTCTTCAACTCCGGCTGGGAGAGCAACCGGGTGAAGACGGCAATCGTCAGGTCGAGGTCGCGGTACTCCTCCATGTCGAGGTTGATGAACTTCGTCGCGCGCGTCTTGGCGGCCTTCTCGTACAGCGGCGTCAGGCGTTCGACGACGCGCTCGACGGCCGCGTCGAACCCCCACATCGTGATCTGGCTGGCGATCGAGGAGATCTTCACCGAGACGTAGTCGACGTCGGGTCGACTGAGCAGTTCTGTCGTACCCGCCAGGCGGCGGGCGGCCTCGCGTTCGCCCAGGACCGCTTCGCCGAGCAGGTTGATGTTGAGCCGCACGCCGGGCCGTCGCAGGCCACCCAGAATCTTGCCCAGACGCTTCGACGACGCATCCACGACCAGGTGACGCACCATGCGCCGAAACACGAGTCGAGCAATCGGGATGATCGGTTGGGGCAGGATGACGCCGAACCCGCCCCCCGCGATGATGGCGACCCGCAGATACCAGGGCAGGAATTGCGGCACTCGGTGAGAGAGCCGTTCGAGATTGCGCGCCGCGACCCGCAGATCCTCGGGACGAATCACCCGGTCGACGAAACCGAGGGTGAACTCGAGGCCGCGCGGATCCTTGAGCAAACCACTCAATCGCTGCGAGCTCGCGTCGACTTCTGCCCCTTCGCTGCGATCGAGCCAACGACGTACGAGGTCGTCGACGTCCGCGAGCGTCGGGAGCTGCGAATCGGCCATGGGTTCGAGGATAGGCGGCTCGGTAGCATGGCACCCATGTCGACGGTCTCCGAGGTGTCTGCTGCGGACTGGGAGCTCTGGCGTTCCTACCGATCCATGAACCAGCAACTGTCACGTGCGCTTGATCGCCAACTGCAGCGCGACGCCGGGATTTCGCAGGCCGACTACGGCATCCTGCTCGCTCTGTTTGAGGCACCGGATCGTCGCCTGCGCACGGGGGAACTGGGCGAACTGCTCGCCTGGGAGAAGAGCCGGGTGTCGCACCAGGTGGCACGTATGGAGGCTCGCGGGCTCCTGAAGCGCGTCGAGTGTGAAGACGATGCACGCGGAACCTGGGTCACCCTCGAGGCCGAGGGGCGACGGCTGCTGCTCAGCGCGATGAGCGAACACGCCGCCGCGATCCGCGACCTGTTCTTCAACGAACTGGAACCGGAAGAAAAAGACGTCATGCGCCAGGCGGCCGTGCGCGTGCTCGGCAAGCTCAACCCGGTGGCGTGCGAGATTGACGCCGGGCTCGACGCCCAACGCACGGTCGGCGCGTGACCGATCGCGTCGATGTCGCGATCGTCGGCGGCGGCCACAACGCCCTGACTGCGGCGGCCTACCTGGCGGCGGCCGGCAAGCGGGTGGTGGTTCTCGAGCGACTGGATGCTTTCGGGGGTGCCGCGGTTTCGGCGGAAGCCTTCACGGGAATCGCCGCGCGACTCTCCCGCTACTCGTACCTGGTGAGCCTGCTGCCGCAACGGATCATCCGCGATCTCGGCCTCGACATCCGTCTGGCCCGTCGTCGCTACTCCTCGTACACGCCCGAGCCCGGCACCGCGCGCGGGCTTCTGGTCGACACTGGTGACCCGGCCGGGACCGCTGCCTCATTCGGCACCCTCGGTGCTTCGGCGGATGCCGACGCCTGGGGAGACTTCTACGGTGCGACCGCTCGCCTCGCACGGGCGTTGTTTCCCACGGTTACCGAACCCCTTCCCACCCGCTCCGAGGCGCGGCGCCTGCTCGGCGACGACGCGGCTTGGGATGCCTTCATCGAGCAACCCGTTGGCGCCGCGATCACCAGCCGGTTCAGCACCGACCTGGTGCGCGGCGTCGTCGCGACCGACGCCCTGATCGGCACCTTCGCCCCGCCGCTCGACGAGACCCTCGCGGCGAATCGCTGCTTTCTGTACCACGTGATTGGCGGCGGTACCGGTGACTGGGACGTGCCGGTGGGCGGCATGGGATCGGTCAGCGGTGCCCTCTGGCATGCCGCGGTCGAGGCGGGCGCCGAACTGATTTCGGGAGCAGAGGTCACCTCGATCACCCCGGACGGCGAAGTCGTCTATCGCGCTCTCGACGCCGAACATCGGATTGCCGCGGAGGTGGTTCTGTCGGGCGTCGCGCCGCACGAGCTCGCCCGACTGCTCGGCGAAGAGTCGCCCCGCCCCGAAGGTGCTCAGGTCAAGGTCAACCTGCTGTTGAAACGGCTGCCGCGACTGCGCGACGCGTCAGTGGATCCGGTGGCCGCATTCGGCGGCACCTTCCACGCCAACGAAGGCTGGGAGCGCCTCGCCTCCGCCTATGCCGAAGCGGTCGCCGGCCGCATCCCCGATCCACTGCCGTGCGAGATCTACTGTCACTCCCTCACCGATCCGACGATCCTGTCGCCAGAACTGCAGGCGGCCGGAGCGCAAACCCTGACCGTCTTTGCGCTTCAGGCACCGGACCGGCTCGTCACCGAGGGCACCAACGACGCACGCCGTGACGAATTCCAGGCGGCGGTGCTGAGGTCCCTCGACGCCGTACTCGCAGAGCCGCTCGCCGACCTCGTGCTGACCGACGGCGACGGGCGCCCGTGCATCGAGACGAAGACGACCCTCGACCTCGAACACGCGCTCTCGATGCCGGGCGGCAACATCTTTCACGGCCCCCTGTCGTGGCCGTTCGCCGAAGATGACGCGACGCTGTCGACTCCCGCGCAACGCTGGGGCGTCGCGACAGCGAACGACCGCATCCTGCTGTGCGGAGCGGGGGCGCAGCGCGGCGGCGCGGTCAGCGGCATCGGGGGACACAACGCCGCGATGGCCGTACTCGAGGCCTCCTAGGGTTCAGCGAGCGCGGTGCTCGGGCGGCGCGAACCGCGGCCCGTGCCGCTCGTAGCCGATTCCCGCGGCCTCGATCAGCCGCACCACCCGCTGGCGATGACCCCGCCACGGTTCGAGCAACTCGAGCATCCCGTCGTCGTCGACCCGCTTGCCGATGAGGGCCGTGCCCACGGCCTTGCTGAGATGGAAGTCTCCGACGCTCACCGCATCCGAATCACCGTGCGACCGTTGCACCACCTCGGCCGCCGTCCACACCCCGATGCCCGCGATCGTGCGCAACCGCCGGGATGCCTCCGCCGCGTCGACCGCAACGATGCGTTCCAGGGCGTCCCCCACTTTCACGGCACGCATGATCGTGTCCGAGCGCTGCGGCCCGACCCCGGCCGTGTGCCACTCCCACGAGGGAACCTTGCGCCAGCGGTCGGGTGCCGGAGCGACCCGCATTCCGCGGGGCGCCGGACCGGGTGCGGGCTCCCCGTGCCGCAGCACCAACTCACGCCACGCACGCTTCTGCTCCAGACCCGTCACCTTCTGGCCGAGCACCGTCGGCACCAGAAAAGCCATCACGCGTGCCGCTCGGGTCAGGCGCAGGCCGGGAAACCGGTGATGCAGCTCGGCGATGAGCGGATGCCGGGAGGGATCAAAACCCGACGCATCGTCGCGGGCGCCCAGCAGATCGGGAACACCCTCGAGAGCGTGAGCGGCGCCCGCCCCCCAGGACTGCGCCTCGATCCCATCGATGATCGTTCGGAGGCGCAGAGTGGCGGGGCCGTCGGGGGTAGTGAACGCGAGCCACCACGACCCCGACTCGACACGGAACGTCGGGTCGCTGCGACCCTGCGCGAGAGACCCGAGGACGAGCGCCAGCGACACCGCAGTCGCGGGGGCATAGGTCGTGCTCAGCATCGGGAGGAGGTTACTCCCGGCAGACGACGACGAGATGCAGAAGGGGTGAGCCCGAGGGTCGTCGACCGCCCCAGCCCACCCCGTGTCGAGCGTGCTTAGCCGCAGGTGATCGTCGCGCCGTTGTAGTCGTGAATGCCGGTGCCCAGCGACTGGCACGCAGCGATCAACGCCAGAAAGCCCAGGACGAGGAGGATGCCGATGATCACGTAGGCGATGATGCCGAGGATGCTGATCACGATGCCCACCGTGGCGGGGGTGTTCTCAACTCCCGCGCGCTTCGACTGACCGCGAGCGATGAGGCTCACGATGAGACCGGCGATAGAGAACACGAACGCCAGCACGAGGCCGACGATGCCAAGGGTCTTGCCGTCGGAGACGGGGGCCATCGGAGCCGGGGAAGCCGGCATGGGTGCTGACATGGGTTACTCCTTTTGGTATGCGAGGCACGACATGCGTCGGACCGACCCTGACTCTAGCGATACCGGCATTGTTTGCGCGAGACCTTGCATCCGACATGTCGGGTTCTCCGTACACGGCAGAATGTGTCTATGAGCGTCGGAATTCTCACCAGCGGTGGCGACTGTCCTGGGCTGAATGCCGTCATCCGAGCTTCCGTGTTCACCGGGAGCAAGCTGTATGACCTTGAGTTCGTCGGCTACCGCTGGGGTTGGAAGGGTCTGGTCGAGAACGACACCGTGCCACTGGGGCGTCCGCAGGTGATGGGCATCTCAAAACAGGGCGGCACCATCCTCGGTTCGTCACGTACCAACCCGTTCGACTTCGGCGGCGTTGAACGCGTGCGCCAGGTGATGGAAGAGGGGGGCGTCGACGCACTGATCGCGATTGGCGGCGAAGGCACGCTTGCCGCGGCGCAGCGGCTCTCGGCGGAAGGCATCCACATCGTCGGAGTTCCCAAGACGATCGACAACGATCTGTCCGCGACCGACTACACCTTCGGGTTCGACACCGCCGTGCAGATTGCGACGGATGCCATGGACCGCCTCCGCACGACCGGCGACTCGCACGGTCGCTGCATGGTCGCCGAGGTGATGGGTCGGCACGTTGGCTGGATTGCCCTGCACTCCGGGATGGCTGCCGGAGCCCACGCGATCCTGATCCCCGAACAGAAGACGAGCATCGACCAGATCTGTTCGTGGGTCGACAGCGCCCGCTCACGCGGTCGCGCGCCCCTGATCGCGGTTGCCGAAGGCTTCAAACTCGACACCATGGACGACGCTCACTCCGAGCGCGGCCTCGACGCATTCGGGCGACCGCGACTCGGTGGCATCGGTGAATACCTCGCCCCGATGATCGAAGAGCGGCTGGGCATCGAGACGCGCTCGACCACCCTGGGCCACATCCAGCGCGGCGGCACACCGACCGCCTACGACCGCGTCCTGGCGACCCGATACGGGATGGCGGCGATCGAGATGATTCGCGAAGAGCGCTGGGGCGAGATGGTCGCGCTGCACGGCACGGACATCGTGAAGGTTCCGTTCTCGGATGCGTTGGGGAAGCTCAAAACCGTGCCCCAAGATCGCTACGACGAGGCCCGCGTGCTGTTCGGCTGATCCGCCGGTTGCGTCAGGTTTTGCTGCGATACTTCGAATCATGAACACCGTTTTTGCGATCCTCGGGATGGCGTTTGTCGCCGTGGCCGCCATCATCCACTTGCTCATCTTCGCTCTCGAGAGTGTCCTCTGGAGCCGACCGTCGACCTGGAAGCGGTTTGGGGTAGCCAACGAACGTGACGCCGAGGTGTTGCGTCCGATGGCCTACAACCAAGGTTTCTACAACGTTTTTCTCGCGCTCGGCGCGGGCATCGGGCTGGTGCTGCTCGGCACCGGGATCTCGCGTGACGGCGGTATTGCGATCACGATCTTCGCCCTTGCCAGCATGATCCTGGCGTCGATCGTGCTGATCTCGTCGAATCCGAAACTCGCTCGCGCCGCGGCGACCCAGGGCGTGGCACCGCTCCTCGGTCTGATCTTTCTCGTGTTGTCGCTCGTTACGGCGTGAACGAGAAGCGCTTTCAGCCGACCACGTAGTCCACGAGCGCGTCAATGAGCGCGTCGTCAGTACGTTCCTCGGCGATCGCGTGCACGGGCAGCTCCGCGGCGCGCGTGTCGAACGCTGTCCGCGGTCCGATGCAGACGATCACCGTCCCGTCGGGGAGCGGTGTCAGTTGGGCCGCCACCTGTCGGGCGACACTCCCCGACGTGATGAGCAGGGCTCCGATCCTGCCGCTCGCCACGTCAGCAGCGATTTCGGGTGAGACCGGAACACCCACCGTGCGGTAGGCGGTCACGAACTCGGCCTCGAACCCGAGTTTGGCAAGCCCCGCAACCAGGGTCGGCTCCGCGACATCAGACTGCAGAACGAGAACGTGGCCATGGACTCCGCTCGCCGGCCACTCCTTGACCAACCCGCGCGCCGAGTTATCGGACGTGGGCACGAAGTCGACCCGGTAGCCGGCAGAGGAGAGCGCCAGCGCCGTGGTCTCACCGACGGCGGTGACTCGCGTGGAATCCGGGATGCGGGCACCCTGGCTGACCAGCACATCCACCGTCGTCGCACTCGTCAGCACGAGCCAGTCGAACCGGCCGCCCTGAAGTTCGTCGAGAGCCGTGGCTAAGGCTGCGGGATCTTCGGCGCTGGCGAAGTTGAGCATCGGCGCGATCACTGGAACGGCGCCGCGCTCGCGCAACTGCGCCGCAACACGGTCACCCCAGCTTCCGCCGCGCGGAACAAGCACGCGCCACGAGGCGAGGGGGCGGTCGGAACTCACCCCTTCATCATCTCAATCCCGAGTTAGTCGTCGTCGCCGCTGAAGATCGCCCACGCAACGACACCAACCGCGATGACCGCGGCGGCAACGCCACCAATGATCCACGGCAGGGAGTTCTTCTCGTAGGAGGCAACGACTTTTTGCTGCAGTTCCGCGACCCGCTTCGGGACATTCAGGCGATCCTCGATGGCGTCGAGGGTGGCGGCCAGCTCAGCGCGGGCGTTGGCAGCGTCGGATTTGGCGTCAATGGTGCTCATGATTTTGCTCGCTTTCCGGTTCCTTTGATGGCGCGAAGATCGCGTCGAATACTGTCGATCGATTCACTGGGGAAAGGCGGGAAGCCCTTCTTGAGAATTCGGTAGCCGATGAGGCCGAGAATCGCGGCCACAATCAGCAGAGCGCCCGCAACCACAAGGGCAGCTGCCCACCCCGGGAGCACGAGCGACAGGGCGAAGACGGCTGCAGTGAGCAACACCCCAACCATCGCTAGCAGAACGAGGGCAGCGCCCGCGAGTACACCGACTCCGGCGCCCAGCGCCTTGAGCTTCGTGATGATCTCAGTCTTGAGGAGATTGATCTCTCGCTGGACGAGGTCGGTGACGAGCGTCGGGATCTCCGCGAGCAGCGCGAAGATCGACTTACGCCGAGGAGGCGGTGCCGCTGTGGGAGCTGCGCTCGCCATAGGTCAGGAGGTCGACGAGGAAGAGCGCGTCGACGCAGATCGCGTCGCCGGCTTCTTGGCCGGCGTCGTCGACTTGCCCGACACCTTCTCGACGACAGTCTTGGCCGTGTCGGAGACGAACTCTGCCACCTCAGGGGCCTTGTCTTTCACGAACTCCTGCGCGGCATCCACCTGCTTCTGCACCCGTGGGTCGTTCCACACCTTGAGAACTTGCTTCTTCAACTGGTCGTACTTCTCGCGTCCGGCACGCGTGCCGAACACGTAGCCGAGGCCCACTCCGGCCAGAAAGAGAATCTTGCCTTTCATGTGCAGCTCCGTTCGTTCGTGCTTCAAGTAGGTGTCCAGCCTAGCCCCGGGATCTGTCGGGAGCCTTCTGCGGTCAGGGGGTTGACAGAAACATGCCCCGTGAGGCATGCGACGGATTGCTCGTCGATCCGCCACCGCAATTGCCGAACCTGACAGCGCCCCGCCCCTGCTCCTCGCGAAGAGCAGCGGGTCGAGCGGGGCGCTGTCGTTCAGGGTCAGTCCGCGATCGAGCGGACCGCAATCCGGCGCAGCCGGACGAATCGGATCGCGAGCAGCGCGACACCCGCCTGGAGCAGCAACAGCGCAACGACGAGCCAGCCACCCGGCGTCGAGCCGGTAAACGCGAGCGTGGTCAGGTCGCCGCAGACTGCGGTGGAGGCGAGCAGCGTCGGAGTCCACAGTGCCGTTTCGACGGTGTTGGAATCGTCATCCGCGGTGGCCGTGATCTCGTGGTAACCCACCGTCACGGTCGTGGTGAGCGACGCGACAGGCTTGCCGTCGATGGCGTAGCTGACACCTGCGAACGGTTCCACCGTGATGGTCGGCTGAACAGTCTGGCCGTTGTTGCAGACCTGAGAAGTCCAGGTGGCACCAGTCGGCAAGAACGCATGAGTGATCAGGGTGCAATCGAGCGTCGGCTTGTGCACGACGACCGCGAAGGTCGTCGTCTTCAGGATGTAGCCGGCTTCTGGGGTTGCCCAGACGTGGTAGCTACCTGCGGCGTAGGGGAACTCGTTGATCCCGTTGCCGACGACGTTCGGCAGAACGTCAACGGCGTGCTTGATGCCGTCCGCGTCGTTGCTGATCTCCCACGTGACGTGAGCGGCGTAGACGATCGTGATCGCGCCATCCGTCTTCTCGCCCGTCAACGATCCCTCGACACACTGCTCGGGGCTCGCGTACGGATCGGTCGGGAGGGTCGTCAGTTGGTCGCACTTCGTGGCGGGCCCGTCAACGGTGATCGTGTACGACTTCTGCACGACGTTCTCGCCGGTGATGAAGTACCCGTCTGCCGCGGTCACGACCAGCGTGTGATCGCCGTGCGTGACGGAGAACGCCAGGTGGTCGGCATCCACTGTCGTGCCGTCGAAGACGTACGTCAGGTGGTCCTGCAGTACGAAGGTGACCGTGCCGTTGTCGGCACCACCGTCGGTTGCGTTGCACACCTCGGGGCTTACCTTCGGGGCGACGTACGGCGTGGCCGTGTCACACCCGTCGGCCGCGCTGATCGTCACGGTGAACGACACCTGCTTCAGTCCCGCGGTACCTGTGATGAAGTAGCCATCACTCGCGACCGCCCACACGGTGTAAGTCTTCGGCGCGAGGTCGACCTTCTGAGCACCCGTGATGGCGTTCACCGGCGCGACGCTGCCGAGGTAGTAGGTCACGTTCGTGGTGTCATCGAAAACGAGCGAACCCGACTTCAGGTCACCGCTGCCCGCGACACACAGTTGATCGTTGACGGTCGGCTTCACGTACTTGACGCCCTGGTCGCAACCCGGCGTCGCGGCGACGATGACGTCGAACGATGCAGCACCGGTGTTGGTGTAGCCCGTGGCAGCAGTGGCGTGCACCGTGTGCGTGCCCGCAGCCAGCTCGACCGTCGCGCCCGGGGAGTACACGGTGCTGCTTGAGTCAACCGTGTACGTCAGGTGCTGGGTGGATGCCAGCGTGATGAAGGCGCTCGTCGCCGTCCCGGTGCCCACGGTGCAGTTCGCCGGGGTCAGGTCGGGTTGAGTCGCCAGCACGCAGTCGGTATGAGTTCCCAGGTTGCCCGAGAACTTCACCGTCTGCGAACCGTCGAAGTAGAAGTTCGCCGCCGGAGTTGCGGTGACCTGCCACGCGCCCTGGCCGTTGACCGGGGCGAGCGTGACCGAATAGATGACGCCCGGGGTGGAGACCGGAACAACCGACCCGTAGCTGCCGCACGCCGTGATCGGGGTCACCGTCGGTGCGACCGGAGTCGCGTGGTTGCACCCCGTTGGCTGCTGGATGTAGGTCGGCGACGGACCCTGGAAGCCCATGTCGTGCAGGAAGAACTCCGCGTAGGGGTCGCCCGGTCCGTTGAGCACCGACGTCGGAACGGGCTGCTCGGTGAAGGACGCGTAGATGTCACCCTGCCCGCAGGTCACGGTCGCGCCGTAGTTGTAAGTGCCGGGGTATTCGACCTTGAAGGCGCCGTCTTTCGCCGGCATCGGATTGTTGAGATCGAGCGTCTGCGGCCAGACGCCGCTGCCCGAATACTTCCAACTCGTCGCCGTGACGTAGAACGACTTGCAGAGTTTGCCGGTGGAACCAGCGACCGACGGAACCGTCACGACGCCGCTGTTGGTGGCGGGGGAGTAGGTGTAGCTGACCAGGCTGTCGGCAATACAGGTCGGCGGGGTCGTGCACGTGGTCGGACTGGTGAAGGTCACCGTGTACGAGGTCGGGTTGGTGCCGAGGGTGTACAGGGTCGCGTCGGTCACCGCCGCTGTGAACGCGAAGGTGCCGAGCAAACCTGAAGCCGAGTACGAGGTGAAGGCACCCTTGCCACCCGAGGTCCAGGTGTAGGTGACCCCGGTCACGGCGTTGACGACGAGTTGATTGCTCGGGGTCGCGCACTGAGTCGTGGTCGACCATGAGCCGGCAACGGTCGTCTTGGTCGGCACGTCAGGGATATTCGGGGTGAACGTGTGGTGGTGCAGCTCAGACGACGTGGTCACGTTGATCGACTTGGCGACGATCTGGCCGTTGAAATCCGATCCGTTGGCGTCCGTGAAATCTGCATTGGTCGCGAGGATCGATCCGCTGAACTTGGACGCGCCAGTCAAGGTGAGCGACGTCGCGTTCGGGAAGTTCCAGAGCGCGAAGCTCGAGTAGTCAGCGCCGTTGAAGCGGACGGCATTGAGCGAGACGGTGCCGGCGTCGGTGACGTTGATGATCAGGGGGGTGTCGTTGCTCGGTACCACCCCACCGTCGAAGTTGAGCGCCGTCTGGCCAGCGAGGGCGGATGCGGTGATGTTCCAGACGTTGACCTTGTTGGCCGTAAGCGTGAGGTGCATCTCGCCCGTGCTGGTGGCCGGGCCGACAACCTGGAACGTGCCGATGCTCGACGTCACGCCCGCGTAGGAGGCTGACTTAGCCGCGAGGGTCGTGAACGTCGACGCCGGGAATGCCGCCGCAAAGGATCCGGCGGTCGCCGTGTAACTGGACGCGCCGTTGCCCGAAATCGTGGTCTGGGCGACGGCCTGACTCTTGACATAGGCGTTCTGCGACGCCTTGTAGAGGCGGTTGTCGGCCGAGACGCTCATGCCGGTGGTGTCCGTCACTCGGGTGAGCCCTGAGTTGACATCCAGCTTGCCGCTACCGGGGAAGACGATCGTGCCGCCGACGAAGAGCTGCACGCCCGTGAGGCCATCGACGTTCGGCAGTGCCGAGCCGTCCTGGTTGGGCGCGAGGTCGTACTGACCGAACGTGACATTGCCGCCAGCTGCGAGGCTGCCTTCGAACTCGCCCGAATTGCCGACCGTGGCGCTGCCCTGGGTCAGCACGGTGAAGTTCTTGAGCGCGCTCAGCGGGTTTGACCCGGTGAGTGCGGATGCCGTGTCAAGCGTCGTGACCGCAGCGAGACCGGCGAAACCGATCACGAGCGCGACGACACCGGAGAGGGCGCCGAACGCGCGACGCAGGGGCGCGCGCGAAGAAGTGGGGTGGGTAATGAACACGGGGGAGGTCCTAGCGGGGGTTCTCACCGAGGGCAAACGCCGCCTCGGCTCGTTTCAACGACGCTCCGGCGGGGGCCCGGACGGGAGTGCGTCGACTGATGGGTGTCAATCGGGTAATAAGGGCAGAGCACGCTCAAAAAGGGGTAGCGCGCTGACCCAGGTTCGAAGTTACGCCGTCCTCCAAAAGGTGGACAGTCCCACAATAGGGGTCAGTCCTCTGCAATGGGGACACGCGGGGGTACAAACGGGTGGGCGGTGCCCGCCCCACGCTTGCACGTAGGGCGGACACCGCCAGGTACTGCAGCACGCTCTGCTGCAGGTACTTCAGTTACTTCTTAGTTGCCGGCCTTGACCATGCCGACCTTGCGGTTGCGGGCAGCGACCAGGAGGCCACCACCCAGCACCAGCAAGACCGAAATTCCCAGGGCGCCCGTCGCGATCCCGCCGCCGGTGAAGGCGAGGGTCGGGAGGCAGTCCACGGGAACCTTGAACACGTGGTCCCAAGTCAGCACGACCTCGCCATTGCCGAAGTCGCCATCGAAGCCATAGCCAGCAGCCGGCCGGGCCTCAATGTGAACGGCACCGGTGGGAGCGTTGTGCGTTCCCTCCGACGTCGACAGAACGGGCGTGATCGTCCAGACGATGCCGGCGTACAGGCCTGTCTCTTCGACGCCCAGCGTGTAGGTGCCGGAGGCCGCGCACTTCTGCTCCTGGAAGGTCACCTTCGGGGTCACCGTCGGGTGCTCGATCAGGTCGCCACACGCCTCAGCCTTGTGAATGGTCACGACCTGCTTCGAGAGTTGGCCCGGCGCGATGACTCGAGCCGACGGGTCGACGAGCACGTAACCGCCCTGCGGGTCGAGGGTGTAACCGTCATCCGCGAGCGCCCACACCGTGTAGGTACCCGGGGAGACATTCACCTTCGCGGTCAGCGGCACGGCCGTCGCGAAGTCGTCACCCAGAGAGTAGGTAACGTGCGGCGTGCCGGTCGGAGGCGTGATCGAACCGGAGGTGAAGCTTCCGTGATCGCTGTCATCGACGACGCAGATCTGGTCGACGACGATCGCCGGCTTGACCGGCGTCTTGTCGAGGCAGTCTCCGACGGCAGCGAACTGGTGGTCCCAGTGGCTGACCGAGTCGCCCAGCGTGAAGCCCTCGTCCGCAATCGCACGAATCCAGACGTGATCGCTCGGGTTCGTGACCTGCTTGACACCGTAGGTCAACGGGTTGACCGGGTTCCAGGTGCCGTCAGTCCCATTGGTGCTGTCGAAACTGATCTCGTAGTGGGCGTTCTCGCCAGCCTTAATCGTGTAGTAACCGCCGTCGATACCTGGTCCATTCAGCGTGCAGATCTCGTCAACGAAGAAGGGGTCGGCGACCGCGGCGTTGTCGAGGCAGTCGCCCGGGTTCGTGAAGAGGTGGCTCCACGGTCCGGTGGCGCCAACGAGCTTGTAGCCCGCATCCGGCACTGCCTTGATCCAGTACTTCACTCCGACGGCGCCGAGCTGCGGGCCGCCATCCGGAACCGAAGTCCAGGTGCCGTCGACGCCGTTGGTGCTGTCGGTGCTGACCTCGTAGTGCAGGTGGTCACCCACGGTGCCGTTGACGGTGAACGTCGGGTTGGTCGCCCCGATGTCATCGATCTCACAGACCGAGTCGGTCCACGACGGGGCCACCGGGGTGGCGTCGTTGACGCAGTCCCCGATCGTCGCGAAGTCGAACGTCCACGAGGTGGTCGAGCCGGCGGGGATCGTGTAGCCGGTCTTGGCGACAGCCTGCAGCTTGATCTGCGTCGGGAAGGTCGTCACCTGAACAACGGTGTCGCTCGAGGTGCTTCCGACGTTGACCCAGGTCGTGCCGTTCCAGATCTGGTACTGGATGCCGGTGTCCGTCGGGATCGTGTACGACGCGTCACTCGGGTTTCCGGCCGACACGCAGTACTGGTAGCTGGCGGTCGGAACCGTCGGGACGTTGCACTTCGTGCTGTCGACGGTGGTGAACACCAACGGGAACGACTTGTACCCCTGGTTGGCGTCGGTGTCGTCGAGAACGTATCCGGTCTTCGGGTAGGCGCGAAGGTAGATCGTCGACCCGTTCGTTGCGGAGTACTCGGCCGGAGCGATGTCGGTGTAGGTGCCGTTGGCCGAGGTCGAAATCTTGTACTGAACGCCCTCGAGGTCCGGGATCGTGTATGAGCCCGTGCTGACGGTGCCGTCACCGGTGCAGACTGCCTGAACGATCGTCGGCTTCGTCGGGTGCCCGTTGTACGTGCAGTCCGGAGCCGTGAACTGCTTCTTCCAGAACGTCGTACCCGTGAGCGTCCACCCATTCAGGGTGACTGCCCGTACCTCGACGTAGCCGTTGGCGGCGATCGCAACGTTCGTCACGCCAGCGGCGGCGACGTCACTCCACCCGCTGTTGCCAGCCGAGGTAAAACGGATCTGGTACTTGTACTTCGTCGTGGCTGCCGGGACCGTGTAGCTGGCCGTGCCGTACGTGCCCGGACCGGTGCACTGAGCGGTATTGAAGGTCGGATCGCCCGGCGTCACCTTCTGACAGTCGCTCGAGAAGTCGCTCGGGTGGATCGTGAACGAGTTGTCCTGGTGGTAGGTGGCGGACTTGTCGTCACCGTTGTCGTACCAGTAGCTCGTCACCGTCAGCTTGACGTCGCCAGCCGGCTTGGTCGCGAAGTTCTGGGTGAAGGTCGCCGAATGCGGGTTGGAGCTCGACTTCGCGATGGCTGTGGGGATGGTGACGGGCGAGGTGTAGCCGCCGGTCTCCGAGGTCGCCGTCACGATCGAGTTCGTGTTGTAGTCGTTGGTGATCTTCCAGGTGACCGTCCACGAGCCGTCATTGGCCGGATTACAGGCCACGGTCGCAGACACGTCATTTGAGTGGGCGCTGGCCGTTTCGGCCGTGAGCGCCACCATGCCAAGCGCGAGTGCGATTGTCGCCGCACCGGCTATGAGCTTTTTAAACATGGGGGGATGTATTCCTTCGCTGAAGTAAGGGGAGTACTCAGGCGCGTGCACGGGGATGCCCAGAAACGGGCGCTACGCGAAGCGGCGCGCAGTGAAGCACACCGGGAGACCGGCACGGGGGATGGCCGGGAGGTGAGGCAAGCAGAGGTGCGCGGAACGTCGGGTTAGCGCGCCTCGTCGGAATCGGGGTCGACGTTGAACGTGGATGAGCTCCGGGGGGCGTCGCCATATCGGGGGAGTCAGCAGCGCGGGGGGGTGGCGTTGCCGGACGACTGTCCTACCCTAGTGGTCCCCCAAAGGGTGGACAAGACCTGAGTGGATGGGAATATCCCTCTGTTGCGTCCTTCCCGGCGAGTCGAGGCCGACAGGTCAGTGCACGTGCTCCAAAATGTCCAGCCCGAGCACTCGCAACGCCTCAAGAACGCGCAACCGGGCGGCGAGGCCCGAGTCGTTGAACTGCACGGATGCGGCGTAGGCAACAGCCGCCCGCGGGCCGCGCAGCACACCAGCTTCCGAGCGCACGCCGATATCCGCCCCCGTCTTGTTGACCAGCAACATCCCGTGGTCGGAGCCTCGGTGCGACAGGGGGTCGAGGCCGAAGGCGCTCGCGACCATCGACAGGTCGGAGTTCAGCGAGAGCCAGCCGAGCACCCGGCTCGAAGTGAGGGTGTCGACGATTTCGCCGCGAGCGAGCGCCGCGAACAGCCAGGCGAGTTCGGCCGTCGACCCCACGGACAACTGGGGCGCGTCGTCGGGTCCGCGCGAGTCCCTCACGAGGTCGAGCAGCGCCGTGCGCATGAGACCGAGCGACTCCGTGCGCGCGCGCACCGCGCCCAACCCCACCTGACGCAGCAGAACGTTCGTCGCGAGGTTGTCGCTTGTCGCTCCGACCAGCGTCGCCAGGTCGGCGACCGGAAGCGACGGGGCCTGCAGGTGCTGCCAGACGCCGCTCTCGCCCACCGCATCCCGTGGCGTTTTGTCGAGGATGCCGTAGCCCGAGAAGTCGCGCTCGGTCAGCCGAGCCGACACCTCGACCAGCAGCAGGATCTTGCCGATGCTCGCCGTTGGCAGCACGATGCGTTCATCGATCGCGAGCAGCGTGCGCCCCGAGTCGAGGTCCGTGACGGATGCCGATACCTGGGCGCCGTCGTAGGCGAGGCCGCCGAGCGCGGTGAAGCTCGGGGAGAAGTCGTGGGCAGGCTGCGGATCGCGATGCCGAGGCGCGCTCGCGGCGCGCACGCGGTCGCGGCGCTGGGTGGCAGCCTGCGCGTCTACCAAATAGTCACTCGGTCCTGGGGGTCGAGCCAGAGCGCGTCCGCCTCGGTCACGCCAAAGGTCGAGTAGAACACATCGAGGTTACGCACGATCTGGTTGCACCGAAATTCTGCCGGAGAATGCGGGTCGATCGAGAGCAGCCGCAGCGCCTCCTCGTCACGCAACTTGGTGCGCCAGGCCTGCGCCCAGCCGATGAAGAACCGCTCGGCACCGGTCAGGCCGTCGATGACCGGCGCCTCCGCACCCTCGAGGGAGAAGAGGTAAGCGTTCCAGGCGATGCTGAGGCCTCCGAGGTCGCCGATGTTCTCGCCGATCGTCAGGGCTCCGTTGATGTGGTGGCCCGGCAACTGGCGCGGCTCGAGCACGTCGTACTGGTCGATGAGCGCCTTCGTGCGCTCCTCGAACGCGGCGCGGTCGGCATCCGTCCACCAGTTGGTGAGCCGGCCATCGCCGTCGTACTGCGAACCCTGGTCGTCGAACCCGTGCCCGATCTCGTGCCCGATGACGGCGCCGATCGCGCCGTAGTTAGCCGCGGCATCCCGACCTTCATCGAAGAACGGTGCCTGAAGGATCGCCGCCGGAAAGACAATCTCGTTGAAGCCCGGGTTGTAGTACGCGTTGATGGTTTGCGGGGTCATAAACCACTCATCGCGGTCGATCGGCTTACCGATCTTGCCGAGCTCGCGCTGAAACTCGAACTCGGCAATCGCCCGCACGTTCTTCACCAGGTCGTCGGAATCGATCGTGAGAAGCGAGTAGTCGCGCCACTTCACCGGGTAGCCGATCTTGGGCGTGAACTTCGACAACTTCTCGAGGGCCTTCGCCCGGGTTTCCGCGGTCATCCAGTCGAGGGCATTGATGCTGACCCGGTAAGCCTCGACGAGGTTGGCGACGAGATCATCCATCGCCGTCTTCGCGGTCGGGCTGAAGTGTCGCTCGACATAGACGCGACCGATTGCCTCGCCCATCGCACCTTCGACGGTCGAGACTCCGCGCTTCCACCGGGCGCGAAGCTCGGGGGTACCGGTCAGGGTCTTGCCGTAGAAGTCGAAGTTCGCCGCGACAACCTCGGCGTGCAGGTACGCACCCGACGACCGGATGACCTGCCACCGCAGCCAGTCGCGCCAGGCGTCCAGGCGCTCCGGCACAAGCAGGGGAGCGAGGCCTTCGACGAAACTCGGCTGACGCACGACGACCTCGGCGAACGCTTCGGCGGGAACGCCCATCGCGTCCCGCCAGGTCTCGAGCAGCCACCCGGATGCTCCAGCCAACGCGGTTGCGTCGGCCCAACTCTTCAAGTTGTAGGTCGCGTGGCTGTCGCGGCAGCGCACCTTGTCCCAGTGCACGGCGGCGATCGCGGTCTCGAGATCGAAGATCCTGCCCGCTGCGGCCGCGGCGTCGGCGATCCCTGCCATCGCCAGCATCCGCTCGAGGTGGGCGCGATAGGCGGTACGGATGTCGGCGAAGGTGTCTTCGCGGTAGTACGACTCGTCGGGCAGGCCGATGCCGCCCTGCTCGAGGAAGACGAGGTAGCGCTCGGGGTCGCCCGGGTCGTTGTCGACGAACGCCTGCACAAACCCACCGACGCCGGCGCGTTCGAGTTTGCCGAGAGCGGCGACCAACCCGGGGATGTCGGCGACAGCGGCTGCAGCCGCGAGGTCGTCGGCAACGGCCGACCAGCCGAGCGCCTCGATGCGCTTCTCGTCCATGAAGCTCGCGTACAGGTCGCCGAACTTACGCTCTTCTGAGCCCGGATCGGCAGTCTGCGCCTCGTCGATGATCTCGTGGACGGCCTTCTCGGCCTCCTCGGCAAGCACGTAGAACGAGCCGTACCGTGCCTTGTCACTCGGAATCTCCGTGCGCGCGATCCACAGACCGTTGGCGTGCCGAAACAGGTCATCGTTAGGACGGGTCGCGGCGTCGAGTTCGGTCGTGTCGATTCCAGAGGGCAGGGGCGCGTTCACGCTCGCCAGCTTAAGCGCGCTGGAGCACAGAGCGGAGGTTGCGCTCGCGCCTCAGCTCTCAACGGGGCGCTGGCCCCGTGGTCGTCCCGATCCGCAGGGTGCAGGTCAGCAGCACCGGCGTGGGTTGCTCGCCCGCGAGAGCCGCGAAGACGGCCGCCGCTGCCGCTTCCCCCTTTTCGACCGCCGGCTGCACGAGAGTCGTCAGCACGTGAGGAGCCGTGTCCTCGAGGCGTACCCCGTCGAAGCCCAGGATGCTGAGCTCGCCCGGGACCTGCAGTCCCAGTTCCTCGGCCGCCCGCAGCACCCCGAGCGCGAGCAGGTCACTCTGGGCCACGATCGCGGTCGGCCTCCTGTGCTCGGGGACGTTGAGCAGCTCCATCCCGACCGCGTAGCCGTCGCCGCTCGTGCTGCCCGACGCTGACCAGCCGCCCGCGTCGGGGTAGACCTCCCGCAGCCCGGCCAGACGTTGCCGCGCGGTCGCGCTCGTCGACGCGGCTTCGCGTTCGGGCGTGAGCACGCCGCGGATGCGGGCGACATCGAGCGCGAGCGTCACGACCGCGACGTCACGATGCCCGAGGTCGCGCAGCAACTCCGCGCCGCGACGGGAGGCGTCCCGATTGTCGAGGTCGATCGCGATGACGCCCTCGAGGGCATCCGCTTCCACCGCAACGATCGGGATGCGGCGGCGGCGCAGCGCATCGACAGACGCGGTCAGGTCGAGACCGCAGCCGAGCAGGATGGCGGCATCCATCGGGGATGCCGCGAGATCGGTTTCGGGTTCGGCAGCCAGCGGGATGACGAGCAGCCCGGCCCGTTCGTCGCCGAAGGCCTGGGCGACGCCGTCGAGGAAGGCGAGGTTCATCGGATCCCGGAAGGCGTCGACCAGGCGATCCTCGGTGACGACGGCGACCACCCCCGATCGCCCCCGGCGCAGGGAACGCGCGGTCGGGTCGGGTCCGCCGTAGTCGAGTTCGGATGCCGCGGCGAGAACCCGCTCGCGCGTCGCGGTCGCCACCGGCCCTGCGCCGCTGAACACGAGGGATGCCGTGGAAACCGAGACCCCGGCTCGTGCAGCGACCGCGGCGAGAGTCGGACGCGGGCTCGCGTCGCTCGGCGCACTTGCCTCGGGCTTCATGGGTTGCTAGCGTACTCGAAACGATTCGATCGAATCGATTCGACTTTTAGGCGTCACCGCCTCAGCTCGTACCTCCCGCCTCATCTCGCACCTCCGGAGCACCGATGTCCGCCGCACCGTCCCCCCACCGCCGCGCCATGTTCGGCGTCTTCGTCGTGTTCGCTCTCAACGGGCTCGCCGTCGCGACCTGGATCTCCCGCCTCCCCGCGATCCGCGACATCCTGCACCTCGGAGTCGCACAGGTCGGACTCGTCATCTTCGGGATGTCGGTCGGCTCGATCGTGGGATTGCTCGGGGCGGCCGCCGTCATCCATCGGTTCGGTCCGCGCCGCACGATCGTGCTCACCTTCATCGTGGGCGGCACGGCCCTCGGGTTGCTCGCTGTCGCCACGACAGTGCTGCCGTTCTTCGCGCTGGCCATTGCGTCGATGGCGGTCTTCGGGGTGGCGTGGTCGATCTGCGACGTCGCGATGAACGTCGAGGGGACCGTCGTCGAACGCGAGATGGGGCGCACGTTGATGCCCTGGTTCCACGCCGCATGGAGCCTCGGGTCCGTTTCGGGGGCAGCGATTGGCGCCGGCGCGGCGGCCCTGCTGCTCGTGCCCGGCATCCATTTCGCCGTGATCGGCGTCGTTCTGCTCGTCGCGGCGGTTTTCATCCCGCGACTGCTGCCGCGCGCGACCGATGCCGCGGCCGCTGCGGAGGCGAATGGAGAGCGGTCCGGGTTCCGGTCGCAGCTGGCCGCGCTGGCTGAGCCGCGCACCCTGCTGATCGGCGTCCTCGTTCTCGGCATGGCGTTTTCGGAGGGCACCGCGAACGACTGGCTGACGATCGCGATGCGCACCGAGCGCGGTTTCGACGACTCGCAAGCCGCCCTGCTGTTCGGCGTGTTCAGCGTCTCGATGACGGCCGGGCGCATCGCGGGTGTTCCGCTGCTCGACAAATTCGGCCGCGTGCCGGTGCTGCGCGTCGCTGTCGTGATGGCAGCGCTGGGCCTCGGCACCGTCATCCTGGTGCCGTACACCCCCATGATGATCGTCGGCATTGTGGTCTGGGGGCTCGGTGCCGCACTCGGCTTCCCGGTCGGGATGTCGGCCGCCGGCGACGATCCCATCGGCGCCGCCGCACGGGTGAGCGCCGTCGCGACGATCGCCTACTGCGCCTTCCTCGTCGGGCCGCCGCTCATCGGATTCGTCGGCGAGCACATCGGCATCTTGAATGCTCTGTGGATCACGTTCGGTCTCGTCGTGGTGGCCGGACTCGCCATCCCGGCCGCGCGCGAGGTTCGTCCTGCACCGACTCCACGAAATCAGGTCCGGTCATGAAGAGTGATCTGATATCCGTCGGGGTCGACGAAGGTGAAGGTCCGGCCGAACGGGCCGTCGTTGGGAGCCACAACGATGGTGTGACCGTCTGCGGTAAGAGCATGGTGGATGGCCTGGACTTCGGTGGCGTGGAGCCAGATCGCGACGCCGATCCCGGGCTGAGGCACAGCTGCGAGGTCGGTGCCGGGAAGGACGTCGCGGAGGGCGAACGCGATCGGCTTCGTCTCGAAAACGACGGCGTGGGGAGGTCCGGCCTGCGAACGGACGAGGCCGAGGTAGCGCTCGTAGAACGACTGCGAAGCGTCCAGATCGCTCACTTGGAGTGAGATGAAGTCGGGGCCAGTGGCGGGCATCAGGGTTCTCCTTGGTCGCGTGTCAGTTTTCTGACATACACCAACCTATGTCAGAATACTGACATGAGTCAAGACCGTGTTGATTTGGAGACATCACTGGGCTACCTGCTCAAAGAAGCCGCCAGCGCGCTCCGCGCCGCCATGGAAGAGGTACTGCGTCCGCTCGGGATGACCGTGACGCACTACTCCTGCCTTGAGCTGTTGGCCCAGCGACCTGGTTTGTCGAACTCGGAGCTCGCGCGGGGCGCGTTCGTAACCCGACAGTCGATGAACGTGCTTCTCCAAATACTGGAACGAGACGGCTACGTCACCAGGCCCGCAAAGGCACCCGCCGGAAAGGTGCTCCCCACACGACTCACACCGCACGGCCAGCGGAGTCTCGACAGAGCATCGATGGCGGTCCGCTCCGTCGAGGTGAGAATGCTTGCCGGCATGACCCAGACCGAGCAGATCGACGCATTCCGGATCCTCAAGAGCGTGGCCCGGTCCCTCGCCGGCACAGTGGCTTTGAAACGGTGAGACTCGTCATCGCCCGGGTGTTCCGTTGACGACGCCGGGCGGCTCTCGGCGTGTATTTCGCTCTTTTGGCCTGGCACGTGCTGTGCGGTACGGTGTTGAACACAGGAAGTAAAATCTCAAGAAATATCTTGAGCGCACACTCGGGTCGATGACTCGCCACTTCTCCCATCATGAGGAGTGCGCTATGAGCAATGACCGTCCGGTTCCTGAAAAGGCCGAAGAATCCCAGCCAGCATCGATTGGCGCCACCCAGCGACAGACACTGCGCTCCGCGTGGCTCGCCCTCACAGGGCTCTCAGCGGTATTCCTGTTCGAAATGCTCGACAATTCGGTGCTCAACGTGGCACTGCCGACCATCGGTCGCGAACTCGATGCTTCCACCATTGCTTTGCAATGGGTCACGAGTTCCTACGCTGTGGTTTTCGGTGGCCTGATGATCGCTTTGAGTGCGCTGGCCGACCGCGCAGGCCGACGCAAGGTGATGCTGTTAGGACTCATCTTGCTCGCGGTCGCGAGTGCCGCGACCTTGTTCGTGGGCAGTGTTGAGCAGCTCATCGCGGTGCGGGCGGTAATGGGGATTGCTGCTGCAATGACCACGCCAGGATCGCTCGCACTCGCCTTCCGACTATTCGCAGACGAGCGGCTGCGAATTCGCGCCATCACCCTCATTTCCACGGTCGGGCTCGTTGGATTGGCAATCGGGCCTACCGCGGGAGGTCTCGCGCTCAGCTTCGTACCCTGGCAGGCGCTTCTGCTGGTGAACGTTCCCATCGCCGTCGTCGCGCTTGTCTTCATCAGGCTCGGCGTTCCGGCTGACCGGCGCGACGAGCTCAGCGCCCATCCCATCGACATCGTTGGCGCAATGCTGGGCACCCTCACCATCGTCGGTGCACTGATCGCGCCAACCCTCTTCATCGACCTGGGCGCGGGTTCATGGCTACCGTGGGTTGCTGTTGTGGCAGTAATCCTTCTTGCCACCGCGTTCGTCGTGCGGCAGCGATCCACCAAATATCCCCTCCTGGACTTCGCGCTCATCGCGCGTCCCCTGGTCTCGAGCGGACTCGCATTCAAGGCGGCCTCCGGCCTTGCAGTTGCCGGGCTGGGCTACCTCGTGACCCTGCAACTTCAACTCGACTGGGGATGGACACCGGCGCAGGCGGCACTGGGCATGCTCCCCCAAGTGGTGGTCTTGATCGCAGGCGGGGCAATCATCTCGCCGTTGATCAAACGCATCGGGCTTGCGAACGCCGCGTGGGTAAGCGCCGTCGTCGTCGTCCTCGGCCTCGCCGTCTACGCCGCGTTCGGTCACGTCGGATACTTCTGGATCGCGCTCGCGCTCGTACTCGTCGCCGCCGGAATGCGCATCGTCGGAGTCGTTGCCGGCAATAACGTCATGAACGGGTTGCCTGCCGACCGCACGACGATCGGCGCCGCCCTCATCGACACCTCGAGCGAACTCACCACCGGTATTGGCATCGCCGTCTCCGGCATGATCATCGCCGCCATGTTCACGGGCAGCATCGCCACAACCGATTGGACCTCCACCCAGACCGAGGAGTTCCGGGGAGCTACCACGCTCGCGGCGATCACTCTCACAGTGCTTTCCGCACTGCTCGTGCTCCTTGGAATAGTTCGCGCAAGAAGTGCCTCGCCAAGCGATCCCGCAACCTCCATTACCTTGGGATAGTGCGTCTCGTCATCGCCCGGTGCTCGGTCGACTACGCCGGGCGGCTCTCGGCGCACCTCCCCCTCGCCACGCGACTGCTCGTTCTGAAGGCCGACGGCAGCGTGCTCGTGCACTCCGACTCCCTGAGCTACAAGCCGCTCAACTGGATGAGCCCGCCCTGCACGTTGAGCGTCGAAGAGGTGGATGACGATCTCGCGGCCGCAGGGGTGACCGAGGTCTGGCGGGTGACGCAGGCGAAGACCGCCGACCTTCTGGTGATCTCGATTCACGAGATCATCCATGACTCCACGCATGACCTGGGAGTCGACCCGGGGCTGCAGAAGGACGGCGTCGAAGCCGACCTGCAGCGCCTTCTCGCCGAGCAGATCGAGGTGCTGGGCGAAGGTCACACGCTCGTGCGCCGCGAGTACATGACCGCCATCGGTCCGGTCGACATCTTGGCGCGGGATGCCTCAGGAGCCACGGTCGCCGTCGAGATCAAACGGCGCGGCGACATCGACGGGGTCGAGCAGCTCACTCGGTACCTCGAGTTGATGAACCGCGATCCGTTGCTCGCACCCGTCACGGGAGTCTTCGCGGCCCAGGAGATCAAGCCGCAGGCACGCACCCTGGCGACCGATCGCGGCATCCTCTGCCTGGTTTTGGATTACGACTCGATGCGCGGTCTCGAGACCGGACACAGCAAACTGTTCTAACCATGAGTGACCGATATCCCTACACCGCGGTCCTCTTCGACCTCGACGGTACGATCGTCGACTCGGCCCCCGGAATCACCGCGACGCTCGCGTACACGATGCAGCAGCTGAGGCGACCGATCCCGACGCCGGCCGAACTGCTGGCCTGGGTGGGGCCGCCGATCATGGACTCGTTCCGCGATCTCGGTCACCTCGACCTCGAAGAATCCCTGCGCGCACTCGAGATCTACCGCGCGAAATATCTCGAGACCGGCGTGTTCGACGCGCAGGTCTACCCGGGGGTCGCTGAGGTGCTGCGCACGATCTCGGAAGCTCGCATCCCGCTGTCGCTCGCAACATCAAAACCCGAGACGCCCGCGACCCTCGTGCTGAAACATTTCGGCCTCGAGCACTACTTCGACGAACTCGCCGGCGCGAGCGACGACGAACTGCGCAGCGCGAAGGCGGATGTCGTGGCCGAGGCGCTGCGGCGACTTGCGGCGGATGGCGCCGATCTCACGCGTCCGGTGATGGTCGGGGATCGCATCCACGATATCCACGGCGCCGGCGAACACGACGTGCCGACGATCTACGTCACCTGGGGGTATGGCGCCCTGTCGGAAACCGCGGGGGCCGTCGCGGTCGTCGACACCCCCGCCCAGTTGCTCAAGGTGCTCGGGCTAGCACCCAACTAACGGGCGAGCCGCTCCACCGCACTGGCGAAGACACCCGGAAGTCGGGATGCCGCGGGCACCACGAGACCGCGCGCGGGAGACGCGGCCAAGCTCACGAGCGTGCCCGTGAGTCGCCGGAAATCACGGGTCTCCCGTTCCCAGGCGCGTTCGTACGACGCCGGGTCGTCGGAGCGGATCGCGTCGATCGCGGCGCGAGCCTGCGCGAACCCGATCCGCAGCCCCTCGCCGGTGAGGGCGTCGACGTAGCCCGAGGCGTCGCCAACCAGCAGCACCCGGCCGGCGGTGCGAGCCGTGGTGTGCTGCCGCAGCGGCCCGGCGCCGCGCAGTTCTGAGGTCGCGGTCGCACCGGCCAGACGGGCGGCGAGTTCGGGGCTTGCCGCAACCGCGTCGTCGAAATGCACGCCGCGTCGGGCGAGCAGGGCGACACCCACCTGGTCTTCGGCGATCGGCGTCAGGTACAACTCGCCGAGCGGCGTCCAGGTCACCTCGACGAACTCCGACCAGGGTGCGAGCGCGAAATGTTTGCGCTGCCCGAACCTCCGCCTCGGCTTCGGTGTGGGTCGTGCGAGTCCGGCCTCCCGGGCGATCGCGGAGTGCAGGCCGTCGGCACCGATCAGCCAGCGCGCCCTGATGTCTCCGGCGGCCACCATCCCGGCACGTTGGGTGAACGACTCGACGCGTGCTGACGTGAAACGCACCCCAACCTCAGAGGCGCGTGCCCGAAGTGCCGCGTGCAGAACGGTGCGTCGCACCCCGCGGCCGGGGCCACCCCGAAAGCGATGTTCAACCCGTGACCGGCCGTCGCGGTAGACGATTCCCACGAATGGCATCCCTTTCGGATCGACTCCGAGCCGTGCCAGCGCAGGCAGCGCGCCGGGCATCAGTCCCTCGCCGCAGGCCTTGTCGATGGCCCCGTCGCGCGGTTCGGCCACCACCACGTCGAGCCCCGCGAGCCGGGCCTCGATCGCGGCGGCCAACCCGACCGGTCCGCCTCCGACTACGAGAACCTCGGCGTCGTCACTCATGCTTGGACTGTAGACCCGGCCCTGAGTGCTCGCTCCTCGGCCGGGATCCGAAACCCGAGCAGCAGGATCGCGTTGAGCACCGTGAACGCGATCGCGGTGATCCACGCTGTGTGCACGAGCGGCAGCGCGATCCCTTCGATCGCGACGATCAGGTAATTGGGATGCGGCAGCCAGGCGAACCGGTATGGGCCGCGCCGTTGCAACGCCATCCCCGGCACGACGATCACCCGGGTGTTCCACTGGTTGCCGAGCGCCCAGATCACCCAGTACCGGCCGGCTTGGCACAGCAGAGCGATGGCCAACATCGGCCACCCCAACCCGGGGATGAACGGACGCGGCACGAACCAAGCTTCGGCGAGCGCGCCGAGCAGCAGCCCGGTGTGCAGCGTGACCATCGCGGGAAAGTGCCCGCGTGCCGACTCGATGCCGCCGCGCGCGAAGGCCCAGGCCGCGTGCCGCTTCGAGACGACGAGTTCGACGATCCGTTCGCCACCGGTGACGAGTATCAGCACGGTGAACAGGATGAGGCTCATGCGGCCCACCTCAGTAAGACGTACTCGCTCGTCACTCCTGGCCCGAGGGCGAACAGCACGCCGTGGCTGCCGGCGGGCTGCACGAACATGTCGGCGAGCACATGCAACACCGACGACGACGACAGGTTGCCGACAGCGTCGAGCGACTTCCACGATGCGGCGAGATCCGACCGTTCGAGCGACAGCCCCTTCTCGAACGCTTCCAGCACGCGCGGTCCGCCGGGGTGCGCGATCCAGGCGGTGACCTGGTCGCGCTCGACATCGTGGTCGGCGAGCAACCCGCTCACGTCGTTCTCGATGTTCGCGTCGATGGTCTCCGAGACCGCGGCGGTCAACACGATCCGAAACCCGGTGCCGCCGATATCCCAACCGATGACGCTTTCGCTGTCGGGATACAGCACCGTGCGCGACCCCAGGATGTCGGGGCCGGGTAGCCCGAGTTCGGCCGCCCGCTCCGCACCCGCGACCACCACGGCGGCGGCTCCGTCGCCGAACAGCCCGCTCGCGACATAGTTGGCGACGGAGTCGTCGTCGCGCTGCAGCGTCAGCGAGCAGAGCTCGACCGACACCAGCACCGCGATCTCACGCGGGTGCCCCAGCAGGTAGTCGTGCAACCTCGCCAGACCGGCGGCCCCCGCCACGCAGCCGAGCCCAAACGACGGCAGCCGTTTTACGTTGCGCCGCAACCCGAGGATCGGCACCAGGCGGGCATCAATGCTGGGAGCGGCGATACCGGTCACCGAGGTGAAGAAGAGGTAGTCGACGTCCTCCGCGGTGAGACCCGCAGTTGCGAGGGCGGCGGTGACGGCTCGAGCGGCGAGGTCGGTGCCCTCCCGAATCCAGATGTCGTTGGCATCGCCGAACGACGTCAGATCGCGATACTGCTCAAGCGGCAGCACGGTGTGGCGGGTGCCGATACCGGCCGAAGAATGGAAGCGCGCTAGCACGGCGCGCTTCTTGGCATCCTGCGTGATCAGGTCGGAGAGTTCCGCGGTGATGTCGCTCTGCGCGTAGGAGTATTTCGGCAGCACCGGAGCCACCGCCACGATTCGCGACATTCCCGGACCGTATCACCGGCTTCACCGACAAGCCGGGGGCTTGCGCTCTCCCCGCACCGGGGTCACTCCGCGATGTGACGTTCCTCGTGTCCGACGTAGAGCGAGAGCGGGCGGATGAGCGCATTGGCTTCGAGCTGCTCGCGGATGTGCGCCGTCCAGCCGGTCACCCGCGCAGCCACGAACAGCGGCGTGAAGAGCTCGGTCTCGAAACCGATCAGGTGGTACGCGGGTCCCGAGGGGTAGTCGAGGTTCGGTTTGATCCCCTTGCGGTCATCCATCGCCGCCTCAAGTGCCTCGTACAGATCGAGCAGATCGGGTCGGTCGTACTCTGCGACCAACGTGTCGAGAGCAGCCTTCATCGTCGGAACCCGCGAGTCGCCGCTCTTGTAGACCCGGTGGCCGAAGCCCATGATCTTGCGCTTCTCGGCGAGAGCGTCATCAAGCCACTTCTGCGCCTTCGACGCCGTGCCGATTTCGTCGAAAGTGTGCATGACCGCCTCGTTGGCGCCGCCATGGAGCGGACCCTTCAGCGCACCGATCGCGGCGGTGACCGCGGAGTACAGATCGGCGAGGGTCGACGTGACGACCCGGGCGGTGAAGGTGGATGCGTTGAACGAGTGCTCGGCGTACAGGATCATCGAGATGTCGAACGCCGTCACCACCACGACGTCGGGCACCTTACCGAACGTCATGTGCAGGAAGTTCGCCGAGTAGCCGAGGTCGTCCCGCGGCTCGACCAGGTCTTGACCGCGACGGCGACGCTGGATGTAGGCCACGATCGCCGGCAGTTGGGCGAACAGCGTGATCGCCTTGTCCAGGTTGGCCTCAGGCGTCGAGTTCGCCGCGTCGGGATCAGCAGCGCCGATCGCACTGACCGCGGTGCGCACGACATCCATCGGGTGGGCGTCGACCGGGAGCAGGTCGATCGTCTGCTTCGCGAGATCGGGCAGGTGCCGGCGCGAGCGCTCAAGTTGCTCGAAATCGGCGAGTTGCTTCTCGTTCGGAAGTTCGCCGTTCCAGAGCAGATACGCGACCTCCTCGAACGAGCACTTGTCGGCGAGCTCCTGAACCGGGTAGCCGCGATACAGCAGCGAGTTGGTATCGGGGTTGACCTTCGAGATCGCCGTGGTGTCGACGATGACGCCCGCGAGTCCCTTCTTGATCTCGGGCTGGGCCTCGGCCATCAGTTGCTCCTGTTGTTGTTCAGATCGAAGGTGAAGACGCCCGCGTCGAATTCGGCGTAGGCGGAGTAGTCGACGAGCTCGTAAAGTCGCGCCCGAGTCAGCATCGTGGGCACCTGCGACGTCAGCGACCCCTCGTTGGCGAGAGCATCGAGTCCGCGTTCGATCGCACCCATCGCGATCCGTAGCAGCGACACCGGGAAGATCACCATGTTCACCCCGACATCCTGCAACTGCTGCACCGTGAACAGGTCGGATTTTCCGAACTCGGTCATGTTCGCGAGGATCGGCACGTCGACCGCGGCCCGCATCGCGTCGAACTCTGAGAGGTCGGCCATTGCTTCGGCGAAGATCGCGTCGGCGCCGGCATCCACAAATGCCTTCGCCCGATCGGTCGCCGCCGCCAACCCCTCCTTCCCGGAGCCCGACACCCCACGAATGTCGGTACGCGCCATGATCACGAAGTTCGGGTCACGACGCGCCGCGACAGCGGCCCGGATGCGGTTGACCGCGGTCTGCTCGTCGACGACCTCTTTGCCATCGAGGTGCCCGCAGCGTTTGGGGTTGACCTGATCTTCGAAGTGAACGCCCGCGACGCCGGCGTCTTCGAGCACCTGAACCGTGCGGGCGACGTTCATCGGCTCGCCGAATCCGGTGTCGCCGTCGATCAAGGCGGGCAGATCGGTCGTGCGCGCGATCTGCGCGCCGCGCTGGGCAACCTCGCTCAGCGTGGTGAGGCCGATGTCGGGCAAACCCAGCTCGTTCGCCATCACGGCACCCGAGATGTAGACGCCCTCGAACCCCTTCTCTTGGATGAGAGCCGCGCTCAATGGCGTGAACGCACCGGGGAACCGTTGGATGGTTCCGCTCGTGAGGCCCGCCCGGAACGCTGCCCGCTTCTCGGTCGGCGTGACCGTGGAATGCAACATCAGAACAGTCCCTTCGGAGCGACCGGAAGTCCTGAGGCAATCACGTTGAGGCCGGCGAGCTCATCGGCAACGAGGTGCGGCAGCCGCTGCGCGACCCCGAGGAACCGCTCGATCTCGGCAGGTTCGAGCACCCCAGCGGCGAGGGTGCGGAACTTCTCGATGTACTGCTCGCGGGCGAACGGCCGGGCGCCGAGCGGATGAGCGTCGGCGACCGCGATCTCATCCACGAGTGTCGAGCCGTCGGCCCAGGTGATCTCGACGCGACCGCCGAACGCCTTCTCGGCCGGGTCGTTCGAGTGGTACCGGCGCGTCCACTCGGGGTCTTCGACGGTGTGCACTTTGTGCCACAACTCGACGGTGTCGGGGCGCTGCGCACGCTCGGGCGCATACGAAGTCTCGTGATCCCACGTTCCGTCTTGAAGGGCGACGGCGAAGATGTACGGAATCGAGTGGTCGAGCGTTTCCCGGCTCGCGGTCGGGTCGTACTTCTGCGGGTCGTTCGAACCCGACCCGATCACGTTGTGAGTGTGGTGACTCGTCGCCAACACGATGTTCTGGACGTTGGCCGGATCCCGCAGCTCGGGGTGCTCGGTTCCCAGTCGGCGGGCCAGATCGATCCACGCTTGGGCCTGATACTCGGCCGAATGCTCTTTCGTATAGGTGTCGAGGATGGCGAGTTTGGCTTCACCGGGTTCGGGGAGGGGCACCTCGTAGCGACCTTCGGGTCCGTCGAGCAGCCAGGCGATGACGCCATCCTCGCCCTCCCAGATCGGCGACGGACTGGTCTGCCCGCGCATCGCCCGGTCAATCGCCTCGATCGCCATCTTGCCGGCGAAGGCCGGGGCGTAGGCCTTCCAGGTCGAAATCGCGCCCTTGCGCGACTGGCGGGTGGCGGTGGTCGTATGCAGTGCCTGACCGATCGCCTGGTAGATCGTCTCGGCGTCGAGTCCCAACAGCGTGCCGATGCCGGCCGCCGCCGAGGGGCCGAGGTGGGCGACGTGGTCGATCTTGTGCGCGTGCAGACTGATCGCCTTGACCAGGTCGACCTGAATCTCGTACCCGGTGGCGATCCCGCGCACGAGGGCTGCGCCATCCCGGCCGGCGTGCTGTGCGACGGCGAGGATCGGCGGGATGTTGTCACCCGGGTGCGAGTACTCCGCCGCGAGGAACGTGTCGTGGTAGTCGAGTTCGCGCACGGCGACCCCGTTCGCGAAGGCAGCCCACTCGGGGCTGAACCGTCCGCCGATGCCGAAGACCGTCGCACCGAGGCCGCTCTGCGCTCCGCCGAAGACGACCGGATGCGCCTGCGCCTGCCCGCGCGCGGCAACCGCTGGCGCGCGCCCGATTGAGGCGACCGCAACTGCGGCGTTGTCGATGACGCGGTTGATCACCATCTCGGTCACGGCATCCGTGACGGCGACCGGGTCGACCGCGACCTGCGCGATCCGCCAGGCGAGTTCGTCTTCTTTCGCGAGGTTCTCGTCGGATCGGTAGGTGCGAACCGGGTAAAGCTTCATGCGCTGCCTTTCAGCGTGGGGGAATCTTGGGGAACTAAGCGGTTTTCGAGCGTCGCGAGAATCGTCGCAAGCGAGGCTTTCAGGTGCACGGTCGTGGCGGACGCGGCGAAGGTGCCGTCGCCATCCCGAATCGCCGCGCAGATCAACCGGTGCTCCTCGGCCGAACGGATCAGCCGCTCGGGGTTGTCGGTCGCGATCCGTCGAGCGCGCGCGAGATGCAGCCGGATGCCGTCGAGAGCCCCGCGGAACACCGGGTTGTCGAGGGCGACGTCGAGGGCCGCATCGAAGTCGGCGACGAGCGCGTAGTACGCCTCGACATCCCCTCGGTTCAGCAGGAGCGGGGCCGCCTCGAACCGCTCGGTGAGCCGCTCGAACACGGCCGGATCGCGCCGCAGTGACGCGATCCGCGCAGCAGCGGTTTCGAGTGCTTCGCGCAGTTCGAACAGCTCGGTGATGCTGGCCGCCGACACATCGGAAACCACCCCTGTGCGTCCGCGGGAGGTGTCGACCAGGCCCTCGAGCGACAGGCGGGCGAGGGCGGCCCGCAGCGGGGTGCGCGAAATCCCCAGGCGTTCGGCGAGGTCGATTTCCGACAGCGCGGTTCCGGGCACTAGGCGCCAGGTCAGAATCTCCTCCCGGAGTTCCTGATACGCCCGGTCGCTCGCTCGCACCGGTTCAGATTACTGGGGTTTCTTACGCTCTGTATACAGAATGAACGGAATGGATGCCGTTCAGCCCTTGATGGGCATGTTCAGTATCCAGAATGGCCGGTTAGCAGTCGCAGCTGATGCCGTCCGCGGTCGATCCTGACGTTGTTGGTGCGGTGAGGGCGTCGATGCCTCGTTCTACGGGGCCGTTGTCGTCGATCACTTGCAACCCTTCCCTGGCCCAATATTCGAAGCCGCCGATCATTTCGCGCACCTCATAGCCGAGGCGGCTGAACTGCAGCGCGGCTCGGGTCGAGCCGTTGCAGCCCGGACCCCAGCAGTAGACGACGACCGGAGTCGTGATCGGGATCTCGGCCGGTGCCCGCTCGGCGATCTCGGCGGTCGGCAGGTGGATGGCGCCCGCCGCACGGCCCTGATGCCACGATGCGTGACCGCGGGAGTCGACGAGTACGAAATCGTCGCCGTCCGCGAGGGCTGCTGCGACATCCGTTGGGTCGGTTTCGAATCGCAGTTTCGCGGCGAAGTGCTCGATCGCGCTGTCGCGGTCGAACACCGTCTGATCCGTGAGGGTGGAGGTCATGACGCCGAGCTAAGCGCCGGAACGGGGCCGAGTCGACCGGCACAACGGTCAGCCATGCGCGACAAGCCGCCAGCAAGCACGGTGTTCCACGCGCCCCGTATTCTTGGTCTAGTGAGTCACGGCGCCGGCACCAACCCCGGCAATGAGAGCGACGAGCCCACCCCGAAGCGTCGACGGTTCGTCGACATCACCCCGCTGCGCATCTCGCCGGCCTTCGCTCGGCTCTGGTTCGGTGGCGCAATTTCGGGAATCGGCGCCCAGCTCACCCTCGTCGCCGTCGGCCTCCAGGTCTACGACCTCACGAAGTCGACGTTTGCCGTGTCACTGGTCGGCGGCATCGGGCTGATTCCGATGATCATCGCCGGACTCTGGGGCGGCATGATCGCGGATGCTTTCGACCGCAAACGGGTGCTGATCATCAGCGCCCTGATCGGCTGGGCGGCGACGGCGACGATCGCGGTGATCGCTTTCCTCGACGCAACCGTGACCGGCCCGATCCCGGTCTGGCCGCTCTATCTGCTCGCGACCCTCGGTTCGGTCGCCTCGACCGTGCAGATGACGACCCGGGCATCCGTCACCCCTCGGCTGTTGCCCGCGAACCTCGTCCCCGCGGCGAGCGCGCTCAACGGCATCTCCTTCGGATTCATGCTCACGGTCGGCCCCGCCCTCGCCGGAGTTCTCGTCGCCTCGGTCGGCTTCGGCTGGACCTACCTGGTTGATGTCCTCCTGTTTTCGGCCATGTTCCTGGGCATCATCACCCTTCCCGCGATGGCACCCTCGGAGGGGGTCGAGCGCCCCGGTCTCAAGTCGCTCAGGCAGGGGCTCGACTTCCTGCGGAACGCCCCCAACATCCGTATGTCGTTCATCGTTGACATCGTCGCGATGACCTTCGGGCGACCCCACGTGTTGTTCCCGGCGCTCGGCGCGCTGGTTTTCGGGGGCGGCGCTGTGACGGTCGGCATCCTCACCGCGTCAATGGCGATCGGCACGTTTCTCGCAAGCCTGTTCTCGGGGCCGGTCGGGCACGTGCATCGGCACGGCATTGCGATCGGTCGCGCGATCACGATCTACGGCGGCTTCGTGCTGATGCTCGGGCTCACGGTGCTCGGCATGCAGGTATTTCAGGCGAATGGCTGGGTTGCTCCCATCGGCATCTCGATTCATGACGCCAACCCGGTAGCTCTCGTCGTCGCCGCGATCGCGATGCTCGGCATGGGCGCCAGCGACGAGATCAGTGCGATCTTCCGCGGCACGATGCTGCTGATGGCGGCCCCCGACGGGATGCGCGGACGCCTGCAGGGCATCTTCACCGTCGTCGTCACCGGTGGACCGCGCATCGGCGACCTCTACGTCGGCATCCTGGCCACCGCGGTGGCTCTGTGGTTCCCGCCGGCGCTGGGCGGCATCCTGATCATCGCCCTGATCGCGATTCTGGTGCGGGTGCAGCGCACCTTCCGGCTCTACGACGCCCGCACGCCGACACCGTAATCAGCTTGTCATCCGGGCGCCCGGTTCGACGCGGCCGCGGCGCGTAGGCTCCCCCCATGTCGAGCAGGCAGGTGTCGGGCGATCCCGCCAAGTCAGGCCGGGTGAGCTTGTCGAGTAGGTGGCTGTGGCCATCAATCTCGGGCGTCGTGTCCGTCGCGTTCGGGCTCGGTGTCGCCGAACTTGTGGCCGGCGTTCTTGCCCCTGCGGCGAGCCCGGTACTGGTCGTCGGCTCATTGCTGATCGACCTCGCGCCACCCTGGGCCAAGGATGCGGCGATCTCGCTCTTTGGCACCGGCGACAAAGCGGCGCTGCTAACCGGCATTGCCGTGGCCCTGGCCCTCGTTGCGGCCGCCGCCGGCGTGTTGCAGAACCTCCGCCCGCCAATCGGCCGGGTGCTCATCATTGCGGGCGGGCTGTTCGGGATGGGCGCCGCGATCACCCGTGCGGGCTCCTCGATCTTCGATTCGATTCCAGCTGCGGTCGCCATGATCGCCGCGTCGGTCGCCCTCACCGCCCTGCTGCGCCGAAAGCCGTCGGACACCCCGAAGGCCACCGATGTCAGCCGGCGCCGATTCTTGGGCTGGGCGGGCGGGGCAACCGCGCTCGGCGCACTCGGCGCGCTGGGCGGCTTCGCACTTCAGGCCGGGGCGCGCGCCGCCACCGCCGTTCGCAGCGCGATTCACCTTCCGGCCCCGTCGACCGCCGCCGCGCCGGTCCCCGCTGCGGCCGATTTCGGCATCGACGGACTCAGCCCGATCATCACCCCGAACCGTGAGTTCTACCGGATCGATACCGCGCTGCAGGTGCCGATCATCGACCCGACCACCTGGAGTTTGCGCATCCACGGTCTGGTCGAAAACGAGGTGGTCATCACTTGGGACGAACTGCTCGCCCTCCCGCTTGAAGAGAGCATCACAACCCTGATGTGCGTGTCGAACGAGGTCGGTGGATCGCTGATCGGCAACGCCCGATGGCTTGGCTACCCCATTCGCCACCTGCTCGAGCGCGCCAAGCCGAAGAGCGGCGCCAACATGGTGTTCTCCAAGAGCTCCGACGGTTTCACCGCGAGCACCCCGATCGAAGCGCTGCAAGACGACCGCAACGCGATTTTGGCCGTCGGCATGAACGGCGAGCTGCTACCGCTCGAACACGGCTTTCCGGTGCGAATGGTGGTGCCCGGTCTCTACGGCTACGTCTCAGCGACGAAGTGGGTGACCGACCTCGAGGTCACTACGTTCTCGGCAGCCGCCGCGTACTGGACCGTGCGCGGCTGGAGTGATCACGGCCCGATCAAGATCTCCTCACGCATCGACGTGCCCAATCGCAACACTGCGGCCGGCGACGTCGTGGTGGCGGGGGTCGCCTGGCATCAGCACACCGGGATCTCGAAAGTCGAAGTTCAGGTCGACGACGGCCCGTGGCGGGAAGCCGAGTTGGCCACCGCCATCTCCGCCGACACCTGGGTGCAGTGGCGGTACACCTGGAACGCCACATCCGGGTCGCACGTGCTGCGCTGCCGGGCGACCGGATCCGACGGTGAGGTTCAGACCTCGGCGCTCGCCAACGTCGTGCCCGACGGTGCGACCGGTCTGCACGAGGTGCAGGTCAGCATCGGCTGAGCCGTCGGAATCGGGTTGCTCCCGCTACGTGTTGAGCCGAGCAGCAACTCGAGATCGAGCGGGCATGGGGATCGGTGTTTGCGCCGGATCTAGGGTTCGGGGTGGCACGACTGAGTAGTCGTTGGGTCCGTTTCGGATGATCTGCCATCCGTTGTCGTGGATCAGCATGTGATGGTGTCGGCAGAGGAGGATTCCGTTGGCGATGTCGGTTTTGCCGCCGTGTGACCAGTGGATGATGTGGTGCGCTTCGGTCCAGGAGGCGGGCCGGTCGCATTCGGGGAACCTGCAGCCTCCGTCTCTGGCTTCGAGGGCTTTTCTTTGACGGGAGGAGTAGAGACGTTGAAGGTTGCCGACTTGGAATGGTTCCCCGTCGAGGTTGAACATGATGGTTTGGGTTCCGGCGTTGCAGATGTGGCGTTCCGCGGTTTCGACTGACACGGGGTCGGGCTGCCCACGGAAGAAGGCAGCTCCGGTGTGCGACCGCAAGTCGGCGGCGGTGACCAGCACTTGAACTGCATGACGAGGAGCTGCCGGGAGGATCTTCGGGTCGGCGGCGGTGGCGAGGCGGATCAGTTCGACGAACGTGTCGGCGGTGATCTGCCCGACGGTGCGTGGGTCGTTGAGGATCGCATCGTGCGCCGCCCGCGTTTCGGCGTCGACGAACCGGGGACCACCGCGCCGGGGTGAGGTGCTGGCGTCGTACGCGGCCATGACCAGCGCGCCACCTTCGCCATCGAGCAGACCGTTGACCCGCAGCATGCCGTCGGATTGTTTGACGAACGACATGTACCGCTTGTCGTGCATGAGGCGCTCACGATCTTTCACCCCCGCCTCGTCCAAGTCATCCCGATACTCCCGCGCCCGGGCGGCGACGTTCTCAACGGTCATCGTGGGGGCGAGCGTTGCGAGGCGCTGGGCGGCGTCGGCGAGGTCATCGGCCGCAACGTCACCGGTGGGGAACCCGAGACCGGCACGGATCGCATCCGCCTTCTCGATCGAAACGTGCCCAGCTTTCACCGCCGTACCAACCGAAGCAAGCCAGGGATCGGCATCCGGAGTCAATAGAGTGCCCACTCTCACCAGGCTGGCGGCCTCGCGGTGGGAGATGTCGGTCACCTGCTGCACCAGGTTCTCAGCGGTGTGGGCTCCGGTGCGTTGCGCGAGCCCCTGCAGTCCGAGCTCGCGGCGCGAACGGTGGTCGATCTCCGCCGCGACGGCGGCGCACGCGGCCCGGACCCGGCGCAGCGTCTCGCCGAGCGCACGGCCGGCATCGAGCAGGTCGACGTCGCTCATCGTCGCGGGCGCGACATCGAGGAGGTCGAGGGCGGGCATGCATCCATTGTCTCAACATTCGAACGTATGTACTAGATAGACAAAGCGTTCTGTTGAAAGCCCGCGCAACCACCCCCCTGTGGAGGACGGCCTCTCTAACTCTTCGTCCCGGTGAAGAGCAGCACGCCACCCAGGCCGATCATCATGACGCCCCCGGTCGCGCCGAGCCGTTCCACGCGCTTCGGTGACTTCGCGAACCAGTCTCGCGCCGACCCCGCCGCGAGCGCCCAACAGCCATCGCTGATTAGCGCGAGGCCGACGAAGATTCCGCCCAAGATCAGCATCTGCCCCGGGACCCAGCCTGCGCGGGGGTCGACGAACTGCGGAAGGATCGCGACGAAAAACGCGATCGCCTTCGGGTTGGTAATTCCGACGAGCGCGCCTTCACCGATCAGCCGCAACGTCGATTTCGGTGCTGCAGAGGAATTTTGCACGGCAGCCGCGGTCTGCTTGCGATGCCGGATGGCCTGGATACCGAGGTAGACGAGGTAGGCGGCACCGACGATCTTCAGGATCGTGAAGATGATCACCGACGACGCGACGATCGCCCCGACCCCGAAGGCGACCGCGAACACGATCGGCGTCATCCCGATCTCATTGCCGAGCACGCTGAGCAGTCCGCCGCGGCGCCCGAGCGCGAGCGACCGACCGACCACAAACAGCACCGTCGGTCCGGGCATGATGACCAGCACGATTGCCGCTGCCAGAAATCCGAGGAGGTTGGGCAGCGGAACCATGGCGCCACGGTACCGCCTCGCCACCTGGCAAACTGAACCCATGAGCAACGGATTGCGATGGGGCGTCCTCGGCGCCGGCGGTATTGCCCGCCTCCAGGTTTCAGACATGCAGCAGCACGGGTTCACCGTGACCGCGGTCGGTTCGCGCGGCCTCGACACCGCGCAGAAATTCGCGGATGAGTTCGGCATCCCGAAGGCGTACGGCAGCTACGAGGAGCTCGCGGCCGACCCTGACGTCGACGCGGTCTACGTCGCGACCATCCACCCGACTCACGCCGAGGTCGCACGGATCGCGCTCGAAGGCGGCAAGCACGTGCTGGTCGAGAAGCCCTTCACGATGGATGCCGCCGAGGCCCGGTCGATCGTCGATCTCGCCGCGTCGAAGAACCTCGTCATCCTCGAGGCGATGTGGACCCGCTGGCTGCCGCACATGGTGCGCATCCGCGCGATCCTCGCCGAAGGTCTGCTCGGTGACGTGCGCGCCATCCACGCCGACCACGATCAGAACAACGAAGGCAACGAGCGCATGTACAAGCGCGAGCTCGGCGGCGGTGCCCTGCTCGACCTCGGCATCTACCCGGTGTCGTTCGCGTGGGATGTCTTCGGCGCTCCCTCGTCGATCCAGGCTCACGCGACGCTGACGGATGCCGGCGTCGACCGCGAAACGGCGATCATCCTCGGCTACCCGTCGGGCGCGCACGCCGTGATGCACACCCAGATGAGCGGAACGGGCCCCAACCGCGCCGCGATCGTCGGCAAGAAGGGCCGCATCGAGATCGAGCCGGTTTGGTACAACGTCGTCGCCTTCACCCGCTACGACGACCAGAACCAAGTCGTCGAGCGCTTCGACGAAAAGGTCGGCGGGCGCGGCATGCACTTCCAGGCGGCCGAACTCGAGAGCATCGTCGCGTCGGGAAGGCTCGAGGGCGACATCCTGCCGCCGTCGGAGACGATCGCGATCATGGAAACGCTCGACACCATCCGCGACATCATCGGGCTGACCTACCCCTGAGGGTTGTCGGCCGTCACGCTACGCAGTCGAAAGTGCAGAAGGCTTCCGCAGCCGCCTGACGGCCTCGCCAACGCCGAGACCGACCGCCGCGACGACCCCTGCCACCACGAGGTGGGGCACAACGAGCTCGGGCATGAACAGTGCCTGACGCAAGACGCTCCAGCCGTAGTCAAGCATTTCGAGCGGGTACGGCAGCATCACGTACGACCCGAGCGTCGCGCTGCCCGCCGTTGCAACCGCGGGCACCACCCACAACAACAGCAACGCAAGCACCGCCGCGACGACCCGCCCCGCCGACCGGATGCCGCCCCATGCGATGGCGGCCCCCACGAGCACACTCGGCACCCACTGAAGGAGGCTCGCGAGCCAGCTCAGCTCATACGGACTGCTGAACACGCCGAGAAACGAGTTCACCCAGAACCCGGCGGCGTGAGCGGCGAGCGCTAACGCGACAACGGCGAAGGGTCGGGATGCCCGCGCCACCCAGATCAGCACGACCAGCCCGATCGCGACGGCCAACGCAACCCCGGCCGACAGAAAACCGACATAGCGGTCAGCGGCCGGTTCATCGGTCAGCCCCGACCGTGTCACGACCGCGGTCTGCGCCATCGCGATCAGCTGGAGAAACGCCATCGTTGCGCCCAGTACGACCAGCGCAAACGGTGGACGGCGAGCGCGGAACGCGCGAGCGACGATTCCAGCAACGGCGTACGGAGTCACGATCAGGCCGAGCAGCAGAGTGATCGCGTACTGACTGAACGGCAGCGCGACGATCGGCATGTCGGGGGGAAGCGTCGCCGTTGCCCAGAGGTACTGCAGGGGGAGGTGCATTCCGGAGATGATCCATGGCAGCAGTCCGACGATGACTGCGCCGACGCCGATCCCGGCCCACGCGAGCAGCGGCAACGTGCGGGAGACCGGCCTCACCGTGGTCATCGCGTCAGGCTCCATAGCGCCGCAGTCTAGGGCCCGAAGATGAGGAATCCAGAAGTTCACCCCCCTGAGTTCACGGCCGCAATCGCTTGCGGAAATGACGGGGGCAACAAAACGAAGGCCCCGGCCTCTGTATCGAGAAGCCGGGGCCTTCATGTGGTGCGCGAGGGGGGACTTGAACCCCCACACCCTTGCGAGTACTGGCACCTGAAGCCAGCGCGTCTGCCATTCCGCCACTCGCGCGCGACGGCTACGGTACCACGACGCGCTCTCACGCGGTTCCTCAGGCCCGGCGACTAACATTCGGTAGAGCAGTAACACCGTCCCCCCGTTTGGGGGCCGAGCATTTCGAGAGGGGACGCGTGGGGATCCTCGACAGCTTCGAGAAGGGTCTCGAGCGCGTCGTCAACGGCGCGTTCGCGCGAGCCTTCAAGAGCGGTCTGCAGCCCCTCGAGGTGACGGCCGCCCTGCGCCGCGAACTCGACACGAAGGCCGCGGTCGTGTCGCGCGACCGCATCCTGGTTCCTAACCGGTTCACCGTGCGCCTGGCGAAAGGTGACTACGAGCGGATGACGAACCTCGGCCCGTCGCTCATCGACGAGTTGACCCAGTTGGTTCAGCAGCACGCGACCGCTCAGCGCTACGCGTTCGCCGGCGGGATCTCGATCAAGTTCGTCGAAGACGCGGCGATCGCTGAGGGCATCGTGCGCATCCAGTCCGAGAACGTCAAGGGTGACGTCGCCTGGAATCCGGTGCTCGACATCGGAGGCAAGCGCTACCCCCTCTCGAAGCAGCGCACCATCATCGGTCGCGGTTCCGAAGCTGACATCACCGTGGATGACACCGGCACCTCCCGTCAGCACGTCGAGATCCTCTGGGATGGCAAGCGCGGCCAGGTCAACGACCTCGGCTCCACGAACGGTTCGAAGCTCAACGGAGAGCCCTTGACAAAAGCTGCACTCCCGCCGGATTCCGTCATCGAGATCGGTCGCACCCGTATCGTGTTCCGGGTGCTCGCACAGGCCGCCGACGTCGATCAGTTCGCAGATCTGCGGTAGCCGGCGATGAGCGAACTCACCCTCCTCGTTCTGCAGCTGGCTTTCCTCCTTCTGCTCTGGGGCTTCGTCTTTTTTGTCATCTACTCGTTGCGCTCCGACCTGTTCGGCCAACGCGCGCGGCGAATCGAAACGATGCCCGCCCTCGCTGCTGTGCCTTCGGCGGGTCGCCCGACGGCATCCGCCGCCGTAACGGAACCGGTTCGGCGGGCCGCGCCGTCGGCGACCGACGAGACCCCCCGGCGGCTGTTCATCACCTCGGGTCCGCGGGAGGGGATGGAGATCGACCTGCCCAACGAGCAACTCACGATCGGTCGATCGAGCGAATCGGGTCTCGTCATCCGCGACGACTACACCTCGACCCATCACGCGCGTCTGATGCTGTGGGACGCGCACTGGGTCATCCAAGATCTCGATTCGACGAACGGCACCTACCTCGACGGCGAGCGCGTCAGCCTGCCGACCGAAGTGCCGCCCGGGGTGCCCGTCACGATCGGCACCACAATCTTCGAATTGCGGCGGTAACCGTGGTCGGCACTCCGGTGAGCGCTGTCGTCTCGCACGTCGGCAAGGTCCGCATGAACAACCAGGATTCCGCGTACGCCGGACGCCACCTTTTCCTGGTTGCCGACGGGATGGGCGGTCACGCGGGCGGAGACGTCGCGTCGGCGATCGCCACCAAGAGAATCGCTGAAGCCGACGAGGCGTACGGCGTCGTCGAAGACGCCGAGTTCGCCCTTCAGTCGGCGATGATCGCGGCCAACTCGCTGCTCGCCGAGACAGTGTTCGAGCACAGCGAACTCAGCGGGATGGGCACGACAGTCAGCGGCATTGTGCTCGTCGGCGACCACGTTGCTCTCGCTCACATCGGCGACTCGCGCATCTACCGCTACCGCGGCGACACTCTCGAACAGGTCACGGCCGACCACACTTTCGTGCAACGGTTGGTCGACTCTGGCCGCATCACCCTCGACGAGGCCGCCGTTCATCCGCGCCGTTCGGTTCTCATGCGGGTACTCGGGGATGTCGATGCGGCTCCCGAGATCGATACCAAGATTCTCGACACCCGACCGGGCGACCGCTGGCTGCTGTGCTCCGACGGGCTGTCGAGTTACGTGTCCGATGAGAAAGTCGCGGCGATCCTCGCCTCGGTGCGCACCTCTCAGGGCGCCGCCGATCGGCTAGTCAAAGAAAGCCTCGACCACGGCGCTCCCGACAACGTGACGGTGCTGATCCTCGACATCGACGGAACCTCGGCCGAGATCGCGCCGCTGGGGTTCGTCGGATCCGCTGCGGCCCCCCTCGCGTTGGACGGCGTCGAGAACGAGCGCCGCCCGATTCGTCTTCCGACCCTGCTGCTTCATCCCCTTAAGTCTGGCCAGCCCGAAGACTCCCACTTCGAGCCGGAGCGTGAGGAGTTCCTCGAGCAGTTGATCGAGGAGGACCGTAAGCGCGCCCGCCGACGCCGGCTGACCTGGCTGATCGCCGCCGCGCTGATGGTCGCCGCGATTGTCGCGGCCATCGCGATCGCCTACCAGTGGACCCAGACGCACTACTACGTCGGGGAAACCGCGGATGGCACTGTCGCGATTTACCAGGGCGTGCAGCAGAACATCGGCCCGATCTCGCTCTCGCACGTCGCGCAGGGTTCCGAGATTAGGGTCTCCGACCTGCCGGCTCTGGAACGCCGTCGAGTCGAGGCGACGATCAATGCCGATAACCTGCGCGCGGCTCACGACATCCTGGATCGTTTGACGCTGCTGGTCGAGACGGGATCGGGCGGGTCGTGACCGCGAGTCCCCCGATCGAATCGAGCGCGCGCCCGACGTTCACCGGGACGATCCGCATCCGCTTGCGTGCCCGAACCCGACGCCGCAACCTCGAACTCGGGTTGCTGCTGTTCGCGATCGCGATCGGCCTCTCGTCGCTCGCGCTCGTTGAACTGGGTTCGCTCAACCGCATCGACGGCGGCATGGTCGGGCTCGTGATCGGGCTGTCGCTGCTGGTGATCGTTGTGCACCTCGCGCTTCGCGTCGTCGCGCCTGAGGCCGACCCGTTCGTCATCCCGATCGCGACCCTGCTCAACCTGATCGGCATCGCCGAGATCACCCGCATCGACATTTCGCGAGGAGATGTCGGCTGGGATGCCTACGGGGTGCGCCAGGTTGTCTGGTCGGCTCTCGCCATCCTGTGCGCCCTCGCGGTGCTTCTGGTCGTGCGCAACCATCGGGTCCTGCAGCGCTACCGCTACGTCGCCGGTTTTGTCGCGATCGCACTGCTCGGGTTGCCGTTCCTGCCGCTGATCGGGCTCAACGTCAACGGCGCGCAGGCCTGGATCCACCTCGGGGTCGCCACCTTCCAACCTGGAGAGATCGCGAAAATCGCCCTCGCGGTCTTCTTTGCGGGGTACCTCGTGACGGCGCGCGACTCGCTCAGCATGGTCGGCCGTCGGGTGCTCGGCATTACCTTTCCTCGGTTGCGCGACCTCGGTCCGATCCTCGTGGTCTGGCTGTTGTCGATGGCCGTCATCGTTTTTCAGCACGATCTCGGCAGCGGTCTGCTCTACTTCGGGATCTTCCTGGTGATGATCTATGTCGCGACCGGGCGAGCGGGCTGGGTCATCCTCGGCGTCGTGTTGTTTGCGGGCGGTGCGTTCGCGGCAAGTAGAGCGCTCAGCTACGTCGGCGGCCGCTTCGACGGGTGGCTCCACACCTTCGACGCCAACCTTTACGCGCAGGGCGGCGGCAGTTACCAACTCGCCCAGGGCCTGTTCGGACTCGCGGATGGCGGCCTCGCCGGCACCGGGCTCGGGCGCGGCAGCCCCGACATCACCCCTCTCGCCGAGAGCGACTTCATCGTCGCAAGCCTCGGCGAGGAGCTCGGTCTGATCGGCCTGTTCGCGATCCTCGTGCTGTACCTGGTGTTCGTCTCGCGCGGGTTCCACATCGGTTTCGCCGGTCAGGATGACTTTGGTCGCCTGCTCGGCGTTGGGCTGTCATTTGTCATCGCCCTCCAGGTCTTCATCGTCGTCGGCGGCGTGACCCGCGTCATCCCGCTCACCGGTCTCACCACCCCGTTCCTCGCCGCCGGAGGATCGTCGCTGGTCGCGAACTGGGTGATCGTGGCGCTGCTCGTTCGCCTCTCGGATTCCGTCCGCGCCCAACCGAGGTTGGTGATCGAGTGATCGATCACGGGAAGCGGGGCATCGAGTGAATAAGGAACTTCGCCGCGTGAGCGTGCTGGTCGTGATGATGTTCCTCGCGCTCTTCGCGTCGTCGACGATCATCCAGGTTTTCCAGCAACCCAACCTGGCCGCTGACGGTCGCAACGCCCGCGTGCTCTACAAGAGTTTCAAAACTCAGCGTGGCGAGATTTTGGTCGATGGCGAAGCCATTGCGACCTCGGTCAAGATCGATGGCCGGTACAACTATCAGCGCGTCTACTCCAACGGTCCGCTGTACTCGACGGTGACCGGGTTCTTCACGGTGTTGCCGTCGACCGGCGGGCTCGAGTCGAATCTGAACTCCTACCTCTCGGGTAACTCGAACGCTCAATTCCTCGACCGGCTGAACTCGATCCTCACCGGGCAAGACCCGCAGGGTTCGTCGGTCGAGTTGACGATCGATCCGGTCATTCAGCAGGCGGCGTGGGATGCGCTCGGCGACTACACCGGTGCCGTTGTCGCAATCGACCCGAAGACCGGCGCCATTCTGGCCCTCGTTTCGAAACCCACCTACGACCCGAACTCGCTGGCGGTTCTCGACGGAACACAGGTCGAGAAGACCTACAACGCGTTGGATGCCGACACCGGCACGCCGCTGATCGACCGTGCGATCGAGGGCAACCTCAACCCGCCGGGGTCGACGTTCAAACTGGTGGTGGCATCCGCTGCCCTGGAGAGCGGGCAGTTCACTGCCGACAGCGAATTCCCGAACCCGCCGGCTCTGCAACTGCCGCAGAGCGACTCCGTCATCCACAACTCCGGCGAAAGCGACTGCGGTGGCGAGCTCACGGCATCCATCGCCACTGCGCTGCGGCTCTCCTGCAACATCCCGTTCGCCCAACTCGGCGCGGCGCTCGGCTATCAGACGATCGCCAACCAGGCCGCCAAGTTCGGGTTCGGCTCGAGCGTCCACATCCCGATGGCGTCAACCCCGAGTGTCTACCCGCAGACCGCCAGCGAGGCCGAGCAGATGCTCTCGTCGTTCGGTCAGGCCAATGTGCGAGTGTCACCGTTGCAGATGGCGATGGTCTCGGCTGCCTTGGCGAACGGGGGAACGCTCATGGCTCCGACGGTCGTCGAGGGCATTGTGGCACCCGACCTCAACCCGATTCAGTCGTTCCAACCGCAGATCTTTTCGCAGGCTGTGAGCCCGGCGACGGCCGCCACAATGCGCGACCTGATGGTGGCCGACGTGGCGAGCGGAGTCGCGAGCGGCGCCCGAATCAGCGGGGTGGATGTCGCCGGAAAGACAGGAACCGCGGAGAACGGACCCGGTCAGCCCTACACGCTGTGGTTCACTGGATTCGCTCCCGCGAACGATCCGCAAGTCGCTATCGCGGTGGTTATCGAAGACGGCGGCGGCCGAGGACAATCGGGGTTCGGCAACTCGCTCGCAGCCCCCGTCGCGAAGAAGGTCATGGAGGCGGTGCTGAACAGATGAGACCGAGCAGCGGCCTCACTTTCGGAGGCAGGTACCAACTTTCTTCGCGCGTCGCGATCGGCGGCATGGGCGAAGTGTGGCAAGCGACCGACCTCGTGATCGGGCGCACTGTCGCCATCAAGATCCTTAAAGAGGAGTACCTCGGCGATCCCGGGTTCCTCGAGCGCTTCCGCGCCGAAGCTCGCCACGCCGCACTGGTCAACCATGAGGGCATCGCCAACGTTTTCGATTACGGCGAAGAGGATGGCAGCGCGTTCCTGGTGATGGAGCTCGTCCCCGGCGAAGCCCTCTCGACAATCCTCGAGCGCGAGCGGGTACTGCCCACCGACAAAGTGCTCGACATTGTGGCGCAGACCGCGAACGCGTTGCAAGCAGCTCACGCCGCAGGTCTCGTTCACCGCGACATCAAACCCGGCAACCTGCTGATCACACCCGAAGGTCGGGTCAAGATCACCGACTTCGGCATCGCTCGCATCGCCGACCAGGTTCCGCTCACCGCGACCGGTCAGGTTATGGGCACGGTGCAGTACCTCTCGCCGGAACAGGCCAGCGGACACCCGGCATCGCCGACGACCGACATCTACTCGCTCGGCATCGTCGCGTACGAGGCTCTCGCCGGGCGTCGGCCGTTCACCGGGGAATCGCAGGTTGCGATCGCGATGGCCCAGATCAACGAGGCCCCGCCCGAGCTACCTGTCACGATTTCCGAGCCGGTGCGCAACCTCGTCTATGCCTGCATCGCTAAGAAGCCCGCAGACCGGCCGCAAACCGCGGCACATCTCGCCCGCGCCGCACAGGCGCTTCGTCGTGGGGATGTCGCGGGTGCCGCCGCGGCGGTTCCCGGCATCGAGGGGGCCGATCCGATCGCAGCTTTCGTCTCGCCCGGTGGTGCCGCAACGACCAGTGCCGTCACCCGGGTGCTCCCGGCCGGGGGATCGAGCCGCACGAACACCGCCGAACTTCCGCAAGAGCGTCGACGGAGTCCTTGGACCTGGCCTCTCGTCGCAGCCGTGTCAGTGCTCGCCGTTGCTCTCGCCGCCATCATCATCGTGCTGCTGATTCAGCCGAAGACAGGGGGAGGTGTGAGCACCAGCGCCCCGCCGTCGAAGCCGCCGACCTCGGCGAGCCCGACACTCACCCCGACCAGCGACAAGGTCAATATCAATCCCTCCGACTACGTGGGCCGACCGTTCGACGAGGTACGCGACGCGCTCGAAAAACTCGAATTCGCGGTGTTCGAGGTCGAGGGCTCGCCCGCCTCCGACCCTGCCTCAGCCGGCACGGTGCAGAGTCTCAACCCGACCGGAAACCTGACGCGCGGCACGACCATCAACGTGCGCGTGTTCGGGGCATTCCCGACGCCGGCCGCCCCCACCACGGCGACAGCACCGGGCGGACCATTCCTGGCTGGGGCTCAGATCACAATCACCTTCCCGACCTACAACGGGTGCCCCAGCGGTCACCCGCTCAGCGGATATCAGTTCAACCTGAACAACGCGACGTTCACAACGGGTGCTAACCCGGTGTCGAGTAGTGCGACGTCTCTCGACATCACGTTGGGCAACGCGGGCAACGCGACCGTCAGCTACGCGGCGATGTGTGGATCTGGGATCACGTCGAGCACCTCCGGCACACTCACGATCACGGTCAACTGACCTCCAGGGGAGGGAAGTTACACTGACACCGTGACTGACACCGCAGCGGGCCCCCGCCTTCTCGCGGGTCGCTACCAGATCGGCGAATTGCTCGGTCGTGGCGGAATGGCCGACGTGCACCTGGGTCTCGACGCCCGGCTCGGCCGCCGGGTCGCGATCAAACTGCTGAAGCCGTCACTCGCCAACGATCCGGCCTTCCGCACCCGGTTCCGCCAAGAGGCGCAGGCCGCCGCACGAATGGCGCATCCGACGATCGTGCGGGTCTTCGACGCCGGTGAGGAAATCGCGCGCGATCCCTCGGGTCGCGAACTCCAGGTGCCGTTCATCGTCATGGAGCACGTCGACGGCAAACTGCTCAAAGACATCGTCGCCCAGGGGCCGCTCCCCGTTGATGAAGCGGTTCGCATCACCGACGGCATCCTGACCGCTCTTGAGTACTCGCACCGCGCCGGGGTTGTGCATCGCGACATCAAGCCGGGCAACGTCATGATCTCGACCACCGGACAGGTGAAGGTCATGGACTTCGGAATTGCGCGAGCGATCTCCGACTCGTCCGCGACAATCGCCCAGACCAGCGCCATCCTCGGAACGGCCCAGTACTTCTCACCCGAGCAGGCCCGCGGCGAAGCGGTCGATGCCCGCACCGACCTCTACTCGGCCGGCGTCGTGCTGTACGAACTCCTCACCGGGCGCCCGCCGTTCCACGGCGAGACCGCGGTCGCCACGGCCTACCAGCACGTGAGCGAAGCGCCGGTACCGCCCAGCCGACTCAACCCTGCGATCAGTCCTGCACTGGATGCCGTGGTGTTGCATGCTCTCGCAAAAGACCGCTTCCAGCGTTTCCAGACCGCAACCGACTTCAAACAGGATCTCGAAGCCGCAGTCGCCGGCAAAGTTCCCGATCGTCAGCCCGCACCCGACGACTTCAACTCCGCGCTGTTCGGCGTTAACCCGAGCGCTGCTGCTGCCTCTGAGGTCGCCCTTCGCAGGCTGGCATCCGACGCTGATGACGACGACCGTGGGTCGCGCACCCAGAGCCGTCCGCCGGTCGCCTGGATCTGGGGTGGCGTCGCTCTGCTCCTGGTGATTATTGTCGCCGCGGGAGTGTGGATCTTCTCGCTGCAGTCCGGAACGGGCTTCAGCAGCGGTGCGTCAATCACGGTCCCTGCTGTCGTCGGCAAAGACGTCGATGCCGGTACTCAGGCGCTCAAAGACCTTGGTTTGACTGTCGTGCAGACCACCAAAACCAGCACCGATCCCGACACGCCCGAGGGCACCATCATGGAGATGACGCCCAAGGCCGGCACCAACGTCAGCCCGGGCACACAGATTTCCCTCGTCGTGTCGTCGGGACCGCCGCTCATCACGCTGCCCGGTCTCGCGTTCAAGACCGAGGCCGACGCCCAAGCAGCCATCACGGGTCTCGGGCTGCAGTACGGCGCCACATCGCAGAACTACTCGCCCAGCGTTCCGGCGGGAGCGGTGCTGGGGGTCACGATCGACGACGACCCGACACTGGTCACCGCCTCAGTTCAAGTCAAGGGCACCGTCACGGTCAACCTGGTCGTGTCCAACGGGCTGGTGCAAGTGCCGGATCTCACCGGGCAACCGGTGACCACGGCGCGGTCGACTCTCTCGGGCGGCGCGCTCCAACTCACCGTTCGGGTGGAGCCCGACTCAAGTTGCAGCGGCCAGGCCGTTACGAGTCAGTCGATCAAGGGCGACCAGCCACAGAAGTCGACCGTCACCCTGCGCTACTGCGCGGCCACCGCGCCGTAGCGTTCGGCACCAATCGCCGAAAGGGCCGCTCAGCCCAATCGCACGAGCGGGCTGAGTTCTTTGGCACGCTCGGCGGCCTCCGGAAGCCCGGCGTTCGAGAGCCAGTTGCCCAGCATCCGGTAGCCACCCTCGGTGAGCACCGATTCCGGGTGAAACTGCACGCCGAAGATCGGCGCCGAGCGATGATGAAGGCCCATGATGACCCCGCCCTCCGTGCGAGCGGTGATCTCGAGCACATCCGGAACCGTTCCATCGACGACAGCGAGGGAGTGGTACCGGGTGGCGCGGAAGGGCTGCGGGACTCCGTCGTAGAAGTCGCTCTCGTCGTGGCGAATCAGCGAAGTCTTGCCATGCATGAGCTCGGAGGCGTGGGTGACTGTTGCGCCAAGGGCCTCGGCGATGGCCTGATGGCCGAGGCACACCCCGAGCAGTGGAGAGCCCGCCGCGAGTGCCGCATGAACGATCGGGATGGACACCCCGGCCGCCGCGGGAGTACCCGGTCCGGGAGAGATGAGCACAGCGTCGTACTCGGCAATGCGCGACCCTGCGTCGGCGGCGTCGAACGAGTCGTTGCGCACGACCTCGGTCGTCGCGCCGAGTTGCTGCAAGTAGCCGTCAAGGGTGTACACGAACGAGTCGTAGTTATCGATCACGAGGACGCGCATCATTGCCCCAGCCCGACCGTCACTTCTTGGGGTGCGACGAACTGGGCAACCCAGGGGAACACCCAGAACACGCAAACCGTGAGGATGGCTGCGACCGCGATCAACAGGATGAGGGTCCGTACCCACCAGGGGCCAGGCAGGACGCGCCACAGTGCGCCGTACATCTACAGCACCCCGCACATCAGCCGGCTCCAGTGACGGTCGCGGCGATCTCGTCGGGAGCGCCTCCGTTGGCCGCGGCGGTTTCTCGCGGGTAGAAGCGGTCGAACACGCCGAACGCGATCAGGCGTTCTGCGGTCGAGAAAAACGGGTTACACGTCGTGAGCGTGATGTACCGCGCCGTCGGTTCCATCCCGTCGAATTGCGGGACCGGATCAATCACGCCGACGCCGGACGGGTGCACGTACTCGATGTTGCGGAACGTGTACTGGTACCACCCGTCCTGCGTCTCGACGTAGATGTGGTCGCCGACGTGGAGCTCGTGGATGATGTGGAAGTTGCCGCCGCCGCTGGTGCGGTGCGAGGCAAGTGCGAAGTTGCCCAGCTCGCCCGGCATTTGGGTGGTCGGGTAGTGCCCGATGAAGCCCTTGTTCAACACGTCGGGAACGCCGATGCCCTGGGCGATCTTCCGGTCGAAATCGGCGCCGAAGCGCGGGATGATCAGGTTCGCGAACGGCACGGCGTTGGCGGGCGGCGCCTGCACGGGTGGATCGGTCGGGTCGGCGGTAGCGCCGCCGGTGCCGTAGTCGTGGCCTTGCCAGGCCTGGGACTGCTGGGCGCCCTCACTGTCGAGTTGGGTTCCCATGATGAGATCGCCGAGCCAGATCTGCCAGCCTAGGAAGGCGAGCACCAGGACCCCGCCCGTGATCAGGAGTTCGCCGAGGATACCGACCACGGAAAGTCGGCGCTTGGCGACGCGCTGCACGCGCGCCGCGCGTCGTGGGCTGTGCACGAGGCCGGTGCCATCCCCCTGCGTCATGCCCCCGATTCTACGGCCCGACATCAGCAGGTGAGGTCGTTCGCAGAAAGCGCTCGGTTAGACTGCTCCGCATGGCACGTCCCAAGACCACGTCCTCTAACCGCGCGGCTGTCGAATCCGCTCGCGAGGGCCGCGAGAACCTTCCGAACCCGGTGTGGTTCAAGCCCCTCATGTTCGGCTTCATGCTGCTCGGGCTGGCCTGGATCATCGTCTTCTACTTGAGCAGCAGCACGCTGCCGGTCCCCGGCATCGGTGCCGGCAACATCGCGATCGGATTCGGCTTCCTGATCATCGGGTTCTTCATGACGACCCGGTGGCGCTGACCGAATTACAGCGCTGTGATTCATCCACATGTGGATGAGCCTGTGCACTCTTGCCGTTTTACGACGCGAGCGACCGGATGACAGCGATCGCCACAAAGCCGAGGGCGATCGCCGCAATGATGAGATACGGCGTGCGAGCACCTGATCGGGCCCGGCCTTCATAGCGCTGGAAGATGTAGGTCGCACCAGCGCCCATCACCAGGCCGCCGACAGCTTGCGGAAGCGAGCCGCCGCCGAGGGCGATGATCAGGACGAGGTTGATCCCGATCGTGATCAGCACCCGGGCGCGGGCGGGTGGATACGTCCAGGCCTGGATTGCGTAGGCGCCCAGGAGGCCGAACAGAGCCCCAAACAGCCCGAATCCAAAGCCGCTCACGAGAACCATGGCGGCAGCGCCGACCGCTCCCGACGCCACCACGATTGCCATGAACCGCGCGCGGCCGAGAATGCGTTCAACCGACGGGCCGTTGAGCAAGAAGAACAGCACCCCGAGGATGACGGAGAAGACCACCGTGAAGGATGCAACGGACGGGTAGGCAATCGTCGCGGTGACGAAGCGCCACACCTCGAGCGGCTTGTCATACCGAGCGACGAGCCATTCGAAGGGCAGGCCCGCGACGGTGGTGCCCTTCGCGATGAAACCAACCAGCCATAGCAGGACCGCCACTCCGGCGATTCCCCAGGTGAGCACCGGAGTCGATGACCCGGGCCGCAGCATCTCACCGACTGCCTGCTGCCATCCCGGACGAGAGTTCGACGACCGAATCGGTCGCACCGGGCGGGGAGAGCGCGCGGCCGGCGCGGGCTTGCCACCCACTCGCTGCCAGTTCACCGAACCGCCCGCCTCTTTGACGCACTCCGGGCACTGCACGCCGACCGGTGCCAAAATCTGGCACTCCGGGCAGATGGTGCGACCGCAACGCTGACACAGCACCCAGCTCTCACGCTTGGGGTGCCGGTAACAGACGTCTGGCGAGGTCTCGGTATCGCTCACGAGGTGTCGATCAGACCTGATCGACGGTGATCGTCGAGATGACGACATCCTTCAGCGGCTGGTCACGGCCGTTCGTCTCGACGGCTTCGATCGCGTCGACGACCCGTTTCGACTCGTCATCGGCGACCTCACCGAAGATCGTGTGCTTGCCATTGAGCCACGGGGTGGCGATCGTGGTGATGAAGAACTGCGAACCGTTGGTGCCATGGCCGCCCTGAATGCCGGCGTTCGCCATGGCGAGCAGGTACGGCTCGGTGAAGTGCAGTTCGGGGTGGATCTCGTCGTCGAAGTTGTAGCCGGGGCCGCCGATGCCCTTGCCGAGCGGATCGCCGCCCTGAAGCATGAACTGCTTGATGATGCGGTGGAAGATCACGCCGTCGTAGAGCGGGGTGGTCTTCTTCTCGCCGGTGACCGGATCGGTCCACTCTTTCGTGCCCGACGCGAGGCCGACGAAGTTGTCGACGGTGACCGGGGCGTGGAACCCGAAGAGGTTGAGGCGGATGTCGCCGAGGTTGGTGTGGATGGTCGCGACAGCAGTGGGCGAAGGCATTGGGCCATTCTCGCATGCACATCACGTCTGACGCCGCGATGCAACCCCTTGCCGAGTCTTCAGGGACCCATGGCAGGATTGTGATAGATCCGCGATTTTGCGGGCTGTGAACCGGAGGTCGATATGGCACTCTCACGTAAGCGTCAGCGCGAATTGAACCGCCTCAAGCGGGATGCCGATCAGCTCTGGAGCGAGCAGCGCGAAGCTATCGAGCACGCGACTGCGGTTCTGAAGGATGCCCGCCGCCAGGCGGCCAACTACGCACGCGAAGAGGTTGGACCTCGTGTCCGCGAGGGATTCGGGGCCGCACGCGGTGCCGCATCGAGCGCCCGCGAGCGGTTCACCGACGACGTCCTCCCGGCGATCACCGGCACGATCGGCTCCGCCCTTGCCGTTCTCGAAGCGGTCAAGAATCCGCGGGTTCGGGATGTCGTTCGTCGCGTGTCGAAAGCCGGTCAGCGAGTCGGCGTCGTTACACCCGTGAAGTCGGCCGGCCCCGGCCGCTACATCCTGATCGGCCTCGGCTTGGTCGCTGCGGTCGGAGTTGCCTACGCCGCCTGGCAGACTCTCCGCGCCGACGACGACCTGTGGATTGAAGATCTCGGCGACCCGGGCAGCGCCGATGTCGACGACGACGAGTTCTGACCCGACGCTTCTGCTCACCCGAGACGTCGTCGCACGTCGCTGATGGCTGTCGTTCCGGTCGAGTTGTCGCGGGCCGACGCCCGTAAACTCGCCGTGCGAGCTCAACTGCTTGACGCATCCCGACCGGTCTCGGTCGTCGAGGTCGTTCGCAAGCTGACGGTCGTGCAGGTGATGCCCTACGCCGACATCGCGCCGAGTGCTGACCTCGTGTTGTGGAGTCGGCTCGGCTCACGCTACGAACCCGACGACCTGCAGCGCGAACTCGAGGTCGAGCGGTCGCTGCTGGAGTTGGACGGCATGATCCGCCCGATGGATGACCTCGGGCTGTTCCTCGCCGGGATGAAGTTGTGGCCGCCGCATGAGAAGACTCGCGAGTGGATCGAGATCAACCAGGAGTTTCGGGATGACATTCTGAGCGAGCTCTTCGACCGAGGGCCGGTGCTCGCGCGGGAGATCCCCGACACCGCGCGATTCCCGTGGCCGTCGTCGGGGTGGACGAACGACCGCAACGTCACGCAAATGATGCAGTGCCTGATGATGCGCGGCGAGGTCGCGATCTCGGGCCACGAGGGCGGGCAGCGCACCTGGGATCTCGCTGAGCGGATCTACCCCGACGGTATCCAGGAGGTTCCGTTCGAGGAGGCGTTCGCGATCCGCAACGACCGACGGCTGCGATCCCTGGGGGTCGCACCCTCGAAAGCGGCGAAACAACCGTTGGAGCCGACCGATGTCGGGCCGGTCGGCCTGCCCGCCACCATCGAAGGGTCACCGGTCGCCTGGCGGGTGCATCCCGACGTACTGCCCTGGCTCGATGAGGACTTCGAGGGGCGCACCGCGCTGCTCTCCCCGTTCGACCGGCTGATCTACGACCGGGTGCGTGCGCAGGGCATCTTCGAGTTCGAGTACACGCTCGAAATGTACAAGCCGAAAGCATCCCGAAAGTGGGGCTACTTCGCGCTGCCGATCCTGCACCACCACCGGCTCATCGGAAAGGTCGACGCCTCGGTCGATCGCAAGTCATCCGTCCTGACTGTCAACGCGATCCACGAGGACGAACCGTTTTCAAGCGAGACACGGGATGCCGTGCGCCACGAGATCCGCGACCTCGCGCGCTGGCTGCGGGTGCGTGTCGAAGGCGTCTAGCCTCCGGGCTCTAGTCGGTTTCCGGCGTGAAGCGCGCAACCGTCCGACCGTCGTGCTCGACGACCTCCCTCCACATCGCTTCGGGTCGCACCCACATCGACCCGTCGGCCGCGCGATAGACGACGAGGCTCTCCTCGGTCTCGGAGTGTCGCGCGGTGCCGACCACCTCGTACTGCCCGCCCTTGAAGTGGCGGTAGGGGCCGGGTTCGATCATGCCGCCACCGTACCCGGCCCGGTCGCCTACTTCTGCAGGACGAGCTGCAGGTTGAGTTCGATCGAGACGTCGTCACCGAGCGTCATGCCGCCCGCTTCGAGTGCGGCGTTCCAGCTCACCCCGAAGTCGTGGCGATTGATCTTCGTGCTCGCGGTGACCCCTGCCTTGGTGTTGCCGTAGTTGTCGGTGACAACACCCTCGAACTCACCCGTGAGCAGCACCGCTTGAGTGACTCCGCGGAGGGTGAGGTCGCCGCCCAAGGTGAATTCACCCGACGCCGGGTCACCCTCGAACGACGTGGAACGGAAGGTCATGGTCGGGTGGGTGTCGACGAGGAAGAAGTCGCTCGTGCGCAGGTGGTTGTCGCGTGCCGCGACCTTGGTGTTGACCGACGAGACGTCGACGGTCGCCTCGACGGTGGAGGCGTAGGGGTCGGATGCTGACGTCTCAACCGTCACGTCAAAGTTCTCGAAGACGCCCCGCACCTTGGTGATCTTGAGGTGACGCACCGTGAAGGCGAGCTCGGAGTGAGTGAGGTCGAGCTTCCAGGTGCCGGCGATGTAGTCGGGATGGATGTCGGTTGCAGAAGTTGTCATGTCAACCAGTAACGTCGCGGGCGGGTCGCTCCATTCCCGATGTGCGTGATCCGTGCGATTGCGCTGTGCGACGACATACCCGTCGGGCCGGAAACTTCGCGGTGGTGGAGCCTAGGGGAATCGAACCCCTGACCTCCTGCTTGCAAAGCAGGCGCTCTACCAATTGAGCTAAGGCCCCGCGCGCCCCGCTTGGAGCGAAGGCCATTTCTGGCCTTCGCCGCGGCGCCAGCGCTGGGCGCCGTCTCGGCGCCCAGGTCACTTAGGGGCCGACTCGACGGGTGAACGACGAAATCCCCTCACGGGGATTTCGAGTGGGGATACGAGGACTTGAACCTCGGACCTCTTCGTTATCAGCGAAGCGCTCTAACCGCCTGAGCTATATCCCCGAGTGGCCGATTCCTGGTGAGGTCAGGGCCGCCGTCAAGAGTATCAGCAGCTATTGGTTCTGGAATCCGACGAGAAGGCCGCCGGTGAACCGCACACTCAGGTTGTAGATGAACCCGCTGACAGCGCCCAGTGCGGTGCCGACGAGGGTGTTGAGCACGGCGATGATGAACGCGAACAGCGCGACCTGGCCAATGCCGAAGCTCTTCTCGATCGAGAATTCGGGCTGGTTGAGCACGTCGCGAATGGTCTTATCGAGGCTGTCGAAGACGTGGGTCGAGTACAGAACAACCCAGATCAAAACACTGGCGACCAGAAGCACGATCCCCAGGCACAGCCAGATCAGGAACGTCAGCTTCACGAGCGACCAGACATCCACGTAGACGAGCTTCAGGCGCACCTGACGGCTTGACGTCTGCCGCATCTCTTTGCGCTGCAGTTTCTCGGCGACACTCACTCGATCTCGTCCTCTCCGTCGGCGGGGGTGCCAAACACCTCGGTGGTCGGCGCCTCAGCCGATTCGGCATCCACGGTCTCCACGGTGCGTTCGCTGTTCTTGGCGATCGCGATGATTTTGTCTTCGGCGTCGAAACGGGCGAAGACCACGCCCATGGTATCCCGGCCCTTGGCTGGAACCTCGGCAACTGCTGAACGTACGACTTTTCCACCTTCGAGCACCACGAGCACCTCGTCGTCGTCCTCGACGATGAGGGCGCCCGCGAGGTCGCCCCGAGTCTCGCTGAGCTTCGCGACCTTGATACCGAGCCCGCCGCGATTTTGCACCCGGTACTGGTCGACCGCGGTGCGCTTGGCGTAGCCGCCCTCGGTGACCACGAAGACGTACCCCTGCTCGCCCACGACCGACGCTGACAGCAGAGCGTCGCCGTCACGGAAGTGCATGCCGATCACACCCGACGTCGAGCGCCCCATCGGACGCAGCGCGGCATCCGATGCGGTGAACCGAATCGACATGCCGTGGCGTGAAACCAGCAGCACATCGGTGCCATCCTCGACCAGCATTGCCGAGACGAGTTCATCGCCCTCTCGGAGGTTGATCGCGATGATTCCCCCGGTTCGGTTGGTGTTGTATTCGGTGAGCGCGGTCTTTTTGACCAGACCGTCGCGGGTTGCCAGAACGAGGTAGGTCGCGACCGAATAGTCCCGGATGGCGAGCACCTGAGCGATCTGCTCGTCGGGTTGCAGCGCTAGAAGGTTCGCGACATGCTGACCCTTCGCGTCGCGGCCGGCCTCCTGCACTTCGTAGGCCTTCGCTCGATAGACCCGACCGGTGTTCGTGAAGAACAGCAGCCAGTGATGGGTTGTCGTGACGAAGAAGTGCTCGACCACGTCATCCGCTCGCAGAGACGCGCCGCGAACGCCGCGCCCGCCACGGTGCTGGGAGCGGTAGTTGTCGCTGCGGGTGCGTTTGATGTACCCGCCGCGGGTGATGGTGAGCACCATCTCCTCTTCGGGGATGAGGTCTTCGACGCTCATGTCGCCGTCGAACCCCATCAGGATCTCGGTGCGACGGTCGTCGCCGAACTTGGCGACCAGCTCGGTGAGCTCTTCCGTGACGATCTCGCGCTGACGCGCCGGGCTCGCGAGGATCGCCTCGTACTCGGCGATCTCGCGTTCGAGCTCCTCAAGGCGATCGCGGATCTTCTGGCGCTCGAGCGCCGCGAGCCGACGCAGCTGGAGGGCGAGGATGGCGTCGGCCTGCAGCTCGTCAACATCCAGGAGCTGGATGAGACCCTGCCGGGCTTGGTCGACGTCGGGCGAACGCCGGATGAGGGCGATGACCTCGTCGAGAGCGTCGAGCGCTTTGCCGTAGCCACGCTGAATGTGCGCGTCCGCCTCGGCCTTCGCGAGGCGGAACCGGGTGCGACGCACGATGACCTCGATCTGGTGATCGATCCAGTGCGTGATGAACCCGTCGAGCGCGAGTGTGCGCGGTACCCCGTCAACGATCGCCAGCATGTTGGCGCCGAAGTTCTCTTGCAGCGGGGTGTGCTTGTAGAGGTTGTTGAGCACGACCTTGGCAACTGCGTCCCGCTTGAGAACGATCACCAGGCGCTGGCCGGTGCGGCCCGAACTCTCGTCACGGATGTCGGCGACGCCCGCGAGCTTGCCTTCCTTGACGAGGTCCGCGATTTTGATCGCGAGGTTGTCGGGGTTGACCTGGTACGGCAGTTCGGTGACCACCAGGCAGGTGCGACCCTGCAGCTCCTCGACGTTGACAACGGCACGCATCGTGATCGACCCGCGCCCGGTGCGGTAAGCATCCTGGATGCCTTTGATCCCGAGGATCTGCGCGCCGGTCGGGAAGTCGGGGCCTTTGACGCGCTGGATGAGAGCCTCAAGCAGCTCCTCGCGCGACACGTCGGGATTCTCCAGCGCCCACAGCGCAGCAGCGGCAACCTCTCGCAGGTTGTGCGGCGGGATATTGGTCGCCATGCCGACCGCGATGCCGACCGAACCGTTGACGAGCAGGTTGGGGAACCGTGCGGGCAGAACGCGCGGCTCCTGGGTGCGGCCGTCGTAGTTCTCTTGCATATCGACGGTGTCTTCGTCGATATCGCGGACCATCTCCATGGCGAGCGGCGCCATCTTGGTCTCCGTGTACCGGTGGGCGGCCGCGCCGTCGTTCCCGGGCGAGCCGAAGTTTCCCTGACCGAGCGCGAGCGGATACCGCAGCGACCACGGCTGCACCAACCTGACGAGCGCGTCGTAGACCGACGAGTCACCGTGCGGGTGGAACTGCCCCATCACGTCGCCGATGATGCGCGTGCACTTGGAGAACGCGCGATCGGGGCGGTAGCCACCGTCGTACATCGCGTAGATCACGCGTCGGTGCACCGGCTTGAGTCCATCGCGGACGTCGGGCAACGCGCGCCCGACGATCACGCTCATCGCGTAGTCAAGGTACGAGCGCTGCATCTCCAGCTGGAGATCGACCGGCTCGATCTTGTCGTGACGGTCGGGGTCGACCTCAGTTACATCTGCCATGTCGTAGGTGCCTTAGATGTCGAGGAAGCGAACGTCTTTTGCGTTCTGCTGGATGAAGTTGCGGCGAGACTCAACGTCGTCGCCCATGAGGGTGGAAAACACACCGTCGGCGACGGCGGCGTCGTCGAGCGTGACCCGCAGCAGGGTGCGCGATGCGGGGTTCATCGTCGTGTCCCACAGCTCCTGGTGGTTCATCTCGCCCAGACCCTTGTAGCGCTGCACGCTGTTGTCCTTCGCAAGACGCTTGCCGCCGGCGAGTCCGGCCGCCAGCATGGCGTCGCGCTCGCGGTCGGAGTACACGTACTCGTGATCCGCGTTCGTCCACTTGAGGCGGTACAGCGGTGGCTGAGCGAGGTAGACGTAACCCATCTCGATGAGCGGTCGCATATACCGAAACAGCAGCGTCAGCAGCAGTGTCGTGATGTGCTGGCCGTCGACGTCGGCATCCGCCATCAGCACGATCTTGTGATACCTGGCCTTGGTGCCGTCGAAGTCTTCGCCGACTCCGGTGCCGAAGGCCGTGATCATTGCCTGGATTTCGGCGTTGCCCAGCGCCCGGTCGAGTCGAGCCTTCTCGACGTTGAGGATCTTGCCGCGCAGCGGCAGGATCGCCTGAGTTTCCGGATCGCGACCGGTCTTCGCCGACCCGCCGGCGGAGTCACCCTCGACGATGAAGATCTCGCTGCGCTCCGGGTCTTTGCTCGAGCAGTCGCTCAGCTTGCCCGGCATGCCGCCACCTTCAAGCAGTCCCTTGCGGCGGGTCTGCTCGCGCGCCTTGCGGGCCGCCATCCGAGCCGCGGCCGCCTGGATCGACTTGCGGATGACATCCCGACCCTGATTCGGGTTGCGCTCGAACCAGTCGGTGAGCTGATCGCCGACCACCTTCTGCACAAATGACTTCGCCTCGGTGTTGCCCAGCTTCGTCTTGGTCTGACCCTCGAACTGCGGTTCGCTCAACTTGATCGAGATCACGGCGGTGAGTCCTTCGCGCACGTCGTCGCCCGACAGGTTCTCGTCCTTTTCCTTCAGCAGTCCCTTTTCGCGCGCGTACTTGTTGACCAGCGTCGTGAGCGCGGCGCGGAAACCCTCTTCGTGGGTTCCGCCCTCGTGGGTGTTGATCACGTTGGCGTAGGTGTGCACGCTCTCGGAGTACGAGGTCGTCCACTGCATCGCGATCTCAAGCGACATCCGGCGTTCTTTGTCTTCAGTCTCGAACGAGATGATCTCGTCGTGGATGACATCGGTCTTTTTCGCCGAGTTCAGGTACTCGACGTAGTCGACCAATCCGCGCTCGTAAAGGAACACGTCGGAGCGCTGCGTCCCGTCTTCCTGCCGGCCGACTTCGCGCTCGTCGGTCAGCGAAATGCGCAAGCCCTTGTTCAGGAACGCCATCTGCTGGAAGCGACTGCGGAGGGTCTCGTAGTCGAAATCGACGGTTTCGAAGATCTCGGCGTTGGGCCAGAAGGTGATCGTCGTTCCCGTGTCGGGAGTCGTGGCACCCTGGGCCAGTGGCGCGACCGGGACGCCGTCGTGGTATTGCTGGCTCCAGACGAAACCTTGACGTCGCACCTCAACGTCGAGCGTGGACGAGAGCGCATTCACCACCGAACTACCGACACCGTGGAGTCCGCCCGAGACCGCGTACCCGCTGCCACCGAACTTGCCGCCCGCGTGGAGGATCGTGAGCACGACCTCGACGCTCGACTTCTTCTCGGTGGGATGGATGTCGACCGGGATGCCACGGCCGTTGTCGACGCAACGCACGCCGCCATCGGCCAGCAGCGTCACCTCGATGTGATCGCAGTACCCCTGAAGAGCCTCATCCACGGAGTTGTCGACGATTTCTTGGACGAGGTGGTGCAGCCCCCGCGGACCCGTCGACCCGATGTACATACCGGGGCGCTTGCGGACGGCCTCGAGTCCCTCGAGCACCTGAATGTCGCTCGCGCCGTAGTTCTCGTCGGGCGTGTTCGAACGAGGGGAAGTGGCCATAACGAGAAGGCTCCTGACGGGGTCGGGCGCGTCGACCGGACGGGTCGGGCGGGACCGCTCGATTCTACCGCGTAGCGACCTCTGAAACCGGCGTTTTCGGCGATCTGAGGGGTTTTCGTGAGGCGGTCGACCAGATTTGCCTTCTCAGCCGTAGGTATCGCGTGGACCGCGCCCTGGGATTGCCTTGGGGCCGTGTTTCCAGGAGGGGGCGTGGGGTGCCAGAAAGCGAGCCGCTTCGACCTGCGCGGCCGGAAACCGCTCCGCGATGCTCGCCAGAACCGTCGCGTTCATCAATCGGAGCTGCTGCGCCCACGCCGTCGAGTCGCACTGCACGGTCAACACGCCGTCCTCGATCCCGATCGGTGACGCGTGCGCTGCGGTGTCGACGCCAACGATGTCAGGCCAGGATGCGACCAGTTCCGCGCGCGCGATCGGCGACTCCCAGCCGCGCGCGGAGGTCACCGCAAACAGCACATCGCCGACCCCGCGGGGCTCGCGGCCGAGCCCATAGGGCTCGCTGGGTGCGGCGTCAGCCGCGCGACGGCGTCGTCGGGCATCGGGCGAGCGCAACTCCGGGTTTCCGAACGCGCGACGCAGCCTTCGGTACACCGACAGGTGCTCGGGGACGTGCTCGGGGACCTCGTCGGTCACGAGTCCTCCCCAGCTTCAGCGTGCTCAGCCTCGGCGTGGTCGGCTTCGGTCGGCTCGGCTTCGGCCGGCCCCTGCTCGACGATCGCGCCGCCGCGGATGTGCACGGTGCGGACCCGCAGTTCGCGGGGGACGTCATCCAGAACCGCCGCAGTAATCAGCACCTGCTCGTAGTCGGCGATTCCGCCCGCCAGCCGCCCGCGTCGCGACTCGTCGAGCTCAGCGAAGACGTCGTCGAGAATCACGACCGGGTCGCCCAGGGCCGAGTCGGCCCGCAGGGTTGCGGCCGCGGCCAGCTTGAGAGCGAGAGCAAACGACCAGGACTCGCCGTGACTCGCGTAGCCGCGCGCCGGCAGCCCGTTGAGGGTCAGCACCAGATCGTCGCGATGCGGTCCGACCAGGGTGAGACCGCGATCCAGCTCTGCGCGCCGTACTCGGTCGAGTGCGGCGGCGAAGGCGGCGCGCACGTCGTCGGGTCCGGGAAGGGGGATCGCCGGGTCGGACGAATCCGGCTCGCCATCGGTGCCGTCATCCGAAACGGAACCCATGATGCTCAAATGCGCGGCCAGTTCGGCGACGTGGTGATCCCCGGCGATGCGTCGATACGCGTCGGCGACGTGTGGGCGGATGCGGTCGATGAGCGCGGAGCGCTCGACCATAATTTGCGAACCGAGGTCGATAAGGCGCTCGTTCCAGACTTCGAGCGTTGAGAGCTGGGTGTCGGCAACCCGCGACGCGCGCACCGACTTCAGCAGGGTGGTGCGCTGCCGCAGCACCCGGTCGTAGTCGGCGAACACCCCCGCTAGCCTCGGGCTCAGTTGCACGAGAAGTTGGTCGAGGTACCGTCGCCGCCCGCCCGGGTCGCCGCGCACGAGCGACAGATCCTCCGGCGCGAAGAGCACGCTCGTCACGTAGCGCGGCACGTCGCGGGTCTTCGCGGCGACCCGATTCACCTGCGCCCGGTTCGCCGACGACCGGTTGAGTTGTACCTCGACGAGTACCGTGCGCTCGGCGTGCTCGAGCCGCGCGCGAATGATCGCCGCATCCTGGCCGGAGCGGATGAGAGCCTGATCGGTCGAGACCCGGTGCGACCCGAGAGTGCTGAGGTACCCAATCGCTTCGACCAGGTTGGTCTTGCCCTGCCCGTTGCTGCCGACAAACAGGTTTGGTCCCGCGCCGAGTTCGACCTCAGCCGTGACGTAGTTGCGGAAGTCGGAAAGCGAGAGGTGGGTGACGATCACGGCTGGGCTGTCGGGGGCATGGCGATCAGGCCTTGCGCACCGCGTGTCCGCCGAACTGCTTGCGCAACGCTGCAACCGCCTTCATCGACGGTGAGTCCTTTTGGCGCGAGACGAACCGGGCGAAAATCGCTGCGCTGATTGTCGGCACCGGCACCGCGTGGTCGAGGGCGTCGTGCACCGTCCACCTTCCCTCGCCGGAGTCTTCGACGTAACCCTCGATGTCAGCGAAATCGGGGTCTTCTTCCAGAGCCTTCACCAGGAGCTCGAGCAACCAGCTGCGCACCACGGTTCCCCGTTGCCACGCCTTGAAGACTCCAGGGACGTCGTGAATGAGATCGCTGCGTGCCTCGAAGAGTTCAAACCCTTCGGCCCAAGCCTGCATCAGCGCGTACTCGATGCCGTTGTGCACCATTTTCGCGTAATGGCCGGCGCCGACCGATCCGGCGTGCACGAAGCCCTCAGCCCGTGGACCTTCGGGGCGCAGTGCGTCGAAAACGGGCAGCAGCTCGTCGATGTCTGCTTTCTCGCCGCCGGCCATCAGTCCGTAGCCGTTGGTCAAACCCCACACCCCGCCCGAGACGCCGCAGTCGACGAAGCGGATGCCAGCCTTGGCCAGCGTCGCCGAGTGCACCTGATCGTCGGTGAAACGCGAGTTGCCGCCGTCGATGATCAGATCGCCTTTCGACAGCAGTGCCGAGACGTCGGAAATCACCTGATCCGTGATCGGGCCGGAAGGAACCATCGCCCAAATGATGCGCGGCGTCGGGAGCGCGGCGATCAGCGCGGGCAGATCCGGCACGTCGGTGACGTCAGGGTTGGGGTCATAACCCGTGACCTCGACCCCTCCGCGCCGAAGGCGCTCGCGCATATTTCCGCCCATCTTGCCCAGGCCAATCAGGCCAATGTGCATCGTGGGCTTGACGTGCTTCAGGGGCTGAGTGGCCTTCGCCATGAGCGTGTTTCCTTAGAACTCAGCGCAGCAGAAGGTTGGGCTGCAGCAGGTACTTGTAATTATCGGCGCCCGGCTGGTCTTTCGACGACTGGCTCGTGATCAGCACCGGACCCGGCTTGTTCGGGTTGTCGGTCTTGGTGAACGAGATCCGCACGAACTCCGAATGCACGGCGCCCAGTCCATCCAGGAGGAAGGCCGGCTTGAGCGACACCACGGTGTCTTCGCCGTGCAGGAGGCCCTCGATCGTTTCGGAGGCCTGAGCCTGGTCGGATCCGGCCGCTTCGAGGGTGACACCGTCGACCGAAAAGGTAAACCGCAGCGCGGCTTCACGCTCAAGCACAAGAGATACCCGCCGGGTGGCCTCGATCAACTCGGCGGTGTTGACGACCGCGTAGTTGTCGACGGTCTCAGGGAACAAGCGCTTCACGGGAGGGAAGTTGCCCTTGATCAAAAGTGAGGTGACCGTCTTCTTGTCGGCGCTGAACGCGATCAGCTCGCGGTCATCCCCTCGAGTGATCGTGACTGACACGGTGCCACTGTGCGCGAAGGTCTTGCCGATTTCGGCGAGCGTGCGCGCCGGGATGAGCGCGGTCGTGCCCTCAGCCGACGAATTCCCGGAATCCCAATCGATCGCGCGAACCGCGACGCGGTAGCGGTCGGTCGCTACGAGCGAGAGGTTGTTGTCGCCCACTTCGAGTTGCACGCCGGTGATCACCGGGGTGACATCGTCACGGGATGCCGCAACCGTCACCTGGGAGACGGCGGCCGCAAAGTCTTCGGCCGGCAGCACACCGGTGCGTTCGCCCACTTGCGGCAGGCTCGGGTACTCCTCCACCGGCATGCTCAGCAGGGTGAATTTCGCGGACCCACACTGCACCGCGATCTTGCCGTCGATCGTCGAGAACTGCACGGGAGCGTTCGGCAACCGACTGGCAATGTCGGCGAGCAGCCGACCCGAAACGAGCGCACTGCCCGACTCTTCGACGTCAGCCGTGATCTCGGTTCTTGACGACACTTCGTAGTCGAACGAGCTCAACGACAGGGCACCATCTTGGGCCTCGAGCAGAACGCCGCTCAAGATGGGCTGCGTGGTGCGCTGGGGCAGCAGCTTGACGGCGAACGACACGGCCTCGCTGAACACGTCCCGGTTGACCTGGAACTTCACGAGCGACACTCCTTGCGCGTCGAAGGGCGGGGATCCTGGGCGGTCAGCATCCCACGTCGATCCTGGCATAGGAAGAGCGTGAGTCAATTTCTGTAGCCGGAACGGGGCTCAAGGTTGTCGAACGACTGAAGATGAAAGGTCTCGTTAATCTTCTTAACCGGTGTGCATATGTGGATAACCCGGTGCCGGCTGTGCCGGGGTATGGGAACTACATCGGTGTGAGATGTTGACGACGGGTGGATGGCGACCCCGACATCGGTGGAGAACGCTGAGGTCAGTGGTCTGGTTCCACAACCGAGGTGCTCGGGTTGCACACCCTTTCCCGGCGCGGCGGGGAGGTTTTCCACAAGTTGTGCACAACTCTGTGCAATTCACCGATCGAGACGAGTTCGTCTAGTCCCCCGTTAGGGGGTAGATCGAATCGTCGCCCTGTTCGCCGCCCGAATCCTGGGATCTGGCGGGTCAGATCTTGTTGAAACGCTGGTTCTGCTTGATGCGGCTCGTCAGTTCTGTCACCTGGTTGTAGATCGAGCGACGCTCTTTCATGAGTTCGCTGATCTTCTTGTTGGCGTACATCACGGTCGTGTGATCGCGGTTGCCGAACAGTTGTCCAATCTTCGGCAGCGACAGGTTCGTGAGTTCGCGGCACAGATACATCGCGATCTGGCGGGCAGTGGCCACAGCCTGGGACCGGCTCGAACCGTAGAGGTCGTCGACGGAAAGTTTGAAGTAGTCGGCGGTGTGATTGATGATGTCGACTGGCGCGATGACGTTGTCTTCGTCGAGGGTGATCAGATCCTTGAGAACGGTCTGCACGAGCTGCAGGTCGACGGGCGTGCGATTCAGGCTCGCGAAGGCGGTGACGCGAATGAGCGTTCCCTCGAGCTCGCGGATGTTGCTCGACACCTTCGTCGCCATGAACTCGAGGATCTCGTCGGGCACCTGCAACTTCTCGCTCTGTGCCTTCTTGCGGAGGATCGCGATGCGCGTTTCAAGGTCGGGCGCCTGAACATCGGTGATCAGACCCCACTCGAAGCGGGACCGCATCCGGTCTTCGAAGCCGGTGAGGAACTTCGGCGCGACGTCGCTCGTGATGACGACCTGCTTGCTGTGGTCGTGCAGCGTGTTGAAGGTGTGGAAGAACGCCTCCTGCGTCTCGACCGCCCGCTGCAGGAATTGGATGTCGTCGATCAGCAGGATGTCGATCTCGCGGTAGCGAGACTGGAACGCCGCCGACCTGTTGTTCTGGATCGAGTTGATGAAGTCGTTCGTGAACTCTTCGCTCGACACATAACGCACCCGAATGCCGGTGTAGAGGTTCTCCGCGTAGTGCCCGATCGCGTGCAGGAGATGGGTCTTACCGAGGCCCGAGTCGCCGTAAATGAAGAGCGGGTTGTACGCCTTGGCGGGAGCTTCGGCGACAGCGACCGCTGCCGCGTGAGCAAACCGGTTCGAGCTGCCGATGACGAAGTTGTCGAAGTTGTACTTCGGGTTCAGACGCGAGTCGGCGCGTCGAGCCGCCGCATCCGCAGGCGGTCCGGGCTCGGGAGTGAACATCGGAAAGTCGTCACCCGGTTCAGCGACCGGGGTCAGCGTGGCGGCCGGCATGTCAGGATTCACGACGATCGCAAAGTTGACGACCTCCTCGGCAGCGCCGGTGATCGCCTCGATCAGAGGAACGCGAATGCGTTGCTCGAGCATCGCGCGGGTTAGTTCGTTCGGAACTTCTAGGTAGAGAACGCCGGCCAGCACACCCTTCGGTTCGACCAGATTGACGAACCCATGGAGCTGCGGGGTGATCCGCTCGTCGGCCCCCAACTGGGCGAGAACGGACGACCAGAGGTCGCGGGTCGGGTCGATGTCGCTCATGGCCTTTTCATTGTGGGGTGCGCGGGAAGTTCTGCACAGGGTTATCCACCGGCCTGATTCCTGTGGACTCGTGTCGACGGCCGTGTTTTGCGGGGCCGAGGCGACGAGGATTACCTTAGTTCTCCACCCCGATTGGCCGTCAACCGCGTGTGGATTGCGAAGCGATGACAGAGCGTCGTTTGACCGCTTGCAGACCAGCCCGTATCTTTAATCAGTTCACCCGCACTCTTCGCGGGATACCTGATCTTCCCGGCCTCCTCCCACTGGCCGCCGGGTTACCGGAGATAACCATGACCAAGCGAACTTTCCAGCCGAACAACCGGCGCCGCGCCAAGGTGCACGGCTTCCGCCTCCGCATGCGTACCCGTGCGGGTCGCGCCATCCTCGGTGCCCGCCGCCGCAAGGGTCGCGTCGAGCTCTCCGCGTAGTTCGCGTGCTCGCCAGGGCGAACCGGGTGGTCCTCCCTGCGGACTTCCGAAGTGCGGTTCGACGTGGGCGGCGTGCGACAACTCCGTCGGCGATCTACTACCGTCTCGCCACCACGCCGAGCTCTCCGCTGCGCGTTGGCGTCATTGTGACTAAGGAGATTGGCAACGCCGTGCACCGCAACCTTGTTCGTCGCCGGCTGCGTGCGCTTGGCCGCGGACTGGTGGATGCCGGGCTCCGGGGCGAAGACGTCGTGATCCGGGTACGACCAGGCTCCGCGCAACTCAGCTGGGATAGTCTCTCGGCCGACATGCACGATGTGCTCGACTCGCCGGTGGCTCACTGATGCCCGTGACCGCGATGGGGCGCGCGGTGACGACGCTGATGTTGCTGCCGCGCAACGTCTGCGTGCTCATCCTTCGCGGCTACCGCGCGGCGATTTCGCCGCTGTACGGCGACGTCTGCCGGTACTACCCGAGCTGCTCGGGATACGCGCTCGGCGCCATCCAGCAGCACGGTGTCATCAAAGGTGTCGCCCTCGGAACATGGCGCATCGCGCGCTGTCATCCGTGGGCACGGGGCGGCGTCGACGACGTGCCCGCCCGGCGCATCCCGCGCTATCAACTCACGAGTTTCGGTTTCGTCATTCCGGCGAGCCAGGGAAAGGGATGACCTGACATGGACATTCTCGGCTTTCTGAACACCATCCTCTGGCCGATCAAGTGGTTGATCGAGGCGATCCTGGTGGGGTTCCACGCGCTGCTGTCGGCGATCGGCATGGACCCCGCTGCCGGCGTCACCTGGGTGTTCTCGATCGTGGGCCTCGTGCTCGTGGTTCGGGCCGCGCTCATCCCGATCTTCGTTCGCCAGATCAAGAGCCAGCGCAAGATGCTCGAGGTCGCGCCGCAGCTCAAGAAGATCCAGGACAAGTACAAGGGCAAGCGCGACCAGTTCTCCCGCGAGGCGATGCAGCGCGAAACGATGGATCTGTACAAGAAGGCGGGGACGAACCCGTTCTCCTCGTGCCTGCCGCTGCTGATTCAGATGCCGATCTTCTTCAGCCTGTTTTCCGTACTCACCGAGGCTCGTCAAGACAAGGCCGGGGTCGGCCTGCTGACGAAGGAACTGTCGGATCAGTTCGGCAAGGCCTACCTGTTTGACGGTGACTTCAAGGCCCCGCTGAACCTCAGCATCCAGACGGCGCTCGAGGCGGGCAACACGATCGTCATCGTCATCGCGGTCACCATGGTGATCCTCATGACAGGCTCGCAGTTCTTCACCCAGCTGCAGATCATGTCGAAGAACCAGTCGCCTGAGATGAAGGCCAGCCCGATGTACCGCCAGCAGCGGATCCTGCTGTACATCCTTCCGCTGGTCTTCGCGTTCTCCGGTTTCGCCTTCCCCATCGGCGTGATGTTCTACTGGCTCACCTCGAACGTGTGGACGCTCGTTCAGCAGTTCCTCGTCATTCGCACGATGCCGACTCCGGGAAGCGAGGCGGCTTTGGCTCGCGAAGCCCGGCTGGCGAAGCGCCGCAGGGCGTCGATGGCGGATGACGCCGACGCGATCGCGGAGGTTGTCGAAGAAGAGCCGAAGAAGCCGCAGCGCCAACAGCCGGTGGGCAAGAGCCGAACCAAGAAGAAACAAGGCGGACGTCGATGAGTGACCTGACCGAAACTGACCCCGCGGTTGCGGCGGAAGCATCTGAGACCGATCCGCTTGAGTCGGCCGAAACGGATGCGCCTGCGACCGAGCAAGAGATCATCGACGAAGGCGACGCCGCCGCCGACTACATCGAAGAACTTCTCGATATCGCCGACATCGACGGCGATATCGACATCGACGCCCGCGCCGGGCGCGCCTACCTTTCGGTTTCCGCGACGGCCGACTCCAACCTGCGACTGCTGTCGAAACCCGACACGGTCGCAGCCCTTCAGGAGCTCACCCGCCTCGCGGTGCAGAACCGTACGGGACGCTTCTCGCGGTTGATCCTCGACGTCGGGGGATCTCGTGACGCCCGTGTGACCGAACTCACGGCACTGGTCGACCACGCTGTGACGAGACTCGAGGGCGGAGCATCCACCGCTTCCCTCCCGCCGATGTCGAGTTACGAGCGCAAGCTGGTGCACGACATCGTTGCGGAGCGCGGGTTCGTTTCGGAGTCCGAGGGTGAAGGCCGTGACCGTCACACCGTGATCTCGAAGGCGTGAGCCCCGTTTTTGACCGGTGTTAGCGCCGCGAGCCCGTCGGCGGGCGGATGTTTCACGTGAAACATAGGACGTGATCATGGAACAGGAACCGGCTGCAGCGGCCGCCCTCTTCGGTGACCGCATCGACGTCGCGCGTGACTTCGCTCACGAACTCGGCACCCGCGGGGAGGAGCTCGGACTGATCGGTCCGCTCGAGGCCGATCGCCTCTGGACGCGCCACATTCTGAACTGCGTGCTGGTGGCGCCTTTGCTGCGACCAGGTCGCGTGGGGGACGTCGGCAGTGGCGCCGGACTGCCCGGCCTCGTGCTCGCGATCGCCCGACCGGATGTCGAGATGGTCCTCATCGAACCGATGGAACGACGCACGGATTGGCTAACGGCTGAGGCCAAGCGACTCGGGCTCGACAACGTCATCGTTGCGCGCGGGCGGGCCGAAGACGTGCGTCCTGACCCGCTCCTCGATCAAGTCACCGCGCGAGCGGTATCGGCCCTGAGCAAACTCATTCCGCTCTGCGTTCCGTTGCTCCGGCGCGGCGGCGAGTTGGTGTTGATGAAGGGCGCGCGGGTCGAGGACGAACTTGTTGCCGCCAAGAAGGTAATGCGCCAAGCAGGTATCAAGAACCCTGAGGTGCTCATCCTGGGGGAGGGAATCGTCCCCGAGGTCACTCGGGTCTTTCGGGCTAGGGTTGGCGCGCTGGAGGATTAGCGCGGCCACCACTTCTGGCCGATGTGACGCCGTCAGCGACGAGCGTCGGATCGGACGGTCGGGTTACGTTTCACGTGAAACATCAGTTCTGAAAGGCAGTCCCTCGTGAGCAGTTACGACGACACGACCCCGCTCGCACGCGAGGTCGCCGAACTGACCCGTCGGCGGATCGCGCTTGCGGACTCCTCGCTTCCCGTGCCCGCCGCGACCCGCATCATCACGGTGGCCAACCAGAAGGGCGGGGTGGGCAAAACCACCTCGACCGTCAACCTGGCTGCGGCGCTGGCCCAAGCCGGCGCACGGGTGCTCGTCATCGACCTCGACCCCCAAGGAAACGCGTCAACGGCTCTCGGGGTTGAGCACCGGGCCGACACCCCGAGCGTCTACGACGTGATCATCGGCGACACCCCGATGATCGATGTCGTACAGTCGAGCCCGGAGTTTCCCGGCCTCGCGTGCATCCCAGCGACCATCCATCTCGCTGGCGCAGAGATCGAATTGGTCTCCCTCGTGGCCCGCGAACAGCGTCTCCGGACGGCTCTGGAAAACTTCCTCGATCAGACCGACGAGCGCTACCACTACGTCTTCATCGACTGCCCGCCGTCGCTGGGCTTGTTGACAATCAACGCCTTCGTCGCAGCGAGGGAGGTGCTCATCCCGATTCAGTGCGAGTACTACGCGCTCGAAGGCTTGAGCCAGCTGCTCGACAACATCAAACTCATCCAGCGCCACCTCAACCCCAAGCTTGCGGTGTCCACGATCCTCCTCACGATGTATGACGCGCGCACCAACCTCGCCAACCAAGTCGTCGAAGAGGTTCGGTCGCACTTTCCGAAAGAAGTGCTCACGACGGTCATCCCGCGTTCGGTACGCATCTCCGAGGCGCCTAGCTACGGCCAAAGTGTGATCAGTTATGACGGCAACTCACCGGGGTCAATCTCCTACCGGGAAGCGGCAGCAGAGATCGCGCGACGGAGCGCAGCCTGATGGCCGCCCCAAAGCGCACCGGTCTCGGCCGGGGCATCGGTGCCCTCATTCCCACGTCGGATCCCGCCGGGAGCGACATCGGCGAAGCCGTCTTCCGGCGCGAACCGAACCTGCTTGCCGTTCCGGGAGCTCGTCTCGCCGAAATCGAACTCACCGACATCGTTCCGAACGCCCACCAGCCGCGGAGCGAATTCAGGGATGCTGAGCTCCAAGAGCTCACGATCTCGATTCGAGAATTCGGCGTGCTTCAGCCGATTGTCGTGCGGCCGCGCGCCGGCGCCGTCAACGGTGAGCCCGCCTACGAGCTGATCATGGGCGAGCGGCGGTTCCGCGCCTCGAAACTCGCTGGGCTGACGCGCATCCCTGCGGTCGTCAAGGACACCGCCGACGAGGCCATGCTTCGGGATGCTCTCCTTGAGAACATCCATCGCGCCGACCTCAACCCTCTCGAGGAGGCGTCGGCGTACAAGCAGCTCCTCGAGGACTTTGGCATCACGCAGGAGCAGCTCGCCACGCGGATCGGCCGCTCCCGCCCCCAGATCACCAACACCATTCGTCTGCTGCAGCTGCCTGAATCCATCCAGACGAAGGTTGCCGCCGGGGTGCTGACCGCGGGCCACGCACGAGCGATCCTGTCAGTGGTCGACGAGTCGGCGAGGCGGAAACTCGCCGACAAGATCATCAACGAGGACCTCTCGGTGCGAGCCGCCGAGGCCGCGGCAGGACTTCTCGCGCCGGAGAAGCCGAGAGCTACCAAGCCCACGGCGGGCAAGCGTCAGGATCACCTTGCCGAACTCGCCGAGCGGTTGGGCGACAAGCTCGACACCCGCGTGAAGATCGCCCTGGGCACCTCGAAGGGCACGATCACGATCGACTTCGCGACGGTAGCTGACCTGCGCCGCATCCTCACCGAGCTGGGCGTTAATCCCGAGGTCGGTTGACGGTTAGCCGTTGAGGGCTGCTTCGGCGAGAGTCGTGTAGACCCACCCCAGGTCGTGGCCTGCGGCCTCGAGCGCCTGCGGCAGGAGTGAGGTCTCGGTGAGTCCGGGCAGCACGTTCGCTTCGAGGAACCAGGGCGTGCCCGCACCGTCAACGATCAGGTCGACGCGTGAGAGGTGGCGCATCCCGAGCGCGGCGTGTGCGGTTAGAGCGGTTTCGGCCGCACGTTCGGCAACTTCGGGGGAGAGCCGCGCCGGCGTGTAGAACCGGGTCTCGCCGGCGTTGTAGCGGGCCTCGAAGCTGTAGACACCCGAGAGCGGTTCGATCTCGACAGCGGGCAGGGCGACCGGTCCATCGCCGGTGTCGATGACGCCGACCGCGATCTCGGTGCCCGTGATGCGTTGCTCGACGAGGGCGACATCCCAGTACGTGTAGGCCTCGACCATCGCGCGCGCAAGGTTCTCGCGCACCTCGACGATCGTGACGCCCTGTGCTGAGCCACCTTGCGCGGGCTTCACGACGAGCGGAACTGTCAGCTCGTCGTCGATGGCCGCAAAGATGGCGTCCATCCCGAGCTCGCGAAAAGCGTCGCGCCCGAGTGTGATCGAGCGCGGAGTGGCGACCCCGGCACGTCCGACGATGATCTTCGCGGTCGGTTTGTCCCAGGCGAGACGCGCGGCCGACGACGACGACCCGACGAACGGGATGTCGAGAAACTCCAGCAGCCCCCGGAGCGCACCATCTTCGCCGCTCGCGCCGTGCAGCGCGGGCCACACAACATCCGGTCGGGTGTCGCGCAGGTGCGCGAGAAGCGTGGCGTCAGGATCCCGCAGCTCGACCTCGAGCCCGTGCTCGGCCAGGCTGTCGGCGACCTGTCGGCCGCTGCGCAGCGAAATATCGCGTTCGTGGGAGATGCCGCCCGCGAGGACGACGACTCGCGCCAGACGGCTCACGCGCGCGCTCACCCGGCGTACGGGGGCAGGACGCCCTCGGGTTCAGAGGGCAGGGTCGACACCGGTCCGGTCTGCGCGAACTCGGTGAGCAGCGCCAACTCGCCGTTGATGACAGTGGCGAGGCGGCGAACCCCTTCGCGGATGAAGTCGGGCGTCGGGTAGCAGAACGACAGGCGCATCGCGTTGCGACCGGTTCCGTCGGCAAAGAAGGCCGTGCCGGGGGTGTACGCCACGAGCTCCTTGACCGCGCGCGGCAGCATCGCCTTCGAGTCGAGATGTGCGGGCAACGTCAGCCAGACGTAGAAGCCGCCGTTCGGCACCGTCCAGGAAAGGGTCGGGAGCTGCTCAGCGAGGGCGCCCAGGAGGGCGTCCCGGCGCTCGCGGTACACACCGCGGAACGTGTCAATTTGCCCGCGCCAGTCGGCGGTCGAGAGGTACTCCGAGACCACGGTCTGGGCGAAGGTTCCCGGTGAGAGCACGGCGGCCTCGTTCGCCAAGATGAGTTTCTCTCGAATCGCGTGCGGAGCAACAGCCCACCCGACCCGGAATCCCGGAGCGAGGGTCTTCGAGAAGGTGCCGAGGTAGATGACCCCGTCCTCTTCGACCGATCGCATCGCGTGCGGCGGTGCCTGGTCGAAGTAGAGCAGGCCGTAGGGGTTGTCCTCGAGCACCAGAATCTCGTTCTGCCGGGCGATCTCGAGGATCTCCATCCGGCGCTCCCACGGCATCGTCACGCCCATCGGGTTCTGGAACGACGGAATCGTGTAGAGGAACTTCATCCGACGCCCTTCGGCGCGCAGTCGAGCGATCGTGTCGCGCAGGCCCTGCGGGATGAGCCCCTGGTCATCCATCGGGCTGTGCACGACCTCGGCCTGGAACGACTTGAACACGGTGATCGCGGTCACGTACGACGGGCCCTCGGCGAGCACGACATCCCCGGGGTCAAGAAAAAGCTTCGCTACCAGCTCGAGCGCGTGCTGCGACCCGGTCGTGACGACCAGATCATCGACGCCCGCATGGATGCCTTCGAGCGCCATCACCTCGAGGATCTGCTCGCGCAACTTCGGCATCCCCTGGCCCGAGCCGTACTGCAGGGCGACGGCAGCTCGGTCGTGGATGGTGCGCTCGACGGCTGCGGTCAGCAGTTCCTTCGGCAGAGCCGACACGAACGGCATCCCCCCGGCTAGCGAAACCACCTCAGGGCGGCTGGCGACGGCGAACAGGGCACGCACCTCAGAAGCGGCGAGCCCGGCCGTGCGAGCGGCGTAGAGCCCCCGCCACGGGTCCATGTTGTTGCCCTGCGTCTGCATGGACGACAACGTTACCCGGCGAAAGGAAGTGGCCCCCTCCCCAGGACGGGGAAGGGGCCACCAAAATCCGAGTGGATCAGCTGCGTCTTAGCGCAGGAATTCGGCCAGGTCGGCCTCGAGGGCCGGCTTCGGCTTGGCTCCGATGACGCGCTTGGCGACCTCGCCGTCCTTGAAGACGTACATCGCGGGGATCGAGGTGATGCCGTATTTGGCGGCCGTCTCCGGGTTGTCGTCGACGTTGAGCTTCACGATCGAGAGCTTGTCGGAGTTCTCTTCGGCGATCTTGTCGAGGATCGGTCCGACAGCGCGACACGGGCCGCACCATTCGGCCCAGAAGTCGACCATGATCGGCTTCGTCGACGAGAACTCGATGACGTCGGTCGCGAACGAGGCGTCGGTCACATCCTTGGCGCTAGACATTTCTTTCCTTCTTCCTGGAGGCAGGTCTTGAGTGTGTAACCGCAAGCCGCGGTGATCTGTTCCCGAGCGGGACTAGGCGGTGACCGCTGAGCCGGTCGCGCGAGCCAGCAGCGCGGGGTCGAGGTCGGCGAGGTAGTGCTCGGCATCGAGTGCGGCGACAGTGCCCGAACCCGCAGCGGTGACAGCCTGCTTGTAGGTCGGGTCGACGACATCTCCGGCCGCGAAGACGCCCGCGATGTTGGTACGCGACGATCGGCCCTCGACGGCCACGGTTCCGGCCTCGGTGAGGTCCAATTGACCGTGGATGAGGTGGGTGCGCGGGTCAGATCCGATCGCGACGAACACTCCGGTGACATCCAGTGTGGTCTCGGAGCCGTCGACGGTGTCGACCAGGCCGATTCCGGTGACCTTGTCATCGCCGTAAATGTGCGCGACTTCCTTGTTCCAGAGGAACTCGATCTTGGCGTCGGCACGGGCGCGGTCTTGCATCGCCGCTGAGGCGCGCATTTCGTCGCGACGGTGCACCAGGTAGACGACGTCGGCGAATCGGGTGAGGAAGGTCGCCTCCTCCAGCGCGGAGTCGCCCCCGCCGATCACGGCGACCTTCTTCTGCTTGAAGAACGCGCCATCGCAGGTCGCGCACCACGAGACGCCGTACCCCGACAGGCGGGTTTCGTCGTCAAGGCCGAGCTTGCGGTACTCGGAGCCGGTCGCGTAAATGACCGTCAGCGCTTCGTGCACGGTGCCGTCGCCCATCGTGATGCGTTTGACATCACCGTCGAGTTCAACCTTCGTCACGTCGTCGTAGACGATTTCGGCGCCGAACCTTTCGGCCTGCGCCTGCATCTTCATCATCAACTCGGGACCCATGATTCCGTCCGGGAATCCGGGAAAGTTCTCGACCTCGGTCGTCTTCATCAGTTCGCCGCCGAACGCGACAGACGACGCGATGACGAGCGGCTCGAGGTTGGCGCGCGCCGCGTAGATCGCCGCGGTATATCCCGCGGGACCCGATCCGATGATCACGACTTGACGCATGATGCTTCCTGCCTTCACGTTTGTCTCGAGAACACCGTTGAACGTGTTCCACAGCAGTGCAACACATTCTAGGTAGTCGGTATTTCCCATTCGGAGCGCTCAGTCTCAGCGACGGGGGGTGAACCGCTTCAGGATGCCGGCCAGCCCGGCGAGTTCGGGCGCCCGGCTCAGCGCGAGCAGCCCCAGGTGCACGATCAGCACTGTCGACCCGACGATCGCCGTCGACACCAAACCTTCGACCTTGCCGGCGGTTGCGAAGCCGTCGGGGGCGAATCCGCCCAACAGCGCGAGCACGCCGATGCCGGCCGCCGCCGCGGGAAGGGCGGCGAGTGCGTAGATGCCGAAGCGTTTCACGAGTCCTCGGCCGCCCCCCCCGAGCCGCCGCCGCAGCAGGAGGGCCGCAAGGATCGCCTGGACGATCACCGAAAGTGAGGTGGCCAGAGCGATCCCAGCCGCGACGTACGGCGAGACCGCGGCATCCAATTTCAGGGCGAACAGGATGCCCAGGGTGGCGGCGATGAAAAGAACCGCTTGCACGACCTGCAGCACGAACGGAGTGCGGGTGTCGCCGAGGGCGTAGAACGCACGCTGCACGACAAACAGCGAACTGAAGGGCACCAGCCCGACGAGGAACGCGAGCAGTACCGCGGCGATCGCCTCGGTCAGGCTCCGTGAGGTCGAGAAGAACGCGGCGAACGGCAGAGCGGCAGCCGCGATCGCGGTGCCGCATCCCGTCACCAACATCGCAATTCCGCGTAGCGATGCCGACAGATCGCGGCGCAGGGCTCCGATGTCGCCGTCGCGCGCGTGGGCGCTCATGCGGGTGAAGTAGGGAGTCGCGATCGAGATGGCGACGATCGAATGCGACAACATGAAGATCAGCCAGGTGGTGCGCAGCACGGCAGCCGAGACATCGCTCTCGTTCGCCTGGAGGGCGACATTGAACTGCACGATGTTGGTGGCTTGCACGACGAGCACGAGTCCGAAGATCCAGCCCGACGCACGCGCGGGGGCTCCGAGCCCGGCACCACGCCACCGGAAGTCCGGGCGGAAGCGCAGACCGGTGCGGGGCCAGAACAGGATCAGCAGAATGGCCTGCAACACGACGCCCAGCGTCGCGCCGCCGGAGAGCAGGGCGATCTGCGGCAGATCCCACGAGTTCGCGGAAAAGTGGTCAGGAGCGACGCCGTAGATCATCGCGAAGGCGATGAGCGTCGCGATCATCACGACGTTGTTGAGCACCGAAGCCCAGGCGAAGGGCCCAAAGATGCCACGGGCGTTGAGCACTTCGCCGACGAGGCTGTACACGGCGTAGAAGAAGATCTGTGGGAGGCACCAGTACGCCATCGTGACCGCGAGTTGGAACCCGCCGTCCGGCAGGGCGCCACTCGAACTGCCGATTGAATACAGCCCAACGACCCACGGTGCGCCGAGGGTGGCGGCAACCGTCACGCCGAGAAACGCCACGATTCCGAGAGTGACGAGTCGATTGACGAACCCCTGGCCGCCGTCGGCATCCTTCGCCGCCCGCACGATGTGCGGAACCAGCACCGCCGAGAGCAGTCCGCCAGCCACGATCGCGTAGATGTAGGACGGCAACTGGTTGGCCAACGCAAAAGCGTTCGGGCCGGCGCCCTTTTGACCGACGACACTCGCCAGCAGAGCGGCGCTGGCGAAGCCCAACACGCGAGAAATGATCGTGCCCGAGGCGAGCCATACGCTCGCCCGTCCGACCGTGGGACCCGTGTCGCTCGGTGCTGTCATTCCGCGGGCCGACCGGAAGTGCGGGCGGCGGCAGCTCGTCGGCGACGCAACAGCACGTTGCGCACGATCCCGACCGCGAAGACGAGTGCCGCGACGCCCCCGACGATCAAGCCGACGGTCTCCCACTGCGCCTGCAGGTCAACCGGCAGCAACCGGGACACGCCGATCTGCGCCCCGGTGGTCGGGCTGGTCAGCGTGACCCGCACCTGCACCGCGCCGTTCGTGATTGCCTGGGCGTTGAGTTTGACGACCTTCGACGAACCTGGCTCAACCGTGACATCCTGCGGGCTTTCGATCTGGATGCGGGGCTGCAGGGGACGTGCGGTGACGCGCACGGTGACCGCGAAATCCAGACCGTTCGAGATGCGGATCGGCAGGATCGTATTGCTGCTCGTGACGAGCAAGGGTGTGCCCTCGACGATCGAGACGGAGTCGAGAATCGCGGCCGACCGCGTCACGAAGCCATCCGCGTCTTTGCTAAAGGCCGCGTCCCCGTCTCGCACCGAGAAGAGGGTGAGCAGATCGAGCCGGCGCGGCGCGGTCAGTTGGAGCGGATCGGCGAGGATGTTTGCGAACGCTTCTTCAGCCCGATCCGCGGCGAGCAGGGCCGGAGCACGTTGCTCGCGGATGCCGGCTGCCGTCTCGACGACAGTTGCCGGCTCGGCGGCTCCCGCAAGCACCCGCGAGAGGCCGACGATCCGGGTCGAGGCCCGACTCTCGACACTCGACAGGGCCGACGCCAGGCCGAAGGGGGTCGAGGTCGCGTCGCGGTCGAGGGCGAGGATGACGCTGCGACCCGGATGCGCGGCGTCAAGTCCGTCGAGCGCGGCACCGAGGCGCGCGGATGCGTCCAGTCGCGCGGCGTCGTCACCCGGCGCGGTGGCCTGGCGTAGCAGCTCGGAGACGGCCGAATCGGAGACCAACCCGGCGACTCCGCCCAGGTCGACCCGGGCGCTCGAAGTCTCGGACGCATTCGCCGAGCTGAGCAGCACGGCGTCGTAGCCGGCATCTCGATACGCGGGCAGATCGTCGCTGGTCACGGATCCGGCGGCAGGCCAGGCGATGCGACCCACGACGCCGGGCAATGCCAACAGCTCGTCGGTCGTCGGGTACGGGTGCGGTCCTGCGGGGCCAGCCGATGTCGGGCTCGGCGTCGGAGTGGGCGATGCCGTCGGCGTCGTGGTCTGTTCCGGGCTGAACTGTGTCGCGTCAATCGCAAATCTGAACCCGAGCGGTTGGGCAAGGTCAAGGGATCCGGCGCGGGCGAAGGGCGACAGGTCGGCGTCGGCGTACGCCAACAGGAAGACATCGTTCGGCGCGGTCTCAAGTCGGTCGAGCCACTCGAGCGCCGACGATGGCGCGGCCGCACCCAGCACCCGGATCGACGCCAAGATCATCGGGTCGACGGCGATCGTCGCCGAAGTCGGCAGTACCGCGTTGAGTTTGCGGGTGAGCGCGCCCGTTGGTGCCGTCGCGAGCGCGAGCTCGTCAGCATCCAGGAGGCTGCCGTCATGCTCCGGTGCCGTGATCGGAACGACGATTGCGACGGTCATCGGGATGGGCTCGTCGCCCTGAGCGGCGCTTGCCTGAGCCGCGGTGGCGGCCGCAAACGCCACGATGAGGAGGGCGGAAGCCGCGACGTGTGCGGCCCGTCTCATCACGGGTTGAGCTTACGGGCTGCCATCGCGGGCCAGAATGGGCGCATGGAGAGCGTCGCGGCGGCGATGGACCGCTTGCGCGACCTCGCGAGCCGGCCCGCAGTGGCTGAGTTGGCAGCGCTCTACCAACGCGCCGGACACGAACTCGCCCTGGTTGGCGGGACGGTACGGGATGCCTTCCTCGACCGAGGGCTCAGCGGCGACGACATCGACCTCGATTTCACGACCGACGCCACGCCCGAGCAGACCGAGGCGATTCTCGCGCCGCTGGGCAAGAACCTCTGGGACACCGGTCGTCGGTTCGGCACGATCGGCCTGCGCCTGGGCGGTTACATCTGCGAGATCACCACCTACCGCAGCGACTCCTACGACGGCAGCACGCGCAAGCCGGAAGTGCAGTTCGGCACGAGCCTTGAGGCCGATCTCACCCGTCGAGACTTCACCGTGAACGCGATGGCGCTTCGGGTGCCAGACCTGGTTCTGGTCGACCCGACGGGCGGGTTCGACGACCTCGTAGCTGGCCGCCTGCGCACCCCGGGGGCTCCCGAGATCTCGTTCGGCGACGACCCGCTCCGGATGCTGCGCGGCGCCCGCTTCCGCGCTCAACTCGGTTTCGAGCTCGATGCCGATGCTGCTGCGGCCGCCGCGCGGATGGCGGATTCGCTAGAAATCGTCGCGCCCGAGCGGGTTCAACAGGAGTTGTCGAAACTGCTGTTGGCGGAGCATCCGTCCGACGGTATCCGGGTGCTGGTCGACACCGGGTTGGCCGACCGCATCCTGCCCGAGGTTCCCGCGCTGCGCCTCGAAATCGACGAGCACGCGCGGCACAAGGATGTCTACGAGCACAGTCTCACCGCGCTTGATCGTGCGATCGCGCTCGAGGGCGAGCGCGGCCACGCCCCCGACCTGGTGCTTCGGCTCGCCGTACTGCTGCACGACATCGGCAAGCCGGCGACTCGGGTGATCGAGCCCGGCGGCGGGGTGACTTTTCATCACCATGACGTTCTCGGGGCGCGTCTGGCCGCCAAGCGATTGAAGGCGCTGCGCTTCGACAAGGTGACGACCGAGGCGGTAGCCGACCTCATCCGACTGCACCTGCGGTTCTTCGGGTACGCCGAGGGAGTGTGGACCGACTCCGCGGTGCGCCGCTACGTGCGCGATGCCGGCGAGCATCTCGAGCGGCTGCACATCCTGTCTCGGGCCGATGTGACGACCCGCAACCACCGCAAAGCTGAGCGGCTCGCGCACGCCTACGACGACCTTGAGGCGCGGATCGCGGTGCTCGCCGAGGAAGAGGAGCTCGCGGCCCTGCGTCCCGATCTCGACGGCGAGGCGATCATGAGCATTCTTGGCTTACGTCCTGGGCGGGAGGTGGGCGAGGCCTACCGGTTCCTGATGGAGATTCGGCTCGACGAGGGCCCGCTGGGCGCTGCCGAGGCCGAACAGCGACTGCGGAGCTGGTGGTCGGCACGAGGCTGACCTATGATCGACAGGTTGCCCATCGGGAGTGAATTCCTGGGGCGGCACGTCACTACCCTCCTGCTGCAGAACTTCTGCAGCCGCTGAGACCAGAGGAGGTGGGTTTATGACGCACCAGTATGAGCTGATGGTGATCCTCGATCCCGAGATCGATGAGCGCACCGTTGCACCCAGCCTGGACAAGTTCCTCAACGTGATCCGCAACGATGGCGGCACGATCGAGAACGTCGACATCTGGGGCAAGCGCCGGATGGCGTACGAGATCCAGAAGAAGGCCGAGGGCATCTACGCCGTCGTCACCTTCACCGCGAACTCTGCTGCCACCGTCGAACTCGACCGGCAGTTGAAGCTGTCTGAGGCTGTTCTTCGCACCAAGGTGCTGCGCGCCGAGGAGGCCGTCGCCCGCGTGGCGGCGCACGTCGTCGAGGAAGAGAAGAAGGCCGTTCGCAAGGCTGCCGCTGCCGCGAAGAAGCCGGCCGCTGCTGAGAAGCCTGCCGCCGAAAAGGCGGTCGCTGCTGAGAAGCCCGCTGCCGCCGAGAAGCCGGTTGCTGAGAAGCCCGTCGCTGAGAAAGCTGCCAAGGCCGAGAAGCCCGAAGCCGAGGCACCCGTTGTTGAGGCTCCCGCGGCTGAGGCGGCTGTTGCCGAAGCTCCCGCCGACGAGGTCACGGAGTAACCATGGCCGGCGAGACGATCATCACCGTGGTGGGCAACCTCACCGCCGATCCCGAACTGCGTTACACGCAGGGCGGCCTGGCCGTCGCCAACTTCACCATTGCGTCGACCCCGCGCACCTTCGACCGTCAGGCCAACGACTGGAAGGACGGCGATGCGCTGTTCCTTCGGGCGTCGTGCTGGCGCGAGTTTGCCGAGCATGTCGCGGGATCGCTGACCAAGGGAAGCCGAGTCGTTGCGACCGGCCGCCTGAAGCAGCGCAACTACGACGACCGCGACGGTAACAAGCGCACCGCGATCGAGTTGGAGGTCGACGAGATCGGCCCCAGCCTGAGGTACGCGACCGCTCAGGTCACGCGCGCGGCGGGCGGCACCGGAGCATCCGGTGGCGCAGGTCGCGGTCAGGTGGCAGGTGGCGCCGAGGAGCCGTGGGCCGCAAGCGCCCCGACCGGTGGAGCAGACGACGTCTGGAACACCCCCGGCAACTACAGCGACGAGACCCCGTTCTAAAGCCTCAGGCTGCGGAACGCACACACGTAGAAGGAAGAACCAAGCATGGCTGGCAAGAGCAGTAGCAGCAGCAGCGGCGATCGCCGCAAGCGGGTACCTAAGGGCGGCAAGACCGTCGCCCCCGCGAAGAGCATCCGGGTCGGCATCATCGACTACAAGGACGTTGCAACACTTCGCAAGTTCATCTCCGAGCGCGGAAAGATCCGTGCCCGGCGCATCACCGGCGTCTCGGTGCAGGAGCAGCGGCTCATCGCCCGTGCGGTTAAAAACGCGCGCGAGATGGCTCTTCTCCCCTACGCGGGCTCGGGACGGTAGAGATCATGTCGAAACTCATTCTCACCTCCGAGGTTTCTGGCCTCGGCTCTGCCGGTGACGTTGTTGACGTCAAGAACGGCTACGCCCGCAACTACCTCGTTCCGCAGGGTTTCGCGGTCGCCTGGACCAAGGGCGGCGAGAAGCAGATCGAGTCGATCAAGTCCGCGCGCGCCGCTCGCGAGCTCGCAACTCTTGAAGAGGCTCAGGCCATCAAGGCGAAACTCGAAGGCGCAACCGTCAAGGTCGCCGTGAAGGCGGGCCGCGAGGGTCGTCTCTTCGGGTCGGTTAAGCCGTCCGACATCGCTGACGCGGTGGCTGCGGCCGGGCTCGGCACGCTCGACAAGCACACGATCGAGATCTCGACCGCGGTGAAGTCGATCGGTCGGTACGACGCGACGGTTCGCCTCCGCAGCGATGTCATCGCGGCGCTCTCGTTTGACGTGGTAGCCGCCAAGTAGCACCTCCGTACGAACGGCGCACCTCGAAAATGAGGTGCGCCGTTCGTCGTGTCCGGCGACACATCGGCCCCGCGGAGGGCCGGGCGTCCGATGTTTCGTCCACAGGAGACGTGTCAACCCCTCAACCCTCAAGCACCGCTCCAACCCAGTTTGAACACGCCGCATGTGGAAACATAAAGCCCTGATCAAGTGGATGTTTGCCCCCAAAGTCCGGAAATTATCCACAACTCTCTCCACAACTTCTTCACACGGCACACGGCGTTTCTCGTGATTTCCACACAGCGTCATCCACAGGGCAGGTTGTTCCGTCACGGGCGTCCTCTTTAGCCTGAGCGAGCGCTCCCCGGCGATTCGGGGCAACACTGTCGCCGGCCGGTTCGGGGTGTCGGATGGCGATGTCGGCGTGCGCGCCTAATCTGACCCGCAGGAGGTCCCTTCATGTCGATCGCCCATCTGGGACTCGCCGCAGACCGCGGTTCGGGCGATCAGCGCGCCCCGGGCGAGGGCTGGCAGGGTGAGCGCACTCCGCCCCACGATCTGCTCGCCGAACAGAGCACGCTCGGCGGAATGATGTTGAGCAAAGACGCCGTTGCCGACGTCATTGAAGTCGTGCGCGGGCTCGACTTTTACATGCCGAAGCACGAGGTCGTCTACGAGGCGATCCTCACCCTTTATTCCCACGGTGAACCGACCGACGTGATCGCTGTCACCGATGAACTGACCAAGACCGGGCTGCTCGGTCGCGCCGGCGGTGCCGAGTATCTCCACACGCTCACCGGTCTGGTACCTACCGCTGCTAACGCTGGCTACTACGCCTCGATCGTCGCCGAGAAGGCCGTGCTTCGGCGTTTGGTCGAGGCCGGCACCCGCATCGTGCAGATGGGCTATGCAAGCGAGGGCGAAGTCACCGACCTCGTCAACAACGCTCAGGCCGAGATTTACGGCGTCACGGGCGGCACCGAAGCCGAAGACTACGTTCCCCTCGTTCAGGCGATCGACACCGCCGTCGAAGAGATCGAGTTGGCGCGCGGCCGCGACGGTGAACTCGCGGGCGTTCCGACAGGCTTTAGCGAGCTGGATGAACTCACCAATGGGCTGCACGGCGGCCAACTGATCATCGTCGGAGCTCGACCTGGCGTCGGCAAGTCGACGCTCGCACTCGACTTTGCACGAACCGCCGCGGTGAAGCACCAGATGCCGGTGCTGTTCTTCTCGCTCGAAATGGGCCGAAGTGAGATCGCGACGCGTCTGCTCTCGGCGGAATCCAGCATCCCGATGCATGTTCTGCGCAAGGGCAACATGGACGAGCGCGACTGGACTCGGCTGGCGAGCGTGCGCGGAGACATCGGCGACGCCCCGCTGTACATCGACGACAGTCCGAACATGACGCTCGTCGAGATCCGCGCCAAATGCCGGCGGCTCAGCCAGCGCGTTGGGCTCAAGATGGTCGTCGTCGACTACCTGCAGTTGATGACCTCGGGCAAGAAGGTCGAGTCGCGTCAGCAGGAGGTCAGCGAATTCTCGCGAGCATTCAAGCTGCTCGCCAAAGAACTGCAGGTGCCGATCATCGCGCTCGCTCAGCTCAACCGTGGCCCCGAACAGCGCGCCGACAAGAAGCCCGCCCTTTCTGACCTCCGCGAGTCGGGGTCGCTCGAGCAGGACGCCGACATTGTGATCTTGCTGCACAGAGAAGACGCCTACGAGCGGGATCACCCGCGCGCAGGCGAGGCCGACCTGATCGTGGCGAAGCACCGAAACGGACGCACCGACACCATCGAGGTCGCGTTCCAGGGGATGTACTCGCGCTTTGCCGAGATGCCGCGCACGTAATTTTCCCGGCGAGAGTCGCAGCTCCTCCCACGTAGAGTGGTCGGCGTGGTAGCAGCCTGGATCCCCCAGCTTTCGCGCGGAATCCTGGCGCTCGCCCTCGGGCTTGTCATCACCTTGACGCTTGAGCACTCTCCGGCTTTCGGGCTCCTCACCTTCGGGGTCTTCGCCGCGCTGACCGGCGCCGTTCTGGTGGTCGGAACGCTGCGGGGTGCCTACGCCGGGCGGATGAGCGCAGCCTTCGTGGCGCAGGGGGCGATCAGCGTGGTTGCGGGCGTCGTGTCGCTCGGTCTCGCGCCGACGGGGACGACGGTCACGTTTGCGGTTCTGGTCGGCGTCTGGGCTGTCGTGGCCGGGATGCTCGAAACGGTCAGCGGCATCTTCTCTCGCGGGCGGCTATTGATCGCTCGGGACTGGATCATCGCCGGAGTGTTGACGGCGGTTCTCGGCGCCGTCGCCCTGCTCGTACCGCCCGACTTCGTTCAACCCTTCTCGGGGCAAAAGGGTGTTTCGGGAACTCTCACGGCATCCGTGATTTTGATTGGCATCGTGGGCGCCTGGGCGATTCTCGTCGGCGTGCTCCAGACGATCTCTGCCGTGACCCTGCGTACGGCGCGTGTTTCCAGAACGGCGACTTCATGACCCAACCGCGCAAGCCCGACCCGAGCAAGCCCGACCCGCACAATCCCGCCCCGCACAATCCCGCCCCGTCGCGGCGGGATCGCACGCGACCAGCCGAGATTCTCGGGCTGGCCGCGGTGTTTGCGCTCTTCGTCGGCGCGGGCGTGATGTTCTCGAGTCGGGAGTTCGTGCTCGCGCTCGAGTTCACGGGCGCAACCTTCGTGGTGTCGATCGTCGTGCTGGCGACACTGCTGCTGGCGATCTCGAAACCCGAACCGCCCGAAGGCGACGAATCGGATCGCTCGGGCCACTAGCGCCCCGGCGCTATCCCGTCGACCATCTCGTCGGCGAGCCCCGTGTAGGTTGCGGGCGTCAGGGCGAGCAAGCGGGCCTTGGCCTCGGCGCCGATATCGAGCGCGCCCACGAACTCCCGCAGATCGTCGCCCGTGATCCGCTTGCCGCGGGTGAGCTCTTTCAGAACTGCATATGGGTCGGCGATCGAGCTGCGCCCGGCGGTGACCTCGGCCCGAATGACGGTCTGGACTGCCTCCGACAGAACTTCCCAGTTCGCCTCGAGGTCGGCGGCGAGGGCGGTGTGAGCGACCGATACCTCGGTTAGGCCACGAGCGATGTTGTCGAGCGCGAGCAGGGAGTGACCGAGGGCGACCCCCACGTTGCGCTGGGTTGTGGAATCGGTGAGGTCGCGCTGGAGTCGGCTGGTGACGAGAGTCGCGGCGAGCGAGTCGAGCAGGGCCCCAGCGAGTTCGAGGTTCGCCTCGGCGTTCTCGAACCGGATCGGGTTCACCTTGTGCGGCATGGTCGACGATCCGGTGGCGCCGGCCTGAAGAATCTGCGTCAGGTATCCGATCGAAATGTAGGTCCAGACGTCGGTGCAGAGATTGTGCAGGATGCGACCGGCGTGAGCGATCGCCGTGTACAACTCGGCCTGCCAGTCATGCGATTCGATCTGGGTCGTGAGCGGGTTCCAGCCGAGTCCGAGTCCGGTGACGAACTCCCGGGAGAGGGCGGGCCAGTCTGCGTCGGGGTCGGCGACGACATGGGCCGAGAACGTGCCGGTTGCGCCGCTGAACTTGCCGAGGTACTCGACGGCCTCGATGCGGGTGATCACGCGTTCGAGGCGGGAGACGAAGACCGCCATCTCCTTTCCGAAGGTGGTCGGCGTCGCGGGCTGGCCATGAGTGCGCGCCAGCATCGGGGTTGCGCGCTCGGCGACAGCGAGTTCGCGCAACGCGGCAACGACATCCAGCAGCCGCGGTAGCCAGACGCCGGTCACGGCCGCGCGGATGGTGAGCGCGTAGGAGAGGTTGTTGACGTCTTCGCTCGTGCAAGCGAAATGCGTGAGCTCGGCGATCGCGTTCAGGCCCATGTCGGTGAGCTTGCGGCGCACCAGATACTCAACCGCCTTGACGTCGTGGCGGGTGGTTGCTTCAAGAGTGGCGAGTTCGGCGATCTCGTCAGCGCCGAACTCGGCGGCAAACAGGCGCAGCTCGCGTTGCTGCTCCTCGTCGAGGGGGACCGAGCCAAACATGCCGCGGTCGGTGAGAAACAGCAGCCACTCGACCTCGACGCGTACTCGCGCCCGGTTGAGCCCAGCCTCGGAGAGGTGCTCGCTCAGTTCTGCGACGACGGTGCGGTAGCGACCGTCGAGCGGACTCAGCGGTTGGGGGGGCAGCGGGCTCATGAGACTCCCTGTCTGAGGACGGGTTCGAGCTGGCGGAACAGGGCCACGCTCGCTCGTTCGATTGTGGCCAAGACCGTGTCGAAGAGGGCGGCATCCGAATAGTACGGGTCGGGAACGTCGGCGGCCGGACCCGACTCGTCGAACGAGAGCAACAGCTGCACCTTTGCGGCAGCGGCTTCGTCGGGTGCCCACTCCCGCAAGGTGCGCTCTTGACCGTGATCGAACACGACGACCAAGTCGAGGTCGGGAAACCAGGCGGGATCGAACTGGCGCGCACGGTGGGCGGTCGCGTCGTAGCCGCGGGTGGCGAGGGCGGCGACAGTACGGGCGTCGGCGTGTTCGCCGACATGCCAGTCGCCGGTCGCTGCCGATCCCACTTCGAGACGGGATTCGTAGCCGCCGGTCGCGATCAGCCGCCGGAACACCGCCTCGGCCATCGGCGACCGGCAGATATTGCCGGTGCATACGAAGCAGATGCGGAAGACCGGTCCCGGATTCGCGGGGCCACGTGCCATGGGTCCATCATCGCAGCGGCACGAGTCCTCCACAGCCCCCTAAATCGTGGGGAGACGCGCGGAGTGCGGGGGAGCCTGGTCGCTCCGGGGCAGCGATCGTGAGGATGTCGTCATGCCCGCAACCCTCCTCACCGGCGTTACTTCCCTCGCCGACACGCCGTCGCTTAGAGCCACCCTTGAACAGCAGTTCGCGTTGCTCAAACCGGTGCTCGATCACCTTCGGCATGCGGCGCTTGAGCCCAGCCCGATGCTGTCTGAAGACTGGCGGGGGCCAGCCGCCGAATCCGCCGCGATCTTTACCCGAGAACTTCAGACCAAGATCGGCGCGGCCGAGAGTGTGATCGATGACACGCTGCGCAGCCTGAGCGCGCAGATTGCGTACCTGCTGTGACCGCGCTCGATGACGACCCGGGTGGTCCGCTGCTCGTGACGCCGGCCGGCACGACCGTCGTCTGGACTGACGCAATTCTTGCCTCCGCCGATCGACTCGGGGCGTTGCAGGTCGCCCTTCACCTCGACCTGAGGCGGGTGAACGCGGCCGACCATCTCGGCGGAGTATCGATGCACAGCGTCATCCCGCCTCTTGAACAGGCTCGCGCGCTGTGTGCTGACGCGGCCGACAAGATGCGACTCGTTGCCGAGCAGTACAGCTCCGCCGAACAGCTCAATGAAGACCTTCAGCGCCAACTCGCGGCGATGATGGCGACGGCTCTCGGCGAGGTCCTGCCCTTGTTTGCCGCCTTGGTGATTCTCAATCCCCTTCCCCTAGGCGTTCTGGCGGTGGGTGGCTGGCTGGCGTTGCCCGACGATGGCGAGGGTCGGCTCGCGACCCTGCGCGACTGGATGCTCGCGCATCCCCAGTTGGTGACCAGCCCAGAATTCGTCAGATTCGTCAGCCTGCTGGCAACGAGCATCGACGACGGCGCACGCGGAGCCACCGGGGTTCCGTTCTGGTTGTCGCCGCTCTTTTCCAGCGACGACAACGGGGTGGCGTCCGGGGCGCTCACCGTCGCGACCCTCGGCGGAGTGTTCGGAATGTTCCACGAGTCGGACGTCGTCGTCGAGCGCGTCCGCCTTGAGACTCCCGCCAGCGCGCCGACGGGTGCGCGAGATCTTCTCGACCGGGTCCCCGAGGTGAATCAAGTGCGGATCGAGACCTACGAGGCTCCCGGAATGCCGACCCGGTATGCGGTCTACATCGGGCCGACCGAGACCTTCTCGCCGTTTGCAACGACCGAACCGTGGGACATGACGAGCAACGTGTATGGCGTGGCCGGCCTCTCGCCGGGATCCCTGCGCGCGGTCGAAGATGCGATGGTGGATGCCGGCATCCGATCGGGCGACGAGGTGCAGGTCGTGGGCTTCTCGCAGGGCGGTCTAATCGCGACCATGGTCGCCGCGTCGCCCGACTGGAACGTGGTCGGGGCGGCGACCTATGGCGCCCCGGCGGGCAATATTTCCCTTCCCGACGGCGTCGCCGGAATCGCGGTGCGCAACACCGACGACTTCATCCCGGCGCTCGCCGGTCCGCAACTCGACCATCACCTCGTGCAGATCGAGCGCGAAGCGTTCGCCGGCGACACCGCGCCCCCGACCGGGATCGCGGCCCCGGCGCACCAGAGGTTCTCGTACGAAGCGACCGCCGACGCCATCGACGAGGCGCAGTCGCAGGCGATCCGGTCGCAGCTCTCCGAATTAGAGCGCTTCGGCGACGGGTACGTCGAAAACGGCGGATCGATCACGGTGTCGACCTATCACGCCGTTCGGGTGAACTAGCCGTTCGGGTGAACGACCGGCGGTCAGCGCCTCTTCTTCGTGCCCGTGAAGGGACGAAGCAGGATGCCGATCAGCCAACTGATCACGGCGACTACTACCGCTCCGAGAACACCCCACCAGAAGCCGTCGACGGTCAGACCGAACCCGAGCACACCGCTGATCCAGGCGACGAGCAAGAAGAGCAGCCCGTTCACCACGAGGGAGATCAGGCCGAGGGTCAGTACGTAGAGCGGGAAGGCGACGACGCGGATGATGCCGCCGATAATGCCGTTCACGAGGCCGAAGATGAGCGCCGTGATCAGCAGAGTGATGACGAACTCGACCGTGGTTCCGGGAGCGAACGCGGCGATTGCCACATGCGGCGCAAGCACGAGAGTCGTCAGCCAGAGGGCGAGCGAGTTGATCAGCAGACGGAGGATTAGTCGACCCATGTCTTCATCTTCTCGTATCCAGCCGCTCGTGACCAGGAGGCCACACCCACCGGGGCCGCACCGACGGCACCCTGAGCGACCCTAGGCTTGGCGGCATGGTTGTGACGCTCCGCCCGGAGATTGCCGCCCTGCCGCCGTATCGTCAGGGCCGCATGGCGTCTGATGATGCTTTCAAGCTCTCCAGCAACGAAAACCCGAACCCGACCCATCCTGCGATCCTGGCGGCGATTGCCGAGTCGAACCTCAATCGCTACCCCGACGGGGCGGCCACCGCGCTCCGCGCCCGACTTGCCGAGCGTGCCGGGGTCAGTATTGATGAGGTCCACGTCGGAGCCGGGTCGGCATCCATCCTGTACCAGCTCGTTCAGGCCGCTGCCGGTGCGGGCGACGAGGTCGTGTATCCCTGGCGGTCATTCGAGGCCTACCCGGGCATCGTCACCGTGAGCGGGGCGACGAGCGTGCGGGTTCCGAACCTTGCGGGCGGCCTGCACGACCTTGACGGGATGGCGGCCGCGATCACCGACCGCACCCGGGTCGTCATCGTCTGCTCACCTAACAACCCGACGAGCACGCTCGTCACCGCGGCGCAGTTCAGCGCGTTCATGGCGAAGGTTCCGCAGACGGTGCTGGTCATCCTCGACGAGGCGTACTTCGAGTTCGTCACCGACCCGCATGCGGTCAACGGTTTGCGCGAGCTCGAGAACCACCCCAACCTCGTCGTGTTGCGCACCTTTTCGAAGGCGTTCGGCCTCGCCGGCCTTCGGGTCGGCTGGGCGGTCGGTGCGTCCTACATTCTGGATGCCGCGCGAAGCGCCGCCATCCCGCTGGCGGTGACCGAACCCGCGCAGCTCGCCGCACTCGCCGCGCTCGAGGTCGAGGCGGACCTGCTCGCCGGCGTCGACGACCTGATTGCCCGTCGCGGCCGGGTCGTGGCGGGACTCGCGGAGGCGGGCTGGAGCATCCCCGATCCGCACGGCAACTTCGTCTGGTTTGCGACCGGGGATGAGTCGACGGCGGTCGCCGCGATGTTCGAAGACGACGGAATCGTCGGTCGCGTCTTCGCTGACGACGGCATCCGAGTGTCGATCGGCGAGGAGGGCTCTGTCGAGAGACTCCTGAGTTCTGCCGCCCGGGTTGTGGGAACCCTCCCCCGGGCCGTCGAAAATGCCCGGTTAGGGTAGGCACCATGTCCTATACCGAGGCGACCCTCCAGTTGCTCTCGCCGGAGGGCTCCCTCGTCGAGAACGACGCGACGGCGCCGTACCTGCCGCGGGTCGCGGCGATCTCCGACGCACAGTTGCGTGACTTCCACCGGCAGATGGTCGTCATCCGTCGGTTCGACATCGAGGCGGGCAACCTTCAACGCCAAGGGCAGCTCGCGCTCTGGATCCCGAGCGTCGGCCAAGAGGCCGCCCAGGTCGGCTCGGGATACGCCGCGCGCCCGCAGGATCACATCTTTCCGGCCTACCGCGAACACGTGGTCGGCCGAATTCGGGGCCTCGACCCGATGCGCATCATCGAACTGCTGCGCGGCCTGAGCCACGGCGGCTGGGATCCGGCGAAGACCGGCAACTTTCACCTCTACACGTTGGTGATCGGCTCGCAGTCGCTGCACGCCACCGGCATGGCGATGGGCATGACCCTCGACGGCTCGACCGCGACCGGGCATCCCGAAACGGATGCCGCCGTGCTGGCCTACTTCGGCGACGGCGCGTCGAGCCAGGGCGACGTCAGCGAGGCGATGGTCTTCTCTGCCTCGTTCCAGGCGCCGATCGTCTTCTTCCTGCAGAACAACCACTGGGCGATTTCGGTTCCGGTGCAGCGACAGTCGCGCACGCCTCTCTATTTGCGCGGCACCGGGTTCGGCATCCCGTCGGTTCAAATCGACGGCAACGACGTGCTCGCCAGCTACCTGGTGACCGCCGAGAACCTCGAGGCCGCGCGGGCGGGCCAGGGGCCGCGGTTCATCGAGGCGCTGACCTATCGAATGGGCGCTCACACCTCGAGCGACGACCCGACGAAGTACCGCGATTCTGAAGAGATGACGTTCTGGGCGCAGCGTGACCCGATCGCACGGTTCGAGACCTTCCTGCGGGCGAAGGGCGAGGGGGATGCCTTCTTCGCCGAAGTCGCCTCCGAAGCCGAGGACCTCGCGGCCGACGTGCGAGCCCGCACGCAGAGCCTCGGGAGCCCGCCGGCCGACAAGATTTTCTCCCACGTGTACTCCGACCCGCATCCCCTCATGGAGGAGCAACGGGCCTGGATGGCTGCCTACGAGGCATCCCTCGAGGAGGCTCGCGAATGAGCGCCGAAACTCTGACGATGGCGAAGGCGATTAACGAGGGACTGCGCGCCGCCCTCGCGAATGACGCCAAGGTCCTGCTGATGGGCGAAGACATCGCCACCCTCGGCGGAGTGTTCCGTGTCACCGAGGGACTCAAGGCCGAGTTCGGCGAGACCCGGGTGATCGACACCCCGCTTGCGGAGTCGGCGATCGTCGGCACCGCGATTGGACTCGCGATGCGCGGGTTCCGCCCGGTGTGTGAAATCCAGTTCGACGGATTCATCTACCCCGGCTTCGACCAGATCACCTCGCAGCTCGCGAAACTCACCGGTCGACACGAGGGCAACCAGTCCTTCCCTGTGGTGATCCGCGTGCCATATGGCGGGCATATCGGCGCGGTCGAGCACCACCAGGAGAGCCCCGAGGCGTACTTCGCGCACACCGCGGGCCTTCGACTGGTGAGCCCCGCGACTCCCGAAGACGGCTACTGGATGATCCAGCAGGCAATCGCTTCCAACGACCCGGTGATGTTCTTCGAGCCGAAGAGTCGCTACTGGCAGCGTGGCGAGGTCGACCGCTCCGGCGAGCCGAGCGCGTTGCACGCGAGCCGGGTCGTGCGCACCGGCACCGAGGTCACGCTCGTCGGACACGGCGCGATGGTCGCCACTCTGCTGCAGGCGGCCGAGATCGCCGCCGAGGAAGGCACGAGCATCGAGGTCATCGACCTGCGCTCGCTCTCGCCGATCGATTACGACCCGATTCTGACGTCGGTGCAGAAGACCGGCCGGCTTGTCGTCGCTCAGGAGGCACCGGGTTCGGCAAGCGTCGGCTCTGAGGTCGCGGCAACGATCGCCGAGCGCGCCTTCTACTCGCTGCAAGCCCCGGTGCTGCGCGTGAGCGGCTACGACACCCCGTTCCCTCCGGCCAAACTCGAGGCCGTCTACCTTCCGGATGCCGACCGCATCCTCGAGGCCGTCGACCGGTCCCTCGCCTACTAGGAGCTGACATGGCGCAATCCGAGTTTCCGCTTCCAGATGTCGGGGAGGGCCTGACCGAGGCCGAGATCGTCTCGTGGAAGGTCAAACCCGGCGACACCGTCACGGTTAACCAGGTGCTGGTCGAGATTGAGACGGCGAAGTCTCTGGTCGAACTGCCCTCTCCGTTCGCGGGCATCGTGACGGCGATCCTCGCCGAAGAGGGCGCGACTGTCGAAGTCGGCACCCCGATCATCCGAGTGGATTCCGCGGGCGGCTCGATCGAGCTGCAGGCGCCGCGCGGTACCGAGTCGCTGGGGGGCGAAATCGCTGACCCGGTGGCCTCCGCGAAGGCCGAAGAGGCGGAAGCTGCCGAGAAGCCGGGTGCGGTTCTGGTCGGCTACGGCTCAAAGGGCGGGCGTGCGACGACGCGCCGACGTCGGCCGGGTGCCGTCGTGCTGGCCGAAGGCGCCCCGACCATCGAAGGCGCGACCGCGGAGGGCGCGAAGGCATCCGCCCGCCGTCCGGCATCGATCCCGGCCGCATCCGCCGCCCCGGTGATCGCGAAGCCGCCGATCCGCAAGCTGGCCAAAGATCTCGGGGTGGAGATCGCGACCGTCGAAGGAACAGGCCTCGCCGGCGAGATTCTGCGGGAGGACGTCATCCGGATCGCGCAGCAGGCAAGCGTGTTCCGCAACCTCGAAACGCCGGCCTGGAGTGAGGAACGCGAAGAGCGCATCCCGGTCAAGGGCGTGCGCAAGGCGATCGCGACGGCGATGGTGTCGAGCGCCTTCACCGCCCCGCACGTCAGCGTCTTCACCGACGTCAACGCGACCCGCACGATGGAGTTCGTGCGCCGGCTCAAAGACTCGACCGATTTCGCCGGGGTGCGCGTCAGCCCGCTGCTCGTGATGGCCAAGGCGGTCATCTGGGCCGTGCGGCGTAACCCCACCGTCAACTCGAGCTGGACCGACAAAGAGATCATCGTGCACCACTACGTCAACCTGGGGATCGCTGCGGCGACTCCGCGCGGACTCATCGTGCCGAACATCAAGGACGCGCAAGATCTCAGCCTGCTCGACCTCGCGCGGGCGCTCGAGCAGCTCACCCTCACGGCCCGCGACGGCAAGACCACTCCGGCCGACATGTCGAAGGGCACAGTGACGATCACCAACCTCGGCTCGTACGGGATGGACACCGGCACGCCGATCCTCAATCCCGGCGAAGTCGGCATTGTGGCGCTGGGCGCGATCAAGCAAAAGCCGTGGGTGGTCGATGGTGAAGTGCGACCGGCGTGGGTCACCACGGTGTCGGCAGCATTCGACCACCGGGTCGTCGATGGGGACGTCGCGAGCCGCTTCACGGCGGATCTTGCGGCGGTCCTCGAGGAGCCCGCTCTACTGCTCGACTGAGTTGCCGACGCGCTGAGTTGCCGACGCGCTGACTTGCCGACGTGTTGAGTTTGACAATCGTTCTCAACAAAGGGTAGCGTCCGCAGAGTGATCCGTCGTCTTGCCGTGCTTCCCGTCGCCGCCTTACTCGCGGCGGGACTCACCGCCTGTTCCGCACCGACCGATCCCGCGCACGATGGCGTCGTGAAAGTCGTCGCCTCGACGAACGTGTATGCCTCGATCGCACAGGCACTCGCCGGCAGCGGTGCCGACGTCACCGCGATCATCGACGACCCGACCGCCGACCCGCACAGCTTTGAGGCGAATCCGCGAGTGCAACTCGAACTCGCCCAAGCCGACCTGGTGATCGCCAACGGCGGCGGCTACGACGACTTCGTCGACACGATGTACGCGGCGTCGGGCAACTCCTCGGCGGTCGTGTTGCACGCGGTCGACTTTGGATTGGCCGACCCGACTGCCGCCGGGTTCAACGAACACGTCTGGTACGACTACCCGACGATGTCGCGTCTCGCGGCGACGATCGCGTCCGACCTCGATGCGATCGACCCCGACCCCGCTCGGGCCGGGTTGCTGGCCGACTTCCAGACCTCGCTCACCGCTCTCGAAGACCGCGTCTCGGCGATCGCCCGCGACCACTCCGGCGAGGGAGTCGTCATCACCGAGCCGGTGCCGCTCTACCTGCTCACGGGCGCCGGCCTGATGAATCTCACCCCGCCGCAATTCAGCGCCGCGATCGAAGACGATTCCGACGTGCCGCCGACGCTTCTGCAGGAAGTGCTCACCGTCATCCCGAACGCGTCGGTCGTCGTCGTGAACGGGCAGACCTCCGGGCCGCAGACCGACGCCATCCTCGCCGCCGCAGCCACCGATGGCGTGCCGTCGTTCGCCGTGACCGAGACGATCCCCGCCGGCCTCGACTACCTCACCTGGCAGTCTGGTGTTCTTGACCAACTCGAGGGAGCCCTTGGATGAGCGCGCAGCATCCCGACGGTGCCGTGCTCAGCATTCACGACGCCGAGTTGCGCCTCGGCACCCGCACGCTCTGGTCGGGGCTCGATCTCGATGTCGCACCGGGGCAGTTCGTCGCCGTACTGGGGGCGAACGGGTCGGGTAAGACCAGCCTGTTGCGCGCGATCCTCGGCCAGCACGAACTGAGCGCGGGTGACATCCGGGTGCTGGGCGAACGGGCTCACCGAGGGAACCGTCGCATCGGGTACATTCCCCAGCAGCGCCTCGCCGATGAGGGCACCGCACTTCGGGGTCGCGATCTGGTGCGCCTCGGTATCGACGGCCACCGCTTCGGAGTCGGCCTCCCGTCCCGTTCCCGTCGAGCCCAGGTGGATGCCGCGCTCGAGGATGTCGGAGCGACGCACTTCGCGAACGTCCCGGTCGCGCGGCTGTCGGGTGGGGAACAGCAGCGACTTCGCGTCGGGCAGGCTCTCGCCGGGCAACCTGCGCTGCTGCTGTGCGACGAACCTCTGCTCTCGCTCGACCTGAAGCAGCAGCGCACGGTGAGCGACCTGATCGACGACAACCGGAAGCAGCGCGGCTTCGGCGTTCTGTTCGTGACCCATGACGTGAACCCGATCCTGGGTGCGGTCGACCGGGTGCTCTACCTCGCGGGCGGCAGGTTCAGCATCGGCACGCCCGACGAAGTGCTGCGCAGCGACGTGCTCAGCGACCTCTACGGATCGCCGGTGGATGTCATCCGCTCGGGTGATCGCGTGGTGATCGTCGGTGCTCCCGACCAGTCGCATGCGCACGAGCATGAGCATGACCACGCGGGAGATTTGCCATGACGGGCGACTGGTGGTCGGCGCTGTTCAACTTCTCGGACTACGGAGAATTGATCTGGTTGCTGCACAATTCGATCCTGGCTGGACTCGTGCTCGGAATCGTCGGCGGGCTGATCGGTGTCTTCGTGATGTCGCGCGACCTCGCGTTCGCCGTGCACGGGGTGAGCGAACTGTCGTTTGCCGGCGCGGCGGCGGGTCTACTCACGGGTGTCGGCGTGGTCACCGGGTCGATTGCCGGATCACTCGTCGCGGCGGTGCTGATCGGCCTTCTCGGTGCGCGGGCACGCGACCGCAACTCGATCACCGCGGTGCTGATGCCTGCGGGGCTGGGGCTTGGCATCCTGTTCCTCGCGTTGTATCCGGGCCGCGCATCGAGCAAGTTCGGGCTGCTGACCGGCCAGATCGTCGCGGTCGATGATCCGCGGCTCGGGGTCCTGGCCATCGTCGGTGCCGTCGTCGTGCTCGGCTTGCTCGTGTTGTGGCGGCCGCTCACCTTCGCGAGCGTGGATGCGGAGGTCGCCGCGGCGCGCGGCATCCCGACCCGGGTGCTGTCGATCGCGTTCATGGTGCTGCTCGGACTCTCGGTCGCGATCGGTGTTCAGGTCGTCGGCGCGCTGCTCGTGCTGTCGGTGCTCGTGACGCCGGCCGCCGCAGCTCTGCGGGTGTCGTCGTCGCCGGTGGTTGTCACCGCATTGAGCGTGACGTTCGCGACAGTTTCGCTCGTGGGCGGCATCCTGTTGGCGCTGGGATCAAGCGTGCCGATTAGCCCGTACGTGACGACGATCTCGTTTCTGATCTACGTGGTGTGCAGACTGGTAGGGCGAGCCCGCTTGAGAGGAAAACACAGTGGCGGAAGGACGGTACTGGCATGAAGCGCAACACTTGGCAGCGCGACGCCGTGCGCGACGCGCTCGGTGACGCCGACGGGTTCGTCAGCGCGCAGTCGTTGCACGCCGCCCTTCGCGACTCCGGGTCGGGGGTCGGTCTCGCGACCGTCTATCGAGCGCTCGCCGACCTCGCGGTCGAGGGCGACGCCGACTCACTGCAGCAAGACGGCGAGAGCCTCTACCGCGCCTGCACTCCCGGCACGCACCACCACCACCTGATCTGCCGCAACTGCGGCACCACGGTCGAGATCGCGGCGGATGAGGTCGAAACCTGGGCGCATGCGGTCGCCGCCCAGCACGGATTCACCCAGCCGCAACACATCGTGGATGTCTTCGGCCTCTGCCCGGACTGCACGCGCATTGCGACGGCGGGCACAACGACCTAGTATCAAGAGGTGTCTCGGAAACGGGGCTTCTTGTACGTACCGCTCCGAGAGGGGCGGGATCGCGTGCCGACAAGTGATCTTGGGTGAAGCACTCGCTTCACGGTAACCCGTAGGAGGAAAGTCATGGCAGCTGTCTGCCAAGTGACCGGAGCCGTTCCCGGCTTCGGACACAACATCTCAAACTCGCACCGCCGCACGAAGCGCCGCTTCGATCCGAACGTGCAGAAGAAGAAGTACTACGTCCCGTCGCTCAAGCGCACCATCAGCCTCACGTTGTCCGCCAAGGGCATCAAGGTGATTGACGCTCGCGGCATCGAAGCTGTCGTTCAGGATCTGCTGAAGCGTGGGGAGAAGTTCTAATGGCCAAGAAGGCACAAGACGTTCGCCCCATCATCAAGCTGCGCTCCACGGCCGGTACCGGGTACACCTACGTGACCCGCAAGAACCGCCGCAACGACCCCGACCGCATCGTGCTCAAGAAGTACGACCCCATTGTGCGCAAGCACGTCGAATTCCGTGAGGAGCGGTAATGGCTAAGAAGAGCAAGATCGCCAAGAACGACAAGCGCGCCGTCATCGTTGAGCGGTACGCCGCGAAGCGTCTCGAGCTGAAGAAGGCGCTCATCGACCCGAACGGTACCGACGCAACCCGCGACGCCGCCCGCCTCGGGCTGCAGAAGCTGCCGCGCAACGCGTCGCCGGTCCGTCTGCGTAACCGCGACGCCATCGACGGTCGCCCGCGTGGTGTGCTGAGCAAGTACGGAATCTCTCGTGTGCGATTCCGTGACATGGCTCACCGCGGTGAGCTGCCCGGAATCACCAAGTCGAGCTGGTAACAGCCCAGATTTCACCCGAAAGCCCGGTCCCACGCGGATCGGGCTTTCGTCATTTCATCCCCAGATTCCGCCACGGTCCCGACTTCACAGGGATTCACGGTGTTTTCTGTTAGTTTCAATGCGGTTCCGGGGGCGTTTCGACTCCGGCCGCCAACGAAACAACAAGGTCCGAGGAGGACATCATGGCTGACAAGTCACTCAACAAGGCTGATCTCGTGGCCGCTATCGCCGCGGACTCGGGCCAGGGTCAGACCGCGGTTGCCGCCGTCGTCGATTCGCTGTTCGCCGTTCTCGCCAAGTCGCTCCACGACGGCGCGAAGGTCAGCATCCCCGGGTGGTTGAGCGTCGAGCCGACGCAGCGTGCCGCACGTATGGGCCGCAACCCCGCCACCGGCGAAGCGATTCACATCAAAGCCAGCACGGGCGTCAAGGTCTCGGCCGGCAGCAAGCTGAAGGCTGCCGTCAAGTAAGACGTATCGCGAAGGGCGCCGACTGTGTAGTCGGCGCCCTTCGCCGTTTCCGGGCGCAGGTAGCACGGGGGGCGCAGGTTGCACAGGGCGGCGCGGCTTAGGCTTGCGCCGTGCTTCGCCTCATCCGGATCGCCGGGCCAGCCATCCTGCTGCTTGCAGCGTTCGCGGCGGTGCTGATCGGGCTCTCGCTGGGCGGGGGTGCGAAGCCGGGCGTATTCGGCGGCGATCCGATCGTGCTGTACGGCATCCCGATCGCGACCATGATCTACCAGTTCGGGATCGCAACGGCCCTCGGTGCTCTCGCCCTCGCGATCTTCGCGTTCAGTGCACGCGAGCCCGAGTTCGGGCGTGCGCTCGACATCGCCGCCGCAGGCGCCGCGGTGTGGACCGTGGCGGGCGCTGCCGCCGCGTTCCTGACCTTCTCGAGCGCGTACCAGACGTCGCTCAGTTTCGACGAGCGTTACGGCCAAGAGCTCGGGTCGTTCCTCACCCAGCTTCCGGCGGGTCGGGCCTGGCTGATTTCGGTTCTGGTCGGCGCTCTTCTCACCGTGGCGTGTTTCGCGGTGCGCAACGTCACGGTTCTGGGTGCCGTCACGATTGCCGCGGTTCTCGGGCTGGTGCCTCTGGCCAACGACACGGGTCACGCTGCCGGCAACTCGAGCCACGCCGCCGCCGTGACGGCGATCTGGCTGCACACGCTGTTCGCCGCATTCTGGGTCGGCGGGCTGCTGACGATCGCCCTCACCCGCTCGAAACTCAGCCCCGCTCGGCTTGCCGCCGTGATGCCGCGGTACTCAACGATCGCGCTGATCTGTTTCATCGTCGTTGCGGCGTCGGGCTACGTCAGTGCCGCCATCCGGGTCGGAGATTTCCCCTCGCTGCTCACCCCGTACGGGCTCCTGGTGCTGATCAAGGTGGGGGCTCTTGGCGCCTTGGGACTTTTCGGAGCACTCCAACGTCGAGCCATCCTGAAGCGCATTGCCGCGGGCGCCGCGCAGAAGTGGTTCTGGCTGCTCGTCGGGTCGGAGTTGGCGTTCATGGGGATCGCGTCGGGAGTCGCGGCCGCGCTCGCGCGCACCGCTAACCCGGTCTCGCTCGCGCTCCAACCGACGACCCAGACCGCGGCTGAGGTTCTCACCGAGGGCACCCCGCTGCCACCCGAACTGACCGCCGACCGCTGGTTCACCTCATGGAATCTCGACCTGCTGTGGTCGCTCGTGATCGGGTTCGCGATCTTCTTTTATCTCGTCGGCGTGTGGCGCCTGCACCGCCGCGGCGACCGCTGGCCGGTGCATCGCACGATCCTGTGGGTGGCCGGGATGCTCGCGCTGTTCTGGGTGACCAACGGTGCGCTGAACGTGTACGAGCAGTTCCTCTTCAGTCAGCACATGCTCGAACACATGCTGCTGAGCATGACGATCCCCGTGCTGCTCGTGCTGAGTGCGCCGATCACCCTGGGTCTTCGAGCGATTCACAAACGCGACGACGGCAGTCGGGGCCCGCGCGAGTGGATCATGGTGCTCACCCACTCGAAGGCGGCTGCCCTCCTCACGAATCCGATCGTCGCGGGCATCCTGTTCGCGTCCTCGCTGTGGGCGTTTTACTACACCCCGCTGTTCCGGTGGGCGACCGAAGATCACGTCGGCCACACCTGGATGATCATCCACTTCTTGGCGGTCGGCTATTTGTTCGCGGAGGCGCTCGTCGGGGTCGATCCGGTGGCCGAACGCGCGCCGTTCCCGCTGCGGCTGATCCTGTTGCTCGCCGTGATGGCGTTCCACGCATTCTTCGGCCTCTCCCTGATGACGGGTACCGGGCTGTTGCTCGCCGACTGGTACGGAGCGACGGGTCGCACCTGGGGTGATCCGCCGCTCATGGACCAGCAAAACGGCGGCGGGATCGCGTGGAGCGTCGGCGAGATCCCGACCGTCGCGCTGGCCATCCTCGTGGCGTTCCTCTGGAGCCGCAGTGACGAGCGCGATGCCAAACGGGGAGACCGCGCTGCCGCTCGCGACGGGGATGCCGAGCTCACCGCCTACAACGACATGCTGGCGGAGCAAGCCGCTCTCAATCGTCGTAGTGCGGGACGATCCTGAGGGTCGTGTCGTCGGGCTCGATCGTCACACCGAACCGCACGGTGAACTCGACGTCATCGTCGAAGGTGGTGACGGTGCCGTCGAACAGCGACTTCACGTCGACGGTCAGGTGGGCGGTGCCAGTGGTCGGGGGAACGCTCCACTGCCCGAAGGTCGCCGACGCAACAATGTCGAGGTTCGGGTAGTCGACGATCGACCAGGTCGGAGTCGAGACGACGCGGTCCGCGATCGAATGGCCGAGCGGGCATCCGGTCGGAAAGAGCACGAGCTGCGTGGCACAGGTCGTGAGGGTGGCATCCACTTCTTTCATCACCCGGCTCGCGAAGGCGGGCGACGGCTCGATGTCGAGGCTCTCCGCGATCGTGGACGAGGGTCGATCGGGGATGGCGACGACGGCTTCGGCCTGCAGGTAGGTCGAGGTGTGGTCGATCGTGTAGTCGCCGGGCACGAGTACGGCGTAGTCGACGGGATCGGCAGCATCCACTCCGCTGGTGGCGTCGATCCCGTTGATGGTGAAGCGCTGGTCGTGTTCAACGGTGAGGTGCAGCGTCGCGACCGGGGAGATCGCGAACTCCCACCTCGGAAAGATCGCGAAGCGGGTGCCCGCGGCGCGCACCGTGAAACTGCTCAGTCCGTCGCCACTCGGGGCACGCCAGGCGAACGTGACGACCGTGGTGCCGTCGTCGCCGGGCACCTCCGACACTTCACGCAGGTCGGTCAGTCCCACGAGCGCGCGGTCGTTGAGAAAGTCCGTGCGAGCTGCCGGGTCGACGGTCACTCCGGCGAGCCCGAGAGCTCCGGTGGCGTCACCCCGAGCGACCGCCTCGAGGTAGACGCGTACGAAACCGGCCGGGCCGAAGGTGGTCGCGTTGAGCGCCCACACGCCGCCGGTTGCTGCCGCGGTCGCGAGCAGAGCGGCGACCAGCCAGGGCACTACCGCGCGTCGCACCCTTGCATCCTACGAAAGCGCGATCAGTTCGCTTCGAGCCGCTCGTCGAGATCGCGTTCGATCCGCTGGTTGTCGATGAACTCCTGGTAGTGATCGACCTGCTGTTTGTTGATCTCAGTTGTGCCGCCGCAGTTGACACAGGTCACGAAATACCGCGTCGAGACAGGAAACAACGGGATGAAGAAGAGGGTGAACTTCGTCACGCGCTTAAAGATGCGCTGTGCGGCCTGCACCTTGCAGAAGCCACAGAGGAACGAAATGACCGCGAGGGCAATCGAGCTGGTGCGCGTACCGAAGATGATCATCTCCTCACGCTACTCGGCCTTCGGGTGGGGCCAAGGGATGCATTCACAAGGCCTAGAGTTGCCCGGTGGAGCTGCCCGACCTCTCGCCCGAACAGGCGGCAGTGGTCGCGGCGATCGAGAACACTCGGGACCACATCTTCGTCACCGGCCGCGCGGGCACCGGCAAGTCGACGCTCTTGGAGTACCTCTCCTGGTTCTCGTCGCACACGCTCGCGATCTGCGCCCCCACCGGGGTTGCCGCGCTCAACGTCGGTGGCCAGACCATCCATTCGCTGTTCCGGTTGCCGATCGGCGTGATTGCCGATCACGACCTCGAGCAGCCGCCCGAGTTGCGCAAACTGCTGTCGGCGATCGACACCCTGGTGGTCGACGAGGTCTCGATGGTGAACGCCGACCTGCTGGATGCCATGGACCGCTCGCTGCGCCAAGCTCGGCAGCGCCCGCACGAGGCCTTCGGTGGGGTGCAGATCATCCTGTTCGGAGATCCGTATCAGTTGGCTCCGGTGCCGGGTGAGAACGAGGAGCGCGCCTACTTCGCCGATCACTACAAATCGATGTGGTTCTTCGACGCGAAAGTCTGGGACGAAGCCGACCTGCGCATCTACGAGTTGACGACGATCCATCGTCAGCACGAACTCGAGTTCAAGCGACTGCTCACCGCCGTGCGGCATGGCGCCGTGACCGCCGAGATGGCCGGGCGACTCAATGAGGTGGGGGCTCGTCCGGCGCCGACCGAGGGCGCGATCACCCTCGCCACGACGAATGCCGCGGTGGCGAGGATCAACGCTCAGGGTCTCGGCCGCCTGCCGGGTATCTCGAGGTCGGCGGTCGCCGAGGTGACGGGCGAGTTCGGAAACCGCACCTTTCCGGCCGACGAGAAACTCGACCTGAAGCTCGGCGCCCAGGTGATGTTTCTGCGCAATGACACCGGCATGGATCGGCGCTGGGTGAACGGCACGATTGGCGAGGTCGTCAGTATCGGTCGTGGCACGGTCACGGTGGAGGTCGATGGCGAAGACTTCGAGGTGCAACCCGCTGTCTGGGAGCGTTACAAGTACTCCTATGAGGCCGCGACGAAGACCCTGAAGAAGGATGTCGTGGCCGAGTTCACGCAATTTCCGTTGCGGTTGGCGTGGGCGGTCACCATCCATAAATCCCAGGGAAAAACTTATGACCGCGCGATCGTCGATCTCGGGCCGCGCTCGTTTGCGCCGGGGCAGACCTACGTCGCACTCAGCCGCATCACCGAGCTCGAGGGGCTCTACCTGACGAGGCCCCTGCGGCCCAGCGACATCATCGTCGACGACAACGTGCGGCGGTTCATGTCGAAGGTGCAGGCGATTCCCGGTATCCAGGCCGGCTGACCGTAGGGTTGGCGGCTAGGGGGCGGCCGGTCGCGCTTGGCTGGAGCCATGCGCGGATGGACGGACATCGAGCGGGGTCCGACCACGCCTGGCTGGAGCCAAGCGGGACCGTAAGCGCTACGCAGCGGCCTTCGCTGCCGCGAGATCTTCGAACAGGTCGGTGTTGAGGCGGTACGCGGTGATCACCTCGTCGATGACCCGCTCAGACTCGTCCGTCTCCCAGTCGGCGGCGTCGAGCTGCTCGCGGTAGGTGTCTTTGAACGCGCGCGGGTCGGCGATCTGGTCGAACAGGTAGAACAGGATGCCGTTGGTCTCGAACCCGAAATAGCGCGACATCAGGCGGCCGATCGCCTGCCCACCGGAGAGGTCGCCGAGGTAGCGCGTGTAGTGGTGAGCGACGAAACCGCCGCCCCATCCTTCGGCTTCCACCTCGCGGATGCGGGCGACGTAGCGTTCGGTCGCGGGCACGGCGTGGATCTTTTCGCGCCAGTCGGGGCCGACCAGAAACTCCAGGTCGCTTTCGAGCGCCGGAAGACGCGTGAGCTGTTCGTTGATGAAGGGCGCGGCATCCGGGTCGTTGACGAACCGCGTCGCGGCGGCCTCAAGTGCTTCGTAGACGAAGTAATGCTGCGCGACGAGTGCGATGTAGTCGTCGCGGGTGCCGACGCCGGTCATCAGGTCGTGCATGAAGCCCGCCCCTTCGCTCTCGCCGTGACCGGTGCGGGTACGTTCGCGAAGCGCCTGAGAGAAGGGGATGACGGACACGGTCTCATGGTGCCACACGGGCTGAGCGCGACCTAGTTCGTGGCGGAGGGGTGCACGGCGGGCTAGTGCCCGACGTGGGGTGGTGTGGGCACCGGGAGGTGATCGATGGCCCCGGTTGCCAACAGGGCAGGCACCGAGATGAGCGTGACGAGGAGTGCCGCCACGGCGATACCGATCGCGGGCCGACGGGATTCTCGGCCGGTCGGTCGACGCAACCCCATCGCGATTCCGACGGCAATGGCGAGATCGAGCAGCGTCGCGGCGAGCATCGGCAACAGCCGGGGTCCGCTGACCGAGGTGGCGAGAACCAGCACCCACGCGATCGGGGGCACGAGGGCGCCGGCGAGGGTAATCCGGGGCGCGGGGAGACCGGGGCGGGAGACCGCGAGGACGCCCCACAGAATTTCGACCGCACCCACCACCCCGAGACCGACGGCAAGCCCCACCTCGGCGCCGATCGCAAGTGCCAGGTGGATCAGCCCGGCCCCGAGTGCCGCGAATCCGAGAGAGCTGCGGGTGACGACACTCCAGGGGGTCACGGCGCGTTGGGGGTCACGGATGCGGAGGGAGCGTCAGCGCACGTGGGTCAGTGCACTCGGGGGGTGACGCCGAGTTTTTCGCACGCGGCGTCGTAGAGCACGACGACCTCGCGGCGGATCTCGGGTCGTTCGCTCAGCGGGGCGCTGGGCCACGGGATGTGCAGCTGGTGCTCCTCGCCCTCGGCGACGTACCGCCAGGTGCCGCCCTGCTCGTCGAGGTCGTTCATCGTCGCCTCAGTTGCTTCGCGCCCCGAGAAGGCCTTCACGATGAGCACGTTGTCGTCGACATGGTCGCCGTTCATGTGATTCAGCACCGCGTCGACCACTTCGGGAGAGAACACCGTCATGCCCACACGGTAACTCAACGCTCCTGTGTGCCGGGATGGGGTGTGCCGGGATGGGGTTCTCGACTTACGCTCCTTCCATGGATTCGCCCCGCCGCCGCCTCGATGCCATCGCCTGGATCGCGCTCGTGATCGCCGCCGCCGCCGTCGTCGTCGTTGTGTGGGCACTCGTCACGGAGTGGGGCGGCGTCACGCACGGCCACCCCGCGTACGGCGTCCTGCTGGGCCTCGCGGTGCTCGCGGCAATCGTCGCCACTCTGCTCACGCTGCGCCGACGCGGTGTTGCCCGCCGGGGTGGCATCCGCAAGGTCGGCCGGATCGTGCTGCTAATCCTCGCCGTTGGCGGGGTCGCGCTGATCGCCTGGCTGCGCCCGCACTCGGCCCTCGAGCCAGCGCTCGCCGCGATGGAGTCTGGTGGCGGGATCACGGTGACCGAGACCGCGACCGAGATCGTCCTGGCGCCCGCAACACCCGGCTCGATCGCCGTGTTCTACCAGCCCGGAGCGCTCGTCGACCCCCGCGCCTATGCCGCGGTGCTGCGACCCGTGGCGGAGGCCGGCCACACAGTGGTCATCGCCAAGCAACCGCTCGGCATCGGGTTCCTGGCGCTCGGCGCCTTCGACGCGGCGCGGGCTGCGCATCCTGGATTCGCGGGCTGGGTGCTTGCCGGTCATTCGCTCGGCGGGACGGTAGCGGCAATCGAAGCGGATGCCGCCGACGCGGATGCGGTGGCACCGGCCGTCGGCCTGGCGTTCTGCGCCTCCTACCCCGCTGGCGACATCAGCAGGTCATTGACGATCCCGGTCGAATCGATCTCGGGCACACGCGACGGACTGGCAACGCCTCAGAGCATTGCGGCCTCGCGGCCCAACCTGCCCTCGGATGCTGAGTTCACGATCATCGACGGCGCTGGGCACGCCCAGTGCGGCGACTACGGGTTGCAGTCGGGCGACGGTACCCCGTCGATCAGCGACGACGACGCGCGGTCTCAGATCTCGGCCGCGCTGGTTCGTTTCGTGGAGACGGTCGCGGGCTGACCAACAGCCCGCTCTTAGTGGCAGTGTCCGTCGTGGATCGACTTCGCAAGCGCATCAGTTTCGGCGGACATCAGGTACTGGGGGTAGCCCTGCGACCGAGCTTGAACGGCATCGTAGTCAGCGCCGAGGTAGATGACGGAGTATGAGTTCGCCACACCCTCATTGTGGGAGCCAGTAATCGAAGGGCTGCCCGTGCCGCAGATTCCGAAAATTTGCTCGTGCGAGAGCTCATGCTTGATCACATAGATGAAGTCGATGCGTGAATACTCCGCGGGGTAGTAGCTAGTAGCCGCGTTCACGTACACCACGGTCGGGCTATAGCCGCAGAACGCAGCGGCAACATTCGCGCTAGAAGAGCCTTCGGCTGATGGGCAGTACTTTTCGATCACTGAATAGTCGTAGTTGAGCACCACGCCGAACTGGGCGGCGAGAAGCTCCGCGGCCCCCTGGTAGCTACCGTTGGCGTCGGTCTGCGGCTGGAAGTCGCGGGCGTATTGTTCCGGGTCGGCCGCGATCGGGTTGCCATCCGGAGAATTCGGCACGCCGTCCGATTCGTAGACCGTTCCGTCGTTCGAGACCCACCGAATGTGGGTCTCGAAGTCTTCTCCGGCAAGAAAGCGCCGCTCTGTCTCCAGAGTTTTGTCTTTGGCCGCAGCGATTTGTGCGTCCAGGTCCTCAGGATCGGTGCTGGTCAGATCGTCCATGAAAATGAGCGCTGCCTTTTGGTCCGACAGGATGATGAAGAAGTTTTTGTAGTAGTCAGGGCTGCTCGTCAAGGGAACCGGGGTCAGATTGATGATCGTCCCGTCAGTGAGCGCGGCGTCATATTTGTCGTAGACCCCGTGGATGGTGTCGTACATGTCCTGCCATCCGGGGCGCTCCGACATGACGTAGACCGCGACGGGATCGGGCGATTCTTCGGCGACCTGGTGTGACGCATCCGACCAGAGCGAATTGATCCAGACACCGACAAACACCACGATCAGGATGGTGACGACGACGATGCTGCCGCAGGAGATCAGAAGCGCCTTGGCGAACGTGTTGTTGCTTCTCGGGGGCATCGGCGGTTGACCACTTGGGTATACGGACATTCCGAGACTCTATCGGGATGGGGTTTCGCCCCCATTTCGCATTGCGGCCGAAAGGCAGAGGATGAAGGGAGCGATCAAAGGAGATCCCATGTTCCGCAGCCCCTACCCCGACGAGGTCATCCCGAATGTCAGCGTCTTCGACTTTCTGTTCGCCGACCTGAGTGCTGCCGACTCGGAGCGGGTTGCCCTGATCGACGGGCCGACCGGGGCGACCACGACCTTCGGCGCGCTGGTTCAGCAGATCGAAGGGGTCGCGGGGGCGCTCGCCGCACGCGGCCTCGGAGTCGGGGATGTCGTGGCGCTGCACAGCGCCAACGTGCCGGCTTTCGCGGCGGTGTTTCACGGCATCCTGCGCTCGGGTGCGACCGCGACGACCCTCAACGCGCTGTATACCGCGGAGGAGATCGAGACCCAGTTGCGCGACTCGGGCGCGACGTTCATGTTTACGCTCAGCGTGCTCTACCCACAGGCGAAGGCGGCGTGCGACAACCTCGGAATCGACGCCGACCATCTCGTCGTGCTCGACGGGATGGAGGGTCACCAGAGCCTGCGCGACCTGCTCGGCGAGGGGCACGCGGCGCCCGCGGTGTCATTCGATCCCGCCACTCACGTTGCGGTGATGCCCTACTCGTCCGGCACGACCGGGCTGCCCAAGGGCGTGCAACTCAGCCACCGCAACCTGGTCGCCAACGTCGTGCAGACCTATCCGGTGCTGGATGTCGTCGCGGACGATGTCGTGCTCGCCGTGCTGCCGTTCTTCCACATCTACGGCATGACCGTGCTGCTCAACATCGCGATCAAGAAGCGCGCGACGCTGGTCACGATGCCGCGGTTCGACCTCGTGCTATTCCTGACCTTGATCCAGGAGCACCGCTGCACGTACCTGTTCATCGCGCCGCCGATCGCGGTCGCGCTCGCGAAGCACCCGCTGATCGACGAGTACGACCTGTCGAGCGTGCGCGCCATCCTCTCCGGTGCGGCGCCGATCGGGGCCGACCTGATGGCGGCCGTCGCGACCCGACTCGGTGCCCGGATGCGGCAGGGCTACGGGATGTCGGAGGCCAGCCCGGTCACACACGTGCACCCGCCGGAGCGCGACGACCTCTCGATGGGGTCGATCGGAGTGCCGATCGCGAACACCGAGATCCGGTTGGTGTCGGTCGACTCGGGTGGCGACGTCGAGTTGCCTGCTGACGGCGTCAGCGAGCCCGGCGAGATCTGGGTGCGCGGTCCGCAGGTGATGCTCGGCTACCTAGGCCGCGAGGAGGCAACCCGCGAAACCGTGGATGCCGACGGCTGGCTGCACACCGGCGACATCGCGACGGTCGGTGCGAAAGGCGAGTTCTACATCGTCGACCGGCTGAAGGAACTCATCAAGTACAAGGGCTACCAGGTCGCGCCGGCCGAACTCGAAGCGCTGCTGCTCACGCATCCCGACATCACCGATGCCGCCGTGGTCGGTGCGACGGATGAGGACGGGCAGGAGTTCCCGCGCGCCTTCGTCGTGCGTCGGGAGGGCGCCGAACTCGACGGCCCGATGGTGATGGACTTCGTCGCCGAACACGTCGCGCCGCACAAGAAGGTGCGCGAGGTGGAGTTCATTGACGTCGTGCCGAAGTCGTCGTCGGGGAAGATCCTGCGGAAAGACCTCCGCCGCTGAGATTCGGCGGATGGGATTCAGCTCAACAACGCCAAGGCGACTGCGGGGAACTGCACGGCGATCGCCTGCCACAAGATCTCTTCGTCGGTGCCGTCGTAGTCGTGCGCGATGAAATTGCGCACCGCACGGATGCCCCTCCAATCAACCTCAGGGTGGGTTTGCCGGAACGGCTCGGACAGCCGATCGGCCGCCGCTGACAGGTCAACGAGTAGAGATCGCGCGATGCGGCGCTGCTCATCATCCGCAGGGTCGACGAAGTGAGCGTGGCCACGGTCGACCACGCGTTGCGCACTGGCGGCGAAGCGGGCGATGTCGGCAAGGATCGCGGGGGTGCGATCCAGGTCGTCGGTCATACGGGGATGGCTTCTGCGCGAATGCGCTCCATCGCGGGGCCGGTACCGCGATCCGACACCACGTCAACGCCGACACCGAGCAGGTCTTCGACCTCAGACATGAAGCCTGCGAGGTCGAACACCGACGCCTCGGGGGCAGGGTGAACGAGCAGGTCGACATCCGATTCGGCGCCGGCCTCACCGCGGGCAACTGACCCGAACACGCGCACGTCGCTGAGTTGCCGGCCCGTAGCGGCACGGATGATCGCCACCCGCTGCGCCTGCACCTTCTCCAAGGTCGGAGCGTTCAGCACCGCGATCAGGCGATCAAGGGTCGCGGCGGAGGGCGCGCGCCGCCCACTCTCGTATGCGGCGATGTTCGGCTGCGGCACGCCCGCGCGCAGCGCGAGCGCCCGCTGCGACAACCCAGCGTTCAGCCGTCGCACGCGGAGGATGTCGCCGACCGCTTCCTCAGACATGTCGCCATGATAGCGCGGCGATATCAGCGAAGCCTGGTCCGGAGAATAGAGACGGTGAACGGGTTGGAAGTTACAACCGCGTTCGCTGAGAGGTGACGACGGAGCGGATGACGGGAATCGAACCCGCGCTATCAGCTTGGGAAGCTGAAGTTCTGCCATTGAACTACATCCGCGTATCGGTGCGGGGGTGGAGCCCCAGCACCGACTGAGCAAGTGTAACCAACCCCGCTAATCTCGACACATGCTGCTGAGCGACCGCGACATCCGTAAAGAACTGGATGCCGGGCGCATCGGTCTGGAACCTCTCGACCGGGAGATGATCCAGCCGTCGAGCATCGACGTACGGCTCGACCGGTTCTTTCGCCTGTTCGACAACCACAAGTACCCGTTCATCGATCCGGCTGAAGAGCAGCCTGACCTCACCCGTCTCATCGAGACGCGACAGGATGAGCCGTTCATCCTGCACCCCGGGGAATTCGTACTCGGGTCGACGTTCGAACTCGTCACGCTTCCCGACGACATCGCGGCCCGGCTTGAGGGCAAGTCGAGCCTGGGACGCCTCGGGTTGCTGACGCACTCGACCGCCGGGTTCGTCGATCCCGGCTTCTCGGGACACGTGACGCTCGAGTTGAGCAACGTCGCGACCCTGCCGATCAAACTCTGGCCGGGCATGAAGATCGGGCAACTGTGCTTCATCCGCACCAGTTCGCCGGTCGACAACCCCTACGGCTCGGGCCAGTACGGCAACCGTTACCAGGGGCAGCGGGGGCCGACGGCATCCCGATCGTTCCAGAACTTCCACCGCACCGACGTCACGACGACGGATGCCGGCTCGCCGGGCAACTAGGAGCTCCCGCTAGGCAGCTATGGGATCCCACTGCTGCAGTTGCAGCACCAGCCACGGACTGAACGCGAACGGCGCCGCAGTCACCGCTTTCACGAGGTCACCCGGTTTCACCCAGGCCCAGTCGTCGACCTCATCGGGCCGCGGCATCGGGTCGTCGCGCGCGAGCGACCGGTAGACCGGGCAGATCTCGTTTTCGACGACGCCGCCGGCATCCACCGCTCGGTAGCGGAAGTTGGGCAGCACGACCTCGAGATCGTGGATGGGCAGGGCCAGTTCGCGCAGACCGCGGCGGCGGATGGCATCCAGAGGGTCTTCACCGGGAGCCGGGTGCCCGCAGAACGCATTCGTCCAGACGCCGGGAAAGGCAGCCTTGCCGAGCGCGCGGCGGGTGACGAGCATGCGGCCGCGGGCATCGAAGACGTGACACGAGAACGCCAGGTGCAGCGGAGTGTTGTCGCCGTGCACGGTCGCCTTGTCGGCGGTGCCGATCGGGTCGCCATCCTCCGATAGCAGAACGACCTGCTCCGGGGAAGAACCTGAGGGGTATGACATGCCGCCTGTAGTCTGCGTAAATGGATGCGGGCCCGGCGGTTGCCGCTGAGCGGCAGTCGCACGTCGACGCCGTTTTGGCGCGTTTGTTCAGCCTAGCCCGCAAGCGCGCCGAGCCTCTGGGGCCGACATATGTCGAACTCTGGCGACAGATCGAGGCGTCGACGACCGGCGGCAAACGTTTTCGTCCGCGGATGGTTTTTGCCGCATACGGCGCCCTCGGCGGAACCGATTACGAAGCCGCCGCGAATGTGGGAGCGGCTTTCGAGCTGCTGCACACGGCCCTTTGTCTGCACGACGATGTGATCGATCACGACTTCGCGCGGCGCGGAACGCCCAACGTCGCCGGCGTCTATCGCGACGAGGCTCTCGCCGCCGGGGTGGAACTCTCGGCGGCCGAGCACCACGGCTCAAGCGCGGCAGTGATCGCCGGCGACCTCGCCCTGTTCAACGCCTACCGGTTGATCGACCGCAGCGGAGTGAGCGACGACGTGCGCGCCCGACTACTCGAAGTGATGGATGACGCCCTCTTTGCCAGCGCGGCAGGCGAACTCATCGACATCGACTTCGCCCTGAAACCCGAAGATCCGCACGTTGACGACATCCTGACGATGGAGCGTCTGAAGACCGCGGTCTACTCGTTCGAGGGGCCGCTGCAGGCGGGGGCGATCCTCGCCGGGGCGGCCGAGGAGATCATCGAGACCCTGGGTGAGTTCGGCCGCGACATCGGCATCGCCTACCAGTTGGTCGACGACGTGCTCGGAGTGTTCGGTGCCGAAGCCGAGACCGGTAAGACCACGATCGGCGACCTGCGGGAGGGTAAGCGCACGGTGCTCATTGCCTACGCCGCCGCGGCCCGCGGCTGGGATGAACTCGCGCCGCTGTTCGGCGATCCGTCGCTAACGGACGCTGACGCGGCCCGACTGCGCACTCACCTCGTCGATTCCGGAGCCCGAACCTTCGGGGAGGGCCTCGCGCGGTACTACGCCAACCGCGCCGTTACGCGGCTGGTCGAGTCACACATCCCCGAACGCCTGCGCGCCGAACTGCACCCGGTGGCCGACGCCGTGCTCGGGCGGGCAAAGTGAGCCGCTCGAAAACGTCGAAGAAACGGGATGACGGCGGCCCGCGACTCGATCTCTATGGGTCGGTTGCCGAACAGACCGCGTCTCTCGTCATCCGTCGCTATTCAACGTCGTTCGGGATGGCGTCTCGCCTTCTCGGGGTCGGCGTGCGTCAGTCGGTCGAGAACATCTACGCCCTCGTGCGGGTCGCGGACGAGGTCGTTGACGGCGGGGCCGAGGAGGCGGGTGTCGGAGTACTCGTCGCCGGACGCATCCTGAACGAGCTGGAAGCCGAGACCGAACGCGCTCTCGACGAGGGGTACAGCGCGAACCTCGTCGTGCACGCTTTCGCGCGCACCGCTCGGGATGCCGACTTCGGTTCCGAGTTGACCCGTCCGTTCTTCGCCTCGATGCGCGCCGATCTGACGGCGACCCAGCACGACGCCGCGAGTTTCGCCGCCTACGTCTACGGGTCCGCCGAAGTGGTCGGGCTGATGTGCCTGCGGGTTTTCATCCGCGATGCCGCGGTGCCGTACACGCCCGACGAGCTGGAAACTCTGGAGGCCGGAGCCCGCGCCCTCGGGGCAGCGTTTCAGAAGGTGAACTTTCTGCGTGACCTCGCGGCCGACCACGACACGCTCGGGCGCAGCTACTTTCCGGGGATCGACGTCGCGCATTTGACCGAGGATGAGAAGGTGCGACTTCTCGGCGACATCGACCACGATCTCGAGGTCGCCGCGCGAACGCTGCCGCTGCTTCCGATCAGTTCGCGGCGGGCGGTCGCGCTCGCGCAACGACTGTTTGCCGAACTCTCGCGGCGCATCCGGCGTACCCCGGCATCCGAGCTGGTGCGCACCCGGGTGCGCGTGCCCGATCCGGTGAAACTGCGCATTGCGCTGGGCGCCGCGGCTCTGAGCGGTGGCCGAGCATGAGTCGCGTGGCGATCATCGGCGGTGGAATCGGCGGGCTGGCAACGGCCGCACTGCTCGCTCGCGAAGGTCACGACGTCGTGCTGCTTGAACGCAACGAAACTGTCGGCGGTCGCGCGGGCTCGTGGGAAAGCGACGGGTTCCGCTTCGATACCGGTCCGTCGTGGTACCTGATGCCCGAAGTGTTTGACCACTTCTACCGGCTGATGGGCACAACGGCTGCCGAACAACTCGATCTCGTGCAGCTCGATCCGGGCTACCGGGTCTACGCGGAGGGCCACACCGAACCGCTCGACGTCGCAGCCGATGTCGAAGAGACCCTCGAGACGTTCGAAGCACTGGAACCGGGATCGGCGCTGAAGGTCGCGAAGTACCTCGACCGGGCGAAGGAGATCTACGACCTCGCCCTCGCCCGCTTTCTCTACACCACGTTCGCGCGACTCAGGCCTGTCTTCGGCGGAGACGTCGCGGCGAAGGGTGGTCGACTCGGCCGACTTCTGCTCGAACCCCTCGACCGGCTCGTGAACCGAACGGTGCGCGACTCGCGACTTCGACAGGTACTGGGCTACCCGGCAGTTTTCCTGGGCTCGGCGCCCGCGCTCACCCCGAGCATGTATTCGCTGATGAGTCACCTCGATCTGGTCGACGGCGTCTACTACCCGGTCGGTGGTTTCACGACCGTGATCGAGTCGGTCGCCGCTCTCGCGAGGGATGCCGGAGCCGAGCTGCGCACCGGCGTCGAGGTGCGGCGGATTCTCGTGACGAAGCGCGCCGCTACCGGCGTCGAGGTGCTGGGACCGAACGGCGTGGAGTTCATCGACGCCGACCTCGTGATTTCGGGCGCCGACCTCCACCACACCGAAACCCAACTGCTCGACGATCCGGCGACGCGCAGCTACCCCGAGGCGTACTGGCGCAAAGCGGTCGCCGGCCCGAGCGCACTCCTGGTGCTGCTCGGCATCGAGGGAGAACTGCCGCAGCTCGAGCATCACACGCTGTTCTTCGCCGAAGCCTGGGCCGAGAACTTCGAGGCGATCTTCGGCTCCCACCCGCGCGTACCCGGTACGCCGTCGTTTTACGTGTGCAAACCGAGCGGCGTCGATGCGTCCGTGGCGCCGGAGGGGACCGAAAACGTGTTCGTGCTGGTACCGCTTCCCGCGGATCCCGGCCTCGGGCACGGCGGCGTCGAGGGCGCAGGCGATGCGGCGATCGAGGCGCTCGCCGACGAAGTCATCGCCCGGATGGCGGACTGGGGCGGCATCCCGGATCTCGCGTCGCGCATCGTGCTGCGCCGCACCATCGGACCGGCCGACTTCGTCGACACCCTGCACGCCTGGAAGGGCACCGCTCTCGGGCCCGCCCACACCCTCCGGCAGAGCGCGTTCTTCCGCCCGGGCAACAAGAGCAAGCGTGTCGACAATCTGTACTACGTCGGCTCGTCGACGATCCCGGGGATCGGGTTGCCGATGTGTCTGATCTCGGCGGAACTGATCGTGAAGAGGTTGCGCGGTGACACATCGGCTGGACCGTTGCCCGAGCCGTTGCGGGCGACGAAGGCCAAGACTTCCGAAGCGCTCGCGTGAGCTTCCTCTATCTCGCCGGCCTGCTGGTCGCACTTACCGGCATGGTGGTTCTGGATGCTCGCTTCCGCCTGTTTTTCTGGGTCGCGCCGGCGCGCGCGGCGATCACCCTGGCGCTCGGGATCGCGTTCTTCCTGGTCTGGGATGTCGCCGGCATCTCGCTCGGCATCTTCTTTCGCGGTAACCCCGGCATCCTCACCGGGGTGTTGATCGGCGCGGAGTTGCCCCTCGAGGAGGTCTTCTTCCTCGCCCTGCTCTGCTACCTGTGCATGAACTTGTACGGTGCGGTAACCCGCTGGTTGAGCAGTCGCGGAACGCGGCGTGTCGAAACCGAGCCCCGATGACCTATTGGGCGCTGAATGCACTCTTTCTGGGTGTCGTCGCCGTGGTGGCAGTGGCCGCGATCCTCACCCGCCGATCCCCCCGCTGGCGGGCGGTCGGGCTCGCCGCGATCCCGCTCCTGATCCTCACCGCCGTGTTCGACAACGTGCTGGTCGGCACCGGCATCGTGGGTTACGCGCGCGACCGGATCAGCGGCATCCTGATCGGCGTCGCCCCCCTCGAGGATTTCTGTTACGCGATCGCTGCCCTCGTCCTGCTGCCGTCGCTGTGGTCGTTGCTCGCTCCGCGGAAGGTGACCCCGTGATCCGCGCGCTCTTTCTCACCAGTCGTCCGCTGAGCTGGGTGAACACGGCCTTCCCCTTCGCGGCGGCCTACCTGATGACCACTCAGGCCGTCGATGCGACCCTGATCATCGGAACACTGTTCTTTCTCATCCCGTACAACTTCGCGATGTACGGCATCAACGATGTCTTCGACTACGAGTCCGATCTGCGCAACCCGCGCAAGGGCGGCGTCGAGGGTGCCCTGCTCGACCCGAAGTGGCACCGGCTCGTGCTCTGGCTGTCGGGCATCGTGGCGCTGCCGTTCGTCGTGTACCTGGTGGTCGTCGGGGGTCCGGCATCCTGGATCGCTCTCGCGGTCAGCCTGTTCGCGGTCGTCGCCTATTCGGCGAAAGGGCTGCGCTTCAAGGAGCGGCCGTTCCTCGACTCGCTCACCTCCGCCACCCACTTCGTCTCGCCTGCCGTCTACGGTCTGCTGCTCGCCGGCGCCACCTTCACGTCTGGCCTGTACGCGTTGCTCGCCGCGTTCTTCCTGTGGGGCGCGGCGTCGCATGCGTTTGGAGCGGTTCAGGATGTCGTAGCCGACCGCGAAGGAGGCATCGGCTCCGTCGCAACCGTGATCGGCTCTCGCCGCACCGTGAGGCTGTCGGTGACGCTGTATCTGCTCGCCGGCATCCTGTTGCTCGCCCTGCCGTGGCCGGGGTGGCTGGCTGCCGTTCTCGCCGTGCCCTACGTCGTCAACGCGCTGCCGTGGTGGCGGGTCACCGACGAGACCGCGCCGACCGCCAACCGCGGCTGGCGCCGGTTCCTGTGGCTCAACTTCGTCACCGGATTCGCCGTCACGATGTTGCTGATCGTCTACGCCGTGCTGTCGTGCCTCTGCTAGCGCGGATGACATCCCGCGATATCAGTGGTTACCACTCGTAGGAGTACGCCCACTTGCCGTCGTAGGGGCGCAGGTGGCAGCCCTCGGTGATGGTGGCTCCTTGCAGGCGCTTGCCGTAGGCAGACCAGGAGCAGTCGCTATAGGTGTTGAACCCCGTGAGGTACCAGGCGGACGCCGGTGCGGCAACGCCAAATACCAAGGCTCCTGCCGCGACAAACCCCGCCAACCCCAGCGCGAACTTCTTCTTCATTCCCGATTCCTCCCCTATCCGGTTGATATCTCGACGCTAGCATTTTCTTCACGCCCGACTGAGAAAAGAATGGGCGCAGAGCACCGATTCGCTGTCACGATCCTGTTGATCGCGACCGTCGTCAACGCCCTATGCGAGCGGTCCTTCAGGCAGCCGGTCGTCGACTTCACCCGCGACTCGCCGCGGTGAACGGATCGGGATGAGGAGCGCGAGCCCGCCTAGTCGAGCGCCCCGGGTAGTTCGCCCTTCGGGTGTGCCCGGAGGTCGGGCAGTTTCACCAGCAGGAGCAACACGAGGCCAACGACGAGCACGATCGCGATGCCGAGGACCCCGAAGATTGTGGATCCCGAGATCGCGATGAACAGCGTCCACATCGCCGGCGATAGGAACGACGCGACACGACCCGTCGTGGCATACAGGCCGAAGATCTCGCCCTGCAATCCGATCGGGGTGACTCGCGCGAGGAGTGAACGGCTCGCCGCCTGCGCCGGCCCGACGAATGCCGAAAGGACAAGTCCGCCAGCCCAGAAGACAACCTTGCCCGCGTCGTGGAAGGAGAAGACGACGATTGCCATCGCGACGAGTCCAATGAGCGCGAACACGATGACGGCCTTCGGGCCGAAGCGGTCGTCGGCGCGTCCGGCGAAGATGGTCGAGATGCCAGCGACGACGTTCGCGGCGATGCCGAAAATGAGCACCTCGGTATCCGAGAAGCCGAACGCCACTGACGCGAGAATGGCGCCGAAGGCGAAGACCCCCGCGAGACCGTCGCGGTAGATCGCACTCGCGAACAGGAACCAAAACGCCGGACGCGAGTTCTTGAACAGCCGAACGAGGTCTTTCACCAGGAGCACGTAGCCCTGGAAGAAGTTGACCTTGCGTCGAGAGGCGTCGGCAGAGGGAAGCCCCTCCGGAACGTTCACGAAGATTGGGATCGAGAAGATCACGGTCCACACCGCGCACCCGACTGCGATCAGCCGATAAGCAAGACCGTCGGAGATATCGATGCCGAACCAGTCCGCGAACTTCAGCGCAACGACAATGATGAGCGCGACAATGCCGCCGATGTAGCCGAGACCCCAGCCGAGACCGGAGACCTTGCCGATCGTCGCGCGGGTCGACACTTGGTGCAGCATCGCGTTGTAGTTGACACCGGCGATCTCGGAGATCACGGCACCGATGGCAAGGATCGCGGCGCCCGTCCAGAAGTACGTCGGGTCGGCGTGGATGAAGAAGAGCGCGAACTGCAACAGCGCAAGGATGCCGGTGAAGAGCATCAGCGCGCCCTTCTTGCGACCGGTGGCATCCGCGCGTTGCCCGAGCACCGGGGCGAGCAAGAAGATCAAGACCCCCGCAAGGGTCGTGACGAGCCCGTAGCCGCTCGCGAGGCTCGCGAGAGCCTGCTGCTTCACCGGATCGGTGTCGGCGAGCGCCGCGACATCCGCGGGCAGAAAGTTATCGGAGACGAGGTAGAGGGAGGCGAAGACGAAGGTCAGGATGACCGAGTTGAACGGCTGTGTCGCCCAGTCCCAGAAGGCCCAGGAGACGACCTGCTTGCGCGGAACGACCTTGCCGTCGTCGGGCTCGGAGTGCAGCGAGCCGAGCGGCCCGATGGACAAGGTGTTGGCGGTGGGCGGCGGCGTGGGAACGGAGTCGCCGGGCTTCGGATCGGTCATGGCGGGCACGCTACTTCCGTGAGGTGAACGCCCGGTATCCACGCTGATTCCGGGTCACGTGCAACCTACTCCGGAGGCGCTGACTGTGAGTTGAGTCGGGGACGCTCAACTTCTCTTGACAAAGCGGTCACTCGCGATGAAACTTGACACAACGCGACTCAAGGCTTCGACACGTCGGCTACGCCGACTGCTCAGCCACCGGGCCGCATCCACGAACTCAAGGAGCACAACCGAACATGGCACGCGCAGTCGGAATCGACCTCGGCACCACGAACTCCGTGGTGGCCGTGCTCGAAGGTGGAGAACCCACCGTCATCGCGAACGCCGAAGGCTTCCGCACGACCCCCTCGGTCGTCGCCTTCACGAAAGACGGCGAGGTGCTCGTCGGCGAGACCGCGAAGCGCCAGGCCGTCACCAACGTCGACCGCACCATCTCCAGTGTCAAGCGCCACATGGGCACCGACTGGAAGACCGACATCGACGGCAAGAAGTACACGCCGCAAGAGATCTCGGCCCGCATCCTGGCGAAGCTGAAGCGCGACGCCGAGCAGTACCTGGGCGAAGACGTGACGGATGCCGTCATCACCGTTCCAGCGTACTTTAACGACGCCGAGCGCCAGGCCACCAAAGAGGCCGGTGAGGTTGCCGGGCTCAACGTGCTGCGCATCATCAACGAGCCGACCGCGGCCGCGCTCGCCTACGGCCTCGATCGGGGCAAGGAAGACGAGCTCATCCTGGTCTTCGACCTCGGTGGCGGCACGTTCGACGTCTCGCTGCTCGAGGTGGGCAAAGACGACGACTTCTCCACCATCCAGGTGCGCTCGACCGCAGGCGACAACCGCCTCGGCGGCGACGACTGGGATCAGCGCATCGTCGAGTACTTGATCAAGAAGTTCAAGGAGACGACCGGGGTCGATGTCTCGAAGGACAAGATCGCGCTGCAGCGCCTCAAGGAAGCCGCGGAGCAGGCGAAGAAGGAACTCTCCTCCTCGACGACCGCGACCATCCAGTTGCCGTACCTCTCCCTGACCGAGAACGGCCCGGCGAACCTCGACGAGTCGATCACTCGGGCCCAGTTCGAGAAGATGACGGCCGACCTGCTTGACCGCACCAAGAAGCCGTTCCAGGACGTCATCAAGGAAGCCGGCATCAAGGTCGCCGACATCTCGCACGTCGTGCTGGTCGGTGGTTCGACCCGCATGCCCGCCGTCGCAGAGTTGGTCAAGAAGGAGCTGGGCGGCCGGGATCCCAACAAGGGCGTCAACCCGGACGAGGTGGTCGCCGTCGGCGCCGCCCTCCAGGCCGGCGTGCTGAAGGGCGAGCGCAAAGACATCCTGCTGATCGACGTCACCCCCCTGAGCCTCGGGATCGAGACCAAGGGCGGCATCATGACGAAGCTCATCGAGCGCAATACCGCCATCCCGACCAAGCGCAGCGAGACGTTCACGACCGCCGACGACAACCAGCCGTCGGTCGCGATCCAGGTCTTCCAGGGCGAACGCGAGTTCACCCGCGACAACAAGCCGCTGGGCACCTTCGAGCTCACAGGCATCGCTCCGGCCCCCCGTGGCGTGCCGCAGATTGAGGTCACCTTCGACATCGACGCGAACGGCATCGTGCACGTCTCGGCGAAGGACAAGGGAACCAGCAAGGAGCAGTCGATGACGATCACCGGCGGCTCGTCGCTGCCTAAGGAAGACATCGAGCGCATGGTTCGCGAAGCCGAAGAGCACGCAGCCGAAGACAAGGTGCGGCGCGAGTCGGCGGAGGTTCGCAACAGCGCCGAGCAACTCGTGTACTCGATCGACAAACTGATCAAGGAGAACGACGACAAGCTGCCGGATGACGTCAAGACCGAGGTTCAGGGCGACGTCGATGCGCTGAAGACGGCACTGCAGGGCGAGGATGACGACGTCGTGAAGTCGGCGTTCGACAAATTGAACGCCAGTCAGACCAAACTGGGTGAAGCGATCTACTCTGCTGCCACTCCGGAGCCCGAGGAGTCGGGTGCCGGGTCGGCTGCGGCGGGCGAGGCGACTGACGAAGACATCGTTGACGCCGAGATCGTCGAAGACGATGACGCCAAGCCCGATGACACGAAGCCCGACGAGCCCAAGAAGAAGTAATGGCTGACCAGGACGAAGACGAGCCCAAGATCAACAACAAGCGCAAGATCGACCCCGAAACCGGGGAGGCGCGTACGGATGAGTCGGTCACCGAACCGGTGACCGACTCGGACGAACCCGCGATCGACGAAGCGCCCGACGGCGGGGAAGACATCCCCCTGATTCAGGCCGAGGGGCCCGATTCGGAGTTCTCGGACGAAGACCTTGAACTGCTGGCATCGGCCGAACGCGATCTGGTCGGGGAGTACCGGGAGCGCGCAGCACGCGCGGAAGCGGAGTTGAAAAACTTCCGCACCCGCGTCGAACGTGATCGTCAGGCGAACCGCGACGCGGTCATTGCCGAAGTCATCCGCTCGCTGTTGCCCGCGATCGACGACCTCGATCGGGCCGAAGCTCATGGTGATCTCACCGAGGGCGGCCCGCTCGCGATCGTGGCGCAGAAGATCAGGGCCGCTTTCCAGAAGTACGGCCTGACTCAGGTGGGCGCAAAGGGCGAACGGTTCGACCCGAAGCTGCACGACGCGGTCGTCCGGCTGCCGAGTTCGGACGTGAAGTTCGACACCATCGCCGATGTCATCGAGACCGGTTACCAGATCGGCGATCGCCTCATCCGCGCCGCCAAGGTCGCCGTCTCCTCCCCCGAATAGCGCCGTCCCACCCCGCGTCCCCGACGCATCGCACGAGTAGGAATCCGAGGACGAATGGCCAGTCAGGACTGGTTCGACAAGGACTTTTACGCCGTGCTCGGCGTCGCTAAGGATGTCGCTGCGCCCGACCTCAAGAAGACCTACCGCAAGCTCGCGCGGCAGCATCATCCCGACTCAAATGCCGGGGATGCGAAAGCCGAGGCGCGCTTCAAAGAGATCAGCGAGGCCTACGCGGTGCTCTCGGATCCCGAGCTGCGCACCGAGTACGACCAGATTCGCGCGATGGGGTCAGGTGCACGATTCACCTCGCCGGGTGCTGGCGGCGCGGGCGGCAACGCCGGCTTCGAAGACATCTTTCGCGGCTTCGGTCGCGGTGGCCGGGCGACGGCGAGTGACTTCGACGACATCCTCGGCGGAATGTTCGGTGGCGGCAGCGGCCGGTTCGGTCAGACGTCGGGCGGCTTCGGCGGATTCGGCGGCCCGACCAAGGGCGGCGACATCACCGCGAACACGACCCTCGACTTTCTGACCGCGATCCGTGGTGACACGGTCGGCCTCAAGATGCAGGATGGGCGCGAGGTCAAGGTCAAGGTTCCGGCCGGGGTCGCCGACGGCCAGAAGATCCGCCTCAAGGGCAAGGGTCAGCCGAGCCCCGACGGTGGCGAAGCCGGAGACCTGGTCATCACGGTGAGTGTGCGCCCGCATCCCGTGTTCGAGCGCGATGTGCTCAATCTTCGCCTCGAAGTTCCGGTCACCTTTGCCGAGGCGGCGCTCGGCGCAACGATCGAGGTGCCGACGCTCGAGGGTGACGTTGTGAAGTTGCGGGTCGCGGCCGGCACCCCGAGCGGCCGAGTTTTGCGCGTGAAGGGTCGTGGCGTCACGACGTCGAAAGGCACCGGCGACCTGCTCGCCGAGGTCGTCATTGCGGTGCCCGACAACCTCCCGACTCCCGCAATCGACGCACTTGAGGCGTTTGCGAAGTTGGCTCCCCAGAACCCCCGCGACGAGTTGCTCGCCCGGGCTCGCGGCGGGCGATGAGTGCCATGCCTCACGTTTCGGGAGGCTCAGGAGAGCGCCTCGACGAGAACAGCCCTCTGTTTGCGATCGCGGTCGCGGCCGAACTCAGCGGCATGCACCCGCAGACGCTGAGGCAGTACGACAAGGTCGGGCTGGTCAGTCCGCGACGAACCCCGGGGCAATCGCGCCGCTACTCGATGCGGGATGTTGTGCAACTCCGCGAAATCGCGCGGCTCTCGGCAGAGGGACTCAACCTCGAGGGCATCCGGCGCATCCTCGAGTTGGAAAACCAGGTATCCGGGCTTGCGATCAGGGTCCGCGAACTCGAACATGCGCTCGCCGAGGAGCTGCTCAACCGCCCAGGACGGCGTGTGTTCGCCGCCGGATCTGAGGGGGATGTCATCCCGCTGCGGGCGGGAACACGCACCAAGAAGCCGACCTCGATTGTTGTCTGGCGACCGTTCGGCGCGCGGGACTAGGGGGAGACGGATTGGCGAATATGCAAGGGGCTCCGAGCAGCCAGGAGGAGCAGAAGACTCCGCTCGAGCAGTACGGCATCAACCTCACCGAAATCGCGCGCGCCGGAAAACTTGATCCGGTCATCGGGCGTGACTCTGAGATCCGTCGCATCAGCCAGGTGCTGACCCGCCGCACCAAGAACAACCCGGTGCTCATCGGGGAACCCGGCGTCGGCAAGACCGCGGTCGTCGAGGGGCTGGCTCAGCGCATCGTCGCGGGAGATGTCGCCGACTCCCTCAAGGGCAAACAGCTCATCTCGCTCGACCTCGCAGCCCTCGTCGCGGGCGCGAAGTACCGCGGCGAGTTTGAGGAGCGGCTCAAAGCGGTTCTCAAGCAGATCACCGAGTCCGACGGTCAGATCATCACCTTCATCGACGAACTGCACTCCCTGATGGGAGCAGGCGGCGGCGAAGGCTCGGTCGCGGCGGCGAACATGCTCAAGCCGATGCTCGCCCGTGGTGAGCTGCGCCTGATCGGCGCAACGACGCTCGATGAGTACCGCCAGTACATCGAGAAGGATGCCGCGCTTGAGCGCCGCTTCCAGCAGGTCTACGTGGGCGAGCCGTCGGTCGAAGACACGATCGCCATCCTGCGCGGACTCAAGGAGCGGTACGAAGCCCACCACAAGGTGACGATCGCCGACAGCGCGCTCGTCGCCGCGGCATCCCTCTCCAATCGTTACATCACGGCCCGTCAGCTTCCCGACAAGGCAATCGACCTGATCGACGAGGCGGCGAGCCGACTCAAGATGGAAATCGACTCCAACCCGGTCGAAATCGACGAACTCAAGCGCGCCGTCGACCGCTTGCGCATCGAAGAGCTGGCCCTCAAGAAGGAGAAGGACGACGCCTCGAAAGCGCGGCTCGCGAAATTGCGCGAAGACCTGGTCGGCAAAGAGAGCCAGCTCGATTCTCTGCAGACCCGCTGGCAGGCCGAGAAAGCGTCGCTGCATTCGATCGGCGACCTGAAGACCCAGCTCAGCGAGGCGACGATCGCGCTCGAGAAGGCGCTACGCGAAAGCGACCTCGAGAAGGCGTCGAAGCTCAAGTACGGCGCGATCCCGGGCATCGAGCAGCGGCTCGCCGCGGCCGAGCAAGCCGAGCCCACCGGGCCGCGGATGGTCAACGACCAGGTGACCGATGAAGACATCGCGTCGGTCGTCGCGGCCTGGACCGGCATCCCGGTCGACAAGCTCAAGCAGGGCGAGACCGAGAAGCTGCTGCACCTCGAGGCGGAACTCGGCAAGCGTCTGATCGGGCAGCGGGATGCCGTGCGTTCGGTCGCCGACGCCGTGCGGCGCACCCGGGCAGGCATCTCCGACCCCGATCGTCCGACCGGCTCGTTCCTGTTCCTCGGCCCGACCGGTGTCGGCAAGACCGAACTCGCGAAGGCGCTCGCTGAGTACCTCTTCGACGACGAGAAGGCGCTCGTGCGCATCGACATGTCGGAGTACGGCGAGAAGTTCTCGGTCTCGCGGCTCGTCGGCGCCCCTCCCGGGTACGTCGGCTACGAGCAGGGCGGGCAGCTGACCGAAGCTGTGCGGCGTCGGCCGTACTCGGTGATCCTCCTCGACGAGGTCGAGAAGGCGCATCCCGAAGTGTTCGATCTTCTGCTGCAGGTGCTCGACGACGGGCGGCTGACCGACGGCCAGGGTCGAACGGTCGACTTCCGCAACACGATCCTGATCCTGACCTCGAACCTCGGCTCGCAGTTTCTGGTCGACTCGAAGCTGTCGCGGGAGCAGAAACAGGATGCCGTGCTCGACCTCGTGCGTCAGGCGTTCAAGCCGGAGTTCGTCAACCGCCTCGACGACATCGTGGTGTTTTCGCAACTCACCGAAGAAGACCTCGGGCAGATTGTCTCGCTCTATATCGATCGACTCGAACGAAGGCTCGCCGAGCGCCGCTTGCAGCTCGCAGTCACCCCTGACGCTCGGGCGTGGCTCGCGGTGCGAGGCTACGACCCGACCTACGGAGCGCGTCCGCTTCGTCGACTCATGCAGCACGAGATCGATGACAGGCTCGCCCGGGCGCTGCTCGGCGGCGATATCCGTGACGGCGATACGGTGCGGGTCGATCTCGACGGCGAAGGACTGGGAGTCTCGCGACAGGCGACTGCCGCGGTCTAATCCGGTGAGCCACCCGGTGGCGCGAGGCACCCACAAGAGCATGTGGTGATGCATGCTAAAATGCATGCATGGTCGCCATCCAGATCCGAGATGTTCCTGAAAGGGTTCGGGACGCCTTGGCTCAAGAAGCTGAACGTCGCGGCACGTCCCTCCAGTTCTTTCTGGCCGAGGTGCTACGTCGAGAGGCGGCGTCGGCAGCGAATCTGGCGTGGCTCGAGGACGTGCGTCGTCGACCCCCTCGGATCGCGGAGGGGGTCGACATCTCAGAATTGATTCGCGAAGGGCGCGCAGAACGTGACCGTCAGATCCTTGGCGCGATCGGCATTTCCGCCGTCGAGGCTGTCCGCGGCGAGCCCGGGTGATCGTTCTTGACGCCTCGGCGTGGCTCGAGGTCACCCTCGGCACAGCATCCGCAGTCGTGACAGATCGGTTGGCTCGCGATCCCCACTGGGTCGTGCCAGAACACTTTCGAGTCGAGGTGCTCAATGCGCTCCGGGGGGCTCGCCGTCGCGGGGTCATCGACGACGCAGAGTTTCGCCACCAGGCAGACGTTCTTATCGCTCGCGAATTCGACGTCTGGCCAACCGTTCCGTTAGTTCCGCGAATTGTTGAATTGGCTGACAACGCGACCTCTTACGATGCGGCATACGTGGCACTCGCCGAAGACCTAGGGGCGATGCTCGTCACGGCCGACCGCAAGTTCGCGGGTATCCCGGACATTCGCTGCACTCTGGTCGGCATCTAGCGGGCTTACCGTGGGAGTGTGCACGCGACTCTCATCTACGGCGACCACGATATCCGCGCCGAAGAAGTTCCCGACCCGATTCTGCTGACCGGCGATGACGCGATCGTTCGCGTGGTCGCGGCGTGCGTCTGCGGTTCCGACCTGTGGCCGTATCGCGGCGTCGACGCGGTTCGCGCCCCGCGACGGATCGGGCACGAATTCGTGGGCGTTGTCGAGCAGATCGGGCCGAAGGTGTCGAAGATCGCCGTCGGGGACTTCGTGATTGCACCGTTCTACTACTGCGACATGACCTGCGCGAACTGTCTCTACGGCTATTCGGCGTACTGCCTGAACGGTGGATTCTGGGGCACTGACGATCGGCAAGGCGCGTTCGCCGATGGCGGTCAGGGCGAACTGGTGCGCGTGCCGATGGCCGACGGCACGCTGGTCGCGACCCCCGGCATCCCGGATGCAGCTCTCATCCCCGACCTGCTCGCGCTCTCGGATGTCATGGGCACCGGCCACCACGCAGCTCTCTCTGCAGGAGTCGGCAGGGGCGACACGGTTGTGGTCGTGGGTGACGGCGCGGTGGGACTCTGCGGAGTGCTGGCCGCGACCCGATTGGGAGCCGGTCGGGTGATCGCGATGTCGCGCACCCCGCAGCGTCAGCAGCTGGCCCGCGACTTCGGGGCGACCGACATCGTCGAGGAACGTGGGGATGAGGGCGTCGAGCGCATCCGCGAACTCACCGGCGGAATCGGGGCGGATCGCGTGCTCGAATGCGTCGGCACCGAGGAGGCGATGGATCAGTCGCTGCGCGTCGCACGAGTCGGCGGGCAGGTCGGGTTCGTCGGCGTGCCGCACGGCGCTGACCTTAGGATCGGCCGTCTGTTCCGCAGCAACGTCGGCCTGCGCGGCGGCGTCGCGTCAGTTCGAAACACTATGCCGGAACTACTGCCCGAGGTGCTCGACGGACGCCTGCGCCCCGGCCGCGTCTTCGACCTCGAGCTGCCTCTCGCCGAGGTTCCCGAGGCGTACCGCGCGATGGATGAGCGCCGCGCGACGAAGGTGCTGCTGCGCCCTGAGGCCCCGCTCAGCCGTTAAGACTTTGGCGTGGTGTCGCCTTCGATGATGGAGTCGCGAACCTTCTTGCGCAGCACCTTGCCGATCAGGGACTTGGGCAGTTCCTTCACGAACACGACGCGCTTGGGCACCTTGTACGGCGTCAGGGTCTCGCGCGCGAAGGAGCGCAGCGCATCCGGGTCGACGGTGACGCCCGGGGCGGCCACGACAGCGGCCACGACCTCTTCTTCGCCATCGGACTGCGGGATGCCGACGATCGCGATGTCGGCGACCCCGGCGAAATCGCGCAGAGCATCTTCGACCTCGCTCGGCGCGACCTTGAAGCCGCCGACGATGATCATCTCTTTGATGCGGTCAACGATCTTGACGAAGCCGTCGGCGTCGATTTGAACGATGTCGCCGGTCTTGAACCAGTCGCCGTCGAACACAGCGGCGGTCTCTTCCGGCTTCTTCCAGTAGCCGCTCATCACCTGCGGTCCGCGCACCCAGAGTTCGCCGGGCTCGCCGGTTGCGGCATCCTTTCCGGTCTCCGGATCGACCACCCGCACTTCGGTGTTCGGCAGCGGCAAGCCGACGGTGCCAGCTTTGCGGCTCGTGGCAACCGGGTTCGCCATCAGCACGGGGCTGGTCTCGCTCAGGCCGTAGCCCTCGACGAGGTAGCCGTGAGTCTCGGCCTCCCACGGTTCGACGACCTTGGCCGACAGCGGCATCGCGCCGGAGATCGAGATCGTGATGCCGTCGAGGCTCACGCCCTTCTCTTGGGCCGCAAGGGTCAGACGTTCAATGATCGGTGGCACGGCGGGCAGGAAGGTCGGCGGGCGCTTCTTGATGACCGGCAGCACCAGGTCGGGATCGAAGCGCGGAAACATCACCAGGCGAGCGCCCATGCTCATCGCGAAAGTCAGGCACAGCGTGAGTCCGTAGGCGTGAAACAGCGGCAGGACCGCGTAGACGACGGAGGTGCCGCGCTTGACGTCGGGCACCCAGGCTCGAGCCTGCGCCGCATTCACGCCGAGGTTCAGATGGGTGAGGGTCGCACCCTTGGGGTGACCCGTCGTGCCGGAGGTGTATTGGATGAGGGCGACATCCCCCACGGCCGGCCCGGGCACCTCGGGCGCGAGGGGTACGTCGGCGAACACCTTCTCCCACGGGGTCGTTCCCGACACTCTGGTGGTCAACGCGGTACGACTCTCGCGGGCGCGTTTGATGGGCAGCCGCAGCAAAGCGCGGGTCGCGAACGGCATGGCACGCGTCATGTCGACCGACACGATGTGGTCGACCGCGACGTCGGCGGGGAAAGCCTGGATGGTCGCGACCACCTTGTCCCAGGCGATGACGACCTTCGCGCCGTGATCTTCAAACTGGTGGCGCAACTCACGCGGCGTGTAGAGCGGATTGTGCTCGATCACGATCGCGCCAAGACGCAGGATGGCGTAGAAAGCTGCGACGTGCTGAGGGCAGTTTGGCAAAACGATGGCGACAGTGTCGCCCCTCTTGACGCCGAGGCGACGCAGGCCCTCGGCCGCGCGTTCGATCTGATCGCCTAGCTCGGCGTACGTCGTTGTGCGTCCGAAGAATTCCAGCGCGACGTTGTCGGGGTAGTTCGTGACCGACTCGGCAATGAGATCGGCCAGCGATGTCGTGGGCAGCTCAATCTCGTGAGGCACCCCCGGAGCGTAGGAGTCGAGCCAGGGCCGTTTCGCATCGGTAGTCACAGTCCTAAGCCTGTCACCTCCCGAGGTCGACTCAGGAGAGTTCGGCGCGGATGACCTCGACGAACGCGTCGACATCAGCTTCCGTGGTGTCCCAAGCCGTCATCCACCGCACCTCGCCGGACGCGCGGTCCCAGTCATAGAAGCGCACCTTCTCGCGGATGCGGTCGGCCGCCGCGTTGTCGAGCACGGCGAAGACGGCGTTGGCCTGGGTCTCTTGGCTGTAGCTGAGTCCGGGCAGGGTGAGATCGTCGAGAGCCGCGCGCAGCCGCGTGGCCATCGCGTTGGCGTGACCCGCGGCGGCGAGCCCGAGTCCTCCCTCGAAAAGTGCCAGCAGTTGCGCCGACATGAAGCGCATCTTGCTCGAGAGCTGCATGGTCGTCTTGCGCAGGAAGATCAGCCCCTCAACCCGTGCCGGATCAAGCACCACGACCGCCTCGGCGGCGATCAGCCCGTTCTTGGTCCCGCCGAAACTCAGGATGTCGACGCCAGCATCCGACGTGAATGCAGCGAACGGCACGCCCAAGGCGGCGGCCGCGTTCCAGACGCGGGCGCCATCCATGTGCAGCGCCATGCCGTTCGCGTGTGCGTAGTCCGCGATCGCCCGCACCTCGGCCGGCGTGTACAGAGTGCCCAGCTCCGTGGTCTGGGTGATGCTCACGGCGAGGGGTTGGGCGCGGTGCTCGTCTCCCCAGCCCCATGCCTCAGTAGCGATCAGGTCGGGGGTGAGCTTGCCATCCGGAGTCGGCACCACAAAGAGTTTGAGCCCCATCACCTTCTCGGGTGCGCCGCCCTCGTCGCTGTGGATGTGCGCGGTCTTCGTCGCGACGACGGCGCCCCAACGCGGCACGAGGGAGGTGAGGGCGACCACGTTGGCTCCGGTGCCGTTGAACACCGGGAAGACCTCGGCCTGCGCGCCGAACTGCTCGCGCATCACCTCATGAAGACGCTCGGTGTAGAGGTCTTCGCCGTAGGAGATCTGATGTCCGCCGTTAGCCTCGGCGATCGCGGTGATCACTTCGGGGTGAACCCCGGCGTAGTTGTCGGAGGCGAAGCCTCGCCAGTTCGGGTCGTGGAGCGTGGTCACGTTCCCATCGTGCCACCGGTGGCCGGGCCCGACGCGCGCGCGATGACGAACAGCCAGGTTTCTCGAGATCCCGCGATTCGCTCGATCACGATGTCAGTCCAGCCCGCGGCCTCGAGCTCTGCCCGCACATCGTCGATCTGCCAATACGTGAAGAAGCGCGGCTGGTCGATTTTGGTGGTCGACCAGCCCGATCCGTCACCTTCCTTCAGCGTGATGCCGAGCGTTCCGGTCGGCTCGACGGCCGCCCGACAGGCGCGGAGGGCGCGAGCGAAGTCGATCCGATCGAGGTGCAGCAGCACCGCATCCGCCAGAATCCCGCGGTAGGGGCCGCCGAGTGGATCGCTGCGTACATCGAGGGTGAGCGCGTCGTGACCCGCCGCACGAAGCCGTTCGACGAAGGCGGGAGTTGCATCACTGAGAGTCACGTGGATGCCGAGCCCCGCGAGATACTCGGCATCCCACCCCGGCCCGCTGCCCAGCTCGAGTACCGGGCCTCCGCGCGTCAGACGGGCGAACTCATCGAGGTACCCCGTGAGCGCGGCGCTCGGGCGTCGGCTGCGCTCGAGGTAGACAGCTGCCGCGTCCTGGTAGGAGGCGATGGTGATGTCGGTGGCGTCGTGCTCACCTGGCTCAGCGCTCACTTGTCTCAGCGGGCAAGCGCTTCGCGCCACGACACTCGGGCGCCGAGCTTGAGCAGCGAGCGTTCGTAGATGCGCGCCCCGACCCGGATGACCAACAGCGTTGTGAGCGCAAGAAGCGCGAGGGAAAGGAGGGGCTCCCACCACTGGGCAGTGCCGAGGAACACCCGCAGCGGCATCGCGATCGGCGCCGAGAACGGCACGTAGGACATCACCGTGACCACGAGGGGGTTGTCGTTGAAGAAGATCACCAGGAAGTACGGGATCATCACCAGCATCGTCACGGGAGTGGTTGTCGATCCGATGTCTTCCTGGCGCGACACCAGGGCGCCGGTGGCCGCAAAGAGCGAGGCGAGCAACACGAAGCCGACCACGAAGAAGACGCCGAACCAGGCGACTGCCGGTCCCAGGTCGGGAATCAGCGAGAGCTGTCCCGTGATCGCGGCCCCGGCCACACCGAGCAGAGCGATGAGCAGAATCTGAGCGATGGCCAAGATCGAGGTGCCGACAATCTTGCCGGTCAGCAGAGCTCGGGTGGGGATTGCGGCGAGCAGAATCTCGATGACCCGGGTCGACTTCTCTTCGACCACCGACTGCGCGATCGTCATCCCGAACGTCATTGCCGAGACGAAGAACACGATCCCGAAGCCAAACGCGACGAGGTAACTCAGAAACGGGTTGACGGCGTTCGAGTCGAGCAGTTCGACCGGCGGGGCGACGCTCAGAAGCTGGATCAGTTCCGTCGGCACCTTTTTGTCGCCGAGCACCTCGATTCCGAGCGGCGGCCTCGCGTCGGGCACGATCGCGGCCTCGACGTCGCCCGAGCGCACCAGCGCCTCGGCGGCCGCGCGGTCGGCGACAGGAACCATGACGATGCCGGGCATGTTGCCGACATTCGCTCCCGATACGACGGCGACCCGCAGCTCGGAGGGGTTCGCCGCCGAGAGTCCCCCGATGATGATCGACGCGAGCACAATCGCCAGCAGGATGCCGGTCGAGACCAGGAACGCGACGCTACGCAATCGCATCGTGATCTCTCGAGCGGCAACCAGGCGCACGATCCGGGCGGACCCCATGCCGGAACTCTTGGTCACGTTCATCGCACGATCTCCCGGTAGATGTCAGCAAGCGTCGGATTCTGGCGCCCGAAGTCGGTGACGGCACCCCGGGCGAGGGCTGCAGCGAGCACCTTTTGAACGGTCTCGGCGGTGTCGGCGTCGAACAGCACGCCGTCGGCAGAGCGGTCGGCGATCGTGACGCCGGGGAAGGCATCCAGCCAGTTCGTGTCGTTGGCCACGAGTCGGTAGCGCAGCGACGCGTGCTGGGCCTGAAGGTCGGCGCGGGGGCCGGCCGCCCGGATACGGCCGTCGGCGATGATCACCAGGTCATCGCAGAGACGCTCGACGATGTCGAGCTGGTGGCTCGAGAACAACACCGGAACTCCGCGCGCGGCACGCTCACGCAGCACGTCGACGACGGTCTCCACCCCCATCGGATCGAGGCCCGAGAAAGGCTCGTCCAGCACGAGCACGGCAGGATCGTGCACCAGCGCGGCGGCGATCTGCGCACGCTGTTGGTTACCCAGCGAAAGTTTTTCGAGAGGGTCGTTCTCCCGCTCGCCAAGCCCGAGCCGCCCGAGTAGTTCCCGCGCGTTGGTGCGAGCCGCATCAGGGTCGAGTCCGTGGAGGCGTGCGAGGTAGACCAGTTGCTCGAGCAACCGCATCTTCGGGTAGAGGCCGCGCTCCTCCGGCATGTAACCGAAGCCGCGGCGGTCTCCCGAACCGAGGTGCTTCCCGTCGAGAGTCACATCACCCGAATCGGGCTCGAGCACCCCGAGGATGATGCGCATCGTCGTGGTCTTGCCGGCACCGTTGCCGCCGACGAACCCTGTCATCCGCCCCTCGATCACGTCGAACGAGACGTCCTCGAGAACCTGTCGCGTGCCGAAGCGCTTGCCAACTCCCCGAATCTGCAGCATCACCCCAGGCTACGTCGTACTCGGCCCTACGCAGCAGTACCCGTGATGCCCTTCGTAGATTCGATGACGTCGCCCATCTTCTTGCTGAGCGCTTCGTAGAACATCGACAGCGGGAACTCGTCGTCGAGCACGGCATCCGTCATCCCGCGTGGGGGGCCGGTAAGGATGTCGTCGGAGAGCCCGCGGGCCCAGTGCGATGCGGGATGCGGGTCGAGCACCGAACGCACCAGGTCGTACGCGGCGAGCCAATGTGCGGTCTTCGGGCGGTCGATGCTGCGCCAGTAGAGGTCGTTGATCGCGTCGGACAGCTGAACCACGACATCCGGAACATCGGCCCAGTCGATTGCTAGTTGGGTGTCGGTCCAGTGCAGCACGTTGTGCTGGTGCAACCAGGCGAACAGCAACTGGCCGCCGAGGCCGTCGTAGTTGCGGGTGCGGTCGCCGGTGAGCGGAAAGCGGAACATCCGGTCGAACAGGATGGCGTACTGCACCAGGGCGGCGTGCTCGCGGGTGACGTCATCCGTGTCTTCGGCCCTGACCAACTTCACGGCCTCGCGGAATGCGGTCAGGTCGCAGCGCAACTCTTCGAGCGAGTAGAGAAAGTACGGCATCCGCTGCTTGATCATGAACGGATCGAAGGGCAGGTCGCCGCGCATGTGGGTGCGGTCGTGGATGAGGTCCCACATCACGAAAGTTTCTTCGGCCAGCTTCTGGTCGGCGAGCAAGCGTTGCGCGTCGTCGGGGAGGTCGAGCTTCGTGATCGCGGCTGCCGCGAGGGTCACCCGGCGGAATCGTGCGGCTTCACGATCGGCGAAGATCGCGCCCCAGGTGAACGCTGGGATCTCGCGCATGGCGACAGTTTCCGGAAACAGCACGGCGGAGTTGGTGTCGTAACCCGTCGTGAAGTCGAGAAACCGGATCGGCACGAACAACGCATTCGTGTAGGTCTGCTCGAGTGCGCCGATGAACTCAGGCCAGACGACCTCGATCAGAACGGCCTCGACGAGCCGGTCGGTGCTGCCGTTCTGGGTGTACATCGGGAAGATCACGAGGTGCCGGAGGCCGTTCTCGCGGTGACGCTCGGGATGAAACGCAACGAGGGAGTCGTAGAAATCCGGGATGCCGAACCCTTCGGCCTGCCAGCGCTCGAAGTCGGCACTCACAAGATTCAGGTAGTCCGCGTCAAAAGGGAACAGATCGGACAGTTTTTCGACGTTCGCCCTGATTCTTGTGACCAGTCCGCCGGCTTCGGCATGGCTCGCGGAGTCCGGGATGCTGCCGTCGTGAATCTGCAGCGGCTGAAGCGCGGCGACCGCGGCCTTCAGGTCGAGCCAGGCTGGGGACGCGACGACGTCGTCGACCGTCGGGGCGGGGATCATCGTCATGTATCGAGCCTAGGAAGGACGCTTCCGGAAAGGGTTGCGAGTGGCGCACGATCGTTGCGTGGATGCCATTTCGACAGCCGAGGACGTGCGTCGAGCGCTCGCCGACGCTTCGAATCCGGCGGATCGGGTCAGTAGAACATCGGCCGATCGTCGTCGTCAGCGTCGGCAGGCTGCAGATCGAGGTCGACGACCACGGGCACGTGGTCGCTCGGGGCGTCGCCCTTGCGTTCATCCCGATGAATTTTCGCTCCGGTGACTGCCGCCGCGAACGACGGGGAGCCGAGCACGAAGTCGATGCGCAGCCCTTCGTTGCGTGGAAACCGCAGTTGCTGGTAGTCCCAGTAGGTGTAGCCGGTAGGGATCAGCGGGCGCACGACATCCGTCAGTCCTGCGTCGAGAAGAGCAGCGAAGGCCGCACGCTCGGGGGGCGAGATGTGGGTCGACAACCCGGGGATGAGCGTGGGGTCGCCGACATCCGAGTCCAGCGGCGCGATGTTGAAGTCACCCGTCAGAGCGAGTGGTTCGGCCGACGAAGCCCAGCTCTTCGTAGCGGCGGTCAACTTCGCGAGCCAGTCGAGTTTGTAGAGGTAGTGCGGATCCGCGAGCCCGCGGCCATTCGGCACATAGAGCGACCACACCCGCAGACCACCCGTCGTCGCGCCAATCGCGCGGGCTTCGATGGGGGCATCGGGACCCTCGACATCTTTGGCGAACCCCGGCATCCCGGGAAATCCCACCTCGACGTCGTCGAGAGGATGCCGGCTCGCGATCGCGACCCCGTTCCACTGGTTGAGCCCATGCAGTGCGATCTCGTACCCGGCATCTTCGAATGCCTGCATCGGAAACTGTGCGGCCGTGCACTTGATCTCTTGCATCGCGAGCACGTCGACGCTCTCACGCACCAGGAAGTCGGTGATTCGGGCAACCCGGCTGCGCGCCGAGTTGACATTCCAAGTGGCCAGGCGCATGACACATAGTCTTGTGCCTGTGACCGTGCCTGTGAACGACGCTCGGGATGCGCTCATCCGCTCCATCACCGACGGAGCCGTCTTCCATGGCGACTTCACGCTGACCAGCGGCAAGAAAGCCACCTATTACATCGACCTGCGCAAGGTCAGCCTCGACGGCCGGGTCGCCCCGCTCATCGGTGAGGTGATGGTCGACCTGATCGCCGACATCCCGAATGTGGATGCCGTAGGCGGGCTGACCATGGGAGCTGACCCGATCGCGGCCGCGGTACTCCATCGCGGAGCGGCGATCGGGCGGCGCTACGACGCATTCGTCGTGCGCAAGGAGCCGAAGGATCACGGTCGGGGTCGCCAAGTCGAAGGGCCCGACCTCGCGGGTCGTCGCGTCGTCGTGCTCGAAGACACCTCCACCACCGGCGGCTCGCCACTCAAGGCGATCGAGGCGTTGCTCAAAGTCGGCGCTGAGATCGCGGCCGTGGCCGTCGTCGTCGACCGCGACACCGGGGCGAAGGAAGTGATCGAGGCCGCCGGCTATCCCTACTACGCCGCCATCTCGCTTCAGGATCTGGGGCTTGAGAAGCAATGAATCCCGACACGGGTGAAAACGCCGAGGATTGGTTCGCGAAGTTCGAGCGGGAGGCACGCGAAGCGGCCGCTGCTGGTGCGCCGGCACAGCCGGTGCAGCCGACCGAACCCGCCGTGCCGCTGGTTGAACCGCCCGCGCTGGTCAACCCGTTCGATCCGATCGGGGTCCCGCAGTTTGAGCCCGCGCCGCATCCGACGACTCCGAGCTGGGAGCCCATGGCGACCCAGGCGATGTCGATCGAGCCTGAGCCGACGCACCTGAATCCGGTCGCTGAACCGACTCAGGCGCTCGTGCCGATGCCGCTCCGACCGCCGACCGTTGAGTCGGACTCGGCGCTCGACTCGCTGTTCAGTGACACCGCCTTTCGCGAGTACCAGCCCGGTCCCGATCCCAACGAAGCTCCCTTCGCCCGGCGGCCATCGAAAGAGGTGGTTCGTGTTGCGGGTGGTGACGGGGGAGAACCGCCCCCACCGCACGGACTCGGCACCCTGCAACGTGTGCTCATCGGCGTCGGCGGCGGGCTCCTCGCCGTCATCGCGCTCATCGCGCTCTTTCTCGTCGGCACCCGGTTGACCGATCTGCTGGGACCCGCGCCGGCCGTCGCGACGCCGACTCCGACTCCCACGCCGAGCATGACCGCCCTGCCGATTGGGCCGGTCGAACCCGGAACCTACGCCTGGGACGAGTTGGCGGGCGGCGAGTGCCTTGAGCCCTACGTTGACGCCTGGCAGGAGGAGTACACGGTCGTGGACTGTGCCGATCCGCACGCAGCACAGATGGTCTACCGTGCCTGGTTCCCCGAGTCGCTTCCGGATTCTCCCGACAAGACCTTCCCCGGAGCCGATGCTCTGAAGACCCAAATCACTCTGCTCTGCTCGGCTCCCGGCATCATCGATCTCGCGGCTGCGGGCGTCTACACCGACGCGCAAATCCAGGGTGCCTACCCCGTGACGAAGGAGGAGTGGAAGGCCGACCCGTCGTACTACTGCTTCATCAGTCGCTCGTCGGGTGACGCGATGACCGGTTCGGTCGCGGTTCCGCCGGCGACGAACGGCTGACCTACAGTTCGACGAATCGCGCGTCGGGCAACCGGGTTCGCATGACCGCGACAGCATCCGGGTTTTCGTCGACGAGCAGAAAACGACGACCGAGGGATGCGGCAACGGCACCCGTCGTTCCCGATCCGGCGAACAGGTCGAGCACCGAGTCACCGGGAGCGCTCGACGCCTGCACGATTCTGCGCAGGATGCCTTCCGGCTTCTGCGTCGGGTAACCGGTGCGCTCGCGGCCGTTCGTCGGCACGATCGTGTGCCACCACACATCCGTCGGCAGTTTGCCTCGCTCGACCTTCTCGATCGTCACGAGCCCCGGCGCCATATACGGCTCACGGTCAACTGACGTCGAGTCGAAGAAGTACCGGTCGGGGTTCTTCACGTAGACCAGGATCGTGTCGTGCTTCGCCGGCCAGCGCCGGGTCGACTTGGCGCCGTAGTCGTAGGCCCAAATGATTTCGTTGAGAAAGCACTCCCGGCCAAACAGCCCATCTAGGGCGACCTTCGCGTAGTGCGACTCCCGGTAGTCGAGGTGCAGGTAGAGCGTGCCCTGGTCGTCGAGGAGGCGGTGGGCTTCGCGCAGTCGCGGTTCGAGAAAGGCCCAGTAGTCCTCGAAGGTGTCGTTGTACTGCGACACCGTGCCGCTCTCCCGGAGGTAACCGTGACCGCCGAAGCCGGCCCGGCCTGCCTCGTCGCGGGTCGCCGTGACCCGTTGGTGGCGCTGCGTGCGGCCCGTGTTGAACGGGGGGTCGAGGTAGATCAGGCGGAACGCGCCATCCGGGATGCCGGCGGTGACCGCCAGGTTGTCGCCGAGCACGACGGTGTCGGGGTCGTCGTCTCTCCAGGTCCAGGCCATGCCCGGAGGTTAACAGTTACGAACGGTCGACGAGTTCGTGCACTCCCGTGAGGATCTCGTCGGGGCGGAACGGGTAGCGCTCGATCTCCGCAGCATCCGATATGCCGGTCAGCACGAGCACGGTGTGCAGGCCCGCCTCGATGCCGGCGACGATGTCGGTGTCCATCCGGTCGCCGATCATCCCGGTGTTCTCACTGTGTGCGCCGATGCGGTTCATCGCCGACCGGAACATCATCGGGTTCGGCTTGCCGACCACGTACGGCTCCTTGCCGGTGGCTTTGGTGATGAGTGCCGAGACGGCGCCGGTGGCGGGCAGCACGCCATCCGCGCTGGGCCCGGTGGCATCCGGATTCGTCGCGATGAAGCGCGAGCCCGCGTTGATCAGCCGGATCGCGCGGGTGATCGCCTCGAACGAGTAGTTGCGGGTCTCGCCGACGACGACGTAGTCGGGTTCGGTGTCGGTCATGATGAAGCCCACTTCGTGCAGCGCATTCGTGATGCCGGCCTCACCGATCACGAAGGCCGAGCCGCCCGGAATCTGCGAGGCACAGAAGTCGGCCGTGGCCAGGGCTGAGGTCCAGATGCTCTTCTCGGGCACGTCGAGCCCCGACGCGCGCAGCCGGGCGGCGAGGTCACGCGGCGTGAAGATCGAGTTGTTGGTCAGCACCAGGAACGGGATGTCGCGGTCCCGCCACTGTTTGATCAGGTCGGCCGCACCGGGCAGCGGGGTGTTCTCGTGCACCAGCACGCCGTCCATGTCGGTGAGCCAGCACTCGATATCTCCGCGTTCACGCATGGCCCCATGCTAGGGAGACTCTGCGCCACCAACTTTGCCGTTCATGTAAAGCCGCGGGGTACGTACTCGTGACGTGTAAAAAATATAGGGATTTTTTTACACGTCACGCGGAAGTGTTACTAGACTTTGCATATGGCCTGGATTGCAAGCGAGCCTTACAACGACCTCCCGCCGCTGCCACCCGACGTCGAAGTCGAGACGCGCGAGGTCCTGAAGGCGACCATTGAGGCTCGCGCTGCACTTGCCGCTCTCGATCAGGCAGCGCGAAGGATCACAAATCCGACGGTTCTGATCAACGCGATCCCGCTCCTCGAGGCGCAGGCAAGCTCGGAAATCGAGAACATCGTCACCACCACCGACGAGCTCTTTCGGTACGCGCATGATGAAGCCTCCGCGACTAACCCCGCGACCAAGGAAACGCTGAGCTACCGCAGCGCTCTCTTCGCAGGTGTGAGGCTCATTCAGTCGCGACCGCTTTCAGCGACGACCGCTTCGGAGATTTGTACGGCAGTCAAGAGCCGCGAGATGTCAGTTCGTCGGCTGCCCGGGACGTTCATCGGCAACCCCGTGACCCAAGCGGCGATCTACACACCGCCGATTGGCGAGGCGCGCATCCGCGAGAAGCTCAGTGACTGGGAAAAGTACATCCACGCTCGCAATGGCATTGATCCTCTCGTCGTCATGGCTCTCGCGCACTACCAGTTTGAAGCCATCCACCCGTTCGAGGATGGCAACGGGCGTACGGGCCGAATCCTCAATGTGCTCATGCTGATGAGCGCTGGACTGATCGAGCAGCCCATTCTTTACCTCTCGCGTTACATCATCGAAAACAAGGATGAGTACTACCGGCTCTTGCTCGCCGTGACGCGTGACGGCGCTTGGACGGACTGGATCCTCTTCGTCATCGAAGGCATTCGGCAGACAGCGGCGTCGACGGTGATCAAGATCGACAAGATCCAGTCGCTTCAGGACCGGATGCTCGACGCGATCAGGCAAGCGACGGGAGGGGCAAATGCCGACTTGCTCGCAGTCCTGTTCGAACAGCCGTACTGTCGCATCGCCAACGTGATTGATCAGTGCAAGGTGTCGCGTCCAACCGCGACGAATTGGCTGAACGCGTTGGTGAAGACGGGGTCTCTGCTCGACATGCGTCGCGGTCGCGAGCGGCTGTTCATCAATACCGCGCTACTCGATCTGCTCGTCCGTGCCGATTCCGTGGTCATCGCCGAGGCCGACCCGACACTTTTCTAGCGAGGTCGAGCAGCCGACGTCCACCCCGACATAAGGTCATGCTCGTGAAAGACGAGTTCCTCAGACGCGAGATCGGAGTCGGGCCGTGGCCCGGTGGCCGCGATGCGTGGCCGACCGATGAGCGCTACGACCCCGAGTTGCTCGAACACGGTGACACCCGCAATGTCGTGGATGTCTACCGCTACTGGTCGATGGAGGCGATCGTCGCCGACCTCGATTCTCGTCGCTACCCGTTCCATGTCGCGATCGAGAACTGGCAACACGACATGAACATCGGCTCGATCGTGCGCACCGCAAACGCCTTCCTCGCCGAGGCCGTGCACATCGTCGGCAACCGGCGCTGGAACCGTCGCGGCGCCATGGTGACCGACCGCTACCAACACATCGTCGAGCATCCCGATGTTGCCGATCTCGTCGCCTGGGCGCGGGAACGCGACCTACCCATCGTCGCGGTCGACAACATCGAAGGGTCGGTGGATATTGTCACCGCCGAGCTTCCCGAACGCTGCGTGCTGCTCTTCGGGCAAGAAGGACCGGGTTTGACCGCCGAGGCGCTCGCCGCCGCTGACCTGGTAGTCGAAATCGCCCAGTTCGGGTCGACTCGCTCGATCAACGCGGGAGCTGCGGCCGCGATCGTGATGCATGAATGGGTCCGCAGGTACGTGCGACACAATGAGGCATGAGCGAAGGCAGACGAGGACTCCGCGGACGGGTCCGTGAGGCGCTCGATTCCTCCGCCGACCTCGACCCGGCCGACATCCGGGTTGACGCGACCGGCGGCGTCATCGTTCTGCACGGTTCCGTTCGCACGCATGCCGAGCGGCTGGCCGCCCACGCGATCTCGGTGACGCTCGACGGCGTGGAGGTCGTCGACAATCGACTGTCGGTGAAGGCGGGAACGCGCGGGGCCGAACTCGGCGACGACGAGGTCGCCACAGCGGTGCGTGCCGCGCTCGTGGCCACCGGGATTTCGCTGACCGAGGTGGTATCGACCTCCGTCCAACACGTCGTTACGCTCCGAGGGCGGGTTGCGACGACGGCGGCACGCCGCTCGCTGCATCACGCGGCAGCCGAAGTCTCTGGAGTCGACTTCGTGATCGACAACCTCGAGGTGGATGCCGACCGAGCCGAGGTCGCCCGCGGTGGCGACGCGCTCGACGACACCGAGATCTGGCGGCTGTTGAGTCGACAGGAGGTCGGCAGACTCGCGATGCGTCGTGACACAGGGGTCGACATCTTTCCGGTGAACTACCTCGTTGGCCGGAACGCGCTCTACTTCCGCAGTGGGCCCGGCGCCAAACTCGAGCTCCTGACGGCACATCCCGAGGTTGCCTTCGAAACCGACGGCGGTCGCGGCGCGACCCGGTGGAGCGTCGTCATCCGCGGGCGGGTACAGCGTCTCGACTCGGATGTTGAGATCGAGTCATCGGGCGTGACCCGGATCGCGACCTGGGACCCGAGCGAGAAGCTCAACTACCTGCGTCTTGACCCCGACACGATCAGCGGTCGCCGGTTCACTCATCCTCGATAGGATGGGGTGTAATCCCTCCGTTACTTTCTAGGGAGTCCCCGCATGCCCGCAATCGTGATCGTCGGCGCCCAGTGGGGCGACGAAGGCAAGGGCAAGGCCACCGACCTGCTCAGCAGTCGGCTTGACTACGTCGTCAAGTTCAACGGCGGCAACAACGCCGGCCACACCGTCGTGATCGGCACCGAGAAGTACGCCCTGCACCTGCTGCCCTCCGGCATCCTGACGCCCGGGGTCATCCCGGTCATCTCGAATGGCGTCGTCATCGACCTCGACGTGCTGTTCGAGGAACTCGATGCACTCACGGCACGCGGGGTGGATGTCTCGCGGCTTCTGGTCAGCGCGAACGCGCACGTGATCACCTCCTACCACCGCACCCTCGACAAGGTCACGGAGCGGTTCCTCGGCAAGCGGCAGATCGGCACGACCGGTCGCGGCATCGGGCCGGCGTACGCCGACAAGATCAACCGGGTCGGCATCCGCATCCAAGACCTGTTCGACGAGAACATCCTGCGCCAGAAGGTGGAGGGCGCGATCGGCCAGAAGAATCACCTTCTGGTGAAGATCTACAACCGTCGTGCGGTCACCGTCGATGAGGTCGTCGCCGAACTGCTCAAGCACGCAGAGCGCCTGCGGCCGATGGTCGCCGACACGGCTCTCGTGCTGCATCAGGCACTGGATGCCGGCAAGACCGTGCTGTTCGAAGGCGGCCAGGCCACGATGCTCGACATCGATCACGGCACCTACCCGTTTGTGACATCCTCGTCGGCGACTGCGGGTGGAGCGGCGACCGGCTCAGGCGTCGCGCCGGCTCGCCTCGAGCGGATCATCGGCATCGTCAAGGCGTACACGACCCGCGTCGGATCGGGCCCCTTTCCCACCGAGCTGTTCGACGAGATGGGCGAGTTCCTGCGGGCCACGGGGCACGAGTTTGGCACCACGACAGGGCGCCCGCGCCGCGTGGGTTGGTACGACGCCCCGATCGCGCGCTACGCCTCACGCATCAACGGCGTCACCGATTTCGTGCTGACGAAGCTCGACATTCTGACCGGCCTGGCCACCATTCCGGTCTGCGTCGCCTACGACGTCGATGGCGTTCGGTTTGAGGAAGTGCCGGTCAACCAGAGCGACTTCCACCACGCCGTTCCGATCTACCAGGAGTTCCCCGGCTGGACCGAAGACATCACCGGTGCCCGTACCTTCGGCGATCTGCCGAAGAACGCGCAGGACTACGTGATCGCTCTCGAGGGGATGTCAGGGTCGCGGATCTCGGCGATTGGGGTCGGGCCAGAACGCGACGCGATCGTCGTACGGCACGACCTGCTCGGTTAGCCGCTAAGCCGCTAAGCCGCTAAGCCGGTTGGGCGATGCGGATCATGTTGCCAGCCGGGTCTCGGAAGGCGCAGTCTTTGACGCCCCAGCCCTGATCCATCGGCTCCTGCAGCACCTCGCCGGTGCCCGACGACCGTGCGCGCTCGAAGGCGGCGTCGACGTCGTCGGTGCGCAGCACGATCGGACCGAAGGCGCCCTTGGCGACGAGGGCGAGCATCTCGTCACCCTCCTGCTGTGACCGGCCCGCGTGCGGTTCGCTGAGCACGATCTGCGCATTTGGGTCGTCGGGTGAGGCCATCGTGACCCAGCGATATGAGCCGTTGGGAACATCCATCACAACGGTGAAGCCGAGGGCGTCACGGTAGAAGGCGACGCTCGCGTCGACGTCGGGGGCGCTGACCGGAAAGTGCGAGATCGAGATCGTCATGACCGCCACGTTACGGGCGGGATGCCGGGGCCGCTTCTCGATTCCTGCTCGGTCGCGCTCCGGTCATGACGGTCTTCGGGGGGAGCAGTGCGTGGCCGGAATGGTCGCCCGTGCGATATGCGGTGGGCGTCATGCCGACGATCTCGGTGAACCGGGCGCTGAACGAGCCGAGCGACGTACACCCGACGGCGAGGCAGACGTCGGTCACCGAGAGGTCGCCGCGGCGCAGCAGGTCTTGCGCTCGCTCGATGCGGCGGGTCATCAGGTAGCCGTACGGAGTCTCACCGTAGGCAGCCCGAAATTTGCGAGCGAAATGGGAGGGTGACATGAGCGCCTTCTGCGCCATCGCCGGAACGTCGAGGGGCTGGGCGTATTCGCGGTCGATGTAGTCGCGCGCTCGGCGCAGGTGCGCGAGGTCGGCTAGCTCATCCGGCGTCATGTCGAATCGTCGGCGGGCTCTACTGCGGGCCGGAGTTCGCGACAGCAGAGAAGGTCGCGAGCGCCAGGTAGATGCCGAGGGCTGAGCCGAGAATCGTGATGCTCAGGCTCACCAGCCAGTCGGTGGCGGTCGGCGCGATCGGTTCGCGATCGTCTTCGCGCCCGAACGGCGCCGCGAGACGGGATGCGGCGGAGGTGTCACCGAACGGGTGGCCGTTGAGAGCCGTGCTTCCGACGAGCACCGGGCGCCAGTCGGCGCGGAAGGCGATCACCAGCGGGACTAGCCCCATCACGATGAAGACCACCGCGATGAAGATTCCCGTCGGGTCGCCGGACAGTGCGCTGAGGAGAAACTGCACGCCCAGACCGCAGAACAGGATCGGCCAGGCCCAGGCGGCGAGCGGGGTGCCGAAACCACGGGCGAGGTAGACGCTGACGCCGACGATGACCAGCCCCCCGACGATCGAGAGCGGCGTGAATGCGACGACGGAGTCGGGACACTCGGTTGCGATCACGTAGGCACCACCGGAGGCGCAGAAGCCGCCGAGCCCCATCACCACACCCGCCGACAGGTACAGCAGCGTGAAGCAGAACGAGAAACCGAGCCAGCCGACGACGGCGCCGGCGAGACGCCAAGGCTGACCTGAAAAGCGCTGCATGGCGTCACGTTAGCGGCTGCGAGGATTGCAAGGTGACTGCCACCCGCCCCGACCGCCGCGTGCTCGAAGGCCGCGTCATCCAGCTCGAACCTTTCACGACCGAACATCTGCCCGGCCTGTGGGCTGCACTCGGGCGTCCCGAGGTCTTCGCGGGTGGCTACGGGGGCGGCCCGGAGGGTCTCCCTGCCGACCAGACCGCCTACGCAGAGTGGGCGCCCCGCTACTTTCCCCACGAGGCTGGCATTACCTACGTTGCTCGTCTCACGGTCGGCCCCGATGCCGGCACCATCGTCGGGTCGTCGAGCCTTGCCGACTTCGACCTCGCGTTGGAGCATGCGCACATCGGCTGGACCGGCTGGCACCCGAGCATCTGGGGCACCGCGGTGAACCCCGAAGCAAAGTTGCTGATGCTCGGGACGGCTTTTGACCACGGGTTCGGCCGCGTGAAACTTCAGGCGGATGCTCGCAACGAGCGATCGAGGGCGGCGATCTCGAAACTCGGCGCCACCTTCGAGGGCATCACCCGTCGGGACCGACGGCGCGCCGACGGCACCTGGCGCGACACTGCCGTGTTCTCGATCCTGGTCGAGGAATGGCCGGGGGTTCGAGCCGGGCTCGAAGAGCGACTCAGGTCTGCACCGACCCCGACCTTGGATCGGTAGCTAGGTTGGATCGGTAGTCTGGCCGCATGGCCGAGATGGATGACGCGACGCGCGCCGAACTCGCCGAGCTGCGTCAGAGCATCGACAACATCGACGCTGCCCTCACGCATCTTCTGGCTGAGCGGTTCAAAGCGACACAACGGGTCGGCCGGCTGAAGGCCGCGCGCGGGCTGCCACCGTCAGATACTGAGCGCGAGAGGGTGCAAACCGCGCGACTCCGGGCGCTCGCACTCGACGCCCAACTCGACCCCGCCTTCGCCGAGAAGTGGTTCAACTTCGTCGTCGCCGAGGTCATCCACCACCACGAGCAAATCGCCTCCACCGGCGCGATCAGTACCCCGCAACCGTGACCTGGGATCCAGTTCACCTCCCGTCGCAGGAGGGACGAACTTTCGTTGTCACCGGCGGGAGCACCGGCATCGGCTACTGGGCGTGCGAGCAGCTCGCCGGGGCCGGTGCCCGCATCATCCTGGCGGCCCGACATGCGCCCAAGGCGAACCAGGCGATGGCGTCGATTCGTGCTCGGGTGCCGCACGTCGACATCCACCACGTGCCCTTCGACCTCACCTCGATCGACTCCGTTCGCGCGACGGCTGATCACATCGCCGAACTCGGCGGAGCGGATGTGCTGGTCAACAATGCCGGACTCGTGATCTCTCCGGCGACGCGGAAGACGACCAAGGACGGCCTCGAACTCGAGGTTGGCGGCAATTTCGTCGGGCACTTCGCGCTGACGGCGCTGGTCTTTCCCGTGCTTCGAGATCGCGTCGTCGGACTCGGCTCGATGGCGACCGCGATGACTCGACTCGACCCCGATGACCTGATGTCCGAGAAGAAGTACCGACCGTTCCGCGCGTACGCCTTCTCGAAGCATGCGGTGCACGGCTTCGCGTTCGAACTCGATCGTCGACTACGCGCGGCCGGGGATGCGCGCAAGTCGATGCTCGCGCACCCCGGGTATGCGGTCAACGAACTCTCCGAGAAACGGCCCGACGTCATCACCAACTCGTCGTGGTGGCAGCGGGTCGGCGGCTTCGCGTCGGCCGTCGTCGCGCAAGGCAAAGATCACGGCGCCTGGCCGGTCGTGCGTGCGGCGACCGATCCTGACGCGGAGTCGGGTACGTTCTTCGGCCCCGGCCAGATGTTCGGGATGCGCGGCCTGCCGGTTGCCCAGGCGCCGGTCACCTCATCCGCGTCGCCGGAGTTCGGCGCGAAACTGTGGGCGCTCGCCGAAGATTGGTCGGGAGTTAAGTTCGCGGTCTAGGGTCGAAACTCAACCTCGACGCGCCCGATTCACCATGAACTCGACTGCCTCATTCATGTTGGTCGGAACGAGGCGCACGCCGCCGTGCTCGGATGGCCAGACCCTGAGCAGTTCATCGACGAAGCCCTGGCCGACGTCATCTACTCCGGCGAAGTCGAGATCGATGTCGTCGAAAGCCTCCATCCCCTCCATGAGACGACGCGCTTCCGACCGCGAGATGAACGCGAGTCCCGTGCCAAACAGCTTGACTGTGGGGCGACTCCTCACGAATCCGCGATCCTCGGTCGTGAATTCCTCGAAGACCGAGCGCAAGGTGCGAGCTGGCGGAAGGGGAAGCGTGAACTCGACGAGGGTGCCGATCCGGACTGGCGAGACCCCGAGTGCGACGTCGCCGCGGAGGTTGTCGACCGTCAGTCGAAGACCGTTTGCCGAGAGCCGAAACACCCCGGCGACTTTGGAGGTGAAGAAGATCCCCTCTCCGCTATGGCGTTCGCGCCAGGTCGTGCGCTTTCCCTTGGTGAGCTCAGCCGCGGCCTCGATGGGGCGACTGAGGCCCAGGCCGGACTGAAGGTGTGCGAATACCCCGTCGCCGTGGTCCCGGATGCGGAATGCGAACGCGGATGATGTCGACCAGACCTCGGAGTCAGCCCACTGACTTCCGCTGTGATCGATTGCGTTGTTGAGCATCTCGGTGAATGCGTAAGTCGCTGCGCGTCCTGCGTCTGTGCTGCCATCTATCTCGAGACCCGTTCTGGCGCGGAGCCACACGTCTGACTCCGACAGCCCGTCAAGCTCGTCGCGGGAACTCCACTCCGGCGGGCGCGCCGGCATTGTGGAGTCGGTCGTGGCGAGCGCAGTGCGGACCCCCTCAAGATCGAACCGACGGTGTCCGCCAGCCGACACGCTGGACGGGATCTCACCGCGATCCGCGAGGCGACGGAGAGTCTTGATCGGGAGCCCGAGGTTTGCGCTGAGTTCGCCAATGCTCACGAGGTCGCTCACTGTGACCCTCCGAATCTGCCCGTCGGGGAGATTCTGACACGATGCTCCCGAAAAATCTACCCGGCGGGAATGTTTTGCCCTTCCCCTGCCCGCGATTTCTTCCCGCTGGGCAGTAATCCGCTCCTAGCGCGCCGGGTACCCGACCACGGGACCGAAGTGCGCCGCGAGGGTGCCACGTGAAACATCCTGAAGTTCGGCCAGCGGGATCGTGAAGTGGTCTTGCACCTCGAGGTCTCCCTCGGTGTCGGTCACGCCCATCCGCAGCACCGGGTAGCCGCGACCTTCGCAGAGCCGGGTGAACTTGACGTCTTCTTCGCGAGGAACAGCGACGAGCACGCGACCGGTCGACTCGGAGAACAGCGCCGTCGCGACGTCGATTCCATCGCGTTCGCAGAGTTCGTCGAGGAACACCCGGGCGCCAACGCCGAAGCGCAGGATGGCGTCGGTCAACGCGATCGCGAGCCCCCCGTCGGCGAGGTCGTGGGCTGCGTTCAGCAGTCCTTCGTGGGCGGCCGCCGCGAGGAGGGCGCCGAGGTCTTTCTCGCGACTCAGGTCGACGGCGGGGGGACGTCCGCCGAGGTGACCGTGCAGCACGCCGGCCCAGGCCGAGCCGTCGAGTTCGAGCGACGTCGTGCCCAGCAGGTAGACGTTGTCACCACCGTCTTGCCAGCCCGACGGAACCCGCCGCCCGACGTCATCGATGGTGCCGAGCACGGCGATCACCGGCGTCGGATGGATCGGCACGTCGCCGGTTTGGTTGTAGAACGACACGTTGCCGCCGGTCACCGGGATGCCGATCTCGAGGCAGCCGTCGGCGAGGCCCGTGACGGTGCGCTCGAACTGCCACATCACCTCGGGGTTCTCCGGGGAACCGAAGTTGAGGCAATCCGAGACTGCGACCGGGGTCGCACCCGTCACGGCAACGTTGCGGTAGGCCTCGGCGAGCGCGAGTTTTGCACCCTCATACGGGTCGAGGTAGCAGTACCAGCTGTTGGCATCCGTCGCGACGGCGAAGCCGAGGCCGGAGGTCTCGTCGACCCGCACCATGCCGCCGTCGTCTGGGTAGGACAGCGCGGTGTTGCCCAGCACGTACCGGTCGTACTGGTTGGTGACCCACTTCTTGTCGGCGAGGTTCGGGCTGCCCAGCAGGTGCAGAAGGTCGGCGCGCTGCTCGTCGCCGGTCGCCGGGCGCCGCAGAACTGATGCCGAGTCGGCGTTGAGCGCGTCGATCCACTCGGGGCGCACCATCGGGCGGTCGTACACCGGGCCGTCGACGGCGACGGTGCGGGGGTCGACATCGACGATCGTTTCGCCGCGCCAGGTGATCGTGAGGCGGCCCGAGTCGTTGACCTCGCCCAGCACGCTGGTCTCGACATCCCACTTGGCGGTGACGGCGAGAAAACCCTCCAACTTCGACGGCTCGACGATCGCCATCATCCGCTCCTGGCTTTCCGACATCAGGATCTCTTCGGCCGTGAGTGAGGGATCGCGCAGGAGGACGGCATCCAATTCGATGGCCATGCCGCCGTCGCCGTTGCTGGCGAGTTCCGAGGTGGCGCACGAGATGCCGGCAGCTCCCAGGTCTTGGATGCCTTCCACCAGGTCGGCGGCGAACAGTTCGAGGCAGCACTCGATGAGCACCTTCTCGGCGAACGGGTCGCCGACCTGAACGGCTGGACGCTTGGTCGGTCCGCCGGCTGAGAACGTGTCGGAGGCGAGGATGCTCGCGCCACCGATACCGTCGCCACCGGTGCGGGCGCCGAACAGCACGACCTTGTTGCCGGCTCCGCGGGCGTTCGCGAGGTGGAGGTCTTCGTGGCGCAGCACCCCGACCGCGAGGGCGTTCACCAAGGGGTTCGCCTGGTACACCGGGTCGAACCAGGTCTCGCCGCCGATGTTGGGCAGGCCGAGGCAGTTCGCGTAGAACGAGATGCCGCTCACGACTCCCGGCACCACGCGAGCAGTGTCGGGATGATCGATCGCCCCGAAGCGGAGGGCATCCATCACGGCGACCGGGCGCGCACCCATCGAGATGATGTCGCGCACGATGCCGCCGACTCCGGTGGCTGCACCCTGGAACGGCTCGATGTACGACGGGTGATTGTGTGACTCGATCTTGAAAGTGACCGCCCAGCCCTCACCGATGTCGACGACGCCGGCGTTCTCGCCCATGCCGACCATGAGGTTCTTCGTCATCTCAGGCGAAACCTTCTGCCCGAACTGCTTCAGATGCACCTTCGACGACTTGTAGGAGCAGTGCTCACTCCACATCACCGAGTACATCGCCAGCTCGCACGAGGTCGGGCGGCGGCCGAGGATCTCCTTGATACGGGCGTACTCGTCGACCTTCAGGCCGAGTTCGGCCCAGGGCTGGGAGTCGTCTGGGTTCTGCTCGGCATTGCTCACGGTGTCGGCCACGGCCGCAAATCTATCGTGGCAGGGGCTGCCCTCCTGCTCTCGTCCGCGTACCCTGACTGCC
>NZ_JBDSPJ010000022.1:0-410227 GCF_039912695.1 Pseudolysinimonas sp.
CCGCGTGCCAGGCGGCATGACCGTAGCCCGGCCCAGCCCAGCCGCGCCGCATACGGCGCCCGAGGAAGGTGAAGAGCAGCACGAAGAAGATCACCCAGAAGAGCGGTATCAGCAGGAACAACCAGCCTGCATGGCCCCAGCCCATCGCGTGGGCGGCGAGCCCGGTGGTGAGAACTGTCGTAAGCATTGTGTGTCCATTCGTTGGAGGTTCCGGCGGAACCGATACCTCCAGAATCGTCGCGCCAGCCCCGGGGCGAATCCGCCGCCGGGAGACACTTCGGATACACCCTCGGGCGCAGGTCAACGCGGGTGCAGGTCAACGCGGGCGTACGACCACGCGGCCAGCTGACAAGGCACACGTCACCAGGCCGGGCTGACCAGTCCGGCCTCGTAGGCGATGATGACGAGCTGCACCCGGTCGCGGGCGGTGAGCTTGATCATGATCCGCGATACGTGCGTCTTCGCGGTGAGCGGGCTGAGGAACAGGCGCTCGCCGATCTCGGCATTGTTGAGCCCGCGACCGACGAGACCGAGCACCTCGCGTTCGCGCTCGGTGACCGCGTCGAGCGAGACCGTGCCGTTGGCATCGCGCAAGCCTCGCGCCATCCGTTCGAGCAGCCGCCTGGTCACGCCCGGCGACAGCAGTCCCTCGCCTGCGGCTACGACCCGCACCGCCCGGATCAGCTCGGCCGGTTCGGTGTCTTTCACGAGGAACCCGCTCGCCCCGGCGCGGATCGCCTGAGCGACGTACTCGTCGAGTTCAAACGTCGTGACGACGACGACATGAGTCCCGGCGAGCGCGGGGTCGGCGACGATCTGCTCGGTCGCCCAGAGGCCATCCCCATCCGGCATCCGGATGTCCATCAGCACGACGTCCGGTTTCGTGCGCTTCACGAGCGCAACGGCATCCCGACCGGTGGCGGCCTCGCCGACAACTTCGAGATCCGGTTCGGCCTCCAGGAGGCTGCTGAAGCCGGCGCGGATGAGGTGCTGGTCGTCGGCAAGCACGACGCGGATCATGAGAAACCTTCCATGGGGATGTTCGCGCTCACCCGGAATCCGCCGCCATCGGCAGGGCCGGCGCTGAGTTTGCCACCGAGGAGTTCGGCGCGTTCGCGCATGCCGAGCAGCCCGCGGCCCCCGGTTTCGCTGGCCGGCGAGGCGGCACCCGCGCCGTCATCGCTCACCTCGAGGTGGTAGCTGCCGTCCGCGGTCCACAGCCGTACCGTCGCGTGGTGGGCGTTCGCGTGGCGGGTGATGTTGGTGAGCGACTCCTGCGCAATCCGGTACAGCGCGAGCTGCACGGGCTTCGACGCTGACTCGATGCGGTTGTCGAGACTCACCTCGACTCCTCGGATGCCGGCCACCAGCGGGGCGAGGCGGTCGAGCCCCGGCTCGGGCACGAGCGGGGCATCGCTGCTGCCGTCGGACCGCAGCGCGCCCAGAACCGAACGCACCTCATCCAGAGCGGTCTTACTGGTCTCCTTGATGCTCGCCAGCGCCTCGGCCGCCTTCTCTGGCTGGCGCGCCATCAGATGCAGACCAACGCCCGCCTGCACGTTGATCTGGCTGAGCGAGTGAGCGAGGACGTCGTGGAGTTCCCGGGCGATGCGCACCCGCTCCATCTGCACCTCGCTTTGCTCGCGTTGACTGGTCAGCCTGCGGTATTCGGCCACGGCATCCCGGCGACTTCGAATGCCCTCGCCGACGCCGAACATGATCAGGATGCCCAGGGTGGTCGCGGCGACTCGCCCCGGTGTGAAATCTTCGCGGGCCAGGATGATCGCCGCACCGACGCTGATCACCCACACGGCGCCGACCGAGGCCCAGGCCCACACCCGCGCGCCCCGAGCAATGGAGGTGACGATCGCGAAACCCAACGCCAGGTAGGGCGGACCGCCGTGTTGGTTGACGAACAGGTCGAGTCCGCTCGCGAGAGCAACCGCCGCGACGACCGGGCCTGGGAATCGGCGCGCGCCGATCAGGGCGATCGGCCCCACGAAGGCGAGCGCGACGACGACGGCAGATTCGCGCGGCGTGAGATCGGCGGTGCGCACCGTGTAGATCGCGAACGGTACCTGAACCACGAACGAGACCAACACCGGAATCCAGAGAGTCACCCACTTCGGGGCGCTCCAATCGGAGGGCGGGCCGTGCCAGCCGCCGCCTCCGCCATTGGCCCAGCGCTGCTGCGCGAAGTAGGCGTGCGGATGCGGCATGAGTTCAGGCTACGCGGGCGCCCGTACGCCCCGGGGAGTAACTCTGCGGAGCGGCTCTCTAGGCTCTGAGCATGGTTGAGGCGAGAGCTGAGCAGGTGCTGAGCTTCGATCCGCGCCACTACAGGCCCGTGGCGGAGGGCCGGAAGCGGGCGACGACGCGCATTGATGAGCCCGTCGAGCTCGGTCCGATCTGGCTGGTGTTCGAGTTCGACGAGCCCCGACAGCTGGCCGCCACGATCGACGAAATTGTGACGAAGCGGTGGGATGACCTGTCTGACGACGATGCCCGCGAGGAGGGTCTCGCGTCAGCCGACGGGCTTCGTGACCTGCTCCTCGAGTACTACCCCACGGCGATCGGCGACTCGGACGTGGAATTCATCAGATTCTCGCTCACCCCGGTCACAGAACGGTAACGATCAGGTTCGCGGTGCCTGTTTTGCCCCGAAAATCGGTCGGGATGTCGGGGGTGGTCGATTCCGTGAAGGCATGACGAACTTGCCGGAAGCGACCGCCACTTGGGGCGCGCATTCCGCCGTGTTCGACGAGCCAGCCTCGCATTTCGACGAGCGCTCCTCCTTGTTCGACGAGCGCTCCTCAGTGCTCGACGAGTCGACAGCATCCGATCGCATCGATTTCCAGCTCGCACGCGCCGAGTTCGCGACCTGGCAACTGACGCGCGCGGCAGCCGAGCAGATGGCCGCAATCGTTCACGTGCTCGACGAAGCGCGTCGGCATCCCGAGGTCTATCTGCACCTCGCTGACGAACCGACGAAACGGGATGTCGAGATCGCCCTCGACGCGGCAATCGCCGATCTGGCGGTGCGGCTCTCGATCGCCGAGGGCACCGTCGTCATTCTGGAGCGCCAGGGCATCGCGTTGCGTACGCGCGCCCCTCGGGTCTGGGCGGCGTTCCACGAGGGCGAGATCTCGACAGCCAACGCGCGCCGGGTCGCCGATACCCTCGAGACGCTCCCGGTGCATGGCGACGCCGGCTCGAAAGCCGGCGCAGACTCGAAACCGGGCGCAGACTCGAAACTTGACGCGAAGGCCATCGAACTTGCCGGGCTAGCTCCGGCGCGGTTCCGTGAGCGGATGCGGGTCCTGCGCGAGCGACTTCACCCCCGCGCGCTCGACGAACGGCACCGTGAGGCGTCGGAGGGTCGCTCGGTGGTGCTCGACGCCGAACCCGACGGGATGGCGTGGCTGGGGATCCGACTCGCGGCACCCGATGCGCAGACCGCCTGGGAGCGCATCGACCAGGCGGCCCGCCACCTCGCGGACTGCGTTGACGAGTCCCGCACACTCGCCCAACTGCGCGCCGACGTCGCAGCCGACATCCTCACCGGGCGAATCGACGCGGGCACCGAGCCTCACGTCACGGTCGGCGTGCTCATCCCGATGCTGACGCTGCTCGGCCGTTCCGACGAGCCGGCAACCCTCGACGGCTACGGACCGATCGACGCCGACACCGCCCGCCGACTCGCGGCTCACGCGCCCTCGTTCCACCGCATCCTCACGCATCCGGTGTCCGGCACAGTGATGGATGTCGACCGCACGACCTATCGCCCGCCGGCCGACCTCAAGCGCTGGCTGGCACTTCGCGACGGGACCTGCCGATTCCCCGGCTGCGGCCGCTCGGCGAAACACTGCGACCTCGATCACACCCTCGCCTGGTCAGACGGCGGCACCACCTCGGCCCGCAATCTCGCGCACCTCTCGCGCCGACATCACACCCTGAAACACCGGTCGCGGTGGAGCGTCGAGCACAGTACCGACGGCACGATCACCTGGACCAGCCCGACCGGTCACATCAGCACCGCGGATCCCCCGCCGTTCTGACGGGAATGATCGGGAACTTGGAACGATCGGGAACGAACGATCAGAAACGAACGATCAGGAACGAACGATCAGAAACGGCGAGAGCGCGATCCAGCCGTCGGGCGGGTTCGCGGAACCCTGCGGAAGGTATTGAAGGGCCACGTCGTCGCTGTCGCTTGGGTCGCTGTCGCTTGGGTCGCTGTCGCTCGGCCAGTCGCTCATCCCGATCACGACGTTACCGATGGAGGAACCGGCTCCCCACGTTGCCGGGTCGCCGGGTACCCCGCTGATGATGACGACCGTTGATGTCCCATTCACCCCGAGATAGACCGACTTGCCCGACCATTCGCCCTGATACCGAATCGTCTGCGGGGCGATGCTCAAGGCCGACGCCTCATCAGGAAGGACGTCGTCCTCGCCTTGCGGCGTCGAGAGGAACGCGGGCACTGAGTCTGGATTGACGTCGGAGATAACGAGGTCGGAACCCGCCTCGGGAAGTGACGGCGCGGCCGAACATCCGCTCAGAACGAGCACGCCGATCAGGATGACTCCCCCGAGAACCTTCACGCTCACGACGATATGAGCACCGGAACCTGACGGTAACTCCGCAAACAGGGGTCAGGAGGTGGATGGATTGGCTCCCCGACTTGGACTCGAACCAAGAACCTATCGGTTAACAGCCGATTGCTCTGCCAATTGAGCTATCGAGGATTAGCTGTCTGCACAGCCGGTCTATCGTAGCAAACCCCTGGGGCGACTCGACTCATCGCACGGTCGCGGCAAGGGCTTCGACGTACGGGTGCAACGGCGTCGCCAGTACGTCATCCACCTGGCCGTAGCCGACGAAGATGCCTTCGTGCATAACCGCGATCTGGTCGGTCATGGTGCGCAGTTCGCGCAGATCGTGACCGATCACGAGAGCCGAGAACGCCCGCTCCCGTTGCAGGTCGGCGATGACGGTGAGGATGCGACCCCGCACCAAGACGTCAACACCCATGGTCGGGTCGTCGGCCACCAGCAGGTGCGGCTCGAGAATCAAGGCCCGGGCGAGGGCGATGCGCTGGCGTTGACCGCGACTGAGTTCGTGCGGCATCTTCGCCATCACTCCGAGTGGCAGGCGCACGGCATCCACGAGTTGCGCGACCAGCGCGCCCGCGAGTTGCGCGTCGTAGTGCTCATCCCGCTGGTAAATCGGCGCGGCCACGTTCTCGCCGACCGTCAGATGCGGTTCGAGCGTGCCGCCGCCGTCTTGCGGAAGGTAGCCGACCTTGAGCGTCAGTTTGTCGCGACGGTGCGGCGAAAGATCCCGCACCTCGCGGCCCAGCACCTGCAGACTTCCGCCGACGATGTGCGGGGCGGTGCGTTCACCGGGTACCCACTGGGCGGCGACCGCGCGGGCGAGCGTCGACTTTCCCGAGCCCGCCTCGCCGACGATGCCGAGGATGCCATCCAGCGGAATCTCGAACGACACCCCACTGACGGCGACTCCGCCATCGCCGTAGCCCAGGGTCAGGTCTTCGGCGCGAACTGCGACGTCACTCATCACTCATCGCACGTCACTCATCGCACGCCATTCATAGCGCCGACCTCGCATGCTTGACCTCACGAGGTTCACGCTACCGGGCGCTAGCGCATCAAACGATTGAGTTCCAAAGGAAGCGAATCGTCGAGCCGGACCGCCTGGATCGACGAGCCCGCGAACACCACCCGAACCCCCTGACCGATCGGGATGGCCGGCAACTTCGCCGCGATCAACGCCTGAACGTCGGTGAGGCCTTGCGCGCGCCGGCCGGGATCGAGTTCGAGCGACAGACTGCTGAGAAGTGCATCCACGTCAGTGTCGGTATACCCGGTCGCAATCGGCCCCCCGGTGCGGAACGGGGTGAGGTATCCGAGCGGATCCGAGTTGGCGGGCAACACGCTGATGAACTTCGCCTGCACTTCGCCAGCCGCACTCGCCTTGTCGAGCCCCGCGCTGTCGGTCGTGATGACGTTGACGGTGAACAGCCCGGTGGCCTCGAGCTGGGCGGCGATGCCGGCAACCTCGGCGCTTCCGGGATCGCCGACCGCGTCGAGGTCGACGTGGATGCTGAATGCCAACGGCGTCGCGATGCCAGCGGCGGCCAGAAGTTGCGTCGCGGTCTCGACAGCGGGTCCGCCCTTGCCATCGCCGTACAGGCCCGCAACGACCGTCGACACGCCCGGAACCCCGTCGGGGAGATAGCCGCCGAGGGGCCGCACCCAACTGCCGCCGATGGAAAGGGCGAGAGCGCTGCGGTCGATGACATCCGCAATCGCGGTCCGGATGGCGAGCGCCTTGCCCTCGTCGGGGGACGCGTCTTTAGTGCCAAACGGCATGTGCTCGAAGTCGAAAGCCAGGAGTCGAGTGCGCCCGGACGCGGCTCGGGTCATCAGAACTGCCTGGTCGGCGGCGAGTTGTGTGATGGTGTCGGCATCCATCCGGCCGGTAAGGGCGTCGATCGAGCCGCCGTGCAACTGCGTCGCGAGATCGGCGCTGGTGCCCGAGTGCAACTCGATCACGAAGGCCGCCACCCCGATTCCGGCGTACTGGTCGTACGGCGTCAGTGTGAGGGTGCCCGCGCGGTCACCACTGAGCGTGAACGGACCGGCGAAGGGCTTGGCGGTCAGGATGTCGGCATCGCTCGTGAGTTCGTCAGCGAAGAATTGTTCCTCGTCGAGAATGAGCCCGGCGGGTCCCGCGAGCACGTACGGGAACGAGGCATCCGTCGCCGTCTTCAGATGAAACTCGATCGTCGTCGCAGTGACCGGCACGACGGTGCTGATATTGCCGAGCTGCCGCCAGGCGCCGTCTTCGGATTGAAGAGCAAGCTGGCGCTCGATGCTGAACTGCACATCGGATGTCGTCAAGTCGTCACCGTTGGCGAACTTCAGACCGGTTTTCAGGACAACCGTGTAGACGCCATCAGCCGTCCAATCCGCGGATACCGCGAGATCGGGAACCGGCACCGAATCTCCCGCCTCGACGGTGAGCAGCGACGGGTAGACCTGGCTGAGGAGAGCAAACGAGGAGACGGAAGCACTCGCTGCGGGATCAAGCGGCGGCAGGTCGCCAACCCAGCCCAACTTGATCGAATTGGCGGGGCCTGACGCGCAAGCGGCCAGAGTCCCGAGGACGGCGACGACAGCTATCGCCGCAAACGCGCGCAACAACCGGTGGTTCATCGCAACTCCTCGGGTAGCCGCCCGAACATCCTCGCCGCAGGGCGCTGACTGACCGGTCCTCCAGTAATAACACAATCGACCTGCACGCCAGGTCACTCGTTGCGAAGTCGGCGCCGCTCCAGTTCGAGGGCGGCAAGTTGTTCCCGCATCGCATCGGCACGAACCTGGTCACCTTCGGCAGCCGCGCGCTGCGACGCTCCCGTCAGTTCTGACTTCAAGCGCACGATATCGACCGCGATCAGGTCGGCCACCTGAGCCCGACAGTACTTGTCGAGGTTCGATTCCCGAGTCTCCGGCAGGGGTGCAACACCGAGCTGCGAGACGAGTCCCGCATACCGAGTGGGTACCGCGTCACCGACCCGGGCGATCCAATCGGGGCGTTCCCAGTCGGGCAGTGAGGTTGCAATCCCGTCGCGCACGACATCCAGAAGCGTGCTGCGTAGCCGAACCCGGGTGGCGCGCTCGAGCAGGTCGGCACCGACCGCGCTCGGACGCTGGAGCATGACCATGAGCGCATCGCGTTCCATGCGCGTCTCCGGGTCGGTGGGAAGGTCGAGCAAGCGCACCTCGCTCTGCTCCGACGCCTCGTCACCACTGTCGGTCACGACAGGAGCGGTAGCCTTTGGCGCCGACCGAACCGCCCGACTGACTTCGCTGGGCTCCATGCCCAGCCAGCCCGCGAGGTTGCGGACGTAGCCGACCGACAGTGCGCGATCCCGGATGCCGGCCACGACCGGCGCTGCGGCACGGAGCGCTGCGACCCGACCCTCGACAGTCTCCAGGTCGAAACGCGCGATCACCCGCCGAATCATGAACTCGAACATCGGCTTGCGATTCGCGATGAGGGTTCGCACCGCCTCGTCACCGCGTTGCGTGCGCAGGTCGCTCGGGTCGAGGTTGTCCGGGGCGACCGCGACGAAGGTTTGCGCGGCAAAACGCTGCTCTTCGGCGAATGCCCGGCTCGCAGCCTTCTGACCTGCCTCATCCGGATCGAAGGTGAAGACCACCTCCCCGGTGCCGCCCGTGTCGACGTTGTCGACATCCCCCAGCACGCGGCGGATGACCTTGATGTGGTCGACCCCGAAACTCGTGCCGCAGGTCGCGACCGCGGTTGTGACTCCAGCGAGGTGGCAGGCCATCACGTCGGTATAGCCCTCGACGACCACGACCTGCTTCGCCTTCGCGATGTCGCGGCGAGCCAGGTCGAGCCCGTAGAGCACCTGGCTCTTGTGATAAACGAGCGTCTCGGGGGTGTTGAGGTACTTGGGACCCTTGTCATCGTCGTCGCCGAGCAGTTTGCGGGCACCGAATCCGACGGTCTGGCCGGTGACGTCGCGAATCGGCCAGATCAGTCGTCCGCGGAACCGGTCATAGGGACTTCCGCGCTCCCCCGCGGCCAGCAGCCCCGCGCCCAGGAGTTCGGCGTCGGTAAAGCCGAGGCCGCGGAGGTGATCAGCGAGAGCATTGAACGACTTGGGGGCGAAGCCGATGCCGAAGCGCTGCGCGGCGACGAGATCGAAACCTCGAGCCCCGAGGAAGTCGCGACCGATCTGAGCCGCAGGCGTGCCGAGTTGCGCCTGGAACCAGACTTCGGCGGCGGCATTGGCCGCGAGCAGCCGGGCGCGGTTGCCGTGGTCACTGGCCTGACCACCGTCTTCGTAGTGCAACTCGTAGCCGAGTCGCCCTGCCAGCCGTTCGACGGCTTCGGCGAAGGTGACGTGATCCATCTTCTGCAGGAACGAGAAGACGTCTCCCCCCTCGTTGCAGCCAAAGCAGTGGTACAGCCCGACCTGCGGTCGCACGTGGAAGCTCGGGCTGCGCTCCTCGTGAAAGGGGCACAGACCCTTGAGCGATCCGACTCCGGCGCTCTTGAGCGTCACGAAATCTCCCACGATGTCGGCGATGTTGGTGCGAGCCCGGACTTCGTCGATGTCGCTTCTGCGAATCAATCCGGGCATGGACCCGATTCTAGGTATCCGGCCGGGCCCGGCGTCGGCTCACTCCCCGGCGAGGATGTCACGCACGCGCACAACATCCGCGGCGAGCGCGACGACCAGATCGTCGACAGAGTCGTACTTCTTCATTGATCTGATGCGGTCGATGAAGTCGAGTTCGATCGTCTCCCCGTAGATGTCGCCCGAGTAGTCGAGCAGGTGCGCCTCGGTCCGCCGGTCGGGCACGCCTTCGAATGTCGGATTGTTGCCGATCGAGACGGCGGCTCCGTAGCTGACGCCATCGATCGCGGCCCGCGCCGCGTAGACCCCGTCGGCCGGGAGAAGTCCTTCCATCGTCGGGTCGAGGTTCGCCGTCGGAAAGCCGATCTCGCGACCGATCTGATCGCCGCGCACCACGGTTGAGCGAACCTGCGGGGGTCGTCCCAGCAGCTCCGCTGCTTCGCGGACTGCGCCTGCGTCGATGAGGCTCCGGATTCGGCTTGACGAAACTCGGTCCCCATCTCGGTCGACGTCATCGAGTTCCACGACCTCGAAGCCGGCCTGACGGCCCAGCTCGCGGAGCGTGGTGATATCACCGGAGCCCCGGTGGCCGAAGCGAAAGTCACGACCGGCCAGCACCAGTTGTGCGTTGAGCGCTCGCACCAGCACCGCGTCGACGAACTCTGCGGGTTCGAGAGCGCTCAGTTGGCGGGTGAATTCGAGCACCACAGTGACGTCGACGCCGGTCTGGGCAAGCAGTTCGGCGCGTTGCGCGTTCGACACCAGCGGCGACGGGCACGCCTCGGGATTCAAGAGAGCCATCGGATGCCGGTCGAACGTCACGGCGACCGACGTCAGGTCGTGAGCGTCTGCTTGGGCCACCAATTGAGCGATGACGCTGCGGTGCCCGAGGTGCACGCCGTCGAACTTGCCGATCGTGACGGCGCTGGGGCCGAACTCGGGGGGGACGGTACCGAGTCCCTCGAACAACTCCATCAAGCTGCCGACTCGCGGCGCCGGCGGTCAAGCCAGAAGAGGCCAAGAATGGGAAGCACCAGAGGGATGCCGAGATACCCGGCGCCGTACAGGCTCCACACCGTCGCTTGGCGCCCGAAGGGGTCGACTGATTGCAGGCCGAGCACCCCGGGGGATACGACGCTGAGGGTGCCAACCACCAGCACCCCAACGAGTTCGAAACCAATGGTCACCCAGGCAACGCGATCCCAGCTCTGTTGGTTCATTCCGTTGCGACGCATGCTCAGGGCGAGCGCGAGAGTTGCGACGATGTAGATGACGGCGGCAAGTGCCGACAAAGTGAAGGCCACGGGCGCCTCGCGGAAGCGGTCGACAATCTGGAACACGCTTCGGCCGCTGGCCCCGATGGCGAGCACGGCGTACACGGCAACGAGAACGCGGCCAGGACCGCTCGAACCACGGGAAGACATCGGGTCAAGAATACGCGGTGGCGCTCACGCCAGCGGTACGTTCCAGATCTCGCTCATGCGGAAAACCATCACGGCGATGGCTAGCGCCCCGACACCGAGCACGACGGTACTCCACCGGCTTCGGTCGGCGAGCGCCCAGATGATCGCGGCGGGTGGGATGACGGCGGCAGCGCCGAGATAGATCCAAAACAGCCCCAGACTTCCGGTGGGCTGGTTACCAACGGCTGGTGCGACCAGCGCGATCACGACCTGCGCAACCACCAGCGCCTCGACCAGCACGACCGCCAGAATCGTGACGTCGGCTGGCTTTCGGCCGACAAGCCCGAGCACCACGCAGAGCAAGCCGACGAGGGTGGCGACGGCCACGAGCACGATCGTGAAACCGTCGATCACGGCAGAACCTCCGCTGTCGGAAAATTGAACAGAACGCGTGCGATCCCATTGTCGACGGACACCAACCCCCGAAGCCGCCGATCCGGTCCGATCGTCGCGACGACAGGTGCATCGGCGGTGGCAACCGGGATGCGCTTGCCCTGAGCGAGCGCCGTAATCTCCGGCGCATCCAGCTCGACAACAGGAAAGAGGCGCCGCGCGACATCGGCAGGGTCGAGGAGTCGCGCCTCCAGCTCAGCATCTGCCACCTCAGCACGCGGCGGGACGGCATCGGCGACTGAGAATGGGCCAACGATGGTGCGGCGCAGTGCCGTGAGGTGGCCGCCGACCCCGAGCGCGGCGCCCAGATCACGCGCGAGAGCGCGTACGTAGGTACCCGACGACACAGCAACGCGCACGTCGAGATCGAGCAGCGCACCCTCGTGGCGCGAGGCGAGTACCTCAAAGATCGAGACCCGTACCGGTCGAGCCACCAGCGCGACCTCTTCGCCAGCGCGCGCCCGGTCGTAGGAGCGCACCCCGTCGACTTTGATCGCGCTGAACGAACTGGGCACTTGCAGGATGTCGCCGGTGAGTCCCGCGATGGCCGACGTGATCGCCGCTTCCTCGAGCGCCGAGGCGTCAGCACTCGACACGACCGACCCTTCGGTGTCGTCGGTGTCGGTCGCTTGCCCGAGCCGGATCGTCGCGGTGTACTCCTTATCGAGCCCGACCAGGTAGGTCAGCAGCCGGGTAGAACTCTCGACCCCGAGAATCATCAGGCCAGTCGCCATCGGGTCGAGGGTGCCGGCGTGACCGACCCGACGCGTCCCGAGCGCGCGGCGCGTCATCCCGACCAGGTCGTGGCTCGTGGGGCCCTGCGGCTTGTCGAGCAGCAGGATGCCGGACCGCGTCATCGGTCGGTGGCTAGCCGGACGATGAGGTCGGCATTGATCGGGGAGACACATTCGACCAGTTCGCGAGCAACGGGGTCATCAATCTCCAGCCCCATTCGCATCCCGACCATGGTGTTGAGCATCATCCCGTGCGCGAGAAAGTCACGCGCTTCTTCGGCCGTGAACCGTGCCCGGCTGCGCAGGAGACTGTAGACCGACAAGAACGCCGCGCGGGCCGTGGCGCCGATCGCGGGATCCGACCCGGCAACGAAGGCATGCATGAGGCTCAGCAGCAGCCCGCGGTCGGCGAGCAGATCACCGTAAGCGTTACCCAATCCGAGGCGCAGTTGCTCGGTGTCGGAGTCTGGGTTCGCGTCAATCACGGCAGTGAAGTCGGTCAGCAGGCGATCGACGGCACGATGCAGGACGGCGAGGAAGAGCGCCTCCTTGGTGCCGAACATCCTCACGACGTAGGGCTGGCTCACTCCGGCGGCTTTGGCCACCGCGTCGGTTGTCGCGCCGACGTAGCCGCGCTCTCCGAACACCGCCATCGCTGCGGTAATGACCAGCTCTCGGCGGTCTTCGACTCGCATTCGAGTTGTTGCCGAGGTGGGCGGCGTCGGATGCGCTGTCGACGTTGACGGCTTGATCAGGGTCACGCTTGACATGGTATCAACTGATTACTAATCTCCCTAGTAATCATTCGATTACCTCCCTCTCCTCCTGGAATGGATCCGCGATGTCCCTCCCTCCGATTGCCCGCCGCGTGCCGTTTGGTCTCGCTCTGGCCGCGACCGGCATCCCGATGTTCATGGCCACGCTCGACAATCTCGTCGTCACGAACGCGCTGCCGGTGATCCACGAAAAGCTCGGCGCCAGCGTCGAGCAGCTTCAGTGGCTGGTCAACGCCTACACCCTCTCGTTCGCGAGCCTGATCTTGTTCGCGGTCGCACTCGGCGACCGGCTCGGCCGTCGCACGGTGTTCGCGGCCGGTATCGCGATCTTCACCCTCGCGTCGGTCTTCGCAGCACTCAGCACCGACCCGACTCAGCTGATCGTCGCGCGTGCCGTGCAGGGGCTGGGCGGCGCGGCCATCATGCCGTTGTCGCTCTCGCTGTTGGCGGGCTCGGTCGAGCCCCGTCGACGCCCACTCGCGATTGGCATCTGGGGTGGCATCGCCGGGCTGGGTGTTGCCGCCGGACCGCTGATCGGTGGCGCAGTCGTCGAGGGCTGGAACTGGCAGGCAATCTTCTGGATCAACGTGCCGGTCGGCATCCTCGCGATCCCGCTTGCTCTGCTCGTACTGCCCAACGCTCTCGGCGCGCGGGCGCGACTCGATGTTCCCGGCGTCTTCCTCGCTGGCCTGGGCGTACTCGGGATCGTCTTCGGCATCGTGCGCGGCAACGACGCCGGCTGGGACTCGATGCAGGTCGTCGGGTCACTCATTGCCGGCGCCGTGTTGATCGCCGCGTTCCTCGTCTGGGAGAGCCGCACGAAGAACCCGCTGTTGCCACTGCGACTGTTCCGCGACCGCAGCTTCACGATCGCGAACGTCGTCGGATTCGGCTTCTCGTTCGGCATGTTCGGCGCGGTCTTCATCTTGATCCAGTACCTGCAGGTCGTGCAGGGCGCCTCTCCGCTCGAGGCGGCTATTCAAACGACGCCGTGGACCATGGCTCCGATGATCGTCGCCCCGCTCGCCGGCATCTTCGCCGGACGCATCGGGACGCGCAATCTCATTGTGGCGGGGCTACTGTTTCAGACCCTCGGCCTCGGCTGGTTGGCCGCGACGATGTCGGCCGATACCCCGTACCTCACGATGCTGCCGGCCTTCATTTGCGCAGGCATCGGCATGGGGCTCGTGTTCGCGCCCTCGTCGACAGCCGTCCTTGCGAACATCGTCGAGGCCGATAGCGCCAAGGCGACAGGCACCAACTCGACCCTCCGAGAAATCGGAATCGCGCTCGGCATCGCCGTGATGACCGCGATCTTCACGGGCGCTGGCGGACAGCTGACACCGACCGGCTACGTCGACGCAGCAATTCCGGCGGTCGCGGTCGGAGCCGTTGTGATGTTCGCCACCGCGATCGTCGCGCTGTTCCTTCCTGCGGGCCGCACCGTGCAGCACGCAGAGTCGGCACCGCTCACGCGCGAAGAACGCGTCTCGGCTTAAGCGCGCGCGACTCGTACTCCGTAATCTGGCGGAGTGCGAGTCGCAGTCATCGGAGCAGGGGCGGTGGGCGGCCTGATCGCCGCCCTCCTCGATCGCGCCCACCACGAGGTCGAGGTCACCGCGCGCGGGGATCATCTTGCCGCGATTCAGCAGCACGGCATCCAGCTCGATGGCGGCTACGGCAGCCACGTGGCGAAGGTGACCGCTGGGCCGACGCTCACGCGGCGTCCGGAGGTGGCGATTCTGGCGACGAAGGCGCAGGATGCCGAAGCCGCACTGCGAGCGAATGCTGGCGTTCTTGAGGGCGTCACCCTGCTGGTCGTACAGAACGGACTGGGCGGGATGCGGGTCGCCCACGAGGTACTTCCCACCTCCGAGCTGGTCGGCGGTCTCGCGCTGTTCGCGTCGTCGTACCTCTCCCCCGGACAGATCACCGTGACTGCTGCCCTGCCGCTCGTGCTCGGCGCTGCCGAAGGAACGTCGGCCACGACACTCGACCTCGTCGCCGAGTTGATGAGGTCGGCGATGCCGATCGAGGTGGTCGCGAACCTCGAAGGTGCACAGTGGACGAAGTTGCTCATCAACCATGTGAACGCCCTTCCGGCGATCACGGGGCTGAGCGTGCAGCAGACCATCGCCGACCGGCGACTGCGGCGGGTGGTCGCCGCGAGCATGCACGAGACAGTCGGGATCGCGAACCGTCTGGGCATCCGGTTCTCCGGGCTTCAGGGGATCCCCGGGTGGATCCTGAGTTGGCTAGGGCGCTCCCCCGTCGCGGTCACGGCACTTCTGCCCAGGATGCTGGCCCGACGGATGGGCGAGGTGCCTAACCCCGGCTCGACTCTGCAAAGCATCCGCCGCGGACAGCTCACCGAGATCGATTTTCTTAACGGCGCCGTGCTGCGGGTGGCGCGTGAGCACGGGTTGTCGGCACCGGTAAACACCGCAATCGTCGCGCTCGTGCACGAGGTGGAGCGCGCTGGGGCTTTCCTCGCGGTCGATGAGGTCGCGCGGCGGGTGCCCGCCTAAGGGGTCGCGCGACCTCGGCGTTCGGGGTGCAGTCCGACAAAGAGCGACACCGGATGCGCGCGCGGGTCGATCGGGCGTGCTCGATATTTCACGATCAGGTTGGTGATATCGGCCGACAGTTCCGCAAGATCCTCGTCGCCCAGCAGAAACCCCATCCGCCAGGCCTGGATGTCGTCGGCCGCGACGCCTTCGATGTCGTCGAGAAACGCGCGCACCAGCACCGCAGAGATCCCCGGAACATGCGTGCGCCACGAGATCCCGGTCGCGCGGTAGGGCACCTCGCGGGCACCCCGGGTGCCGCGGCGCGGGTCGCCGGCCGCGAGCAATCCCGTGTCGATGAGGGTACGAACGTGGTGCAGGGAGGTTCCGGGGTTGAGACCGAACTCTGCGGCGATCTCCCGGTTGGTGTGAGGCTCATGCAGACAAAAACGCAGGATGCGCAGCCGAAGCGCCGATCCGAGGGCCCGAGCGCGTCGATCGGCGAGGGCGACATCCGCTCCCGCGCCGTCGTCGCGCGTGCCAGGTGGGACCGGCACCGTCTCAACCGGCACCATCTCACCTGGCACCGTCTCAACCGGCACGGGCTTCATGCGACCAGGTTAGCGGAGCACAACCGAGTGATTGGCAAATCCCAATCGCATCAGGCATACTGGCGGCGTGACGGACCCCTCCCCCGAACCGATCCCCGGCGACGATCCTTCGCTGCTCGTCGCAGCTCCCTCAACCCGCACCTCGCTGTGGCGGCACGGCGGCTTCCTGCGACTGTGGGCCGGCCAGACCGCGAGCCAGTTCGGCGCCCAGCTCGGGGGCCTCGCCATCCCGGTTCTCGCGGTGCAGGTGCTGGCGGCGACCGAATTCCAGATCGGGCTGCTCAACGCTCTCCAGACCGCAGCGTTCCTGGTGATCGGGCTCCCGGCCGGTGCGTGGATCGACCGCTGGATCAAGCGTCGGGTGATGATCCTCGCCGACCTGGTGCGCGCGCTCTCGCTCGCTCTCATCCCGGTGCTGTGGTTCGCCGGCATCCTGGAGTTCTGGCACATCTTGGTGATCGCCACGGTCATCGGTGTCGCGACAGTTTTCTTCGATGTCTCGTATCAGAGCTTCCTTCCGGTGCTGGTACCGCGCGATGACATCGCAGAAGCCAACTCGAAACTCGAGGGCACGTCGCAGATCGCTCGCGTTGGGGGGCCCGCCCTCGCCGGTGGACTGCTCGCAATCGTGCAGGCGCCGGTGCTCCTCGCCGGAACCGCCTTCACCTACCTGCTCTCGATGACCGCTCTGCTCAGCATCCGGGATCGCGAAACACCGAAGCCGCGTTCGGAGCGGCGGCCGCTCGTTGTCGAGATCCGCGAGGGGGTCGCGTTTGTCGTGCGTCAGCCTCTGCTGCGTCGAATCGTGCTCTGCACGGGCGTCGGCAACTTCTTCAACACGATCGCGCTGACGATGCTGCCCATCCTGGTGCTGCGTCACCTCGGGCTGGGCGCCCCGCTCTTCGGACTCATCGGGTCCATCGGGGCGATCGGCGGCATCCTCGGGGCCCTATTCGCGGCTCGGCTCGGCAAGATTCTCGGCGAAGGCACGGTCATCCCGCTGTCGGCCACGCTGCTCGGCTTCGCCCTGCTGCTCACGCCGCTGGCCGGCATGTTTCCCACGGCCGCCATCCCGCTCCTGATCGCGATGGAATTCGTGCTCAGCGTTACCGTGCTGGTCTACAACGTGACGCAGGTGAGTTTTCGCCAGCGCATCTGCCCACCCGCTCTGCTCGGGCGAATGAACGCCTCGATCAGGTTCTTTGTCTGGGGCGTCATGCCGATCGGTGCACTGCTGTCGGGAGTACTCGCGGCAACGATCGGCGTCGTGCCCACGATGTGGATCGGCGCGGTCGGCACTCTGCTGTCGGCCGCGTTTGTGGTGTTCTCACCTCTGCTTGGGATGCGCGCCCTGCCCGACACGATGGTGCCTGCGGCGACCGCCGAGAGTGGGATCTCCTAGAGCGGCGACGGCTCGATGCTGCAGTAGTCGGCGAATCGCCGCACCGGATGATCCGGGTCGGTGTTGTCGACGATGGCGCTTGCGACGATGTTCGGATGCGCGTCACGGACGTACCGCGACTGAGCACCGATGTAGCGCTGGTTCGACTCTGCGGCGGGATCGGGGTCGGCACCGTCGCGCTCGACCATTCGGGCGTAACGGACCTCCGCATCCGCATCGAGCCAGATCGAAAAGTTCCAGTAGCCGTGGAGCTCGGGCCGGTTCAGAAACACCCCGTCAACGAGCAGGATCGCGTCGGCCTCCCCCGTGGTCCAGACGGGTTCGATCGGGGCATCACGGGCGACGTCGAAAGCTGCCAGCACGAACCCGGTGCTGCCTGCCATCCGAAACGGCTCGAGGAGCACCCGGCGAAACAACGAATAGTCGAAGGCTTCGCGGTAGTAGCCCTCGGCCGAAAACCGTCCCGCGACGTAGCGGAGGTCTCGAGGTCGGTGGAAGTCGTCGATCGATGCCCGAAACACCTCGAACCCCACGCGTCGAAACGCGAGTGCCAGGTCGTCGGCGAACCGGGTCTTCCCAGCGCCATCGGGGCCGTCCACCGCGAGGGTCGTTCGACCTTTCGCGTAGTTGTGGGAGAACTCGGCCACGAGGGATTCGAGCACGTCGCGACGCGCCTGGGGAAGCTGCGACCAGTACGACACGCCGCCAGCCTAGTTAGCCTCACTGTGTGGAAACCAAAGTCGCCGAATCGAAGGTGGCCGGTTCGATCGCCGAATGGTTCGCTGCGGGTCACCGCGACCTGCCGTGGCGTCGGGCCGGATTCTCGGCCTGGGGAACTCTCGTGAGCGAGTTCATGCTGCAACAGACACCGGTGGCGCGAGTCATCCCGGCGCTCGAACGCTGGCTCTCGCGTTGGCCGACGCCTGCCGACCTGGCTTCGGTTCCGCCCGGTGAGGCGGTTCGCGCCTGGGAGCGGCTGGGCTACCCGCGCCGCGCGCTCGCCCTGCATGGCGCCGCGACCGTGATCGCTGAACGCCACGGCAACGTCGTGCCGGCGGATGTCGATGCCCTCCTCGAACTCCCGGGCGTCGGGCCGTACACCGCGCGGGCGGTCGCGGCTTTCGCCTACGGGGTGCGCACGCCGGTTGTCGACACCAACGTGCGGCGGGTGCTCGCCCGGGCACTCCGCGGACAGGGGGATGCCGGCCCGGCCCGCACGACGGCCGATCTTGCCGAAATGGCCGCGCAGTTGCCCACTGATCCCGCGCGGGCACGGCTCGTGAACGCCGGGACGATGGAACTCGGCCAGACGATCTGCACCGCGCGGACACCACGCTGCGACGACTGCCCGATCGCGCACCTGTGCGCCTGGCGGGCCGCCGGGTATCCGTCGTACGAGGGGCCGCGCGCGGCGGTTCAGAAGAAGTACGAGGGATCCGACCGCCAGGTGCGTGGGATCGTGCTGCGCGAACTGCGAGCGAGCGACACTCCGGTGCCCGTCGAGGTGGTCGCCGGGTTGTGGGCTGATGCCGTGCAACTCGACCGCGCGGTCAGCGGGTTGCTGCGCGACGGTCTCGTCGTGCTGGACGGCGACGACTACGCACTGCCGTAGACCGAGTCTTTAGGCCGACCCGGTGCGGACGCTGCCCCACTCGCCCCAGTAGTAGTAGCCCTCACGGGTGACCTCGAAGCGGTTGTCGGCCACGGCATCCACGAGTTCTTCCATCCTGGCCGCGACCTCCTCAATGTCCTCGTCGCACGCATCGCATCCGCAGCGCGGAAACGGAAAATCAAGATCGCCGACGTTCACGATCACACTCGGAAAGGGCGTCTCAACAATGTCAATCAGAATGCCGTCGCCGCCCGGCCGGTTGGCAGGCGGGAGGGCCTCGGCGAGACTCCGTGCGACGTCGAGGAGGGGCGCAAACCGCTCAGGATGAGCGGTGACGCTGTAGGTCTCCTCCGCGGGGTGGCCGGGCCAGCGATGACCGTACGGGATGACCTCGCCATCGGCACCGCGAAACTCGCGGATGTCGAGGTGCGGCCGTCGATACCCATCCATCCGGCGAGCCTAGGCTGAGCCGGTGCCCGCCCAGTCAATTGTCGTCACGCGGGAGGCCGCAGCCACCGAACTCAGCACGGCGCTCGCCGCGATTCGTACCCAACTCGAGCTCCCCGAGGCCTTCCCCGCGGAGGTCGAGGCTGAAGCCACGCGGGCGATCGCCGGCTACCGACTTCCCGACGACGACCGCACCGATATTCCGCTCGTCACAATTGACCCGGCCGGGTCGATGGATCTCGACCAGGCGCTTGCGATCGAGCCCAACGGCGACGGGTGGCGGTTTTTCTACGCGATCGCCGACGTGCCGGGGTTTGTGGCGACCGGTGGCGCGATCGATGCCGAAGCGCGCCTGCGTGGCCAGACGCTCTACGCGGCGGATGGCCGCATCCCGTTGCACCCGGTGTCGATCAGCGAGGGTGCCGCCTCGCTGTTGCCCGACCAGGTGCGCGGGTCGTACCTCTGGCAAATCGACCTCGACTCGGCGGGCCGCCCGACCTCGACAACGGTGACGCGAGCGCGGGTGCGCAGTCGCCGCCGCTGGAGCTACGACGACGCACACCTGGCGGTCGATCACGAGCCGATGTTCGGGATGCTGCGCGACCTCGGGCAGGCGCGCCTCACTCTCGAAGCCGAGCGCGGCGGGGCCAGCCTGTCGACGCCCGAAATTCTGGTCGAGCCTGACGGCAACGGGTATCGGCTCGAGCGCCGCGTGTCGCTGCCGATCGAATCGTGGAACGCACAACTCTCACTCCTCACCGGGATGGAGGCGGCTCGCATGATGCTCGACGGCGGAATCGGGATTCTGCGCACCATGCCCCCGGCGGAGCCCGAAGCCGTTGACCGGTTTCGACGTCAAACCGTGGCGCGGGGCACGCCGTGGCCCGTGGGCGAGAGCTACGGCGACTACCTGCGACGGCTCTCGGGCGACGACCCGCAGCACCTCGCAATTCGGTACGCCGCGGCGTCGCTCTTTCGCGGAGCGACCTACCGTGCCTTCGATGGCGCGCCACCTGAGCAGACCATCCAGTCGGCGATCGCCGCGCCGTATGCGCACGTGACCGCCCCGCTGCGCCGGCTCGTCGACCGGTTTGCCCTCGAAGTCTGCGTCGCACTGAGCGCGAACGTGCCGGTGCCGGACGAGGTGCGGGCGGCGCTTCCCGAAATTCCCACCGCGATGGCGAGGTCGACGAACCTGTCAGGCCGCCTCGACCGGATGACCCTGGATGCTGTCGAAGCCGCGGTGCTCGCCCCGCATCTGGGCGAGACTTTCGACGCGGTGGCGATCACGGGATCCACGCTGCAACTTCTTGATCCGGCCGTCCAAACGGCAGCACCGAGTCCGCAGCAACCCGGAACCGCCGTACGGGTGCGGATCGAGGCGACCGACATCGCGAAAGGAACCGTGCAGGTCAGCCTGGTCAGGTAACTGCACTCGGCACAACGGGCAGGAGCGCGGCATACTCGACGGCATGCCGGAACTGCCCGAAGTGCAGGCTCTCGTCACCGATCTGAGCCGTCGCCTGATCGGTCGCGGGATTCAGCGGCTCGACGTCGTCGCGTTCGCCGCCCTCAAGACCTACGACCCGCCCGTGTCGGCGCTCGAGGGGCTGACCATCACGGGGATCGCACGACACGGCAAGTTTCTCGACATCTGTGCGGGCGACCTGCACATCGTGATGCACCTCGCACGTGCGGGCTGGCTGCGTTGGCGCAACAGCGCCCCGCTGGCGACAGTTCGGCGGGGTGCCGGGCCACTCGCGGCGCGCCTGGTGCTGGCAGGCGACGGCTCCGGTTTCGACCTCACTGAAGCGGGGACGAAGAAGAGCCTCGCCATCTGGGTGGTGCGCGACCCCGCCGAGGTACCGCGGCTGGCAATGCTCGGCCCCGATCCGATGGCGGAAGACTTCACCGAAGCCAAGCTGGCCAGCATCCTGGCCGCTGCGGGCCGCTCTCAGATCAAGGGCGTGTTGCGCGACCAACGGCAGATCGGCGGGATTGGCAACGCGTACTCAGACGAGATTTTGCACGTCGCGAAGATGTCGCCTTTCAAGCCCGCAAGCATCGGGCCCGACGACATCCACGAGCTGTATGTCGCGATCAGGTCGACGCTGACCGAGGCCGTCGAACGATCAGACGGACTCGCGGCCTCAGAGCTCAAGGGCGAGAAGAAGTCGAACCTGCGTGTGCACGCCCGCAACGGTCTGCCGTGTCCGGTGTGCGGCGACACCATCCGTCAGGTCATCTACAGCGACTCGACGTTCCAGTACTGCCCGACCTGTCAGACCGGGGGCAAGCCGCTCGCCGACCGGGTGCTCTCGCGACTCCTCAAATAGTCCGAGGGCTTCCCGCGATCGCGCGTTCGATTCCGGAGATCAGCACGTCGAGCACGAAGACGAACTCTTGGTCGCGATCGTGATGCGCGTCACCGATCACCCGCGCGATGTTGGGGTAGACCTCCGGATCACCGCCAGCCACAATCGCATCCAGTTCGTAACCGCGCCCCGAGACGCCGGATTCCAGCCGGAACTCCTGCAGCGTGAAACCGAACACATGGCTGTCGATCCCGTGCAGCGCATCGTGCGCAAGCTGGTGACTGCAGCCGCCGTCGAGCAACGCACCGAGGATGGCATCCACGTAACTGAGTCGGGCGGGCCCTGCCGACGGACGGCTGGTCGCGGGCGACGCCGCCCAGCCGTGGTCGAGCAATACCAGGTAGGCGCCCAGCACGAGAGTCCGCAAGCGTTCGTTCCAGTCGAGTGCCTCGTCGGGAGCGGGGAACTCCCCGATTACCTGGTCGACCATCGCATCGATGAGGTCGTCTTTGCTCGAGACGTACCGGTAGAGCGACATCGCCTCGACGCCGAGCTCGCGTCCGACGCGTCGCATGCTGATGCCCTCGAGGCCTTCGCGGTCGGCCAATGCAACGGCGGCGGCGATGACGCGGGGGCGGCTGAGCGGCTCCCGCGTGGTCGGCGCACTCCCGGAGGTCGGCACGCGGCCATCGTACGCTCAGCGTTTACGCCGTAAGCGATGGCACGCCGAGAGCGCTTAGAGCAGTCGGTCCGCGAGCAACTCGAGTGTCCGCTCACGACCGAGGGCCCGAGCCACAGGTTCGCCGTCGCGAGAACCCGCCCCGGGCGAGACCATCACCTCGTCGACGCCGAACTCGGTCGCCAGCCGTTGGATGCGCTCGGCGGCGGCATCCGGCGAGTCGACGATCCACCGGTTCAGCATCTGATCGACCACCGACTGCGCCGCAGGGTTCAGCGGTTCGCTCTGCGCCGCCTCGACCGTGTCGATCGCACGCAGCGGCTGCCCGGTTCGCAGGCGAGCCATGTTCTGCAGAGCCGGCATCGCGCGGGCGAGCGCCTCCTCGGCCGTCTCGGCGACGATCGTGTTTACGGTGAGGAACGTGCGCGGCGCCGCGAGAGTCTCCGACGCCTCGAATTCGGAACGGTAGATGCCGATCGCGCGTTCGGTGCCCTCCCCCGAAAAATGGTGGGCGAAGACGTACGGCAGGCCCAACTTCGCGGCGAGATGGGCGGAGTAGTCACTCGAGCCCAGCAGCCACATTTCGGGCACCCCCGCCGCCGCTGGGGTGGCTTTGACGTCGTAGTCGCGGAGCCCGTCGCCGGTGCGGAGACTGATCGTTGCGCCGTCGCCGGCCAGCGCGCGGATGTCGATGAGGTTCTGCTCGAAATTCTCCACGTCGCTGGTTGGGCCACTCGAGCGCAGTAGCGCCGTGATGACCGGATCCGATCCCGGTGCGCGGCCGATGCCGAGATCGATTCGGCCCGGGGCGATCGCCTCGAGGGCGGCGAACTGCTCGGCTACCGTCAGCGGGGCGTGGTTGGGCAGCATGACACCGCCCGAGCCGACGCGGATGCGGGAAGTGCGGGCCGCGACGGCGGCGATCAGCACCGGCGGTGCTGTCGATGCAACCGCCGGCATGTTGTGGTGTTCGGCGAACCAATAGCGCGCGTACCCGAGGCGATCGGCGGTATCGGCCAGAGCCAGCGAGGCGGCCACGGCATCCGCCGAGGTCTGAGGTGTGGTGACCGGAACGAGGTCGAGAACGGAGAGCGCGAGTGACATCTCTCTCCTCAACACGCTCGAGGGGTCGCCGATTCCGTCAACGGACGAATCGCACGATCGGGATCAGATGCCTCACGACTCCGGTTCGGCCTCGTCGTCGTCATCATCATCATCGTCGTCGTCGTCATCTTCGTCGTCTTCGTCGAAGTCGCGAGGTTTCACGTACGGATCTGAATCGCCCGCGTAGGAGGCTGTCGCCGCGAGGGCTCGCGCCTCTTCGTCACGGACCTGCGCCTCACGCAGCAACCCCGCGATCGACGCCGCGTTCTCCGGGATCGCGTCCGCGATGAATTCCAGAGATGGGGTGAGCCGCGTGTTGAGGTTCTTGCCGACCTCGGTGCGCAGCAGGCCGGTCGCCGATTTGAGCGCGGCGGCAGAATCGGCCCGCTCTTCCGCCGTCCCGAGCACCGTGTAGAAGACTGACGCCATCTGAAGATCGCCGGTGACGCGAACGTCGGTGATCGTCACGAACCCCAACCGAGGATCACGAAGACCCTTCTCGAGCCTCTCGGCGATGACTTCTTTGATCCGGTCCGCGACCTTAGCCGCCCGATCACCACTGGCCATTCCATTACCTCCAAAAATGAGCTGGGGATGAAACCGCTCCCCCTGTATTTCGATGAGACGAAAGGTTCGCGAGCAACATGTGAAGGGGTGACCCGCTCTGCGCGAGTCAATCGGGGTAGGGGTCCCCGCTCTTGACTCGCGCAGAGCGGGGCACCCCGAAACCCGAGTTACGCCCGGATCTTCTCTTTCAACTCAATCGTCTCGATCTCGTCACCGATTTGGATGTCGTTGAACTTGCCGAGGCCGATGCCGGCCTCGAAGTCCGTGCGGACCTCGGTGACGTCATCCTTGAAGCGGCGCAGCGAGTCGATGGCCAGGTTGTCCCCGACGACGACCCCGTCACGGATGACCCGGGCCTTGGCGTTGCGGGTGATCGTTCCGCTGCGCACGATGACACCGGCGATGTTGCCAGCCTTCGACGAGCGGAAGATCTCGCGAATCTCGGCGATACCCGATTGCACTTCTTCGAACTCGGGCTTGAGCATGCCCTTGAGCGAGTTCTCGACGTCTTCGAGCGCTGCGTAGATGACCGAGTAGAACCGCACGTCGATGCCTTCACGTCGGGCACGTTCGCGCGCCTTGACGTCGGGCCGCACGTTGAACCCGATGACGATCGCGTTGTCGATGGTCGCCAGGTCGATGTCCGACTCGGTGACCGCGCCGACACCGCGGTGCAGGATGCGCAGCTGAACGCTGTCGTCGACCTCGATCTTGAGCAACGCCTCTTCGAGTGCCTCGACGGCACCGGAGACGTCACCCTTGATGATGAGGTTGAGCGACTCGACCTTGCCTTCCTGAAGCGCGCGCGTGAAGTCCTCGAGCGAGATGCGCTTGCGAGCCTTCGCGAGTTGCGCGTTCCGCCGGGCGGCTTCACGCTTCTCGGCGATCTGGCGAGCCGTGCGGTCGTCTTCGGTCACGATGAAGGTGTCGCCGGCTCGGGGCACCGAGGAGAGACCCTGCACCTGCACGGGACGCGACGGGTACGCCTCTTCGACGATCTCGCCGTTCTCGTCGTGCATCGCGCGCACGCGTCCGTAGGCGGTTCCCGCGACAATCGGGTCGCCGATGCGCAAGGTTCCGTTCTGGATGAGGACGGTTGCGACCGCGCCGCGACCCTTGTCGAGTTTCGCTTCGATCGCGACACCGCGCGCATCCCGGTTGGGGTTCGCGACCAGGTCGAGTCCGGCATCCGCGGTCAGTAGCACGGCATCGAGCAACTTGTCGATGCCGAGCTTCTGCAGCGCCGAAACATCGACGAACATCGTGTCGCCACCGAACTCTTCGGCGACCAAGCCGAACTCGGTGAGCTGCTGACGCACCTTGGCGGGGTTTGCGCCTTCCTTGTCGACCTTGTTGACGGCGACGACGATCGGGACGCCTGCCGCTTGCGCGTGGTTCAGCGCCTCCACCGTCTGCGGCATGATGCCGTCGTCGGCGGCGACCACCAGGATCGCGATGTCGGTCACCTGCGCGCCACGGGCACGCATGGCGGTGAACGCCTCGTGGCCCGGGGTGTCGATGAACGTGATGGCACGCTCGATGCCTTCGTGCTCGGTCCATACCTGGTAGGCACCGATGTGCTGGGTGATGCCGCCGGCTTCGCCCGCGACCACGTTTGCTTCGCGGATGGCATCCAACAGCTTGGTCTTGCCGTGGTCGACGTGCCCCATGACGGTGACGACCGGCGGACGAATCTCGAGGTCGTCTTCGTCTTCGTCCTCGTCGAGGTCGATGTCGAAGGCTTCGAGCAGTTCCTTGTCTTCGTCTTCCGGCGAGACAACTTGCACCTTGTAGCCGATTTCGGCACCGAGGAGTTCGAAGGTCGACTCATCCAGAGATTCGGTCGCCGTCGCCATCTCGCCGAGGGCGAAGAGCACGGTCACGAGCGTGCCGGGCAGCACCGTGAAGCCGGTGAGCTGCTCGATCTTCTCGGCGAAGTCGGCGATCGAGGAACCGCGACGCATCCGGATGATGGTGTTGCCATCGCCGCGGGGAACGCTCACGCCACCGATCGTCGGGGCCTCCCGCATTTCGAATTCGGCGCGCTTCGTACGACGCGACTTGCGTGCCTTGCTCTTGCCGCCACCGCGACCGAAGGCACCTGCGGTACCACCGCCGGGTCCGCGGCCACGACCGCCGCCGCCACCGGGACGACCGGCATAGCCACCGGTTGTGGTGCCAGGAGCCCCGCCGCCGGGACGCTGGAAGCCGCCGGGCGCGCCGCCGGGACGGCCGGGGCCGCCGGGACGCTGCTGGAATCCGATGCCCGGACGTCCGGGTGCACCGGGACGGGCTCCGGGCGCGCCGGGTCGCGGAGCGCCCGAAGTCGGTGCGGCCGGACGCGGGATCGCGCCCTGACCGGGCCGTGCCATACCTTGAGTGCTCGCGAACGGGTTGTTGCCCGGGCGCGGTGCGCCGGGTCGCGACATTCCTTGAGCGGAGGCGTACGGGTTGTTGCCCGGACGCGGTGTACCGGGGCGCGGGATGCCGGCCGGCCGGTCGCCGTCAGCGGCGGGTCCCGGGAGTGCGGGCGCGGCGGCCGCGGGTGCAGCGGCCGGGGTGGTCTCAGCAGGTGCTGACGCGGTCGGAGCGGATGCGGCTGCGGGCGCCGCTGCTTCGCTCGCGGGCGCGGGGCGTGGGCCCGGGCGCGGGGCGGTGGGGGCTTGTACGGCGGCGGCCGGCGCTGCCGGTGCCTTGAAGCCGTCGGCCTCAAGTGCCGCCTTGAGCTTCCGCGCGACCGGCGGCGCGATGCTGCTGGATGCGCTCTTCACGAACTCGCCCATGTCGTTGAGCTTGTCGAGAGCGATCTTCGAGTCGATGCCGAGTTCGGCGGCGACTTCGTGAACTCGTGGGTTGGCCACAATTCTCCTGTCTGGGGTCCAGCCCTAGACAGGGTCGGACGCTAAAGGGTGAGGAAACTCATTTCGAGTTGCTCATTAGTTGTCCATGTGCCGATCAGTCCATTTCTGAAGTTCTGACAATGTGGTGGTATCCGTGATCTCGGCGTGAAGCGCCCGCCCGAAGGCCCGACGCTTTACTGCCGTATCAACGCATCCGGGGTCTGAATGCACCCATGCGCCCCTGCCTGGAAGTCGTGCCGCGGTATCGACCACGACTCGTCCTTCGCGCGCGACGACTCTCAGAAGTGAGGTTCGGGGAGCGCGCTGCCGGCAACCCAGGCAGGTTCTAACGGCTTCCATGCTACCCCCATCATGCCGGTTGGTATCCCGAGCGTCTGCAATCCGTGCGTCGCGCGGTGATGTCCGGTACCTTGCGCTTCATGAGCGAGACACCGGTCAACACCAATGATCGTCGACGTGGCTGGCTCGGTCCGCTGCCCGTCTGGGCCTGGGTACTCATCACGATGGTTCTGGTGGTCGGTTTGCTGCTCATCGGGGTCCGCCTGTTCTCCGGTGGCGCCCAGGGCGAGGCATCGTCGAGCCCCAGTCCCACCCCATCCGCCGCTTCGCCGAGCCCCACCGCGAGCGAGACGCCGACCCTGAGCCCGACCCCCACCGAAACGCCGGATGCGTCGGGGCAGGGCACTTTTGACAGCGGAATGGATGCCTACCTGTCGTCGGTTCTCGACTCTCAGAACACCGCCGTGCTCGATCAAGGCGGAACCTTCAGCAACCCGGTCTTCGTGTTGGCGGCAAACAGCGGTCTAACGCAGAACATGTCGCCGTCGGATGCCGTCGCCGCGATGAACTTCATGTTCACGCCCTCCGACCCCAACCCGTGGGATCTCGCGCTCTCCGACGCGACCCTTGCCGGATACCGCGCTGGACCGTACGGCGGCTACTTTCCGGTGGGAGCGATCGTTGCGCGCTCCCACGACGGCCACGTCTTCTCGTTTATCGGGAACGACCACACCATCACCAGGATGTTCATGGCAAGTTCCGACGACTTGCTGCACTGAGCCGGAACCCGGAACTGGGCGCTATGGCCCGGAGCCGGTCGCTCTACAGTTCAGCTGTTGGCGAGCGGCCAGCGAGCCGTTTCGGCCTCGGTATGACCACTTCCTGACCTCGTCTAACATGGCGCCATGGTCGCCCTCAACGCTCGCGACGCTCGGCGAGTACTTGATGCGCTCGCCGAGATCGGGGCGGCGCATGACGTGGCCGCGCTGCGACAAACAACCGCCCACGTCGCATTCGAGCTGCTCTCCGTCGAGCGAGCTGGATGGGTCGAAATCGACCTCCACGGCGGCCGTTTGCGCGGAGTCCACTGGCCAACCCCGATCCCGCATCTCCTGGATGCCGTCCCGCGCGACCTTTCCGTCGTTCCGCTCGTCGGTCCTCTTCGAGTCACAGGCTCCCCGGTGCGGATCAGCGACGTGTGGAGCCGCTCCGAGTGGCACGCGATGCCGATCTGGGCGGAGCTCTACGGTCCCAATGGTGGCGAGTATCAGGTGGCTTCGCGACTCGCCTTCCGCGGGTCGGTGCTTCATGGTCTGTCGTTGTTCCGCTCGGACCGTGACTTCTCCGACCGCGAGGTGGGCGTCGTGGCCGAGCTGACCCGACACCTCCGCCTCGCGACGACCCGCATGTCGCAGAAGGTGCGCACCAACGACGAACTCGGGATCACCCGGCGCCAGCGCGAGTCCCTGCACGCGCTCGAAAATGGCGAGACGGCGCGCCAGGCGGCCCAGCAGCTCGGGATCTCCGAGAAGACGCTCGAGAACCATCTGCAGGAGGCTTATCGGCGGCTTGGCGTGACCAACCGGATCGCCGCGCTGCGCCGACTCCACGGCGACGTCCCCTGAGGGATTCCCCTCATTGCGCGGCACGGTAGCGCCGTTCATGCTGGCTCCATGACGCGTGTCCTCGCTGGCCTCGGAGCTGCCGCCCTGCTGACGTTCGCCCTCGTCGCGTGCTCGGCACCGGCATCCGATCACGGGAGCACTCCCCCGACGGCAGCATCCGACGCACCGAGTGACGCGCCCTCCACCGCTCCCGTCGCCAACGGGCCTGCGGGCTGCGACCTCGTCACCCCCGAGCTACTGCAGTCGACGCTCGGGGTTGCCGCAGGTGCTGCGGAGGTGGAGGCGAGTTTCACCGGCGGACCGCCGTCGTGCAAGTACGCCGACCTGCAAATGAATGTGCAGGTCACGACCAGTCCTGACCTCTATCTCCCCGCAAATCTCTACGACGGCCATGATCTCCCCGGTTCCGTTCCGGTACCGGGTGCCGATCGGGGATACGCCGTCGACGGCTCCCTCGTCGTCGTGAAGGGTGGGGTCGGCGTCTTTGTGACCGGGTCCTACCCCGGGATCAGCGTCGAGGCATTTCTCGCGCTCGCGACGGCGATCGTCGCCGAACTGTAGAGCGCCGAACTGCAGAGACCCGGACTGTATGCGCTCAGGACTCCATCACGGAGTCAGGCTGGATGTCGATGCGGGCGCCGGTCAGTTTCGCGGCAAGTCGGGCGTTCTGCCCTTCCTTACCGATCGCAAGCGACAGCTGGTAGTCGGGAACCAGTGCGCGCACGGCCCTCGTCGCCTCATCGACGATGAAGGCGCTCGACACCTTCGCCGGAGACAGGGCGTTCGCGACGAAGGTCGCCAGATCGTCCGACCAGTCCACGATGTCGATCTTCTCGTTGTTGAGTTCCGCCGTCACCGCCCGAACCCGCGACCCGAGTTCGCCGATGCACGCACCCTTCGCGTTGATCCCCGGTTCGGTCGCACGGACAGCGATCTTGGTACGGTGGCCAGCCTCGCGGCTGAGCGCTGCGATCTCGACGACGCCCGACGCAATCTCGGGAACCTCGAGCGCGAACAACTTTCGAACGAGTCCGGGATGCGTGCGACTCACCGTGATCGACGGGCCTTTGAGACCCTTCGACACGCTCGTGACATAGACGCGGATGCGGTTGCCGTGGCTGTAGTCCTCGCCCGGCACTTGCTCTTCGGGCGGGAGGATCGCTTCGACCGACCCCAGGTCGATGTGGATCATCCGCGGGTTTGGTCCCTGCTGAATGACCCCGGCGACGATATCGCCCTCGCGGTTGCGGAAGTCGCCGAGTACCTTCTCGTCGCCAATGTCGCGCAGCCGTTGGTTGATGACCTGCTTCGCGGCGAACGCGGCGATGCGACCAAAGTCTTCGGGGCTGTCGACGGCCTCGCCGATCACTTCGCCGTCATCGTCAGTTTCCGGAATGAAAACGGTGACGTGACCTGTCTTGCGGTCTAGCTCAACGCGAGCGCCGAGCTCCGGAGCCTGGTCGGTGTGCTTGAGGTAGGCGGTCAGGATCGCCTGCTCGATGATCTGAACGAGTTCCTCGAACGGAATCTCGCGTTCGCGCTCCATGAGCCGAAGCACGGAAAGGTCGATGTCCAAGGTAAATCTCCACTCTTCAGTTCTGGGTACCGAGCTTACCCGGCGAGCGCCCCGAGCACGTCAGCGACCGGGAGCTCGGTGCGGTCTCCCGAGCGGCGATCCCAGAGCTCGACCAGGCCGTCGGCGGCACCGCGTCCCACGATCACAATGGTCGGCACTCCGAGCAGCTCGGCGTCGCCGAACTTCACACCAGGCGACACCTTCGGTCGGTCGTCGAACAGCACGTCGTGGCCCGCCGCCTCGAGATCGGCAACCAGCTTCTCGGCGACCTCGAACACGATCTCCTCGCGACCGGTCGCGATCAGGTGCACGTCGTAGGGCGCGATCTCCTTGGGCCACAGCAGACCTTTGTCGTCGGCCGTCGCCTCAGCGATCGCCGCCAAGATGCGGGTGACGCCGATGCCGTAGGAGCCCATCGTGACCGTCACCAACTTGCCGTTCTCGTCGAGCACCTTGAGTCCGAGCGCTTCGGCGTACTTACGTCCGAGTTGGAAGACGTGCCCGATCTCCATCCCGCGCGCGAGTTCCACAGGGCCGGAGCCGTCGGGTGCGGGGTCACCCGCACGTACCGCCGCTACCTCGACCGTGCCGTCCGACGTGAAGTCGCGGCCGGCGACGAGCCCGAACACGTGCCGCTCGTCTTCGTTGGCGCCGGTGATCCACTCGGTGCCGTCGACGACGCGAGGGTCAAGCAGATATCGGATGTTGGTCGCCGACTCTTCGCCGAGGATCGGGCCGAGCGCCGACCAGGGGCCGATGTAGCCCTTGACCAGCAGCGGATTCTTCTCGAAGTCTTGCTCGGTAGCCGGCTCCACCTCGGCGGGAGCGAACGCCACCTCGGCGCGCTTGAGGTCGACCTCGCGGTCACCCGGCAGCCCGACGATGACGATCTCGCGGCTGCCATCGACATGAGTGAGGGCAAGCACGACGTTTTTCAAGGTGTCGGCAGCCGTCCAGGCATAGCCCGGCTTGGGATATTCGGCGTTCGCGAGATCGACCACGGTCTGAATCGTCGCGGTGCCGGGCGAGGGCAACACTCGGGGTGCCGGGAGCGTGGCGAGGTCGACATCCATCGGCGGCACCAGGGTCGTGAAGGCTTCGACGTTCGCGGCATACCCACCGGCTGACCGCACAAAGGTGTCTTCGCCGATCGGGGTGGGGTGCAAAAACTCTTCCGACCGTGAACCACCCATGGCGCCCGCATCGGCTTGCACGATGACGTAGTCGAGTCCGAGGCGGGTGAAGATGCGCTCGTAGGCGTCACGCTGCGCCTGGTAGGAGACGTCCAATCCTTCATCCGACACGTCGAACGAGTAGGCGTCTTTCATCGAGAACTCGCGGCCGCGCAGGAGGCCAGCACGGGGGCGGGCCTCATCCCGATACTTGTCTTGGATCTGGTAGATCGAGAGCGGCAGGTCTTTGTACGAGCTGTAGAGGTCTTTCACCAGAAGGGTGAAGACCTCCTCGTGAGTGGGTGCCAGAAGGTAATCGGCACCCTTGCGATCCTTCAGCCGGAAGATGCCGTCGCCGTACTCCTCCCACCGACCTGTCGCCTCGTAGGGCTCGCGGGGAAGCAGCGCGGGAAACAGCACCTCTTGAGCGCCGGCGCGATCCATTTCGTCGCGGATGACGGCCTCGACCTTGCGACGCACCTTGAGCCCCAGCGGCAGCCACGCGAAAATCCCCGGCGCCTGACGGCGGATGTACCCGGCACGCACCAACAGCCGGTGCGAGGTCACCTCGGCGTCGGAGGGGTCCTCACGTAGGGTGCGGACGAAGAGTTGGGAGAGGCGCGTTGACACCTGTCGAGCCTACCGAGGCCGGTCGGCTACCCCGACGAATCGAGAGGGATGACGCCCTGAAACGGAGTCAGGGTCGACCACGCGTCGGAGGTCGGCAGGTCACGCAGGTAAAGCACCACCCTGTCTCCTTCGCGCAACGGGTCGGCCGGTTGCGGCGGGTTCGCGGTGCACCAGTCACGGGGTGACACGACGGTGATCGTCGTGGCGTCAAGGACGCCCTGACGTACCGCGCTCACCTCGAAAACGTGGCCGTCACCGGGGCCGCCCAGTAGGTCGACTTTTCCGGTCACCGCGCCGACGACTCCTTCGACCACCACATCCGAGTCCTTCGCCATCGCGGCCTCGTCGGCGTAACTGACCCACGACACGCACGTCTGGGTTCTCGTCACCGAACCCGCGACCGCCCCTGCGGCCACGCCGATGACCAGCAGACCCGCCAGTCCAAACCCGACGAATCTCAGCGGAATCATGCGGTGATGACTTCGGGCTTCCCCAATTCGCCGGCCGGCATTTCAGCCGCGAGACGGTTCGCCTCTTCGATCAGAGTCGCGACGATCTCGGATTCCGGAACGGTCTTGATGACTTCACCCCTCACGAAGATCTGACCCTTGCCGTTACCCGAGGCGACGCCCAGGTCGGCCTCGCGGGCCTCCCCTGGGCCGTTCACGACGCACCCCATCACGGCGACACGCAGCGGCACGGTCATGCCCTCAAGACCTGCGGTGACGTCGTTGGCGAGGGTGTAAACATCCACCTGCGCACGTCCGCACGACGGGCAGGAGACGATCTCGAGTTTGCGTTCGCGGAGGTTGAGCGACTGCAGAATCTGCAGACCGACCTTCACCTCCTGTGCGGGAGGGGCCGAGAGTGAGACCCGGATGGTGTCGCCGATCCCCTCAGCGAGCAGGATGCCGAAAGCGGTCGCGCTCTTGATCGTGCCCTGGAACTCGGGCCCGGCCTCGGTCACTCCGAGGTGCAGGGGCCAGTCCCCCGCCGCGGCGAGCAGTCGGTAGGCCTTCACCATGATCACCGGGTCGTTGTGCTTGACCGAGATCTTGAAATCGTGGAAGTCGTGCTCCTCGAACAGACTCGCCTCCCACAGGGCGCTCTCCACGAGTGCCTCGGGGGTCGCCTTGCCGTATTTCGCCATGATCGACGGTTCGAGCGAGCCCGCATTCACGCCGATCCGAATCGACACCCCGGCATCTTTCGCGGCCTTCGCAATCGCGCCGACCTGGTCGTCGAACTTGCGGATGTTGCCGGGGTTGACCCGAACCGCCGCGCACCCGGCGTCGATCGCCTGGAAGACGTACTTCGGCTGAAAGTGGATGTCGGCGATGACCGGGATCTGGCTCTTCTTAGCGATGATGTGCAGCACATCGGCGTCATCTTGGCTCGGCACCGCAACGCGCACGATGTCACAGCCGGATGCCGTCAGCTCGGCGATCTGCTGAAGCGTCGCGTTGATGTTCGTCGTCGGTGTCGTGCACATCGACTGCACGCTCACCTGCGCGTCGCCGCCGACCAACACCTTGCCGACCTTGATCTGGCGCGACTTACGACGAGGGGCGAGGGTTTCGGGGGCCGGCTTGGGCATCCCGAGGTTGATCGCAGGCACGGGCTTCAGCCTACGCGGGCTAGAACAAACTGACCGGGTTGACGATATCGGCGAAGACCACGAAAACCGTGAGCACCAGGAGCACGCTCGAAATCGCCATCGTCAACGGGATCAGCTTCGCGACATCCACCGGTCCCGGATCGGGACGCTTGAACCATTTCGCGAACCGTCGCCGGATTGCTTCCCAGAGCGCCCCCGCGACGTGCCCGCCGTCCAGCGGCAGCAACGGCACGAGGTTGAACAGGAAGAGTGCGAGGTTAAGACTGCCGAGCAGACCGATCAGGCTCGAGGCGCGATCCGCGACCGGAAGGGTGTCGAGACTGGTGATCTCGCCAGCTAGGCGGCCAATGCCGACCACCCCGATGATGCCGTTCGGGTCGCGCGGTGTGCCGCCGAAGGTCGATTGCGCGAGTTCGACGACGCGTCCGGGGAGGGTGATGATCGAGTAGCCGATTCGGCGAGCGCTGTCGAGCACGAACCCCGGAACTTCGGTGACAGGCCGCTGCACGTTCTGTACCGCATACCCGATTCCGATGAATCCGACCTTGTGCGTGACGATCACGCCGTCGGCGTCGGTGACGGGCTTGTTGTCGGCATCGACGACCGGCCGGTCGGTCAGCAACGGCGTGATGGTGAGGGTGAGGTCCTTGCCGCCGCGCACGATCGCGAAGGTCAGGGGCGTGCCTGCGGCCGACGCGATGATCGGCGACGCGTCGGCCGGACCCGAAACCGGCGTGCCGTTGATCGACACGATGCGGTCACCGGGCACGAGGCCTGCCGCCGCGGCCGGCGACGCGGGGTCGGCAGCCGTGCACTCGGTCTGCGTACTGGTCGCGGCGACGACGCACTGGTAGACGGTGCCGACGGTCGATGTTGACTGCGGCAGACCGAAGCCGACGAGCACGATGCCGAAAAACACGAACGCGAGGATCAGGTTCATGAACGGCCCACCGAGCATGATGATGATGCGCTTCCACCACGGAAGTTTGTAGAAGAGTCGGTCTCGTTGGCCCGCTGGAATCCCCTCGATCCCGGCTTCCTTCGAGGTCTCCAGCGAGGCGTCGCGCGCGTCCTGAACGAGTGTGTCGAAGAATCCGGTGGATGCCGTGCGCGGCTTCTCACCGGCACGAGCGGGAGGAAACATCCCGGCCATCGAGATGTAGCCGCCGAGCGGGATCGCCTTGAACCCGTACTGCGTCTCGCCGACCTTCTTTGAAAAGACCGTCGGACCGAAGCCGATCATGTATTGCCCGACCCGCACCCCGAACCGCTTGGCGGGAATCAGGTGTCCGACTTCATGCAGTCCGATCGAGATGACGAGGCCCACCACGATGATGACCACACCGAGCACATAGAGCAGCGCGGATTCCACGGGCTCAGGGTACGGCAGCGTTCCTGTGAAACCTGTTTAGGAATGCTTGGTGTTGACCATTCCGACGACGAGCAACACGGCGAGCACCAGGATCCCACCGAGCGCGATGAGCAACCAGCCCAGCGGGATGCCGAAGATCCCGAGCGGCACCGACACGTGGACCTCGGTGCCGAAGGTGGCATCCGTCGTGTCGTCGGTAAAGGTGAGGTCCCCCGTGATCTGCGAGCCGGGGTCCGGGAAGAACAGGTCGAACACCGTGAGGAAGTCACCGAAGTGGCCGACCTCGGTACCGGTGACCGGAGCGGCCCAGGTCACCGAGGCCGTGTCAACAGGGTGGTGATCGTCGAACGCCACGACTTGACGGTGGTCGTCGACGACGTACAGGCGCACAGTCTGCGGGTCGGTGGCGGCCCGCGAGAGTTCGAGCGGGTAGACCAGAGTGTCGCTGTCAAAGGTGAAGCGGATCGGGTCGAGGTCGCCCTCGAGCGGTGCTTCCCCGGTCAATTTCATCGCGACGAAATACCAGCCGCGCTCGACGTACGACCCGAGCAGAGCCGACACGGCATCCGGGAGCACAAAATTGTTGTCGGCAAGCCAGGTGCTGAGCGCACCCGCGTCGTCGGCGGCGAGGGTGACCGCCCGGATCGGGCCGAGGTCGACGTCAGCCAAGACCTGTGGAGCGCCGCCCGCAGGTGCCCCATACCCGTCGCCTCTCGTGGTCCATGGGTCGTAGTCCTCGACGCGGGTGGGCGTGGTCACCCGGTCGAGTGCCTCGAAGTCGGCACGGTCGCCGAGCGTCACCGTCGCGGGCGTCGGCGTCGGAAAAATCAGCCCGGTCTGGGTGTCGGTGCTCAGCATCCCGAGCAGCAGATCGATCTGCTCAACCCCGCCGGCGCGCGACACGATCGCGTGCTCCTCGTTGACCGCGACCTGAGATCCGGGCGACGGCGCCACACCGCCACAGGCGCACGCGGCCGCAGGAACCGCGGGGAGCGCGGCGAGAAGCAGGCCCAGGGCGCAGCCGATCACGACGGAGATGGCGCCGGCGCGACGCCGTCGGGTGGGCGACCCGTCGAGTGGAGGGCTCATGCAGCCAGGATGCCATCTGCGGTCGCGCGCGCCCAGCGTTCGGCGTCGAGAACGCCCTCGAGAGTCATCTCTCCCGGTTCATGAGCATCGACCACCCGGGCGATCGTGTCGACGATGTTGAGATAGCCAATTCGCCCCGCGTGGAACGCGTCCACCGCCTGCTCGTTGGCGGCATTGAAGACTGCGGGATAGGTCGCGCCCGCCATGCCGACGCGCTTCGCGAGGGCGACCGCCGGAAACGCTTGCTCGTCAAGGGGTTCGAAGGTCCAGGACTGGGCGTGTGACCAGTCCAGCGGCGCGCCAACCCCCGGTACGCGATCGGGCCACGACAGACCGAGAGAGATCGGCAGGCGCATGTCGGGCGGCGATGCCTGAGCGATCGTCGAGCCGTCGACGAACTCAACCATCGAGTGCACGATCGACTGCGGATGGATGACCACATCGATCCGCTCGTACGGAACGTCGAACAGCAGGTGGGCCTCGATCACCTCGAGCCCTTTGTTGACCAAGGTCGCCGAATTCGTGGTGACGACTCGACCCATGTTCCAGGTGGGGTGGGCCAGGGCCTCGTCCGGAGTGACCGCGCCCAGCTCGGAGCGACTGCGCCCGCGGAACGGTCCGCCCGACGCGGTCAGCACCAGCCGCCGCACCTCCGCCGCTGTGCCCGACCGCAGTGCCTGGGCGATCGCAGAGTGCTCGGAGTCCACCGGCACGATCTGGCCGGGCTTCGCGGAGGCGCGCACGAGGTCGCCTCCGACAATGAGACTCTCCTTGTTCGCGAGCGCGAGGATCGCGCCGGTCTCAAGAGCAGCGAGGGTCGCCGCGAGCGCAACCGACCCGGTAATGCCGTTCAGGATGACATCCGCCGGGGTATCGCGGATCAAGTGCACGGTTTCGTCGATACCCAACGCGAGACGTGTCACACCCGTCGCGACGCCCTGCGCCTCGAGCGTGACGCGGTCAGATCCCGCGGCGAGACCGACGAGTTCGAACAGCTCGGGGTTCGCCGCAATGACCTCGAGTGCCTGGGTGCCGATCGATCCGGTGGAACCGAGGACGAGGACGCGACGCATGCCCCGATTTTAGGGGAGCCCTTACCCCTTGGTCGCCTGGATGTCGATCAGGAACACCAGCGTGAAACCGGCCAACGCGTTCGTGCTGCTTCCGGCGAGGCCGTAGCCGAGCGCCGGGGGCATCGTCACTAGGACGCGCGAGCCGACCTTCTGGCCGATCAGCGCGGCCGCGAAGCCATCCACAACTTTGGTCACCGAGAAGGTGGCCGGCGACTTGCTGAAGCTCTCGTCGAAGACCTGACCGTCTTCCCATTTCATGCCCAAGTAGTTCACGGTCACCGAATCGGTGGGTCCGACCACAGCGCCGTCGCCCTGCGTCAGCACGGCGAGTTCGAGATCGGCCTTCGGTGCGGTTGCGGGCAGAGTCAGCACGGGAGCCGTTGCCGAACCGCCAATCGTCGGAAGGTCGGTCGTCCAGACGGCGGGTGAGAGGTCGTTGACGACGTCAGCCACAAAGACGATCGAGTCGTCCGCGCCAACGCCGGAGTCAGTGGCGTCCGAGCCGAAGCCTTCGGCAGGAGGGATGACGCCGACCACGCGGCTGCCGGGACCCACACAGGCAAGTGTGCGCACGAAACCGGCGCGCAACGTGTCGAGTGAGGCGCGGAACTGGGTCAACGCCGTGCCGTCATAGCCGCCGGCGTCGATGGTGGCGCCGGTCGTGCCGTTGATCAGCGTGTACGCGACCTCAACGTTGGCTCCGGGGGCCACCGTCTTGCCGCCATCGATGACGATCGTGCGCTGGGTCGTGTCGACGGTGAGTGGAGTCGCGAAGGTGACGTTCGGCGCACTGCCGAAGGCGCCGGTCACCGTAACGGCGTCGACTCCTGCACCACCCGCCGTGTCGCAGATATCAGCGGTGGCGACTGACGTCGTCGTCGGGGTCGCCGACCCGGCGGGTGCCGGGGTACCCGCGCAGCCGGCCAGCACGAGCGCGGCGGCAAGGGTGAAGGACGCGATCGGAAGACGGCGAAGGAGGCGGTGATTGAGTGGACGCACGAGAGCTACCGTATCCGGGCGCAGTTATGGGATTGCTGTGACCGCGAGGATGTCGACGACGTAGACAACCGTGTCGGTACCGAGTACTCCCGCCGCGGGATCGCCGATCGCGCCGAACCCGTCGACCGGCGGGCAGATCACGATCAGCCGGGAGCCAACGGTGCTGCCGATGATGGCCGAGGTGACCCCGGGCACGACACTGAGCAGCGACCGCGGTGCGTCGCCCCAGGTCTGGTCGAAGACCGCACCGGTACGCCAGTTGACAGCCTCGAACTGGATGAGAAACTCATCGGTCGCAGCCACGACCGTGCCCGGCCCGACGATGAGGGTCGCGACCTGCCGAGTCGCCGGCGGATCCACCGCCGGAATGCCGACCGTCGGCCGCCCCGCGGTGTCGAAGTCGAGTCGGAGGCTCGGGAACCCGTCGGGCAGCGCCTGGGGTGTTCCACTCGCGTGCAGAAGGATGACGGCGATCACGTCGACCACAAACACGACGTCGTCGTCGGGGCCGATCGCGAGGTCGGGTTGCCCTGCCGTCCCGTACGCCTCGTCGGACGGGACGACCCCCACCACGCGGCTGCCGACGGTCGAGCACAGGACCGTGTCGAGCAAACCCGGTTGCATCGAACCCGGGTCGAGCAGCGTGCGTGCGACGGCAGTTCCCGGGGCTTGATCCCCCGTGGTCGCGTTCAGGATCGTGACCGCCAACTGAACGTAGTCGCCGCGCTGCACGACATCCCCGGGGCCCGTGCTCAGGACGGTGCGCTGCACCGTGTCGACGTCGAACGGCCCGTTCGCGGTAATCTTCGGGGCCTCGCCGAGCGCACCCGTGGCCGTGACAGCATCCGACGCGGCACCCGGGGCAGCGCACTCAGCTTTCGGCGTCGCGGTCGGCGTTGGCGAATCGATACTCACCGGATGCGCGGCGCAGCCAACGAGCGCGCCGCCGACCAGGATGAGAGCCGTCGTGAGCGCCAGAATCGGGATGGACGTGAGTCGGTGCATGGCGCTCCCATTTTCACCGACGCGCCGATCCGGCGGTCGTAGGCTGAAGGCATGGAATTCAGCGTGCCGCAGGAGCGCAAGCTCGTGACCGAACTCCCGGGACCGAACTCTGTGGCCCTCCAGGAGCGCCGCGTGAAGAGCGTGTCGCGCGGTGCCGGGACGCTCGCGAACATCTACATGGACCACGGTTCAGGCGCCATTTTGGTGGATGTTGACGGCAACCAGCTGATCGATCTGGGCTGCGGCATCGGCGTGACGACGATCGGGCACGCGCATCCCGACGTCGCCGCCGCGGCGGCCGCCCAGGCGTCGAAACTCACGCACACTCTGTTCACCGTGACCCCGTATGAGAACTACGTGAGGGTCGCTGAAAAGTTGCAGCAGATCACTCCGGGTGACTTCGAGAAGCACTCGATTTTGGTGAACTCGGGCGCCGAAGCGGTGGAAAATGCCGTCAAGATCGCGCGCAAGTACACCGGTCGTCGTGCAATCGTCACCCTCGACCACGCCTTTCACGGCCGCACCAATCTGACGATGGCGATGACCTACCGCCCGTGGCCGGAGCGCGCCGGCATGGGTCCATTCCCGGGCGAGATCTACTCGGTGCCGATCTCGTACCCCTACCGCGACGGGCTGTCGGGCGAAGAAGCCGCGGCCAAGACGATCGACTACATCGTCACCCACATCGGCGCGACCGAAGTGGCCGCCTTCTTCGCCGAGCCGATCCAGGGTGATGGGGGCATCATCATCCCGGCCCCCGGATTCTTCTCGACGATCAAGGCGTTCTGCGAGGAGAACGGCATCGTGTTCGTCGCTGACGAGATCCAGGCGGGCATCGGGCGCACCGGCACGTGGTACTCGATCGAGCACCACGGTGTCGTACCCGACCTGATCACGAGCGCCAAAGGCATCGCCGGCGGCTTCCCGCTCGCCGCCGTCACCGGCAGGGCCGAAATCATGGATGCCGTGCAGCCCGGCGGAATCGGCGGCACCTTCGGCGGCAACCCGGTCTCGACCGCGGCCGCACTCGCGGTGTTCGAGGTCATTGAGCGCGACAACTTGCTCGGTGAAGCGCAGCGGGTCGAGAAGGCACTCCTCGCGCGGATCGGCGACTGGGCGCAGAAGTTCCCCGTGGTCGGAGACGTACGCGGTAAGGGTGCGATGTTCGGCGTCGAACTGGTCAAGCCCGGCACCAAGGAACCCAACCCGGAAGCCCTCACGGCAGTGCTGAAACACGCCACCACCAACGGCGTCATCCCCCTCGACGCCGGATCGTGGGACTCGGTGCTGCGCATCATGCCGAGCGTCGTCATCAGTGAGGAACTGATCGATGACGCCGCGGGAGTCATCGAAGACGCTCTCGCGAGGGCGAGTTAGCCATGCTGCCGCCGCCCGTTGGTCCGGCAATCGATACGACTCCGCCGAGCCACCCAGCGCCACCCTCGGCTGCCACGCCGCTGGCCTCCGCAGATCCCGTCCACGACGCGCGACCGCGCCGCCGCATCCCGATCTGGCCGTTTCTGCTGGGCGCAATGGCGTTTGCGGTACTGGGTGGCATGGTGGCGGCCGTGCTCGCGGTCACGCCGGACCGCATCCAGTGGTTCCACGACTCTTACGTTGCGTGGGCGCAACCGATCCCGGCGGATGTTGCGGCGATCGCCGACGAGACCGGGATGAGTCCGGAGGGCGAACTGATCTTCCGAGCCTCAACGCCCGATGTCGAGGAAGGAACCGAGTTCAATGCCAACTGCTCGGTCGAGGGCGGCGCGGTACTCGGCTGCTACTACCAGGGCAACATTTTCATCTACCACGTGACCGATGCGCGGCTCGCGGGAACCGCAGAGGTGACCGGCGCCCACGAGATGCTGCACGCCGCCTACGAGCGACTCTCGGACTCCGAACGTGCGGCGGTCGACAAGCTTGTCGCCGCGCGGGTCGCCGAAATTCCCGCCGACGATCCGGTCTACCAAGATATGGCGCTCTACCCCGACGACCAGCTCGCCAGCGAGTGGCATTCACGACTGGGGACTGAGTTCGCCGACCTCTCCCCCGACCTCGAGGCGCATTACGCGCTCTACTTCGACGACCGCACCAAGGTCGTCGCGCTCAATGTGAAGTCGACAGCGGCCTTCCGCGAACTCCAGGCGAAGATCGACGCCCTCGTCACCGAGATCGACGCGTCGGCTCCTCAGCTCGACGCGCGGATCGCGGCCTACGAGGCGAAGCTGGATGCCTTCAACTCCGACGTGACCGCGTACAACAATCGGGTCTTCGACAGTCAAGAAGAGGCCACCCGCCAATACAACGCGCTCAACCATCGCGGCGCCGCACTCGACGCGGAGTATGCGACGCTCGACACCGACATCCAGCACTACAACTCGCTGGTGGATCAACTCACGACGCTCGACTCCGACTACGCCGACCTGTACAGCGCCCTCGACCCGAGCGACGATCCCGAAACCATCACGCCGTAGCGGCCCCGCGGGTCGTCCACAACTTGTGGACTGCCTCCTCGGCGACCAGCAGCAGCACGAAGACGCCGGTCGCGAGGGCGAGCGCCGCGAACGGCGGCACTGCGGCAAGCGCCGGGATGATCGCGAGCATGATCGTGCCGGAAATGAAGCGGGTCCACACCCACCAGTGCGCCATCCTGCGCCAGTAGAAACCGGTGCTCGCGAGATACAGCGAGATCCCGCCAGCGAGCGCAATCGCGCCGTAAAAGCCGAGTGGATGATCGCTGCCCAAGTGGCCGATCGCGACCTCGATCCCGAGCGCGGTCAGGATGATGCCGATGAGCAACGGGTAGTGCAGGTAGGTGTAGGCGTCGCCCGCGAGTTTGGCGCGCTCCTGGCCGCGGGCCTCGCTCAGGATGTGCTCAGATGCTGGCTGCATTCGCTCGAAGTAGGCCCACCACAGCGCGAAGCCGATCAGCACAGCAAAAGCCACCCCACCGATCAGGGCGGGGCTCAACTCAACCTGGGCAGCCCCGACGCCGAGAGCGACGATCGACTCCCCCAACCCCAGGATGATGATCAGCCCGAATCGCTCCGACCAATACGCGGCAGAGTGCACCCGCCAGCCATTCAACGCTGTGCCGAGGTAGACCCCGAAAGAGTCGAGGGCGAACATCCCGAGCCAAATCCAGGTCTGCCAGGGTCCGCCGATCAGTGCCCCGGTCGCAAAGATCGCGGCACTCGGCAGGATCGGCAGCAACGAGTTGCGGATCACTGCGCTGCGCAGCTCGCGGCTGCGACCCGCAGCCTTGAGGTAGAGCAGGCCGTGGATGAGGCGGGAGCCGAAATATCCAGCGAGCAGGATCAGCGGCAGTGCCGACGACTGCCCCGCCTCAGGAAACGCCGCCGGGATCGTCAACGCGAGCACGAAGATCAGCACTGAAGCCAGCACGAAACCGAACCGTACGATGCCGCGATCGGCACGGGTTTCATTTGCCAGCCAGCCGTACGACACCCAGAGCTGCCACAGCATCCCGAGCACCAGAATGCCTTGCAGCACCCCGAACGCGCTGTGCTGTTGCGCCATCAGCCTGCTGACCTGGGTGAACGAGAACACGAACACCAGATCGAAGAACAACTCGAAAGTCGTGACCCTTGCGCCCTCCTCACTGTGAGGTCCGACCCGCAACAAGGCAGGAAGGGCGGTCCAGATTCGCTCACCCATCGACGGCCGTCGGCGCTGAGACCACCTGGATGCTCGGCTCGTGGCGAACGGGAAAGTTGACGCTCGATGCGATGAAGCACAGGCGGTTCGCCTCCGCGTGGAGGCGGGTCGCGACATCCGGATCCCCCGCCGAGATGGTCACAACGGGCCTCAGAACGACTTCGGTGAAGCGTCCGCCGCCATCCGCGTCGGTGACCAGAGTGCCGACGGCAGCATCCGTGTAGCTCGCGACGACGATGCCGTTCTGCACCGCGACATAGAGGTAACTCAGCAGATGGCACTGGCTGAGGGCGGCAATGAGAAGTTCCTCCGGATTCCACCGCTCCAGATCTCCATGGAACGCCCGGGCAGCCGAACCTTCGATCAGGTGCTTGCCATCGAGGGAAACGACATGATCACGACCGAAGTCGCGGGAGCCACTTGTGCCCGTTCCGCGGTTACCGGTCCAGGAGAGTGCCACGGAGAACGTGTGGTCCTGAGCCATCCCTTTACTCCTCCGTAGAATCAACAGCATGGCTGACACGCTCGTCGATCCCACGGTAGTTCCCTTGCAGCGACGGCTGGTGACCGAGATCCCCGGCCCCAAGTCGCGCGCTCTTCAGGAGCGTCGCTCGGCCGCCGTATCGAACGGTGTTTCGTCGGCTCTCCCGGTCTACATCGAGCGGGCGCACGGCGCGATCATCGTGGATGTCGACGGCAACGCGTTCCTCGACCTCGGGGCGGGGATCGGTGTCACGACGATCGGACACACCGACGACGCCGTCGTTGCGGCAGCGCGAGCTCAGCTCGGGGAAGTCATCCACACCCTGTTCACGATCACACCGTACGAAGAGTACGTGCGGGTCGCCGAGCTGCTGGCCGCTCACACTCCGGGATCGTTTGCGAAGAAGTCGGTGCTCGTCAACTCAGGCGCCGAGGCTGTCGAGAACGGCGTCAAGATCGCCCGCAAGTACACCGGACGCGGCGGGGTCGCGGTGCTCGAGCACGCGTACCACGGCCGCACCAACCTCACGATGGCCATGAACTTCAAGGCGATGCCGTACTCCCTGGGATACGGGCCGTTCGCGGGCGACGTCTACCGCGCCCCGAACTCGTATCCGCTTCACGACGGGCTGTCGGGAGCGGACGCGGCCGCGCGCACGATCGCGTACCTCGAGAAGACCGTCGGTGCGTCGGACCTGGCCTGTCTCGTGGTCGAGCCGATCCAGGGCGAGGGCGGCTTCGTCGTTCCCGCCGACGGCTACCTCCCCGCACTGCAGGAATGGTGCACGGCAAACGGCATCGTGTTCATCGCCGACGAGATCCAGAGCGGAATGGCACGCACCGGTGCGTACTTCGCGTCGGAGCACCTGGGACTCGTGCCGGACCTCGTGCTGATCGCGAAAGGCATCGCGGGCGGCCTCCCGCTCGCAGCTGTCACTGGCCGCGCCGAAATCATGGATGCCAGCCAGCCCGGCGGCCTCGGCGGCACGTTCGGCGGTAATCCCGTCGCCTGCGCGGCCGCGATCGCCGTCTTCGATCGCATCGAGTCAGACGGTCTGTTGGCCGAGGCAGCGCGGATCGAAGGCACCCTGAAGACCGGGCTTCTCGCCCTACAGGCGAAGTACCCGATCATCGCCGAGGTGCGCGGCATCGGCGCGATGCTCGCCGTTGAACTGCTCGACCCGTCGACTCACGCGCCGCGGGCCGACGCCGTTGCGGCGATCGCCGCCGCTGCCGCACAGCAGGGCGTGATCGTGCTGACTGCGGGAACCTACGGCAACGTGCTGCGGTTCCTGCCGAGTCTGGCGATTACCGACGTGCAGCTCGCGGATGCCCTGTCGGTACTCGACGCCTGTTTCGCGGCGCTGTAGATCATTCGCCGGGCTGTAGCTAACTTTCGGTGTCGCCCGCCGGGACGATCTTGACGATGACCTGAGCCGCGGCATCTAGTGCGCGCAATTGCAGGATGCTGGGGTGCGCCTCGAGCACCTGGGCGGTATTGGCCAGAGATCGCACCGCCGCCGCCTCACCACGGGCGCGTTCAAGCCGGGCGCCAGCTTCGGCCCTCGCCAGCGCGGTTTCGGAGTACGCACGACGCAACTCCTGCGGGAGGGTGAGGTCGCGCAGCTCGAACGAGGTGATCGCGACGCCGAGCCGGGTCGCATTTTCGCCGAGCACGTCGGTCGTCGCGATCGTGTCCCGTGCTGCGAGGAGTTCGTCGAGGGTCATCGCGGCGACCGCCTTGCGCAAGGCGACCTGCGCAAGCGCATGCAACTCGCCCTGGGCGTCGGCGACGTTGGTCAACCATGCCGTGGGGTCAGTGATCGAGAACGCGAGGAAGAGCGACGTGCGCACCTGAAGACCGTCAGAGGTGAGAACCTCTTGGGGCGGGATGACGATGCGACGTTCCCGGATGTCGACGACCCAGAACTCTTCGCGGCGGTGGCGACGGTGCCGACCCTCTACTTCGGTACGAACGTATGTTCCGTCTTTGCGGACGACGGCGCGTTCGCCCGATTGCACGACGACCCAGCGTCCGGCGGTGACTTGTCGGGTGAGCATCCTGTTTCCTTGTGACGGATTGGGGGTGACCCGCCCTCCGCAGATCCACGAGGAGCGGGCGACCCGAAGTCGCGCAGAGCCCGTCGTCGATGTTCCTGCGGAGGACGGGCCTTTCCATGAGTGCCGAGTCGAACGGCTGAACCAAATGAGTTTTTTAGACTCTCGTCGACCCCGACTCGCGGGACCGGGAGAGGCAACTGCCTCCGGCCGCTAGGCGCCGACCCCGTGATGCTAGCAGCGAGGCTCTCACGGGACGAGGATGATCTTGCCGCCAGCGTGGCCGCCGACCAGGAGTTCATAGGCGGCTCGAACCTCCGCAAGCGGGAACTCCGCGGCAATCTCGACAGCGAGCTGCCCGTCGGCAAAGAGCTCGCCGAGAGTCGTTTGCGCGGCGGCCCGGATCTCGCGGCCCGGATCCGCGCCAGGACCCCCACCGATCGCCTGACCGCCGGCTGCCAGCGCCGCAGCGAAGTTGACGATCGAGACGAACCGCGCGGGATCAGTCATCAGCTGCAGCGAAACCGTGAGGGCTTCATCGGTACCGACCGTGTCAATCGCGGCGTCGATGCCGTTCGGGGCGAGTGCCACCACGCGGTCCAGCAGCCCCTCGCCGTATTCCACCGGCTCGACCCCGAGCGCCTCGAGCTCGGCGTGGCGTTTCACCGAGGCGGTGCCGATGACTCGGGCACCGCGCAGAATCGCGAGTTGGGCCGCCATCCGGCCGACTCCCCCGCTCGCGCCATGGACGAGCACTACGTCGGTGGCGCCGACTCGCACCGCTTCGAGAGCGTGCACGGCGGTCGTGCCGACGGCAAGCAGTCCGGCCGCTTCCGCAAACGACGCAGCCTCGGGCTTGTGCAGCAGCCGGTCGGCGTGAACGGTGAGCTCGTCGGCCTGCGCCCCCGAAAGTCGGTGTCCGTAGACCTCGTCGCCGACTGCGAGGGGTGAGCCGTCGAGAGCCACGGCATCCGGTCCTACCGCGGTGATGACGCCGGATGCCTCGCTGCCGAGTCGAATCGGAAGACGCGCCGGATCTTTCGTGCCAACCCCGGCCACCAGCTTGGCGTCGTAGGGGTTGAGTGCGGTTGCTCGAACCGAGATCACGACCTCACCACCCACGGGAGCGCGCGATGCGACGTCGATCAGCTCGATGGATTCGGGACCGCCATACGAGGTGGCGGCAGCAGCACGGACCATGCCTTCATTCAACCCCGAGCAAGCCGCTTGCGGCGCACCGCCGAGGCGACCTGCGTGGCAACGACCAGGATGATCGCGAAGAAGAAGACAGCGCTCGCGATCACGTTCGCCTCACCCGGGATGCCCTTCGCAGCCTGGATGTAGATGTACTTCGGGAAGGTGAACGCGGCTCCGGCGTTGAAATTTGTGATGATGAAGTCGTCGAACGACAGGGCGAACGACAGCAGCATGGCCGCGATAATGCCGGGCAGCAGCAGCGGGAAGGTGATGCGCCACCACACCTGCGCGGGGCTGGCGTAGAGGTCGCGACCGGCTTCCTCGATCGCAGGATCGAGACCTGCCACCCGAGCGCGAACCGTCACGACAACGAAACTGATGCAGAACATCGTGTGGGCCAGGATGATCGTGACGACGCCCTTGGGCACTCCGGCGGTCAGGAACTGGGCTGCGAGACCCGCCCCGAGAACGACCTCGGGGGTCGCCATCGGCAGGAAGAGCAGCAGCGACGCCGCTGCCCGGAAGCGCAGTCGATAGCGCACGAGTGCGATTGCGATCGCGGTGCCCATCGCCGTCGCCGCCAGCGTGGCAATCGCGCCAACGAACAGGCTGGTCCCGAACGACTGGCACACGACATCCGCGTTACACACCCCCAGCCAGTTGTTCAGCGTGAAGCCGCGCCAAACGATGTTGGTACGTCGGTAGTCGTTGAACGAGAACACGATTGTGTAAACGATCGGTACCAGCAGCAGGGCCAAGATCACCGTCGTGAAGAGGCCAAGCCCCCACGTTCCGATCCGGAACCGGCGCATCAGACGAGATCCTTCGTGCCGGCGAATCTCACGTACAACCCGACGACCAGCAGGATCGCAGCCATCAGGATGATGGACAGCGACGCGGCAACCGGATAGTTGCCGAGCGCGAGGAAGTTCGCCTCGACCACGTTGCCGATCATCGCCGTCTCGGTTCCGCCCAGAAAGTCGCGACTCGCATTGACGTAGTCGCCAGCCGCGGGGATGAAGGTCAGCAGCGTTCCCGAGATCACGCCCGGCAGCGACAGCGGCAGCGTGACCCGCCAGAAGGTCGAGCGTGGGCTGGCATACAGGTCACCGCCAGCCTCGACGTACCTCAGGTCGAGACGCTCGAGTGAGGTGTAGATCGGCAGCGTCATGAACGGGATGAAGTTGTAGGTGAGGCCAAAGATGACCGAGAACGAGGTGCCCGTAATCTGCGCGTCCGGCGGCAGGATCGACAGGTTCTGCAGGAAGGACACCACAGGACCCTCATCGGAGAGGATCTGTTTCCAGGCGAGAGTCCGCAGCAGGAAAGAGATGAAGAACGGCGCGATGACCAGCGTCAGCGCGAGCGCTTGAATGAGCTTGTAGTTGCGTAGCTTGACGCCGATGAAGTACGCGATCGGATAGCCGATCAGCAGCGCGCAGACCGTCGCGATCAGCGCGTAGACGAACGAGCGCACGATGATGGGCCAGTACTGGACGATCACGTCGGCGTAGTTCTGCCAACGGAACGCGTAGATGTATTCGCCGAAGTCACCGCGCAGGTCGGGGGTTTCGAGGCTCGTGATGATCAGCGAGACCAGCGGTACTAAAAAGAACAGGGTCAGGTACGCAAGTCCGGGCAGCAACAACAGGATGGCGACGGGGCTGCGCCGACTCGGCACCGCCACCTCTGCTGTGGGCGCCGAACTGCCGAACGCCCCGAAAGCCATGCTCAGTCGTCCGTTTCGGTGGGGGTATCAGAAGCCGTCGACACATCTGACGAAGGTCCGTCCGATAGGCCGAAACCGTGGTCGACGGTCCAGGCAACCCAGACCTCCGAACCTGTCTGTACGACCGGACCGAACACCATGTTTTGGGCGAACAAACTCATGGTGCCGATGCCGGGAACGTCGATCAGGTAGTCGGTACTGACCCCGGTGAACGACACATCGATGACGCGGCCGGGTCCGAGAACATTGACACCCGCAGCGGGCTGCGGCTTGCTCACATGGAGCAGCAACTTCTCGGGGCGCACCCCGATGGTGACATGACCGGCGTGACGCTGCGCGCGCGCCTTCGGCACCTCGATTTTGGTGCCCGCCACATCAACGACGATCGTGTCGCCCTTCGACGCAACAACGGGGCCGGTGAGCAGGTTCGAGCGGCCGAGGAAGTTGGCCACGAACGCCGTCTTCGGAAGTTCGTACAACTCTTCGGGAGCACCGAGCTGCTCGATTTCGCCGCGGTTCATCACGGCGACGGTGTCGGCCATGGTCATGGCCTCCTCCTGGTCGTGCGTGACGTGCAGAAAGGTCAGACCGACCTCGTTCTGAATCTGCTTGAGCTCGATCTGCATCTCGCGCCGCAACTTCAGGTCGAGAGCGCCGAGCGGTTCATCAAGCAACAGCACGGCGGGACGGTTCACGACGGCGCGCGCCAGAGCAACCCGCTGCTGCTGACCGCCGGAGAGCTGGATGGGGCGCCGCGCCGACAGATGATCGAGTTGCACCAACCGCAGTGCTTCGTGGGCGCGCGCGCCGGCATCCCGAACCCCGCGACGTTTCAGGCCAAACGCGACGTTCTCGAGCACCGACATGTGCGGGAACAGCGCGTAGCTCTGAAACACCGTGTTGACCGGACGCCGGTACGACTTGGTATCGGTGACGTCCTTGCCGCCGATCAGAATCCGACCGGCAGTGGGCTCCTCAAGCCCAGCCACGAGCCTCAGAGTCGTCGTCTTGCCACACCCCGAAGGACCCAGCAGTGCGAAAAACGATCCCGACGGGATCGTCAGGTTGAGGCCCTCGAGCGCGGTGAAACCCGGGAAGCGTTTGGTGACACCGACCAATTCGAGGTCGGCTCCGCCGGGCGCGACACCTCCCGCGTCGAACCCACCCGACTCAGCGCCACCCGACTCGCCCAGGGTCAGGCCCCGAGCAGCACGGACTGGAAGGCAGACCCGTAGGACTGTTCCTGCGCGGGAGTGAGCGTGCGGAAAACGCGGGATTTCGCCAACGTTTTTTGGTCGGGGAAGATCAGCGGGTTGTCGACGAGAGACTCATCAACAGTTGCCATCGCTTCCTGCGTGCCCACAACCGGCGAGATGTAATAGACGTACGCGGCGACTTGCGCTGCGATCTCGGGTTCGTAGTAGAAGTCGATCATCTTCTCGACGTTCTTCTTGCGCGGCGAGCCGATCGGCACCATGAAGTTGTCGTTCCACAGCGTGCCCCCGGCGTCGGGGACGGCGAATCCAAACTTCTCTTCGCCCAGCTCGGCGTTGAGGTTGGCGATGTCGCCCGACCAGACGATGCCGGCGACAGCGTCGCCGTTGGTGAGATCTTCGACGTAAGAATTGCCCTTGACCGCGCCGATCTGACCGCTCGTCACCTGCTTCTTGAATGTCTCAAGTGCCGCCGTGAACTGGTCATCGGTGAAGTCACCGGAGATATCGATACCCGCCTCGAGCATGATCAGACCGATCGTGTCGCGCATCTCGCTGAGCACGCAGATCTTGCCCTTGAGCGCAGAGTCCCACAGCTCCGAAACGTGGGTGAGCCCGTTGGGGAATTGTTCCTTGTTCCAGCAGATCCCGCCGAACCCGCCCTGCCAGGGCATCGACATCTTCCGGCCCGGGTCGAAATCGACATTCAAAAGCTCGGGGTTGAGGTTTGACCTGTTCGGGATGTTGGCTGCGGTCAACTCTTGCGTGTACCCGAAGCGGATCATCCGCGCGAGCATCCAGTCGGTCAGGCAGACCGTGTCGGCACCGATGTCTTGCCCGAGGGCGAGCTGGTCTTTGACCCGGCCGTAGTACGTGTTGTTGTCGTCGACATCTTCGGTATAGGTCACCGTGATCCCGGACGCGGTCTTGAACTGGTCGAGCGTCGGGTGATTCTTGGCGTCGTCGGTGTCGAGATAGAGCGGCCAGTTCGACCAACGAATGGTCTTGTCGCTGTCGGAAACATCCGGAGGCGAAGTCGGCGCAGCAGCTCCGCCCGGCGCGCAGGCGGCGAGGGCGAGAGCGGTGGCGCCCCCAACTCCCCCGGCAAGCACGGCACGGCGCGACACCTGTGACGCACGCGCTTGTTGAACGAGACGACGGATCAGGGGATCCTCGGGAAGCGACCTGGTCATGAAACGACTCCTTCCGGCTGGCACGATCCTGACACAGCGAGGCCCGCTGACGGAACAAATCGCGGGTTTTGTAACACGAATTTCACGTAAAGCGCCGTTCTCAGGCCTAATCGGTGCGGAATCCGTAGTCGCGACCTACACTGACGCACATGAAGGTGGGCGTCCCGGCCGAGGTCAAGAACAACGAGTACCGCGTCGCCATCACGCCGTCGGGGGTGCATGATCTGGTTGCACGCGGCCATGAAGTGCTGATCCAACAGGGCGCGGGCCTGGGGTCCTCGATCAGTGACGACGACTACCGGGGCGCCGGAGCCGGGATCGCGAAGACGGCCGCCGAGGTCTGGGATGCTGCCGATCTCCTGCTCAAGGTCAAGGAGCCGATCGAGAGTGAGTACCCCCACTTTCGCACCGACCTCGTGCTCTTCACCTACCTCCACCTCGCGGCCGAGGCGCCGCTCACTACGGCGCTCGTCGATGCCGGCGTCACGGCAATCGCCTACGAGACCGTGCAACTTGCCAACCGGGCGCTTCCGCTGCTGGCTCCGATGAGCGAGGTGGCCGGACGGCTCGCCCCGATCGTGGGCGCCAACGCGATGCTGCGCTCGGCCGGCGGACCGGGACTGCTGGTGCCCGGAGTTGCCGGCACCCGACCTGCGAACGTCGTCGTCATTGGCGCAGGTGTCGCCGGCACTAACGCCGTTGCGCTGAGCGTCGGACTGGGCGCCCAAGTCACGGTGCTCGACACCAACATCCAGCGGCTTCGCGAAATGGATGACGACTACGCGGGGCGAATCATCACGATCGCCTCCAACGCCTTCGAGATCGAACGAGCCGTGCTCGCTGCCGACCTGGTCATTGGAGCGGTTCTGGTGCCGGGCGCTAAGGCCCCCAAACTCGTCAGCAACGCGCTGGTCGCCCGGATGAAACCGGGGAGCGTTCTCGTCGACATTGCCGTCGACCAGGGCGGATGCTTCGAGGACACCCGGCCGACGACGCACGCCGACCCGACGTACGCGGTGCACGGCTCGATCTTCTACTGCGTCGCGAACATGCCGGGCGCCGTTGCCCATACTTCGACCTACGCGCTGACCAACGCGACCCTCCCCTACGTGCGAGCCATCGCCGACTCCGGGTGGCGGGATGCGCTGCGCGCCGACCCCGCTCTCGCACTGGGGCTGAACGTGCATGCCGGCCACGTCGTCAATAGCGCTGTCGCGACAGCGCACGGACTCGACGCGACTCCGCTCGAGAGCGCCCTCGCGAACTAGTCCCAAACGGCGCGCCGGGTGCGACCGTGCTCGACCAGCCACACTTCGCCGGGGCCCAGCGGCGGCGGCATCTCGCGGGACCGGGTAATCGACCTGTGCTCCGACACCCCGCATTCATGCAGCACGATCGGCAGGTCGCGTCGGGCGCGGGCGAGTTCTGCCCAGTCCGACTGCCAGCCGTCGGGATCGCCGAGCAGCACCACCTGTTGCGCCGCGATCACGAGGCTCGCGTCGGCCGGCTCGCCGATCACCCTCACCCTCACGACATCCGCATCCCAACGACCGGCGAGAGCGCGCGGCCGGGTGGATACGACGGCCAGTTCTCCTGACACGGGCAGGCGGATGCGCACGGGCGACTCGACCGGCACCGCGCGACGTGGCGCGGGTGAGGGACGCGCAACCTGAACCGCGGCTCCCTGCCAGGTACCCGCGCCGGCGAGGGCGCGGGAGTCGTACGACGCGGGATCACCGCCCGCGAGCAGATGCTCCTCGCGCGATGCCAGGCGCAGCAGGAGTCGCGACACGAAGAGCGGACCGAGGGCGTGCAACGGTCCGGTCAGGCGGCGTGCCGAAGCGACAACCCGAGTGCCGCGCTGAGTAGCCTCGCGCAGCAGTCGGGCGACCAGCTCGGTCAACTCGACGGAGTGATCGGCGCCGCACCGCGCCAGCACCAGATCGAGGTCATCGAGCAGAAGGACGCCCCCGCGTGACGCCACCGCGGGGTCGACCAGCGCCTGCCACAACGCCACCGGATCGGAGGGAAGCCACTGGGCGGCGCCCTGAGCGCCCGCGGCGATCGATTCCAGAGTCGTCGTCGCCCCCGATCCCGGTGCGCCCAACACCAGAAGGTGACCATGGCGGGGCTCGAGGGCGGCAACCGGCTGCCGCTGTTCGGCGGGCAGATCCCGAAGTCCGAACGGGATGCCCTCGGTCGCGGCGGGGAGGGCGTCGTGTGCGATGACGGGAGGGAGCGGATCGGTCCACGGCCTGAAGGCAACCGACGGGACAGTTGCCGCCGCGATCCGCGACACGTCGTCTGGCACCGCAATCGCCAGCTGCACGAGACGCTCTTGCCCGGCGCCGTCGATGACGATCGCCCGTCCCTTCGGCGTCACGGGCAGTCGGGCTGCGGCATCCGATCCGATTAAGCCGATGCTGTCGCCCCGGTCCGAAACACGCAGCGCGATGCGCACGGCAACGTTGGCGAGCACGGCATCCCGCACGATTCCGGCCGGTCGCTGGGTACACAGGATGAGATGAAGGCCCAGCGAGCGACCGCGGGCTGCCAGATCGGCAAACAGCCCGTGCAACTCGGGACGGTCGGTGACGACTGCAGCGAACTCATCGACGACCACGACGAGACGGGCCAGCGTGCCGGCGGGAAGTTCGTCAATCGACCGAGCCGCTGCGCCAGCGAGCACCCGCTCGCGGCGCAGAACCTCGGCGCGCAGTGACTCCATCGCCCGGCCGGCGAGCCGACCATCGAGATCGCTCAGGGTCCCCAGCACATGCGGCAACTTCTCGAGCGGGGCAAAAGCGGCTCCGCCCTTGAAGTCGACCAGCACGAAAGCGACCTCGTCGGCAGACCGACCTGACGCCATCCCGAGCACCCACGAGACGAGCAGTTCGCTCTTGCCCGAACCTGTCGTGCCCGCGACCACCGCGTGCGGACCCTCGGTGACGAGATCGAGCAGGAAGACGCCGGTGTCGTCACAGCCCAGCGGTGCCGTGAGTCCCGGGCCCGCAGGTGCGGCCGTCAACAGATCGGCAAGGACGACCTGCTCAGGCAACGCGCGGGACGGCGAGCGAATGCCGCGGGCATCGGCCGTCTCGGCCAGGCGGAGTGCGACCTTCCGCGCACCGGCTGCCGTCATGGTGTCAGCGCCCGGCGCGTCGACGATCACTCCTGCGACGGCGGCGGTGCGGTGACCTGGAACGCTGTGACCCGCGCCGTGGCCCGCGCCGTGACCCGCGCTCCAGTCGATGGCGGTGACCCGGCCGTCGACGGCGAACGAGAACCGCTGGTCGGGGCCGTCGCGCACCTCGTGCGGAAGTGCGCGCGCCCAGGTCTCGCCGCGTGGCGCGGTCACGATGGTTGAAACCGGGGAGAGGCGGGCGGCGAGGCGGATTGCGATCAACCGGGCCGCAGCCGCCGCGACGACCCCGAATCCGACGACCTCAATCCCGCCCGTAACATCACGAACGATTGACGCTCCCGCGACCCAGGCGGCCTCCTCTCGCAGGGCGTCGGACTCCGGCGAACGAGTCCCGCGTGTTCCGTCACCCAGCACGATCCCACTCGGGGCATTCCCCCGCCCGATCGCGAGCTCGAGCGGGCCGTCTGCCGACGACATCCACACCGGCGTTGTCGAAGCAAAACCTCGCAGTCGCTGGCGTTCCGCATCATGGGCCTCGCGCACCTGGTCTCGCACCGCCGCGAGTGTCGAGGCCTGGTGCCCAACGGCTGCTCGCCGCGTTTTTGCGCGCTGACGTCGCCCGTCGAGCATCGAAGCCCCCGCGATCACCGGGCCCAGCACCGCCATCAGCAACATGTATGGCGAACCGGTCACCGCAAACAGAACCCCCGCGACAACTAACGGCGCGAGGGTGGCCACGAGCGGGAACCCGGCGCGCGGCAGTTCGGGCGACTCGACGGGCAACGGGATGCGAATGGCCGGCGGCTCGATCATCGGTCCAGGGTCGGACCTCAACGGTTGCCGCGAACCCCCGGCTCTGCGACCGGGGGCCGGGGTGAGTCAGGGGGTGGGTGGGGAGGACTAACTCACGACGAAAAATTGGTCGCCGATATCGACTCGCGTCCCGCGAACGACAAAGTACCGACGTCCGGGTTCACAGCGCCTCGGGTCGGCGTCGGGCTGGCGCACGGTCGACCCGTTCGTCGAGAAACGGTCGCTCACCCAGAACCGACCGCTGTCTTGACCGAACTCGAGGTGAGTCTTCGAAACCGATTTTCCGGCGTCGAAGATCGACACCAACTGGTCGACGAACTCGCCCGGTTGGGACGAGGGGTTGCGGCCGACAAGTCCCGCGCCCACGGCCGTGATGCTCTCACCCGTGCTGAACTGCAACACGAAGCGTTGCTCAAGCGACCTCGGTGCCGAGACGCGAGTGGCCTCCAGGTCGGAACGGCCCTCGTGGGACCCTTCTCCCCCGACCTCGGCCGCGCCCCCGACACCTCCGACGCCCCCGCCCCAGGGGAACGGGTCAGGCACTTTGCGCAACGACTTCTTCGCGAGCACGATCGGAGGAACAGATCGACGCGGCGCGCCGTCATCGACCTCGGGTTCGGACTCGATGTCGGCCTCGTCGACCGCGGGCTCGCCGCCCGGAGGAGGGGTCATACCGGGTTCAACGAGTGCCGCGGATTCGGCTGCCGCGGGTGCACCAGGTGCTGGCGTCAGACTGAGGACAAAACCGCATTCGCCGCAAAAGACATCCTCGTCAGAAATCGGTTCGCCGCACTGCGGGCAGCGCACGATGTTCTCAACACTCACTGCTGCGCCAGGCGCCGCATCTGGCTCTGACCGGGTTTCGATCGGCACCGCCGGGACGCTGTGCGTCGTCGCATCGGCGCTCACGGCTCGACCACATTCGCCGCAGAACAGGGCGCCATCGGGAAGCGCCGTGTCGCAGAACGTGCAGGTCACCGTTGCTTCGCCTCTCGCCGGAACAGACTGCGAACACTATATGCACCGAGCGAGCGAACCGAGACGAGTGCGCGAAGGCGCTGCCGGCGCGTGAGACCCTGATCGAGCGTGAGGCGAAGATCAGCAACTGTGTCCCACACTCGATGGGCATCGACAGACTCCGCCTGCTCGGGCGCGAACACGGCACGGTCGGCTACCGCTGCCAGGACGCGCGACGGCAGGCCTCCGGCAACCGCGGCCAACTCGGAACGCGTCGCCGCCGGGGGCGGGTTGAATCCGTGATCGACGACGGCGTCAGCGAACTCATCCCAGCCGCCGCTAATTCGTTGCACGACCGTCGGCGCGGTGCGACGCAGTCGTCGGCGGCGTGCCTTGGCCGCGATGATGACGAGGAATGGGGCCAGGAGAACTCCGGCGGCCAACAGGGTGATTCCCGTGACCCGCGCGACCGTGAGCAGGGCGACGAGCAGCGGATCGAGCGCATCGGGAGTGTCCTGGGCACTGTCGGGAGCGGACTGATCCACCTGCTGATCGGGACGGTCCGGGGGCGGCGGCACGACCGACGGAGGACGGGCCACCTGGCTCTGCTCCTCGGGAACCACGGCGGGAATCGGGCGATCTTGCGGGACCGGGTTCACGGCAACCCAGCCGTACTGCGCAGTGTCGACTTCGATCCAGGCCGTGACGTCGGCGCCGGTGACCACGCCGTTCTGCGGAGCGAAGCCGAAAACCACGCGGGCCGGAAATCCGAGCTGCCGTGCCATTAGAGCGGCCGCGACGGCGTATTGCTCGGCATCGCCGATCATCTGCGGCGCCGTCACCAACTCCGCGATGCGGTCTGCGGCATGCCCCGATCGGCTCGACGGCTCGTCAGGGCTCAGCCCGTGGCTGATGTAACCATCGGTGCGCAGCGCCGCCAGCATCGCGAGAAGTCGGTCACCGGGCGAGGAGAGCAGCCGCACTTTGTCTTCGAGGTAGAGCGAGAGCTCCTCGGGGAGTCCCTGCACGCGCGGCACGACCGCATCCCCGGGTGAGGCGTCGGCGAGGCTCGCCTCGGCCGGCTGGTCTGGGATGACGGCGTGCAATCGATAGGAATCCCCCGAAGACAACCCGGTTAGCACGGCGGCCGTCCCGGAGGAGGCGTTGTAGCGGAACGAGTCGGCACGCGACGCCGCGTCGGCACCGCCAAAGTCGATCGACGAGAAGTCACCGACGGTCGGAACCCAGACTCCGCTGTAGTTCTCGATCTCAACGTTCACATCGACCGGCTTACCCGCGACTGCCGACTGGTCGACGGCTTGCGGGATGCGCACAAAGGTGCCGGAGGCGCTGTCGACGGCGGCACTTCCCACGGCATAGACGACGCCGTCGTAGCTGTCGAGAGTCGCAATACGCACCAGCGCGCCGTCGGGAAGACCCTGAACGCGCATCATGACCTGGTCGGCGCGGTCCTCGCGGAGGTAGCGACGAAAGCCAGCCAGCGGGCTGGGATAATTGCGCGGATCGAAGGGCTGCTCGATCGCGGTGCGCAGCACATCCCGACCCCCGGTGACGGGTGCGATGAGGGTCGCACCGACCGATGATGCCGCCGCGATAGCGAGGATGACACCCCCGGCAACGATCGTGCGCACGCCGAGGACGCCGTCACCAGCCGTCTCGAGCGGGCGGCCGGCGGCATCCGGTGTCGCCCGTGCCAGCGCGCGGATCGCCTCGCGTCGGCGGCGCCAGCGGCGCCAGATGAGGAAGGTCAAGACGGTGACGAGCATGCCCAGGGCGAGCGGGACCGGCCAGAGCGGCTCGGCGGAGCCGAAAGCGATCGCGACCAGAAAGGCAACCACCGGCGCAATCACGGCGAGCTCGCCGAACCGGGCGCGCAACGCGACGCTGATACCCACGACCGTTGTCGTGAGGAGCAGCACAAAGGCGGGCACCAAGAGAGCCTGGTAGGCGCCAACCGGCAGGGTGATGGTGAGTAGCTGCTTCCAGCCGAGGGCTACCCCGCCCAAAAGGTCGGCCAGACCGCCGAGGCTCGGCAGGACACCGGCGATGGCGCGAGCGGGCACGGCGAGCTGCACACCGCTCAGCAGGAAGACCGCGAACGTCGCCGCCACAACGACGTACGACGGCCACCGGAAGCGTGCTCCCAGCGCAGCGACCAGGGTGCCGCCAATCAGAGCACCGACGACCAGGATGACGAACCGCACATCCCGATAGACCGGCCAGAAGGCGGCCGCCGCAATCGCGGTCATTACCCAGATCAGGACGACGCTGAGAATCGTCGACCCGACGGTGCGCGGCGGCCTCATGCGACCGCCGCGCTGCGGGCGAGGGCGATCCGAAGGTCTTCGAGATAGCCGATCGTCAGCACACTCAGGCCAGCAATCCGGCGGAAACCGGGCACGGCTTCCGGGTTGCAGACGATCGCGACAACCGAGACATCAACGGCGAACGAGTTCGAGGCCGCCCGCAGCTCGGTCGCCGTCACGAGCGAACCGCAGACCAGGAAGGCGACCGAGATTCCGGCGCTGGTTTCGGCGGCGATGCGCCCGACATCCCGAAGTCCGAGTGCTGCCGACGAGGCATCCACGACGGCGAGGTCGTCGAGCAGTCGCGCGGGCACCAGAGTCGACAGCGACCGCACGGCATACGTGCGCCGTTTGGCAAAGTCGGGAGTGACGGTGGAGACAACCACCGACACCGTGCGGCCGTCGCGGATGGCGCGCACTCCGAGCGAGCCGGCGACACTCACGGCAAGTTCGAACTCGACCTCGCTCGCGTAGTCGGAGGTGGCCAGCGACAGCGCAACGACGAGGTGACTCCGTCGAGTTTCTTCGAACTGCCGCACCATGTAAGTGCCGGTCTTGGCGGTGGACTTCCAGTGGATGTAGCGACGCTCATCCCCGACCTGGTACTCACGCAACGAGTGGAACGCGACATCGGACGAGGTGAGGTCTTTCGTGGTCGCGCCTTCGAGGTCGCGGATCAACCCGGTGCTGGTCGAGGGAACGCCGATCGTTCGCGGGTGCACGACGAGTTCCGTCGTGTCGGTCCAGATCAGCTCTCGCCGCACAAGACCGATCGGGTCGGCGCGCACGGTACGAACCGGGCCAACCGGGATGACGCCGCGGTGAAGCGTCGGGATGGCGAAGTCGTTTGTGAACTGGGCGTGCGCTTTGAGACTGGGCATCGCCAATTCGGCCAGGCCGTCGCCGACCGGCACCTCAACCTTCACGCCCAGCACGCGTCGACCCGTCGGGTTGTGAAGGGTGACGGCACCCAGAGCGGGCTCGCCGACAATCACGCGACGGTGCACGAGCGAGAGCGTCACTCGAAACGGGGAGCGCCCGATCAGGTACAGCGCCGCGATGACTACGAGCACAACGCCTGCCCACCCGACGACAACGAGTTCGAGCCAACCGAGCCCATATCCGAACGCGAACGCGGCCGGGATGACACCCACCATGACCCAGCCGAGCGGTGTCACAACGGCGGTCACGCGCGAGCCGATCCGCGCCGCCAACGCTCCGGCGATCGTCAAGAACCGTACGACGGCGACAACGAAATCAGCGAGCACACCGGTGCGCGCCCCGACGATGCGGGAGCGAATGTTGGTCGGCCCAGAGACCCCGGTGCCGACGGGAGGCTCGGCGCGAATGGCGCTCGCGGTGCGCGGACGCCGAGCGGAACGACCCGGTGCGGGAGTGCTCACACGGCCTGCCGGTCGCTCGGTGGGGCCGTTTCGAGCAGCAGCTGCCCGATGATGCTCGAGGAGGTCACGCCGTCGAACTCCGCCTCAGGGTCGAGGACCAGGCGATGCGCGAGCACCGGTTCAGCGAGCGACTTCACGTCGTCGGGGACGACATAGTGGCGTCCACTCGCGGCTGCGAGCGCCTTCGAGGCCCGAACCAGAGCGAGCGCCCCGCGCACGCTGACACCCAGCCGAACTTCGGTCGCCGAACGAGTCGCCTCGACCAGCCGCGAAACGTAGTCGTTGACGCTGGGGTCGACATGCACGGTGCGTGCGAGGCCCGCCATCTCGAGCACGGCATCCGCCGTCACCACAGCAGGAAGGATGACGTCGTGCGCCTTGACGCTCGACCCCTCCAAGATGCGCAGCGTTGACGCGTGATCCGGGTAGCCGATGGATGCCTTCAACAGAAACCGGTCGAGTTGCGCTTCGGGAAGGCGATAGGTGCCCGCCTGTTCAATCGGATTCTGGGTGGCGATCACCATGAACGGGCTGGGGACCTCATGGGTCTCGCCGTCGACGGTGACGCGGCCCTCTTCCATCACTTCGAGCAGCGCTGCCTGGGTCTTCGGCGACGCGCGGTTGATCTCGTCGGCGAGCACGATATTGGCGAAGACCGGCCCGCGGTGGAACTCGAAAGTCCCGCCCTTCTGGTCGTAGACGCTCACACCGGTGATGTCGCCGGGAAGAAGGTCGGGGGTGAACTGGATGCGGTTGTGCGTGCCATCGACGCTCTGGGCGATCGCTCGCGCCATCGACGTCTTGCCGGTGCCCGGGAAATCCTCCAAGAGCAGGTGGCCCTCGCTGAAGAGCGCGACAAATCCCAGGCGAATGACGAACGTCTTTCCGAGCAGGACCTGCTCAACGTTGGTCACGAGGCGACCGAAGGTCTCCTGAAAGGCAGAGGCCTGCTCGGGGGTCATGGTCATCTTCGGTCGTCCTTTTGATTGTCGTGACGCGGGCTACGGGCCCGTGTCATAGCTTCGTTGATAGGTCTGTTCATTGGCGGAGATTCGCACCCGCAAGGTGAGGGGCACGACGCCCGGATCGCAGGATCCGACGTCGGGCATGGGCATCCAACCCGCCGCGTCGTTGCCAAAATCGCAGCGGTACGCGACGGCGTCGTAGCCAGGTCCCGGGATCGAGGTCCAGCTCCAGCCGTCGCCGCTCCCGAGGATTCCGCCGTCGAACTGCAGTCCGCCGGGGGTCGAGTTCCGAACCGGCACGCCCAGAGCGAAGTCGGCCGACCAGTCAGCGCTACACAGCGTGCCCTCCGGGTAGGCCCGACATGCCTTGACCTCCACCGTCACCGGATGGCCGTACTGGCTGGTCCCCGCGGTCAAGAAGGCGGCCGGGCTGAGCACGGCGCTCTGGCTGCCATCCGTCGTGCCGTCGGTGAACCGGTAGCTGAACATGTCGGCGTCGGTCGAACCGCTCGCGATCGTGAAGCCGTTGAGCCGGAAGTCGAAGAACTCGTCGTCGGTGCCGTTCAGAGACGGACCGGTGGTGTCGATGGCGGTGACAGTGCCGGGAACCGCGCGCGGCGTCACCTGCACTGCGGTCGCCGCCGTGCAGCCCTGCCCGTTGTACCCAAACACCCAGATCGTGTAGGTCTGGTTGGCCGACAGACCGGTGAAGGTCACTGTCGCGGCTTCGCTCGTGAAGTGCTGGGCTCCGCTCGGGGGCGCCACAACCGGCGACCCGCTCTCGACACCGGTCACGGTGCAGTTCGGCACGCTCGAATCGCTACGGATGACTGCCCAATAGTCGCTGACCGGCTTTCCGTTTCCACCGAACACTCCGGCCCAGGACGCGTTTGCCGTCGACCCGTCGGTGAGCGATGCCGACGCCGAGACCGCTGTACCCGACAGCGTCGGCGCCCCGGCAGGCACGCCCGCCCCCGTGGCCTGATTCCAGGTCGCCAGGGAGTTCGGGGCACTATTGCGGGCGCTGACCGAGAATCCGACCGAACTGCCGTTCGCGATCGAAGCCGACGTCAGGTTGGCGGAGTACACGGTGCCGATCGGGTCGGACGCGCCAACGCTGAGACTCTGAACGGCGTCCCCGACAGTGACCACGTACATGTCAATCGGGCTTCCTGCGGTATCCGCGGGCTTCGCCCAGGTCAACCTCAGACCTTGATCAAGCGGGGTCCAGGTGAGGTTGCTCGGCGGGGGTGGGATGACATCCGACCAGATCTGGCCGGCCAGAGAGGTCGGCGATGAGGGTCCGATCGCATTCACCGCAATCACCGCGAGCCGCACGGCGTAGGCCGGGCCGTTGCCCGGGGTCGCGAGAGCACAGTTGACGCTCGAGGTACACGACGTGACGCTCAGCAGAGTGTCGGTCGCGACGGACGTCATCGCGACCTCGTACCGGCTGATGGGCGAGTTGTTGAACTGACCGGGGACCCACGATGCCTTGAGCACGTGGTCGCCGAACTCGGTCACCGTTACTCCGGTCACGGGATCGGGAACGTCTTGAATCGAGATCGTGATCGAGCCCCAGACATAGCGATCGGCGTCCTGGGTCGCGTCGGCGACTTCGTATTGCAGTCGTACATCTGCCGGAAGTGCGGTGTCGCTCACCGTGACGGTGAGCCGCGACTTGTCGGCACTCGGCACGACGGTCACGCCGTCGGGCAGCGAGGCTCCATCAAGACCGCGGATGTCGACGACGTGAAGAGGGGTCTCGGGGAACGGGTTATTCGCCTCATCATTGGCGAGTACGTCGATCGTCGTCGTTGTTCCGCGCGGGGTGATCGCCACATCCGCGACGGGTTTCACGAGGGGAAGCGTCGACGGCACGACCTGCAACTTGATGCGCCCCGCACGCCCGCCGTTGAGCGCGTCTCGCACGGCAAGAGTGATATCCGTCGTCGTGCCTTTGGGGGCGTCTTCGGCGGCGCGGATCACGAGGCGCTGTCCATTGAGCTCGAAGGTGAAGCCCTCGGGCAACGGCTCGAGCACCGTGTACGCGAGCTCGTCGATGTCGTCGTACGGATAGTTGGTCAGCTTGACGAGGTCGAGCTCTTTCTCTTGTCCCGGTTCGAAGTCGACGACGCCGCCGATGAATACCGGCGGCTGGTTCTCGCGCGGCTTGACGTCAATGGGCAGGGTGAGGATCGCGGTGCGTCCGTTCGGGTCGGAAGCGCTGGACCCGTCGGTGACTTCGAACGTGATCGAGGCGGGCCCGAAATACTGGTCCGCCGAGGTGAACTCCAGGGTGTCGCCGTCGACGACCAGGCTGTCGCCGTTGGCGTGGGTTGCACGCACGGTACTGGAATCGGTGAGCCGCACGCCCCGGCCGCGCAGAGTCACGATGTACGCGTTCAGGTCGATCGTCAGGGTGGACTCGCTCGCGACCGTGAGAAGCGGCGCTGTTCGGTTGATCTGCGGCAGCGCGTCGTCATAGCCGGGCACCCAAATGAACGCGTACGAACGGATCGTGTCGTCGTCGGGATGCGACACCGAGAACGGGATGATCTGGCTCTTGTCGCCGATCGTCACCCGCACGCTTTTGTTCGGCAACAGTTGGGCGGTCGTGGCGAATCCCGGGAGCAGGGTGACGCCGAGTGCCGACACCGCCCCGTCAGCGAAGAACACGTTGTCGAGCACGTTGACGTCGACCGTCGTGCGGTCAACGACGTCGCTCGCGGTCAGGACGCTGTCTTCTGCTAGGGGATACGAGAGCGGCGCGGTGGGATCGACTTCGACATTGATGAAGTTCTGACTCGTGCCGCCGTACTCGTTCTGGATCGTATAGATCACCGAATAGCTGCCCGGAGCACTGGGCGGGGTGATATCGACGACCGAATCGTTCACGATCGTCGCCGTCGTGCCCGTCGAGCGAGAATCGACCGAGATGATTCTCAGCGGGCTGCCGTCAGGGTCAGAGTCGTTAACCAGAGCTTGAACGCTGACCGTGCGATTGGGCCGTACTGAGACGGCATCCTCATTGGCGACGGGGTTTCGCGCGCCATCCAGACGCGGGCTGATGCCGACTCGCACAATGCCCTCCGCGCGCGCGCCGAGAGTATCGACGATGGCGTACGTGAACTGATCGGTTCCGGACGAGTAGTCGCCGGCCTCGTATTCGATGTAGGTCGGGCCGCTCCCCAACACGATTCCCTTATCGGGATTGCTCGTGATGCCGATCAGCTGCACCGAGTCGCCGTCGGGATCGACGCCGGTGAGAGGAATCTGGATGCGAATGGTCGCGCCCGCGAGAACGCGAGCTGTGACCTGGCGGGGCACCGGAGCACTGTTCGTTGCCGGGTTTTCTTCTCGAACGGAAATCGTGACCCGTGCTTCGGAGTGTTGGCCGTCAGGGCCCGCGACGCTATACGCGGCGACGTAGTTGCCCGCGACTTCGGGAGCCAGATAGCGCAACTGGTCCCCCGCGACGAACAACAGTCCAGCGCCCTCCGGCAACGGCTCGGCCAGGGTGGGCAGCAGCATGATCGGCTTGCCCTCGGGCTGCTCGTCGTTGGCCAAGACCGGGATGTCGACGACATCCCCGACTCGAACTGTCGCCGTATCGTCGACCGCGATCGGGGGTTGCAACTGTGCGGGGTCCGGAATCTCCACCACGGTGATGGTGCCCTCAGCGTCAGCGAGGCCGTTGCTGATGCGGTAGTTGAGGGTCACGGGTTGCCCGTTAAGCGGAGCCGTCAGCGTGACCCGAATCTGCCGCTGGTCGAGCACCTCAGCGCGCACCCCGCGATTGCTCGCCGGATTGGTGACGCCCGTGACGACGAGCACGCCACCCGCCGGGTCAATGTCGGTAGTCGTGGGATCGATCAGATCGCTCGAGAGCGTGGTCACGAAAACGGTGCGCGGCACCGTAATCGGTCGAGTGTTGGCATCGGGCGGCGCCGAGACATCGATGCGCACCAAACCCGTCGCGGTCTGGTCTCCGTCGGTGACGGTGAACTCGACGTAGTGGGTGCGTACCTCGTCACTCGAGAAGGTGAAGGTTCCCGCCTCGAAGCTCGGAGTAACCGTGGATCCGGCGCGCGCCGGAACTGCGTTGAGGCGCAACGGTCCGTTGCCGCCCGTGACGTGCGACATCGGCCGAACGGTAATCTCCTGGCCGGCCGTCGCGATCGCGAACCAGGGCTCGATCAGGATCGGGAGTTGACCCGCAGGGCTGACCCCGATCGCGAGACTGCCCGTGGCCTCCTCCCGACCGTCGGTCACGGTCAGAGTCACCGACTTGAGCTCTCCGCCGAGCCCGGAGTCGGCGAAGACGACCACACCATCCGGTTTGTAGCTCACCTGGTCGGGCGAGGCCGTGGTCGCGGAGGTCAGATAGAAGGCGTCGCCGTCGGGATCCACCCAGTCGCTGAGAACCTGGGTACTCACCCGCCCGCCGGCGGTGACCGCTGACCGGGTGGCGCGCACCTGACGCGGGGGCGAGTTCTCGGCATCGGTGCGGATCGTGACGACCACACTCGCTGTTGCGATGCCGCCGCGGCCGTCGGAGATCGTGTAACGGAAGCCGACGGTGCCCGACGCTCCGGGTTGCAGAGTGAGCTGAATCTGTTGGTTGCGGGTCACAAGGTCGAGGCGCCCGATGCTTTCGTCGATCGGGTCAACCTGGTCGATCACGAGCACGTCGGCGTTCGGGTCGTAGTCGTTCAGCAGAACCGGGAGCACGGTCGCGCGACCGGGGCGCGCACCGAACTGGTCGTCGACAGCAACGGGCGGCTTTTGCACCTCGTCGATCGTTGGTGGAATATTCGGGTCGTTCTCGGGCGACTGGGCGTCGGGTTCCTGCACGAGGAGTGCGTCCCAGTTGTCGATCCGCTGCGCCTCATCCTGAATCGCCCACGACGTTCCGCGCTGCACATCGTTGAGAACCACGCGATCGATATTGACCGCGAAGTTGAGAGCACCTCCGGTCGCGCCGTCCAGAGCGAACGAAACTCCGTCGCCATCCGCGGCACAACGACGCCAGGCTTCTCCCGAGGCCCAGGCCGCGTAGTCGCAACCGCCCAGCGCGAGCGGCGCCGCCGGTACTCCGGTCTGGCCGTCGACCAGCACGACCGGATCACCGGATGCCAGAGGAACCGCGAGCAGACCGGTGTCAGTCCCAACCAGGACGCGGTTGCCCGCGGCAGCGGGCTTCTGCAGAACCGCACGGGTGCCCACCGGCATCACGTTTGAGAGGTCGACGGTGCCTCGCTCGAGCGCGAGACGACGCCCGGTCGCGTCGAGGACCGCCCACGAACTGCCGACCGAGCTGACCTGCACCTCGGTCGTTGAACCGAAGTCCACCTTCCAGCGCGAGTCGACGACGTCGGTGTGCGCGGCATCCACCCGGAAGACCTCACCCACCTCTGCGGAATATGCGTAGAGGATGCCGTCAGGTCCGACGTTCACGACTGACTTCAGCCCGAGGCTGAGCGACACCGGCTGGGTGGTGTCGAAAGTGTTGAGCTCGCCCAGCGGGACGATCCAGAGTTCGCCGGTACCGGCAGAGTGGATGACGACCCGGCTTCCGGCGAGGAAAACCTGCGGGTCGTCGGGCGGCAGCGCAATCGCATCCCCGAGAGTGGATGACGCCGGGTCGAGAACCTGCACTGTCGCGTTCGCGTGATCGACGACCAGCACGGTGTCGCCGTTCTGCACAATCTCGAGAGTTTGACCCCCCGCTCGCACGACACTGTTGAGTTCGAGCACTTCGGGGTTCGCTCGCCCGACGGCCTGGGCGGTGTCATTAGTGACCCAGACCGACCCGTCACCGAGGTCGAGCTTGTGAGCGGTGTAGCCGGTCGACGCGATCGCGAGGCCAGCGACGAGCGCGACGACGACGGTACCACTCGTAGCCGTCGCCACGAGCGACCGGTGGCCGGCGATCCATTCCAGGATCTTCATCGGCTATCGGTGACGTCGACGCATTTTTCCGAACTCGGTGCGCCGCTCTTTCCCTGCCGGTTCACGGTGACCGTGACGCAGACAGTCTGCCCGGGGTCGGCATCCACGACGAAGCGCGGTTGCTCCTGAATGCTCGACGAGACCCCTCCGACCGCGATCTGGTAGAGGTCGCCGTCGTCAATTCCTGGGTCGCGCCACGAGAACTCGATCGTGCCCTGAGTTTGGGACGCCTGGATATCGCTGACCACCGGGATGCCGTCTGCTCCCGTGGCGCGGAGCACGACCGCGAGCGCAATGGCACCGAACCCGATGACCAGAGCAGCGGCGCCGATGAGGACCCAGGTGGTGATCTGAAGTCGACGGCGCGGCGCAGCAGGACGAGTGTGCGAGAAACGGCGAGGCGTCGGCGAGGCATCGCGCACCGAACCGATTCCGGCGTACTGCGCAGACTGCGCAACCGGTCGACGACGTCGCTTCTTCGCGGGCTTGAGTGAGACCCCAGCGATGGGGCGCAGTCGAGTGCGATCCTCGAGGTCGGATGCGGTGCCCAGTGCCCACTCGTCCATCGCAATCTCGAGTTGAGTCTGCGGAACACCGAGCTCGGCTTCGATGGTCTGAAGCGCACGCACGAACTCGATGATGCTGTGCGGTCGAGCCTCGGGACGCCGCGACATCCCGCGACGCAGCAACTGCTCAAGGCTCGCCGGAACGTCGTCGCGTCCGATGGGGTGCGGTTTGGCGCGCGCGATGCGTGCCATCAGGTCGCTTGAGGAGTTTGACCCCTCGGGGTCCTCGAACGGCGAGCGTCCGGCAAGCAGCGAGTAGACGGTCGCTGCGAAGGCCCACACTTCGGACGCGATCGGGTCGGATGTCTCGTCGAGCAGCACCTCGGGGGCAGACCACGGAATCGACAGGCCGACGGAATCTTCTTCACGCTGCGTGGTGAGCGTCGACGCGATACCGAAGTCGGAGAGCACCGGGTGGCCGTAGGCCGTCATCAGGATGTTGGACGGCTTGATGTCACGGTGCAGAACGCCGGAGCGGTGGGCCGTTTCGATCGCGCTGCCGATCCTGACAGCGATGCGCAGTACTTCGGGTACCGGGATGCGCTCGCGCCGGTAACGCTCCGAGAGCGAGGCTGAACACAGTTCCATCACGAGATAGGGGCGACCGTCGCTTGAGACGCTCGCCTCGTACACCGTGAGGATCGACGGGTGGTTGGAGAGCTGAGCCATCAGGTTCGCCTCGGCTTGAAACATCTGCCGCACCTGGTCGTTGACGACTTCGCTGAGCATGACCTTGACCGCGACTTGGCGGCGCGGCATGTTCTGCTCGTACAGGAAGACATCCGCAAATCCCCCGGAACCCAGGATGTGGACGTACGAGAATCCGGGCAGTACGGGTGGTTGAGATGGAAGGCGTCTCGCCACGAGACCCCCCTCTCAAGCCGCGGGTCCCCTCATTGTAAGACGACGATCCTGGCCTAACACCCGCCTTTACGGGGGGCTTGACCCCTCATCGGGGGGTGGGTACGGAGCCGGACGACGAGGTCTGCGGGTGCTTCTTGGGTTTCACCGCCGCGGCGACAACATCGATAATCACGACGGTCACGTTGTCGCGACCCCCGGCGGCGAGGGCGGCATCCATCAGCGAGTCGGCGGTTGCGGCGGCCGACTCACCCGCGGCGAGGTGTTCGCGGATCATGCGATCGTCCAGCTCTTTGGTGAGACCGTCTGAGCACAGCAGCAGCCGCATCCCGGCGTGCACCGGCAGCATCCACAGGTCGGGACGCGGTTCCTCGCGGAATCCGACCGCTCGAGTGATGACGTTGCTGTCGGGATGATGTTCAGCCTCGGCCTCGGCGAGGAGCCCGGCATCCATCAGCTCCTGCACAACGGAGTGGTCGACGGTGACCCGCGAGAACGCGTGGCCGTCGAGCAGGTAGACCCGGCTGTCGCCAATGTTGAAGACCGCAAAATGCGGCTTGCCGTTGTGCATCGCCAGTACCGCGCCGGTCACGGTTGTGCCCGCACCGATCGGAATGTGCGCGGCGAAAAGTTGAATGTCAGAAGCAGCCGCAGACAGAGCGCCCTCGACGCGTTCAAAGTCGACGTAGCCGTGCTCGGCGGCGGCGCGCAGCGCGGCGAGTCGCTCGACGACAGCGGCGCTTGCTCGATCCCCCGCGGCGTGGCCACCCATTCCGTCGGCGACCGCAAACACCGGTGGGCCGAAGATGACGCTGTCTTCATTCACGGCGCGCTTGCGCCCGATATCGCTGCGCCCCGCCCAATCGAGTACGAATCCCCGACGCTTCCCGGGCACCATCAATTTGTACCCGGTGCGATCTCTGCCGACGATGCTCACGACAACTCCGCCTCGACCGCAAGGGGCGCGAGCACAAGGGGCGGAAGCACACCCAGCACCGCACCTTCACCCAGGTCGATGCGCGTTCCGACCGGGACGACGGCCGACTCCCCGCGGATGAGAGTGCGCGGCGCGGCGCCGGGGAACTGCACGATGGTGCCGTTGGTGGATCGCATGTCGCTTGCTACCAGCGCTCCCCCGACGATCCTGAGTTCGAGGTGGGTGCTGGAGAGTTCTTTCGACGGCGACGGCAGCGAGATCAGTGTCGGCTCCGGTCCCACATGGATGCGCGGAGCGCTGGGCTTTCGGCCGACATAGACCCGCCCCACCACGGCGACCTCGGTGCCGTCGGGCAGCACGATCCGATACGGCGGCGCCAGCGCAACCACGCGCGGGGCGGCCGGCACGATGGAGTTGATCGGCGCCACGACGACCGCACCCGACGGGATGCGCGCCGCCGTATCTGCGGAAGGCGGCTCAACGAGGGGCGGAGGCACGCTCCCCCGTGCGACGGTGTCCTCAACATCCGACTCCGGCCTCGCGACGGGGGCACGCGGGACACCTCTGACAGTGTCGTCGAGGTCGGGCTCCACGCGCCCCATTGTCCTCCACTTGCCCGAGACCGGAGTCACGCAGCGCTGAGGTCCGGCGGTGTCCTCGGGTCGATCGGGGTAGGGGTCCCCGCTCCTTCGGCCCGAGGACACCGCCGGTCCTCAGCGCGGAGCGCAAGACCCGGAGGAAAACTACGAGCCGATATACGACATGACGTGTTTGATCCGCGTGTAGTCCTCGAACCCGTACATCGAGAGGTCTTTGCCGTAGCCGGAGTGTTTGAACCCGCCGTGCGGCATTTCGGCGACGAGCGGGATGTGGGTGTTGATCCAGACGCAGCCGAAGTCGAGGTGTTTCGCGAAGCGCATCGCCCGGCCGTGGTCGGCCGTCCACACCGACGAGGCAAGCCCGTACTGCACGCCGTTCGCCCAGGTGAGCGCCTCGGTCTCGTCGCTGAAGGTTTGCACGGTGATGACCGGGCCGAAGATCTCGTTCTGGATGGCGTCGTCGTTTTGGTTGAGGGCGTCGACGATCGTGGGTTCGATGAAGTAGCCCTTGCCGGCCTTGCGGTCGCCTCCGGTCACAACGTTGGCGTGCGACGGGAGCGCGTTGAGCATCCCGAGCACGCGTTCCATCTGGCTGAAGTTGTTGACCGGGCCGAAGAAGGTGTCGGGGTCTTTCGGGTCTCCGGTAGTCACGTTCGCGGCAACGTAAGCAGCGAGCGCCGCGACAAAGTCATCGTGGGCATCCTTGTGCACGAGCACGCGGGTCGCGGCGGTGCAGTCCTGGCCGGCGTTGAAGTATCCCGCGATCGCGATGCCTTCGGCGGCTTTGGCCATGTCGGCATCCGGGAAGACGATGACCGGAGCTTTACCCCCGAGTTCGAGATGTACGCGCTTGAGGTCGGATGCCGCGGACTTGGCAACCTCCATGCCGGCCCGAACTGACCCGGTGATCGAGACCATCTGCGGGGTCTTGTGCTCGATCATCGCGGCGCCGGTTGTGCGGTCACCGGTGATGACATTGAGCACGCCCTTGGGGAGGAACTCTGCGGCGATCTCGGCGAGGAGCAGGGTCGACTGCGGGGTCGTGTCTGAGGGCTTCAGCACCGTCGTGTTACCGGCGGCAATCGCGGGCGCAAACTTCCAGACCGCCATGTTGAGCGGATAGTTCCACGGGGTGACTTGGCCGATGACTCCGATCGGCTCGCGCCGAACCGACGACGTGTGGTCTTTCATATATTCACCCGTCGCACGACCTTCGAGGATGCGAGCGGCGCCGGCGAAGAAGCGGATCTGGTCGACGGAGAGCATGATCTCGTCGTCGACGAGGGTGGTTCGCGGTTTGCCGGTGTCTTGCGACTCGAGGTCGGCGAACTCGTCGGCACGCTGCTCCATCGCATCGGCAATGCGAAACAGGGCGAGCTGCCGTTCGGATGGGGTCGATTCGCCCCACTCCTCGAAGGCCGCCGCGGCTGCCGAGAAGGCGGCGTCGACATCCGCGGCCCCCGAGACGGGCGAGGTCGCGTAGCTCGTTTCGGTCGCAGGGTCGACGACGGGAAACGAATCGTCACCCTTCGCGTCGACGTACTCGCCGTTGATGAAGTTGCGCAGGATTCGATCGACCATGACCACACCCTACCGGCGACCCTTCGGTGCTGAAACTGCCGATTTCGTCACTTTTGGCCGCCAGAAATTGCGGAATCGCTTGTGAGCGACCTTCCCGGCTGCCATGATCGGACCATGGCGCGCCCTAAATCCGCTGCGCTCGACGACGTGTCGAAAGGCATCATCGAGCAGCTACAGCAAGACGGCCGACGCTCGTACGCCGACATCGGCAAGGTCGTGGGGTTGTCAGAAGCAGCCGTACGCCAACGGGTGCAGAAGCTCACCGAATCCGGCGTCATGCAGGTCGTTGCGGTGACGGATCCGATGCAACTGGGCTTCTACCGCCAGGCGATGATCGGCATTCGCGTCACCGGCGACACCACCCGAGTCGCCGAAGAACTGGGCGCGATGGCGTCGGTCGACTACGTCGTGCTCACCGCGGGCAGTTTCGACATCCTGGCCGAGGTCGTCTGCGAGAGCGACGACGACCTGATCGAACTGCTCAACCACCGCATCCGTGCTATCTCGGGCGTGATCTCAACCGAGACATTTGTCTATCTGAAACTGCAGAAGCAGTTCTACAACTGGGGAACTCGGTAGCCGCAGGCTACGGGAAGAAGAAGCACGTGACACTGAACGAAGCCGACCTTCAGCAGAAGGCGAAAGACCACCTCTGGATGCACTTCACGCGGCATTCCGCCGTCGAAGAGAGCGGCGCCCCGATCATCGTCAAGGGCGAGGGTCACCACATCTGGGACTCGAAGGGCAAGAAGTACATCGACGGCCTCTCCGGCCTGTTCGTCGTCAACGCCGGCCACGGTCGTGACCGTTTGGCGGATGCCGCGGCACGTCAGGCGAAGGAGCTCGCGTTCTTCCCGATCTGGTCGTACGCCCACCCCGGCGCGATCGAACTCGCCGACCGGCTCGCGAACTACGCCCCGGGCGATCTCAACCGGGTGTTCTTCTCCACCGGTGGCGGCGAGGCTGTCGAGACCGCGTTCAAGCTCGCCAAGTACTACTGGAAGCTTCAGGGCCGTCCGACGAAGCACAAGGTCATTTCCCGGGCGATCGCGTACCACGGCACCCCGCACGGCGCGCTGTCGCTGACCGGTATCCCGGCTATCAAAGAAATGTTTGAACCTCTGGTGCCCGGCGCCTTCCGGGTACCGAACACCAACTTCTACCGTTCCGACGAGATGGGGTTCACCGGCAAAACCGAGGCCGAGTTCGGACTCTGGGCGGCGAATCGCATCGAAGAGATGATCCTTTTCGAAGGGCCGGAGACTGTCGCGGCGGTGTTCCTCGAGCCGGTTCAGAACGCTGGTGGATGCTTTCCTCCCCCGCCCGGCTACTTCAAGCGGGTGCGTGAGATCTGCGACCAGTACGACGTGCTGCTCGTCTCAGACGAGGTGATCTGCGCCTTCGGCCGCATCGGCGAGATGTTCGCCTGCGACGCCTACGGCTACGTGCCCGACATGATCACCTGTGCCAAGGCGATGACCTCGGGATACTCGCCGATCGGCGCAACGATCGTCTCGGACAGAATCTTCGAACCGTTCCGCCATGGCTCGACAACGTTCTATCACGGCTACACCTTCGGCGGGCATCCGGTCTCGTCTGCGGTGGCGCTGGAAAACCTCGACATCTTTGAAGAAGAGAAGCTGCCCGAGCGGGTGCGCGAAAACTCGCCGATTTTCAGGTCAACTCTGGAGAAGCTGAAAGACCTGCCGATCGTGGGTGACGTGCGCGGCGACGGGTACTTCTTCGGCATCGAACTGGTCAAAGACAAGGCGACCAAGGCGACCTTCGACGACGACGAGTCAGAGCGTCTGCTGCGCGGCTTCCTCTCCAAGGCGTTGTTCGATGCGGGCCTGTACTGCCGGGCGGATGACCGCGGCGACCCCGTCATCCAACTCGCTCCCCCGCTGACCATTGGGCCGCCAGAGTTCGACGAGATCGAGGGCATTCTGCGCGGGGTGTTGACCGAGGCGTGGACTCGACTCTGAACGCTGCCGACCCTTCCGCCTTAGATCCATCTAGGGCGGGTTGGACCCCCGGCCGAGAGGGTCCAACCGCGCATGGATCCCTCTATGGCGGCCTGTCGTTCTGGCACGAGACCGTCGGCGACCTCGCCCCACGGGCGGCACTCGACGGCGACACCCAGGCTGATGTCGCGATCGTGGGGGGCGGCCTGACCGGGCTGTGGACGGCGTGGTACCTGCTGGAGCGCGATCCGACGCTGCGCATTGTCGTGCTCGAGAAGGAGATCGCCGGGTTCGGCGCCTCGGGACGCAACGGCGGCTGGTGTTCGGCACTTTTTCCCCGCTCGACGGCGTCGCTCGAGAAGGCGCACGGCCGCGACGCCGCCCTCGCGATGCGGCGGGCGATGATCGAGACCGTCGACGAGGTCGGCCGGATGTCGAAGCTGATTCCCTGCGACTACGCCAAAGGGGGCACGATTGCCTACGCAAGGTCCCGTGTTCAAGAGCGGGCCGCGCGGGCCGAGATCGTCGAAGCCCAGCGCTACGGCGTCGATGACCTCGGATGGCGTGGTGCCGACGCGGTGCACGCTGCGGGAGCGCTGGGGGCGGCCTTCGATCGCAACTGTGCGCGCATCCATCCGGCGAAACTCGTCCGCGGGCTGGCTGCGGCCCTCGAGTCCCGTGGCGTGCGAGTTTTGGAACAGACCGAAGTGCTGCGCGTCGACCCGGGTGTCGTGACCACCACCCGCGGTCTCGTTCGCGCCGACAAGATTGTCGTGGCGACTGAGGGGTATACCGCGACGTTGCCGCAGTCGCACCGCCGCATCCTGCCGCTGTACTCGTTGATGATCGCGACCGAGCCGCTACCGGATACTTTCTGGGACGCGATCGGAATCCCGCATGGCGCGACGTTCACCGACTACCGCCACCTGCTGATCTACGGGCAACGCACCGCCGACAACCGGTTCGCGTTCGGTGGCCGCGGTGCTCGCTATCACTGGGGCAGCGCCATCCAGCCGCAGTACGACCGCTCCCCTCGCGTATTCGAGCACCTGCGTCGCGCGCTCGTCGACCTATTTCCGTCGGCGGCCGAGGCCGCGGTCACCCATCGCTGGGGTGGACCGCTCGGGGTCCCTCGGGACTGGCACGCGGCCGTGACCTATGACAGCGCCACTCGGATCGGGCGCGCCGGAGGGTACGTCGGCGACGGGCTGTCGACCACGAACCTGGCCGGGCGCACCCTCGCCGACCTGCTCACCGATGCCGACACCCAGCTCACTCGGTTGCCCTGGGTCGGGCACCACTCCCCGTCCTGGGAGCCCGAACCCTTGCGGTTCCTCGGAGCGAATGCGGGGATGCTCGCGATGACCGCTGCCGACCTCGAAGAGCGCGTCACGCGTCGACCTTCGGTGATCGCGAAGGTGATGGGTCCGCTGGTCGGCCACTAGCGATACGCCCGTCGTCAATCCCCTGGCCACCCGCAGTTCGGTGAGTAGCGTCAGGGGATGAGCAGACTGAAGTCAGCCCTCGTCCTGGTCGCTTTTCTGGCGATCGCGTATGGCGTCGCGGCGTTCGGCACCATCGCCACCATCACCCACGTCGACGGCTGGTACGCCGATGCCGAGAAGGCATCGTGGAGTCCGCCCAACCTGCTCTTCGGCCCGGTCTGGACCGTCCTGTACGCGCTGATGGCCGTTGCTGCTTGGCTGGTCTGGCGCGAACGCGGGACGACGGATGTGCGCCGCCCGCTCACGATCTATGTCATCCAGCTCGCCCTGAATGCGATCTGGACTCCCCTGTTCTTCGCCCTCTACCCGGTGGTCGGGGTCGCCGCTCTGTGGGCGGCACTCGCCGTGATCGTCGCACTCGACGTCTTCGTGCTGCTGACGATGCTCGCGTTCTGGCGCGTGAAGAGGGTCGCAGCGGTGCTCCTCATCCCCTACTGGGCATGGGTGCTGTTCGCCACGACCCTCAACGTCGCCATTGCGGTGCTGCAGTCCTAGTTCGCGTTAGTCGGCAGTGACTGCCGGCGGCGCACCGTAGGCCGCGACCTTCTTCGGCAGGGCAAAGACCAGGAAGAACGCGGCGACCGCAAACGCGGCGCTGGTGCCGAGCGCGAAGGTCGCAGCGTGCGTGAATCCCGTCGCAATATCGGCGGGAGTCGGCGGCCCGGCGACCGACGACGTGATGTCGAGAGTGCCAAACAGCACGCTGCCGATGACCGCGATGCCGATCGCGCTTCCCACCCGCTGAGCGGTTCCGACCACTCCGGATGCGGCGCCCGCCTCGGTGCGGTCGACTGTCGCGACAATGAACTGCGCGTTCGGGGCGATGAAGAAGCCCGAGCCGATGCCGCCGAGGGCGAGCGGTCCCAGCAGTTCCCAGTTGGTCAGGTCGGCGGCGGGCACGAGGAGCACGACGAGCCACGTTCCGATCAACCCGAGAGCAACCAAGCCCGTTCCGAGTGAAAGCACGTTTCGTCCGAGGCGGTCAGTGAGTCGAGAGCCGAGCGTCGCGCCGACCAGAACCCCGAGGGCGAACGGCATCGTCACAAGCCCCGACTCGAGGGCTGAGTGGCCGAGACCGGCCTGCCACATGATCGAGATCGTGAAGAAGATGCTCGTGAAGGCCGCGAAGAACACCAGGGCGAGAATCGTGCCGCCGGTGAACGACGCATGCGAGAACAGTCGCGGAGGCACCACCGGGAACGCTCCACGGCTGGCGACACCACGCTCCCACAGGGCGAACACGGCGAGCAGAACGACGCCGGCCGAGAGGGAGAGATAGGTCCACAGCGGCCACCCCTCGTCTTGTCCCTGGATGAGAGGTACCAGGATCGCAACGAGCGACCCCGCGAGCAGGAGGACACCGATCAGGTCGAGCCCGGACTTGCCGTGGGCTTCTGCACCCGAAGGCACGAAGAACAGCGCTGCCACGACCGCGATCACGCCGATCGGGATGTTGACGAAGAAGATCGAGCGCCAGCCATCCTGATCGCCGAGCGCCTGAATCAGCAGCCCTCCGACCAATGGTCCGGCGGCGGTCGAGACCCCGATCACCACTCCCAGTACGGCGAACGCCTTGGCGCGAACGCGCGGCGGAAACATGAGCTGGATGAGGGCTGTCACCGCGGGGAAGAAGATGCCGCCAAAGAGACCCTGGGCGACGCGAGCGATGATCAGCTGGGTTGAGTCGTTGGAGAGACCACAGGCGAGGCTCGCGATCGTGAACCCGGCGAGCCCGACCAGGAAGACCCACTTGTGACCGATGCGGTCGCCGATACGCCCTGCCGGGATGAGCGCGAGACCGAACGCGAGCGCGTAGCCCGAGATGATCCACGACAGGGTCGCCTCGGAAGCTCCCCCGGTCGCCGAATCGAGGCTGGTGCGGATGGTGGGCAGTGCGACGTTCACGATCGAGTTGTCGATCATGCTCATCGCCACTCCCGCCAACAGGATCGCGAGTGCGATCCAGGTTCGACGCGGAACGCTGGTCGCGGCGGCGTGAGGCTTCAGTACCGAGGTGGTCTTCAGTACCGAGGCGGCAGGGTCAGTCACGGGGTGTGTCCTTTCGGGAGGCTTCGTCGGCGAGCAATTCGGGGAGTTTCTTCAGGAGGTCGTCGTGCCACGCGATCTCGGCACGGATGCGGGCGGTGCGGTGCGTCATCACAACGCGTTCCAACGGGGTGAGGTACTGGTCGATGCCGCGGTGATGCGCGTCGGTTTCGGTGAGCAAGGTCCGCAGGTTCGCCGCCCGTGTCTCAAGCAGTGCGGGGATCTCGTCGAGCCGATGGCGATCAAGTCGCGAAATCGCGAGGTCGACCGGGTCGGCTCGTTGGACTATCTCGCTGAATGCCTCGAGTCGGAGGGCGGTGAGTGCGACGCGGCCTTCAGACGTGATGCCCCAGATCTGTCGTTCTGGGTAGGAGCCGATCTGCTCGACGCGGACTTCTTCGATGAGACCTTCGGCCGCCATCCGCTTGATCGCGCCGTACAGGGCGCCGACCGTGATGTCGGTCCACTCATCGATGTGCTCTTTCTCGGCCAGCTGCTTGAGCTGGTGGCCATGCGTCTCTCCGCCGTCGGCAAGCGCCGCGAGGATGAACAACCGAATCGACGACACGCGACTACTCTCGCACGACTAGTCGGGCGAAAGCAATTCGGGTGCGGCGAATCAGGGCGAGGCGAATCAGGGCGAGGCGACTCAGGGCGAGCGACTCAGATGCGGCGAGTGAGCCGCACAGCGCCATCATCCTGAACGCCACTGACGCTGAAACCCAGTCGCTTAAAACCGAGCCGCTCAAGCAAGCGCAGCGAATCGTGATTCTCGGCCTCGACCATCGCCACCAGCTCGGTCAAACCGAGGGACGGGACGGCGGCCTCGATCATCGTGCGCACCGCCTCGGAGGCGAGTCCGTGCCCCCAGCGGTCGCGACGGATCACGTAGCCGATTTCGGCCGTCGTAGCGTCCTCTCGCTTGAGCAGAACCTCGCCGATGACCACGCCAGTGGTACGTTCGACGATCGCGCGTACGATCCACTCCCCCGACTCACGCGCGACGACTTGGCCGAGTTTGCGCTCGAGTGCCACCGCCGTCTCGTCGCGGGTACGAACCGGCCACGGGATGTAGCGGATGACCTCCGCATCACTGTGAAACACCAGAAGGTCGTCGAGATCATCGACGCGATGGGTGCGCAGCTCGAGCCGCTCGGAGAGCAGCGGATCGGGCAACGCCCAGGGTTCGTTCAGCGTTAGCTCTCGTCGATCGGCGCTGCGGGCGGCTCGAAGAAGGAGTCGACCTCGTCGAGGTCGGCGGGCGTCGGGCGCCACGCATCCCCGGCGATCGCGTTGGCTCGAATCTGCTCGGGCCTCGTCGCCCCGGCGATCACGCTCGACAGGTACGGCTTCGACAGCAGCCAGCCGAAGGTGGCGCCGAGGATGTCAACGCCACGCTCGCGCGCAAAGGCAACGTACGCCTCGATCTCGTCCCACGGGGCACTCTCGTGCACCTCGGGGCGCTGCCGGCCAATCCGAGTGTCGGCGGGAATCTCGGTGCGCGAGAACTTGCCGGTGAACAGGCCATTCGCGAGCGGAAAGTACGGAAGGAATCCCATGCCGAGTTCTTCGACGGCAGGCAGCACCTCAAGTTCGGCGTCGCGCGCGAGGAGGCTGTAGTGGTTTTGCGCGGAGACGAAGCGCGCCGTCCCGAGCCCGGTCGCCGCAGCATCCGCGTCGCGGAGTTGCGCGGCGTCGAAGTTCGAGTTGCCGATCGCCCGCACCTTGCCCTCGGTGACGAGTTCGTCGAGCGCCGCGAGAGTCTCGGCGATCGGCGTCGCCGGGTCGGGAGTGTGCATCTGGTACAGGTCGATGTGGTCGGTGTCGAGTCGGCGCAGGGACCCCTCGACGGCGGCTCGGATGTAGGCGCGCGACCCTTTCGCCCCGACTTCCTCAAGCCCGCTGCCCATCCCGGAGTGGCCGAACTTGGTCGCGATGACCGCTTCGCCGCGCACCCCCTTGAGCGCGACACCGAGTCGCGTCTCACTCAAGCCGTACTCGGCGCCGTAGACATCCGCCGTGTCGAAGAAGGTGACCCCGGCGTTGAGAGCGGCGTGGATGACCGCGTCGGTGCCCTCTTGCTCGAAGGTCAGCGCTCCGGGGCGGCCGAGGTTGTTACACCCGAGTCCCACCACGGAGACAGTGAGATCAGAACGGCCCAGACGTCGTGTTTCCATCTGCTCAGCCTAGGCAGCGTCCTCCCCAAGCGCTGTGCGTAGGGCGTTCTGCGCGGTGTCCGATTCCCGCGAGTCGGTGTCGCGCCTCCGGTCTACGCTCGAAATCATGAAGACCGTCACCCCCGCTCCCGCAAGCCTGGCTCCCGTATCCCTACGGCGGATGCCGAGCCCGATCGGGCGCATCGAAATCGTCGGCGACGGTGCCGCCGTCGTGTCGCTCTCGATCGAGAGTGATGGCACGCTCCCCCACGACGAGCTTGCCGAAACCTCCGATGCGACTCTCGACCGGGCGGTCGCCCAACTCGATGAGTATTTCGCCGGCCACCGCCACGACTTCGATGTTCCGGTGAACCTGGCCGGCACGGCGTTCCAACTCTCAGTGTGGGAGCAACTCGTCGACCTGGAGTGGGGCGAAGTCGTGTCCTACGGTGACCTCGGCCGCGGAACGGGCCGCGCCGCCGCGGGCCGAGCCGTGGGCGGCGCCGTCGGTGCGAATCCCGTGCCGATCATCGTGCCGTGTCACCGGGTTCTCGGCAGCGACGGCACGATCACCGGCTACAGCGGGGGTGAGGGCATCCCGACGAAGTCTTGGCTGCTCGCGCACGAGGGAATTGCGCACAAAGTTCCGCGGGGAACACCGGCGTTTGGGAGCGCAGCAACCCGAGGAGCAGCGACTCTCGATGACGCGATGTTCGGCAGCTGAGCACGCGTGACGCGCTCAGAAATACTCCTCGGCGACGACGGTCGCTCACGCTGCGGCTGGGTCGATTCCGACCTCGAGTACGCCCGCTACCACGATGAGGAGTGGGGCACGGCGCTGCACGGCGACCGGCCGCTGTTCGAGAAAATCTCGCTCGAAGGATTCCAAGCCGGGTTGTCGTGGATCACCATCCTGCGCCGACGTCCAGGCTTTCGGGCGGCGTTTGACGGGTTCGAGATCGACGCCGTTGCGGCATACGACGAGGCCCATGTCGAACGCCTGATGCTCGACGACCGCATCATCCGCAATCGGGCCAAAGTGCTCGCCACGATCGGCAACGCACGCCTCACCGTCGACCTGGTGCGCGAGTCGCCCGGTGCGCTCGATGCGCTCATCTGGAGTTTCGCCCCCGCTGCCGGCAGGGCGCGACCGCAAACCTGGGCGGAGATCCCGGCAGTGACGAAGGAGTCCGAGGCTCTCAGCACAGAACTACGCCGGTTGGGGTACCGCTTCGTCGGGCCGACCACGATGTACGCCCTGATGCAGTCGGCGGGTCTCGTTGACGATCACCTCAGCGGATGCTGGCGCGCGCTGGAGCACTAGAGCGGAGGTCCTTTCGGACCTCCGCCGCGACGCCAGCGCCGACGCCCGTCCCGGGCGTCGGGTCACGCGAAGAGATCAAGCTCTCCCGGCACACCAGGTTCGAGGTGAATTCCCGAGTTGCGTGCCCATTCCAGAAGCGAGTCGACATCGGGATGATCGATCCCGGCCAGAAGGAGCGCACGAGTGAACGCGCCCTTGCCTTTCTTATTGAAGTGGTTGAGGGCGCGGGTGCGACCGGCGCCATCCTCGCTCACCACCCGCAGATACACCGCGTCAGGTCGATTGGGAATCGGCCCCAGATGGGCGTAGCCCTCCGAGCGCAGATCGAGCAGCAGACCCGGAATTCCGGCGACGGCGGTCGAGAGCGGAGTACGCCAGATTCTGCCGACCGTCGTTCCGGGCAGCCGCGAATCGTGGGAGAGCCGATAGGCGGGGATCGGGTCGAGCGCGCCTGACAGCCCGAAGAGTGCCGACCCGATTGCGACATGCTCTGCCGCGAACTGGCGCGCCTGAGCCGGGAGGGATGCGGCATCCAATTCTTCGAAGAGCACGCCGTCGTAACGGTCGATCGCCGGCATCACGGGCGACGACGTCAGGGTGCGGTTGCGTCCGGCCTCGCTGGCGCTGGCGGGCCCCAACCGCAGCATCGCCGCGGCGGCGGCGAGGTTGCGCGAGAGCACCTTCACGGCAGCGAGCGTTTGTTTGCGAGCTGACGTCAGCTCGGGGAAGCTCAGGGCCGGGAGATCAAGGGTCGAGCCCGCTATGCCGCCCAGGCGTTTGGTCTCGGACGGCGGAAGAAGAATGAACACCCGGCTTCGGTCCGGGGCTCAGGACCGCACGAACGCGATGACCTGCTCGACCAACACCGGCAGCGGATTCACCGAGTCGACGGTGATTCGCGGGAGGGAACCGGTCTCACCCGTCCAGGCCTCCCACTCATCGAGACTCTGCTCGACGGCGTGCCAGGTGGGTTCGGCGATATGTGCGAGCTGACGTCCGCGGGCTTCGAGTCGGACGCGATGCACGCCCACGTCGGAACAGACCACTTCGACGAAGCGGATCGCAATCCCACATCGGGCGGCCAACTTGAGCCACTGTTCACGTGCCGGCTCGACCGCGTTGACCGCGTCGATCACGACCCCGCCGCCCCCCGCGATGACCGACTCCGCGATAGTTTCAGCGACGAGGTACGCAGCAAGCCCGGTGGGCTGATCGGCGTCGATCCCCGCCGAGAGAATCGCCGACTCGATCGGGTCAACCGAGACCACCGGGATTCCCAACGCCGCACCAACGCCGCCGGCAACCGCACTCTTGCCCGTTCCTGGCAAACCAGCCATGACCACCATCACGACCATGTGAACCCTCCCCCTGGTTTTCGGTGGAGCGTTTCGACGCTAGGAGACGAGAGTCGCGCTACCGGCGACGATCGTAACAGTGTCGTTTTGAACGGAAAGGAAACCATCCTCAGCGTTCGCCGTGATGACCTCGCCATCGAGCAACGTCACCCGCACCTCGCCCGAGGCGAGAATGCCCAACACCGGCTCGTGGCCGGCGAGGATGCCGATCTGACCAATCGTGGTGCGCGCGACGACTTGCCTCGCCTGGCCCGACCACACCTCGTGGTCGGCCGCGACGACGCTGACGTTGAGCGACTTGGGATCGGCCATGCTCAGCCGTTCTCCTTCTGGATCTTCGCCCACTGTGCTTCGACCATGTCGAGTCCGCCGACGTTGAAGAACGCCTGCTCGGCCACGTGGTCGAGGTCGCCCTTCACGATCGCGTCGAACGCCTCGATCGTGTCCTTGAGCGGCACGGTGGAGCCTTCGACCGAGGTGAACTTGGTCGCCATGTAGGTGTTCTGCGAGAGGAACTGCTGGATGCGGCGAGCCCGCGACACCGTGATCTTGTCTTCCTCCGACAGTTCGTCGACACCGAGGATGGCGATGATCTCCTGGAGTTCCTTGTTCTTCTGCAGGATCGCCTTCACGCTGGTCGCGACACGGTAGTGGTCCTCGCCCAAATAGCGGGGGTCCATGATGCGCGAGGTCGACGACAGCGGGTCGACGGCCGGGTAAAGACCGCGCGAGGCAATCTCACGCGACAGTTCGGTCGTGGCGTCGAGGTGCGCGAACGTGGTGGCCGGGGCCGGGTCGGTGTAGTCGTCGGCGGGCACGTAGATCGCCTGAAGGGAGGTGATCGAGTGGCCACGGGTCGAGGTGATGCGCTCCTGGAGCACACCCATCTCGTCGGCGAGGTTCGGCTGGTAACCGACCGCGGACGGCATCCGGCCCAGCAGCGTCGAGACCTCGGAACCGGCCTGCGTAAACCGGAAGATGTTGTCGATGAAGAGCAGAACATCCTGCTTCTGCACGTCGCGGAAGTACTCCGCCATCGTGAGTGCCGACAGAGCGACGCGCAGACGCGTTCCCGGCGGCTCATCCATCTGGCCGAAGACGAGGGCGGTCTTGTCGAAGACGCCCGCCTCCTCCATTTCGGCGATGAGGTCGTTGCCCTCACGGGTGCGCTCCCCGACACCGGCGAACACCGACACACCACCGTGGTTGGCGGCGACGCGGTAGATCATCTCTTGGATGAGCACGGTCTTGCCGACGCCGGCACCACCGAAGAGGCCGATCTTGCCACCCTGCACGTACGGGGTGAGGAGGTCGATGACCTTGATGCCGGTCTCGAAGAGGTTCGTCTTCGACTCGAGCTGGTCGAAGGGCGGCGGCTTGCGGTGGATGGGCCAGCGTTCGGTGATCTCGATCTTCTCGCCGGGTGCCGCGTTGAGCACCTCGCCGATGACGTTGAAGACTCGGCCCTTGGTGACATCGCCGACCGGAACCGAGATCGGGTTGCCGGTGTCGCGCACCTCTTGGCCGCGCACCAGACCGTCGGTCGGCTTGAGGGCGATCGCACGCACGAGGTCATCGCCGAGGTGCTGGGCAACCTCGAGCGTGAGCAGGATCGTCTCACCAGCGAGGGTGATCTCGGTCTTCAGCGCGTTGTAGATCTCGGGAATCGCATCGTGCGGAAACTCGATGTCGACGACGGGCCCGGTGACCCGCGCGATGCGGCCGATGCCGCCCTCGGGACGCGTTGCCGCGCCGCCGTGGTTCGCCTTCTCGGGTGTCGACTTTGCAGGGGCCGACTTTGCAGGGGCTGACTTCGCAGCGGTCGGCTTCTTCGCAGGGGTAGTGGTAGCCATCGATAGGTTTCCTGTTCTCGGTTTCGTCACTTCACGAGAGCGTCGGCGCCGCCGACGATCTCGGAGATCTGCTGGGTGATTTCGGACTGACGGGCGTTATTGGCCAGTCGCGTGTAGTCCTTGATCAGGTTGTCGGCGTTATCGCTTGCTGACTTCATCGCCTTCTGCGTCGCGGCGTGCTTGGCCGCCGCTGACTGAAGCATCGCGTTGAAGATGCGGCTTTCGATGTAAACCGGAAGCAGTGCGTCGAGCACGGCGTCGGCATCGGGTTCGAACTCGTACAGCGGCAGAAGCGAGGCGTCAGCGTCAGCATCCAACTCTTCAACGCCCTCGACGATCTCGAGCGGCAACAGACGAACGGTCTGCGGGTCTTGCACGAGCATCGACACGAAACGGTTGTAGACGATGTGGATTTCGTCCACGCCGCCGTCATCGGTCGGTTGCACGAACTTCGCAACGACAGCCTCGGCGATCTCCTGGGCGATGCCGAACTCCGGCTTGTCGGTGCCACCCGTCCAGTCCCGCTCAGAGGCGCGGCGGCGGAACGCGAAGTACTGAACCGCTTTGCGTCCGACGAGGAAGTGAACAACCTCTTTACCTTCACGCTCGAGGCGCGTGCGCAGCTCGCTCGACTCACGGATGACCTGCGAATTGAACGCACCAGCGAGACCGCGGTCGGAGGTGAAGAGAACGATCGCGGCGCGCTTGGGGTTCTCGGCTTCGCGCGTCAGGATGTGGTCGACGTTCGAGTACGTCGCGACCGCCGAGACGGCACGCGTCACAGCGCGCGCGTAGGGGGCGGACGCCGCGACGCGCGACTGCGCCTTCTGGATGCGCGACGCCGAGATCAGCTCCATCGCGCGGGTAATCTTCTTGGTGGTCTGAGCAGTCTTAATCTTCTGCCGATAGACCCTGAGTTGGGCTCCCATGGCTACCGGCGGCTCTTCACGATCTTCTCCTGGTTGATGTCATCCAGGGGGATCTCGTCGAACTGCTCGGTACCGACCGAGTCGAGCATGCGCCCGTCGCCGGTCTGGAACTCCTTCTTGAACTTCGTCACGGCCTTCTCGAGTTCGGCGACGGTCTCGTCGGAGAGCACGTTGGTGTCGCGCAGGGTGTCGAGGATCTTGGTGTTGCGCTTGAGGGTGTCGAGCAACTCGCGCTCGAACCGAAGCACATCAGGCACCGGCACCTCGTCGAGGTGACCGTTGGTACCTGCCCAGATCGAGACAACCTGCTCTTCAACCGGGAACGGCGAGTACTGCGGCTGACGAAGCAGCTCGGTGAGGCGGGCGCCGCGGGCCAGCTGACGACGGGATGCCGCATCCAGGTCAGACGCGAACAGCGCAAACGCCTCGAGCGAGCGGTACTGCGCGAGTTCGAGCTTCAGCGTTCCCGAAACCTTCTTGATGCTCTTCACCTGGGCGTCGCCGCCGACGCGCGACACCGAGATGCCGACGTCGACGGCGGGACGCTGGTTCGAGTTGAACAGGTCGGACTGCAGGAAGATCTGGCCGTCGGTGATCGAGATCACGTTGGTCGGGATGTAGGCCGAGACGTCGTTCGCCTTGGTCTCGATGATCGGCAGTCCGGTCATCGAACCCGCACCGAGCTCGTCGGAGAGCTTCGCGCAACGCTCGAGCAGACGGGAGTGCAAGTAGAAGACGTCGCCCGGGTAGGCCTCACGTCCCGGCGGACGGCGCAGCAGCAGTGACACGGCGCGGTAGGCCTCGGCCTGCTTGGTCAGGTCGTCGAAAATGATCAGGACGTGCTTGCCGCTGTACATCCAGTGCTGGCCGATGGCCGAGCCGGTGTACGGGGCGAGGTACTTGAAGCCGGCGGCGTCGGAGGCGGGAGCCGCAACGATCGTCGTGTACTCCATCGCTCCGGCATCTTCGAGGGCGCCCTTCACAGCCGCGATCGTCGAACCCTTCTGGCCGATCGCGACGTAGATGCAGCGCACCTGCTTGGTGGTGTCGCCCGACTCCCAGTTCGCCTTCTGGTTGATGATCGTGTCGATCGCGATGGCGGTCTTGCCGGTCTGGCGGTCGCCGATGATTAGCTGACGCTGACCGCGGCCGATCGGGATCATCGCGTCGATCGCCTTGATGCCGGTTTGCATCGGCTCGTGAACGCTCTTGCGCGACATGACGCCCGGCGCCTGGAGTTCGAGGGCACGGCGGGTCTCGGACTTGATCTCGCCGAGGCCGTCGATGGGCGCACCGAGCGGGTCGACAACTCGACCGAGGTAGGCGTCACCCACGGGAACCGAAAGCACCTCACCGGTGCGGGTGACCTCCATACCGGCCTCGATGCCGGCGAAGTCGCCGAGCACAATGACGCCGATCTCGCTCTCGTCGAGGTTGAGCGCGAGGCCCAGGGTGCCGTCGGCAAAGCGAAGCAGTTCGTTCGCCATTGCGCCGGGGAGACCCTCGACGTGAGCGATGCCGTCCGCCGCGTCGACAACGGTGCCGACCTCGGTCTTGCTCGCACCCGACGGCTTGTAGCCGGCGACAAAGTCCTTGAGCGCGCTGCGGATCTCGTCCGGAGAGATGGTGATGTCTGCCATGGGGAAGTCCCTTTTTACCGTTTCGGCTTGTGAGGTGGTCGTTGGTGGTATCTGCGGAGGCCGGGTCAGCCGGCGAGCTGGAGTCGGAGGTCGGCGAGGCGTGCGGCGATCGTGCCGTCGATGACGTCTTCGCCGATTTGCACGCGAAGTCCGCCGATCACGGCGGGGTCGATCCGAAGCGCGATCCGCGGTTCGCGTCCGTACTGCTTCTTGAGGGTCGCCGTCAGGGTCGCGAGGTGTGCCGCGCTGAGCGGCGCCGCGGCGGTGACAGTTGCGACGATGCCGCCCGAGGAATCTGCAACCGTCTCAGCTGCCGACTGGATGAGTTCGCCGATGCGACGCCCGCGCGGGCTCTGCACCAGGTGCCGAACGATCGAGACGGTGCCGGCATGCGCCTTCTTCGCGAACAGCCGGTCGACGAGGGCCGCCTTCTGCTCCGGTGCGCTCAGCGTGCTGCCGATTGCCAGTTCGAGTTCGTTGTCGCTCGACACGGCTCGGGCGAATGCGAACAATTCGGATTCGATCGCCGCACCGCCGGCCGATTCGGCGATCGCGCGGATGCCGATCTGTTCGATCCCGTCGATTAGCTCGTCGGAATCCGACCACCGTGCCGTCGTGAGGCCACTGAGCAGGCGAGTCGCCGCGGCATCGAGCGAACCGAAGATGCGTCCGACGAGAGCGGTCTTGTCTTTCGCGTCGATCGAAGGATCGACGAGCACTGCACGCAGTTGCAGTGAACCCGCGATGTCACGACCTGCCGACAACAGCTGCTCACCGGTGGCGCGAGTAACGCCCTTCTCGGCGGAGAGAGCGGTGACGGCCGCGGCGAGAGCGACACGGGATGCGGAACCCATCAGGCCTTGGCCTTCTCAGACGAGGCGAGGTCGGCAAGGAAGCGGTCGACAATGCCCGACGCCTTCTTGTCATCGGCGAGCGACTCACCGATGACACCGGAGGCGAGATCGAGGGCAAGAGTGCCGACCTCGGAACGCAACGACACCATCGCGGCGGATCGCTCGGCCTCAATCTGCGACTGAGCGTTCGCGACGATGCGGGCGGCATCCGCCTGAGCCTGCTCGAGCAGCTCCGCACGGATGGCCTTCGCGTCTTCGCGAGCCTCCTCACGGATCTGTCCAGCCTCGGCGCGGGCGCCGGCGAGCTGCTCGGTGTACTTCGCGAGCGCCGCCTTAGCCTCAGCCTGCGCCTCGTCGGCGCGCTTAATGCCGCCTTCGATCGCCTCGCCACGGGCGTCGAGCGCCTTGGTGAGCCGCGGCACGATCAGGAAGATCATCGGGATCAAGACCACGAGGAACGCAATCGTGCCCCACACCAGATCCGGCAGCGACGGCAGCAGGATGCTGGGCGACGGATCAGCGTCGGTACTCAGGATGAATGCGGTGAGCATTCAGACTCCTAACGAATTGAGAACGACGGGTTACGGCGTGACCGGAACGGGGAACGGGATGAACGCGACACCGATCGCGATGAAGCAGAGGGCCTCGGTGAGGGCGATACCGATCCACATCAGGGTCTGCAGGCGGCCTTGAAGTTCAGGCTGACGAGCGACCGATTCGATGGTCTTGCCGACGATGATGCCCACGCCGATACCGGAGCCGATGACGGCCAGGCCGAAGGCGAGTGGGGCGAGTTGTCCGACGATGATGCTCAACGGAGTGTTCCTTTCCGGGGTTGGTTGAATGCGAACGGCGGCGAGCTCAGTGCTCGTCGGCCAGCGCCATCTGGATGTAGATGGCGGTCAGGATGGTGAAGACGTAGGCCTGAAGGGCCGCGACGAAGATCTCGAGCACCGTGAAGGCCACGCCGAAGGCAAAGGTGCCGACGCCGATCAGCCCGAGAAAGTTGCCCTGGGCGAGCACGGTGAAGAAGAAGAAGTTTGTCGCGAGAAAACACAGCGCCAGCAGCATGTGCCCGGCGACCACGTTCATCGTCAGTCGGAGGGTCAGCGTGACCGGCCGGATGATGAAGGTCGAGAGCGCCTCCAGGATCGCGATGATCGGCATGATCAGCAGCGGAACGCCCGGAAGCACGGTCGCATTCTTGAAGAACTTGAGGCCGTGCCGACGGATTCCCGCGTAGATGAAGGTCACGTATGCGATGACCGCCAACAGAAGCGCCTGGCCGATCAGACCGGTGCTCGGAATCTGAAGACCCGGGATGGTGCCGGTGAGGTTCAGCCCGAGAGTCAGGAAGAAGATCGTCATCAGCAACGGGAGGAATCGCTTGCCGTCGCGTTCGCCCAGGGTCTCGAACACGATGCCCTGACGGACGAATCCCAGGATGAACTCAGCGGCGACCTGACCGCGACCTGGGACGACCTTCAGCGCTCGCGTCGCCAACCAGAGCAAGACGACGACGGCGAGGAACGCGATGACGCGGATGAGGAGAACGCGGTTCAGTTCGAACGGCGTTCCTGCAAACAGAATCGGCTCGGGAAAGAACTCATCGACCGAGGGTCCGCAGAACTCACCGGGGGGGCATTCCGACAACATGAAGGTCGGAAGGAAGATCGAGGCTAGCAGGGCTTTCTCCAGAATCGGGCGCGGCACCGCGGGCGATCATAAGGGGGGAAGGTCACTCCACCCTATCAAGGAATCCCCGTGCGGGCTCCCGACCGTCAGGGCCCGTCCGGCAGGTCAGGCCCGCCGGGTTCTCCAGGCAGAAGCACGTCGCTGACGTACGGCACGCGAGTGCGCACCAACGCGACGATGTCAGCGACGAGCGAACCGATCACCGTCGCCATGACCGCGGCGAGAAACACGTAGGGGTTCACCGTGGAGACGCCGCGAAGCAGAACTGCCGCAATGATGAACACCACGAGCTTGACGCCCCAGGCACCCAGCACGATCGCGAAGAAGATCGGATCTCCGGGTCGGCCTTTGGTCACTCGACCGGCGACCAGCATGCTGATGGTGGTCAAACCGAGAAAGATCGCTGACAGTGCAGCCCCGAACAAGCCACCGAGCAGACCCGCGACGTTCGCGACCAGCCAGCCGATCACTCCTGACGCGATCGCGACGACGACGGCGATGATCACTCCGTAGCGCAATGCGCGAATCAGAATCGAAGCGGTAGTCACGCCGTGCCTTTCGAATCATTCAGCAGCCGCAGCGCGGCATCCGTCTGGGCGTCGCTCGGTTCCGCCGCCGAGTCGATCGTTTCCGAGGCGGCGTCAAGCGCGTCGAACGGTGCGAGCGCCTTGTCGGCCGCCGTCGCCGGATCGGAAAGTTGGACAGCGGCTTCGACGGCTTTGCGTCGGCTGAGCGGCGAGAGCGTCACGATGGTGCAGATCAGGAAGCCCGTCACCATCACGAGTGCGCCCACCCACAGCGGGGCGGGGATCAACAGCAGCATCCCGCCTGCCGCAACGGTCGTCCAGGCGTAGAAAATCCACACCGCGTGCCGGTGGCTGTGTCCCATATCGAGCAGGCGGTGGTGGAGGTGCTTGCGGTCGGCGCTGAACGGCGACTTGCCCGCACGAAGGCGACGCAAGACGGCGAGCGTGAAGTCGACGATCGGCACGATCAGAACCGCGAGCGGCAGGATGACTGGGATGAAGGTGGGCAACGCATGCGTTGCACTGGTCGTCTCAGGATCGATCTGGCCGGCGAGCGCGACGGTCGAGGTCGCCATCAGGAGTCCGACCAGAAGCGCGCCGGCATCCCCCATGAACAGGCGTGCCGGTCGGGCGTCGCTGATACGCCAATTGAACGGCAGGAACCCCAGACACGCCCCGATCAGCGCGGCGGCGATGAACTGCGCGAGGTTGAAGTAGTCGCTCTGCTCGGTCGGCCCGTACGAGATCGCATAGCCGTAGATGAAGAACGCGCTGCTGGCGATGATGGCAACACCCGCGACCAGTCCGTCGAGCCCGTCGATGAAGTTGACGGCGTTCATCACGAGAACAACGACGAAGATCGTCAGAATGAGCGACTGATAGGGCGCGAGCAGGGCGATCGTGCCGAACACCGGCACCGAGGCGATCTGCACGCCCTGCCAGGCGAGCAGCCCGGCCGCGATGATCTGACCCGCCAGTTTCGTGAACCAGTCGAGATCCCAGATGTCGTCAACGACCCCGATGATCACGATCAACAGGGCGGCCCCGAGCACGGCGTACACCTGCTGCGGCGCGGCGAAGATCAAGGCCAGCGGGGGCAGCTGCGATCCGACGGCGAAGGCAACAGCGATCGCGACGAACATCGCGAGCCCGCCGAGCCTCGGCGTCGGACGGGTGTGTACGTCGCGCTCGCGGATCTTCGGGTACAGCCGGTACTTGTGGCTCAACTTCCAGATCGCGAACGACCCGCCCGCCGACACCACGCCCGCAACCCCGGCGACGAGCAGGTAGAAAATTATGCGCATCGATCGGCTCCGACGACATCGATGATCGCCGAGTCCGGCACCACGCCGTGCCGCAGGATACGCAACTTGCCGTCAGGATGCTCGAGTCCCGTTGCGTCGACGATCGTCGAGCCGGTGCCGACTCCCGCATCCGGATACTCGGTGCCGGCAAGCCCCGCCTCGAGATACACCGCGACGGCGTCGCCGAGTGCGACCTCCGCCTCGGCAGCGGTCATCGCAGCGGGTTCTCCGGTTCGGTTGGCACTGGAGACCGCGAGCGGACCGGTCTCGCTCAACAGCTCAAGCGCGATGGTGTGGCTCGGCATCCGCATCGCGACGGTGCCGCGGGTGTCACCGAGGTCCCAATTGAGGGTGGCGCGAGCACGCAACACGATGGTGAGTCCGCCCGGCCAGAAGCGCTTCGTCAACTCGTGCACCTCGTCGGGCACCACCTCGGCGAGTGCGGCAAGGGTCGGGATGCCGGGAACGAGCACCGGCGGCGGTGCCGTACGGTCGCGGCCCTTCGCATCGAGAAGTCGCTGCACTGCCGCGGGCGCAAAGGCATCGGCGGCCAGCCCATAGACCGTGTCGGTCGGGATGACGACGAGTTCCCCACGCCCGATCGCGCCGCGGGCGAGTCGCATCCCGATGAGGAGTTGTTCCGGGACGCTCGTGTCGTACAGAGCCATGACCTCTCAACCCTAGGCGGTGCGCGTCGCGAGTCGAGAGCGACCGGCGGTGCACCAAACTGGAACGACCATGAGTCTGCTCTTCGTCTTCGATATGGACGACGTCCTGTACGACTACGACTGGCGAACCCGGATGCGCGGACTCACCGAACTGACCGGACTCGACTTACCCGAACTCCGGCGCCGGTGGTGGCATGACGAGGGTGAGTGGGCTGCTGAGGCCGGGCGTTACCCCGACGGGGCGACCTACCTCTCGGCGTGGATCGATGCGGTCGGAACCCCGCTCAGTCCCGAGGTATGGCTCGCGAACCGACGGTCGGCAATGACGGTGCGCCCGGATGCCCTCGCTGCCGTCTCGCGCGCCGCCGACCTCGGTCGGGTCACTCTGCTTACGAACAACGGGCCACTCGTTGGCGAGAATCTCAGCGTTGTCGCCCCCGACCTGGTGCCGATCTTCGGCGCTGAGCATCTATTCGCCTCGAGCCACTACGGGGCGCGTAAACCCGATCCCCGGGTCTTCGAAGCCGTTCTCGCCGCGTATGACGAGCCCGCAGAGCACGTGTTCTTCGCCGACGACCTCGAGGTCAATGTCGAGGGCGCCAGGTCGGTCGGAATTTCCGCCCACCTCTACCGCGACGCGCCCGCGCTGCTCGCCGCGATCGAGCAATTTGCAGCGCGCGCCCCGCTATAGCGGAGGCGCTTTCGCACCTCCGTCGGGGCGCCAGCGCCGACGCCCGTCACGGTCGGAGGGTCACGCAGGTACCAGCGGTGAGTTCCTTCCGTTTTCAGGAATCCCTGGTACTGGTGATCGCTCGGAGTCCCAACGAGCCGTTCATCCGCAACTCCCGCAACTCGAGTCACAAGAATTCCTGAAAACGGAAGGTGACGGCAGGTCAGCGCAAGGCGAGTTAGCGGAGGGCGAGTTAGCGCAGGGGCGAGTTAGCGCAGGGCGGTCGTCGCCCGGTCGCGACCGAGAAGGTCGCGCGTCGTCGCGGCAGCGTGCCAGCCGTCGGCGGTGAGGAGAGCGCGGATGTCGGCGCCCTGCAGTTCGCCGTGCTCAAGCACGAGGGTGCCGCCCGGGCGCAGCAGCCGAGCCGCCGTCACGGACACCGCGCGCACGACGTCGAGTCCATCGGGCCCGCCGTACAGGGCGACCTCGGGGTCGTGCAGGCGCACCTCGGGGTCACGCGGGATAGCGCCCAGCGGGATGTAGGGCGGGTTCGAGATGACGACATCCACCGTGCCGTCGAGGTTGGTCAGGGCGTCCGCGAGGTCGGCGAACACCAGCTGGATGTTGTCGGCCCCGAGTCTGCGCACATTCTCGCGGGCCCAGATAAAGGCCTGCGGCGAGACCTCGACGGCGAAGACTTCGGCGTGCGGTACTTCGGTTGCCATCGCGAGCGCGATCGCGCCGCTGCCGGTACCGAGATCGACGCCACGGGGAGTCGGCACCGGCACCGCCAGGAGAGCGTCGATCGCGAGTTGTGCCACGTACTCGGTCTCCGGCCGCGGCACGAAGACGCCCGGTCCGACGGCGAGTTCGAGGGAACGAAATGCCGCAACACCGGTGAGGTGTTGTAACGGCTCGCGGGCTGCACGCCGCTCGACCAGGTCGCTCACCGTTGCCTGCTGATGCGCATCCAGCCGGGCCCCGGCGATCGCCGCCGCCTGCACCTGGCCGCGGCTGAACCCGAGCACGTGCCCGATGAGCAGCTCCGCGTCGGCGGTTGGCGACGGGACGCGCGCGACGGTGAGCGCGGCAATAGCTTCGTCAAGAACGCTGCGAATCGTACTCATGCCAGTGATCGGTCGGTCGGCGGTGAACTACTCGGCCGCCGAAGAAAGGTCAGCGAGACGAGCCTCTTCGTCGGCATGGATGCAGGAGTCGATGAGGGGCTGAAGTGCGCCGTTCATCAGTTGGTCGAGGTTGTACGACTTGTAGCCGGTGCGGTGGTCGGCGATGCGATTCTCGGGAAAGTTGTAGGTGCGGATGCGCTCGGAGCGATCCATCGTGCGGATCTGCGTCTTGCGCTGGTCGGAGGCTGCCGCGGCAATCTCCTCCTGCTGCCGCGCCAGCAGTCGGGCGCGCAGGACGCGCATCCCGGCCTCGCGGTTTTGGATCTGGGACTTCTCGTTCTGCATCGACACCACGAGTCCGGTCGGGAGGTGAGTGATGCGCACTGCCGAGTCGGTCGTGTTGACACTCTGTCCGCCGGGACCCGACGAGCGGAACACGTCGATGCGCAGGTCGTTCGGGTTGATGTCGATCTCTTCGGGGGCGTCAACCTCGGGGAAAACGAGAACGCCGGTAGTCGAGGTGTGGATGCGACCCTGCGACTCGGTCGCCGGAACGCGCTGAACGCGGTGCACACCACCCTCGTACTTCAGGGATGCCCACACGCCCTGCGACGGATCGGTCGCGTTGGACTTGATGGCGACCTGCACGTCTTTGTAGCCGCCGAGGTCGGACTCGGTGCGTTCGAGCAGTTCGGTCTTCCAGCCACGGGATTCGGCGTAGTGCAGGTACATCCGCAGGAGGTCGGCGGCGAACAGTGCCGACTCTTCGCCGCCCTCGCCGCCCTTGATCTCCATGATCACGTCGCGCCCGTCGTCGGGGTCGCGCGGGATGAGCAGTCGGCGCAACCGCTCGGTGCGGTCAATCAGGTTCGCTTCGAGTACGGGAACTTCGGCGGCGAACGCCTCATCTTCTTTCGCGAACTCGCGCGCAGCCGCGAGGTCACCCTCCGCTTGCGACCACAGAGTGTGCGCGGTCATGATCTGGCTCAACTCGGCATACCGCCGGTTGACCTTCTTCGCCCGCGCCGCATCCGCATGGATGGCGGGGTCGGAGAGCTGCTGCTGGAGTTGCTCGTACTCGGTCAGCAGCGTTGCGACCGATTCGAACACGACTAGTCCTTGTGCCCGTTGCCGTTCGGCAGCGACTTCTGGATCTGCACGAGGAACTCGACATTCGACTTCGTGTCCTTGAGCTTGCTGAGCACGACCTCGAGCTGCTGCTGCTGGTCAAGCCCGGCAAGCATCCGGCGCAGCCGAGAAGTGATCTGCACCTCGTCGGGCGTGAGCAGCTCGTCTTCACGACGGGTGCTGGATGCCACGATGTCGACAGCCGGGAAGATGCGCTTGTCGGCAAGTGAACGCGAGAGCCGAAGCTCCGAGTTGCCGGTGCCCTTGAACTCTTCGAAGATCACTTCGTCCATCTTGGAGCCGGTCTCGACGAGTGCGGTCGCGAGGATGGTCAGCGAGCCGCCACCCTCGAGGTTGCGCGCGGCACCGAAGAAGCGCTTCGGCGGGTACAGGGCACTCGCGTCAACACCACCGGAGAGAATGCGCCCCGAGGCCGGCGAGGCCAGGTTGTAGGCGCGGCCCAGGCGGGTGATCGAGTCGAGCAGCACGACGACGTCGTTGCCGAGTTCGACGAGGCGCTTGGCGCGCTCGATCGCCAACTCGGCGACAGTGGTGTGGTCTTCGGCGGGACGGTCGAAGGTCGAGGCGATGACCTCACCCTTCACCGCGCGCTGCATGTCGGTGACCTCTTCGGGGCGCTCATCGACGAGCACCACCATGATGTGAACCTCGGGGTTGTTGACCGAGATCGCCTTCGCGATCGCCTGCAGAATGATCGTCTTGCCGGCTTTCGGCGGAGCGACGATCAGGCCGCGCTGACCTTTACCAATGGGGGCGATCAGGTCGATGATGCGCGTCGAGAGCTTCTCAGGCGTCGTCTCAAGACGAAGGCGCTCATTCGGGTAGATCGGCGTCAGTTTGCCGAACTCGATGCGGTTCGCCGCCTCTTCAACGGTCTGACCGTTGATCGAGTCGATCTTCACGATCGCGTTGTACTTCTGGCGAGCCTGCTGTTCGTTGTCGCGCGGCTGACGGATTGAGCCGACAACGGCATCCCCCTTGCGGAGGTTGTACTTCTTGACTTGGCCGAGCGAGACGTAGACGTCGTTCGGACCGGGCAGGTAGCCACTGGTGCGCACGAACGCGTAGTTGTCGAGAACGTCGAGGATGCCGGCCACCGGAATCAGGACGTCGTCGTCACTGATCTCGGGCTCGAGCTCGTCGTTGGGGGTTCCGATGCGGCCGCCGCCGCGCTTGCGATCGCGGTACCGGCTGCGGCCATTGCGCTCGCCGTCGGGACCGAGTTCGCCATCCGGGCCGTTCTGACCGTTCTGGTTTTGGTTGTCCTGCGTGCGCTGGTTGTTCTGGTTGTTCTGGTTCTGATTGTTTTGCGTGCGCTGGTTGTTCTGGCCACGCTGGTTCTGGTTCGGCTGGCCGTTCTGGCCGTTCTGAGCGTTCTGGCCGTTCTGAGCGTTCTGGCCGTTCTGGCCGTTCTGGCCCTGGCCGCCATTTGCTGTCTGGCGGTTGCGACTGCGACCACGACCGCGTCCGGTGCCCTCTTCGCCTTCGGACTCACTGCCCGACGTGACCTGCGGCAACAGACTGTCGAGTTCAGCCGCGATCTCTTCGCGCGAACGCTGCGCACCGCTATCGGCCGGAGCCTCCACGGGAATTTCCACAGCGAGTGCGGCGACCTCCTCGGTCGACGCTGTCGCCCGGCGCGAACGCCGTGCCGGCGCCGCTGTGGCTGGGACCTCAGTGGCTGGCACCTCAGTGGCTGGAGCGTCAGCCTGGGGCGCGTCGGACTGGGGCGCGTCGGACAGAGATTCCACGAGTTCTCCTTTTCGAAGTTTGCTGAAGCCGGCGATTCCGCGTGCTTCGGCGAGCGCCTGCAGCTCAGAGAGCTTGAGGCGACTCAGCGCAGCATGCGCGTCGGGGGATGTAGTGGATGTGGATGTCGCGGAAGTGTCGACGTCGGTCAAGGCGGAGTGTCCTTTCGACCCGGGTGCTAGAACGCCCCGGGGTGGTCCTACAGGTTCTTCGTCGCACACAATCGTGCGAGCAAACTTGGGACCGAGGGTGGGATGTGCGCTACTTTCGGCGGGCTTATGCCACGGCCGAGGTTTCGCGCGTGACCACTGTAGCACCCTTAAAATCGACGGCGAGCAGCAGACAATCCCACGGCGTGGTGGAGTTGCGGGTGACCAGGTCGGTGGCCACGAGCCGCTGCGCGGGGTCGCTACCCAGGACGAGGATCGACGGTCCCGCACCCGAAACCACGGCGGCCAGACCGTTCGATCGCAGCATTCGGATCAGCGCATCCGTCTCGGGCATGGCGCTTGCGCGGTAGCTCTGGTGCAGCTTGTCTTCGGTCGCGGCCAGCAGCAATTCGGGACTCTGGATGAGCGCGGCGATCAGAAGAGCCGACCGAGAGACGTTGAAGATCGCGTCCTCGTGCGGCACCGACTGGGGCTGCAGACTTCGGGCCAGCGCGGTCGACATCACCGACTCACGAGGCACGGCAACGAACGGCGAGACACCGCGGTGCACGATGAGTTTCTTGTGCCGGGGACCCTCCGGAGTGGTCCAGGCGATCGTCAGCCCGCCGAAAAGTGCGGGCGCGACATTGTCAGGGTGGCCCTCAAGTTCGGTCGCGAGTGCGAGCAGGCTGTTGGCGTCGATGTCGACGATGCCCTCAAGCAGCCCCTTCGCGGCCATGATGCCGGAGACGATCGCGGCTCCCGAAGATCCGAGACCGCGGCCGTGCGGGATGCCGTTGTGCGCAACGACATCCAGGCCCGGCATCTCTTGGCCAAAGTGAGCGAAAGTGTGCGCGGCGGCGCGGATCACGAGGCTGGACTCGTCGGTGGGAACTTCGCCGACACCGATGCCTTCGACCTGGATCGTGGCACCCGGCTTCGAGCGCGCGGTGAACTCAAGCTCGTCGTACAACGACAGAGCGAGGCCGAGGGTGTCGAACCCCGGGCCGAGGTTGGCGGTCGTCGCGGGCACCTTGACAGAAACCGAGCGCCCGACCAGGGCGGCTGCACTCATGAGGCCAGATCCATCATGAGCTGGGCGTCAACCCCAACACGCGGGCGATCTCGACGGGGTCGACCGACACCTTGGTCGGCACGACATCGCTGCCGTCTGCGTTGCGAAGGGCCCAGTGCGGATCTTTGAGCCCGTGGCCGGTGACGGTGAGCACGACGGTCGCACCCTTCGGAATCTCTCCCGCGGCCGCACGCTCGAGCAGACCGGCGACGCTGATCGCCGAGGCGGGTTCGACGAAGATGCCGACCTCACGCGACAGGATGCGGTGAGCCTCGAGAATCTTGTCGTCGTCGATCGCGCCGAAGTAGCCGTTGCTGAGTTCGCGGGCCGCGATCGCGAGCTCCCACGATGCCGGGTTGCCGATGCGGATGGCGCTGGCGATCGTGTCGGGGTCTTTCACGACGTGCCCGAGCACAATGGGCGCCGAACCCGACGCTTGGAAACCGAACATCCGCGGCAGCTTCGTGGAGTTGCCGGCCGCCAGATCTTCCGAGTAGCCGCGCGTGTAGGCGGTGTAGTTTCCGGCGTTGCCGACCGGGATGAACTGAAAGTCGGGGGCGTCGCCGAGAACTTCGACGACCTCGAAGGCGGCGGTCTTCTGGCCTTCGATGCGGTCGTTGTTGACCGAGTTGACCAGGTGCACCGGGTAATGCGCTGCGAGTTCACGGGCGATGTCGAGGCAATCATCGAAGTTGCCGTTGACCTGCAACAGCTGCGCGCCGTGCGCGATCGCCTGCGCCAGTTTGCCCATCGCGATCTTGCCGTCCGGCACCAACACGGCGGCGGTGAGTCCCGCGTAGGTCGCGTAGGCGGCCGCGGATGCCGACGTGTTGCCGGTCGACGCGCAAATGACGGCCTGCGCGCCGTGCTCCTTCGCCTTGGTGACGGCCATTGTCATCCCGCGGTCTTTAAAGGATCCCGTCGGGTTCATGCCCTCGAACTTGACGTAGACGTCGGCGCCGGTGCGGTGCGAGAGGGCCGGTGCCGGAATCAGCGGAGTGCCACCCTCGCCGAGAGTCACAATCGGCGTCGCGTCGGTCACATCGAGGCGGTGGGCGTACTCGCGGAGCACCCCACGCCACTGCCGACTGGTGGGCTTGGCCTCGGGCATGGTCACAGTCCTTCGCAGTTCACTTAAAGTCCCTCAACACGCAGAACGCTGGATACCGCGCTGACGACGTCGGTCGCCCCAAGCGCGGCAACTGTCGCCGCGAGCGCCGACTCGGTCGCCTCATGCGTTCCAATCACCAGGGTAGCGGTGGGCGACGCGCCGTCTGGCCGCGCATCCTGCCGCACCGCTTCGACGGAAACACCGTGCTCACTGAACAGGGTTGCGACGCGGGCCAGCACTCCCGGCTTGTCGGCCACCTCGAGGGTGATGCGGTAGCGGGTCGAGACGCTCGAGATCGGCAGGATCGGGATGTCGGCTCGGGTCGATTCGGCGACCCCGGGGCCTCCGATGACGTGCCTGCGGGCAGCCGACACGACATCGCCGAGCACCGCGGAGGCGGTCTGCACTCCCCCGGCTCCGGCACCGTAGAACATCAGGCTGCCGGCCGCTTCGGCCTCAAGGAACACCGCGTTGTTCGCACCGTGCACCGCGGCGAGCGGATGCGTGTCAGGAACGAGGGCCGGATGCACCCGCGCGCTGACGCCCTCGACCCCGGTCACCGGATCGGTCAGACGCTCGCAGATCGCGAGCAGTTTGACGACAAAACCCGACCGGCGGGCTGCGGCAACCTGCTCCGACGTGATCGCGAGGATGCCTTCGCGGTACACGGAGTCGAGGGGCACCGTGGTGTGGAAGGCGAGACTCGCCAGAATCGCGGCCTTCTGGGCGGCGTCGTAACCTTCGACATCCGCCGCCGGGTCGGACTCGGCGTAGCCCAGTCGCTGCGCCTCGGCGAGAGCCTCCTCCAGGGTGTCGCCTTCGACATCCATTCGATCGAGGATGTAGTTGGTGGTGCCGTTGACGATGCCCAGGATGCGGCGCACCCGGTCACCGGCGAGGCTGTCACGGAGCGGCCGGATGATCGGAATCGCTCCGCCGACGGCGGCTTCGTAGTAGAGCTGAGCGCCGACCTGTTCGGCGATTTCGAACAACTCGGGGCCGTGCGTGGCGAGCAACGCCTTATTCGCGGTGATGACGTCGGCACCCGAGTTGAGTGCGAGTTCGAGGTACGTGCGGGCCGGCTCGATGCCGCCGATCAGTTCGATCACGATGTCGGCGCCGAGAATGAGCGACTCGGCGTCGGTCGTGAAGAGGTGCTCGGGCAGATCGGCAGTCCGGGCGGCTTTGAGGTCGCGGACGGCGATCCCGACCAGTTCCAGCCCGGCGCCTACTCGCTCGCCCAGTTCGGTGCCGTGCTCGATCAGCAGGGACGCCACTTGGGCTCCCACCGATCCCGCGCCGAGCAGCGCGATGCGCAGATTGCGGTACTCGATCATGCGGTCACTCCAACGTCTCGTGAAAGGAGGTCGGCCTCGGTCTCGCGACGCACGATGACGCGCGCAGCGCCATCCTTCACCGCGACAACGGCCGGGCGACCGAGGTAGTTGTAGTTGCTGGCCAGCGACCAACAGTAGGCACCGGTAGCCGGAACGGCGACGAGGTCACCCGGAGCGACGTCGCCCGGGAGGTAGTCCGCGTGCACAACGATGTCGCCCGACTCGCAGTGCTTGCCCGCGATCCGCACCAGGGCGGGGTCGGAATCCGATCGGCGGTTCGCCAGCCTTACGGTGTAATCCGCGCCGTACAGGGCGGGGCGGATGTTGTCACTCATCCCGCCGTCGATCGACACGTACTTGCGGATGGAGTCATCGACGCGCACATCTTTGATCGTGCCCACCTCGTAGACGGTGACGGTTGAGTGGCCGACGATCGCCCGGCCCGGTTCGATCGCGATGATCGGGATCGGGATGCCGAGTTCGGCGCACTGTTCGGACACGACGCGCGCGAAGTCGGCGGCGATGCTCGCGATCGGGGTGACAACGTCGGCGCTCGTGTAGGCGATGCCGAATCCGCCGCCCAGGTTGAGTTCGGGAACCTCGCCGTCTTTCAGGAGTTCGGCGTGCACCGCGAGGAGGCGGCGGGCGGCCTCGGCGAACCCGGCAGATTCGAAGATCTGCGACCCGATGTGTGAATGCAGCCCGAGAAACCTGAGGTTCTTCGACGCGCGAATCTGCGCGACCACCGCGGGGGCGTCAGCGAGCGGGATGCCGAACTTCTGGTCTTCGCGGGCAGTCGCCAGGTACTCGTGGGTACTCGCGTGCACTCCCGAGTTGATGCGCAGCCGCACGGCCTGAACGCGACCGTGTTTCTCGGCGGCGGCCGACACGCGATCGACCTCGACGACGCTGTCGAGAACGATCGCGCCCACGCCGAGTCCGACCGAACGATCGATCTCGGCGAGGCTCTTGTTGTTGCCGTGGAATCCCAGCAGCGCGGGGTCGACCCCTGCCGCCAGGGCGACCGCGAGTTCTCCCCCGCTGGCGACGTCGATGTGCAGGCCGGCTTCGACGACCCACTTCGCGACGGCTGTGCAGAGGAACGCTTTGCCCGCGTAGTACACGTCGACCCGCGACCCGAGCGCGGCGAAGGCTTCGTTGAAAAGCGTCTTGATGGTCTCCGCGCGGGTGCGCACATCCTGCTCGTCGACCACGTACAGCGGGGTCCCGAATTCGGATGCCAGCGCCGTCAGCGACGCGCCCGCGACGGTGATCGCACCAGCGCCATCCCGGTCGGCAGAAGGCGGCCAGACGGCGGGCGTGAGCGCGTTGGCGTCATCCGGGTGGACGAGCCACTCGGGTGCGAGCGGGTTGGCAGACACGACAGACCTCACGAAGGAATACGGATAAGTGAGGCGAGCGGACCCGGATTGATCCCTGAAGCCGAGATCAGCCTACCGATTCACGGGCTGCCGGAGATCAGCGCGGTCAGCGAACGTGCGACGCGCGTCATCACGTCGCCGCCGCCGACTTTCGATCCCCGGTAGGCGACCGGGATCATGGTGATCACCATGAGGGACCCGTTCGGGTCGACGAAGGTCAGATCCAGGTGCGGACCGCCTGCGATGCCCTGAACGCGTTCCGCCTTCTTCAGCCAGCTCGGCAGCACGCGGATTACCTGCAGTGGTTCCCGTCCCGATCGCCAGACCGTGATCGACTCGGCATCCGCGACCCACACCAGGTAGTGACGCTTGAGGAATGTCTCGACGAAGAACGAGAGCTTCGGCACTGCCGGGTCGATCCGGCGAAGGTACCTGAGCACCGACTCGGTGATCGCGGTAGAGAAGGCGATGCCGCCATCCGACAGGTCAACCTTCTTGAGGCTGTTCGCGCGCTCGCGCCACCCGGCCACGGCGAGCACGACCATCAGCACGACGACGACGACGATGACGATCGGGATCAGAGTCGAGAACGAGGCGCTAGTTGCCACAGATGCCCATCGTGCTGAGCTCGGTGCCGCCGAGTGCCGCGCCGTCGGCGGTGAATCTGAGTACCAGGTGCGGCCCTTCGACGTCGACGCTGCTCAGCGCGAGTGCTTTCGGCAGGTTTCCCGCGACGCAGATCGACGTCTGCTTCAGAAGGTCGCCCGCAAAACCGCCGAACAGCGGGTTGGCGAGCACGTCCTTCACCGCGAACTGCTGGTCGGCCACCGTCACGACGTCGGGCGTGAAGACCAGTTGGCCATCGGCAGCCGACGGCAGGATGCTGACCCCGAGCGGAACCGGGATGCCGAAAATAGTGAACGACGAAGCGATCACGATGTTGGGTTCGTTGAGCTTGATCGAGTCGAGCTGGAGGCCGCTGAGGTTGCCGGCGATCTTCGCCAGGTCCGTCTCACTCGCCGCGAATTCGACTCTCAGAACGCCGACCGGAGCATTCGCGTCGAGGGGCACGTTTTCGGCGTGCAGCGTCGCAGACCCCGTGAGAGGGCCGAAAGCCAGCTCGGGAACGCTCACATCGACGTCATTCACGTGACCCGAGATCGCCTGCAGGATGATCGAGCCGTCGTGGAGGTCGACATCCACTTTCGCGTCCGCGGGCAGCCCCAGCACGTGAATAACTTGGGTGCGGATGTAGTTCTTTGCATAGTCCTTGGCGAAGTTCTCGCCGATCAGAAAAGCGATGACCGTCAGCACGGCGAGGATCGCGACAATGATCAGCACGACGATCAACGCGCGATTGCGCTTCTTCATCGGCGGGCGCGCCTCGACAACCGTGGTCGCGGCCGGCGCGGGCTGCGTCGGCGGCACAGCGACCAGTTCGCCGCTCACATTCGCTCCGGAGCGCTGACCCCGAGAAGCGCCAGACCGTTACGCAGCACCTGCCCGGTCGCGGCGTTGAGCCAGAGCCGGGTGCGGTGCAAAGTCGAGATCGGGTCGTCGCCCTGCGGGATGATGCGGCACGCGTCATACCAGCGGTGGTAGGCGCCGGCGAGTTCTTCGAGGTAGCGGGCGACCCGGTGCGGTTCGCGCAGTTCGGCCGCCTGGCGCACGATGCGGGGGAACTCGGCGAGCGCCCCGAGCAGGATGCTCTCCGTCTCGTGGCTCAGCAGGCTCGCGTCGAACTCGTCCTGGGTGACTCCGGCATCCGCGGCGTTGCGCGCGACCGCTCCGGTTCGAGCCTGCGCGTACTGCACGTAGAACACCGGATTGTCGTTGGTCTTCTTGGTGAGCAGGTCGAGGTCGATGTCAAGCATCGAGTCAGCCGAGGACCGCACGAGCGAATACCGGGCGGCGTCGATGCCGACAGCATCCACGAGGTCTTCCATCGTGACGACGGTGCCGGCTCGCTTCGACATGCGCACAGCTTCGCCGTCGCGCACCAGGTTGACCAACTGGCCGATCAGAATCTCGAGGTTGACGTACGGTTCGTCACCGAATGCCGCCGTCATGGCCATCAGCCGTTTGACGTAGCCGTGATGGTCGGCGCCGAGCATGATCAGGTTGCGCTCGAAGCCGCGCTCACGCTTGTTGAGGTAATACGCCAGGTCGCCCGAGATGTAGGCACCTTCGCCGTCGCTCTTGATGACGACGCGATCTTTGTCGTCGCCGAACTCCGTCGTGCGCAGCCAGGTCGCTCCATCGGCTTCGAAGATGTGGCCCAGTTCCCGCAACCGATCGACGGCGTGCTGGACGGCACCTGACTCATGCAGCGAGTCCTCGTGGAAGTACACGTCGAAGTCGACGCCGAATTCGTGGAGGCTGGCCTTGATATCGCCGAACATCAGCTCGACCCCGACCGAGCGAAAGACCTCGAGCAATTCGTCGCTCGGAAGTGAGCTGAGGTCGCCGGAGTAGACCTCCTCGACGCGCGCCGCGATGTCGAGGATGTAGTCCCCGCCGTAGCCGTCGTCGGGCGCGGCCTCACCGAGGTGCGCGGCGACAAGGCTGCGTGCAAAGCGGTCGATCTGCGTGCCGTGGTCGTTGAAGTAGTACTCGCGCGTGACGTCGGCGCCCTGCGCTATGAAGATGCGCGCGAGGCTGTCACCGACGGCGGCCCACCGAGTGCTGCCGAGGTGAACCGGACCGGTCGGGTTCGCCGAGACGAACTCGAGGTTGATTCTCACGCCCGGATAGAGGTCACCGCGGCCGTAGGTATCCCCGGCATCCACGATGCTCTTCGCGAGCAGACCGGCCGCCGCGGCATCCAGGGTGATGTTGAGAAAGCCCGGGCCCGCGACATCCGTCGAAGCGATGCCGTCGGTGGCGGCAAGTCTCGTCGCCAGGTCGGCCGCGAAGGCGCGTGAATCGATGCCGAGACGCTTGCCGAGCTTGAGAGCGACGTTGGAGGCCCAGTCGCCGTGATCCCGATTGCGGGGGCGTTCGAGGGTCACGTCATCGTCAGAGATCTCCACCGCGCGGTCGCCCGCCGCCGAGCGCGTCAGCTCGAGAAGTGTGGCTGTGAGTTCGGCAGGGGTCACAACGCTCGATCGTAGCCGGGGGATGATGGAGGCATGGCTGTCGCATCCACGATTTCAATTCGCACGGCGAGTGCTGCGCTGCTCGCAGTGGCTGTCGCCGTTGTGTTGGCGGGGTGCATCCCGACCCCGACCGCCACCACGCCAGCCAGTACCCCGAGGCCCACCCCGACCCCAACGGCTACCCCCACGCCGAGCGCGACGCCCGATCAGCTCACGCCGATCGACGTCGCCTGTGCGGATCTCGTCGACCCCGACGCGGTCTACGCGTTCGATCCGAACCTCGCGCTGCTCGGCAGCTGGACGCCGGATGCCGGGAGCGCCGCCGCCGATGCGGTGGCAGCCGGCGGAGTTGCCTGCCGCTGGGTGCTGGAATCGGGTGGCGGCACGATGGACGTCTCGGTCGCGAGCCTTTCCGACAATCGGATCGACGCCCTGAAGAACGATGCCTCCGCGACGAGCACGCCCGTGCCGACCTACGGCGACGAGGCGTACTTCTCTGTCGAGGGTGGCGTCGGAACCGCGATCGTCTTCCAGGGCAACTACTGGCTGGTCGCGACGTCGGTCACCTTCGCCGAACCCGGTGAACCCTCCGACATCATCGATTCGGCGCTCGCGGCCCTCCCCTAAAAATCAGGACAGTTCGACGATCTCACTCGGATCATCGGTCAGGTCTTCGTCGCTCGTTGCTCGCACCTCGAGAGTGATCAGCCGCACGTCGGCGAGCGTGTTGGTGAGAAACGCGGTGTCGGTGGCATCCCGCCCGGTTGCGATCCGCACGAGGCTGCGTCGCGGAGCGAGCCGGGTCGCGTCGACAGCAATCCACCGGTTGTCGGCGTAGGCCTCAACCACGGCGTGGAAATCGCGAGGTTCGAGCCCCGGCGCATACACCGACACCATGCGGGCCGGAACGTCGAGCCCCCGTAGGAACGCCGCGGTGACATGCGCGAAATCGCGACACACACCGGCGCCGAGGTCGAGCGTTTCGAGCGCTCCGCCGGTCGGAAAGCTCATCGCGGGCGTGTACGAAAGGTTGTCGTGCACCCACTGCTCGACGGCGAGAACGCGCTCGACCCCTGATGTGCCGCCGAACAGATCGCGGGCGCGGTCGGTCAGGCTGTCGGACTGCACGTAGCGGCTCGGGCGCAGGTAGGTGACCAGATCGAGGTCGTCGACCCCCGGCCGAGACGCGCGACCGATGACCGTCGCGGCGTACTCGATGGTCAGAAGTCCGGGGCCGGTCTCAAAGAGCCGCATGCGCGTGCCGTGCTCGTCATCGATCTCCCGCACCTGGATCGGTTGATCGCCGAGCCAGACCCGAAGCGACTCCTCGGTCGTCGGAACTCCTTGCGCGACGGATGCCGCAAGCACGAATGAGGTCGGGTCGTCGACCTCGAGAACCAGTCTCGACCCCACCTCTCGCCGGGGCTGGGCTGAAGTCATACTGCTAACCTAGGTGGCGCTGCGCCCCCGTAGCTCAGTGGATAGAGCGCTTCCCTCCGGAGGAAGAGGTCGCACGTTCGAATCGTGTCGGGGGCACCTCAGATTGTCGGGAGTTCGCCAATGCGGATCGTCGTCGCACCGGATTCGTTCAAGGGTTCTCTGGATGCTCGAGCGGTAGCCGAGGCGATCGGCGAAGGCTGGAGATCGGTACGCGCCGACGACGACCTGGTGCTCCTGCCTCAGGCCGACGGCGGCGAAGGCACCCTCGACGCGATCGCTGCCTCGGTGCCCGGCACAACGTTCCGTTCGGCGGGCCAGGTCACCGGTCCCGACGGCCGACCGGTTGCCGGCGAATGGCTCGAACTGCCCGACGGCACCGCGGTCGTCGAATTGGCGCGATCGTCGGGCATCGCGCTCATGGAACGTCTCGACCCCATCGGCGCGACCACCCGCGGGATGGGCGAGACGATCGCGGCCGCCTTGGATGCCGGCTCGACCGCCCTGATCATCGCGTTGGGTGGGTCGGCATCTACGGATGGCGGGGCAGGTGCTCTGGATGCTCTCGCCGGCTACCGCCCACCGGCCGGCGGGGTGCGCCTGCTGACCGATGTCACGGCACCTCTGCTCGGACCTACCGGTGCGGCCGCGACGTTCGGACCGCAGAAAGGCGCGACGCTCTCCCAGATCGCCGAACTCGAGGATCGGCTCACTCGCTTCGCAGCGACCTTCGACGCCGATCCGGCCAGCCCGGGTGCGGGTGCGGCCGGAGGCACGGCATTCGGGTTTCTCGCCGCCTGGCAGGCCACGATCCACCCCGGCGCCCCAGAGATCGGGACGCTGACCGGGTTGGATCGGCAACTCGGCTGTGCTGACGTGCTGATGACCGGCGAAGGAGCATTCGATCAGACCTCGACTCAGGGCAAGGTCGTCGGCCACGCATTCGAACTCGCGCAGCGCAACAGCACCGGTGTGATCGCGATTGCAGGCCGTTTCACGACCGAGCCGCCGTCGCTGGACGGGCTGCTGGTGGCATCCATCTCCCTCTCGGTTCTCGCCGGATCAGCGGAAGCCGCCATGGCCGACCCACACCACTGGCTGATCGAAGCCGGGAGAAAAGCAGCAGAGACCGTCTAACTCGAGGCGTGACTCTCCAGGAACTCGTAGAGCTCACGGTCATCGACACCCGGGAAGGTTCCGGATGGCAGCGGCGAAAAGATGTGCGCGTGCACCTTGGCGCTCGACCAGGACTTGCCCGACCAGTGCGCGGCCAGGTCGGCCGGGGGGCGGCGGCAGCAGGACGCATCGGGGCACCGTGACTGCTCCCGGCGCTGGGTCTCGCGTCCGCGGAACCATTTCGCATCGTCGAACGGCACCCCGATGCTGATCGAGAACTCGTCGTTCGCGGCGCTCGTGCCGATCTGGGTGGACTCGAAGAAGGTGCCGCTCGGGGTATCGGTGTACTGGTAGAACTCGGTCGTGCGGTTGGTACGCACGAACGCCCGGCGAGCGCTCCAGTACCGGCAGACGATCTCACCTTCGACCGATCCGGTGACGTCGGTAGGCAGCGGGAGCCCGTCATTTTCGTAGGCTTTCGCGATGGCGCCGTCGCCTCCGACTCTGAGGAAGTGCGTGCGCATCCCGAGGTGAGCGGTCGCGAGGTTGGTGAAGCGCAGCGCCGCGGCCTCGTGGGTGACGCCGAAGGCATCCCGAAAGTCTTCGAGAGCGATGTCCCGGTCGTCTTTGGCTTGACGCAGAAACTGCAGTGACTGGGTCTGGGGCATCAGGCATGCGGCCGCGAAGTAGTTGATCTCGAGACGCTGCTGCAGGAACCCGGCGTAGTCGAGCGGAGCTTGGTGGCCGAGCAGCCGGTGGGCGATCGCCTGAAGCGCCATCGAACGCAGTCCGTGGCCCCCGGGGATCGATGCCGGCGGCAGGTAGATGCGGCCGTTCTCGAGATCGGTGACCGAACGTGCGGAATGTGGGAGGTCGCCGACGTAGACCAGTTCGAACCCGAGCTTTTCGGCGATTCGTCCGACCGACCGGTGAGTGAGGGCGCCGCCGGCGTGACCGACACCGCGCAGAGTGTCTTCGACCAGATCCTCAATCTCGGGGATGTGGTTGTCGCGTTCGCGCATTCGGGCCCGCAGCTCCGTGTTGGCGCGGCGGGCTTCCTCGGGGGTCGCGATCGCTTCGAGGGACCGGCGAGAGAGCTCACGGTGCAGGCCGACGAGCGCTCGGAGAGTCTCATCCGGCATCCCCTTGCTCGCACGTACGGCCGGGATGCCGAGCTGCGCGTACACCGGGCTGGCCTGGGCGCGCTCCAACTCGATTTCGAGTCCGGCGCGTTCCGTGGGAGCACTCGCGTCGAGCAACTGGGCGAGCTGGATGCCGAGCCGCCCGGCGATCGCTTCGAGTAGCGAGAGCCGAGGCTCCCGATGTCCGTTCTCCATCAGGGACAACTGGCTGCCCGCGATACCGACCGCGCTTCCCAGTTGCTGGAGGGTGAGACCGGCCTCGGTGCGGAAGAACCGCATCCGTTGCCCCAGCATCGCGAGATCCTTCACAAAATCAACCATAGGGAAAGAATCGAGATTCTTGCCCTCTAATTCGAGAAGATTCGAACCAAATCGAGAGGCAGGGTTGTCATAGGCGGGATTTTTCCCCGCAATGCTTTCCCGAAATGCCGACGACAAGGGGCTGACCGTGACTCTCACCGCACACCGGCGCCCCCAAGGCAGCGACTCGGAGTCTCCCGCCCCGGCTGAGCGCCACGCGACCCGGGCAGCGCCCGACGGAGCCGACCCCCGCGTGGTCGCATGGGTTGCCCAGATGGCCGATCTGACCACCCCGGACGACGTCGTGTGGTGCGACGGCTCCCGGCGTGAGGCCGACGACCTCATCCGCCGGATGGTCGATCAGGGCACCCTGGTGCGGCTCAACGCCGAACACCGGCCCTACAGTTTTCTCGCCCGCAGCCACCCCGACGACGTCGCGCGGGTCGAGTCGCGCACCTTCATCTGCTCCTCCTCGAAGGCCGAGGCCGGCCCCACCAATAACTGGCGCGAGCCGACCGAGATGCGCACCACGCTCGACGGGTTGTTCGCCGGCTCGATGCGCGGCCGCACGATGTACGTCGTGCCGTTCTCGATGGGGCCGCTCGGCAGCCCGCTCTCCCGAATCGGCGTGCAGGTCACCGACTCGCCCTACGTCGTGGTCAGCATGGGGATCATGACGCGCATGGGCTCGGCGGCGCTGAACTTGATCGAACCTGAAACGCAGTGGGTGCGGGCCGCGCACACCGCGGGAGCCCCGCTCGAGCAGGGCGAAGCCGGCGTCGCGTGGCCGTGCAACGACACCAAGTACATCTCGCACTTCCCGGACACTCGCGAAATCTGGTCGTTCGGCTCGCAATACGGCGGCAACGCGATTCTCGCCAAGAAGGCATTCGCGCTGCGGATCGCCTCGGTGATGGCACGCGAGGAAGGCTGGCTTGCCGAGCACATGTTGTTGCTCAAGGTCACCAACCCAGCGGGTCGGGTGTTTCATGTGGCCGCCGCATTCCCGAGCGCCTGCGGCAAGACGAACTTTGCGATGCTCAAGCCGAGCATCCCCGGGTGGATGGTCGAGACGATCGGCGACGACATCGCCTGGCTCGCCCCAGATTCCGAGGGCAAGCTGCGGGCGATCAATCCTGAGGCGGGATTCTTCGGGATCGCCCCGGGTACCGGCGTGGCGACGAACTCGACGGCCATCGACACCATCTGGGGCAACACCATCTTTACCAACGTCGCGCTTCGCCCGGACGGGGATGTCTGGTGGGAGGGGCTCACCGACGCGGTGCCTGAGCACCTCACCGATTGGACGGGCCAACCGTGGACGCCGCACTCCGGTCGTCCGGCGGCGCACCCGAACTCACGTTTTACCGTGGCCGCCTCCCAGTGCCCGACGATCTCCGACGACTGGGAAGACCCGCGAGGCGTCGTCATCGACGCGATCATCTTCGGCGGCCGGCGTGCCACCAACGTGCCACTGGTGGCGGAGGCACGGGATTGGGAACATGGCGTCTTCATGGGCGCCACGATCTCGTCCGAGCGCACGGCGGCCGCCGAGGGCACTCTCGGGGAGCTGCGTCGCGATCCGTTCGCCATGCTCCCCTTCTGTGGCTACAACATGGCCGACCACTGGGCGCACTGGCTCGAGGTCGGCAGCTCACTCCGGGCGACAGGTGGCGTTCCGCGGATCTTCCAGGTCAACTGGTTCCGCAAGGGCGACGACGGCAGCTTCCTCTGGCCCGGATTCGGCGACAACGGCCGGGTACTCGCCTGGATCCTGGACCGCGTCGAGGGCCGTGCCCCCGCCGTCGCGAGCCCGCTCGGTTGGCTCCCTGCGCCGGGCGCCATCGACCTCACCGGCGCTGACGTGAGCGAGACCGCTTGGCAGCAGCTGTTCGCGATCGACCCGGCCGCGCACCTGGCCGAGGCGGACGACGCGGAGGACTTCTTCGACGGTTTCGGCGACCGGGTGCCGGTGGCCGTGCGAGCTCAACTCGAGGAGCTGCGCAGGCGGATGCGCGCGGCCTGACGACCGCAATTCCCCGGCCAAACTTCGTGCTACTTTTTACCAACTTTGGTCACAAAAACGGGTGGTTCGGTGAACAGTGGAAGCCCGCGATCATCCGGCCTTGGCTCGCAGCCTTGGCGGCGAAGTGGACTTCTTGCCCTTGCACTCTTAGCGTCAGCGGCGATCGGCCTGGGGGCAGTGCCGAGCGTGGCACGCGCGGTCGATCCGGAGCCGCTGGCCGCTCGCCTGATCGCTGAGCCCTACGCGACCACCGGCGTGCGGGTGACCGTGAGCGGCATGAGTGGCATGGCCGGTTTGACGAACGACGGCACCTTCGCCTACATGCTCAACGGCTCCGGCAGCATCGTCAGCACTCCGCTCGCTGATATTCCCTTGACGCCAGGTTCGACGTTCAGCGCCACCGGGACGGTGCATCCGGTTCAGTGGGGCGTGGCTGGCGCACCTGCGCTTCCCGGCAACCTCCTGAGGCTCAGCATTGCCGCGAGCCACGGTTGCATATTCATCACGAGTGGCGACAACACCGAAGGCTCTATTCACCTCTACTGCATTTCGGTCGCTGACTGGACGGTCACTGAGGTCGCCGTACCCGCGAGCTACCCTCTTCCCGAGGGGTTCTACTACACGTTCAGCAGTCTGATCGATTTTCCCGACGGCCGCATCGGCAAAGTGTCGAAGTACACGTCCACCAGCGGCGGGTATCAGTCGACACTGCGCACCTATCAGGTAACGGGCACGGGGGCAGCGGTCACCATCGCGTGGTCCGAGGACTACGTGATGTTCGATCCTGACAATTTTGCCGTCGACGAGCATGGAATCGCCACGGACGGCACGTATCTGTACCGCATCCAGTGGCGGGACTTTAATCCGAACTTCAAGTCGTGGAAGCTGTCGAGCGGTTCGAGCGCCTCGGTGTCGTTTGCCGGCAACTACACCCAACCGTTCGACAATATGCACTACTTGTCGCACAACCACGTCGCCAACTACTACATGGTCGGTCACTACAACGGTTCCGAGTTCTTCATCACGAGCGCGGCAGACCCTGGCCCGGGCCCGGGGAACCCGCTCAATCCCGCGCTCGGCACGCCAACCTCGACAACTGACGGATGCACGGCGACGATCTCAAACTACGACGCCGCGTTTGACTGGTCCGCTTCCGTCAGCGCGGGGTCAGCCACGATCGACTCATCGGGTTTGCTCAGCGTCACGGGTCTCGCTCGCGGGGCGTCCGTCTCGATCACCGTCAGTGCGACTCGATCGGGCTATCCGAGCGGGTCAACGGTGATCACCTGTACGTCGTTGGCGCTCGCAGCGCCCGATGCCCCGACAGGCCTGAGCGTGAAGCCAGAAAACGGTCGAGTCTCGCTCGCGTGGACAGCACCCGCTGACGACGGGGGCAGCGCCATCCTGACGTACCAGGCACGGGTTCTTGACGCCGGGGGCAACCCCCTTGCTCCAGCCGTCGAGTGTTCAACGGCCACACTCGACTACTGCAGCATGAGTGGGCTGTCCAACGGGACCGCCTATCTGGTTGAGGTGCGTGCCAGCAACGCAATTGGAGATAGCCCGTGGTCGACTCGCGCCGCTCTCACCCCCGGCGTTCCCGTTGCGGTCGCGCCGACCACCGACCCTGATTCGGCCGATCTGACCCTCAACGACCATGATCCGGTGGAGGGGACGACCATCGTGCTCACCGCCTACGGATTCCGCCCGGGCACCCAGGTTGATTTCTGGCTCAACTCCACACCGCTGTTGCTGGGCTCGGCCATTGCAAACTCGTCGGGAATTGCGGTTCTGAGCGCCACACTTCCGAGCAACTTTTCGGGAATTCACGTAGCTCAGGCTCTCGGAGTCGGCCCCAGCGGCATCTACCGCAATCTGACGCAACAGCTCACCATTCGGTCCGCCGGCTCGCTGGCGTCAACGGGAAGCACGATCACACCGACGGTGGCGCTGGCATCCTCGCTCGTAGCTCTGGGCCTCGCGCTTCTCGCGTTCGGAGGCTGGAGTTCCCGCGGTGCTGCAGCCATGATCCGCAGGCGGCGGCTTACCCATTCCTAGCGCGCGGTCTCGCGGCGCGGCCGACTGTCGTCGTCACCGCCGGGAAGTTCGACCACTGATGCGCGCAGCGCTGGAGTATTCTTTGTCCCCTACGGAACGGCGCGCCGACCTCGCTGGCGGCGCGCCGTTCATTTTTTGGCCATTCCGGACTTAGCCCAACGTTTCCGCCTACCTTCTCGTCTTAGAAGGTGAGAGGTGGAGTGGATGGCGGCGAGAGCTGCGTGGGAAGAAGTTGTCGTCGAGCTGGTCGCCCAGCGCGGCGAGGCTCTCGTGCGCTACGCAACCCTGCTCTGCGGCAATCGCGACGACGCGGCCGACCTGGTGCAAGACGCGCTCGTGCGGACCTTCGGTCGACTTCGCAACGGATTCAGCGTCGAAAGTGCCGAGGCGTACGTGCGACGCGCGATCCTCAACGGACATTTGGATGGCGGCCGCCGTACGACGCGCTGGCGCCGCATCGCTCCCCTCGAATACCGACCCGACGAGCAGGAATCGCCGGCGGGCGGCGTGAATTCACGGCTCGACCTCCACGACGAACTACGCAAACTCACCCCCCGCGAGCGGGCCTGTCTGGTGCTGCGTTATTACGACGACCTCAAGGTCGACGACATTGCCGAGACCCTCGGCATCAGCTCGGGCGCGGTGAAGCGCTACCTCAGTGACGGTCTCGCGAAGATGGCGATTTCCCTCGCCGACGACGGAACAGTTGAAGACCGGCTGACGCCGCGCCCGGCCGGCTCTTCGAGCTCACGGAAGGAGGCTTCCCATGGCCACCGAATCTGACCTGCGCGACCTCCTGCGCGATCCCGAACCTGAACCCCGGAAACACAGTGGAGGTGGCGCCATCGACGTCGATGCTGTTCTGAGGCGCGCCCATTCGCGCCGCCGCCCCCGCGTGATCGCGGCGACCGCTGTTGGCGCGCTCGCGATGGTCGGCGTTTTCACGCCGATCGTCCTGTCGTCGCTGCCGACGGCGAATTCGACAGCGGATCACTCCGCCCTCACCTCCCAGGAGGCTGGCGGTGCGGCACCTATGGCGGGAGACGCCGATCAGGGTTCGCGGGCGGCCGAGTCCGTAGCGCTCTGCGGCGAGCCCATCCCCGATTCAACGCAGCAAAACCCGGCGCCGAACGGTCTGACCCTGGAGCTGACCTCGGTGGATGCCGTGGCCGGGACGTCGGCGATCCCGGTGACCGTCACTCTGCACAACGCCGGCCAGGAGCGCATTGTCGGGACCACGGTTGCGACTCCCGAGATCGCCTTCTCGTCGGACGGAATCGTGCTCTGGCGCAATCCGCTGGCTCCCGCGAACGACGGTTTCGCCGTGATCAACCTGGAGCCCGGTGAGACCTACGTGTACTCGACGCACTTCGAAGCGGTCCGATGCACCCCTCCGGACGATCTCGCCCCACTCCCGGATGACCTTCCGGCCGCGGGGCCAGGTCTCTTCGCGGTCAGCGCCGCGATTGAGTTCCATCCTGCCGACGGCGCGGTCCCGATCGTAATCATCGGCGCCCCAGCCGTCGTCGTGCTCCGCGCGCCCTGAGCTCAACGCCGCCCGAGCTGAACACGCCCCGAGCTGAACACGCCCTGAGCTGAAATCGCGGATGTCGCGGTGTGGGCCGGGGTCGCTAGGCTTCGGTACGACGTCGAACCCCGTAACGGAAGGCATTCTCAATGGCGAAGCAATCGATCCTCGGCCGTATCTCTCAGCTCGTGCGCGCGAACATCAACGCGCTCATCGACCAGGCGGAGGACCCTCAACTGATGCTCGATCAGTTGGTGCGTGACTTCACCAACTCCATCGCCGAGGCCGAAGATGCCGTCGCACAGACCATCGGCAATCTGCGGATGATGGAACAAGACCACACCGAAGACATCGACGCCGCTGCCGACTGGGGCCGCAAGGCACTCGCCGCCAGCGCGAAGGCTGACGAGCTCCGCACCGCCGGTGGCACCGAGGATGCCGACAAGTTCGACAAGCTCGCCAAGATCGCTCTCGGCAAGCAGATCACCAGCGAGAACGAAGCCAAGACCGCCGAGCCCACGATTGCGTCGCAGACCGCCGTGGTGGCTCAGCTCAAGGATGGCCTCGACAAGATGCACGAGCGTCTCAACGAGCTGGTCAGCAAGCGCGACGAACTGATCGCCCGCGCAAAGACCGCCCAGGCCCAGTCGCAGGTGCATGACGCACTGAAGAGCATCGACGTGCTCGACCCGACCAGCGAACTCGGTCGCTTCGAAGACAAGGTGCGCCGCGAGGAGTCCAAGGTCATCGGCCAGAACGAGCTCGACGCGTCAAGCCTCGACTCGCAGTTCGAGAGCCTCGACGACCTCGGCAAGGAAGCCGAAGTCGACACGCGTCTCGCCGCGCTGAAGGCTGGCGGCACGACCGCGATCACGACGGGCAACTGACCGCTCGCCCGTTCGAAGTCGCCCTCTCGGCGCGATCTAGAGTGTCCACGTGACCCTCCATTTCGTGCTCGTGCCTCAATGGCAGGGTTCGCCCTCCCCTCGTGCGATGCGTCATGCCGAAGGGGTCGCCGCCCTGCGTTCCGGCCTCCCGACTTCGGCGACCACCGAAGTCGCTGTGCCGCTTGAGGCGGGCGACGACCAGGGCAGCGGCATTGCGCGTTTCACCTCGATCCAACTGGTGCGCGAGCGCACGACCGACGCACTCGGCGGAGTGCCGGATCCGTTCGTGATCGTCGGCGGCGACTGTGGCGTCTCCGCGGCGGGAATCGCGACGGCTGCGCTGCGGCATCCCGAGGTCGCCGTCGTTTGGTTCGACGCGCATCCTGATCTCAACACCCCGCAGAGTTCGCCGTCGGGGGCCTACTCCGGGATGGTGCTGCGCTCACTGATCGACGGCGGTGAGGTGAGCGCCGGTCGCGTCGTGCTGGTCGGGGCGCGGTCGTGGGATCCCGACGAGGAGTCTTTTGCCGCAGGAGCCGGCCTGGCAACGCTCGCGGTCGAGCAGGTCCTCGACCCGGACACCTTGGTCGAGACTGTCGCGGCGAGCGGTGCCGACTCGGTCTACGTGCATGTCGACCTCGACGTTGTCGATCCCGCCGAAGTCGACGGCCTGCTGGATCCAGCTCCATTCGGGATGTCGGTGGGCGCGCTGGTCGGCGCGATCAAGGCGCTCCGTGCCCGATTCCCGCTCGCCGGAGCGACGTTGGCCGGCTACGCGCCCTCGAGCGCCAAGGGCGAGCACGCGGCGGCCGACGCGGCAACCATCCTGCGAATCATCGCAGCCCTCGACTAGCCCTCAGCAGACCAGCGAACCCTCAGCAGGCCAGCTGGGGCTCAGCAGGTCAGTCGACGCGAATCGAGTAGTTCGACCCATCGAACTGCGTAATCGTGACCACGACTTTGACCGTGCCATTGGGCGAATCGTAGGAGCAGTTCACGGTGTTGCCGACGACGATTTCGACCTCGGTCGCGTCGCAGGTGACCTCAGGCACGAAGTCAAGGGTCGGGGTGAGCGCCCGGATCGCGAGACCTTCGATGTCGGTGACCGGAACGCTCGCCCCAGGAGCCGCGGTCGGCTGCGTCACGTTGTTCGGAACGTCGGCGACCTTGATGTCGAATGAGTACTTGTCACCCTCGACCGTGTCGAAGGTGATCACGGTGTTGAATTCCAGGCCGGCGACAGGGTCGACCAGGAGGCAGGTGACGACTCCGTCAACTTCGACTGGGATCGGGTCCTGGCCGCAGTCGATGTCAGGGCGAACCCCGGTCTGATGCTCGAGCGCGCTCGCAGCGGCCTTTTCGATGTCTTCAGGAGGAACGGTCAGCGGCGCCTGATTCTGGCCGATGCTGAACGTGCAGCCGGCGAGCACGGCGAGCGCAAAGGCGGCCACCGGGACGAGGGTGAACGGACGCAACGGCACGAGCGGCTCCTTGAGATTCTTGTCGTTGCTTGAACGCTATCGGAAACCGGCCCCTACGCTGGAGCGGTGGGCGAACGTGTGAGTGTCGAACGGGACGGCCAGGTATTGCTCATCGGGCTGAACCGGCCGGAAAAACGCAACGCCGCCGATTTCGCAATGCTGCAAGAGCTGTGTTTGGCGTATGGCGAGTTGGAACGCGACCCGCAGCTTCGCGCGGCCGTCGTGTTCGCGCATGGGGATCACTTCACCGCGGGCCTAGATCTTGCAGATGTCGCACCCCGGATCGGTCGGGACGGGCTCGACCTCGTTCCGGAGGGCGGGATCAATCCCTGGCAGGTGGGCGGGCCGTCAATCAGCAAGCCGGTCGTGATTGCGGTGCAGGGCACCTGCCTGACTCTCGGCATCGAACTCGCGCTGGCCAGCGACATTGTGATTGCGGCCGATTCCACGACCTTCGGACAGATCGAGGTGCAGCGCGGCATCCTGCCCTTCGGCGGCGCAACCATCCGCCTTCCCCGCGCGGTCGGCTGGGGAAACGCGATGCGGTGGATGCTGACCGGTGACATGTTCCCCGTCACCGAGGCGCTGCGCATCGGGCTCGTGCAGGAAGTCGTGCCGCACGGAACCCAGTTGGACCGGGCGCTCGAGCTCGCCCAGCGCATTGCCGCTCAGGCTCCTCTCGCCGTGCAGGCCACGCTCGCCAATGCCCGAACGGCAATCCGGGAGGGCGACGAAGCCGCAGCAACGCGACTTCAGCCTGAACTGGTCAGGCTCGCGGCAAGTCAGGATGCCGCCGAAGGCATCCGCGCGTTCCTGGCTCGCGACGAACCCGAGTTCACCGGGCGATGAGCCTCCCGGTGCGCCCCGATCCCGCGAAACTGTCGCGGTTCGAACGGGGCATGGGGTCGTTCGTCCGCGGCGGAGCCCGCATCCCCGGACTGCGGCGCCTGCTGATGTGGCCGCCGATCGCGCGACCCGGCTACTGGTTCGCGACGGCGTGCGCATTTGTCTGGGGCCGCATCCTGTTCGGTCGCTTCACCAAGGGGCCGCAGATTTGGTACTTCTGGAGGATGCCGAAGTGGTCATACGGTCGCGGCGGCACGACGATCGGCGCGATCTACCTCACCACTGACAACGTCGCCCCACGCATCCTCGAACACGAGGCGGTGCACCGCACCCAGTGGCGGGCATACGGTCTCGCCTTCATCCCGCTCTACATCGCAGCCGGATCGCCGGCTCTCACCAACCGGTTCGAGGTCGAGGCGGGCCTCGAGAAGGGCGGCTACCTGCGGCCGCATGCCCTTCCCCACCACCCCTCGCCGAACCCGTAGGGCTGTTAGACAAGGGACGCGAGGTACGCTCCCCCCATGATCCGGCTCATGGTGATCCTCGTCGGCGGAGTCGTCATGGGGCTGACATCGTGCTCGGCCTCGGGTGCTCCGGCTCCGACTCCGAGTCCAACGGCCAGCTCCGGCGCGGTGAGTTGCACCAGCATCCTTCAGAAACAGTCCCTCGACGAACTCGTTGACAGCGGACTCGACCTCGCCGACCCGGCCGCATTTTCGGCAGACCTGCACGCCCAGAAAGATCCTTTCGCGGCGTTTTTCGACGTGGGCGGCGTCCTCTGCGAGGTCGTCGACGGCACGACGCCGGTCGAATGGTACGGCTGGGCTCCGTTCACGAAAGAAAATTCGGCTGACTTCCGGGCCGCACTGGTGTCGGCTGGCTGGACCGAAACACCGACCGCCTCGGGTGCTGACTACGCTCTCGACCCCCTCAGCACCGGAGTGGTCTTCGCCTGCTCGTTCGACTACAGCGGCGGCGCAGCCTGCGGGTACGACCAACCGCGGCTCGACGAGATCTTCGGCAACGTGCCTGCCCGGTAGCGACCTACCACTGCGTTAGCTACCACTGAGGCGGATGCCGGCGCGCCCACCCGAGGCGACGCTCGAGCTGCGCCCCGATCGCCAACAGCACGTGCTCGCCGCCGGGTCGGCCGATGAGTTGCACTCCCATCGGCACTCCGTCGGCGGTCACGTGCACGGGAAGCACGATCGCGGGCAGTCCACTGACGTTGACCATGCTCGTGTACGGCGTGTACTGCACCTGCTGCGCAAAGTTGTGGTCGCCATCCTCGGCGTCGTACCACCCGATCGGGCGAGGGGTGAGCGCCATCGCGGGAGTCACGACAGCGTCGAATGGCGCCAACTGCGCGATCAGCCGCCGCTCGTAGCCCGCCAACCAAGACAGCGCTGCGCCGAGCTCCCGCGCTCCGAGCGCACGGCCTTGGCCGACCAGCCACCGGGTGAGCGGCTCGACCTGAGAGAGCTGCACCTCGTTGAGCTCGATCCCGGCCGCGCCGCCTTGCCACACCCTGCGGAACATCGCCGCATAGTCCGGCTCGGGGCCAAGGCTCAGTTCGTCAATCCCGTGGCCGAGGGCGTCAAGTTCGGCCAGCGTGAGGGTAAGGGCTGCCTCCGCTTCGGGCGCGAGCTCGAGCTCGTACGCGGCCGCCCACGGGGTGTCGCGAGTCACCCCGATCGAGAACCGTCCCTCTCCTCGCACCGCAGCCGACAGGTACGCGCCGCCATCCCAGGTGGGCGGGGACGTTGCCCAGTGCGGCGGTCCCGGTGCGACCAGCGCGTCGAGCAGGAGGGCGGCATCCGCCACCGTCCGAGCAAGAGGTCCCGCCACCACGAGTCCCGCGAGACCCGCGAAACCGGCCGCGGCCGCGATCCGGCCACGGGAGGGCTTGAGCCCCACCAGCCCGGTGGCCGCGGCCGGGATGCGGATCGAGCCGCCGCCATCCGATCCCGGGGCAAACGGGAGGAGTCCAGCCGCCACCGCGACAGCGGCTCCCCCGCTTGACCCACCCGGCCCGAGCGTGAGGTCGTAGGGGTTGCGCGCGACGGGGCCGACGAGCGGCTCGGCGTTGCTCGAGAGCCCGAACTCGGGCGTTGTGGTCTTTCCGAGGCTGACCGCGCCTGCGGCGTCGAAGAGCGTTGCTAATTCATCGGATTGCACGGGGACGTGATCGGCGAAAGCTCGCGATCCGAATCGGGTGGGCACTCCGGCGCGGCGCACGAGATCTTTGTCGGCGAACGGGAGCCCCCACAGCGGCAGCGCGTGCGACATCGCTGCTACCTCCGCGCACCTCTGGCGCGCACGATCGGCGGTCACGTGGGCGAATGCACCGAGCTCGACGTTCAGCCGCTCAATTCGAGCGAGGTAGTGGTCGGTCAGTTCTGCCGGGGTGATCTCGCCTCGACGGAGCCCATCCAATTGCTCGAGCGCCGTGAGGTGGTGGAGTTCGAACACGATCCGAGCCTAAGGAGGTGAGCCTCACAACTTGACATCGTCGGGTAAGCCTGCTTGGTTAGTTACACAAGTAATGAACCGACGAACCGAGAGGAGGAATACCGATGGATGAGAGCAAGCCGATCTTCCAGCAGATCGCGGAACGGATCGAAAACGACATCATCTCTGGCGCCCTCCCCGAAGAAACGCAGGTGCCGTCGACGAACGAATTCGCCGCTTTCCTGCGCATCAACCCGGCCACCGCAAACAAGGGTGTTGGGCTGCTCGTTGACTCAGGCGTGCTCTACAAGAAGCGCGGAATCGGAATGTTCGTCACCCGCGGCGCCCGCGATCGGCTGACCGCCGAGCGTCGGGAACGCTTCCGTGACGAGTACCTCGCGCCACTCCTCGCCGAAGCCCGAAAACTCGGGATCGACGAACGTCAGCTCGCCGCGCTCATTCAGACCACCGCACCATCCCCGTCAACGACCACGAAGGAATCGCAGTGACTCCCGTCATCCACACCCGCGATCTCACCCGACGCTACGGTTCACTCGCCGCCGTCAATGGGGTCAGCATCAGCCTCGATGAGAACCGCATCTACGGACTGCTCGGCCGCAACGGCGCGGGCAAGACGACGCTGATGTCTCTGCTCACCGGTCAAGAGTTCGCGACCTCCGGCGACATCGAAGTGTTCGGCACGTCGCCGGTCGAGAACGCCGCCGTGCTGCAGCGTGTCTGCTTCATCAAGGAAAGCCAGCGCTATCCCGACGATTTCAAGATCAAGCACGTTCTGCGAAGCGCCCCCTGGTTCTTTCCGAACTGGGATCCCGACTTCGCTGCCGCACTCGTCACCGACTTCAACCTTCCGCTCAACCGCAAAATGAAGAAGCTCTCCCGCGGCCAATTCTCGGCCGTCGGAGTGATCGTCGGCCTCGCGTCGCGGGCGCCGCTCACCTTCTTCGATGAGCCCTATTTGGGCCTCGACGCTGTCGCGCGGCAGTTGTTCTATGACCGTCTGCTCGCTGACTATGCCGATCATCCGCGCACCGTCGTGCTCTCGACTCACCTGATCGACGAGGTCGCCGACCTCCTCGAGCATGTGCTGCTCATCGATGCGGGTCGGATCATCGTCGATGCCCCTACCGACGAACTGCGGGGTTCGGTGGTGAACGTTGTTGGCGGCCGTGATGCCGTCGACAGGTTCACCGCCGGGCGCGAGGTTCTGCACAGCGACGGCATCGGCGGCCTGGTTTCCGCCACCGTTTCTCGACTCACCGACGCCGAGCGCACCGCAGCCCGCGACGCCGGGCTCGAGCTCACCGCTGTTTCCCTTCAACAACTCGTCGTGCGACTCACCGAGAGCACAAACAACGAATTCCAGGAGTCCGCATGACTGCCCTTGCCATCACCCCGTCCCACACGGCACCGCTGAGTCGCCGGATCCTCAACGTCGTGAGGCTCCACCTCGCGAACCCATTCACCATCATCGGGATGCCGCTGATGATCCTCGGCATCATCTTCGCTGCGAACTGGGCGATCTGGCTGATCATCGCCATCGTCGCCAAGCCGGCCGACGTGGCGGATGCCGCGGAGGGCCTCTCCTACAGCGGCGCAAGCTTTTGGATTTTCGTCTACATGATGGTCGTCGCCATCCAGGCCATGAACCTCACCTTCTCGCTCGCCCTGGGTTTCTCCTCAACTCGGAGAGACTTCTACCTCGGGTCGGTCCTCACCTTTCTCGGCCTCTCGGTCTTCTACGCCGCGATCTTCGGCACTCTCGCCGCGATCGAGCAAGCGACGAACGGCTGGGGCCTGAACGGTCGAATGTTCACCAGCATCTACTTCGGCCTCGACTCTCCGATCGGGTTGCGGTACTTCTTCGCCTTCTGCGCGTTCGTGTTCTTCTTCTTCATCGGCGCCGCCATCGCCTCGACCTACGTGCGTTGGAAGCAGCGCGGCCTGCTGGCGTGCCTGGTGATTGCCGGATTCCTGCTGATCGGCGGCGCGGCACTGATCTCGCTCACCGGTTCATGGCCGGCGGTGGGGTCGTTCTTCACGACCATCGGATTCCTCGGCGGGTTCTCGCTCAGCCTCGTCGTGAGCGCGCTCGCGGGATGGGCCGGGTACCTGGTGATGCGACGGGCGACGCCGAGATCCTGACGGGGTCGGATGGTACATTGCCACCCGACGACAGGGAAGGCGAACCGATGGGCGAGCGGATCGGTGCCGACCGCCGAACGACGGCGATGGCGGCAGCAATGCTGACGATCGCCGTTGTGACGGTCGGGGCGCTGACGGGATGCGTACCCGCGGTAGCGGACAAACCGACCGCGACCCCCACCGTTGAGCAGACACCGGCGGCGACGCCCACCCCGACCCCCGAGGCTCGCGCCTTCGTCATGCCCACCAGGTGCGTCGACATTGTTTCCCCGGCGACCCTCGCTCGTTTCACCTCTGACGGGCTGGCGTTGCTCGGCGGACCGGGCGGAAAGTACGGCGGAGACTACTTCGCCGACGACACCCCCGAAGAGCGCGTCGGCGGCATCACCTGCGTATGGGGCGACGAGCAACGACCCGAGTCGACATTCACCATCTCCGTTGCTCCCGTGACGACAGCAACCCGCAGCGGCATCGTCAGCGATCTCCTCTCCCAGGGTCTCGTCGAAGACCAGATCGAGGGCGCGCTCACCTACGCCCAAATCGGCGACGAGGTCAGTTCCCCCTCGGTGTTCAACGTCATCCGCTCGGATAGCTGGATCTCGGTGCTTCAAGCTCGCGGCGGCGAAGACCTGTTCCAGACTTCGACCGAACTTGTCGACGAGGTCACGAGCATCGTCTACTCCTGAGGATGCCTTTTTACTTCAGGCTTTTTTGCAGCAGGTAGGTGCCCAACCAGCGCCCGAACTTGAAGCCGACTTTGCCCATGTGACCGATCTCGGTGAAGCCAAACTGCTCGTGCAGCTTGAGTGATGCTTCCGCGCCCTTGTCGGCGATCACGGCGATGACCTCTTTGACGCCGGCCGCCTTGGCCCGCGGCAACAACTCCTTCATCAGCGCGGTGCCCAGCCCCTTGCCGGTCGAAGCGGGCCCGAGGTAGATCGAGTTCTCGGTCGTGAAGCGATAGGCCGCCTTCGGTTTCCAGGGGGTGACGAACGCGTAGCCGAGCACGATTCCGCCGGGCGACTCGGCGACCAGCCACGGGTAGCCGAGCTCGTGCACGTGAGCCAACTTGGCCCGCATCTCTTTGAGCGTGAGCAGGTCTTCGTCGAAGGTGACCGTCGAGTTCGCGACGTAGTGGTTGTAGATCTCGAGGAGATGGGGAACGTCGGTCATCACGGCATCCCGAATCGAGAACGCGAACGGCGCCTCCGCCGGTGCCGCACGCGTGAGGTGCGGCGGACGCTTGCGCGGCGGGTTGTACTCCTCTTCCAGCACGGGTCGATCCTAAGTGTCGACGCGCCAGTCGATCGCCGCGTCACCCGCCGCAACCAGCAGGTCGTTGGCGCGGCTGAACGGCCGCGACCCGAAGAAGCCGCTGGATGCCGACAGCGGACTCGGGTGCGCCGACGCGATGACCGGGGTCTCGCCCACCATCGGGCGAAGGGTGCCGGCATCCCGACCCCACAGGATCGCCACGAGGGGTGTCGCGGTGTCGCGGGCGACCAGGGCGCGGATGGCAGCCTCGGTCACCGGCTCCCATCCTTTGCCGCGGTGCGAGCCGGAGACCCCGGCCTGCACGGTCAGCACCCGGTTGAGCAGCAGAACGCCCTGCTGCGCCCACGCGCTCAGATCGCCGTGCGCCGCGGGTGGGATGCCGAGGTCGTCATTCAACTCACGGTAAATATTGGCGAGGCTGCGCGGCAGTGGCCTGACGTGCCGCTCGGCGGCGAAGGACAACCCGATCGGATGTCCCGGAGTCGGGTACGGGTCCTGCCCCACGATCAGAACGCGCACCGCCTCGAACGGGGTCGTGAACGCGCGCAGCACGTTTTTTCCCTCCGGCAGGTAGCGACGACCGGCCTCGACCTCCTCCCGCAGAAACTCCCCCATCGCCGCCACCTGACCGGCGACCGGCTGAAGTGCGGCAGCCCAGCCGGAGTCGACCAGGTCTGACAGGGGGCGAGGTTCAGGCACGTTAGAGCTCCGGGTAGCTGACGGTTCCCTCGGAACTCCAGGGAAACATGATCCAGCCGTCGACGTGGCGCCAGGTGTAGGTGGGCGCGTGGATCGTCTGCGGCTTCGCGTAGAGGCACACGGTGCGCACCTCGCTCCCTCCGGACTCAAGAAGTTTCACGACCAGGTCGAGAGTGCGACCGGAGTCGGCGACGTCGTCGACGAGCAGGATGCTCTTGCCCCGAAGCGCCTCCTGATCGAGAGTCGGTGGCAGCACGATCGGCGCATCGAGAGTCTTCTCGACGTCGGTGTAGAACTCGACGTTGAGGCTGCCGAGCATCTTCACGCCCAGTGCGTAGCCGAGCGCTCCGGCGAGGGTCAGGCCGCCGCGCGCGATTCCGATGATCGCGTCGGGGCGAAAACCATCGGCAGCAATCGTGGTCGCGAGTTGCCGAGCGGCTGTTCCGAACAGCTCATAGGTGAGAATCTCGCGTTCGTCGGCCACACCCCAACACTAGGAGGCCGCAACACGGAGAGGACAGCGACCCCGGCGAAGCTCTAGCATCCGATCATGACGGCCGCACTTCCCACTTCGATGCGCACGATCACGTTCCGCCTCGTCGGTTTCCTGTTCCTCGTCGAGCTGACCAGCGGAATCCTTCAGGGGTTTTACGTTCCGCTCATCCCCGACCTCGTCAAGCACCTGGGCATCCAGGATGCCGACTTCAACTGGTTCGAGGCGGCGCAGTTGCTGCTCTCGGCGATCGCCGTGCCGGTGCTCGCCAAATTCGGCGACATGATCGGGCATAAGAAGATCCTGCTGATCTCCACCGTTTTGACGGCGGGCGCCTCGTGGTGGCTGGCATTCACCGGAGACTTCACCTCCTTTCTGATCGCCTGGGCGCTGCAGGGGTTCTACGTCGTATGGCTCCCCCTTGAGGTCGCCCTGATCTTCGACCGGGGTCGTCGCACCGCGACCGGGGCGTCGCAGACTCGCCGCGCGGCCGGATTCCTGGTCGTCGCCCTTGAGGCCGGGGCCATCATCGGCGCGCTCGCGAGCTCGAAGGTCTTCGCGGCCTTCGGCCATGACGTGACGCCCACCCTCTTCGTCCCGGCGATCTGCGTGAGCCTGGTGTTCTTCGCCATCCTGTTCGGGGTTCCCGAATCGCAACCGTTGCCCGGTCGCAAACTCGACGCGGGCGGGTTCGCGATCCTCACCATCGCGCTGCTGCTGATCACCGCGGGGCTCGGCTACCTGCGCACCGACGGTCCGATCGTGCCGCTGGTGATTGCGCTCGTTGTCGTCGGAATTCTGGCCTTCATTCCGTTCGTGCTCTACGAACGCAAGCAACCCGATCCCGCCATCGATCTGAAGGTGATTCGCCAGCCGACCATGTGGCCCGTGCTCATCACGGCCGCGCTGTTCGGGATCAGTGTGCTCGGAGCGCAGGCGCCTCTGTCGACCTACGCGGGCACCGATCCGAAGAATGGGTACGGTCTCGGTCTCGAGTCGGATGTCATCTCGTACCTGATCGGCGCCTACCTCGTGTCGATGATCGTGGGCGCGCTGCTGCTGCCGGTGCTGTCGAAACGCGCGAGTCCGCGGATCGCCCTCATCGTGGCGTCGTTCTTCGTCGCGGCCGGATACCTCCTGTTCCTCCCCCTGCACGGCCAGGTATGGCAGGTCATCATGAACATGGTGATTGCCGGCATCGGCTCGGGTGCCCTCGTCGCCGCGCTGCCCGCTGCTGCGGCCGCCGCAGCGCCACGCGGTCAGACCGGGATCGCCGCGGGCCTGACCAACACGACGAAGACCATTGGCGGGTCGTTCGCGTCGTCGGTGTTCGGTGTCGTCCTCGCCGTCGGTGCGGGAGCGGGAGTCGGCGCTGCTGCCAGCTACGGCGGGTACGTCGTCGTCTGGCTGGTCTGCGGAATCGGTGCCCTGGTCTCGGCCGCGCTGCTGTTCTTCGTGCCAAAACTGGCGTTCGCAGATGTGGAATCCGTCGAACCCGAGGAGATCGCCGCGGCGACCCCGCGAGGTTGAGGGCAAATAGCCCTAGGCCTTGGGTGTCAGCGGACCGCGGATGACCTTCCACGGCGCCGCCTGAGCAACAGGCTTGATCGTCACGAGGTCCAGGTTGATATGCGCGGGCAGTTCGATCATGTGCACGATCGAACTGGCGATGTCGTCGGCCGTGAGCGGCTCGGGCACGTTGTCGTATACGGCGTCGGCGCGGGCCTGATCGCCGCCGAACCGCACGAGCGAGAACTCGTCGGTCTTGACCATGCCCGGCGCGATCTCGAGCACGCGGATCGGTTCGCCGGCAAGTTCTAACCGCAGCACGGCCATCAGCATGTGGGCGCCCGCCTTCGCGGCGATGTAGCCCGACCCGCCCTCGTACGCGGTGTGTCCGGCGATCGACGTGACGGTCAGGATGTCGGCGCTGCCGGCATCCCGTGCCCCGTTACGCAGCGCGGGGAGCAGAGCCGTGATCAGGTTCTTGACCGCGAGAACGTTGATCTCGAACATCGCCCGCCAATCGTTCGGGTCGCTCTCTTCGACGCTCGCGAGCCCGAAGGCGCCGCCCGCGTTGTTGACCAGGGCGTGCAGCGGTCCGAGCGCTGAGACCTCGTCCCGCACCCGCGCAACGTCGTCGGCCTGCGTGAGGTCGGCCACGATGACGTGCGCGCCGATTTCGGCGGCAAGTGCAGCGAGCCGCTCCGCTCGTCGCGCGACAGCGACGACTTCCCAACCGTGCGCTGCGAAGAGCCGCGCCGTGGCGGCACCAATCCCCGAACTCGCACCCGTCACGATCACGCGCCTCGTCATCCCTCCACCGTACGACGCTCCGAGACGGCGAATGACCATCCGGTTACGTCAGATTTCGTCGCCGCTGGCGGTGATCGATGAGCGAACCTAGGCTCGCCCGTGTCGATCCCGACCCCCGATTCATCGCAAGGAGCCACCATGTCGGACTGGAAGTTCGAGACCAAGCAGATCCACTCAGGTTCTGCACCCGACCCGGTCACCAACGCGCGGGCCACGCCGATCTACAAGACGACGTCGTACGTGTTCAACTCGGCCGATCACGCGAAGAACCTGTTCGCCCTTGCCGAGTTCGGCAACATCTACACGCGTCTGATGAACCCGACCACGGATGTCGTCGAACAGCGCGTCGCCGCGCTCGAAGGCGGCACCGCCGCCCTGGCCGTCGCGTCAGGTTCCGCCGCAATCACCTACGCCGTGCTCAACATCGCTGGCGCCGGTGACCACATCGTCTCGTCGTCCTCGATCTACGGCGGCACCTACAACCTCTTCAAGTACACCCTCGCGAAGCTCGGAATCGAGGTCACCTTCGTCGAGAACCAGGATGACGCCGACGAGTGGAAGGCCGCGGTTCGGCCGAACACGAAACTGTTCTTCGCCGAGACGATCGGCAACCCGCGCATCAACATCCTCGACATCGAGCTGGTCGCGGGCATCGCTCACGACAACGACCTCCCGCTGATCGTCGACAACACGATCGCGACGCCGTACTTGATTCGTCCGTTCGAGTTCGGTGCTGACGTCGTCGTGCACTCGGCCACCAAGTTCCTCGGCGGCCACGGCACGGTCATCGCCGGCGTCATCGTCGACGGCGGCAAGTTCGCCTGGAGCAAGCACGTCGACAAGTTCCCGGGCCTCACCGAACCCGACCCGTCGTACCACGGCGCGTCGTACACCGGTGTGCTCGGCGACGCGATCGCGTACGTCATCAAGATCCGCGTGCAGTTGCTGCGCGACACGGGTGCCGCCCTTTCCCCCGACAGCTCGTTCTCGCTGATCCAGGGCATCGAGACCCTGTCGCTGCGCATCGAGCGTCACGTGCAAAACACTCAGGCTGTCGCCGAGTGGCTCGAGAACCACCCCGACGTCGCGACGGTGAACTACGCCGGCCTGCCGTCGAGCCCGTGGTACGCGGCCGCGAACAAGTACGCCCCCCTCGGCGTCGGAGCTGTCGTGTCGTTCGAACTCAAGGGCGGCGTGGATGCCGGTCGCGCCCTCGTCGAGAACGTTTCACTGTTCAGCCACCTGGCCAACATCGGCGACGTGCGCTCGCTCATCATTCACCCGGCATCGACGACGCACTCCCAGCTCACCCCCGAGCAGCAGCTGACGACCGGTGTCACGCCGGGCCTCGTGCGGCTCTCCGTCGGGCTGGAGAACATCGACGACCTCACGGCCGACCTTGAGGCTGGTTTCGCGGCAGCACGCAAGGTGAGCGCGGCGAACGCAGCCGTCTAAGCACTGATCTGGCCCGGATGTCTTCCGGCCGAGCCAGACCCCCGCGCGTCATATGACGGCGGGGGTCTCCGCTTTCCGACAGAATCAGTGCGATGGATTGGCAGACTCCCGAAGACGCCGTGCCGTCGGCGTTTGTGACGGAGTCACAGCGACGACAGGTCGCCGGCAAGCCGCCGACGTCGGGCGCATGGCGACAGGGCGACGACCCGGGAGATCGCAGCTTCGCCGCGATTGGCGACCTCACGCTCGAGCGTGGGGGCAGCATCCCGAATGTGACGATCGCCTACGAGACGTGGGGTGAACTCGCCCCCGACGGATCGAATGCGGTGCTCGTGCTTCACGCCCTCACCGGCGACAGTCACGTCGTCGGTGCGCCGGGGCCCGGACACCCGACCGCCGGCTGGTGGGGCGGATTGGTGGGTCCCGGAAAAGTCCTCGACCCCGCGGAGTGGTTCGTGGTTGCCCCCAACATGCTCGGCGGCTGCCAAGGCAGCACGGGACCGGCCTCGTTGGCGCCCGACGGCGCGGAGTGGGGGCCGCGGTTTCCGTACCTCACGATTCGCGACCAGGTCGCCGCGCAAGCTGCGCTCAGCGAACTGCTCGGAATCGACCGCTGGGCCCTCGTCGTCGGCGGGTCGATGGGCGGCATGCAGGTCCTCGAGTGGGGCATCATGCACCCCGATCGGGTCGAACGCATCGCGGTGCTCGCCGCTCCCCCGTTCTCGAGTGCCGACGAGATCGCGCTCAACTCGGTGCAGGCCGAGGCGATCCGCATGGATCCGGCTTTCCGTGGCGGCGACTACTACGACGCCTCCGAAGGCGAGGGACCGCACCGCGGTCTGTCATTGGCACGCCGGATGGCCCTGCTCAACTACCGCTCCCCCACCGAACTCAACGACAGGTTCGAGCGATCCTGGCAGAGCGGCATCAGCCCTCTCGGCGGGGGCGGACGATTTGCGGTGGGGAGTTATCTCGACTTCCACGGCAACAAGTTCACCCGTCGCTTCGACGCGAACTCCTATCTGGTGCTCACGGATGCCATGGACTCCCACGACGTCGGTCGCGACCGAGGCGGGGTTGCATCCGCTCTCGCGCGGGTGCGCGCGAAGGCGCTCGTCCTCGGCATCGATAGCGACCGGCTCTTTCCGGTCGTCGGTCAAGAGACCATCGCGCGACACCTGACAGGCAACATCGATGGCGACGTGCCGGTCGTCATCTCGTCGCCGTTCGGCCACGACGCGTTCCTGATCGAAGACGCTCTCGTTGCCGCGCAGTTGAGGCGACTCCTCGCCAGCTGAGGCCACCTAGCTCGCGAGGGGCGCAAGCTCGGGCGTAAAGCTGGCGAGGGTCGCGTGGTGAGCGCGACCCTCGAACACCCCCTGGTGAATGTGTGGCGGCAATACGTCCGAAGAAGTATCGTCGGCCCCTCGTGTCCCCCAGCAGTGCGGTGGAACTGTTGCTGTCAGGAGCGTACTGCTCGCGCTCCGCGTGGCACCCCCCATTCGCGTGTCGCGGTGTGTCACGATTCGTTCAGAATGGATTTGATCAGCAGGGAGCGTGACCGGCTGCTCCAGCGCAGCGCCCGCGCGTACGGTCTCACCTTTACCGCTGTCTCCGCGCTGTGTTTCGCACTTCCCGGTGCGGTCTCGTTCAGGGTGCTCCTGCTCGGAATCCCGTTCTACGTCCTGGTGGTGGCGGCGCAGGTCGCGATCGGCCTGAGCCGCTCGATCTGGTGGCCCCTGCTCGCACTCGCCGGGGGGAACGGGATCGTGCTCGTCGTCGCCCTCCTTGACGCTCCACCCGGCCCCGCGGCCTGGCTCGCGATCCTCAACCTGGGCGCCGCATCCCTCGCTTCCGTCTCACTCGTCCTCACCACGAGTCCGATTCGAATCGCCCTTCTCACGCTGGGTGGTATTGCCACCGTCGCGACGGTCGTTGTCGCCGAAATTTCGAGCCCCGCACAGGCCCTGCGTAGCGCCGGAACGGTCCTCGTGGGCTGGGGGCTCGCGGCCCTCATCACGGTGTGGATAAGCGCGGGCGTTCCGCAGGTCGCTAAACGCATCGCCAGCATCGGTCGCGCCCACCGGGCCGAACGTCAGGCCAGCGAGCTCGAGGCTCAGCGGCGCCAGTCGGCTCGCCTCCTGCACGACACCGTGCTGGCCAGCCTGACCCTGCTCGCGCACTCGGGGGTCGGCGTCAAACCCGACGCTCTTCGCCAGCAGGCCGCCGAGGACGCAAAACTGCTGCGCCAGCTACGGCTCGGCACCGTTCCGATCCCGCAGCCCGCAGCGGGCGGGACGGCAGACGGCTCGCCCGCGAGTAACCCGAATCCTGACGACACCGTCTTAGGCACGACCCTCGAGTCCGTCAAACAGCGGTTCGGACGGATGGGCCTCAAAGTCTCGTGGCACGGCACCGGGCAGGTTCTCCTGCCCAGCGACGTCCTCGACGCGTTCCTGCTGGCGTTGGCGGAATGCCTCGAGAATGTGCGACGTCACTCCGGAGTCACCGAGGCGCACGTCACGATCACCGACGACGCCAAGATGGTGCGTGCGCTCGTCACCGACGCCGGGGTGGGGTTCGACATCACCGACATCGAGGCCACCAAGCTGGGGTTCGCCGAGTCGGTGGTCGGACGCTTACGCGAAGTCGGCGGCAACGCGCGGCTGTTCTCGTCGCCCGGCTCGGGCACCACCGTCGCACTCGAGGTACCACGGGCATGAGCGGATACCGGCGATGAACAAAGACACCATCACCTTCTCGCGTCCCGACGAGAACACTCTCGGCGTGGTCGTCGGCAACGCTCGCCGCGCTATGACCACGACCGCCCGCCGCCTCGGTCGCGCCGCCAGCACACATCGCGCGAGCCTCGGCACCGCGTTCCTCGGCCTCGGTGCGGCGATCATCGTTGGCCTCCGCGCCGTCTACGGGGCGATCTGGTTTGCCTCGCAATGGGGCGCCTACCCCGAACCGTTCGCCGCCCTCGCGGCCTGGATCGTCTTCGCGGCCGTTCTGACGGGCGCCATCGTCATGTCGCGGGTGAGGAGCGACCGCCTTCCCGACTGGATGTTCGGCCTCTTCCTGGCCGGGATCGTGACGGCGATCGCGCTCGACGTGATCGCCGTCTGGTCGTTGCACGACATCGGGCGCTACGCAACAGCGGCCCTCACCGCGGGGATGGCGCTTCTCGTGCTGGTTGCTCTCCGCGGGTCGGTCGAAATTCTCACGGCATCCGCGGTGCTCGGCGTCGGTCTTGCCGTCGTGATCTTCCTTGATGCGCCGCTGGGCGCCGAGGCATCCGACTCCGCCTGGATCGCGACGCAGATCACGGCGATCGCCGGGGCGGTGCTGCCACCGGTCATCGGCGTGATCATCATCGAAGGCTTCCGGCGAATGGTGCAGATCGAACTCGACCGGGTGCTCGTTCAGAGCACCGTGTCAGCGCCACGCTTTGCGGTCGGCATGCTGGCCTCCGAAGAGCTCGCACGCCTCGACCTGGCGGCCGAAGAGCTGCTCGACGCTGTCGCCAACAAAAAGACGAACCTGCCGCTCACGCCGAAGAACGCGTCGGTGGCCGCGCAGTTGGCGACCGAGTTGCGGTTGCACCTCATCGAAGGCCGCCGCGAAACCTGGCTCTACCACGCGATCAGCGAGTCGGAACAGTTGGGCAAGTCGGTGACGCTGTCGGACAAGTCGAGCCTCGCCGGCCTTCTCGATGCGACCCAGCGCGATGGTCTGCTCAGCGCTGCCTGGTTGCTCGTGGCGGACGTCCCGTCGGCGGCCAGTCGTCGGCGAAGCACCAGCCGCACCCTCAACCTCCAGATCGGGCCGGTGCTGCCGGGTACGCCGAACGTGCCCGAACACAAGATCTCGATCCCCGTCACCATGACCTCGACCGGCGTTCGACGAAATCGGGTGGACTCGGGTGTCTGGGACGCCATCGGCCGCATCGGGCGCTACTCTGACTCAACTCAGGACGCCAGCCTGCGGGTCGATATCGACTGCATCGTCGACAACCCTGCCGACATCTGATCTCCCCCCGCAGAAGCCTGTAGTACCTGACCGGAAGGAACACTCGTGGCCAACATCCGTGTCGCCCTCGTTGACGACCACCGCATGATCCTGGGCGCGCTGACGGAGTGGATCCGCGGCGCTGCGGATGACATCGACATGGTCGCCGCGGTACCAACCTGGCCCGAGTTGCTCACGCATCCGGAATTCCCGGTCGACGTCGTGCTGCTCGACCTCGACCTCAAAGACAATCTGCCGGTCGCGCTGAAGATCTCGACCCTGAAGACCACCGGGGTGCGCACGGTGCTGATGAGCACGTACTCGGAGCCCAACGTCGTGCGTGAAGCCCTCGCTGCCGGCGCTCTCGGCTACCTCGTGAAGAGCGAAAACACCGAGATGATCGTTGAGGCCATCCGGGCCGCCGCGAAGGGCGAGAGTTTCATCTCGGCCGAACTCGACCTGGCGATCAACGCCGCCGATATCGGCGGGGCGCCGAAACTGTCGGCACAGGAGCGTCGCGTCATGGCCCTTTACGGCGGTGGTGAACCGGTCAAGGCAGTCGCCTATCAGCTCGGCATCTCCGAAGAGACCGCTAAGAGTTACCTCAAGCGCATCCGCGAGAAGTACCGAGTCGCCGGCATCGATGTCGGCACCAAGGTGGGGCTACGTCGGCGTGCCATCCAGGACGGCATCTTGATTCAGGATGCGCCTGCCGGCTCGTTCTGATTCAAGCTGGCTCGTTCTGCCGCGCGCCTCGTGATGAGTGCGCCGAGGAGCGCGAGCCCGAGGCCGGGAATGCACAGGAGCAGGCCCACCCATGCTGTTGAGGCGTACCCGTAACCTCCCGCGATCACCAGACCACCGAGCACCGCGCCCAGGCTGTTGCCGAGGTTGAGTCCCGAATGGTTGACAGCTGCGGCGAGCGTCTGACTTTCGCGCGCGACCTCCAGCAGCCGGGTCTGGATGGCGACAGCGAGCACCGACGACGCGACAGCCATCAAGAAGATTCCGACGAAGAGTCCAACCGGCGTCGAGGCGACCGCGATCAGCACCACGAAAGAGGCAGCCGATCCGATGAAGCTGAGCACGATCGCTCGCACCGCGTGACGGTCTGCGAGCGGCCCGCCGAGCCAGTTTCCGATCGTCATCCCCACCCCGAAGACCACGAGCACGACCGGCACGATCACGGCGGGGAGCATCGTCAGCTGGGTTGTCATCGGGGCGATGTAGCTCTGCACGGCGAACAAACCGCCGAAACCCACGACCCCGGTCAGCAGGGCGAGCCACACCTCACCGCGACGGAATCCGCCGAGCTCGCGTTTGACCGTCGCCCCCGGATCGCCGGGGCTGCTGGGCACCGCCACCAGAATCGCGACGAGTGCAAACGCGAAGACCACGGCGACCGCGACATAGGCGGCGCGCCATCCGGCTTGCTGCCCGAGAAAAGTGATCGCGGGCACCCCGATCACGTTCGCAATCGTGAGCCCCGCGAGCACGATCGAGATACCGCGACCCTGCTTGCCGGGACCCATCAGCGAACCCGCCACGAGTGAGGCGATCCCGAAGTAGGCGCCGTGCGGCAGTGCGGCGACGAATCGGGCGATGACGAGCGTCGGAAAGTTGGGGGCCAGAGCCGAGGCGATCGAGCCCAGGATGAACGCCGCAACCAGAGCAACTAACAGACCGCGCCGCGGCATCCGGGCGGCGAACACCGCGATCGTCGGGGCACCGACCACGACACCGGCGGCGTAGGCGGTGATCATCCACCCCGCCTGGGCGATCGCTTGCGCGTGATCGACGGAAGCCATCGTCGGAAAGAGGTCGGCTGCGATCTGCGGCAAGAGACCCGACGCAACAAATTCGGTAGACCCGATTCCGAAGCCCCCGAGGGCAAGCGCGAGCAACGCGAGCCGCACGCGCGTCGGCGACAGAGTATTCACGGGGTGACTTTTTCGGGCGTGCCTGAGCTCTCGGTGACACGGTTCTCGGTGACGCGGCCCGCGGTGACACGCTCGAAGGAGTCGTCGAGGTGCTCCCCCTGGTCGCCAGCAGCGAGGTCGACCGGGCGCCGAAGCACCGAGATCAGAGCGACGACCGCCCACACGAACAGCACCACGTACAGGATGTTGCGCGCCGTCAGCAGGAGCACCATCGGCAGGTTCGCGGCGAGTAGTTCGGCGTACAGGTACGGATAGAACGCCTGGGTCAGACCGGCAATGACGAGCGCCAGAGCCGCGGGGACGCGGAACGAGCGCCCGCCGCTGACCGCTGCGGTCATCAGTCCGAAGACGATCGGCACGGCGAGCCAGGTCACGAACTGCGGCGACCCGACCTTGTTGAAGATGATGAGCGCAACAGTCAGCGCGAGAACGAGCGGCGGCAGCACCTCGGAGGGTGTGCGACCACGACGCGTTGCGAGGATCCCCAGGCCCAGCAGCACGAGGGCCACGATCGCCAACATCGGGGTCGCGGCAGCCGCAACAGCGAGCACATTCTGACCTCGCAACTGGAAGGTGAGGATGCCGTGGTCGTAGTAGACCTGGCTGTGCCCGACACCGAGGGTGGCATCCCACATCCACGGGGTCGCGATCACCGCTTCGACTTGAAGTCCACGCCCGGTTTGCTCCGACAAGAAGCTGAAAAGCGTTCCCCCGCCGCCGAGCGCCAGATCGGCGATCACGATGACAGCTGTGATGGCGGCCGCTCCGATGATGATTCGGACGCGGTCACGTCCCGCGACGATCACCGCGGCGACTATCGCAGCGGGCCAGACCTTGATCCACGCGGCGACGGTGAGGAGCACGCCGGCGAGCAGCGGACGAGTCACCAGGACGAGCATCCCGATGATTGCAATCGGGACCGTGAACGAGTCGATGCGCCCGATCGCGACAGGTCCGAGTACGACCAGAAATCCGAGCCACCACCAACCGATGTGGCCGCGGTCGGCGCGCCGACTCATCGACACGATGACGGCGAACGCGGCCGCGTCGATGATCATCACGAGGCTCAGCCAGGTGCTCGCGTACAGGGCCGCGCCCAGGGCGAATGAGGCCAACATCGGCACGATCGCGACAATCGGGTAGACCCAGATGGTGTCGATGCCGACCCAGCCCCGACCCTGGAAGCCGTACTCCATCCAGAACTTGTAGACGTTCGTGACGTCGCCGATCGGCTGCCCAGGCGCATAGAGCGCGAGGAACCCAAGCCAGAGGTGGGCGAGCACGAAACCGGTCCAGAGGGCGATCGGACTCCGCGCAATCGCTCTCATTGGTCACAGCGTAATCGCGTCACGATTCGACACCTGACCGCAGGCTGAGAGCGCTGATCCTCGCCGCACCACGGCTATTTGCCCAACTTCGGGCAATCGGGGCCAGGGGATAGCCCCAGGTCGGGCAAAAGGCGGGGTCTCTTGACCCCTCTCTCTACATAACCCTATGGTTATCGAAACCAGGAGGTTATGGATGCCGACCATCGAAGCAGACCACGCGGGCGCGGATCAGGTGGGCGCGGATCAGGCGGACGCTGATCAGGCGGGCGCAGATGCGCTGAGCAGCGTGTTTGCCGCCCTGGCCGACCCAACCCGCCGCGCGATCCTCACCCGGTTGATGACCAGTGACGCAAGCGTCGCCGAACTCGGCCAGCCGTTCGAGATGAGCCAGCCCGCCGTGTCGAAGCACCTCAGGGTGCTCGAGACCGCCGGACTCATCTCGCGCACCAAGGTCGCGACCACGCGGTACAGCCACCTCGAGGCCGAACCGCTCAAGGCGGCGACCGCCTGGATGCAGTCCTACAAGCGTTTCTGGAACGAGAGTTTCGACCGCCTCGACACCGCCCTGGCCGAGTATCTAGCCGCCACGACAGAACCCCCCACCGAACCGGAAGAGAAGGACGAGAAATGAGCGCCATCCCCGAGATCCCCGTCGCCACCGACAGCGACGTATTCATCACCCGGGCGTTCGATGCCCCGCGGGAGGTGGTGTGGAAATTCTTCACCGAGCCGGAGTACCTCGCGCAGTGGTTTGGGCCCAGCACGGTGCACGTCGACGAAGCATCGGTGATCGTCGAACCGCACGTCGGCGGAGCCTGGGGGCTCGACATGGTCGACAACGAGACCGGCGATCACTACCCCATGCGGGCGCGACTGACTGCAGTCATCCCCCCGGAATATCTTGAGGGTGAAGCCTCCGCCGAGACTTCCGAGGGAACGGTCGCGGGCGTGACACTGCGTATCTGGTTGCACGACCACGGTACGAAAACGCGGATCACTCTGCACCAGGGGCCGTTCAACCCGGAGTTTCGGCAGGCGACGAACGACGGCTGGCTCGAGTCGTTCCTCAAGGTCGACGCGATTCTGGCCGGCGGTGCGGCATGAGCGAGACTCAGACGGTGACGGCTACGGAGTTCGCGACGTCGAAAGACGGGACGAAGATCGCGTTCGAGCGGGCTGGACGGGGACCGCTGCTCGTCCTGGTCGACGGCGCCCTCTGCTCCCGCGCGTTTGGTCCCTCACCGGAACTCGCGGGCGCGCTCAAGGAAGACTTCACGGTCGTGTCCTACGACCGTCGGGGGCGTGGCGAGAGCGGCGACACCGCTCCGTACGCGGCGGAACGCGAATTCGACGACCTCGCCGCCGTGATCACAGCGGCCGGTGGGGATGCCTTCGTCATGGGTCAATCGTCGGGCGCGGGTATCGCGTACCGCGCCGCCGCCGCGGGAGTGCCGATGCGACGCCTGATCGGCTACGAAGCGCCGTGGGTCGGGCTCAACAAGAACAAGGACGGCAGCCCGAAGGACTACCTCGGCACCCTCGAGGGCTACCTCGCGAAGGGTGAGCGCGGCAAGGCCGTCGGCTTCTTTATGGTCGATATGGTCGGCGGTCCGTTCTTTCTGCCGCTGATGATGCGGATGATGGGCAAAGTCTGGAGGCAGCTCCAGGCGGTCGCGCACACCCTCCCGTACGACACGCGCGTGATGGGCGGCGACTTCGAGCCACCGATCGACGAGCTGAAGAGCATCGACATCCCGACGCTCGTGCTCGTCGGCGGCAAAGCTGCGAAGAAGATGGCGGCCGCACAGCAGAAGATCGCCGCGACGATTCCGAACGCCGAAATGGGCGTGCTCGACGGCCAGACCCACCAGGTCGCGCCAGCCGCCCTGAAGCCGGAATTCATCCGCTTCTTCACGCAGGAGTCCTCATGACCACCTTCCGCACGACACTGCACCAGATCGGCAACAACGTCGGGATCGTGGTTCCGGATGACGTGGTCGCCTCGCTCAACGCGGGCAAGCGGGTACCGGTGAACGTGACAATCGACGGCGGGTACACGTACCGATCGACGATTGTCTCGATGGGGGGCAGATTCCTGGTTGGATTCAACTCCGCGCAGCGTGCCGACACCGGGCTCGGAGGCGGGGATGAGGTCGACGTCACGCTCGAACACGACACGGCGCCGCGAGAGGTCGAGGTGCCTGAAGTTCTCGCCTCCGCCCTCGCTGCGAACCCGGCCGCCGCGGCTGCCTGGGAGAAGCTGGCCTACACGCATCGCAAGGAGCACGCGCGGTCGATCACCGAGGCCAAGGCCGAAGAGACCCGTCAGCGTCGCGTCGCGGCGACGATCGCGAAACTGACGTCGTAAGGTCGCGACGCACTAACGCCAGGACTTCGGTCCGTGGCTCCCCGCCGGATAGGTCTCCAACGGCACGAGATCTTTGCGCCATGCTGCCAGTACCGGGCTGACGATCCGCCAGCATTCCTCGGCAATGTCGCCGCGCACCGACAGGGTCGGGTCGCCTTCCAGCAACTCGGCGAGCACTTCGCCATACGCACTCAGCTCGCTCGGACCGAACTCGGCGTTGAGGGTCTCCCACTCGAGATCGAACGGGTCGTCGCGACCGTTGGTGACGAGGTCCAGCGACATCGTTGCGGGCTTAATGCCAATGCGCAGGGTTGCTTGACGGCTCGGCCCCTCGAATCCGGTCGGCAGGTGCGGCACATCGCGGAAGGTGAACACGATCTCTTGGCGGGGATTCCCCAGCGCCTTGCCGGACCGCAGCACGAACGGAACTCCCGCCCACCGCCAGTTGTCGATCGCGACAGTCAGCTCGGCAAGGGTCTCCGTCTTGCGCGCGGGTTCGACGCCCTTCTCTGACGCGTAGGACGGCATCTTGCGGCGTCCGACGGTGCCCGCTGTGTAGCGCGCCCGACGACCCTCGGTGCCGTCCCGTTTCCACGGCCGGGTGGCGCGCAACAGTTGGGCCATCGAACCGCGCAGATCTTCCGACCCGACAGTGGCCGGCGGCTCCATCGTGGCAAGTGCGAGCACGAGCAGCAGGTGGCTCTGAATCATGTCGACCAGTGCGCCGGCTTTGTCGTAGTAGCCCGCTCGACCTTCGAGGCCCAACTCCTCCTCGAAGCGCACCTCGACGTGGGCGACGTTCTGGGCCGACAGCAGCGGCTCGAAGATGCGATTCGCGAACCGCAACCCGAGCAGATTCAACACCGTCGATTTGCCGAGGAAGTGATCGACCCGAAAAACCTGCTCTTCGGGAACAAGACGCGTCACGAGTCGGTTCAGCGAACGGGCCGACGCGAGGTCGGTGCCGAAGGGCTTCTCGAGGGCGAGCACGATTCCAGGCGTCAGATCGATCGCGGCGAGTGTCGAGCACACCATGGCGGCAACGGCAGGAGGCAGCGCGAAATAGAGCGCCGTGCGACCTGTCGCCGTCGTGAGTACCCGTTCCAGATCTTCGGCGCTCGTCGCGTCGGCCTGGAGGTACGTCGTCTCGGCGATAACTTTCTCGGCGAGTTTCGACGGAAAGTCCTTGAACGCCTTCGTCACCAGGGCGCGCCATTTGGCATCCGTCATCGGTCCGCGATCGACGCCCATCAACCGGATGGGCTGCGCCCGCGACGAGGCCAGAAGCGACGCCAGACCCGGCAACAGCAATCGCGAGGTGAGGTCTCCCCCGGCACCCAGGATGACGAGGGTCTCGATGCGGGCGCTCACCCCCCGAGAATACTCGGCGCGGCTCGCGGATTGTTCCGGGGGCTAGTGCCCCACTAAGCCGCCAGCAGTCGCGCCGAGGACCGCGGTGACCAACACGATTGCACCGATGACCATCGGCAACACGAGTGTGAGCGCGAGCACAACGATGACCGCGACCGGGAACCGGCGTCGAAGCCGCTGCCCGGGCTGAGCGACGATGTTCGCCGGGAACGGGGCCGCGACGCGGTCATCCTGGTACCGGTTGGTCTGGCGCAGTGCCTTCGCTCCGACCAGGTCGATGATTCGGAAAAGCCGCGAGAGCAACTGCGGGTTGTCCATTGCGAACGCGCGAGGCGAATAAACGAACAGCCAGTCGTCGACGATCTCGATGTCGAACGGAGCGGCCTCGTCGATGCACAGGGCCATCAGGTCGGGCGTGAAGACGTAGAGCGCATCCCGCTCGTACTGCTTGGGGCAGTAGAGCGTGAAATACCGGTTGAAGTCACCCTCGAGCGAGAGCACCTGGTCGCGCGCGTAGAGGCGGGAGAGGCCTGAAAACGCCCAGGAGTTATTCGCGATCGAGTCGAGGAACATGTTCGGCAGCTTGCGCTCCAGGTTGAGGGCGAGAAACCCCCACGTGATGGTCTGCGAGGTTTTGCCGTTACTCACGACGTACCGGAAGTTGCCGACGTCGAAGAATCGCCCCTCAACCGAACGGAAGTGGTCGACCGCGGCGCGGCTTTCACCGCTGCTAAAGATGGCGCCGACGTAGTTGGGCTTCGGATCCAAGGGCGAGAAGGTCATGCGGTTGGTACGCGCGAACCAGTCGAGGCGCAACCAGCGTTCCCAGCGACGTTCGCTCGGGAACACCTTGAAACATGCCCAGATCATGAGTGCCACGAGGCCGAAGCTGAAGAGACTGAGGAGGAGCGCTAAGCCACCGGAGAGTGCTCCGCTCGAGTTCCCCGCACCAAACCCGCCGATCGCCCCGGCGATCGACGCAAATCCGACCAGGATGCTGATCGCGATCATCGGAACAGCGAGTACCAGCACCAGCACGATCCGCCCGGTGTTGTCGCCCGCCCATCGGGCGCCGCTCGCCTTCGCCGCGAGCTTCCAGGTCTGCACCTGCTGAAGCGACACGGGCGCTGTGAACGCGGTCCAGTCGAGACTCATCGGGTGGCGAGGGGACGCGTCGTAGGCATGAGCTTGAGGTTACCGACGCGCGGCGGCGACGCAGTAATCTCGGCGACATGACGATGGATGCTGCCTCTCCCGTTGCGACCCCGGGTCCGATGCCGCTCCCTGCGCGCCGACCGCGCAACAAGATCGGCATCGTCGCAATGGTGATCGTCCTCTTTCTTGTGGTCGCCCCGATTGTCGGCTGGATTGTGTTGGCGATCGCTGGCGCCGGCAGCGCGGAAAGCCGGGATAACGCGATCATGATCGTTCTCTTCGGTGGCCTCATCGTCATCCTCGAGGTCATCTCGATCACCTCGCCGCTTGCGGTGGGGGCTCTCATCCTCGGAATCGTCAGCATGTTCGCGCCGGGTTCGAAAGCTCCGGGGATCTTCGCGATCGTCATCGGCGCCATCTACTCGCTCGGGTTGTTCGGTCTGCCGACGGTGCTGGCCGAGATCCTCCCCAAATCCTGACCGCCCGCGACCCGAAATCTATGACCCCCAAAGACGCGCTACCCGCTCATGTCACAAACCGTCACACTGGGTTTCGACGGCGCCTCACCATGAGGGGTATATAGGCGCCGTCAGGTTTTCCGGGGACTCGCATTTTTTGGGGAGCTGGGCCTAACGATCCGGGGGGATCATGGCAGCGGGGGGATCCGCCGCGTGGGAAGCGACGCGGCAACGAGAGTTGGCGGACGAGCACGCCCGCCGCGCGGGGATCGCACGTCAGATGGCTCGGTCGTTCGAGGCTGCCGCACACAGTGAGCGCCGCCTCGCCGAGACCCTGATCGAACTCGAACCTCTCGGGTACACGTTGCTCGCCGATCGTCGTCGACCTGGCTCGGTGCGCGGCAATGTCGACCTCATCCTGGTCGGACCGGGCGGCGTCATCATCCTCGACGCGAAGTCGTGGCGCGAGGTGACGATTGTGAACGGGCGCGTGTGGCGCGGCAGCGAGGATGCGACGACCGAAGTCGAACGACTCGCCGACCTTCTGCACTCCACTCAGGGCGAACTCGCCGAGATCGGACTCGCCCCCGGCGAAGTGCACGCGATCGTCGCGTTCACCGGCCACCGCATCCCGAAGACCGAACTGTTCGGGGTGACGCTGCTCGGCGATGCTGTCGCGGTGACCGAGATCTCGCGCCTCGGACGTCGGCTCAGCCCGGCACGAGTCGGCGAGGTGCGGTCGGTTCTCGAAAAACTGTTTCCGCCGTACGCCACCGGCCCGGTCCCCCTTCCGATCGCGTCGATACCGGAACCGGTGCTCGCCGCCACCGACGGTGCCGAATCGTCGAGTGCCGAGTCGTTGAGCGCCGAGCAGATTCAGGATGCCCTCTACGAAGGTCTTCGCCGCGCGCCGATCGAAGAGTGGATGACGATGCTGCACCCGGGGCAGGCTCGGCTCGTGCGCCGCTCGTTCAACGGGCCGTCGCGCATTCGCGGAGCCGCAGGTACCGGCAAAACCGTCGTCGCCCTGCACCGCGCCGCGTACCTAGCCCGGATGACCGGCGGACCGGTTTTGGTGACGACCTTCGTGCGGACCCTGCCGATCGTGCTCGAGTCTCTGCTGCGTCGACTCGCACCGGATGTTGTCGACCGTGTCGAATTTCGCAGCGTGCACAGTTTCGCGACCGAGGTGCTCGCGAGCCGCGGCATCCACCCCGATGTCGATGCCGAAGCGGCCTCGAAGATCTTCGACACGATCTGGCGCAAGATCGGGCTGCAGGGTCCGCTGGGCGCGATCGATCCCGTCGCCGGGTATTGGTACGAAGAGGTGTGTGCTGTCATCAAGGGCCGCGGCCTCACGCGCTTCGAGCAGTACGCGGGGCTCGCCCGGCACGGCCGCCGCCGGCCACTCACGGTCGACCAGCGCATTGCGGTCTGGCAGCTCTACGTTGCTTACGAGGAGCAGCTGCGCGCAAGCGACGTCTCCGATTGGCAAGACGTCATCCTCGAAGCTGACGCGTCGCTCGCCGAGGAGCCGCTGACGACCTACCGCGCCGTGATCGTCGATGAGGCGCAAGACCTGTCGTGCGTCATGATCCGGATGCTGCACTCGCTGGTCGGCGACCAACCCGACGGGTTCAACCTGGTGGGCGACGGTCAGCAGACGATCTACCCGGGCGGCTCGACCTTGGCCGAGGCGGGCGTCTCGATCGCGGGCCGTGCCGTGGTGCTGACTACGAACTACCGCAACACGGCCGAGATCGCCGGGTTCGCGAACCTGCTGGTGAAGGGCGACTCGCACACCGACATCGAGGGCGGCGAAACCGTCGGGGATCTCGCGGAGACTCCGCGGCACGGCTCGCGACCGGTGCACACGGTCTTTCCGTCGCGGGCCGCCCACGACAGGTCGCTCGTCGAACGGGTGCGGCGCATCGTCTCCGACGCCGAAGCGTCCGGTGCCGACATCAGCCTGGGCGACATCGGCGTGCTCGCCCTCTACGCCTGGCACGCTCGCGAGGTGGCCGACGCGCTTGAGGCGGCCGGCATCCCGACCATCGACCTGACCGAGTACGACGGAACGCCTGTCGACGCCGTCAAGGTCGGCACGATCAAGCGTGCCAAAGGACTCGAGTTCGCCGAAGTCCTGGTCGTTCGCACTCCCCCGCACCTCGTGACTCCCGGGCTCGACACGGGTGACGACGCGGCCGCGGAGCGCACGGCGCTTCAGCGGCGCGAACTGTTTGTCGGAATGACCCGCGCCCGCGACGGGCTCTGGGTGGGCGTCGCCTGACCGCGCTGTTCTTGCTCAAAACCTCGGTCAGAAGTCTCTCGGTGCCGAGAGACTTCTGGATTGAGAACGGTGCCCGCCGCGGCGGATCAGGGAATGCTGCGGCGGACACCTGACCGGCGCGTGCATCAGATCACGGGCGCGGCTGATGAGAGTGTTGCACGGAATTCTGAGAACCTAATAATCTGTCCCCCGACGCCTGCACAGACCTTCCCGTCTACTCCAGCGACCTCGCGAGGGCCTCAACGTCGCCCCGAACGAGCCCCAAATATCGTGCTCCTGACACGGTTGCGGTGAGCGCTCCGGCGACTGCGCCGAAGCGCGCGGCGGCCTCCAGAGAGGAGCCGTTGGCAAGCTCGGCAGCCAGCGCTCCGACGAACGCGTCCCCCGAACCGACGGTGTCGATCGCCTGAACCTCAAGGGCCGGGATGCGGGTCACTCGGTCGGTCGCGACCAGCACACCCACGGCCCCCAGCGTCACCACGAGATCGCACGGGATGCCGGCCCGAATATCCGCGATGGTGACGTCGTCGAGATCACCATCAACGGGAAACAGCTCGCGAGCCTCAATCTCGTTGACCACCAGAACCGACACGTCGTCGAGCAGACAGAGAACGGCCCGGTCGACCGGAGCGGCGTTCAGCACCGTGCGGGCACCGCTCGCCCGCGCCTGACTGAGTTCCCGCGTGGCGACATCGACCGGAATCTCGAGCTGGACGACGACGACGTCCGCCGGGCCGAAGTCAGTAGGGAGGTCGGTCCAGCCGGTATTCGCGCCCGGGATGACAACGATCGCGTTCTCGCCCTCGTCGTCGACGGCAATGAGTGCCATCCCCGAGGGTCCGGGCACGGTGACGACTCCCCCGACGTTGACGCCGACCGCGCGCAGGTCGTCGCGCAGGAACGTGCCAGCGTCGTCGGTTCCGACTCCAGCGATCATCGACACGGTGGTTCCCGGCGCGGCGAGCCGGGCCGCCGCATGAGCTTGGTTGCCGCCCTTGCCGCCCGACAGCCGACGCAATCCGGTACCGAGCAGCGTCTGGCCGGGGAGCGGCAGGTGTGCGACTCGATACACGAGGTCGACGTTGAGGCTCCCGACAACCACCACCCGAGGCGAAGACACCGCCCCAGGCTAGAGGTCGCGGTGCTTGCGAGAGGTCACAGTGCTTGCGAGAGGTCGCGGTGCTTGCGAGAGGTCACAGTGCTTGACTGTGCCCATGGCGGACCAGCTGGACGACATCGCGCAGGAGCTCTACGGGCTCCCGCCGGCGCAGTTCATCTCGGCGCGCACCGCGGCGGCCGAGGCGAACCGAACGGAGCCCGGCTTCGGCGCGCGACTTCGAGCGTTGCGGCGTCCGGCACCTGCAGCCTGGGTGGTTAACCTGCTGGCACGCGAGCGATGCGGCGAACTCGACGAGGTGCTTGACCTCGGGATCGCCCTGCGCGCCGCCCAGACTTCTCTGGATCGGGAGGCGATCACTCGTCTCGGCAAGGAGCGTCGAGCCGCCGTGACAGGTCTTGCCCACACCGGGGGCGAACTCGCCGAGGCCGCCGGGCATCCCGTCACGGCCGCCGTGCTCGACGCTGTCGCCGGCACCCTGGATGCCGGACTTGCGGACGCAGAAGCGGCCGAAGCGATCCGCACCGGTCGTCTGGTGCGGGCATTGGAAACCATCGGCTTCGAGCCTGTCGACCTCGCCGAAGCGGTGGCCCTGCCCGGCCGAGGCTCGCGGGCGGCCGAGAAGCGCGCCGTCGTCGAACGCCCCAAACCCCACCTGGTTGACGACGGCGACGCGGAGTTGGCCCGTGCCCGTACCCGTGCTGACGCTGTCGCGAAACGCGCCGACGACGATGCCGCCGAGATCGCGCGGCAGCTCGGCGACCTCGACCTGCGGCTCCGTGAGGCGCGCAAGACTCTCAGTGCGGCTGAACGCGAGGCTGCGGCCATCGAACGGCAGCGGGATGTCGTGGCCGACACCCACGAGAAGGCTCGGCTCACGCTCGACACAGCTCTCGCCCGGCGGCGGGAGCTGGGCTAACCCTTCTCGGCTGGCCCCTCCTCGGCTGGCCCCTTCTCGGCTGGCCCGTTCTCGGCGTCGGCGACCGGGAGGTCGATTCGAAAGACCGTGTGGTCCGGCTCACTGGTGGCGGTGACAGTTCCGCCGTGGGCCTCGACGATCGCCGCCACGATCGCGAGGCCGAGCCCCGTGCTGCCAGCGACGCGTGAGCGCGAGTCGTCACCCCGACTGAAGCGCTCGAACAGGTTGGGCAGTAGATTCGGGTCGATGCCGGGCCCGTCGTCGGCAACCAGGATCGCGGTTCCGGTCGGGGTCGCCTCCAGCGATGCCGTCACGGTTGTGCCCGCGGGGGTGTGCAGGCGAGCGTTGGACAACAGATTCGCGATGGCCTGGCGCAACCGGTCGGGATCGCCGGGAACCTCGAGGTCATCGGGGGGCAGCTCAAGATCCCACTGATGGTCGGGCCCCGCGACGTGCGCGTCAGACACGGCTTCGACGAGCAACGCGCCCAGGGCGACGGTCTCCGAGCGCAGGTCGCGCCCCGCATCCAGTCGGGCCAGCAGCAACATGTCTTCGACGAGCGAGGTCATCCGCTTCGACTCCGACTCGATCCGCGCCAGCGAGCGGGCGGTGTCAGGGGGAAGGTCCCCGGCCTCGCGAAGCCCGAGTTCGGCATAGCCGCGGATCGACGCCAACGGGGTGCGCAATTCGTGAGAGGCGTCCGCGACGAACTGCCGTACCTTCTGCTCGCTCGCGTGGCGCGCGGCGAGCGAGTGCTCGACCTTGCCGAGCAGCCGGTTGAGCGCCGCCCCGACCCGACCGACCTCGGTGCTCGCGGTGGTATCGGCATCCGGAACCCGCTCGCTCAACAGAACCTCGCCGGATTCCAGCGGAAGTTCCGAGACTCGCGTCGCCGTGTCGACCACCCGGTTCAACGGTCGCAGGGCGAGCCGCACGACGAGCGAGCCGAGCAGGATGGCGAGGGCGATCGCCCCCAGAGTCACCTCGGCGATCGTCTCGAGCAGAGAACTGGTGGTGGCATCCGCCTCGGCTAGCGACAGTCCGTTCACCACGAAACCGGTGCTCGTGATCGGTGTCGCCACCACCCGGTACGACCCGAGGTCGCCCAACGAAACGGTACGCGGCACCCGGTCGGCCGCCACCGCGAGCAGAACGGCAACCTGGTCGTGCGAGAGTCCGATCGGGTGCGAGTCGACTCCGATGTACCCCGCGCTGACGTGCTCACCGTCGGTGATGAGGCCGACCGCCCCGGCCCCCTGGCCCGGCAAAATGGCGGCAATGCCCCCCGTGCCCACCGTCGGCTCCCCGTTGACGGCCTGGGTGGTGCGCTCGGACGCGGCGATCAGCACCGCGTCGAGCCGACCGATCTGCTGCGCACGGGATGCCGCAACCGTCACCGCCCCGATCGCGACCGAGAGCACGGCGAGCAGCACGACGATCCCGGCGACCAGGCGGCCGCTGAGCGACCAGCGCCTCACTCAGCTACCCGGTCGGATCGAATAGCCGACGCCACGCACCGTGTGGATCATCGTCGGGCCGTGAACATCCATCTTCTTGCGCAAATAGGAGATGTACAGCTCGACGACTGCGGCACGGCCGCCGAAGTCATAACTCCACACCCGATCGAGAATCTGTTCGCGGCTCAGCACGCGCTTCGGGTTGCGCATCAGATAGCGCAGCAACTCGAACTCGGTCGGCGTCAGGGCGATCGGATGCCCGCTCCGCTCGACCTCGTAACTCTCCTCGTCGAGGGTGAGATCGCCGACCCGCAACACCGGTCCGTCGTCATTCGCGCCACGCAACGACCGGCGAACGAGCCCGCGCAGCCGCGCCATCACCTCTTCGAGACTGAACGGTTTCGTCACATAGTCGTCGCCGCCCGCAGTGAGACCTGCGATGCGATCCTCGACAGCATCCTTCGCTGTCAGCAACAGGACCGGGGCATCGTTGCCCGCCTCGCGCAGTCGGCGCAGCACGGTGAGCCCATCGATCCCCGGCATCATGATGTCGAGCACCACGACATCCGGCGGGATCTCGCGGGCCAACTTCAGCGCCGTCTGACCGTCGTTCGCAACCCGGGTGTCCCATCCTTCCGACCGCAGCGCCATCCTCAGCATGTCGGCGAGCATCGGTTCGTCGTCGACGACCAGGGCGCGGATCGGGGAACCGTCGGCGCGGGTCAGAGTTACGGTCACTCCGGTATGAGACAGCTCATTCCTATGCTTCTGCTGTGTGGCGGAGTGAGGAAGGGACCGCGCGAGTCAAAGGAGCGGGGACCCCTACCCCGATTGACTCGCGCGGTCCCTTCCTCACCCCTCTCGCTCGATCGGGTTGGCTATCGCATCCCGGAGTTCTTGAGGGGTTAAGGGGTAGCCGAATGCCCTCGTGTGGGCTTGGAAGTCTTTGCCTGTCGCGAGTGGGCCGGTGGGGACGGGTTCGAAACCCAGTTCGTCGATGAGGGTCGCCGCTTCGGCGATATCGCATTCGTCGTCGCCGGCTATTGCTAGGGCGACGCGGTCGGGGTGACCCGTCGGGAGGGGTCGCTCGTCGAGGTCGTGGTAACCGAGGTGGCTGAAGGCTTTCACCACGCGGGCGCCGGGCAGCAGGTCGGCGACAACCTCGCTCGTGCCACGGGGGTCGGCGGTGAATTCCGGGAGCGGACCATCCACCGGCTCCCAGAAATTCGTCGAGTCGATGACCAGTTTGCCGACGAGCAGATCGACCGGCAGCGAGCGCACTTTGCCGAGCGGTAGGGCCAGGATGACGACATCCGATCGCTCGATCACTTCGGAAGTCGTTGCGGCCTCAGCTCCCGGCGCGAGCACCTCGATGATCAGGGCGATGCGCTCGGCCGAACCGGATGCCGAGATGAGCACCCGATGCCCGGCGGCGAGCGCCAACCGAGCGAGGACGGTACCGACCTTTCCCGCGCCCAGGATGCCGATTACGGACGGACTCGGAGGCATCCCCCGAGTTTATGAGGGGGCGCGCTAGGGTCGCACCATGGCCGAGTCCGGGGATCTGACCGAGGCGCGCGTCGCCGTCTACATCGACTTCGACAACGTCGTCATCTCGCGCTACGACCAGATGCACGGCCGCAACGCCTGGCGCAGCGATGAGGCGCGCAGCAACGATCCGAAACTGGCGAGCAAGCTGGATGTCGCCCGCGTCGACATCGGCGCCATCCTCGACTACGCGTCGTCGTTCGGCACTGTCGCGCTGAGTCGCGCCTACGCCGACTGGTCGGTGCCCGCCAATGCGGCATACCGCAGGCAGCTCGTCGACCGCGCGATCGACCTCACCCAGCTCTTCCCGGCAAGCAGCACCAAGAACGGGGCAGACATCCGGCTTGCCGTCGACGTCATCGACGACCTGTTCCGCCTGCCCGACATCACTCACGTGGTTGTGGTCGCGGGCGACTCCGACTACATCCCGCTCGTGCAGCGTTGCAAGCGCATGGGCCGCATCGTCATCGGAATCGGCGTCTCGGGATCGACCAGCCAGGCACTCATGTCGGCGCTCGACGAGTTCGAGTCGTACGACGCGATCCAGCGCGAAGAGGCGGTCGCCGTAGTCGCTGCCCCCATCGCAGCCTCCAAAACTCGCGCCGAACGGGCCGAGGTCGATCCGGTGAGCGAGACCGTCGCCCCGCCCGCGATGACGACAGACGACGCCTCCCGGCTGCTCGTGCGCGCGATCGGCCTCAGCAGTGCGAAGGCGGGAGTCGACGAATGGTTGAACGCCTCGGCGCTCAAGTCGCAGATCAAACGGCTCAACCCGTCGTTCAACGAGAAGACCCTCGGCTACAAGAGCTTTATGGACTTCGTCACAGCCAGCACTGACCTCGTCGAAGTGAAAGAAGAGGGACAGCAGCGGTACGTGCGCATGCGCGAAGAGACGCCAGCTGAGACTCCCGTCGCCGCTAAGCGGGCACCCCGGCGGGCGAAATCGGCAGCCACCGCCTCCTGAGCGTTGCCCGTTCGGGCTGAGCGTTGCCCGTTCGGGTACTTCTCAACCTGCGCGCGCGTACCTAACTCTCGGAATTCCGAGGGTTCATCGACGCATGAAGGCTGAGGGGCCGGATTTCCAAGAGTTACGTCGGCCGCCGGCATCCATAGGGTGCTCTCAGCATGACCAAACGAGACAGATAGACCCGCTCCCTACCCTCGGAAGAACGGGGAGGCCGCAGACATGCGAGAGTGCGAGCGGCCTCCCCACCCACCGCATTCCGCGCCGTTTCGTCCTCCTCGGCGCGGAATGCGGAGTCTCCCGTCGCGGTTGAGGCGACCATGACCACTTTCGGAATCATTGGCGCGGGCCACATCGGCAGCAACTTCGCACGGGCCGTCCTGGCCCACGGCCACGAGGTCTTGATCGCGAACTCCCGCGGACCCGAGACCCTCGCCGACCTGGTCGCCGAGCTCGGCCCTGCAGCGCGGGCAGCGACTGTCGACGAGGCCGCGTTTGCGGCTGATGTTGCGTTGATCGCGGTTCCGTTCAACTCCTACCGCGAGGTGCCGGTCACGCCCCTCGCCGGCAAGATCGTGCTGGATGCCGACAACTACTATTTCGAGCGCGACGGCCACATCCCGGAGCTCGATGACGGCGAGACCACCGTGACGCGCCTCATGCAGCAGCACCTGCACGAGTCTCGGGTCGTCAAGGTGTTCAACAACATCACCGCGAGCGACATCCCGACCACCGGATCCCCCGCCGGAACGCCCGACCGCCGCGCTCTCCCGATCGCCGGGGACGACCCGGATGCCCTCGCCTTCGCCACCGCGTTGCTCGATGAGCTGGGGTTCGACTCGGTGAGCGTCGCGATCGACGAGTCGTGGCGCTTCGAGCGGGACCGACCGGCCTATGTCGTGCGTCAGAACCGGGACGAGCTGCTCGAGAACCTCAAGAAGGCCACCCGTACGGTCTAGCGCTTGACCAGCGTCGTCGTGACCGGGGTCGCGTTCTGGAACAGGTCGAGCACGGGGCAGTGCGCATCCACGGCGTCGCGCAGTTCCTGGTAGCGCTCCTCGGTCTCGGGTCCGGTGATCGAGACTTCGAGTCGCACGTCGTGGAAGCCGGCGCGCACCTCGTGGTCGATCCCGAACAGGCGGCGGGCGTCGAGGTCGCCTTCAGCTTTCACGTCGACCTCATCGACCTGGATGCCGAGGGCCTGAGCATAGAGACGGTAGACGACGACCTGGCAGGCGGCGAGCGCACCGAGCGCGTACTCGACCGGGCTGGCCGCGACGTCGTCACCGGCGAGGGCGCCGGGCTCGTCGATCACGAACTCGTGCTTACCGGCCCGAACGGCCGTCGCGACCGACCCGTGACCGGTGCCGTGCACGGTGTAGGTGAGGTGGGCCGCCTTGGTGTCGGCGGCGATCCGCTCGCCCCAGGCGGAGCCGGCGGCGGTGAGCCGTTCCGACCGCTCGGCGGCGGTGGATGCGGGAATGGTGGAGGGTGCGAGAAGTGTCATGGCGGCGACGGTAGCCCGCATCTCGACGTCACCGCCAATAGTGACGTCACACTCCGACCGCGGGAGTCACGGAACGAAAACCGCCGTCACACGCGGTCACCTCACCTCATCCTGGGCGGATCGTTCTTCGTGAACGCTCTCGTCACGGCGGCGATCCTGTGGGCGGGGTTCACGGCCGCGCGGTTCATCACCCACGACCAGTTCGATCGGCACACTGTGGGTTTGACCGTGCTCAACTGCGCGCATGAACTCGTCACCATCCTCGTGATGGCTGTCATCGTCGGGGTCTGGCCGCCGGCCTGATGTGACGCGGTTCAGACCAGCCCGCTCACACAAGCCGGCTCACACAAGCCAGCTCAGACGAGACGGATGCTGCAGGCGATCCCCGGTGCCCGGCTGAGGCGCACGTCGCCGGTCACCAGATCCACCTCAAGTTGTTCGGCAAGCGCGACGTACGCCGCGTCGTAGCTGCTGAGATTGGCGCCAAGTTGCCAGGCCCGTTCAGAGAGCTTTTCGAACGGCCAGAGGTGCAGCGGTAAGGCCCAGAAGCCATCCAGGGCCAACCGGGATTCCGCCTCGCTCAGCAGGGACGCGTTGCGGCGGCGGTGCACAACGTTCGCGACCTCCACGGGCAGGTGGTCGGGCGCATGCAATTCGGCGTCGGCGAGCATCCCCGCCACCTCGTCACCACGTGACCCTGGTTCGAGCAGCAGCGTCAACACCGCCGATGCGTCGACGACGACTCTCACCGACGATCAGCCTCAAGATCGCTCAGAACATCCGCCGCATCGAGCTGCGGGTAGGCGCGCGCGCGACCGCGGATGGTGTCGAGCGCCTCATCGACGCTGGGGCGGGCTGCGAGCAGGCGAAGTTCCCGTGAGAGGTATTCCTGAAGTGAGCGGCCCGACCGCGCAGCACGGGCCGCCAACACGTCACGCGTCTCGTTGGGGAGGTCGCGAATCGTGATCGAAATGGTCATACTGCGATTATCGCAGCATTGATGCTGTTACGTCAGCATCTCCTCGAACTCGACAGTTACACGGCGGTCAGCCGAAAAACTCCTCAACCGCGGCGTCGAGTTTCGGCCTGCCCGGTCCGATCCATCCCAGGTGCGTCGGCGAACCCAACTCCACGAGCGTGGCGTTCGGGATGAGCGCGGCGAACTCCTCCGAGTGCGCGAAACTCACCCCACCCTCATCACGGGATGCCGTCACGAGCGTCGGGCAGGTCACGCTGATGATTGCCGCGCGTCGAGCATCCGCGCCGTCAGGACCCGAATGGCGCAGGTCGTTCGCGAAGCCGGCATCCGACGACATCGAGAGAAACAGGTCGCGCGCCTCATCCCGGTCATCAGCGGTCAGGTCGCCCCACCACTCGTCGATCGGGATTCTCGACAGCGGCGCCAGCATCCGTTTCAGACCGCTCTCGGATCGCACCATTCGATGCACGAGGCCCCAGACCACCCCCTGCAAAAGCGGCGAGAAGACGATAGGGCCGAGGATGCGTTCCGCCCGCGTATCCGGATACGACAGGGCCGACGGCGCACAACTGTGCAACGCGAGCCGCTCGACCGCGAGACTGGGATGCGTGGCGACGTGGACCGCCTGCATCCCGCCGAAGGACACCCCGACCGCCGCCGCGATCGTGCTGACGCCGAGTTGTGCGCATACCTCGGCAATGAGGTCCGCGAACTGGGCGGGGTCGAGGTGCCCGACGCGGGTGGCGCCGTAGCCGGGGCGGGAGAACGCGATGACCCGGTGGCCGAGCCGGCGGTACGGTTCCCACCCGCAGTCGACCGCGGCGGAGGAGTGGCCGCCGGGGAAGAACAGCACCGGCGGCTTCTCACCCGGGAGGTCGACGAACTCCACCGGCCCGACGGTGGTCGTGACGGTTCGGCGTTCGGGCATGGCACCAGTGTGCTCGCCCTTGCCCTCGGTGCTGAGCAGCCTATCGAGCCGTCTGGTCGGCCTCATCGTCGGCGGAAGCCGGGACTTCGATGAACCAATGCTGCCCCGGGCGGGGTCCACGACTGGGCTGCGGGTTCAGGGCCTCGAAGCGGCGCATGGTCTCTTCGGGCGACATATCGTCGTCTTCAAGCCAGTCCTTCTCCATGCGTTTCATCATCTCACCCACCTAGCAGTCTTGATAAGCCAAACATCGGTGTCGGGATCCCACTCCGGCGTCGGGACGAGCCAGACGACAAGTTGCCGTCCCGTTGCCGTGGTCCCAAGGACGACAAGTCGCCCACCGTGCCGGGGATCGTCATCCCAAGCGAGCATGACGCGCGCCGGATACTGGATCGCTTCGCGAACCAGATCGGCGGTGAGGCCGTGCTTCGACCTCAGCTTCCTTTCGACACTCGGCGCGCAGACCACCAGTCCGATGTAGTCACGCACGCCGCCAGGCTGACCGAGACTCTCGTTGAAGATGAGGGAGCGCTTCGGTTCTGGGGAAGCATCGGGCACAGACACCTCTGGGGTGGAATCAACCCGTCCCGAGCTGTAAAACAGTGATCACGCTAGCCGCCACGCGAGGCCGTATGGCTAGCAGCGATGTCGGCGAGCCGGTCTAACGTTCGAGTCGAAGGCGGCCAACCAACCGCCAAGATCACGAATGGAGTGGATCCATGACGTATCACTCGTCTAACCCTTCCGATCCGGATGTCTACCACGATCGGGATGATTGCCCCGTTGGGAAGCAGATCCCGGCCGCCAATCGCGTGAGCGGAATCGGCGGGTACCGGAAATGCGAGCGCTGCTGAACTAGCAACTCGTGGGTGGAGCGCAAGCGCTCCACCCACTTCCATGCCATCCGTCAGGCGGTCGCCGGATTCAATGCACCTCCCGGCAGTTGCCGCCGCAGAATCGTTCGCTCAAAGAACGTCCACGTCGTCGAAACGCTGACGTACAACACGGCGGCGAGCGGCACGAACGCCGAGATCACCACCGAGATGAACGGCAACCACGACAGCATCCCGGTCAAACCGGCAAGCGGACTGGCGGGGTCGACGGGCGTCGCCATCCTGAGCGCCTGCTGCCGCGTGAACCACGCGACGACGCCGATCACGACGAGCAGCACCGCCGGCACGAGAGCCGCCACGAAGTCGCCCGACGTGAGAGCGGTCACGAACGAGTGACCGAGCGGCGCTCCGAACAGTTGTTGCGTGAGCAGCTCATTAGGATGCCCGTTGATCGTCGCCGACACCGCGACGCCGTAGAGCAGCGAGACGACCGGGATCTGCGCGAGCGACGGCAGGATGCCGGCGAACGGCGAGACGCCCTCCTCCTTGTGCAACTCGAGCGTCTTGCGCTGCAGCAGTTCGGGGTTCTTCTTGAAGCGCCGCTGCAGTTCGGCGACCTTGGGCGCCATCCTCTTGCGGTTGATCTCGGCGCGGATGAGCCGCACGCCGAGCGGAATCAGCGCCGCACGCACGATGAGCGTGACGAGCACGATGGCGGCTGCGGCGGCGGCTCCCCCGGCGACGGGTTCGAGCAGTGTGGCGAGGCTGAGGATGAGCGAGTGCGCGCCGTCGAGCAGCACGCCGATGAATGGGATGTTCATAGGTTTTCAGTTCCTTGCGATGGGTGGGATGTGGGCGCGTCTGGCCGCACATCCGTTCGCAGGAACGAAAACTATGCGGCCGAGAACATCCCGCCCGGAGCGCGTGAGCGCACCCGTCCGTCGGAGTCAGGGTGGCTCGGCTCCGCGATTCGGCTGAGCGACTCCGCATGAGTGCGTGCGCGCTGCCCGACGAAGGTCTGGCGTTCGATCGGCACGGCGACGGTGCGCTGCGCGACCAGGATCACCGCGGCTGCAAGAGTGGATGCCGCGAGCGCAGCCAACACGGAACCCGGCGTAGGCGCGTGGGCGGTCGCGAGTACGAGAGCGACGACGCCGGCCAGCGCGACGAGCAGCGCCTGGGCGCGCAGGGTCACTCTCGTCATGGGGTCAAAGGTACGCGCGACGGCGTCCTGGCGCTTCATCCCGCTGGAGTATCTTCGTCAGGCCGAACCGCCAGTTCATTGCTGTGCGCAGCGCGGTGTATGGAAACCAAGCCTGCGCTCACCTCCACCCCGCCCGCTATCGTCAAACGGTGACCGAGTCAGGCTTGGCGCCGCTCCTCCCCGAGAGTGAGCGCGACCTGCTGTACCTGACCCGCAAGACGCCGCCGTGGCAGGTACGGGCGGTCGAGCAGCTCCTGGGCCTTGGCGACTGACCCTTCGAGATCGTGGTGGTGACGAGAGTCTCGTTCGAAAGACCGGTCGCTTGTGAGTCGCGTCACCTCGACGCGCGTCACCCCAAAGGACGGAGGGGCAGCCACGGCGACCAGAGCGGTTGAAGAGCCGAAGTCAGAGGGGCTGAACGAGACCGCGCTCTTCAACAGACCTTTGACCAACGATTGTAATTCGCACTAATGAATCAACCAGGTGGACGAGATGCTTCGCATGAAGCTGCCCGAGCGTTCGCAGCGCGTTGGCCTGCATGCTGGCGGGAAGCCAACTCGCAAGTGTCTTCCGGTCAACTCCTAGCGGCCCCGCCCAGTACGCAAGGACGAGCAAGTGGTCCGAGGCAGGCAGGGTTCGCAACACACGAGGTGATCCATCAAAGACCTGAATCATCGGGACTTCTCGAGTGACGAGTACCTCAATCAACGCTTGCGCATCGGCCGCTGACACGGCGTGGTAGAGGCGAACGAGCTCGGCAAGTATCCAGCTCAGTACCGCGACCACGAGTGTCGCGTCCTGGACATTCGGATCAATGCCATCGGAAAGGTGAGCTGTGTTTCGCTTGTTTCTGATGTCGTAGACGACCCGCACGGATCTAGGAATATGGAGCCGAACGGACTCCGGTTCGGCGCTGACGGCGATACCGCCGAGCGCCTTTATCGTCGCTTCAACGGAAAAACGCGGGTCTGCGAGTGGGGTAAATGAGCCGGTCGTTCTCCACTCAAGGATCCTCATTACCGCTTCCGCGAAGCGGCCGCCTTGGACCGCGTTCGGCATGAAGTCCTCTAAGTAGTAGCGCCGCTTCGCTTCGACGAACGACTCTATGAGCTCCCGTGCCAAGTCGGAAGGGACTCCTGCGGCGACAAAGCCAGACTCCAGTGTCGAAGTGTCAAGCGAGCTCAACAGCTACTCACCCTTTTGTCCTCGGTGGGCGTCGATGATTACCGCGAGCCGCTTGAGAGTGTCGCCACCCTTGATGTGCACAAAACGGTTTCCCCGCGAACCGACGATCGTGATTGCCTTCTCCCGAGCAAGCGAGCTGGAGAAGTTGTCGACATCGTAAGCATTCTTCCGCCGGCACTCGTCGGCGATCCGACTCACCGGCACGTCGCGAACACCGAGTGCGTAATGGTAAGCGGCGGTCAGTGCGACCGCGATCGACCTCGACTGCTCCGCGAAGTTCGCTCCGAGCTGGATCGTCCGGCCGTTGAGAATCGGCCTGCCTCGTTCGAAATGGAACAGTCCCTCAAGAACCTGCTGCTCGAGACCAGACTCGAGAGCGAACTTCGCGAACAGCTCATCGTTCGGCAGCACTAGCCCCAGTACGTCATCGTCCGTCGCTTCCGGCTTCGACTCGCGGAAGCTCGCGCAGTGTTCCGCTTCTGTTTGCTTGCGCGGTCTGACGTGCCTACTGCGGCGTCCGCCGCAGCTCGTAAGGCACACGGCTTGCCAATCGGATGGCGCGCGGCGCGGAGCTCTTCCATCGCCTCCTTGAAGGCGACCTCTTGCAAGTTCTCAGGAACGCCGGCGTCTTTGACTGCCTTCCACGCCTCGGCGATCATTTCGCTAACAGCCATTTGGGTCTCCGATGCGTTTACCCAGATGCTAGCCACCTCCGAGTGGCTTGACTCGTATTCAGTGCGGTCGGCGGCCAATTGCCTAGCCATGAATACGCCGAACCCTCCTGGGGCCACCGAGCCTGAGTTTCGCGGTCAGCTCATGGTGCCGGGGATACTCTCATCGCGACTCTTGCATTTAATGCGTCAAGTTCTTCCAGAACATCGCTTGCGGCCCAAACTCTGTCTCTCTTTCGGCCCGTGATCTCGTAAATGATCGCCTCTTGCTCAAGCCGTTCCACTGCCTGGTATGCGCTGGCGAGATTAGTTCCTGTCCTCGTGACCACCTGATCAACGGTGAAGACAGGAAGGTCCAGCATGAAGTCCAACATTCGGTCGGCCGCCGACCCTTTCCGCGGTCGGACGGCCGACCGCCAGATGTCTGGCAGGCCAGCCAGCACTGTCGCCGAGGCTTCGGCCTCCTTGCTGGCGAGCGAAGTCGCCGCACACATGAGCTCAACCAGTTCGTCGACGGCGCCGAGTCGATAGTCATCCAAGAGCCTGAAATAGCGGTCGCGGTCGGCAACTAAGACCGACGCGATCGGAATCACAGTGGACGTGGTCACGCCTCTTCGGCGAAGGACCGCGTTGATCAATGCCCGCCCAATGCGCCCATTGCCATCAACGAACGGGTGTATCGACTCAAACTGAGCGTGCGCAAGTGCAGCCTGAGCCAGTGCCGGGATGTCTTCTCGGTTGACGAAAATCATTAGGTCCGCCATCAATGCCTCAACCAGCTCGTATGGAGGTGGCACGTAGAGCGCGCCGCGAGGAGAGAAGTCGCTTCCACCAATCCAGTTTTGGACCTGTCGGAACTGACCGGCAGTCGCGGCGTCGACCGGGTCTTCGAACATGAGCTGTCGGTGGGCTTCAAGAATGTCCGAGATTGCGATCTCGCCATCGCCGGCTTTCTCGATGAGGGAAGTCAGCGCGCCGATCGCAGCGACCATGCTCGTTGCCGAGTCATTCGACTTGATGCCGATGAGCGCCCGCGCGAAGTCCTCGATTGAAGCATCGATGTGTTCGATCTTCGATGAGGCGACCGACTCCGTTCTGATCAGGAAGCCACCCAGCGACGCGAGTTGGCGCCCCATTCCTGAATCCAGAGTGGTGGCGTCGCGAGCTGCCTTCTCGCCGACCGCGATCAAGGGGCCGCTCAAACGAACATCGAGTTCGCCAATGAACGGTGGAAGGCGCACCTCTACTTGAGTAACGGTCCGGTCGGCACGTGGACCTCTTCGTACCATTTGCTGCCAGGGGCGTACCTCGGAAGCGTGCAGTGGCCAGTCCATGGAGGGCTTCACGCTGCGATCCTAAAGGATCATCGGCACTGTTCTGACTTAGGCGGCCAAGTCAGAACAGCGGGTGCCGACTCTTTGGGTTGTGGTCTCCGTTTTGGATCAGGACTGCACCAGTGAGTCACGTCGTCCATAGTCACACATGATTTCCCAGTTTTTTATCATGTTGATCAGGTATTTTCTTGCCTCCATTCCTCCACGAAAGATTGTCAAGGCATGAGATCATGATGCTTCTCCCTTCTCCGAGCTAGAAGCGGCCAACAAAATGACGGTGTTCTCGAACAAGTATCAGGGTAAGGACTCGCCACTTGATTCACTCCAGTGGTACGATTCGTGAATGGTTGACTACACCGTTCACATCCAGGTCGCCGACAAGGCCATCACGGTCTCTGGCGACCAGAATCTGCTCGACGCCTATAGCCCCGAGCTCGACTTCATGCGCGTGTTGCTCCGCGGCAGCAACACGCATCAATCGCAGCCGTCGACGTCCTCAACCTCGGCACCGGGGAGCGTTGCTCAGAATGCCTTAGAGTCTGCGGACTTCGGGGAGCTGATGATCGGCCTTCCGAACTCCGTCACTGGCACGGACCAGATGCTCGTCGCGGGCTTGTTTGCCCAGCGCCAGTCGGCAGACAACACATTCACGACAAAGGACGCAAGCAGTCTCTTGCTCGAGCAGGGCTACAAGGTCGGAAATCCGTCTCAGTCCATGACGAACAACCTGAAAGCCAAGCGCGTGTTCAAAGTCGGCACGAGCTATCGAGTATCGCGCGCCGGAATCGACTACGTAACCCAGCTTTTCGGACAATCGAACTAGGCAAAGCGGCTCGAGCGTCGCCCGCCAGCGGCTTTCGCTTCAAACATTCGCCCGCTCCAACACCAGTTCGCGAACGCGGGCGGCATCCGCCGACCCGCCCATCGCCTTCATGACGGCACCAATGATTGCGCCAGCCGCCTGAACTTTGCCGTCCCGCAACTTCTCGAGCACATCCGGCTGAGCCGCCAGTGCCTCGTCGATCGCGGCAAGCAGGGCACCATCATCCGACACCACCGCGAGACCACGAGCAGCCACGACTTCCGACGGCCGGCCCTCCCCCGCGATGACGCCCTCGAGCACCTGGCGGGCGAGGCGGTCGGTCAGTTTCCCCGACTCCACCAAAGCGATCAGCTCCGACACGTGCAACGGGGAGATCAAGCCACCGGACTCGGCGCCAGCGGCGTTCGCGAGCCGCGCGATCTCGCCGGTCCACCACTTGCGGGCCTGAGCCGGCGCCGCACCGGCGGCCACGGTGTCCTCGATCTCGACGAGCAGTCCGGCGTTGACGACATCCTGGAACTCCAGCGCCGTAAACCCCCAGGCCTCGCGAAGACGACGGCGATGGATGGCGGGCGCCTCCGGCAATTTAGCCCGCAAACGATCCACCAGAGACGCGGGCGGCTCGATCGGCAGCAGGTCGGGTTCCGGAAAATACCGGTAGTCGTCGGCATCCGACTTCGGACGTCCGGGTGAAGTCGTACCGGTGTCTTCGTGCCAGTGACGGGTCTCTTGGGTGATCGAACCACCGGCGGAGAGGATGGCGGCCTGCCGCTGGATCTCGTGGCGCACCGCGCGCTCCACCGACCGCAGCGAGTTCACGTTTTTCGTCTCGGTGCGGGTGCCGAGTTTCTCCTGCCCGCGCGGGCGAATCGACACGTTCGCGTCGCAGCGCAGGTTGCCGCGCTCCATGCGCGCCTCCGAGATGCCGAGCGACCGCACCATGTCGCGGATCGTCGCCACATACGCCTTCGCGACCTCAGGTGCGGAACCTTCAGTTCCCATGATCGGCTTCGTCACGATCTCAACCAGCGGAACACCGGCACGGTTGTAGTCCACCAAACTCGCGTCAGCACCTTGGATGCGACCAGTCGCGCCGCCGAGGTGCGTGAGCTTGCCGGCATCCTCTTCCATGTGCGCCCGCTCGATCGGAATCTGCACCAGCGAACCGTCCGCGAGTTCGATCTCGACGGAACCCTCGAACGCGATCGGCTCGTCGTACTGGCTGATCTGATAGTTCTTCGCGAGGTCGGGGTAGAAGTAGTTCTTGCGGCTGAACGTGCTCTTCGCGGCGATCTCGCACCCCAGCGCGAGTCCCAGCGAGATGGCGTACTCGACGGCCGTCTGGTTCACCACCGGGAGGCTGCCCGGCAGTCCCAGATCGACCGGAGTGATCAGCGTGTTCGGCGCCGCGTCATGGTTCGCCTCGTTGGCGGGGTTCGGCGCATCCGAGAACATCTTCGTCTTCGTGCTGAGCTCGACGTGAATCTCGAGGCCGATCACCACTTCGTACAGCTCGAGCGCCTTGTCGTAGTCCATGAGGTCCGCTTTTGCCATGTGCCCATCGTATTCGGGGTGGGGTGGTCAAGAATCGGGATGCTTGCCCCTTCGACAGGGCGTAGAAATGGAGTCCGCCCACATCAACCGGGGATGCGGCGTAAGGATCTTGCCGCGGGCGGAAACAACAACCATGAGAACAGGTGGGAGCGTGCAGATGGAAGAGGAGTCAACTGCGCGTTTCACGGCCTTCTACCGGCAGCACTACTCGCTCATTGTGTCTACGTGCTTCCGGCGGTTGAGCGATTTCTCTGCCGCCGAAGATGCGACGGCGGAGGTGTTTCGCATCGCCTGGGATCAGTTCAAAGGCGGCGACGCGCCGTCGGTGGCATGGCTGTATGGCGTAGCGCGCAACGTCGTCGGCAATGAGTACCGACGATCCAAGCGATCGCGAGCACTTCGAGATCGTTTGGAAGGAGAGGCCCTGGTGACGTCGACGCAGATAAATGCGCCCGTGCTTGAGGCCATGAGCCGTCTGAAGTCGGCCGATCGCGAAATCCTCTTCATGTCGTATTGGGAAGACCTCGCGGGAGACGAGATCGCCGCGATCTTGACGATCTCGGCGGCCGCGGTGTGGGTGAGGCTCTCGCGGGCACGAGACGCCCTTCGACGACAACTCGAGTCGACCGAACTTGCACCTGCCTCATCAGGGAAATCAGGGAACTCAGGGAACTCAGGGGGTCAGAGAAATGGATGACATCGAGCGCCTCATTCGAGAAGCTAACGCGGCGCCGGTGCGCCGAACTTCGTCACTGTCGCCCCGTGCCGAAGCGGATCTTGCGGCGATCCTGTCGGCGTCGCCACCGATCCCGGCTCATCGTGACCTGCGGTGGCGTCGGAGGTTGATCTGGGGTTCGGCGGTGGCTGCGGCAATCGCGGTCATCCTGACGGTCACGATGCCGTTCGCGACACCCCCCGCGGTGGCTTCACCGCCGCTTCTCACCTTCATACCCGTCTCGGGATCTCCGTCGACCGTGCTGGGAAGGCTAGGCGAAGTGGCGCGCAGCAGCATCCTCACCCCAACATCCAGCGTCATCGCGAGCGAAACGTGGTCGGCAGACCTGACAGAGGTAGCGGGCACGACGACCACATTTGTGCAGCCCCGTGAGGTTACGAGAACGTATCACCCCGACGGCTCTGCCTCGATTGTCACTCTCGCTGGTTCCGTGCGATGGGGCACCGTGCCGAACGAGACCGCAGCTCCCCAACCGGGAACCGTGCTGGAACGGCTCGACTTCACCGCAGCAGAGAGCCCGAGGCTCTTCCTGACCCCTCCTCCTTCGTCGAGCGGTGAGGATTTGCGAGCCTACCTGGGCGGGATTTTTGGCTTTACCGAGGCGACCACGACGGGCGAGTACTTCGGGGCGGTCGAAAATCTCAGGAACGAGTGGGAATTGGATGGCGCACAGACCGCTGCCCTGACGGAGATGCTCGCGTCACTCCCCGACGTTTCCATCCTGGGCGAGGTCATGGATCGCCTCGGCAGACCCGCCATCGCCGTCGCAACAAGCACTCGCGCCCATGGCACGTTCGAGGATGTTCTGCTCTTTGACAAAGAGTCCGGTGCACTCCTGGCCTCCGAGGAGATCTACCTCGGTGGGGACCCCGACATTTCACTCGCGTCGCCCTCAGTTTTCAACTACGTCGCCTGGAAGGCTCAACCGTGAAACTGCTCCACCTTGCCGCCTGCACCATTGCGACGTTTGCCTTGCTGGGAGCCTCAGCCGCAGCAACTGCCGACCCGCTCACCTCGCTTTCTTCCCGGGTTGCAGAAATCCTCCAGGAGTTTCCCGGCGGAATCGAGGTCGCCCCCGGAGTGATCGAGTGGCAGAAGGGCGCCGTCACCCTCACTCTCGAATCGGAGTTCAGCGCCCGATCCATCGGTACCTGCTCGACGGGTCAATATTGCGCGTGGAGCAACACCCTCTACTCCGGCACGAAGTTGGCATTCACCTCATGCTCCGTAGGCGGAACGTCCAGCAGCCTGGCGCCCCTCGGCGGATTGGTACGTTCGACGGCCAATGCCCGCACGTCGGGAACGGTCAACGCGGTAAACGGGGCAACCGTGGTCTACACAATGGCTGCCAACACGGGGAAGCCCTCCAACGCTGCCACGCTCACAGATCTCGTCTGTTTCAGCTAGCCCCGGAAGTGTTTTAGCTAGCTCCGTAAGGTTCCGGCCTCCGTCGGAAATGAGGTCTCTGGCAGCTGCTGGGGATGTATCGCTCAGCGGCATGGCGGGTACCGCGAGCGATCAGGGCTCTCGGTACCCGCCTCTGCTTTGTCAGGCGACTCTGTCAGGCGACAACCTCGAGGCGACCACCCCGAGATCAGCCCGACGGCGTCAGCCCGTCGGCGCCATCGCGTCGAGCAAGTCGTCCAGCACGACCGACACCACCCGGATGTGATCGTCGCCGACGCCGTGCGGAATCCACAGGATGCCGTCGTGCACCAGGCCGCCGCAGGAGTAGACGACGTTGGGCACGTAGCCGTTCTGCTCCGCGCCCCGTGGTTGGAGAAGCGAACTCTCGAGCTGCGCCACCACTCGGGACGGGTCGTCGAGGTCGAGCAAGATCGCGCCCAGGCCGTAGCGTCGCATCGGCCCGACTCCGTGCGTGAGCACCAGCCAGCCGCGATCGGTCTCGATCGGCACACCGCAGTTGCCGGTCTGCACAACTTCCCAGAGCATCCGGGGGCTTTGCACGAGCACTTCGTCGCCCCAGTCGAGACCGTCGCGCGAGCGAGCGAGGAGGTTGCTCTCGCCGTCGCTGCGGGTGAGTGCGTACAGCCAGCCGTTGATCCGCCGCGGGAAGAAGGCCATCCCCTTCGTGCGAGCCGGGTCACCCGTCATGCGATGCACCGTGAAGGTTTCGAAATCGTCGGTGAGGAGCAGGCGGGATGCGATGGATCGCCCGTCGTAAGCCGTATAACTCGCGCGGTACTCGACCTCGCCCTGGTCTCCGACGAATCGCACGAAACGCGCGTCCTCGACCCCGTGGCGTTCCTCGTCTGCCGCGGGGAGCAGCACGCGTTGCGACAGGTCGCTGCCCGCAGGAAAGGCGGCGTCGTAGGCCGAGCGACCAATGAGTCGCACCGCTTCGACTTTCGCCCGGGAATCGAAGTGCGTGAGGAATTCGTTGGGCAAGCGAAGGATGACCGCCTCGATATCGGAACTCTTGAAACGGTCGCCTACTCCTTGCAGAACGACCCGGGCGATCTCGGTGAGCTGACCGTGATGCTCAAGCGCGCGGCGGAAATGATCCGCCTCCCACTCCCCTTCGGAGACCACGGCCCGCACGAGAGGCAGAGCCCGCTCGCCGAAGGTCCAGGTGCGATCGGCGGCGATGACCGCAGTGCCGAACGAGATCGTCGAGACGTGGCCCTCGCCGATCGAACGCATCGAGACGGCCACGCGCAGTGCGCCGGGGGCGAGACCTGATTGATCGGGATGCGGGACGGCGCTCGGGTTGCACAGGGCCGCGCCCTCGATCGAGTGCTCGGCGCTGAACGACGCTCCGAGGACGACCCCGAGATCAGCATCCAGATCGGCTACGCCGGGATGCACCTTCATCGCGTTTGCGACGAGGGTGTCACGCAGGTCGACGTGGCGTTCGCCGAAATCGGTGAGGATGCGCTCCGCGGCCGGCCCGATCTCCTCAGTAGGGATCGCGAGAACGCGGTCAAGCACCTGGAGGGTGCGCGACGATCCGCCCGGCGTGCTCTCACCGGGAGCGAACAGTTCGACGACGACGCGGGCCGGGTCGTGACGGAGCTCGACTCCGGCATCCCGAACCTCGAGAGTCATGCTTGGTCCAACAGGCCGAGCGAGCGGGCACGCTGCAGGGTGCTCAGCGCGGCGATCGTGGATTCGGCGCCGCGGTTCTCGTTGCGGCCCGTCGGAGTCAGCCCGTCATATCCCGCGCCCGAGGCCGCGTCGTACATCGGGATGTCGCTGTCGTTGGCCCCGAGGAACCAGTTCCACGCGAGATCGACGCCGTGAAGCCACTGAACGTCGCCGGTCGCCTCGAAGGCACGTGCGCAGGCATCCGCGAGCGCAGCCGTTTCGATCGGCTGCTGGTCCCAGAGCGGACCGGTGTCACGCGAGCCGCGACCCGCGGATCCGGTGACCGAGAGTCGGCCTCGGGGGCCGGTCTCGAGTTCGAGGAGGAACGCCAGCATCTCCAGACCACGCTTCAGCGTCCCCCGGAGACCGAGCACCTGCCCCCCGATGATCAGGGCCTCGCACAGGGTGGCATTCGCGTAACGCAAGCGGCTCTCCGGCCAGGGCCACTCGACGCCCGGCGCGATCGGCACGTTAGCGAGCGAGTCCTCCAGCAGCATGCGGGCGCCGTCGGCATCCGGCCTGGCCTTGAGTAGTTCGGCGGCACCGATCGCCGCGAACGCTGACGCGCGCACGTCAGGCGAGCGTTGAGCGGCAGCCCGCAGGAAGGCGTAGGTCGCGCGAGTGCGGTGGAAGGGATCGGTCGCGTGTGCGGCTGTGAATCCGAGAGCGCCGACGGCGCGACCCCACCAATCGCCGATACTTGGGGCGTCGGTCCAGGCCCCGCCGTGCGCCATCCGGTTGTGCACGAGACCCTCGGGGCTGATCGCATCTTCGAGGAACGACAGGTAGATCTCCGTGAGATGCAGCACTGTCGCCGAAGAGCCGCCCTCGCGCACCATCACGACGAGCGCACGCGCCACGTCATCGACGCAGTAGCCCTCGCCCACCATCGGAGCGTCGAGGCGAGCGTGCTCGAACAAACCCCACGGCGTGGTCATCGCGGCGAGATGTTCGAACGACGGGGCGCCCGCGGGCGAGAGAACGGATGCCGTCTGAGTGGTACTCATGCGGCACGTACTCCCTCGAACTTCGCCGCGAGCGCTCGAAATGCGGAGCCGACCTCGCTCCACGGTGTTGCGGGTGCGTCGGCGAGCGCGGCTTCGGCCAGGTCGGCCCCGACCCCGCTGCGGTCGAGGACACGTTGCAGGGCCGCCGCGATCTGTTCCGGGTTCTCGTGATCGACGAGGATGCCCCCGCCGTGACCGAGCAGTTCGATCGAGTGTGGGAACCGGGTCGCGACAACAGGTTTGCCCGCTGCGATCGCCTCGACGAGAACACCGGATGTCGTCTGAGCACGGGTGTCATACGGGAGGAGGACGACATCCGATGCCGCCACAATCGCGGCGAGCTGCGCGGCGGACTGGTAGCCGTCGTCGAACTCGACGTTGTCGGAGATGCCCAGCTCGGCGGCGAGGTCAATGAGCGACTGGCGATAGGTATCACCCTGCTCGGCCAGGACCTTCGGATGCGTCTGACCGACGATGCGGTAGAGCGGTGCCGGTGTCATCGCGCGGAGCCGGGCGAACGCTCGGATCCCCCACTCGATGCCCTTACCGGGCCCGAGGAGTCCCCAGGTGAGTACCGTCGGACGCCGCGAGGGGTCGGAGACGCTGGACGGCGACCACTCGGGAACGCCGTGGGCGATGACACTGACCTTCGACATGGCGATCTGGTAGTGACGCTCAAGCAGATCGTGGGCGGTTCGCGTCATGACCACGACCGATGAAGCGAGTTCCGCGATGCGTTCGAGCAACCATCGCTGGTGGGCGGAGGGCTGCTCGAGCACGGTGTGGAACACCACGATGCAGGGGGCGGTGATCCGATCCAGCACGTCGAGGATCTCGTCCCCGTCCCGTCCGCCGTAGATGCCGTACTCGTGTTGGACGATCGCGACATCGCAGGCGTTGAGCGCCGCCGCTGCCGCGATGCGGCTGTTCAAGCTGCCGGGGTGGAGGTCGTCGACGACGACCGTGTGTGCACCGAGTACTGGCGGGCCGGTCGGCACGAGGTCATCGACTCGCACGACGCGGGCGTCTGGGTCGCAGGGGCGAGGCACCGCCGAGGCGAGCGAGTCGGTGAAGCTGGCGAGCCCGCAGCGCGTGGGCGGGTACGTACTGAGAAATCCGTAAACGGTCATCGTGTGCGTTCCGATCCTGAGGCGATCCCGCGAGGGGCTGGTCGCTCTCGAGTTGTCGGCTGAGCGGGACCTCCCGTGGGATCCCGTCGTTGCAACCCGGTTGGCCGACGCCCGAAAACACCGAACGCGTGTGGCCTGTAATGGGACAGTAGCCGCCGAGGGTGTGAATCGGCTGGCCGTTGACTGGCGCAGAAGTTGTCTGTATGGTCCGGCGCCGCCGGAACGGCGATTTGGTGGATTGTCGCCGAAACAGCGATTTGGTGGTTCGCGGCCCGAAGGGCCGGTTTGGTGGTCCTTCGCGAGGAGCTTCCGAACCTAAGCTCAGCCGCGGTCAATGCATGGCACTGGTTGAAGGACAACCCGGTCGGGTCGTGGACGGACTCAAAACTCAGGCCCGTACTCCTAACTCTGGCCGTCATCGCCGCCTTGGTGATCTTGTACCTTGCCATCTCAACGAGATGGCCCGCTCCCTTCGGGCCGGGCCTAAGTTGTGAAGTCAGTTCTCATCAGGAAACGACTGTTGGTGGTGGCGACCCTGGTATCTACGACAACTCCTCCGACTCAGATTGCAGCCCAGCAGCCATCCCGATAGGTGCGATGTGGGTAGTTTTCGCCCTGTTCAGCCTTCTAATGCTTCCGGAAATCGGAACGCTTCTCCCGGGGCTTCGGGTTGAGACACCCCTCGGGAAGGCACTACTGAGTAGCCCCGACTTCTACGAAGCGCTAGACGAAGCGGATCAAGAGTCCACTGCCGAAGTCGCAGACTACGAAGACATGGCGAAAGCAGTCGGCCCGAACCCGGTCCAGCGCGCGAGGCGACGTAAGTCAAAGGCCGCACAGATGTAAGCCGTCGACTAGAGGAGTCGAAGCGACCGCCTGATCGGTGGATCGCTCAGCGACGCCTTAGCTAAACGGATTCGCAACCACAAGAGCGGGCACCCACCCAATGACGGCGATTCCTGCAGACACCAACACGCGAGCGGGCGTCTTCTTCTTCGCAGTTATCGGGACCACGGCTAGCGGGCCAGCAAGGGTCAGAACTAGAGACAAGCTGCGGATTCGCACTCCAGCAGCATTTCGGCCGCATGCCGACCAGGCTGCTTCCATCGCCGCGCTCTGCTCGTGAACGCCAAAAGTCGCCACGAGAAACCCGATCAAGCTGACGGTGACGACCCCCAGAGTGATGAAGAGCGCTCCTTCGAGCGCATCGATCGGGGTCGGCAAGAGCAGAGCACCAACGAGTACCGTCAGCAGACTGAGACCCATTCCGATGAATAAGTCGGAGTTCGGGCTTCCCGGGCTGACGCAGTTCGCGGTCTGCGTCACTTGCAAGAACCCAAACGCCGTCGCGACCACACCCATCGGGATCACGAAGAGAGCGACGAGCACAACCCTCAGCCCCCGCACCATGCTGTGAGTTTAGTCCCCAGTAGTCCAAGCCATCGCAGCGTATACGGCATCCGCAAATCCATTAGCAAAGTCATCGATCTCGGTCGCGAGAACACCGGCCGGGGGATCCGGAACCGTGGGCGTTGGCGCGGCAGAGTCCGTGACAAGACCCGGCTTTCGATTTGCCGTCATGAGAAGCCTGACAGGCCAGCTCGCAGGCGGGCCATTGCTAAGCAGAGCCGTGGCCGCGCTCACCATTGTCGCGCGCGACCCGAATCGATCGGCGACGAACGTAGTCGCTAAGTAGCCTGGATTGTCTTCTACCCCAACGTAGATGCGACGAAGAGCTTCGTCGAGAGTCAGCGCAGAGGGACCGTTGCAGACTCGGGCGCAGATGTCGGCTGCCATGTCTGCTTGAAGGTCCCTACGTCCGAAGTGTGCAGAGCCCGCCCCAATGTACGCAGCCATCCATGTGCGGACGGAGTAGTTCCATGTCCCTCCCGCATTAATCCTTGCCTCCTCGTAGTCATTCCAGGCAGTCGCCAAATCCAAGCCCCAACTCCCGTACTCGCCGATCCCTGGCGACGTGTCGCCCGTCGTCGGAGAGCCCCACGTCATAAGGCTCAGCGTCGACACAGCGAAATGCGCAGTGTCTCCAATTCTTGAATCCACGGGGGAAAGATACTCGGCCGTACCGTAGAGGTTGTCAAAATTGATGGTCATGGAAATCCATGAGCTCAATAGCGAACCGGCCAGGCCTATAGGCGGGTCGGCTGTGACAACGGTCCAAGCGAGTCCCGTCGGATTCTCAGCGGGGTTCTGCCCGGGCATCAGCCAGTAGGCGGGCTTTCGAATCCTGCTGAGCGCGGCATAGTTCCGGTCACCGGTGGTCCACTGATTCAGGCTGTCGGCACGTTCTGCAAGCATCGCGAGCGCAGCCCACTTCCACCAACCAGACTCGTCATATTGATTGGTTCCCCCGGACACTATCCGCGGCGTACGCGCAACGTTGCCGGAGCCCAACGACGGCGAACTTGAAGTCTTCGCGTCCCGGTCAATCGCTATCGATCCTGATCCAGACCCGATGGTCACCGTTTGGATTTGGTCATAGGCCCAGTTCGCAGGCTTTGGAAATCCGAGGTTGCCACTCCATCCAGTAGACATCGCGGCGATGTAGGAGCTCACCGCGAATCCCGCTGCACTAACACGGGAACACACGTTACGCGTGCCGTAGACGCCGACCTGATACGAAGGGTTCATTGAGTACCCGACGGCCTGCTTGACACCATCGAAGAACGGTAGGACCGCTGCGGTGATGTCGTCGTCGGTCGCATCGAAGTCCACCGCGAAGTAGATCGTCGTACCGCTAGCAAGTCCAAGTTGGCGAGCTCGCCTTATCGCGATCTCGCCTTGTCGCTTGCCCTCCGACAGCGTGAACAGCGACAGCGCGTTGTTGCTTTCTTGCATGATTGGGAAAACACGCAGGCCCGCCGCGAACATTGTGCCTAGTTCGTCGGGTTGGATGCGCTTGCTCGAGACCGTCAAGTACCGCCCGACGGTGAGGTATCCACCGTTCGCGAGAGTTGTCGCCTTCGACGCTGTGATCGGCGTCGCCGTGTCTGCGGCCGAAACGGCCCGGTTGGGATCTCCGGTGCTGACCAATAGCGCGGCCCACGTCTGGAAGTTCGCAGCACCTGTAGCCGACAATCCCGAGAAAGACTGGAATGCCGTGGTCTGCGAAGCAGTGGTCGAATCGAAGGTTCCGCTGAGAGGCACAACGTAGCCATTGAAGATCAGAGCCGCTTGAAAGAGACGCACGAGTTTCCGCGTGGAATCCGTCGCACCAAGTCCGAAGTTGCCGTAGGTCTGAAGGCCGGACTGGGTACCGGGCCAAAGTTGCCGTTCGCCACGCCATCCGCCATGCCGAGCTCGTACTGGATCGCAAGCATCAACCCCTTCTGTACATCTCGGGAGTAGATCCCGTCACAAGGGATGATGAAGAAGTCAGCGCGCCCGTAGTAGGTGCCGTTGAGCCATCGCTGCGCCGTCGTGGAATCACTCGATCCGCTCGGCCGGGTCGTGTAAGAGTCCATGTTCAGGAGACTCTTGAACGCCTTCGGCGGCAGCGCCGCGATATAGCCGAGCCCCATACTTTGCCTCAGTTGAGGGAGCGAGTCGTTCAATTCAGTGGAAAGCGACCAATCGCCGAATTGGTACCCTCCCACGTATCCCTTGCACCACATGCCGCCCTGCATGATTCCGAGCACATTGGCATTGGTTGTAGATGAGGAGACGCTACCGATCTGCGAAGTTAGGTAGGAAAGGGTTGTAGGCCCGAACGAGTCAGAGAGGGCGGTGATCCCTAGCTCGTGCTGCAAACAGCGGGTCAACGCGTTGACCGTCGTCCATCCGGTTTGACCGTCCACGTCGAGGTGAGGGATTCCACTCACCGTTGAGTAGTGGCTATTGATCCAAGTCTGCGTGGCAGCGACCATCACATCCATGTTCAGTCTCCCGTCGTTACAGCGTTACCAGTTGGCGTTCGGTCGGCAACGCTGTAGCGCCCGGTCGCCCTTTGAAATGAACGGCTTTCCTGGCTCCACGAGAGATTCACGGCTGCCGGCGAAAGATCGCCGATACCAGGCTTCGAGTCAAAAATCGTCGAATCGATACCTAGGGTGATCGACTCCCCCTCGGCGAGCGGCGGCAGATCTACGACAAGCGCGATCCCCGTCGCGTCAAGGTCTACGACAGCCGATAGGGCAGTCGGCTCACTTTCGCCAAGTGCTGCAGACGCGATCGAAAACCCGCTGACCTTTCGTGCGTCGGCGCTTGCCAACAGTTGAGCTCCCTGCGGAATTGGATTCGGGCCGACGCTCACGATCAAGCATGAGATTGGCCTGCGATACCCTCCGTCGATTTCCAGGGACGAAAAGCTCGGATACAACTCGACACCCCACGCGCTGACGTCACCCTGGGAGTACGGGTTCGACGAGCTGAAGAGTGCTTGAGCCGAGTTCACAACACCTGTGAGGCTAACGGTGAACGGCTCAGCGTCATCGAACAGATCGTTTGGGTAGGGATTCAGCGTGATGAAACCGATCGCCAGAGACATCTCGGCAACACGAGTCTTGGGGATCTCGAACCGCGCCGCAGCTGAAACCTGCCGGTCGCTCGTGAGCGAAATCGTTAATGGAACAGTCTGTTGCCAGCCGTCACCCTGCAGGGTCACGCTGCCGTCCAACTCAACCAGCCGGCGGTCACCAGTTAGCGTCAGATTTGCAGTGCGCCCCCATTTGGACGGCCACAAGACGTTGAAGGAAGTTGGTACATCCAAATCCAATTGATGCGATCCACTGGCATCTAACCAACTAATCTTTCGCAACGACTCGGGCGAAAGAAGGCCATTCTTGGCAGCAACGCTGGAAGTCGCGGGCATCACATCTGCGCTCGCGGGCGAGCCCTGCGCAAGCACCGCAACTGTCGCCGCGCCGGCAGCGCCGATGACAAATGCGCGTCGAGAGGTACCGCGGGAAGCCAGATCTGGGCTCCCGCCGCTACTTGGCTTGTTCATCGCTGTCGCCTTCCTGATCGCGCACTTCATTTCGAAGGATACGAAGGGAGCTACCGAGGCTCTTGGCGAGGGCTGGCAGCCGCGTGGCACCAAAAAGGAGCACGAGGACGCCGACGATGATCAGAAGGTGCGGCCAGCCGAATGCACTCGAAAACACGGGATACCCCAACTGCGCGCCGTGCATAGATGACAACGTTCGCGCGCTTCTCAACGTAAACAGCCCGCGCCGTAGGGTCGCTATCCACCTTTAGACGTAGGCCGGAACGCCCGCCACGGGTTTCGCTTCAAGGGGCCGGATCTGAGGGAATTTCGTTATGTCCCCCGTAGCGCGGACAGACGGGTCGCGCGAGACGAGCTAACGTGCCCGTACTGGGATGTGGTTCGTGGACGATTCAGGGAGTCCGCTTGCTGGGCAATGCACAGCTGCGCGTTGGCGTGGCAGAAGATAGGGACGTTATTGGCGCGGGTCTCGTGTCATTTACTCTCAAACGTTGAAGCCGTGCGTGAAGTTTGGCTTGCAAGAACGCCCGATGAGGTACTTCGCGAACTTGTTGTAGGGGAAACCGACGCACTCCTGGTCAGCCTCGATCTGTGCGGTGGCGTAGCTTCGAGCCTGCTGCAGCGGATCCGCCGGCGGCACGGGACGACACGGGTGATTGGCGTGACCTCTGCAACATTCGCGGGCCGAACACACGAACTCCTTTGGGGAATCCTTCCGATTTCAGTGTCGAGGCCCGAATTGGCGCGATCGCTACAGGCAGGCGCGCTCGGGACTATGACGTCATCGCTCCCCGCGGTGCCGTCGATCCTTGACGAACGCGAGGACCTCGGGCTCACAGATCGCGAGCTCGAGGTCCTCGCCCTGATTGCCGAGGGGCAATCGAACGGCTCAATCGCAGGCGCTCTCCTCATTGCAGAAGCGACCGTAAAGAGACACGTGTACCAGCTGATGCGCAAGCTTGAAGTGCGCTCTCGCTCCCAAGCCGTCGCCCTCGCAAGACGTCTTGGTGCCATCGGGCTCTGACCCACCGTTGCCGCGAGAATCGCATCCGATCCCCGGTGCTGCATCACATTCGGTTCACGCGAGTGGCCCGCACGAGCTAGTCCGGACATGAGATGGGCCCCCGCCCACATCAGATGCAACCTTCGGCCCATAGCGCGCGCATTCACACAGGCATTGGATGTCCCCGAGGACCTAGGTTCCTAGACCAACCATGGAGGAAGACAATGAAACGAACTGGCTGGGTAGTGGCCGCGATTGCGGTCGTAGCGGTAAGCGGGGGTGTCGCCGTTACTGCCGCTAACGCAGCAACATTGGGCCACTCCAGAACTTCTGCTTTGGATCTTGTGCCCCCAACGGAGAAGGTCGGCGATTCGCTTCTGTACGACGAGGCGACTGCGCGTGATGCTTGGAAGGCGGTTGTCGACGCGTTCCCCGAGTCGTATCCGAAGGGCTACGCTCCGCCGACAGATCTGCGAACGACATACGAAAAGACTGATGGCGAAAGGCTCTTCTTCGAGGCGTCGCTCATCGACATGATGATCGCTGAGGATTACCGGTGCTCGTGGCTGACCGCTGGCGAGCTGGGAACCGTGGCGCCGGACGAAGTCTCAGCCGCGCTTGCGACCTATTGGTCCCTACCGTCGGTTGCTGAGTTCGACCAGTCGGGCCTCACAATCGAACGCCTTGCTGCAATCGCGAAAGAGCAGGGCTTCAAGTCTTCGAACGAAGCATTGCTGGCGTACGCCTGCAGCGGATGGGAAAACTGATGCACACCTCGACAGCCAACTCGACGCACCGGACGCCGCGAACAAAGATCGCCCTGGCGGCGCTTCTTGTCGCCCTTGCACTGGTCTTCGTCAACGTCACCCCGGCGTACGCGTCCACCGCGGCGATTCACGGGAGTCAGACCAATAACAGCACGGTGTTCTGGGCGACCGCCCGAACTAACTCATTCGCATCCAACCTTACGTCGATCAATCCTTACAATGGGACCAACATCGGGTCTTACCCATTTACAGCAGGTATGCGCAATTCATCGGCAAACGTGTCGAGTTTCGCGAAGACTGCGACCATGCAGAACCTGCCAAACGCCTCATTCTTTCGGTTGATCGTGAGCCAGAGCCAGCATCTGCCGTACGGGATGTTCTGGCTAACTACTTCGTACGGGTTCGGCAGCTGTGGCTGCGACTTCGGGCCAACTTGGAGCGGGACACTGGTGTATAACATCTCGGGCTAGCCGACTGCAACAAGGCAGCCGACCCGAGATCTTCGGGTCGGCTGCCTTGTTACGTCTCACTAGCCCGACAGACGGATTGTCACACCTTCGACCCAGCCGGACACTTAACAAGTGACAGCACGACGGGAGTAGGGAACGACATGCTAGAGGACGAAGCCAACAAGGCAACGAAGGTCTCGAGTCGAGCGGATCTGACCGAGTCCGGCTCTGAAACTTATCGACGTCTAATCAGAGGCGCCCGCAACGCTGCGCGGTCGCGTGCGCGGCGGCGGTTTGTGGCTGGCGCCATCGCACTTCTGGTCACGGCAGGAGCGTCGGTCGCTGCCGCCCCTGCGGTGGCTTCGACGGTTCAACACTTCTTGGCGCTCACCGGTGCGCATTGTGCAGACGGGAGCACGGAGTGTGGCAAAGGTGATGCTGTGGTCGATCTCAATCAACCCGACTTGTCTCCCTATATCGCGAGCCTGTACCCGGAGTACCTGACCTTGCCGCCCGGTCTCACGCGGGACGACCTGATCCTTCAAGTTCAGACCCTCAACCCACCGATGGAAAACGCCACGACTTTCGATATCAACATCGTCGGCACATACGAAGAGATCGTTTACTGCGGCTGGGTCGATGAGTGGAATCGAGCTGAAGCTCAAGGACGGACCGCCGACGTCGCGACCGCCACAGCCGAGATCGTCGGTGCTCTCGACTGGCACGGGCCAATGACTCAGAGCCCGGACGGCATCGCTACACGGCAAGTGTTCGCCACCGCCGCCACCGACACAGATGTGGAAGGCATGCAAGTTGCCGCTCAGTTCCACCATTGTTCGACTGCCGATGGCTCGGCGCCGACCGAGTGGTTTTCTGACCACTACAACCAGCAGTGACCCCGCGCCGAGAAGGCAACGAGGAACGGATCGAAACCGCTCTTCTACCCCTGATGCCTCGCCTGCATTCGTATTTCAACTTTCGAATGCGAGACCCGGGCGATGCTGCCGACGCTCTCGCCGAGACACTTGTCGTGCTTTGGAGGCGGCACCGGGACATCCCTGATGACCCCGCGAAGTTTGATCCGTGGGTGTTTGGGATCGCACGACGAGTCCTCGCGAACGCACGGCGCGGGCGGCGGAGGCACGAAGCTCTCACGGCGGAGCTTCGATCCTGGGCGCCGGCTACCAGCCGCCAACCCACAGTCGATATCGACCTTCGACGCGCCCTCAAGGAACTAAAGGAGCACGACCGGGAACTAGTACTCCTCGTCGGCAGAGATGGCTTCACGCTCGTCGAGGCAGCCCAGATACTGAAGGTGAAACCGGAAGCTGCTCGTGCTCGCTACTCGCGCGCGAGAAGGGCGCTTCGGGAGATCCTCGCCGTCGACTAGCTAAAGTCCCTCGCGAGCGCGAAGAACGACCCCGCCCAGAGAGATCTCTCGGACGGGGTTCGAAGACAGTATCTTTTGGTGGATCGCCGCACCAAGAGCGGGTTGGGTGGACAGTCGCCGGACCGGCGATTGAGTGGATCTGAGGGGATTCGAACCCCTGACCCCCTGCATGCCATGCAGGTGCGCTACCAGCTGCGCCACAGACCCATGTTGTGTTTGCATCGCCCCGCGAACGGGACAACCGGATCAGCTTACAACACCGGTTCGGCCCGACGAATCCGGTCTCGCCGACCAGGATGGATGCCATGACGAACGAGCCGATCACCGTCGCGATCACCCGACACGTCGATCCGGGGCGGGCGAAGGAGGTCGCCGCCTGGGCGCGCGCCGGCGAGGATCTGCTGCGCGCAAGTCCGGGTTTCTTGGGCAACGGTTGGATCCGCCCTGACCCTGACAGTTCCGAGTGGCACATGCTGTTCAGGTTCAAGGATGCCGAGAGCCTCGCCACCTGGGAGAAGTCGCCCGAGCGGGCGTGGTGGGTGGCATCCGCTCAAGGTCTGATCGAGAACCAGACTCAGGAGCGACGCACCGGGATCGAGGGCTGGTTCGATCAGCCGGCGAGCGTGGAAGTCATCCACTCGTCTCCCCCGTCCCCGCCACGCTGGAAGCAGATGGTGGCGATCTTCCTGGTGTTCTACCCGCTGAGTCTCGGCGCGAATCTGCTGCTCGGCGGGTTGATTCCGGGGTGGCCGCTGCCGTTGCGCGTGCTGGTGCTCGTCGTGGTGGTGACGCCCGTGATGACCTACCTGGCGCTGCCCCTGGTCACCCGGGCGCTGAGGCCCTGGCTGCTACGCGGTCGGCGCTAGGCCGTAGCAGGAGTGAGGTCGAGCGGCAGGACGGGGCAGTCCTTCCAGAGGCGCTCGAGCGAGTAGTACATGCGGTCTTCCTCGTGGAAGACGTGCACAATGAGGTCACCGAAGTCGAGCAGAATCCACCGACCCTCGCTGCGGCCTTCGCGACGCAGCGTCTTCACGCCGGACTCGTTGAGCTTGTCTTCGATCTCCGCGGCGATCGCCATGACGTTGCGCTCATTGCGTCCCGTCGCGAGCAAGAAGATGTCGGTCAGCGGCAGGGGGCCCGAGACGTCGAGCGCCACGAGATCTTCTGCCTGTTTTTCGTCGGCCGCGAGAGCTGCGACGCGCAGCAGTTCGCGGGCGCGTTCAGATGCCGCCACGATGTCCTTCGATAGTGAGTGGGTCGAAGCGGGCGATCAGAGCACGCCCGTCGCGAAAGCTACGACCAGCAAGACGACAACGACAACGACCATGGCGGATGCCGAGATGATCAGCGCGGTCAGCGCACGGTTGGCGCGGTGCGGCTTCTGGGTGGTGATCACGGCACGGCTTCCCGTGTTGCTCGAGACCGCTTTGATCGCGCGGATCGGCACCGAGTCGGTGTTGACCATCTGGTGGTCGCCGGCGTCGAGGAGGTGGTCAATGTCGGACTCGTCAATGGGCGAATGAGCGCCGATCGAGGAGAGCGAGCTCGGCAGACTGATCGAACCCGTCAACATCACCTCGCCTGTCGACATGTCGTGCCCGGGGATCGAGGGCAGAACGAGGGCGCTCGTGGTCAGCGCGCCGGAACGCACCGTTCGCGACACCCTCGTCTCGCTGACCTGAACGCGGTCGTCGATGTCGCCCTGATTGGTCCAGTGTCCGATGGGGCGTTCGCCCGTCGTCGGCATGGCAGCGGGGGCGACCGGTTCGGGCGCCTGCTCGGGCTGAACGAACTGCTGGGGCGCAAGTTGCTGGGGCGCAAGTTGCACGGGCGCCTGGTGTTCGGGCGCCTGCCGCTCGGGCGCAAGTTGCACGGGCTGAACAAACTGTTGCGGCTGCTCGGGCGGCGCATAGTGCTGCGGTTCGACCAGCTGATACGGCTGCTGCGGCTGCACATCCTGCTGGGGCGGGGCGGCTGCGGGAGCAGGCTGTCCATACAGGGCGCTGAACGAGGCGAGGCCGTCTTCCGGAGCCGGTTCGACGGCGGCGCGGCGAAGTCGACGTGACGTGCCCGCGGCGGCCGGTGTCTCTACAACCGGTGCCTCTGCAACCGGTGCCTCAGCAACCCGTGCCTGAGCGACCGGAGCCGCTACGACGGGTGCCTCAGCGGCCGGTGCGGAGTCGTAGGGCGCTGACTCGGGGGACGTGACGGTGATGCCCGCCGCGCCCCGGATCGCGCGAAGCTCGCGGCGCGAGAGAGTCTCTTCCCGCGGCTCGCGCGCGAGCGCAGCGGCGAGCGATCCGCGGACCGCATCGGGAATCTGAACAGAGGAGCGCGCCTGCGTCTGATAGTCGACGACGCCCTGGTCGCGGTCGGCGTCGAGGCCATCGCGGTCGTACTCGGGAGACCAGGCCGGCGGTGCCGTGCGAGCCTCGGGACTGAAATCGCGGGGGCGGAAGGCCGGTGCCGGCGCCGGTGCCGGCGCCTGTGCCTGTGCCTGTGCCTGTGCCTGTGCCTGTGCTGGTACTACCGGAGCCTGCGCTTCGGGGGCGGCGGATTCGCGCGGCGGTTCGGCGGCGCGACGGCCGCGGTTCTGCGCTCCGTCGTAGCCGGGCAGCGCGGGGCGATTCTGTGTGACGTAGCTGAGCGGTTCACCGGCGCCAGCCGCGGCGCGCGGAAGCTGCGGCGGGGTAAACGTGGGGGCCGAGAATTCAGCTCGCTCACCCTGCCGGGAGGCGCGTCGCGATTGCAACGGCGGATCCTGGTAAGTGGTCATGCCTTGTCTCCAATGGCGATGTCTCCGACAGCGGTACTCCGGTACAGGTGGTGCTTGGAGATGTATTGCACAACACCATCGGGGACCAAGTACCACACCGGGAAACCCCGGCCGACTCGCCGTCGGCAATCCGTGGAGGAGATCGACAAGGCGGGTACCTCAAGGGAGCTTACGCCTTGCTCCGGTAATTCGCGAATACTCAGCGGATGCCCAGGACGCGAGACAGCGACGAAATGGGCCAGATCCCAGAGCTCTTCGACGTCTTTCCACTCGACGATTTGGGCGACCGCGTCGGCACCGGTGATGAAGAACAGCTCGGCATCCGGTCGCTGTTTCCGGATGTCGCGGAGGGTATCGATCGTGTACGTGGGGCCGCTGCGTTCGATGTCGACGCGGCTCACCGTGAACCGCGGATTGGATGCGGTGGCGATGACGGTCATCTCGTAGCGGCGCTCCGCATCCGTGACGGCGACCTTCATCCACGGCTCGCCGGTCGGCACGAAGACGACCTCGTCGAGGTTGAAGCTCTGCTGCACTTCGCTCGCGGCAACGAGGTGGCCGTGGTGAATCGGATCGAAGGTGCCGCCCATGACACCGACTCGAAGTCGGCGCGCGGCGCCCGTGGTCACGATCCCGGGGCCCTTAGTGGTGCGCGTCCTGATGCGCCGCGGCGGCCGCGTCGGTCTTGTTCGCGTGACGGTGTGCGACGTCGCGGAAGCTCCAGGTGATGAGAGCGAGAAGGGCGAAGATGATGGCAACGATCAGCGGGAACCCCCAGGCAGGCAGCACCAGTTGGGCGAGCTCCTCGGGAGCGTCAACAAGAAGCAGGGTGGGCAGCATCATTCCTCCGGGATCAGCCTAGCCGTGGCAAACTGCGACCGCGTTCAGCTTCGGACCTGACCGCTGCCGCGCACGATCCATTTCGTACTCGTGAGTTCGGGCAAGCCCATCGGACCACGCGCATGCAGTTTCTGGGTCGAGATGCCGACTTCGGCGCCGAACCCGAACTCCCCGCCATCCGTGAACCGCGTGCTGGCGTTCACCATGACGACGGCCGAGTCGACCTCGGCGAGGAACCGTTCGGCGCGCGCCAGATCGTTGGTGACGATCGACTCGGTGTGGTGGGTCGAGAACCGGCGGATGTGCTCGAGCGCCGCATCCAGGTCATCGACGACGGCGACGTTCAGGTCGAGGCTCATGTGCTCGGTCGCCCAGTCCTCGTCGGTCGCGGGGATGGCATCCGGGAAGATCGCGCGGGTCGCCGCGTCGGCGTGCAGGGTGACCCCCTGCTGACGAAGGGCGCTCAACACGGGCGGAAGCAGCCGCGCGGCAGATCGGGAATCGACGAGCAGCGTTTCGAGGGCGTTGCACACGCTCGGCCGCTGCACCTTGGCGTTCACCGCGATCTCGGCAGCCATCGCCGCGTCGGCGCTCTCGTCGAGGAACAGGTGCACAACGCCGGCGCCGGTCTCGATCACCGGCACCTTCGACTCGCGCACGACCGTGTCGATGAGGTCGGCACTGCCCCGGGGAATCAGCACGTCAACTTTGCCTCGGGCCTGCATCAGGAGCGTTCCGCCTTCGCGGCCGAACTCGTCGATCGTCTGCACGGCATCGCCCGGGAGTCCGGCGCTTTCGAGGGCCTCCTGAAGCAGTTCGACCAGCACCCCGTTGGTGTTGAACGCCGCCCGGCCGCCCCGCAGCACGACGGCGTTGCCGCTCTTGAGCGCCAGGCTGGCGATGTCGATCGTCACGTTGGGACGGGCTTCGTAGATGGCGCCGACAACTCCGAATGGCACCCGCACCTGGCTGAGCAACAGACCGTTCGGAAGAGTCGAGCCGCGCACCACGACGCCGACCGGGTCGGGCAGAGTGGCGATCTGACGCACGGCGTCGGCGAGCGTTGTCAGCCTCGCGGGGTCGAGCTTGAGGCGGTCCTGGAGCCCCGCGGAAAGTCCGCTTTCGCGGCCATTCGCGAGGTCGAGCTCGTTGGCCGGCAGGATGCGATCGGCCCCGTTCTCGATGGCTGTCGCGATCGCTTCGAGGCCGGCATCCTTCGCGGCGGATGCCGTGGTCGCCAGGGTGCGCGCGGCGACGCGGGCGCGGTCGAGTTTCGCGTCGATCGAGGTCGCCAAAACCGGAGTGGACATACGCGCGATTCTACGGGCGGCCGACGGCAGGAGCAGGATGGGAGGGATGACCACCGCGGCTCCCCCGATCCCCTGGCCGCGGCGGCCTCGAGCGTGGCTCATGCTCGCGGTCGGCGGCGGGTCGCAGGCCACGACCGCACTCCTCATCTCGATCCCGGCGTATCTGTTTCCCCTCCTGCACACGCGCCGCGGCCTGTCGCTCGCGGAAGTGGGCCTGCTCGCGACCGCGCCGAGCGTCGGGGTGCTGCTCACCCTGATCCTCTGGGGTGCGGCGACCGACCGTTGGGGCGAGCGAGTAGTGCTGGTCACCGGCCTCGTCGTCGCGGTCGCCGGGGCGGCAGCCGCCGCCCTCGCACCGGACTATCTGACCCTGGGTCTCGCTCTCGGGCTGTGCGGCATCGGAGCGGCTGCGACGAGCGCGACCAGTGGACGCGTCGTGATCGGCTGGTTCCCGGCGTCCCGTCGGGGGCTCGCAATGGGACTGCGTCAGATGGCTCTTCCGCTCGGCACTGCAGCGGGCGCCCTCATCGTTCCTGCCCTCACCACGCACAACGAGCTCTGGCCCGCCTTCGTCGTCGCGGGTTCGATCGTCGCGGTCGCAGCAGCGGCGAGCGCACTGTTCATCGTCAATCCGCCGCGGCCATCGCGCCCGACGGATGTCGAAGGCCGCCCGGCAAACCCGTATCGGGGCGATTCGATACTGGCCCGCATCCACGCCGTGTCTGCCCTGCTCGTCGTGCCGCAGTACGCGCTCGCGACCTTTGGGCTGGTCTGGCTGATCGTCGACCAGGGGTGGGATCCGCTCGCCGCGGGATTGCTCGTCGCAGGCTCCCAACTGATCGGAGCCGGCGGACGGGTGGGAGTCGGCATCCTGAGCGACCGGGTCGGGAGTCGGCTGAAGCCGCTGCGCTGGGTCGCCCTCGCCGGCATCCCGCTGGTGCTGCTCACCGCTGGCGCCGGAGCACTGCACTGGGCGCCCGCCGTCGGGCTGTTCTACGTGCTGGCTTCGGCCGTCAGCGTCGCCGACAACGGGCTCGCGTTCACCGCGGTGGCCGAGATCGCGGGGTCGCAGTGGTCGGGACGTGCGCTCGGCGCTCAAAACACCGGTCAGTTCATTGCGGCTGCCCTGGTCGCCCCACTCTTCGGTTTGCTCATCACGGCCGTCGGATACTCCTGGGCGTTCGCGATCGTCGCGGCCTTCCCGACCGCCGCGCTCCCTCTGGTGCCGAAGGACGCTACGCCCGAGCGTTGAACCAGGTACCGGTCTCTTCGCCGGCGAGGGCGACAGCGACGTTGGCGGTCGAGGTGAGCAACACCGGGATGCCGGCGGCGGCGGCGTGCTTCGCGGCGGCAATCTTGGTGCCCGCTCCCCCGGTACCGACCCCGGCAGCGCCGATCGGCCCCAGTTCGACACCCGAGAGGTCGTCGTCGAACGGCACCTCGGGGATCGGGCGGGCGCCGGGTTCCGACGGCGGTCGCGTGTAGAGAGCGTCGACGTCGGAGAGCAGCACGAGCAGATCGGCGCCGACCAGTTCGCTCACCAGGGCGGCGAGCCGATCGTTGTCGCCGAAGCGGATCTCTTGCGTTGCCACAGTGTCGTTTTCGTTGACGATCGGCAGCACGCGCAGGTCGAGAAGCCGCTCCATCGCGCGCTGGGCGTTGGAACGGTGTGTGGGGTTCTCGAGGTCCCCCGCGGTCAACAAAATCTGGCCGGCCAGGATGCTGTAGCGGTCGAGGCTCGTCTGATACCGCCACATCAGGATGTTCTGTCCGACCGCGGCCGCAGCCTGCTGAGTGGCCAGGTCCTGAGGGCGTCCGCCGAGGTTGAGGATCGGCAGGGCACTCGCAATCGCACCCGACGAGACGAGCACGACCTCGACCCCCCGACGATACGTTGCGACGAGGGCGTCAACGAGGGGTTCGATCTGACCCGCGTTGTCACCACTGACCGAGGAGGAACCGACCTTCACGACGATCCGCTTAGCCGCCAGCACGGCATCCCGCGTCATTCCTCGTCCGCTCCCGATGCGCGGGCGTCGGTCTGCTCGTCTCCGACGTTCCAGATGCCGGCTTCGCGCTCGGCTTCGAGTTCGGCGCGCGCAGCAGCCTTGGCATCCATCCGCTCGAAGTACTCTTCGCGACGCTGGCCGCGGGTGGCCCGGCGGTTGTCGTCGAACCGGGAGTCGGTGCCGCGCGGGCTCGTGATGAGCTCGGCCGCCGACGTGAGCGTGGGCTCCCAGTCGAAGACCTGCCCGTCTCCTTCGCCGATAACGACGGCGGATCCGGGCACGGCGCCGTGCGCGAACAGAGCCTGCTCGATGCCGATCTTCGCCAGCCGGTCGGCGAGGAACCCGACAGCTTCCTCGTTGTTGAAGTCGGTCTGTTGAACCCAGCGCTCGGGCTTCTCCCCCAGCACGCGGTACAGCGTCTCGGTGCCGCCCTCGACACGGATCGTGAACTCGATCGCGTCGACGGCCTTCGGACGCAGGATGATGCGGGGCTTTGCCAGCGCGGCCGCGACGCGGGCAACCCGGTCAACCTCCACGAGTTCGGCGAGGGCGAACGACAGTTCGCGAAGACCCTCGCGGGTCACGGCCGAGATTTCGAAGACCCGGTAGCCGCGCGCCTCGAGGTCGGGACGCACCATCTCTGCCAGGTCGCGGGCATCGGGAACGTCAACCTTGTTGAGCGCGATCAGCTGCGGACGCTCGAGCAACGGCACTTGCCCCTCGGGCACCGGGTAGGCGCCCAGCTCGCCGAGGATGACATCCAAATCGCTGAGCGGATCGCGTCCGGGCTCAAGCGTGGCGCAGTCGATCACGTGCAGCAGGGCGGAACACCGCTCGACGTGACGCAGGAACTCGAGCCCGAGACCCTTGCCCTCGCTGGCGCCCTCGATCAGCCCGGGAACGTCCGCCACGGTGTAACGCGTCGACCCGGATTCGACGACCCCCAGGTTCGGGTGCAGGGTCGTGAAGGGGTAGTCGGCGATCTTCGGCCGCGCGGCCGACATCGCGGCGACGAGGCTCGATTTGCCCGCGCTCGGGAATCCGACCAGCGCGACATCTGCCACGGTCTTCAGCTCGAGGAGGACATCGCCCTCCCAGCCGTAGGTGCCCAGCAGCGCGAACCCGGGCGCCTTGCGCTTGGTGCTCGCGAGCGCGGAGTTTCCGAGACCACCCTGGCCACCGGGGGCGACGACAATGCGCATTCCCGGCTCGTCGAGGTCGGCGAGCAGCACACCGTCGGGAGTCGAGACGACGGTGCCGATCGGAACCGCGAGCTCAAGAGACTCGCCGCTCGCGCCGGCACGGTGATCGCCCATCCCCGGACCGCCGTTGCCGCTGGAGCGGTGCGGCCCGCGGTGGTAGCTGAGGAGCGTCGTGACCTGAGGGTCGGCGACGAGAGTGATGTCGCCACCGTGCCCACCGTTGCCGCCGTCAGGTCCGGCGAGCGGCTTGAACTTCTCGCGGCGCACCGAAACGCAGCCGTGGCCGCCGTGACCTGCCCGCAGATGGAGCGTCACCTCGTCGACGAAGGTCGTCATGCGGTGTCACTCCTTCCGAGCAGATCGGGCTGAAACGCAGATTGGGCTGAAACGCAACGAAGGGCGGACCGAAGTCCGCCCTCGTCGAAATCGATGGTGGGGCGTCAGGCCGCCGGAACGACCGCAGCGACCGCCGCGACGATGTTGACAACCTTGCGGCGGCCCTTCTGGCCGAACTGCACAGCGCCCGCAGAAAGCGCGAACAGAGTGTCGTCCTTGCCACGGCCGACGTTGGCGCCGGGGTGGAAGTGAGTGCCGCGCTGACGAACGATGATTTCGCCGGCCTTGACGACCTGGCCGCCGAAGCGCTTGACGCCGAGGTACTGGGCATTCGAGTCACGCCCGTTGCGGGTGGATGATGCGCCCTTTTTGTGTGCCATGTCTGTCAGCCCCTACTTGATGCCGGTGATCTTGACGCGGGTGAGGTCAGCGCGGAAACCCTGGCGCTTCTTGTACCCGGTCTTGTTCTTGAACTTCTGGATGACGATCTTCGGGCCGCGCTCGTCACCGACGACCTCGGCCGTGACGGTGATCTTCGCGAGCGCCTTGGCCTCGTGGGTGATCGTGTCTCCGTCGACAAGCAGCACCGGCGTCAACTGGATGTTTCCATCCTTGTCGCCCGCGATGCGGTCGAGAACGACGATGGTGCCGACCTCAACCTTTTCTTGACGCCCACCGGCGCGCACGATTGCGTAAACCACGAAGAATCCTTTGTTAGGGAAGATTTCGGGTGCATCCTCCGCTGAGCGAAGAGTCTGTTGAGCAAACAGAGCCCGGCACCTGCCGGGAGCACACCAAGGGTCGAGTTTAGCGCCAAAACGGGCGAACTATCAAACGCAGCTCAGACCTCGTCGAGCGTGCCGCTCACCTTGTAGTCGAGGGGATGCCGCTGAAGCCATCCCCAGAGCAAAATCGCGCCAAGAACGACCACGGGAAGCACGTTCACCAACACGCTGAGAGACCGGAACGCCAGCACCGCCGGGGAGGTTGGCCCCGACGTGTCGGTGGAGCCCAGCATCGATCCGGCCACCTCAATCCCCCAGACCGCGAGAGCGTAAGCCAGGGTGACGACGAACAGCAGCAGTGCCCCCACCGTTGCGGCGAGCACCGCTCTGGTCACGACATGTCCCAGGCGCAGGCTGGCCGCGATCGGGGCGATCTGCCAGAAACACAGGAATACTCCGAGGGCGATCGGCAGCGGACCGGCCAGCGACCCCACGAGCTGGGTCGACCAGATCGATCCAAAGAATCGCCCGTCAACAACGGGGTCGGCGATTACCGCAAGGGAAGAAAACGTAGCGCCGAGGAAGCCCAGCACGATCAGGGCGACGAAAATGCCCACGGCGGTCATCAGTGCCGGCAACGCGCCGCGACGCTTGAGAACTCGGGCGACATCCTGCTCGGTCATGGGGCCAGGTTAGCCAGGGCGCAGACTATCCAGGTGATTCTCATCGATGAGCCCGTCTGGCCGGCTCATGCCACGGTCTGGGCGCACCTCGTGAGTGACGCGTCGTATGCCGAGTTGCACGCCTTCGCGAAGGCGGCCGGCATCCCGCCACGAGCGTTCGACAACGACCACTACGACGTGCCGCGGGAACGCTGGAACGAACTCGTCGAGCGTGGCGCACTGCCGGTCACCGGGCGCGAGCTATTGCGTCGGCTTCAGCACGCCGGTCTGCGGGTGCGGCAGAAAGACAAGTCGCCGAAAGACCCCCGCTCCGCGCACTGAGAGCCTCTCAACTACTCCGTCGGCGTGGTCGGCGTGACGTTCCCGCCGGTTGAGGCGCGACGCGATCCGCGGCGGCCCTGACCGGGCTGCTTCGGCTCGGGCAGAGCCTCCAGGACGGACCCGAGGATGTCTTCGGCGTCCTTCGGGCTCACTCGACGGGTACTGCGCGACGCCTTGGCGACCGGGATATCGAGGATCTGGATGGCCGTCTCGGCCGCAGCAACCGCAACTGTCTGCGCGGATGCCTCACCCTCGGCGTGGACGACAGTGCTCTTGGCGATCTGGGCGAGGGCGTTCTTGACGTCCTCAGTGATCGCGTGGGTGCCTGTCGAGCCGACGCCGTTCTTGACGCCCGAACTCGCAACGCCGGCCAGTCCGCTGCCGCTTCCGCCACCGCGACCGCGACGACTGCGCGACGATGCCGACGACGACGACGCAGGAGCGCCACCACCGTTGCTCGACGATCCTTCGTTTCCCGCACGGTGCTTGAACACCGGGTCGTGATGGATGATGAGCCCGCGTCCGGCACAGACCTCACAGCTCTCGCTGAACGATTCCAGCAGGCCGAGTCCGAGCTTCTTGCGGGTCATCTGCACGAGCCCGAGAGACGTGACCTCCGCGACCTGATGCTTCGTGCGGTCGCGTGAGAGGCACTCCACCATCCGGCGCAGGACGAGGTCTCGGTTGGACTCGAGCACCATGTCGATGAAGTCGATGACGATGATGCCGCCAATGTCACGCAACCGCAGTTGGCGCACGATCTCTTCGGCGGCCTCGAGGTTGTTCTTCGTCACGGTCTCTTCGAGGTTGCCACCCGAGCCGACGAACTTGCCGGTGTTGACGTCGACAACCGTCATCGCTTCGGTGCGGTCGATGACCAGCGAACCGCCCGACGGCAGCCAGACCTTGCGGTCGAGGGCTTTGTCGATCTGCTCGCTGACGCGCATCTTGTCGAATGAGTCGACCTGATCGTCGTACTTTTCGAGCCGGTCGACCAGATCGGGTGCCACGGCGTCGAGGTAGCCCTGAATAGTTGCCAGAGCGTCGTCGCCCTCAACCACGAGCTTGTGGAAGTCCTCGTTGAAGACATCCCGAACGATCTTCAACAGCAGGTCGGGTTCGCTGTGCAGCAGAGCCGGCGCCGGTTGGGTCTGCACGGCGTGATCGATTTCGGTCCACTGCGTGATGAGACGTTGCACGTCGAGCGTCAACTGCTCTTCGGTCGCGCCCTCGGCGGCGGTGCGCACGATGACGCCCACCTCGTCCGGGAGCACCTCCTTGAGGATGCGCTTCAGGCGTGCCCGCTCGGTGTCGGGGAGTTTGCGGCTGATGCCGTTCATCGACCCGTTGGGCACGTAAACCAGGTAGCGACCGGGGAGCGAGACCTGCGAGGTCAGGCGGGCACCCTTGTGACCGACCGGATCCTTCGTGACCTGCACCAGCAACTTGTCGCCGGGCTTGAGCGCCAGTTCGATCTTGCGCGCCTGGTTCTTGTTACCGTCACCCTCGGCGGCAGCCGCGGCGGCCTCCCAGTCGACCTCGCCGGCGTAGAGGACGGCGTTACGGCCGCGACCGATGTCGACGAACGCGGCCTCCATCGACGGCAGCACGTTCTGCACGCGGCCGAGGTAGACGTTGCCGATCAGGCTGGCGTCGGCGGCCCGAGCGACGTAGTGCTCGACCAGCACGCCATCTTCGAGAACGGCGATCTGGATGCGGCCGTACTTGCTGCGCACGACCATGACTCGGTCGACACTTTCGCGGCGCGCGAGGAACTCGGCCTCGGTGATCACGGGACGACGGCGACCGGCATCCCGACCGTCGCGACGGCGCTGCTTCTTCGCCTCGAGACGGGTCGAGCCTTTGATCCGTTGCGGCTCGGTGATGAGCCTCGGTTCCTGCGGGGGGCGCGGCTGACGCACGCGCACGGTCGTGTTGGGCGCGTCATCGCCCTCCTGCGGACCCTCACCCGGGCGTCGACGCGACCGACGACGGGATGCCGTGCCGGTACCAGTACCTGACGCGGCGGGAGTCGCATCGTCGTCGGGGCCGTTCGCTCCAATCACAGGCGTCGGGATGGGAGGCGCCTGGAACAGGAGCGAGAAAGCGCCGGGCGCCACCTCGGCAGCGGCGGGTGCGGCAGCCGGCTTCGTGTCGACAGAGTTCTCAGTGCCGACGTTCTCAGTGCCGACGTTCTCAGTGTCGACCGACTCCTTCGCGACCGTGGCGGTGTCGTTGCGACCGAGAAGCGCTCTCTTCAGGCGCGACCCTTTCGCGGGAGCCGCGTCAGCGGCATCCTGAACGGTCTTGTCCTTCTTGATCCGCCCGCGCTTGGGCTTCTCGACAGTGTCATCGGCGACCGGGAGAATATCCATCTCGGATCCGGCCGACAGGTGCGCTACTGCGCTCTTGGGTGATCGCTTCTCCGCCATCGTTGGAGCTCTGCTTCCTCGACCGAAGGGGGCCGCGCCGCCCGTCGGTACTCTCTCGTGCGGGTCGCTCTGCGGTTCCCGCGAATTTTTGTGGACGGTGGTCACCGATTCCCTGAACGGTTCACGTTCCTGGTATGGGTACAGCGCCACCATGCGCTCTGTCACTGCGCTCGCTCTGTCACAGCGGATTCGGAACTGGCATCCGACACGGTGCGAAATGCTGTGTAGCAACACAGCGTCTGCACTCGCGGCCCGGTTCTGCGCCTATCGCCTTTGCGATTAGCACAGTGCCCGGTCAAGCTTTTCTGGTGCAACCGGGCGCGGCCCGATTGACTTGAGGTCAAGTATCACACGGGGGTTGCGATAATCACTCCGTGACCGACATCGAAACTCCGCGCCGCCCCCTCGCCATGGCAATCTTCCTGATCGTTGTTGGTGCGCTGGGCTGGTGGGCGGCCTTCCAGCTCACGATCGACAAGTTCCTCGTGCTCGAGAATCCCGACGCCGCCTTGAACTGCAACTTCAGCCTGATCGTGCAGTGCGGCAAGAACCTCTCGTCGTGGCAAGGCGCGGTGTTCGGCTTTTCCAACCCGCTGCTCGGGATGGGCGGATTCGTTGCACCGATTGCCGTCGGCGTCGGGCTGCTCGCCGGCGCCCGTTTCGCGCGCTGGTTCTGGGCGGCATTCAACGTCGGCATCCTCGGCGCACTCATCTTCATCGGCTGGCTGATCTCGCAGAGCATCTTCGTGCTCGGCACGCTCTGCCCGTGGTGCATGCTCGTCTGGCTCGTCACCATCCCGTTGTTCTGGGTCGTGACGTCGAGGAATCTGGCCGAGGGTGTCTTCGGGTCGCGTGCCGTGGGGTTCGGGAAAGGCCTGCGGTCGTGGGCAATCCCGGTGACCGTCGTGTGTTACGCCGTGGTGGCTCTGCTCGCCCAGCTGCGCCTCGACATCATCGGGCACCTCATGGTCGGCTCGCTCTGAGCTCCTCGCCTCTAAGCAGATCCATAGAACTCGACCGATAAGGTTTCCTCTCGTGGCTCAAGAACGTCAGACCAAGGACCAGCGTCGCGACGAAGCGCGCGAGATCGCTCGGATTGAGCGCGAAAAGCGCCAGAAGTCCGAGGCCCGCAACACGATCCTGATCCGCGGCGGCGTGACCGTTGCGATCGTCGCGGTGATTGCGGCCGTGGGCTGGGGCATTTGGATCGGCACGCGGCCCGAAGGCGCGGGACCGGCAAACATGGCGTCTGACGGCATCCTGTTAACCGGATCGAACGGGGCAATCACCCCGGTGACGACCGACGGCGTTCCGGCCGGTGCCGACCCGACGCCCACCGACCCCAAGAAGTACGACGTGCCGGTGCACATCGTCACCTACATCGACTTCGGTTGCCCGTTCTGCAACCAGTTCGAGACCGCCAACTCGGGGCAGATCCGCCAGCTGCTGCAAGACGGCCTCGGAACCCTCGAAGTACACCCGATCAACCTGTTGTCGACCAGCTTTCTCGGGTCGGGGTATTCGCTCCGGTCCGCGAACGCCGGTGCCTGCGTCGCGGCCTATGCGCCCGACAAGTTCCTCGACGTCAGCGACGCCTTCTTCAAGCAGCAGCCGGCGGAAAACACCGCGGGCCTGACGGATGCCGAGATTGTGACGCTGCTCGCGTCCGCGGGGGCGAGTTCCGACAAGATCACCTCCTGCGTCAACAACGAGGAGTTCAAGGGTTGGGTGAATGCCTCAACTACGCGCGTGCTGTCTGATCCCGCGCTCAAGAATCCGGGTTCCGGCAAGTTCGGCACCCCGACGATCATCGTCAATGGCGTCTTCTACCAGCCGAGCAACCTGAGCGACCCGCAGGAGTTCGCGACCTTCCTCACCAAGAACGCGGACTTCAGCTCGGGCGGTGGCGCGACGCCGTCGCCCACGCCGACCCCGACTCCGACTCCGTAGCGCGCTTCGCGTTCGGCTATTTGCCCAACTTTGCGGCTACTCCTCCACAGGAGTGCCCCAAGTCGGGCAAATAGCCGATCACGCGCGGCCCATCGGGAGCTACGAGCGCGCATAACAGCATCAGAGGATGACTCCTCGCGCACCCTTGCCGCTACCTGAGCCGCTTTGTGACGCAGCATTCACAACGGGCGATGCACGCAAGCACGGCGTCTCGCCCGATCGACTCCGAGCGCGCGACCTCGACGCCCGCGTCTACGGAATCCGAGCGCCGGCCGGATCCGCGGATGATCTCCGTAAACGCAGCCGGATGTTCGCCGCGCGTCTGCCTGAAGCGACATTCTTCAGCCACTCGACGGCGGCAAGACTTCTCGGCGCACCGCTGCCCCTGCGATTCGAGCGGATGACCTCACTTCATGCAACCGTCGAGGCGCCCGCTCGCGCACCGCACTCGAAGGGAGTGATCGGCCACAGCCGTCAGGTCTCTCCCGGCGACGTGCTCGTCGACGACGACGGGATTCGCCTCAGCTCAGCTCCGCGGATGTTGTGCGAGATGGCGAGCGTTCTCACAATTTCGGACCTGGTCGCGATCGCCGACCACATCATCCGACGCGGTTCGCCGCTTGCATCGCTGAAAGAACTATCCGCCCGAATCGAAGTGGGCGATCGCATCACTCGTTCACCGCGGCTCAGGTACGCGCTCGAACTCTGCGACGAGCGTGCGGAGTCTCGACCTGAGTCCATCCTTCGCGTCCTTCTCGATAAAGCAGGACTACCACCAGCCCGCATCAACCACGAGCTCGTGGACACCTCGTCGGGCCGCGAAATGCGAACCGACTTCGCTTTTCTTGAACTGATGTTCGCGATCGAATACCAGGGTGACTATCACCGGTCGCGAGAGCAATGGCGCCGAGACATGACGCGCCGCTCCCGACTCGAGGCTCTCGGTTGGTACGTCATGGAACTCAACGGCGACGACCTCCGCGACCCCGTCGAACTGGTCGCACGAGTGCGTACTGTCTTGGAGCGACAGTCGAGGCTATTTGCCCGACTTGAGGTCCACGACGGTCGCTGAAGGCCCGAAGTTGGGCAAATAGCCAACTACTCAGGAACCGAGCACTCAGGAGAACGGGAACCAGAGTTCGAGCTCGCGGGTCGCGGATTCGGGCGAGTCCGACCCGTGCACGAGGTTCTGCTGAACCTTGAGTCCCCAGTCACGGCCGAGGTCACCGCGGATGGTTCCAGGCGCCGCGGTCGTCGGGTCGGTCGTGCCGGCCAGCGCGCGGAATCCTTCGATCACCCGGTTGCCGGTGACCCGAAGAGCGACGATCGGCCCCGACTCCATGAACTCCACGAGCGGCTCGTAGAACGGCTTGCCCTCGTGCTCGGCGTAGTGGGCAGCCAGCAGATCTCGGGGCGCTTGCAGCATCCGGATGTCGACCAGCACGTAGCCCTTCGCTTCGATGCGGCGCAGGATCTCGCCGGTCAGATTGCGGGCAACGCCATCCGGCTTGACCAGCACCAAAGTCTCTTCGACGTTCATGCGTTTTCTCCCTCTGCGGCCAGACGCCGCGAATTCTCGATGCGCCGAGCGCGCACCAGACACCAGACCCACATCCCGGCGAAGACCGCCCCGATGACGAACATGAATGGATGCAGAAACCCCAGCGCGACGTACGCCACCTGCAGCACGCCGCCGATCGCAATTCCCCAGGGGTAGCGCTGCACGAGCGACACCGCCACGAGGAGCACGAGGAACACCGCTCCCCCGCCGATCACGACTCCGGTCGGCAGGGCGGTGAGTCCGCGGATGGCGAGGGTCGCGAAAAACAGCACCGCGGCTTCCAGCACCAGCACGATCGACAGCAGACTTTCGGCGACACCGCGCTCGCGCCGAACCCGAGTGCGTGGCGCGCGCGCCTCGCCCGAGGTCACTTCCAGCCACCCGCTTCGGCGAGCGCGATGGCCTCGCCGACGAGGGTGATCGATCCGGTGACAAGCACCGCGCGACTCGGCGCTTCGGCAGCCCACTCGCGGGCCGCTTCCACTGCTTCCGCGACCTCCGGGTAGGAGTACACCGAATCCTGGCCGGCGACCGACGCCACCAGCGCTGCGAGCTCGTCGGCCGGGATGGCGCGCTCCGAATGCGACCGAGTCACATGGAACCGCGTCGCGACGGGGCTGAGTTCTTCAACGATGCCGTGGGCGTCTTTGTCACCGAGCACCGCGATCACGATGCACAGTTCGGCGAAGTCGAAGTACTCGGTCATCGCCCCGGCGAGAGCCTTCGCCCCGTGCGGGTTGTGGGCGGCATCCACCAGCACTGTCGGCTCGATGCCGACGAGCTGCAACCGACCGGGCGAGGTGACCTGCGACAACCCCTCAACCAGGATGTCGTGCTCCAGCGCGCGGGAACCGTCACCGAGAAACGACTCGACCGCCGCGATCGCGAGGGTCGCATTCTGCGCCTGATAGTCGCCGTAGAGGGGCAGGAACAGATCGTCATACCGCCCGGCCCTGCCGCGCACCGTGATGACCTGGCCACCGACGGCGACGGTTGTCGACTCCAGCCCGAAGTCGACCTTCTCGATCGCCAGACTCGCTTCGTCGTGCTCGGCCGCTTCGCGCAACTCATCCAGCGCTTCGATGGTCTGAATCGCGGTGACCACCGACGCCGACGGCTTGATGATGCCGCCCTTGGTGCGCGCGATCTCGGCGATGGTGTTGCCCAGGCGTGCCTGATGGTCGAGGGCGATCGGGGTGAGCACCGCGACCTGGCCATCGGCGACGTTAGTGGAATCCCACTCGCCGCCCATGCCGACTTCGAGCACCATGACATCCACCGGCGCGTCGGCGAAGACCGCGAACGCCAGCACGGTGAGAGCCTCGAAGTAGGTGAGAGGTTCCTCGCCGTTGGCGACCAGTTCGGCGTCGACGATCGCGAGCACCGGGGCGATCTCGCTCCAGTTGCGCGCCATCGCTTCGTTGCGCACCGGAAGACCGTCGATCATGATGCGCTCGTTGACCCGCACCAGATGCGGGGAGGTCAGCAGTCCCGTGCGGAGCCCCGACGCGCGCAGGATCGACTCGATGATCCGGGACGTGGAGGTCTTACCGTTCGTTCCGGTGATGTGCACGACCGGTGCCGCGTGCTGCGGGTCGCCGAGCAGTTCGCAGGCCTTGCGCGTCGGCTCGAGGCGCGGCTGCGGGGTGGCCTCGCCGAGACGGGCAATCAGTTCGGCGTACACCTCGTCGGCCGCCGACTGATACTGAGGGTCGTCGTCGAAGAGTTCATCGAGGGCATCCTCACTCATTTCGAGCGCTCCACTTCAATCGACACCATGGATCCGGCTCCGACGGCCGTTGCTCCATTCTTGCCCGCCGTGACCTCAAGCGTTGTGGCGAGAGTCTCTCCCGCGATCAGATCACGATGGATGCCGACAGCCACCACCGCGAGATCATCACCGTGGATGGTGAGTGCGATGCGATCGCTCACGTCGAGGTTGGCATCCTTACGGGCCTGCTGCACGGCACGGATGACGTCGCGCGCGAGTCCCTCGGCCTCCAACTCGGGCGTCACGGTGGTGTCGAGCACGACAAACCCGCCTCCGGGCAGGAACGCGACCGCAGCCTCCGGATCGGCGGCGAACAGCTCGAGCTCGAACTCCCCGTCTTCGAGTGGAGTTCCATCCACGACAACGGCCGAGCCATCCTGCGTCCAGTTCCCGGCCTTCGCCGCCTGGATGATCCGCTGCACATCCTTACCCAGCCGCGGCCCGACAGCTCGGGCGTTCACGGTCAGACGGCGCTCGATGCCGAAGTCACCGAGGCTCGATTCGACCAGGGGCGTGAAGACCACGTCCTTCAGGTTGAGTTCCTCGCGCAGGATGTCGGCGAACTGGTCGAGCCCACCGGCATCCGCCACCACGGTCAACCGCGCGAGCGGCAGGCGCACGCGCAGCTGACGCACCTTGCGCAGGGCGAGGCCGGCCGACGCGACAGCCCGCACCTCATCCATCGCCGCGACGAGGGCGTGGTCTTCGGGGAAGTCAGCGGCCGACGGCCAGTCCTCCAGGTGCACCGACCGACCGCCGGTGAGACCCTTCCAGATCTCCTCGGTGACGAGCGGCAGCAGGGGCGCCGCCATCCGCGAAAGGGTTTCGAGCACCGTGTAGAGGGTGTCGAAGGCATCCCGATCGGTGCCGTCCCAGAAGCGATCACGCGAGCGTCGCACGTACCAGTTGGTGAGCACGTCGCCGAAGTCGCGCAGGGCAAGCGCCGCGAAGGGGCTGTCGAGCTGGTCGAGGTGCGACTGCACCTGCTCAAGCACCTCGCGGGTCTTAGCCAGGATGTACCGGTCGAGAACGTTCGTCGAGTCGGTACGCCAGGTCGCCGTGACGCCCGATGAGTTCGCGTAGAGGGTGAAGAAGTAATAGGTCGACCACAGCGGCAGCAGCAGTTCACGCACCCCACCGCGGATGCCCTCCTCGGTGACGACCAGATTGCCACCCCGGATGACGGACGACGACATCAGGAACCAGCGCATTGCATCCGCACCGTCGCGATCGAAGACCTCGCTCACGTCGGGATAGTTGCGCAGCGACTTCGACATCTTCTGTCCGTCGTTGCCGAGCACGATTCCGTGCGAGATGACGTTGGAGAATGCTGGCCGGTCGAACAGCGCGGTTGCGAGCACGTGCATCAGGTAGAACCAGCCGCGGGTCTGCCCGATGTACTCCACGATGAAGTCGGCCGGGTTGTGCCCGTTCTCCCCATCCACGCCGTCGAACCACTCCTGGTTCTCGAACGGGTAGTGCACCTGAGCGAACGGCATCGACCCCGAGTCGAACCACACGTCGAGAACATCCGGGATCCGTCGCATCGTCGACGCACCCGACGGGTCGTCGGGGTTGGGCCGCGTCAACTCGTCGATGTACGGACGGTGCAGGTCGACCTCGCCCTCGGTGTTCAGGGGCAGGCGACCGAAGTCACGCTCGAGTTCGGCGAGAGATCCGTAGGCGTCAACGCGCGGGTATTCCGGGTCGTCGCTCTTCCAGATCGGAATCGGCGAGCCCCAGTACCGGTTGCGCGAGATCGACCAGTCGCGGGCGTTCGCGAGCCACTTCCCGAACTGGCCGTCTTTGACGTTCTCAGGAACCCAGGTGATCTGCTGGTTGAGCTCGAGCATCCGGTCTTTGATGTCGGTGACTTTCACGAACCACGACGAGACCGCCTTGTAGATCAGCGGATTGCGGCAGCGCCAGCAGTGCGGGTACGAGTGCTCGTACGACTTCACCTGAAACAGCCGGCCGTCATCCCGCAGCTTCTTGATCAGACCGGGGTTCGCCTCGAAGACGTGAACGCCCACGAAGTCGTCGACGATCGGCAGGAAGCGTCCCGCGTCATCGACCGACAGGATGACCGGGATGCCGGCCGCCGCCGCCGTGACCTGGTCGTCTTCGCCGTACGCTGGGGCCTGGTGCACGATGCCGGTGCCCTCGCCGGTTGCGACGTAGTCCGCGACCAGAATCTGCCAGGCCTGCTCCATCCCTGGGGCGTCAGCGAAGTAGTCCCAGAGACGGTCGTACTGGATGCCGGCCAGCTCCCTGCCGAGCAGGGTGCGCGTGACAACCACGTCATCCCGAGACTCGGCGCCCAGCTCTTTCAGGTAGGTACCGATCGTGTCGGCGGCCAACAGGTACTGCTGACCTTCGGGCCCCTCGACGACCGCATACGAGATGTCGGGACCAACGGCGAGTGCGGCGTTGGTGGGCAGCGTCCACGGGGTCGTCGTCCAGGCGAGCGCCTGAACAGCGGTGAGCCCGAGCGCTTCGGCCTTCTCGCCGACGAGCGGGAAGGTCACCGTGACCGACTGGTCTTGACGCATCTTGTAGACGTCGTCATCCATCCGCAGTTCGTGGTTCGACAGCGGGGTCTGATCGCGCCAGCAGTACGGCAGAACGCGGTAGCCCTCGTAGGCGAGACCCTTGTCGTAGAGGGTCTTGAACGCCCAGACAACGCTCTCCATGAAGGTCACATCGAGCGTCTTGTAGTCGTTCTCAAAGTCGACCCAGCGCGCCTGGCGAGTGACGTACTGCTCCCACTCGTCGGTGTAGGTGAGCACCGACTTCTTCGCGGCGGCGTTGAACGCCGCGACGCCCATTTCCTCGATCTGCTGCTTCTCGGTGATACCGAGCTGGCGCATCGCCTCGAGTTCGGCCGGAAGCCCGTGCGTGTCCCAGCCGAAGCGACGCTCGACCTTCTTGCCGCGCATCGTTTGGTAGCGCGGGAACAGGTCTTTTGCGTACCCGGTCAGCAGGTGGCCGTAGTGCGGCAGCCCGTTCGCGAACGGCGGGCCGTCGTAGAACACCCACTCCTGGCATCCCTCGCGGTTGGCGATGGATGCGCGGAAGGTGTCGTCACCCTTCCAGAAGGCGAGGATGCCGGTCTCGATCTCGGGAAAGTCCGGGCTCGACGGGACTCCGGCGTTCTGGGAATGCAGGGGGTACATGGGTCTCCTCGTGGGTTCACTCACCACGAGGACGACATCCGTTCTTTCGAATCGGAGACCGCGGTACCACCTCGCTTGCGCATCCCTCGGATACGCCGCTTCATCACAGGCTGTGACGGGCCTCACCCGCCCGGTTCTAGTCACCCCTGCGTTCGTCGGAACACGAGGGCTTTCTTCCGGAGACTCCCCGGTGATAGCCGGATCTAAGTCGTTGTGGAGAGCTTAGCGCTCAGCGACCGCGGTCAGCAGGGCGGCGCCGGTCGCGGCATCGTCGACGGTGACCAGAAAAACGCGCCCGTCACGGCGGTGCACCTCGAGGCCCTCGCCACCTCGAGTGACGACGGCGAAGCGGCGCGGGGTTCCGCGCAGCCCCCAGCCCCCGAACTCGCGCAGCGGCTCGATAGCACTCACCCCGGCTGACTCAACCTCGCGCGCCGGGATGCTGAACACCGGCCAGCCCAGAGCACTGCGCACCCGGAGCCCGTTCTCGTCGACACGGACGCCGTACGACGAGGAACTGAACAGCACCGCGACCAGGATGACGGGGAGCGCGAGCACGATCCACGTGGCCCCCGCGGTCAGCACGGTCACGACAATCGCGACGGATGCAACGAGCAGGATGGCGACCACGAGCACGACAATCGCGAGGGTCGTCAGTCGAGTGGTCGCGGTCCAGACCGCCCGCTCTCCCGGGGCGAGCGCTAGCGGCTCGGCGGTGCGCATCCGGGATCCCCACGCTTCGGCCGGAGGCAGCAGGAACCAGGCGATCACAGCGATCAGCAGGCCGCCGCCGACAATGATCGGGATTCCCGGGAGGACCGGGGGTGTCGGCGCGTCGGCTGACTGCTGCACCGCGAGCAACCAGACGCCGAGGGCAGCAACGAGTACCGACTGCCCCAGGGCGATCACGGCAAGCACCTTCTGCGCAAACGACAGGTGTCGGGAGTCGGGGCGGGCGATGGCGACCCCCAACCCGAGCGCGAGCGCGATGAGGCCGACGCCGAACATCGCGATCGGAATCGTCCAGGCGGGAGCGGTCGAGTTGCCGTTGACGCCAAAATGCACGACGACCGGATGCGTGATCCCCGCGGCCAGCAGAGCGGCGACGATCAGCGAACCGACGAGCACCACGACGGGTACGACAGCGGCGACGACGAATAGCGGAAGGCGACGGATCGCCCGGGTGGTGCTCATGATGGATATTCCTCTCGAAGAAGTGCGGTCAGGGTGGCAAGGCCGACGCCGCGGGACTGCGCGTCGATGACCAGAGTTCGGATGGCGGCGATGAGTTCGCCGGAAGCCTCAGCGTTGGCGGTCACCACGGCTCCGCGCCCCCGGCGGAGGTCAAGCAGCCCTTCGTCGCGCAGTTCTTGGTACGCGTGCAGGACGGTGTGCACGTTGATGTCGAGCGATGCGGCGAGTTCGCGCGCCGCCGGCAGCCGGTCGCCCGCGCGCAGGGCCCCTCTCGACACCTCGGCACGCACCGAGGCGGCGAGTTGATCGAAGAGCGGAACGCTCGACGCGGGATCGATTCGAAAGAGCACATCGTTAGCCTATAGTTCTAGTTGCTCTAGAACAAGTGCAATTGATGCCGGTCCTGCGCTAGCCCTAGGCTGTGACCCGTCCGGGGGCGCGCCCCGGCACGAGGCGAGGTGCGACGTGAGCAGCGAATTGGCCGAAGAGAAGAAGAAGTCGCGGACGCTGCTGTTCGTGCTGGCCGGCGTTGGCGCTCTCTTCCTCGCCGCGATCATCGTGCTGCTGATCGTCGTATTCGGCGGTTCCAAGGGCGACGGAGGCACCGCGCTCCCGACGAACTCGCAGAGCGCGAGTGGGACCCCGACCGACAGCGCCTCGCCGACCCCGAGCGGGACGCCGTCGGACACTCCCAACCCGACGCCCGCCCCGACAGTGACCGTCACGGCCGCGCCGCCGCAGACCCCGGATGACGGCAACGTGCACGTGACCTCGTACTCGATCTCGCCGACAACCTGCACACACCTCGAGAAGGTCACGGTGCACATCAAGTGGCAGAGCGCCAACGGCCTCGTCGCGTACTTCGGGGTGAACACGACAGACGCCCAGGGGGGCGGAATGGGCTGGGATCTTCCGGCTTCGGGGACGAGCGATCACGACTTCCCGGACGGCTACCGTCCGTACGAGGTGACGTGTCCGGATAAGGCTGGCGACACGCAGTCCTACACGATCACCATCCTCGGGAACGGCTCGAAGGCCAGCAAGACCGTCATCCTGAAGGCCAAGTAGAGCCGACATGACGCAGCAGAAGTCTGACCCGATGCGGCGGCGACCGAGCCGAGGGATTTTCGGGTCGCCCCAGGGCACGGTGGTGATCGCGGTGCTCGGCGTTGCCCTCGTGGGGTACGGCTTGTTCACCTTCCTGACCGCGAGCGGCGCGGCGCCCACGCCCACCCATTCGGTGAGCCCCGCTCCGTAGCTCGCTCCCCACCGTTTCGGGGCATCGAAGGTTTAGGCTGAGCGCGTCCCCACGGACGCACACTCAGGCACCTCACCAACCGACACGGTGCCGCACATAGCGATACGGAGTAGCACCATGACCGCTGTCATCCCCACCCCGCAGATTCCCGAGAAGCCGGCCCTCGAAGGGCTCGAAGCCAAGTGGAGCGGAGCCTGGGAAACCCAGGGCACCTACCGTTTCGACCGTGCAGCTGCGCTCGCGGCCGGCTCGGTGTTCAGCGTCGACACCCCTCCCCCGACAGCATCCGGAAGTCTGCACATCGGGCACGTCTTCTCGTATACGCACATGGATCTCGCCACCCGTTTTCACCGAATGCGCGGCGAGCAGATCTTTTACCCGATGGGCTGGGACGACAACGGTCTCCCTACCGAGCGACGGGTGCAGAACTACTACGGCGTGCGGTGTGACCCGAAGTTGCCCTACATCCCGAGCTACGTTCCCCCGATGGAGGGCGTCGACAACGCCTCCGCGAAGGCTGCCGACCAGGTGCCGATCTCGCGGCGCAACTTCATCGAACTGTGCGAACGGCTGACCGTCGAAGACGAGAAGCAGTTCGAAGACCTTTGGCGCACGATGGGTCTGTCGGTCGACTGGTCGCTCACCTACCGCACCATCGGGCACGAGGCGCAGACGGTGGCGCAGCGCGCGTTCCTGCGCAACCTGGCGCGCGGCGAGGCCTACCAGGCTGACGCCCCGACCCTCTGGGACATCACCTTCCGCACCGCGGTCGCGCAAGCCGAGCTCGAAGATAAGGAACAGCCGGCGGCCTACCACCAGGTGACCTTCCACCGCCCCGACGGCGAGACGATCGAGATCGCGACCACGCGCCCCGAGCTGCTTCCGGCCTGCGTGGCACTGGTCGCGCATCCCGATGACGAGCGCTACCAGCACCTGTTCGGCACGACCGTGACGACCCCGATCTTCGGCGTCGAGGTTCCCGTGGTCGCCCACCATCTCGCCCAGAAAGACAAGGGCACCGGCATCGCGATGATCTGCACCTTCGGCGACGTGACCGATGTCGTGTGGTGGCGCGAACTCGACCTGCCCAACCGCACGGTGCTCGGCCGCGACGGCCGATTCCTCGCCGAGGCGCCCGCCGCCGACCTCTTCACCGACGCGGGTCGCGCCGCCTACGCCGACCTCGCGGGTAAGACCGTCTTTAGCGCGAAGGCGCGCACCGTCGAACTGCTGCGCGAATCGGGCGACCTGATCGGCGAGCCCAAGCCGATGATGCACGCGGTGAAGTTCTACGAGAAGGGCGACAAGCCGCTCGAGATCGTGTCGACCCTGCAGTGGTACATCGCGAACGGCGCACGGGATGCCGGCCTGCGCGAGCGACTCGTCGACGCGGGTAAGAAGGTCGCCTTCCATCCCGACTTCATGCGCGTGCGGTACGACAACTGGGTCGGCGGGCTGACCGGCGACTGGCTGATCTCACGGCAGCGTTTCTTCGGGGTGCCGATTCCGGTGTGGTACCGAATCGGTGCCGACGGTGAGCGCGGTGACGTGCTCGTGCCCACCGAAGACAGCCTGCCGATTGACCCCTCGACGGATGTGCCGCCCGGGTTCACAGAAGATCAGCGCGGGGTGGCCGGAGGATTCGAGGGCGACCTCGACATCATGGACACCTGGGCGACCTCGTCGCTCACCCCGCAGATTGCGGGCGGCTGGGAGACCGACCACGAGTTGTTCAACCTGGTGTTCCCCTACTCCCTGCGCTCACAGGGGCAGGACATCATCCGCACCTGGTTGTTCTCGACCGTGCTGCGCGCGCAACTCGAGCACGGCGCCATCCCGTGGAAGAACGCCGGCATCTCGGGCTTCATCGTCGACCCCGACCGCAAGAAGATGTCGAAGTCGAAGGGCAACGTGGTCACCCCGGCCGCGATGCTCGACGAACACGGGTCGGATGCCGTGCGCTACTGGGCGGCGTCGTCGCGGCTGGGCACCGACGCGGCCTTCGACCCGCAGAACCCGAAGCAGATGAAGATCGGGCGCCGCTTGGCGATCAAGGTGCTCAACGCCGCGAAGTTCGTCTATTCATTCGAGGCCACCCCGGCCACGGTCACCGCCCCCCTCGACATCGACATGCTCGCCGAACTCGCCCAAGTCGTGCGGATCGCGACCAAGGCATACGAGGAGTACGACCACGCGCGCGCACTCGAGGTGACCGAACAGTTCTTCTGGACCTTCTGCGACGACTACCTCGAACTCGTGAAGGAGCGCGCGTACGCCGGCGACGGATCGTCGGTCGCCGCGCTGCGAGAAGCGATCGACATCCTGCTACGACTGCTGGCTCCGGTGCTGCCGTTTGCGACCGAAGAGGTGTGGTCGTGGACCCACGATGGCTCGGTGCACACTGCCGCCTGGCCGACTCTCGAAGCGGAAGCCCCGCGCGGGTTGCTGCCCGCCGTGAGCGCCGCGCTGATCGGCATCCGTCGGGCGAAGACCGAGGCTCAGGCTTCGCAGAAGACCGAGGTTTCGCGCGCTGTGCTTGCCGGTCCGACGATGCTCGCCGAGGCTGCTGACGATCTCAGAGGTGTCGGCCGCATCGCGTCGCTCGAATTCGTCGCAGCGGCCGAGATCGAGGTGCGCGAAATCGTGCTCGCGGAATCCCCGGCGGCTCCCTGAGTACTGCTAGCGTTGGCCGACTCCGAACTATTCGGACTGCGCCGCACCGTTTACCGTCAGAGGATCAGATGACCGCCCAGGCCACCTCCCCCACCCGTACCCGCGTTCTCGCGGCGGTCGCAGCACTCGTCCTCGGCCTCGCGGGAGTCGCGCTGACGGCAACTCCCGCATCCGCCAACACGCTGACGGTGACGAACGAGAACGATTCCGGCGCGGGCAGCCTGCGAGATGCGGTGTTGGATGCCAATGCCGGCGACGAGATCACGTTCTCAGCAACGGTTCACACGATCACCCTGCTCTCGTCCATCCCGATCCTTCAGGGCCTCACGATCACCGGCCCCGGACAAGCGAACCTGACGATCACTCGCGGCGCGGGCGCCGACTTCGACCTCTTGGCTTTCGCACCGCTCGCCGTGAACCAGAGTTTCGCCATCGCGGATCTCACGATCCAGGGCGTCGTAGGCGGTGGCGGCGTCGGCATTCACGTGTTCTCGGGAGCTCAAGCCCCGCAGAACCTCACCGTCACCCGCGTGACCATCGACGGCATGACGACGACAAACGGTGCCGCGGGACTGCGAGAAGACTCGCTGCTGACCGGCACCGCGACCATCACCGACTCGACATTCACCAACAACAAGGGCGGTTCGGGCACCGGCGGCGGAGCGGTTTCGCTGTGGGGCGTCGCTGGCGCCACGATCGTGCAGGGCAGTGTCTTCGACCACAACAACGCCATCAACTACGGCGGCGGCGCGCTGTACATCTATCGCGGCGCGGGAACGAAGACAATTACGGACTCGACATTTACCGACAACCTCGGGGAATCAGGCGGCGCCATCTCCATCGAGGGCAGCGCTGGCTCTGGCGCTGCCATCATCTCCAACTCGGGATTCGGCAAAAATACGACCACGAACGGCGGTGGCGCTATCTACTCATCGGCGGTGAGCCTGTCGATCGACGGGTCGATTTTCAGCAACAACACCTCCACCGGCAATCGCGCGGGGGCGCTCTACGTGGCGGGTCCCACCAACTCCCTCGATATCACCAACTCCAGCTTCAGCGGCAACTCTGCAGCCATCAGCGGTGGCGCGCTCTACGTGGCTTCACCCGATCCAGTCACCACGACGATCAGCGGCTCCACCTTCTCCGAGAACTCGACGAGCGGCAACGGCGGCGCGATCGCATTCCAAGCGGTCGCCAATGACACCCAGATAACCGACTCGTCGTTCTTCGACAACACGGCGACTCACCTCGGAGGCGCTCTCGCGGTCGAGAACTCCATCTCAGGAACCGTCGCCATCGTCTCGAGCACGTTCGCGGGCAACGTCGTCGAGAACGCGTTCAACGGCGCCGGGGACGGGAGAGGGACGAGCATCTACGTCGACTCCGTGGACTCCCAGTTCACGATGTCCCAGTCGACGATCGACGACCCCGAATCGGGTGGCGGCCTCTTCGGCCTCGCGTTCGGTGCGGTTGACGCCGATGACGACGCGAGCCTGGCGATCGGCGTCGGTCTGAGTACCATCGTCGCTCCGGGTGTCCTGTACATCGGTCAGGGCAATTCGGGACAGACCGTGCTGATCGACAACATCCTGTCGTCATCTGCGGTGGGCACCCAAGCGTTGGTTCTTGATGACGCGCAGGTGACCTACCGGGTGACGATGAGCTACAACATCGACTCCGACGTCGGCACCTACCCGTGGATCAACGACCTCGGGGGCAACCAGTTCTCGGTCGCCGACCCGATGCTTGCGCCCCTCGCCGACAACGGTGGACCGACATTCACCCGCCTCCCGCTCGCGGGCAGCCCCGCCATCAACCTGGGTGACCCGGCTGTGCCGAGCCCGCCGTCGTTCGACCAGCGTGGTACCGGCTTTGCCCGCATCTCCGGCGGTCGCGTCGACATCGGGTCCGTCGAAGTTCAGGCTGTCCTGGCGGCGACGGGCTCAGAGCTGCCGTGGGTTCCGGCCGGCGTCGCTCTGCTGCTGCTCGTTGCCGGCGCTGGAGCCGTCGGCATCCGTCGCACTCTGCTGAAGGCTGGCTAACCTCTCCCGCTGAAGGGCGGGCGGGCTCCTAGGCTGGCCGCATGACGATCGACGTGCGCCCTCTCGCTGCGACTGACGAGGAGTCGTGGCGACGGCTATTTCGCGACTACGGCGTCTTCTATGAGACCGATTTCGAGGATGACGTTCTCGAGAGGGTCTGGACGCTGCTGATGACTCCGGGGGCGGGCGTCGCCGCGCTGACCGCTGAGCATGACGGTGATGTCGTGGGTTTCGCGCACTACCGGTCGCATCCCGACACATTTAGCGCGGGACGAGACTGGTTTCTCGACGACCTGTATGTGGATCCGACGGCACGGGGCAAGGGCGCTGCGACCGCGCTCATCGAGCACCTCACCGCCCTCGCCAAAGCAACCGGACCGGGCACACTGCGCTGGATCACCGCCGAGACCAACGAGCGTGCCCAGCGGGTCTATGACCGGGTCGCGACGCGCACGACCTGGGTCACCTACGAAGTGCGGCTTTAGGGGCGCAGGCTCTCGGGGGCGCGCTAGCGTGGGCCTATGCAACTCGGCACCCGGTGGGAGATTGGCGCGGAACCGCCCTCGCGACTCCCGGCCGCCATGTTTGCCGCAATCGCGTCGGTAGAAATCGACCTCGCGGGGTTCGACACCACCGGATGGCGCTGGACCCTCACCTGGTTAGAGGGCCGCCCCGTCGTCGAACTCGACGATGGAACGACCCTCCGCTACGACCCGGTCGACGATTCCGTGACAGTCGAGAGTCCGCTCGACTGACGGCTGGAATTGCGTTAGGTACGGCGTTCGGTGCTGCGTTCGCCCTACCGGCGCTGGAGTCCGAGGCGTTCCATCTGCTGCATCCTCGTCGCGATCCCCAACTGCCGTTCGTATTCACGGCGCCGAGCGTCGCGATCGATCGGATCGGCGGCCTCGCGGCCCCAATTCTCGAGTGCGCGGCCGAGTCGAACTGCGAGGCCCGCAACGCCCGGATAGCTCGCGGTCATTGCACGCGTCGGCAGGAACGTGTTGTAAGTCATGGTGCCTTTCCCTTCGTTCATCAGGCCTGATCCTTCCCGGAGCCACTCACGTCACCGGGCTTCACGCCGGGCTGTTCGACGCCGTCCACGATGGGAAAGACGTCGAGGTGGATCTGGAACGGGCGAGCGCCCGGGTTGGACTGATTGCGGTACTTCTTGAGGTATTTATCGAGGACGGCCGACAGCTCTTCGAGGAGAGCAGACGACTGAGCCTGGGTGAGTTGCACGTTCGAGGTGACGATGCCGCTGGCGTTGAGCCAATCCGACCCGAGGGTCTCGAGCCCGTGTGCAAGGAATTCGCGCAACCGAGTCGCGCGGGTGCGTTGCCACTCCGCCATCACGAGTTCACTCGCCGCGCGTGTCGCTGTGTCGACGGTGCCCTCGACGCTCAGCGAAATCGGTTGCTGCACCCGCTGCCACCAGCGCTCGCGTGCGTTGCCGCGGGTGGCATCCTCGGTCACGAAGCCGTGCTTCTCGAGTTGCCGAAGGTGATAACTGGTGGCGCCGCTCGACTCGCTCAAGCGGTCGGCGAGAGCGCTCGCGGTGGCCGGACCGTACGCCGAGAGCGCGTCGAGCAGCTGTACCCGAAGCGGGTGGGCGAGAGCTTTGAGCGCTGTCATCTCAAGAGTGCGCTCGTTCTCGTATGCGTGGGCCATGTGCTTACCGTACATCCGCAAAGGTTTCTTTGCAACAGGTTCTTTGCAATGGAGTCTTTGCAATGCAGTCTTTGCAACTGTTTCTTTGCGAAATGACTCGAGTGCATAGGGTGGAGGCATGACGAACCCCTTCCTCACGCCGAGCACCCTTCCCTACCAGTTGCCTCCGTTCGCCGAGATCCGCGACGAGCACTACGAGGAAGCCTTCGAGGTCGGGATGACCGAGCAGCTTCAGGAGATCTCGGCGATCACCCGCAAGCGCGACGCCCCGATCTTCGAGAACACCTTCCCGGCGCTCGAGGCGAGCGGGCAGACCCTGTCCCGGGTGGCCAACGTGTTCTACAACAAGTCGTCGGCCGACTCCACCGATTTCACCAACGAGCTCGAAGAGCGCATCGCCCCGAAACTGGCGGCTCACAACGACGCGATCGTGCTCGATAGTCAGCTCTACTTCCGGGTGCGCACCGTGCACGAGAGCCTGGCGCAGAACCCCGACCTCACGGCCGAGCAGCGCTACCTCGTCGAGCGTTGGTACACCCAGATGACCCTTGCTGGCGCGGGACTCGATGACGCGCAGAAGGACCGGTTGAAAGAGTTCAACCAGCAGCTCGCGACCCTGACCACGCGGTTTGAGAAGAACCTGCTCGCTGACACCAACGAGTTGGCGGTTCACCTCACGGATCCCGAAGACCTCGAGGGCCTCGAACCCGGCGAGATCTCTGCCGCTCAGCAAGCCGCCGCCGACCGCAACCTCGACGGCTGGCTGGTCACCCTCGTGTTGCCAACCGGGCATCCATTCCTGGCCTCTCTCACCACGCCGGCAGCGCGGGAACGGATCATGGCGGCCTCACGCGCGCGTGGCTCGCACGGCGGCGACTTCGATAACCGCGAGAACATCCTGGAAATCGTGCGACTGCGCGCCGAACGGGCCGAACTTCTCGGGTTCACCAGTCACGCCGCCTATGTGACCAAGGACGAAACCGCTGGCACCCCCGAGGCGGTCGCCGCGATGCTCGGCCAACTCGCCCCCGCGGCGGCGAAGAACGCCCGCGCGGAGCAGGCCGACCTCGAGAAGCTGGCCGGGCATCCCGTGACCGCCGCCGACTGGGCGTATTACACCGAGAAGGTTCGGCAAGAGAAGTACGACGTCGATACCGCCGCGCTGCGCCCCTGGTTCGAAGCCGAGCGAGTGCTCAAACTCGGCGTCTTCGGAGCCGCAAACGCGCTCTACGGCATCACCTTCACCGAGCGCACCGACCTGATCGGCTACCACCCCGACGTGCGGATCTTCGAAGTGGCGAACGACGACGGGTCGCCGGTCGGCCTCTACCTGCTCGACCTGTACACCCGCGATTCGAAGCGCGGCGGGGCGTGGATGAATCCGCTCATCTCACAGAACACCCTGCTCGATCAGCCGGTCGTTGTCGTCAACAACCTCAACGTGCCCAAGCCGTCGGCGGGCGAGCCGACGCTCCTCACCTTCGACGAGGTGTCGACGTTCTTCCACGAGTTCGGCCACGCGCTGCACGGGCTGTTCGCTCGAGTCAGCTATCCGAAGTTCGCTGGCACCAACGTCTACCGCGACTTCGTCGAGTTTCCCAGCCAGGTCAACGAGATGTGGATGCTCTGGCCCGAAGTTCTCGCGGCCTATGCGATCCACTTCCAGACCGGCGAGCCGATCGACGCCGGAGTTGTCGCCCGCATCCGCGGGTCGGAGACCTTCAACGAAGGCTTCGCGACCAGCGAGTACCTCGCCGCGGCGATGCTCGACCAGTCGTGGCATCGTCTGTCTGCTGCCGACGCGGCCAAGGTGACCGACGTCGCTGCCTTCGAGGCCGGCGCGCTGAAAGAGGCCGGGCTCGACAACCCGGCGGTGCCGACTCGGTACTCCAGCGCCTACTTCGCGCACACCTTCGCGGGCGGCTACGACGCGGGGTACTACTCCTACATCTGGAGCGGGGTGCTGGATGCCGACACCGTCGACTGGTTCAAGGAAAACGGCGGACTCACTCGAGAGAATGGCGACCGCTTCCGGAGTTTGCTGCTCGGAGTCGGCGGCTCGAAGGATCCGCTTGAGGCGTACCGCGACTTCCGCGGCCGTGACGCGGTGATCGAGCCGCTGCTGAAGCGTCGCGGGCTGAGTTAGCCAGCGACTTCGTTATCGGCCCGAGCTACCGCGCGACGAGGTGCTGCCGGATGGTCGCGGCCGCGTCATCGAGCCCGATTTCGCCCCGCGCGACCCCGAGCACGAGGTCGAACGCAGTGTCAGACGGCATGTCATGCTTTCGGCCGTTGACCCACAGGAACAGCACCGTGAGGGTCCACGCGAGTCGCTTGTTGCCGTCGATGAGGGGATGGTTTCGCGCTGCAGATTCCAGCAGGGCTGCCGCCTTGAGCTCGAGGGTCGAGTACGCGTCGGTCCCGTAGAGCGTGGTCGCGGGTCTCGCGAGCGCCGCGGAAAGCAGGCCAGCATCGCGGATGTGGAATCCAAGACGGGCGACCGCCTGCATCGCGTCGTCGAGATCGAGGTAACGAGTCACGCGTCTTCGAGTCGGGTGAGCAACTCGGCGTCGTGAGTGAGGACGAAGTCGAGTCCCTCAGCTATGTCGCCTCGGCGATCGTGCCGCTCGACGACCCACGACGCACCTTGAAGCAAGAGTGCGCTCTTCGAGGTGTGCTGCTGCGCCGCGACCTCGTCGAGGCGCGCGTCGAGACTCTCCGGAATGCGAATCGTGATTGCCATCAGGCGATCATATCACTCTGATACCACGTCGTCCGGGGTGGGCTCTCGGGGCGGCATGGCCGCGGGTCGGCGCCGCCACCCCAGCCAGAGCATCACGATCCCGCCGACCACGAGCGCCCAGAGTGCCGAGCCGATCCCGACAATCGAGAGCCCCGACACCGCAACCAGGAACGTCACGATCGCGACCAGTCGATACGCGGGCTCTTCGAGCGCTCCGGTCACCGCCGAAATCAGGGCGTTCAGCAGAGCCAGGCCCGCGACCGCCGTGATCAGAATGGGCGGGCTCGCGGCAACCAGCACCGTACTCACTCCCGACAGCAGTCCGAAGAGAGCGAGCGTGCCGCCCGCCGTGGCGGCCGCGACCCAACGCTTCGAACGGTCGGGATGCGCATCCGGCCCTGCCGCCATCGCCGCGGTGATCGCCGCCAGGTTGAGCGAGATCCCGCCAAACGGAGCCGCGGCGATCGCCCCGGCACCGGTCGTGATGAAGATCGCCCGGGCCGGAGGGTGGTCGTATCCGAAGGTGCGCAAGACGGCGAACCCCGGCACATTCTGACCCGCCATCGTGACGAGGTAGAGCGGGATGCCGATCCCGAAGATGATCGCGGGATCAAGGCCCGGCACGACGGGGGCGAGCACCGGAAGAATCCGCCCGGCCGAGAGGTCGACGCCCGAACTTGAGAAGGCGACGACGATCACCGTGACCACAACAGCGGCGGGGACGGCCCAGCGGGGTGCAAGTCGGGCCAACACGAGCCAGGTCAGCACGATCGGGAGTGCGAGGAGCGGTTCCTGCACGCTCGCTGTCACAGGCGCGAGACAGATGGGAAACAGGATGCCGGCGAGCATCGCACTCGCGATCGGCTTCGGGATGCGGGTGACCGTTCGCGCGAGCCACGGCCACAGCCCCGTAACCACGATGAGCACCCCACAGAGCAGGAAGGCGCTCACCGCACTGCGGTAGTCGTCGATCCCCTTCGAGGCGAGAATGAGCGCCGCTCCCGGCGTCGACCACACCAGCGAGATGGGCAGCCGGGTGATCGTGCTGAACGCGACAGTCAGCAGCCCCGGCACGAGGCAGAGCACGAGCAGCCCCGACGCCGCCTGATCGTCGGTCGCCCCCACGTTGTGCAGCCCGGCGATCAACAGCGAAAACGAACTGGCGAACCCGGTCACACCCGCGACGATGCCCGCGAAGACCGGCTGGGCGAGGGTGGCGGAGCGCATCCAGACGAGCCTATTGCCGACACGGGCTCGTGATGTCAGGGCCATCCGGCGCACCGCTAGACTCGCCAAACACCCAGTTCTAATGAGGTCAAACGGTGCTGTCGACCTTCACGCGGATGCGTGAACACGCGGGCTTGTTTGCGGCGTTCCTGATCACGGCGTTCCTCGTCTCAGGGCTGCTCGCGGGGGCCTCGGGGCTTCTTGGCCGCCAGGCGACGGATGGCGTTCGCGCCGACCTTTCCGAACACACGGGTGCGGCCCGAGCGCTGCGCTTCAGCCTGCCGCTTGCCGCTGACCCGACTACCCAAGACCGCGACGCGCGCGACATGGTCGCTCGCGCATTTAGCAATCTCGAGGCGTCGATCGCCGTCGATCGCACGGTGCAGGGCGTCGTGCCGCTCGCACCGGTGACGGCTGCGGGCGTCTTGGGGGCGCGTTCTGTCGTCGCCATGAGCATCCCTGACCTGGAGAACCGCGCGACGCTTGTCGCGGGTGCCTGGCCATCAGGTCCGCGTCAGGTCACCGTTCAGGCCGGGGCCGCGGCAGGGATCGGCATCGCACCCGGTGATTCGGTCGAGATCGACGGCGTCAGGTTCGACGTTGTCGGAACCTGGATGCTCGCCGACCGCCTCGACCCTCGCACTCTCGGCGACCCGCTCCTGGAGACCGGTGCCTCCACCCTCGACATCGGGCCGGTGGTGATCGATGAGTCGGTGTGGTCCGACCTCAAGGTCGTGCCCGTCGCACAGTGGACCCTCATCCCCGATGGGCCGCAGTTCGCCGTGAACGACGTCTCTGCCCTGCCCACGGACTGGCGCTATATGACGCGCGCGTGGCGAGGCGACCCCGCCGGGCTCCAAGACTTGGCCCTCAGCGGCGGACTCTTGCCCACGTTGGTCACCTTGAATGCCACCATCGCCGGCCTGGCCGCAGTTCAGCCTCTCGGCGTCCTGCTCCTCGCGATCGTCGCGATCGTGACCTTCGCGGAGCTCGCGCGTTTGCTGACCACAGTGCGCGCCGCCGAGACGACACTGCTCTGGTCGCGGGGCGCGTCGACTCTGACCATTGCCGGTCGTTCCGTCGTGGATGCCGCTGCCGTGACGATCGTCGGCGCGCTACTCGGACTCGGCTCGGCCTGGTTGATGGTGACCACTCTGAACACCGGAACCTATTCGGACGGGCCGCTCTCCGGTCTCGGTGCGGGGGTCGCTACCGTTGCCGTCGCCGTCGTCCTGGTCGCGGTGTCGGCAGCGCGGTCGGCATCCCGTCAGACAGTGCGGGATCCCTCCCGCGGTGCCGGGCGTGCGCGCCAGGTCGCCGGCTCGGGACTCGTCGTGCTCGTCGTCATGGCGGCGACAGTGTCGGTGTGGCAGCTGCGGCTCTACGGAGGTTCGCTTACGCCGACGGCAGACGGCGGAGTTGCTGTTGATCCGATTGCGGTGCTTGCCCCCGTGCTGGCTCTCGTCGCTGTTGTCCTGGTCGCGCTCAGCCTTTTCCCAACCCTGGCCGCACTGGCCGAGAGGCAGGGTCGAAATGCCGGCATCCGGCGTCTTCTCGCGCTGCGCAACGTCGCGCGCCGGCCAGCCCTGGCTGCTGCCCCTCTTCTCTTGGTCGCCGTTGCGGTGGCAGGTCTCACGACGGCTGCGGGCTACCAGGCGACCTGGGCATCGGCCTTCGACGTCGGATCGCGCCTTTCAACGGGGGGTGACATTCGCGTGACCTCCGACTTCGCCATCGCCACCGACACTGTCGACGCCCTGCGCGCGATTGACGGCGTGGATTCTGTCGCCGCACTCGACCACGCGGCCATCCAACTTGGCGCTGACAACGGGGTTCTCGTGTCCGCCTCCCCGGACGCCTTCGCCGCGGTCGCCGCGACCCTTCCCCCATCACTCGGCTTTGCCGGTGTCGCCGAAGCCTTCCGGGCCAGCTCCCCCGGTCCGGTGCTGCCCGCGGGAACGACCGGACTACAGCTGACAGTTTCGACACACGGTCTCACGGCCGATCCGGCCCTCGCGATCCACCTGCGGGACTCGGGCGGCATCACGCGAGTGCTGGCGCTCACGCACGTCCCAGGAACCCCCTCGACGTACGTCTTAGCGGTGCCCGAGATACTGAGCAGCGTTTCGCCCCTGCAGATCGTCGCGATCGACGTCTCGATCGCGCCGGGAACCGCACTCGACGGCCTCGACGACAGCTTTACTCTTGCCACCCTGGTGGCCACGACAGCCGCGGGGAAGGTCGATCTCGACCTCGGCAACCGCTGGCACGCCGCGTCGCCAACCCCGCAGGTGTCGACTCCCACCCCGACCTCCGACGGACACGGGTTCCGTTTCGACGCACAGAGCATCGGGGCCCGGTTGATCGCGGCCCCCTCCCCGCTTGACGCCGTGCGCGCCGTCATTTCGCAGAAGATGGCCCACGACTATCGCCTCGGTACCGGCGACCATTTCACGGCCACGTTGGTGACCAACGGCCGACAGCTCTTCGTGATTGTTGCCGCGGTCGTGCCGGTCATTCCCTCCGCCGATGCGGAGCCGGCCATCCTCATCGACGCGAGCGCGCTGCAACCCTTTGCGCTCGAGCGAGACGCGGCCCCCGATGGACCGCATTCACTGTGGATCGCGAGCGATCACCCTGATTCCGTCGTCGGCGCGATCCGACCCTTCCTTCCCGCGAACGCACGCGTCGACACCGTCACCGACCCAGGTGCTCGCGCGGTGCTGGCTGCGGCGGCGACCTCGCTCTGGCTAGCGGGAGGCGGCTGCGGCATCCTCGCTATCGTCGGGGTCGCTGCCTCCGGCCGAGCACTACGCCGCGACCGACGCGACGACATCGCCGTGCTGCGTGCGCTCGGCCTCTCGTCCCGTGACCAGGTCGCCATCAGCCGTCGCGAACTGACCATGGTCTCCCTCACCGGGGTGGCGGTCGGCGTGGCGGCCGGAGTGGCGGCGCTCCTGCTCACCGTGCAACCACTCGCCCGATCGGCAGTTCCCGGTGTGACGGACGGGATCGCCACACCCCTGCTGATGGACTTTGCGGGTTGGGGTTTCGCCCTCGCCGTGCTCGCCGTTTCGCTGGGAACGGTGATCGCCATCCTGAGCGGTTCCGTCGGGGTCGCAGCCCGGACTGCTCGACGCGAGGAAAGCCGATGAGCAGACTCGGCACCTTCGCGCTGGTGAACCGCCACCTGGGATACGGTCGGGCGGCCTCGGTTCTGGTCGCAGCGCTCGTGGCTGTCGCGGTTCTCGCGACAGTGATCGCCCCCCGCGCCTTGGCGGTCGTCGCGGCCGATGAGTTGCATACGAACCTGGCGGCGCGCTCGCCCGTGCTGGTTGACATCAACGGCTCGGGATACATGACGTTCAAGCCGGCTGGCCCCGGTCAAACGGTCGCCAAACGCGTTTCGGAACTCGATGCCGTGATTGCGGCGCTGCCGAATGTCCTCCCCAATCCTCTCGCGACCGCGGCCGGAACTCCGCAGTGGGTCAGCCGTACGGCGCCGCTCGACGCCATCCTCCCCGGCGTGCCCCGACTCCATGTGTTGGCTGACCTTGCGCTCGACCTGCACTGGATGGATCGGGTGAGATTCATCGCGGGGTCGCCGCCGGCCGCTCGGGATGCCACGGCCGATCCCGACGCACCGCTCGAGGTCGCGATCTCGGCTGCGACAGCTCAGGCGACGGGACTCAAGGCTGGTGATCGGATCGGCTACCAGCTGGTGCCTCTCGTCGTCGCTGGCATCTACGAACCCCTCGAACCCAACGACCGGTACTGGGCGCACCAACCCGACCTTGCCACCCCGATTGTCTCGCCCGCCGCCGGCGGCTTCCCGACAGTGAGCGCCGGTTTCTACCTGGCGACGGAGTCGGCTGCGGCATTTACTGAGGACTTCAGCGCCGGCACCCTCAACGCCTGGATACCGATCGACGGCGCCGAGATCGACGCCAACGACGCCGACCTCATCGCGACCCAGGCCCGCGCCCTCGCTACGAAGCAGATGACCTTATTGCCCTATGACGGAGACCTCGAGCTCCAGACGGCGCTGGCGGACAGCATCCAGCTCGTCGGCGCTCGGGTCACCACGATCACGGCACTCCTGGCACTCAGCCTCTCCGGACTTCTGGGCGTGCTGCTGGCGGTGTTCGCGCTCGGCGTGCGGGTCATCATCACGCGCCGAGCCACAGCCCTCTCGCTCGCGGCGGCACGGGGGGCGAGCGGCACTCAACTGCGCACCCTGATGGCGATCCAGGGGGCGCTGATCTCCATTCCGGCGGGGATCGTGGGGGCAGTCGTGGCGCTGCTCATCCTGCCCGAACCCCTCGTCGGCCCGTCCGCCGTTGCCGCCTGGGTTCTGCCGGGACTGATCGCCGTCGCGCCGATCGTGTTGTCGGCAGTATTCACCGCACCGCGCGGGTTGCGTCCCTCGCGCGCAGACCTTCGGATGCGGGGACGCTCCCGCCTGCGAGAGATCGCCGAACTCACGATCGTCGGCCTGGCGCTGCTGTCGCTGTTCCTGCTGTCCCGACGCGGCCTGGCAACCTCCGCAGCCAGTGTCGGCGTCGACCCGTTGCTGAGTGCGACGCCGCTGCTGCTCGCCCTGGCTGTCTGCGTCGTAGTCCTGCGGCTCTACCCGCTCCCGCTGCTCGCCCTGCAGCGGGTATTCAGGCGCCGGAATGGCGCGGTCGGCCTGCTGGGGTCGTCCCGCGCGATCCGCGACCCCGCCCTCGGGTTCGCGACGGCACTCGCCCTCGTGGTCGGCGTCTCGGTCATCGTCTTCTCGATCGTCTTCGTCGGGACCCTTCGGGCCGGTATCGAACAGTCAGCGCGGGAGGTCGTCGGCGCCGATGTACGGCTCGAGGCGACAGCGCTCGATGCCGCCACGGTTCGTGCGATCGGAGACGTCGCCGGGGTGAAAGAGACCGCGGCGCTCACCGTGCTGGATGCCGTCGACTTCGTGCACACCGACCGCCCGCGCCAGATCACCGTCGTCATCGCCGACACCGAGGCTCTTCACTCGATTCGGCCCGACATCCCGGTGATCGATCGCGGCACCGGGCCCCCGCCGGTGTTGCTCTCCGACGACTGGAGCAGCGCCATCCAGGGGCCCGACTCGACGCTGGCCGGGAGCGAGGTCGCGATTGCGGGGGCGCTGCCCGCCGACGCACTGCCCGGGATTTCGAACGACTGGCTCCTCATCGACGCGGCCTCGGTCGACCAGCTGGGCATCTCGGTGTCGTCGGCGCAGTACCTGCTGATCACCGTCGAACCCGGTGCCGACTCGGCCGTTGTCGCGGCAGGGGTGCGTGAGGTGGCGAGGCCAACGGCGGGCACGAAGCTCACCGTCGAGAGCGTCGCGACTGAACTCCAGACGACGCGGACACCCGTGATCGTGAGCCTTGAGAACGCCCTGCTGATCGCCGCGGCCGCTGCCCTCGCCCTGATGGTGCTCACGATCGTGCTCGCGTCAGTCACGGTCGCGACCGCGCGCAACCGCATGATCGGGGTGCTGCGCATGATCGGGATGTCGCCGCGCCAAATACGCGGAGTGGTTGCGTGGGAACTGGGGCCGCTCGCGATCACGGCCATCGTTGTCGGCGTCGCCCTTGGAATCGCCCTGTCGGCGATCGTGACCGGGGTCGTCGACCTTCGGCCGTTCGTCGGCGGCAACCTGCAACCCGGCATCGTGATCCAACCGCTCTGGATCCTGGTGGGGGTCGGAGCGTTTGCGATCGCGGTCATCGTTGCGGCTGCGGTCGCTGGAGTAGTCGGACGGCGGATCGCCCCAGCGGGTGCCGTCAAGATGGGAGAAGGATGAGCACGCAGACACTGCAAACGCAGATCGAGTGCAGCGACCTGGTGCGGATTTTCTCGGCCGAGGGCGTCGAGGTGCAGGCTCTCCAGGGGCTGACCCTCACGGTCGACCGCGGAGAACTCACCGCGATCGTTGGCGCGTCAGGGTCGGGCAAGTCGACGCTGCTCGCCATCCTGTCGGGTCTCGATGTGCCGACCGCGGGCAAAGCGCGCGTCGCGGGGCATGATCTGCTCGCGATGGGATCGCGGGAACGCACGCGCTACCGACGCCACGTCGCCGGGTTTATCTGGCAGCAGACCGCTCGCAATCTGCTGCCCTACTTCACCGCGGCGCAGAATATCGCGACCCCGCTCGCGATCGCCCACAGTCGCCGCCGCGACCGCGCCGCGCGCGTCGACGAACTGCTCGAACTCCTCGATGTCACCGACGTACGCGACCGGCTGCCGTCACAGATGTCGGGCGGTCAACAGCAGCGTGTTGCAATTGCCGTCGCGCTCGCTAATTCGCCCGAGGTGCTGTTCGCCGACGAGCCAACCGGCGAGCTCGACGAGGTGAACTCGCAACGAGTATTCGACGCCCTGCGCGATGTTAACGAGCGCCTCGGCGTGACAGTCGTGATCGTGACCCACGACCAGGCGGTATCAAAACAGGTGCGTCGAACCGTGCAAATCCGGGACGGGCGCACCTCGACCGAGGTGCTGCGCAGCACCAGCCGCGACGAGCACGGGGTCGAGCAGCACTTTGCCCGCGAGTACGCGGTGCTCGACCGGGTCGGGCGGCTGCAACTCCCCCAGGACTACCTGACGCGGCTCTCGATGCGCGACCGGGTTCGGCTCGAACTCGAGTCGGACCACGTGCAGGTGCACCCTTCGGGCGACGATGACTCGGTCGACGACAGCTCGGTCGACGACAGCTCGGTCGACGACAACGAGGAGACCCGATGACGACGCAGAAGATGACCACCCGCACGGATGCCGTGGTGCTGCGGGGCGAGAATCTCACCCGCACCTACGGATCGGGCGCGACAGCGACGCACGCCCTGCGCGGCGTCACCGTCGATGTGCACGCCGGGGAACTCATCGTGCTGCGCGGCCCCTCTGGCTCGGGCAAGACGACTCTGCTCAACATTCTGGGTGGCCTCGACGTTCCCACCTCCGGCACCGTGCGCCTCGACGACCGCGAGATCACGGGCGCCTCGGAGAGCGAACTCGTGGAGTTGCGTCGCCACGAACTGGGTTTCGTTTTTCAAGGGTTCGCTCTACTTCCGGTGCTCTCGGCACTCGAGAACGTCGAACTGCCGATGCGGATCGCCGGAGTTGCCGCACCGGAACGCCTGGCGCGCACGACCGAGTTGCTCGCGGCAGTCGGACTGGCCGACCACGCCGCCCAGCGACCGGATGAGCTCTCCGGCGGTCAGCAGCAGCGCCTCGGCATCGCCCGCGCGCTTGCCAATGAACCGAAGCTGCTCATCGCCGACGAACCGACCGGCCAGTTGGACTCGACGAACGCCGAGACGATGATGGCGCTGATCGCCGCACTTGTGCACGACCGTGGGGTCGCCGCAATCGTCTCGACCCACGACCCGCGGATGGCGGCCTACGCCGATCGCACCGTCGAAATCCGCGACGGGCTGCTGACCGACTGAGCGGCTGAGCCGACCGGGCTGAGCGGCAGAATCGCGGCTCAGGCCACGGCGGGTTCGAGCAGCCGGAAAGTTCGCGCCGTCGGATCAAGTTCGGCGAGCACGTTGTTCGGCATGACCCACTGCGGGTCGGTGTGGCCGAAATCGAGGTTGCTGACCACGAGCAGATCCTCGCGACCGAACTCGGCGAGCACCTGCACGATGACGGTGTCGAGTTCGGCCGATTCGTCGTCGGTGTAGTCCCGCGGCCGGCCGACCAGCAGTGCCGACAGCCCGTCGAGCATTCCAGCCACCCCCGAGTTACGCAGCCAGTACTCGATGAACGACACCGGCGGCTTTTCTTCCGACGTCTCGAGGAACAGAATCCGGTTCGCCCACTCGTCGGGCTCAGGCCAGAACCGCGTCCCCTTGAGAAATTGCAGCACTTCGACGCATCCCCCCAGCAGCCGACCCCGCGCGGGACTTTCGCCCTGCAGCCAGCGCCACCCGGTGGACGGCCGCAGTACGCCGACTTCGTGGCCCGCCTGCCGACTCCAGTTCGGATAGTCGTTCACCCAGTCGGGATAGGGAGCGTAGGAGTACTCGGGCGTCGGCTCAAACAGCACCGACCTGATGTGCGCCTCAAGGTGCGGAAAGTTGGGCAGTTGAGCGAAGCCCGCCATGACCGCCGGCCCGTTGAAGGTGACCAACCCGGCTCGGGCGTAGGTCAGCAGCTGGGTGGCGGTGTCGGAATATCCCATCAGCACCTTCGGCGTGCGCACGGCACTTTCGACGTCGAGATGCGGCAGCAGCCGAATCGAATCGCTGCCGCCGATCTGGGAGATGATGGCGGCGATCCCGGGGTCGGCGAAGGCGTCGTTCAGGTCCTGCGCACGGGCCTCGGGATGCCGGTAGCTGTACTCGGGGTCGAACGACACCGACGGATATTCGACCACCTCAAGCCCGAACGTCTCACGCAGAGTGCGCAGGCCCGCCTGATAGACGCGCGGGTAGACAGCGCTCAGCGACTGCGAGGTGGCGACGACAGCGACCCGGTCGCCCGCCTTGAGCCGCGGCGGGCGGATCGGTTCAGCCATCGGGGGTTAGGCAGACTTCTCGGTGCTCGCTGGCGAGAAGTCGCTCACGCTGACTTCTCGCGGCGTTGCTCCGTACGAGGCACGATCGTCGGCGCCGCGTTTTCGAGCACGGCGGCCTTCGTCACCACAACTCGGGCGACATCGTCGTCGGAGGGCACCTCGAACATGATCGGCCCGAGCACCTCTTCGAGGATGGCGCGCAGGCCGCGAGCGCCGGTCTGGCGCAGTTTCGCGAGATCTGCAATCGCTTCGAGGGCATCCGTCTCGAATTCCAACTCGACGCCGTCGATCTCGAACATGCGCTGGTACTGGCGCACAAGGGCGTTCTTGGGCACGGTGAGGATTTGCATCAGCGCGTCCTGGTCGAGCGGTGAGACTGTCGTCACGACCGGAAGTCGACCGATGAATTCCGGGATCAGACCGAACTTGTGCAGGTCTTCCGGCAGCACCTCGCTGAAGAGTTCCGATTCGTCGCGCTTCGAGTGGAGGGGTGCACCGAACCCGATGCCGCGCTTACCGACCCGCGCCGAGATGATGTCTTCGAGTCCCGAGAACGCGCCGGCCACGATGAACAGCACGTTGGTCGTGTCGACCTGGATGAATTCTTGGTGCGGGTGCTTGCGGCCGCCCTGCGGAGGCACCGACGCCGTGGTGCCTTCGAGAATCTTCAGCAGCGCCTGCTGCACGCCCTCGCCCGAGACATCCCGGGTGATCGACGGGTTCTCGGCCTTGCGGGCGATCTTGTCGATCTCGTCGATGTAGATGATGCCGGTCTCGGCGCGTTTGACGTCGTAGTCGGCGGCCTGGATGAGCTTGAGCAGGATGTTCTCGACATCCTCACCGACGTAGCCGGCCTCGGTGAGCGCCGTGGCGTCAGCGACCGCGAACGGCACGTTGAGGCGCTTCGCGAGAGTCTGCGCCAGATAGGTCTTGCCGCAGCCGGTCGGGCCGATCAGCAGGATGTTCGACTTCTGGATGTCGATGTCATCGATAACGGCGTCGGCAGAGGTCAGGGTGTTTCGAGCCCGGATGCGCTTGTAGTGGTTGTAGACCGCAACCGAGAGCGCCTTCTTCGCAGGCTCCTGGCCGATGACGTATTCCTCAAGGAACGCGAAGATCTCTTTCGGCTTCGGAAGGTCAAACTCGGAGCTGGTCTCTTCGCCGGCTTCGGCGAGACGCTCCTCGATGATCTCGTTACACAGCTCGACGCATTCGTCGCAGATGTAGACCCCGGGGCCTGCAATGAGCTGCTGAACCTGCTTCTGGCTCTTTCCGCAAAAGGAGCACTTGAGCAGGTCGGCGCTCTCACCGATCCTCGCCATGGCAGCCTCCTCCCCCGTAGGTGTGTTTGAGCCTAACCCGAACCGGTGACCTGGGCTCGCAGCCGGTGCAGAACTGCCGCGGCGTGCCGCTTAGGGTTGAGACGTGCAGAACAGGGCGTCGCACGTCGCGCGCGGCTGGATCGCCGGGTCGTTCGCAACCGGCATCGCCGCCGTGTCGCACGGCCTCGCACACGGCTCGGCACCGAGTGCTCTCGCGATCTTTCTGGGACTGGTTTTCGCCGGGATGCTGGGCACCCTGGCGATCGGACGTCGAGCGTCTCTGCCCCGCCTCACCCTCGTCGTCGCGGGATCGCAGGGCGCCTTCCATCTGGTCTTCTCCTGGCTGAGTCCGGTCGCGACGACTGTTGTCGCCGCACACCAGACAGCCGGGCATCACGCGACCGCCCAGTTCGGCGCCGCACACGTCGGGCACCTCGCACACACCGACGCCGCGATGTGGGTGGCCCACGCCCTTGCCGCCGCCGCGACGATCGCCTTCCTCCGCCGCGCCGAGCACGGCCTCTGGCAGGTCCTGCGGGATACCTTCCATCGGGTCGCATCCCGGCTTCCCGCGATCGAAGCCCGACCCGCCCTGAGTCGCATCGTTTCCGCGAATGCGCCACGGCATCCGCTCCCCCTCTTTCTGTCCGTCGTCACCACCCGCGGCCCGCCGCGACTCGGATTCACTTCCTGAATCCCCCGCTGCCCCGAACAGAGGCGGCACCTTGACGACGAACGAAAGAGAACACGATCACTATGACGATCACGATGACGATCACCAAGAAGAAGAAGAGAACGCGAACATCCGTCGCTGCGGCGGCAACGGCATTCCTGCTCGGCGGCGCGCTTGCCCTCGCCATCCCGATGAGCGCGTCGGCCCACGTCGTGCTCGACGTGAACACCGCAGCTCCCGGCAGCTACGCCCTGCTCACCTTCCGGGTACCCACCGAGTCGGCCACCGCGACCACGACGAGTGTCACGGTGACCCTGCCGACCGACACGCCGTTCGTGAGCGTGCGCACGGTCCCTATTCCCGGCTGGGAGGCGAAGGTCATCACCACGACGCTGGCGACGCCGGTGAAGATCGGCGACACGACCATCACCGAAGCGCCGACCTCGATCGTCTGGACGGCAACCGGCGCGGGACTGGGCGAAAGCGAACTGGGGCTGTTCCCGGTGTCGCTCGGCCCGGTGCCGGACACCGGTCAGATCGCGATGCCGGTCGACCAGGGCTACAGCGACGGCAGCGTCGTGGCCTGGGCCGATGAGAATGCCCCCACCCTGTTCATCAACGATCCGGTCGTTGTGCACCACGACGACGACGGGGATGGGGATGAGCCGCCGATGGCGACCACCGAACCGAGTGCACCCCATGAGAGCGCCGGCCCGGACCCGACATCGGTCGCTGGTGTCGTCCTCGGAGGGGGCGGTTTCGCCCTCGGCGCGATCGCCCTCGCGGTCAGCCTGATCCGTCGGCGGCCGACGGCCTGATGAAGAACCCACGTGAGGTAAACGTGCGCACTCGCACGGTCGCCACGGTGTTCACGACGACGATGCTCACCGGGGCGGTGGCCGCTGTGATGTTATTCACCGGGGCCGCCGCGCCGGCGTGGGCGCACAGCGTGATCATCGCCTCCACCCCGACCGCCGACGAGACGCTCACCGCGCTCCCCGACACGTTCAGCGTGACGGCAAACGAGACTCTGCTCAACCTCGGTGACCAGGGGGTGTTCGCCCTCCAGATTCGGGATGCCGCCGGCCGCTACTACGGGGACGGCTGCGTGAAAGTGGTCGACGCCACCATGTCGGCGACACCGGCCCTCGGAGCATCCGGCACGTACACGGTGCTCTGGCAGGTGATCTCGGCCGACGGCCATCCGGTGAGTGGCGAAATTCCCTTCAGTTGGGAGGCGCCCGTGGGCTTCACCCCGGCGCCGAACTACGCGAGCGCCCCGGCCTGCGGCGAGGATCCGGCGAGCGAGCCTTCCGTAGCTCCGTCGACGTCGACCGCTCCCCCGCGCGACGGTTCATCGCCCGCGCTGTGGATCGGAATCGGCGTCGCCATCTTCGGAGCACTCATCGCCGTATTCATCGGCATAGCAGCGGCACGCACTCGTCGCGAGCCTCCCGACTCAACGCCACCTCAGAACCCGCCGACGATCTAAAACTCGCGGGAGGCGATGTCGTCGTCTCCCGCGAGAACGGTCACGTAGGGCCGACCTCTTCGGCGGCTCAGGCGCACCGTCGCCGTCGCTCCCGCCGCCCGACGCACCAAGTCAGCCGCCCAAACGAGCGCGTCGGACGCCAGAGCATTGCCGGGTTGTTCATCGCGAAGATCGTCGCCGAGGTCATCCAAGAGCACGACCTCGACTCCGCGTTGACGTGCCGCGCGCGCTTCCGTCGTCAGCGGTTCCCTAGCTAGACGCCGCCCCCGCAATACGTCCCGAAGGGCGCCCTCGACCAAGATCGCCTCCTTACGAACGGCGGGGTCATCCTCATCGGCGGCGATGCGCTCCAACACCGAGGTGCTTAGCGAGCGAATCGCGGCGAGCTCGGTGCGACGCTCGCGAATGGCGGCGGATCGCAACACCTCGGATCGAACCCGCTGCCGCTGCTCGGCTTGGTAGGCGGCGACAGTGCGGGCGGCGAGGGACAGCCCGATCGCTGCTACCTGTACGGCTACGAGAGTCGCCAACGGGCGTGCGATGACGCCGATCCAGTGTGCGACGTCCTCGCCGCTGACGGCGGCCCAGGTCAGCACGACAGCGGTGAGCAGCGCCATCCCGACCCATCCCACCGCCGGGCGGCGTCGCAGCACGATCACGATCAGAACGGTGGCTGCTGCTCGCAGGTACCACGGCGAATAGCCCGATTCCTCGCTCGGGGGATCCCAGAAGACCGCCGCGGCCGCGACAACCGCGAGACCTGCGGCGAGGGCCGACCACCCCGCTCGGAGCGGGTCGCGGCGCGGGAAGAGTGCCGCACCCGCGGCCACCACGAGGAGTGCCCAGGTCAGCCACGCCCCGGAGCGCGGGATGCCGCCTGCTGGGTCGAGCAGGAGCAACGCGAGGTCTGTTCCGGTGATCAGCACCCAGAGCAGCGCGCTAATCCGCCACGAACCGCCCAGCACGTCCGCGACGCTCGACGCCGCGGGGGTCGTCATCCCCACCGCAAATCCACCCGAGTACCTTTTCCCGGCGTCGAGTCGATGCTGGCTCGACCTCCCGGTACCTCTCGCATTCGGGCAACGATGCTGCGCGCAACTCCGAGACGACGGGAGGGAACGTCGCCGGGGCGAAACCCACGCCCGTCGTCGGCGATCGAAATGGTGAGGATGCCGTCCGAGAATTCGAGACGCACCGTCCGGCCGACGGAGTCATCCTGATCGCCGGCGTGCACCATGCTGTTGCGCAAGCTCTCGCCGCTCGCATCGAGCAGCGCCGTTGCGGCGTCGGCCGGCAGAACGAGGTCTCCGAGATCCGCTGCCTCAAAACTCGCCAAGGGGGCGATCGCCGTGACCAAACCCCGCAGTCGACGCAGGAACTCATCAGCCGCAAGGGGGGCGTCGTCCGGCTCGAAACCGGTCTCTGACTCGAGCGCCTCGAGCCGCTCCATCGTGGCCGAGGCAAGGCGCGCAGGGGTTACCGTCGCTGACCGCACGCCCATTCCGACGACGCGCAGCACGTGCAGAATCTCGTCATGCGCGAGCAGCTCGATGCGTCGACGCTCGATCGCTTTCGCCTCCGCCGCGCTGTCGCGGCGCACCGCTTCGATCGCCTCCTCCGCCGACCGATCCAGTTCCCGCGCGGCGCGCACGACAGCCAGAACGAGGATGGCCAGCAGCACGGTCACCGTTGTGTTGACCACGGAATCTTCCAGAGCGAGCCGTGGGTTCGCCGACTCGGAACTCAGAAGGCGCGCGAAGAACCCAGCAACCGTGAGAGTGGCGAGGTAGACCCACCCGAACCGCGCTGTCACGGTCAACATCGCCGCCAGGGCATACGACGTCAAGACCCGCAATGGCCAGGCTGCACCGGCGGCGTCAGGCAACCCCCCGATGCCCGCGGCCGGGACGATCAGAACCACCGTGAGCAGACCGAAGACAGCGAATGCCAAGCCGGCGACCTGCAACGCCCGACCGCGTGAGAACCACGGGAGCGACAGAAGCACTGCCGCGGCCAGCACCTGCCCCGCAATCGTGGGAAACGCCCACCACGCGCCGTACTGGTGGAACTGGCCGCGGTAGACCGCGAAGTCGGTGACCAGGTTGCTCACGATGCCGATGCCGAGCGCGAAGGTGATCAGCCGCCGGATCCGAAGCTCCGCCTGCCCGGGCTGCCTGCTGAGCAGCACTGGGCTGCCGACCGCCGCTCTCACTCCGGGTCGCCGGGCAACGGCAGGTGGCCGTCTTCGAGAGCACGGAACACCAGTTCGCTGCGCGACTCAGCCGACCGCCCCACCCGCGCGTACTTGTCGCGCAGTCGACGCAGGTGCACCTCGATCGTCGGGATCGCGATCCCCAGTTTCGCGGCGACGTTCTTCGCCGGCATCCCGGACGCCATCAGCCCCAGCACGTCCTGCTCACGCGGGCTCAGCCCAGCGTCTGCGATGCCCGCATCCGATGCGACCGCAGCAGCCCAGTCAGTGGCGAAGGCGAGTTCTCCGGCGGCGCAGCGTTCGAGGGCATCCACCAGCTCAGCGACGGATGACGACTTGCGCACGAGACCCGAGATCGGTGCCCGGGCAGCGAGCCGGATGAGGTAGGGACTCTCGCCGGCGGTGTAGACGACGACCGCCGCCCCGCGAGCGATGAGTATTTCGGCATTCTGTACCGGCGACGATCCGTCGGCGAGGCGGAGGTCGAGCACGACGATCCCGGCGCGTGGTCGGGCCTCGACGAATTCGGCCACGGTCGCGAACCTGCCGATGTAGTCGAGTGAACGCGAAGACGCGAGAGCTGCGTCGAGCGCGACTCCGACCAGCTCGTGGTCGTCGACGAGCGCGACTCGGGTGGCGACCTGGGCTGTCACGCCCGCAGTCTCGCACACCGCTGATGCCGGGTGGGCGTCATGGGTTTCCATGACTCGTGGCCATCGAAGCCACCCACCAACATCAGAACCGATGGAAGGAAGCACGTGAACGAAATCGTTTCGTGGGCGGCACTGGCCCTAGGGGTCGGACTGATCCTGACCCACCTGACCGTTGCGATCGCAGCGGCCGTGAAAGCTCCGGGCGGAGACATCCGGATGCACTCCGACTCGACCCGGCGCGTTTTCGACCTGCTCGAGCGCCTCGTTCACAAGACCACCTTCGTCGCCGCAGGCGTCGTACTCGTGTTCATCGCCGCGATGGCTTCGGGCGCCTTCCGCACGACCGTCGTGCTGGGTCATTGATGGAAAGAACACGCTCAGCACCGGCTCTCGACCGACAGGCCCTCCCCTCCCACCAACCCAAGGAGTAAAAATGAACCAGCCAACTTCGCGCAGCATGACGATTCGCTTCGGTGCGGGGGTGATGCTGTTCGCCGCCGTGATCCTTTCGGGCTGTGCCGGGACATCCTCTCCTGAGGACGCCGCCGACCCCGCCTCACCCGAGACGACTGAGCCAGCAACCGCATGCCCCAACGGCCTCGTCGACTATGTGCGGCAGTTCCAGCCTGACGGTACCGAGGTCGCCGAAGCCGAACCCGCCGACCTCACGCCGTCGGCCGCGGTCGCCGCTCTCGCAGAGGGCGACTGTGTTCTGACGGTACGCGGCGTGGAAGCCGAGATCCTTTACGACGAGTGGTGGGTCTTCCTGCCGGGCGCGTCGAGGGACGAGGTCGACGCCGCGCTCGTAGCCGATGGATTCAGCCAGTCATTCCCCGTCGACGCTCCCTACCAGTACGGGCTGGCCGTCGACGCCGAGCGCTACTGGCTGGTGCACGCGACCCCGGTCGCGGACTACGTGCATCTGAGCGGAATGGACCGGTATTTCGACTCGGCGACGTATTTCGTCTGGTTCTCCGCCGGGAGCCGGGGCTAGCCCGGCAGCAATCAGATCAGCGAGTACTAGGAACCGAGGAGCAGAACCTCGTACAGGTAAGAAGAGAAACGGCCGCGGTCCCCTGAGGGGCCGCGGCCGTTCTGGATGCGCACGTGGGCGATGAACGCGCGCTACTTGACGAGCGCGGCCGGCTGGTTCTTGCGGCTGGTGAGCACCTGGTCGATCAGGCCGTACTCCAGCGCTTCGGCGGCCGACAGGATCTTGTCGCGCTCGATGTCACGGTTGACCTCTTCGGCCGTCTTGTTCGAGTGCTTCGACAGCGTCTCCTCGAGCCAGGTGCGCAGACGCATGACCTCGGCTGCCTGAATCTCGATATCCGACGCCTGACCCCGGCCTGCCTCGCCGACCGCGGGCTGGTGGATGAGCACCCGTGCGTTGGGCAGCGCGAGACGCTTGCCCGGCTCACCGGCGGCCGCGATGACGGCGGCAGCGGAAGCCGCCTGTCCGAGCACGACCGTCATCACCTGCGGACGGATGTACTGCATCGTGTCGTAGATCGCGGTCATGGCCGTGAACGAGCCACCGGGGCTGTTGATGTACATCACGATGTCGCGGTCGGGGTCCATGCTCTCGAGCACAAGCAACTGGGCCATGATGTCATCCGCCGACGCGTCGTCGACCTGCACGCCGAGGAAGATGATGCGGTCCTCGAAGAGTTTCGCGTACGGGTCTTGACGCTTGAAGCCGTAGGCGGTGCGCTCCTCGAAGGAGGGCAAGATGTAGCGCCCTTCGGGCGCACCGACGAGTGGAGTGCGGCTCTGCGGCATCTTCGCAACGTCGAAGAGGGCGTCGCCACCGGCGCGGAAGGTGGGGGTTTCCATGATCGTTCCGATCCTTACTTGGTGCCGCCGCCGCCGACGACGTCGGAAGCAGATTCGCGGATGTGGTCGACGAAGCCGTATTCGAGGGCTTCCTGGGCGGTGAACCAGCGGTCGCGGTCACCGTCGGCGTTGACCTGCTCGACCGACTTGCCGGTCTGCTCGGCGGTGATTTCGGCGAGACGCTTCTTCATGTCGAGAATGAGCGCGGCCTGGGTCTGGATGTCGGATGACGTACCGCCGAATCCACCGTGCGGCTGGTGCAGCAGCACGCGCGCGTTCGGCGTGATGTAGCGCTTGCCCTTGGTGCCCGCCGTCAGCAGGAGCTGCCCCATCGAGGCGGCCATGCCGATTCCGACGGTGACAATGTCGTTGGGAACGAACTGCATGGTGTCGTAGATCGCCATGCCCGCCGTAATCGAACCGCCGGGTGAGTTGACGTACAAGAAGATGTCTTTGTCCGCGTCTTCCGCGGCGAGCAAGAGCAGCTTCGCCGCGATCTCGTTCGCGTTGTCGTCACGCACTTCCGACCCGAGCCAGATGATGCGGTCCTTCAACAGGCGATCGAAGACGCTCGGCGTGAATGCCGGTTCGGCCATGTCGGAAACTCCTTCTGCTTGATTCCGAGGTCGAATCTACTTGGCGGGCTCGACCCCCCGTGGCTCTGTTCGCCGTGGGCAGAGCGCAACACACTGACGAGAGGGCGCGCGGTGCGATGATCAGCCCATGACCATCGACTATCGCGGCACGACCGCACTCGTGACCGGAGCATCTTCAGGGCTCGGCGAGCAATTCGCCCGGCAACTCGCTGCTCGCGGCGCGAACCTGGTGCTCGTCGCTCGGCGAGCCGACCGGCTCGAAGCTCTCGCCAGCGACCTGCGCGCGGCTCACAGCGTGACGGTGGATGTCATCCCGGCCGATCTCTCGAAAGCTCGGCCGGGCCGCGCCTTGGGGAAGGAACTCGCGAAACGCGGGATCACCGTCAACACCGTGATCGCCAACGCCGGGTTTGGCTCCTTCGCTGCCTTCCAAGACGAGGACGCCGATCGCGTTGCGGATGAGGTCGCGCTCAATGTCGCGGCGGTCGTTGACATCACGCGTGAGTTTTACCCGGCGATGCTTGCCGCCGGAACCGGTGCGCTCGTCACCGTAGCCAGTACGGCCGCTTTCCAGCCGGTGCCGAAGATGGCGATCTACGGGGCGACGAAAGCGTTCGTGCTGAGCTTCACGGAGGCGCTCTGGTACGAGTCGCGGCACAGTGGCTTGCGGGTGCTGGCGCTGTGCCCCGGCGCGACGGAGACCGAGTTCTTCGACGTCGCGGGCAATGGCGAACGGTTCGGTTTCAACCGCGACACGGCCGCGAATGTGGTGAAACGGGCAATGAAAGCACTCGACAAGCGCAACGGGCGCGGCAGCCTGATCTCGGGTGCCGGCAATGCGTTCGGGGCGGTAGCAGTCAGGATGCTTCCGCGCGGCCTCGCGACCGCGATGGCCGGACGGCTTACCGGGGCTTGAGGTTTGCCGCGCCTGAGGTCTGCCGGGCCTGAGGTCTGCCGGGCCTGAGGTTTGCCGGGGCCCGAGGTACGGGGGTCAGCCCAACAGTTTTTCCAAGGTGTTGAGGTTGCGGGTGGTCAACCACTGCTTGTGCTTCGACGACCCTTGGGCTTTGCCCATCGCGCTGTCGAGGGTCGAGCCTTTCGGGACTGTCCAATAGATGACCCCCTCGCGCTCGGCTGCCTGCTCGAGGGCTGGGTCGAGGGGAACTGCCAGCAGTTCTCGTCGCACGTCGGGCTGTACGACAAAGACGACGTAAGCGTGGCGGTCGTCGCTGCGCGTGAACGGATACGCCGCGACGATGTCGGCCACCGCATCCTGAGTCAGCACGTGAACCCACGCCTCGTACCCGAAGTGCCCACGTAGGGCGGTCTCGAGTTTCTCTTTCGCGACCTCAGCGCTATCTGTGGTCGTCAGCAGCACATTGCCGCTCGCGAGCACCGTCTTCACGTCGGCATACCCGAGGCCACGAATGACCTGCGCGAGTTCCGCCATCTTGATGGTCACCCCGCCGACATTCACCCCGCGAAGGAGTGCGACGTAGCGAGTCATTTCGAACTCAGAACCCGAGAGCTAGCTGTGGTCGTGACCGAAGTGTTCGTTGCCGGCTTTGCGACCGTGCGAGTCCTTGCCGGATCCCTTTGCAGACCCGGAACCAGAACCGGACCCCGGCGCGTGGTCGTGACCTGCGTGATCGTCGGCTTCGGCGAACGCGTCGCCCTGGCCGCCATCGTCGAGTACACGCGCGACGAACTCGGTGACATCCACAGCCTTGCCCTTGGTGTCGACAACTTTCGCCTTGCCCAGGATGGTCGCGAGCGCCTTGGATCGGGCGATCTCCCCGAGAACGCCGGGCAGTTGGCCGTTCTGGTCGAGCAACTTCACGAACTCGGTCGGGTCCATGCCGTACTGGGCGCTGGCCTGAACGACGTAGGCGCTGAGTTCGTTCTGGTTGACCTTGATGTCTTCGGCTTCGGCGATCGTGTCAAGCAGGATCTGCTGACGGAACGTCTTCGTGCTCGATTCGATGACCTCGGCACGGTGCACGTCGTCTTCGAGTCGGCTCTCGTTCTCAAGGTGGCGGTGCACCTCGTCGTCGATCAGCTGCTGAGGAATCGGGATGTCGAGCTTCTCGAGCAGCACGTCGACGATCTTGTCGCGGGCTTCGATCGACTGGGCGAACTCTTTGCTCTTGCCGAGCTGTTCGCGAAGGTCGGAGCGCAGTTCACCGATGGTGTCGAACTGGCTGGCGATCTGGGCGAAGTCGTCGTCGGCCGCCGGGAGTTCGCGCTCCTTGACGGTGAGCAGGGTGACAGCGATCTGCGCCTTCTCACCTTCGTGGTCACCGCCGAGCAGCGACGACTCGAAGGTCGTCGATTCGCCAGCGGTCAGGGTGTCGAGCGCTTCGTCGATGCCCTCGATCAGTTCACCTGAGCCGAGCTCGTACGAGATGTTGTTGGCGGTGTCGACCTCGGCCCCGCCAATCGTGGCGTTCAGGTCGAGCGTGACGAAGTCGCCGCTCTTCGCCGGACGGTCAACCGTCACCAGCGTGCCGAATCGGCTGCGCAGGTTCTCAAGTTCGTTCTCGACCTCGTCGGGGCTGACCGTGACCGGCTCGACTTCGAGCTTGAGCGAGTCGTAGTTGGGAAGGTCAAACTCGGGACGCACATCGACCTCGACCGAAAGAATCAGGTCACCCGAGAAATCCTTCTCGCTGGGCAGCTGCTTCACGTCGGCAGTCGGGCGACCGAGCGGCTTCAAACCTTGTTCGGTGGCCGCTTCGCGGTAGTAGCGGTCGATTCCTTCGCTCACCGCGTGGTTGAGCACCTCGGCGCGACCGACACGCTGATCGATGATCGGCGGCGGCACTTTGCCTTTGCGGAAGCCGGGGATGTTCACCGACTCGGCGATGTGCTCGTACGCGTGGGCGATGCCGGGCTTCAGCTCATCCTGCGTGACGGTGATGTTCAACTTCACGCGTGTGGGCGACAGGCGCTCGACGGTCGTCGTGACCATGGGAATACGTCTCCTACTGCATCTGGATTGCTACTGCGTGGAATGCATTGCTACTACGGGAAATACGGGGGCCAGTCTGGTCGGGGCGACAGGATTCGAACCTGCGGCCTCCCGCTCCCAAAGCGGGCGCTCTACCAAGCTGAGCTACGCCCCGGCGGGAAACGGCCCGGCACAGTCTAACGGAGCGGAATGCTCCGGATGCCGGGTGGTCGTCGGGTGGGTGCCCAGGTGGATGCCGGGTGGGCGCCGGGTGGATGCCGGGTGCGCGCCGACGGAGACCAGGTGAACACCAACGATGTTGCGTGGATGCGGACGGGGCAGAGCTCTCCCCATTCGCGGGATCACCGTTTCGCAGCGAGTTCTCGCGCGATCGAACCCGGTGGGACCGAAGCCCGCGGGATCGAACCCTTGGCGAGGAGTCGGATCGGCCGGGCTGCGGTGTCGCCAGGTGGGGGCAGCATCCACCAGTCATTCCCGCGTTCACGGTTGTCGCGGGTGATGTGCCAGCCGTTGTTGTGGACGAGAAGGTGGTGGTGGCGGCAGAGGAGGATGCCGTTCGAGATGTCGGTTGCTCCGTGGTGGGACCAGGGGGTGATGTGGTGCGCTTCGGTCCAGGATGGTGGTCGGTCGCAGTTTTCGACCGCGCAACCGCCCCAGATGATGGCGAGGGCGATTCGTTGTCTCGGGGTGAAGAGGCGTTGGGCCCGTCCGACGTCGAGTTTGCCGTCGGGGTGATGGACCACGGTGAGGTAGCCGGTGGTGCACACGATCCGCTCCGCAGTCTGCACCGAGATCGCGGAGGGTTGCCCTTCGAGGTGAGCGATGCCGGTACCAGTGGCGAGGTCACGAGCATCAACGGACACCCGTACTGAAGGCTTGCGCACTCCGAACACGCGGCCAGGGTCGGCGGCTGCAGCGATGCGGATCATGTCGACCAGGGCGTCGAGGGCGATCTGCTCGGTGCTACGGGGGTCTTTCATCAACGCCTCGCTGCGCGCCAGTTCTTCGGTATCGACGAACCGGGGTCCGCCGCGGCGGGGTGCGGTGACGCAGTCGACCGCGTCGACGACGAGGGCAGCGGATTCGGGGTCGAGTATCGCGAACATTCGGGTCGTGCCGTCGGATTGGCGTGTGAATCGAAGAAGCCGTTTGTCACGCAACGCGTCCTCACGCTCTCCCACCCCGTCGCTGTCGAGGTCGTCGCGAAGTTCGCGGGCACGGCGCAGCATCTTCTCCGGCGGCAGGGTGCCGGCCTCGGCGACGAGGAGTTTCGCGGCGTCGAGCAGATCGTCGGCGCTCACTGCCGCACTCGGCCTACCGAGTCCGGTGGCGATCCCCGATGCCGCCCCCACCGATAGGTCGCCGGTGCGGGCAGCCGTGGCGACATCCGTCAACCACGGATCGGGCGCATCCACCAGAACGCCGACGGTGACAAGTTGCCGGGCATCCGACCCCGATGCACCGGTCAACCGTGACACGAGCGCTTCAGGGGTGCGGTCACCGGTGCGTTGCGCCAGCCCGTCGTAGCCGAGCGTGCGATCCGACCGTCGAGCCACCTCCGCTGCGAGGGTTAGCTTCCCCGCATCCACCAAACGTCCTGTCGCCGCGTAGGCCTCCAGCAACTCAAACAGCTGCAGATCGGAGACACGCGACACCCCCGAGAGGTCAGGGACCTCAATCGAGAAACTCACAGGCGCGTGCATACCGGGATCCAAAAATCGGGGAGTCGAAACTCCAATCACTCGGCACGAGCAGGTTCAGTTTACTCGAACATAAGTTCGAGCGCAACCGAAGTGCACAAGTTCAGCCGCACGCCCCCGGCGGGCTCGCACACGCGACCGTCACCACAAGATTCACGTACACCGCAACAGCGACGCCGCCGAGCGGGGGTAGCGCAAAGATCATCCCGACGATCGCCGGCCAGCCCGGCTTCTCGCGACGCGCGACCCCGACGATGCCGACCAGCAGTCCGACCAAGCACAGCGCGCCGACCGGGATAATGCCAACGGATGACGCCACGGCGAACCAGGGCGGCCCCTCAACGAAGGCGTCGGCCGTCTGGGTGTAGCCGTAGATCGTCGCGCCGGCGATGGCGACATACCCGAGCACGACGAGGGCGAAGGCGATCCAACTGAAGATGGGACGCCGCCTGATCACACCGCGATGTTAGCGGCCCCGCGCTGCTTCTCGACCGCGCCGTCGCACGGCCAACGGGTAATCGCGTTCCGACTCAGCCGGCGGCTGGAGCGGGAGCAGTCGGGGATGACGGCTTCGCCAGGTAGATGGCCAGCACAATGACGCCGGCGACGGGTACCAGAATCCAGAGGATGTTCTGCCAGACGTAGCCGGCATCCCGAAGTCGTCGCACGGTCACGCCGAGCGTCGGCAGCAGGGTGGCAAGCGTCCAGATGCCGGTCAGGATGCCGCCCACCGTACCGGTCTGACTGACCGGTATGACGGCGAAGGTGCCCAGGATGCCGGACACGATTGCCGCGAACAGAATCCACCACCAGAACTCGGGACGTTTCGCGACGCCCTCGAAGTCGGCGTACTTGCGGACACAGGTCTGAATCGCTTCGACGAACGTCATGCCCGAAGCCTAGTAACTGGATGCCGCGGGCTCACGTAGACTCGTGGGCGCAACACGGGGATGTAGCTCAATGGTAGAGCCTCAGTCTTCCAAACTGATTACGCGGGTTCGATTCCCGTCGTCCCCTCCAAAAGCTCCTTATTGGAACTCCGCCCATGCTGCGCAATAGGGCGGAGTTCTCCCCCCAAGGGCGAATGTGAACATTGTGTTTCGCCTCTTTCGTAGGGTCGATCGTTGGTACTAGCGTGAGCCGACTCGCCATCAGGGAGTAGTTGGGCCGTCGTTGCCTGGCTGGGTTTTTCAGGGATCAGGGATGTCGATGTCGATGTCGACGGTGCGCGTTTTGGGTCGTGTTTCGATTGCGATGCTGTTGAGTGGCGTGCTGACGGTGACGGCGTTGGCTCCGGTGCAGGCTGCGCCGCAAGTGGCTATTGATGATCCGTTCGTGCCGCAGATCCTTCCGCCGGTCGATTCGACTCCGGCGGTGGTTGTGCCCGAACCCCTTCCGAAGGGGGATTTCTCGCTCGACGCCGGGGACGCGTCGGATTGGGAGCTGGCTGCGCCGGCACGTGGGGTGAAGTCGTTTGGTTCCCGTGCTGATGCGCGGGTTGATTTGTCGGGTGTTGATGTGGATTCGTTGCCGGTGTCGGCGCGGGATGAGTTCACGACGACCTACACCTTGCCGGGTGGGTCGCCGGTGATGGCGATTGGGGAGTCGCCCTTGAATGTTGAAATCGGTGGGGATTGGGTGCCGGTCGATACGGGGCTTGATCACGTTTCAGGCGGCTGGGTCGATGCGGAGCATCCGTTGTCGCCTGAGTTCGCGCCGCGGGCTGGGGGTGACGTTGTCACCTTGAACAACGACGGTTACCAGGTGAGTTGGCGGTTGTTGGGTGCGGCGGATGTGGCGGGTTCGACGCCGAAGGCGCGTCAGGATCCGGCGAGCCAGGTGACGTATCCGGGCGTGTTGGACGGGGTCGATCTCCACTATCAGGTGCAGCCGTCCCTGGTGAAGGAGGGGATGGTCCTGGACGCGGCGCCCGACTCAGCGCCGGCGTATCAGTGGGTGTTGTCGGCTCCGGGTATGACGGTGCAGGCGGATGACGCGGGCGGGTTCGTGGTGCTTGATCCGTCGGGTGAGGTGCGGTTCACGATTCCGACTCCGACGATGTGGGATTCCTCGGGGGTTGCCGGGGTGCGGGACCGGAGTCTGCGCAGGTTGGTGCGAGTGTTGAGGCGTTTGGCGATGAGTGGTTGCTGACGTTGAGGCCGGATTTTGAGTGGTTGACGGCGAAGGATCGGGTGTATCCGGTGACGGTGGATCCGTCGACTGGGTGGGGTTCAAGTACTCGGAAGTCGTACAAGTCAGATGGGACGCCGCAGTCTGGGGTGACCTATTTCGGCAACCCGTGGCAGTCGAATCGTTCGTTGTATTGGCGGGGGTGGGCGCAGTATGCGTTGAGCGGTATTGCGGGGACGTATGTGTATGACACGGAGTTGGACTTGTCCCGCAACTACGGCACAGCGAACTGTTATTCGAACTATGTCGGCTCAGGAACCAGCAACCCAAGCGGGGTGGGTACCTATGGGACCGACGTTTCTTCGTTTGACATGTGCGGTGGCGACGGGGTTGCCAGCGAATACACGACTGACGGTCTCGATTACACGATCGCGTCATGGATGCGGGCGGGGACGTATAGCAACTGGTTAGGGTTCCGTAGCGATTCGGAAGCGTATTCCGCGTACAGCCTGAAGGGTGCCAGTTCGGCTCTCTATGTCTGGTATGCGCACTACCCGTCGTCGCCGGGGATCGCGGGTACGACGCCGTCCGGTGGGGCGGTAGCAGCGCGCACCCCGAAGATGCAGGGCAGCGCGACCACCGACTCCGGGACGGCGTTGCAGTACCGGTACGAGTTTGAGAAGACCGGCGGGTCGGGCAACGGGACGGGTCCGTTTACTGCGATTGCATACGACAGCAACTGGGTTCCGGCTGGTGATTTCCAGGTGCCGACGAATGCGTTGGAGTTCAACACGCAGTACCGGTACCGGGTCACGGTTCGCGACGGGTATGACGGTCAGCTGGGCAACAACACCCAACGTGTGTCGACGAACGCCGCCTGGTATTTCACCACCAACAACACTCCAGTCGTCGCCCAGAGTTCGACCGTTCCGGCGGATGGTGAGGTGGTGACCTCAACGTCGCCGCTGTTGAGCATCGGGTACGCTCCGGATCCTGACGATTCCGTGCCGGTGAACTACAAGTTTGTGGTCACTACGGGTGCCGACGGTCGCACGGGTGCTGTGGTCGACTCCGGTTGGGTCACTCCCCCGAGCACGACGACGGGTGCGCCGGTCACCTGGACTCCTCCGGCGAATTCGTTGCAAGACGGTGTGAGTTACACCTGGCGGGTGTGGGCTGATGACGGTACCGATCAGGCCGAGCAGTTGTGGGTCGGGCATTTCACGGTCAACAAGCGGCTCGGCACCTCGGGGCCGTCCCCATTCGATGCGGCGGGCCCCGCGACCGTGAACCTGGCCAACGGCAACCTGGCGTTGAACTTCGCCTCTCCCACGATTCCGACTGTGGGCGGGCCGATGGGGTTGAGTTTCTCGTACAACTCGCAGGCTGACCCGACCGCGAATGCAGGGTTGGTTGGGTCGTACTACAACGCGCTCGACCCCGGGCAGACCAGCACGACCACGTTCTCTTTCACGGGCCGCACCCCGGTTTTGGTGCAGACCGATCCGACGATCTCGTTTAACCAACCCGACAAGGTCGCCCCCGCAGTTCCGGCTGACTATTGGTTGGCGCAGTGGAACGGGTACGTCACAGTCCCCACTTCGAGCGGTTCGTACACGTTCGGGGTGATCCATGACGACGGAGCCCGAGTCAAGATCGGCACCACCACAGTTTTGGATCAGTGGACAGGCGCAGCGACCGGGATGCAGTGGGGGACCGCATCGTCGATGACCGCGGGTACAGCCGTACCAATCCAGGTTGACTATTTCGATTCGACCGGCAACGCGAATCTGGAGTTGCGGGTGAAGGGTCCCGGGATTACGGATCCGGACGGCATCCCGGTGCCAGCAACCTGGTTCACCCGCACCGTGCAGTACCTGCCTGCAGGGTGGACCAACTCGGGTCCGATCAACGGGTCGGGCGGTTTCTACACCCTCGCGACGAAGACCAGCACTACGGTCGCGCTGACGGATGTGACTGGGTCGGTGCACACCTACGCAAAGAAGACCGACGGCGGCTACACCGCCCCGGCCGGCGAGTACGGGGTGCTGTCCATCGACGGTTCTGGGCAGATCACCCTCGACGATGGCGGCACGATCTGCCAGTTCAGTGCGGCCGGGTTGGTCATCTCAGTAACAACCCCGCAGGATGCGAAGAAACCGGCCACCCCAACCGTGCAGTACCGGGCGAACGGCACCCCGGACCTGATCGCCGACCCGGTCGCGGGCGGCACGAACCGTAAGGTGCAGTTCGTGTACGGGGGCGACCTGGTGTCGAACACCGCTCTCGGCTTGGGTGCTGGGGACAGTGACGGATCGGGCAGCGCGTGCCCCATCCCAGCAGGCTCTGGCTACAGTGCCGCGCCGACCGGGTTCTTGTGCCGCATCGTTTATCCCGGCCATGTTGTCGGCGGCGCCGGAGGGGTGGATGACACCACCCGTCTGTTCTACAACTCCACCGGTCAACTGGTGTCGATTGTCGACCCCGGCACCGTGCAGGTGCGTTTCGGGTACACCGGCGGGTTGCTAACCGGGGTGTGGGATCCGCGAGTTAACGACTGGATCGCCGCTGACAGCGCCCACCGCGCGGCGACCAATACCGATGCGACAGTGTTCACCTACGACAGCGCCGGTCGCCTGTCGACCACGACGTCCCCGGCCCCCGACGGTGTCACGGCAACTCTCCAACCGAAGAAGATCTACACCTACAGCAGCGGCACCACCTATGTGGATGTTGACGGGCTCGACCTGTCCACAGCACCCAGTGGTGCCCATGCCGGGAAGGTCACCTACGACAGCAGCTGGCGAGCCACCTCCGCCACCAGCCCACTCGGGTTGACCTCCACTCAGACGTGGGGGCCCAAGGACCAGTTGTTGTCGGCCACGAACTCTCAAGGTTTGATGGCGACGACGATCTACGACCCGTTCACCGACCTGCCCACCGACTCCTACGGCCCCGCGCCGGTGGCGTGTTTCGGGTCTGACCGTCGCCCCACAACGCCGTGCCCGATCACGGTTGCGCATTCGCATTCCGGTTATGACGAGAGCATGCAGGGACTGCAGGTGACCTATTTCGGCACCAACAACCTCTCTGGCCGCCCCGTCGATTTCAGCCTCGGCCTGGTGGGGGGTACGGGCACTCTCGGTTCCCGCAACTGGGCTACCGGGTCACCGACCGCAAGCGTGCCCGCCGACAACTTCTCGTTGCGGATGAACGGCATCCTCACCCTGCCCACGGCGGGCAGCTACCAGTTCCGAACGACCCTCGACGACGGTGGCCGGCTCTACCTCAACGACGAACTACTCATCAACGACATGACAGGGGATGCTCTCACCTCAACGCTCGTCAGCCCGATCATCCCCGGGGTTGCGGCCGGTGAACGACGCAGGATCCGGCTCGACTTCTTCGAACTCACCGCGTCTGCCGCGCTGACTCTGCAATGGTCGATCAATGGGGGTGCCTGGACGAACATCCCCGACACCGCACTCACCCCCGGGTACGGGTTAGGAACCTCAAGTACGACAGATGACTCCGTCCCATCTGGGAGCGGGTTGTCGTCGAGTCTGGTCACCCCGATCAGCACGGCCACCGGATACGGCACCATGCCGTGGCTCGGGATGGCGACCACCTCCTCGATCGACCCGACCGGGCTGAACCTCACCACCTCGATCACCTACGAGGCACCGTCGACGGCAGCGAACAGTTGGCTGCGCCGACTGACCCGCACCATGCCGTCAGGCAGTGCGGATGTCAGCATCTCCACCTACTACGGCGACGCCGAGACGGTGACGACCGCAACCTGTGGGGTGCCGGTCGGGACGAAAGAGAACGGGTTCCTGAAGACTTCCACGACGGCGACCCCGGCATCCGGGTCAGCGATCGTCACCTCCTACGTGTATGACGTGTTGGGTCGCGTTGCGGGTACGAAACGGTCAGGTGACACCACCTGGTCGTGTCTCACCTACGATTCCCGCAGCAGGGTGGTGACGTCGGTACTTTCCGCCTACGGCACCACGACCGCCCGCACGGTGACGAATAACTTTGCGGTGGGTGGTAACCCGTTGGTGACGTCGGTGTCGGATCCGGTCGGCACCCTCACCTCGACCGGTGACCTGCTGGGTCGGTCGGTGTCGTCGACGGATGTTTATGGCACGGTGTCGACGCCGATCTATGAGGCGAAGACTGGTCGGGTGTTGTCGGTGACGGTCACCCCGGCCGCGGGGATGGGTGCGCCGCTCGTGCAGGCGTACACCTACGACCCGGACGGGAAGATTCTCACCTTCAAGGTGAACGGGACCCTCACCGCTCAGCCGACCTACACCTCGACTCAGTTGTTGCAGTCGGTGGCGTATCCCACGAATGGCACGAGCCTGTCCGCGATCAACCGCAACTCGAGTACCGGTTCTACCGACGGGATGACCTGGTCGTTCCCCGCCTCAACGGTGAACCATCCCGCGGCGGGGGTTTACGCCGGTGGTTTCGAAACCACCGACTCGTGGGCCTCAGTCGAATCGTCGACGGTTGCGGTGCAGGGTGCGACGAACCCGCATGCGGGTTCCGGCGATCTCGAAACATCCACCACGAATGTGGCCGGTGGTCCGGTGACGGCAACCCGAACGGTTACCGGTCTGACGGTGGGGCGTTCCTACACCGCCTCCGCGTGGGTGAACCCGAACACGTCGACCGGGGTGACCGGTCTCTCTCTCGGAGTCACGGGTGTCGGCACCTCGACCCCGGTGGCACCGGGTGTCGGGTATCAGCAGCTGACGTATGCGTTCACCGCGACCGCCACCAGTCACGTCCTGACGGTCGGGTATACGGCGGCGGATGATGTCGGGTCGCTGTTGGTGTGGGATGACGTGACTCTCACCCAGGATGCGTGGGTCGAAACTGTCACTGCAGCATCAACGGTGTCGGATGGGGTGGTGCGGTCGCAGTCGGGTCGGATTATCCAGAACACTCTCACCGACTCCACCGCTGCAGCTCCGGAGACCTCGACCTACACTTTCGACACGGCGGGCAGGTTGGTGCAGGCGAGTATCCCGCATCACACCCTCACCTACGGGTTCGGCACGACATCCGGATGTGTGAACAACGCCGCGGGTAAGAACGGTAACCGCACCGGGTTTAGTGACAATTTTGATGGGTCGACGACGTCGGTGGCGTATTGCTATGACAACGCCGACCGACTCACGGGCACCACTGTGTCGAACCCGCCGTCGGGGGCGAACCCGGTTGGTGGGGTCTCCCTGTCCACGGCGGGTGGGTCGCCGACTCTCATCTACGACGCGCACGGCAATACGACCCGGCTGGCCGATCAGGTCCTCACCTACGACGTGGGCGATCGGCATATCAAGACGGTTCTGGATGATGGCACCACAATCACCTACCTGTTGGATGCGGGGGGTCGGATGGTGCAACGTACCGTCACCGGATCCCCAGGTGGTGTCGGCAACGGCACCGTCCGGTATCTCGCCGGTGGGGCGATCGCAGATGGTACCGGTCATGTGGATCAGTGGCTGATCTCCCTCCCCGGCGGTGCCTCCGTCACCATCACGACAGCGGATGGGTCGCAGAAGTGGGGCTACCCGAACCTGCACGGTGACAACATCCTGGTCGCCGACCAAGCCGGCACCCGGGTCGGCGACCGGGCGAAGTACGACCCGTTCGGGCAACCCATCAACCCCACCACCTGGGCCATCGGCACCACGGTTGCGGATGATGCGATCCCGGATCTGATCAACGGGGATGCCGACCTCGGCTGGGTCGGCGGTGCAGGGAAATACACCGAACACCGCGGGTCAGTCGCCACCATCGAGATGGGTGCCCGACAGTACGTCCCCTCACTCGGGAGGTTCCTCGAAACCGACCCTGTCGAAGGGGGGGTCACCAACTCGTACGACTACCCCGCCGATCCCATCAACGGTTATGACCTAAGTGGTTTGGCCAGGGGAAATTCCGGAAAGCCTGGCTGGAGTGCACCGCCGATCCCAAGCCCCGTAATAGCGCCGTCGATTTGGGGGCGCATTGGGTTCGGTTTAGGATGGGGGTTGGCAACTCTAGTCGCCCCCAAGGGTCAGTTTGCTGGCCATGTAAGCTTTGGCGAGCCGCCATCAAATGTGACTAAGGACAAGGATAAGAATTGGGTCTTTGTTTACCGGATATATGGTGGGCTTGCGCCAATTGATGGCCGATCATGGACTCCTGAAAACCCCGCGCTCATGGCTAATCCACGCTCAAGATTGGGTCCCCCAACGCGCCGGGCAACACGGGTGAGTGGGTAGTCGTAGCACGAGCTCTGGTGTTGCCCGACGCCACGAGACCAGCGTTGGCTTACGGCGACATCAATGGAGTGCCCAATGTGGGTGGCGGGCCAGAATGGATATACTTGAACCCGAATGAGCAACTAATTTTTCTGTACACCGTAAAAGTGGACTTCTGAGAGGAAACTTGAGATTGATTGTTCAAAAGATCGAGGACCTCATTCCGAATGAACGCGATCGACATGCGGCTGCGACCGCGTTACGAAGTCTTGGCTTTACCAGCGCTCGGCTATCGACGCTACCTGACCCAATTGAGATTACATTCCTTGTTCCGATCCTGGAGTTAACAGATGTCGATGACCTGGAGGCGTCCTTGGCTTTAATGAGGGCGCTTCCTAACGTGAAACCCTATGTCGTCGCCGATCCAGGCAATGTCCCGGCGCTTCCCTTTGATCTAACAATTTGAAGCTCACTATCGACGGCCCCTCTGGGCCTAGTCCTGCAGTACATCGCGGCCGAGGATATCGGCACGCTGCAGGCGACCTGACCTGAGTCGAGAACCAGGGATCGAGATGCTCACAGCGCCCTCGACGTTGTCCGACGAGGGGATCGGTTCGCGGTCGCGCCCGGTCCTTCAGAACACATCGACCCCGGTAGCGCCGGGTGTCGGGTATCGGCAGCTCACGTACACGTTCACCACCACCGCAACCTCGCACGACCTCACGGTCGGGTATACGGCGGCGGATGATGTCGGGTCTCTGTTGGTGTGGGATGGCGTGACGCTCACCCAGGATGCGTGGCCCGAAACGGTCCCCGTCTCGACGGTGTCGGATGGGGTGATCCGGTCGCAGTCGGGTCGGATCATTCGTGACGCCCTCACCGACACCACGACGGTAACCCCCGAGGTGTCGACTTACACCTTCGACACGGCTGGCCGCCTGGTGCTGGCGAGCATCCCGCATCACACCCTCACCTACGCATTCGCCCCATCGAATGCGTGTGGAGTGAATGCGGGTGCCGGCAAGAACGGTAACCGTACCGGGTTCAGCGACAATTTTGATGGGTCGACGACGTCGGTGGCGTATTGCTACGACAACGCCGACCGGCTCACCGCCACCACTGTCACGAACCCACCATCCGGGGCGAACCCGGTCGGCGGGGTCTCCCTGACCACCGCCGGCCCGACACCGACCCTGACGTATGACGCGCACGGCAACACGACCCGGTTGGCCGATCAGGTACTCACGTATGACGTGGGGGATCGGCACATCAAGACGGTTCTGGATGATGGCACCACAATCACCTACCTGTTGGATGCGGGGGGTCGGATGGTGCAACGCATCGTCACCGGTTCCCCAGGCGGGGTCGGCAACGGCACGGTCCGGTATCTGGCTGGTGGGGCGATCGCGGACGGTACCGGTCATGTGGATCAGTGGATGATCTCCCTCCCCGGCGGTGCCTCCCTCACCATCACGACAGCGGACGGGTCGCAGAAGTGGGGTTACCCGAACCTGCACGGTGACAACATCCTCGTCGCCGACCAAACCGGCACCCGGGTCGGGGACCGGTCGAAGTACGATCCGTTCGGGCCACCCATCAACCCCACCACCTGGGCCATCGGCACCACCACCGCGGATGACGCGATCCCGGATCTGATTAACGGGGATGCCGACCTCGGCTGGGTCGGCGGTGCAGGGAAATACACCGAACATCGCGGGTCAGTCGCCACCATTGAGATGGGTGCCCGCCAGTATGTCCCGTCACTCGGGCGGTTCCTCGAAACCGACCCCGTCGAAGGCGGTGTCACCAACTCCTACGACTACCCTGGGGATCCAGTCAACCAGATGGATCTGACTGGCGAAAAGGGATGTAAGCGAGACCCTTCCCGACCCAATTGGTGTGGAGGAAATTCCAAAATTCGAGCGGTGTGGGATAAGAATCTCCCGATAACGAGAAAATATCTGGCGCTAGCCTTCGCCGCCGGTGCCGACTGTTCTCATGTAACAGAGACGAAATTGATCATCTGCACCGGTGCGGGCCATAATGCAAGCGCTTCGTTGGGACAAATCTCGCATGACATTTGGTATTCCGGCGGGACGACTTGGGGGAACGTGTTCATTACCGGGAGCTCTTGGAAGGAACTCCAGCGCGATCCAAACGTTATTCGCCACGAGGAAGGTCACCCTCCACAGTGGGCACGGTATGATACAGAGTCCGATTTCCTCGCGGCGTACCTTACCGAGGCGGGGAAGGCGGAGGTGGCTTGGGGTTTGATTACAGATCCGAGCCTCCGAGGTAATTGTCTTGTGGCGCAGTGTCTAAATTCATTCGAGGTCGAAGCAAACGTTGTTTGGGGGCATTATGCACACGGCTAAACGATTGAAAAGCGGCGCATTAGCTGTCGTTATAGCGTCCCTGAGCTCGGCGACCCTCTCGTCGTGCGTCTATCCAGGAGTTCCTTTCACTCAGGTGTACTTGCATCGTCCTGATGCCTCGACGTTCGAATTCGTGGTGTGCCAAGAGGTCGAGGGAAATACGCTCCAAGTGGAATTCTTGCGAAGCGACGAGGGTTTGATTAAGGGCTGGGAGGCGACCTCTGCAGAAGAGGTGAAATTTGCGACAGGCGACCTTATTTTGACGAATCCGCCACCTGAGCCGTTCGCGCCAAATGTCGCGTGGTCTGCCCCAGACAACTTCCATTGGGTGGATTTCGCAATCGGAAAATACGTGGACGGCATTTTCGAGACGGCCATCTCGGGTGAGTTTCGCGACGAAGGCGTATCGGGCAGGGATTGGCTGGATCAGGGCGGCAACTTGGTTGCCGCTCATTGCTGACCGCATGCAGCCGGTCAGGCAAACCTTCGCCGCCTTGAACACACGTATGACCCGGATGGGAAGATCCTGACCTTCACGGTGGGTGGGGTGTTGATGGCCCAGCCGACTTACACCTCGACTCAGTTGTTGCAGTCGGTGGCGTATCCCACGAATGGCACGAGCCTGTCGGCGATCACCCGCAACGCGAGTACCGGGTCGACGGATGGGATGACCTGGTCATTCCCGGCCTTGACGACGACTCATCCGGCGGTGGGTGTCTACACGTCAGACTTCGAGTCCGATGCTGGAGGTTGGGTCCCGGGGAGGGTGGATTCGGCAGTCGCGCAAGGTTCAACCAATCCACGCTCAGGTTCCGGCACGATGGAGACCTCGACATCGGACAACGGCTACGCGAACGTTTCCGCGACGCGAACCCTAACGGGACTGACCATCGGGCGCTCTTACACGGCATCCATTTGGTTCGATCCTGATTCGAGCGGGTACGTGTGGAATGTCGCGCTCGGTGTCACCGGAATCGGAGCGCCGACACCGACGGGGCTCGTCGCTGGCTATCAGCAGTTGTCGTATCAGTTCACGGCGACAGACACCTCGCATGACCTCGAGATCACCTACGTCGCCGCGGCCACTGTGGGTACGTCAGTAGTCTGGGATGACGTGACTCTCACGCAGGATGCGTGGGTCGAGACCGTAACGGCAGCGTCGACCGTGTCGGATGGGGTGATCCGTTCTCAGTGGTCATCGATGCCCGAGGCGACAACAAGCCGTCGGCCTCGACCGCATAGTGCCTCGGGTCACCACAAATCAGCAACTTGATCGCCACCAGCTCCTCCGACTCCTCTGGCTCGAAGCGCCAGTCATCTTCAGCATCCTCACCCCCCAAGAGCAATGGGATCTGCACGAGCTCAGCCGCCCGAACGAGCAGCTCACCGAAGCCGAACTCGCCGAGCATCTGGCCGGCCTCCGCAAGACCAAGCCCTCGCTGGCAAACAAGGTAGGCAAGACCTACCGCGTCATCGAGCGAGTTCATCAAACGCTGCTCGAGTACGACGTCCCACTTTCAAATCACCTCGCAGTCAGTGCTGCCATTCGTCCGCTCGACCCGCGCCGTCGAATGCACGCCGTGCGTAAGCCAGACATCCCAAGAAAGTCTGGCCAGAAGGCGAGATACATCAGCGTCGCCCCGATCATGAAACCGGAGATCGACGTCCATCAGCTCAGCCGGGCTTTCATCGCCCTGATGCGTCACCAGCAAGAAGAAAAAGTCGGCGACTCAGCGAGCGACCTTCCCTCGCGGTCTGAGGATGACCCCCGCGCCGCGTAGGTGGTTTAGCACCGCCGTAGGCGAGACGTCGAACTTCGAAGCAATCTGCGCTGCCGTCTGTCCGGCTTTGTACAACTCGATCACCCGCTTCGGGTCAGCCACCTTCGATCGCCAGTCGCGCAGCTCGACACCTTGCTTCACGAGCGCCCTCCGAATCGCATCCCGATGACACCCGAACGAAGCCGCCAGAGCACCCATGGTCTCCCCCGTGAGGTACCGCCTGGCGACGTCCACTCGCTCCTCAACCGAGAGTCGCCTTTGCCGCTGATACACCCGCGGTGCAGCCGCGACTGGCCGCGACCCCGGTCGGCGAGACCGCTCAAGGAGCCGTTCTAGGGCGGGACCTCTGTTCCAAAGCGCCTCCGTTAGGACCTCCAAAGAAACTCATGGTCGAAGGATGTTTCCGTCCGCACCGCTCGACAGGGCGATTTCGAGATCCCCGCGAAAACCCCGCGTCCGCGAAGATGTGGTGCGCAGGGAGTTCAGGCGGTCGGGGCGACCCGTATGCAGGAACAAGCCGAGTGCATATGAAGGGAGGCGTCATGGTTAGCGTCACTCAGCGCATTAGACAGGTAAAGCAGCCGCGCGGCGGCTACATCCATCCGAAGACGATGGAGGTTCGCTACCTCGGATCGGGCGGCGTCGCCGCAGTCGTCGATCACACTCTTGAGAACGTCCACGCCTCGCTCGTCGGTCTAGCTGTCGACTACCTCACGCGCTCCGCGCTGGGGAGGCCGGCCGCAGAAGTGTTCACGGTCTCGGTAGCGGCAGCGGGACGTCTCGGGGATGACTGGCGGGGATACGCGCTTGACCTCTGTGACCTGATCGAAGGATCCCGAGGTCGAGTCTTGGCGCTGCCGAATGACGAGAGCGCGAGGCACGCGCTCCCCAATCCGAAGAATCCGAACTGGGCCACCGACCGCGAGGTCTATCTGGTCCCTGACGATGAAGCGATCAAGGCTGCGATCAAACTCGCGTCCTTCGACGTCATCTTCCGTGCGGGGATGGCGGCGTACAACCCAGACGCGAGGACAGACCCCGACGCGATCACGCGCGAGCACATCGCCGAGATGATCGCGGCATCGCTCGCGTTCGCGTGGGAGTACGGCCCTGTACTCGTTGACGGCTTCACGATGCTCGGCGGATACACGAAAACCGTAGATACGGGAGATGGCGACTTCGTCACGCGAGACACGCTGTGGGATTTCAAAGTGTCAGTGAATCCACCGACCAAGGACGACACCTTGCAACTTCTCATGTACTGGCTCATGGCACGACGCTCCGACTGGAACTGGCGACCGACCTGGCATTGGGACCACTCCACGTCGGAGCCGGACTGGCTTGAAGCCTGGGACCTCGATGACTATCTGCTCAAAAACCGCGCCTGGCCCGATGACCTGCGCGGACCCGCCCCGACTCACATCGGCGTCTACAATCCCCGGCTAGATGCCATCTATCGGCTCGCGGTCGACGGCATCCCCGCCGACGTGATCGAGGAAGTCTCGCGAGAAGTGATTGGGTACGTCTGAACGACAGCGCTCGCGCCGGACCGATCCCCCAAGGACGATCCTTCCGAACTCAATATCGTCGCTGACGTGACCGCGCCAGATCCTCCGGAACCTCTTGTCGGGCGCGAGGGCGACCTCGATGACGCTAGCTATCAGATCCGAGAGGTCTACGCGCAATACGGACTGACCAACTACGCCTCGCAGGTGATGGAGAAGGGCATAGTCAACACGCTCGTCTTGAAGGCTTTCCGATTCGACCCGGTCGCGTCCGCGCCCGGCGAGTACTACGACGCCCCGAGTTAGAGTGCAAGGGTGGCGGATCAGGAACCTCCCATCGAGCAGCTCGAGCGACTGCGACGCCTCGCCTACTCGCGTGACGGAACAGCTGACGACCGTCGCCGGCTCGCCGAACTCGAAGCCGAACTGACGGCGCAGAGCGACGCCGAACCCGCGACTGTCACCTCGCAAGAAAAGCAGGTCGAACCCCTCGAGGTCACAATCTCGCGCGAGGTCGCCGAAACCGCCCCGCTGCGCCCCCGGCGATCAACCGACGACCTCTCTCACTTCGCCGAGGCCATGGTGCGCGAGCGTGAGGTCGAACGCGATGTTCCCCCGCCGGTCGACCCCGTCATCCGTCGCAAGCGCCGCCGACGCCGCGCAATCATCGGCGGAATCGTCGGCCTGGTTGTCGCCGCCCTCCTCGGCGGGTACATCACCTTCGCCCTCACCGCCCCGATCGGTTCGGCCACGATCGATGCGACAGCTCCGACCGTCACACCTCCGGCGGCCACGCTGATATCGATGAGCCCTGAGGGCGAGTCCGCGATCAGCGTGAGTGGAGCCGACGATTACCTCGGGGCAAGCGCGAGCGGCATTTGGATGTCGGGGGGCGGCGATGATCCGCTTCCGATCGCGAGCATCAGCAAGCTGATCACGACGCTGGTCGTGCTTGACGCAAAGCCGCTGGGCGCCGGGGAAAACGGCCCGACCATCACTTTCGACAAGGCTGACCACGCCCTCTACGACAAGTACTACGTGCTCGACGCCACGATCGCCGCGATGCCGACGGGCAGCTCGATGTCGGAACACGACGCCCTCGAAATGATGCTGGTGATCTCAGCATCCAACTATGCAGAAGCGGTGTCGACCTGGGCGTTCGGGTCGCAGAGCTCCTTCCTGCGGGCGACGAAGACCTGGCTGGCCGCGAACGGTCTCGACCACACGACGATGGTCGAACCGACCGGCATCGACGCCCGCAACACGAGCACCCCGAGTGACCTCATCGCGCTCGCGAAGATCGCGATGGCGAATCCGGTGGTCGCCGAAATCGTGAAGATGCAGACGCTCGAGGTTCCCAACGTGCCGCCGCAGCTCAACACGAACGACCTGCTCGGCGTCGACGGCATCAGCGGAATCAAGACCGGCACCCTCGACCCGAGCGGCTCGAACCTGCTCTTCTCCGCGACGATGGATGTCGGCACCGGCACGCCGCTCAACGTTGTGGGGGTCGTGCTCGGCGGCTTTTCTCACGAGTCGGTCGACCTCGACGTGAAGGCGCTGCTAGCGAGCATCACCGCGGGATTTCACAACGTCAACCTCGGCAACAGCGGCGACGAGATCGGAACCTACGCGACCCCGTGGGGTGAGTCCGCGAAGATCGTGTTGGGCAAGAGTTCGATCGTGCTGACCTGGTCCGATACCCCGATCACGACCACGTTTACCGTCGAGCCCCTGACGACCGGCGCACGAGGCGACACGGTCGGCGAGATCACCTGGGTTGCCGGGGCGACGACCGTCACGGCACCGCTGATCTTGGATGCCGACATCGACCCACCGACCGCCTGGTGGCGCCTGACCCACCCCTTCGATCTCGGGGGTTAACGTGCACGTGAGTCATCGCTTCGCATCCCACCGGTCCCGGCCTATCTTGGTCGGTGTGGCCTCCGTGAGATTGATGATCGTGGCGATTGTGTCAACGGCACTTCTCGCGGGTTGCACGCCCACAGCCGTCGACCCGAGTCCCACCGCGATCGAATCGAGTCCCGGTTGCCCGGTGGGTTTGGTCGATGCGCTTCAGTCAGATCTCGCTGACAAGTTCGACGCGAACGCCGACTTAGTCTCGGTCACGGAAGATGCGACGGCGGAATTCCCGCCCGCCGAAATCGACTCTCTGATCGGGTGTCGCCTGATCGTTTCCACACCCACCGACGGCGGCGGGTCGGAGGGCGTTGGTACCCAAGTGCAACTCGTGGGGATTGCCCGCGAGGGCGTGACAAACACCTTGCTGAAGCTCGGGTGGACTCAGCCGTTCCCCGACACGGACCCGTCCGCCTACCAATCCCCCGACCAGGCTTCCGGCCTTGAGGTCTACGACCTGACTAACCCCGAGCAGCTGCCGCTTGACTTCGACGGCTGGGGCGACTTTATCGACGGCGGTTCAGTCGTCATTGGCGCGCCAGCCTTCTGAGTTCATTCGCGACTCGTCAGGTTGCCACCCGGCCGGTGGAATCACAGGGTGTCAAGGAACTCCCGGATCGACGCGAGCAAACTCTCGGGCTCGCCGAGCGTGAGGTTGTCGATCCCCAGTTCGAGCACCGGGATGCCGGCCTGGCGCAGGGCGGCGATGACCGCCGGCTCAGCATCAGCGATCGCGATCGCGGCGTCGACCTGGTGCCGGCGCGCTTCGGCGACGTGCCAGGCGGAAGCCCAGGCTGGCATCCGGAGCTCGTCCCCGACTGTCACGAATCGAGAGGCCAGGGCGCGCAACGGATTCTGGCCCTCGCGCATGTGGCGAAGGTAGCCATCGGCCGCGAGACCTAGGTACATCGACCAGACGAAAACGGCACCGTGCGACTCCTCGAACGCCTGATAGATCCACATCTGCTCCCACATGCCGCGCCCCACCCACATGAGCCGCAGCCGTTCGTCGGTGCTGGCGCCAAGACCGGCCGCGATGCGGCTCTCGACCTCGTCGTGAAAGGCGCGCGCCGCATCCCGGCCCCACTCGGTGCCGCGATGCCACTGCGGGATCATGGTGGCGGGAATCGTGTCGACGATACTCACCGGTGCTGGTCGGGTGCGGGCGATCAGATCGCGGGTGCGTCGAAACCATTCCTCCTGCTCGTTGACGAGGTCGAGTACCTCGCGCAGACGAGCGGGGTCGAGCGTCCGGCCTGAGATGCGTTCCAGTTCGGTGACGCTCGACGTGAGTTGGGCCGCGAGCAGGTCAAGCCGCTCCGGCTCAATGACTTCCTCCCACCCGTCGGCCATCAGATCCCACCACTCCAGCGGAAACTCCGCGCGTGACTCGATGGTTCGATCGAAAAGCAAAACTTCGGCGCCGGTGCGTTCGGCCCATTGTTCGAAGATGCCGGCGACAGCATCCTCAGCCCGCATCGCCGAGAGGATCGCGGGGCGCGGAAGCCCCTCCCAGGGCAGAGGTTCCCCGACTCCGATCGCCTCGGCGAGCCCCTGACTGTTGTAGGCCTGCTCTCGTGCGGGGAGGCCGGCGCGGGCGAGCGCTGCTTGATACGCGGCGGTGCTGCCTTTGGCTGCGACGATCGATGCCCACCACTGATTCACGACGAACGGGATGTCGAGCGCCCGGAGCACCTCCTGCGGTGCGTCGGCATTCACCACCGCGAACGGTTCGCCGCTCAGCGCCCGTTGCCGGATGCCGGCGAACCACTCCCTCTGATACTGCGAAAAACCGTCAGCAAAGGAGAGCAATTTGCGGGCACGCGGCCGCTCGGCGGGAGTGTCGGGCGACGGCTTCGTGACCACCGTGGGCGTGCTCTCGCCGAGCGTGACGATCTGGAATTGATCGCCGAGTCGCAGGCGCAGCACCGAACGGAACCACACTGCCGAGTCAGAGACGTCGCCCGCATCGAGCAGGATGACGGCGACCCCCGCCGCATGCGCGTGCTCGGCGATCGCCGCCACCCGAAGCTCGAGCGAGGCGCGCGAAGTCGTTGCAGCTCGCACCGCGTGGCGTTGGGCCATCGCTTCCCACGGGTCGCCGTTGTTATCGAGCGCGGGGGCGGGCGCTGCGCCGTAGCCTTGCTCGAGTTCTCTCCAGCGAATCGTGAAGGTGGCGGGCTCTGGAAGATCACGCGCGGGCCCGTCGAGCCCGACCAGTGCAGCCACCGGCCCATCAGCGATGGATGCCGCTGGCGCGGCCTCGGGATGCGCCAGTTCGGCCCGTAACCGATCGTCGGTGACCTCGAACCCGGAGATCTTCGCGAGTCGTTCAGCGAGGCTCCGCAACCGAGCCACCGCGTACCTGTGCTGAGCCTCGCCATCCGATGCGGGCAAGTCGAGGAAGAGCAGCGCGGTCTCGCCCGCCCCCGCTCGGTAGCGGAGCCGATGGTAGGCCTGAGCGTCACTGTCGCGAAGGTGCGAAAAGACGATTGCCGCAACCGATGGATCGGTGCTTCGCCTTTCCGCGTCCGCGACCGTCACGTGCTCGGGTTCGAACCCCGCGGCCCGGATGAGCGCGACCGGGATGTCAACGCCCGTGACCAGAACCGTGACGCGCGCGCCCCGCGGCTCAGACGACTCCATCACGCCGCAGCTCATCCGTCTGCGACGGGGAGTACCCCAGCAGACCCTGCAGAACGGTGTCGGTGTGGGCTCCCAGCGGGGCTGCCGGGATATCGAGCCCAGCCTTGCTTTCGCTGAAATGAATGGGCAGCCCCGACCCGAAGAGCTCGGTGTCGGTGTGGTACGACGGATGCTCAAGCTGCACAACGTCGCCGCGCCGGAGCACCTGGGGGTCGCGCACGGCCTCCGCCACGGAGCGGACGGGAGCCGCCGGCGCACCTTCGCGGGTGAAATCCGCCACCGCTTCCGTGACCGTTCGCCCGAGTGCCCAGCGCGCGATCATCCGGTGCAGTTCGTCGGCGTTCGCGACGCGCGCGTCTCGCGTCTGGAATCGAGCATCCACGCCCAGGTCGGGGCGGCCGATTGCCGCGAACACGGCGGCCGCGAACTGGTCGGTCGGGCCGCAGAGAGCGAACCAGCCGTCGGAGGCCCGGAAGGTGCCGAATGGCGCGAGCCGCGGCACCCAGTCTCCGGTGCGGATCGGCAACCCGAGTTCCTCGAACGCGTCGAAAGGTTCGCACGCGACGATGGAGGTGAGAGCGCCGAGCATGGAGACATCCACGTGCTGGCCTTGGCCCGAGCGCTGCACCTCGAGCAACGCCGACAGCACACCGATCACCGAGAACAGCGGGGCGGAGAGATCGCCGATGGGAAGTCCGAACCGAATCGGCGCGTCGCCCGGCTCACCCGCGGTCATCATGACCCCGCTCAGCGCCTGCACGATGGTGTCCATCGCTTTCCCGCCGTCGCTGTCGGTGCCGAAACCGGTGATCGAGGCGTAGACAAGGCGCGGATTGACCGTCCGCAGCGAGCCATAGTCGATGCCGAGACGGCGCGTCACCCCGTCGCTGTAGTTTTCGACCAGCACGTCGGCGTGCTGCACGAGTTCATGAAGAATCTCAACGCCAGCGACCGTCTTCAGGTCGAGCGTCATGCTCTCCTTGTTACGGCCGCGCAACATCATCGATACCGACAGGTCCGACGGATCGAGCCGGGTCGCCGAAAGTCCGTCACGCGTGAGGAACGGCGAGTTCCCGCGCGAGCTGTCTCCGCCCCGGTGTGGGTTCTCGATCTTGATCACCCGCGCCCCGAGCCCGCCGAGCAACAGGGTCGCGTATGGTCCCGCGAGCGCGGTGGTGAGGTCGAGGACCGTGATGCCCTCGAGCGGCTTGCCGGTCATCGCGTGCCCGCTCCCGGAGCCTTGGGAACGTCGCCGGCTCCGCGGCCCGCGCGATGTTCGGCCGCGAGCGCCTCAGCGTCGATATCGCCGAACCAGCCACCTTGAATCGTCTCCGCAATCGTCGTGAGTGCCTCCTCGAAACGCACCCGGTCGTGGAATGTCAACCTCGACGTCGCCCGGTCCTGCAGCGCGTGCAGCGCCTGCCGCGCGTTGTGCAGGATGTCCCACCCGGCGTCGGTGAGCGACACGAGGCGAACCCGATCGTCGGTCGGATGCGGTTGCGACTCCACCACACCGCGCGCGAGAAGTCCGGTCACCAGTTGGTGACTCGCTTGAGGAGTCATGAACGCACGGCGGGCGACCTGAGCCGACGACAGGGGTACGCCTTCGCCGAGCACCAGAAGCACGTTGAACTCCGCAACGGTGATCCCGGTCTCCCAGGCGATGTCCTCTCCTGCTCGCCCGAGTGCTCGGGCCAGACGCATGACGACGTGGTAGAACTCCCGGCTGGCCGGGCCTGCGGCTTCCTGGCTCATGATGAGTACACCTCCGAGACGATGCCGTCCGCCGGATCGGCGGTGCCTTCCTGCTCGGACAACCAGAGGCCGACCTCGCGGGCCAGCCGGGCCGGGCTCTCCCCCGCGATCATGTGCCCCTCATCCTCCCAAAACACGGCCTTCGCCCGGGGCACATTGACGATTCCGCGCAGCGACGAGAGGGGGCTGATCACCCCGTCGCGCATCCCCGCGAGAATGAGCGTCGGCACGTCGACAGTACGCAGAATCGCTGCGAGCTCCTCGTCGGTCGTCGCCTCGGGGAACGGTTTGCCCTGGTTGATCGCAGCCTCGGATTCGTCCTGTGCTGCCATTCGGGCGGCAACGTGCGCGTACATGTGTTCTCGGCCTTCGAGTCGCGTCGGATCGTCAGTCCACCCCGCGAGAATCTCGAACTGCTGGCGGATCACCGCGGGATCGTGGCGGTTGGCCTGAACGATCGCCCGGCCCGCCGAACTGGCGGTCCCGCCTTCCCGGTCGTGCGGAGTGCCGACCACCGAGATGAACCCCGCGAGTCGCTCCGGGTGACGCAGGGCGATGTACCACCCGATGCCGCCGCCGTGCGAGACACCCGTGTAGTAGAAGCGTTCGACGCCGAGCGCGTCGGCAACCCGGCAGACGTCGTCGGCCCAGAGCGCGAGCCAGCCCTCGGGAGGGGTCTCGGTCACGCGGCTGGAGCGACCGTAGCCGCGCGCCTGCACCTGCACGACGCGGCGGGATGTCGGCGAGCTCGCCAGGATCTCGGGATAGCCGCCGCCCTCGAATCCCATCGCGCTCGAGAACATCGGGAGTCGCTCGTCTTCCCCGAAGGAGTCGTACCAGACTCGTGCACCGTCAATTTCACAGGTGGGCATTGCTGGCCCCTTCCGTCTCGGGAGTGGTCGACGCTCGGCGATCGAGCCGTGGGGCGGCATCGATCAGGCGTCGGGTATACGGGTTAGTCGGGTCCGTGAGGATGGTCTCGGCCGGGCCACGCTCGACGATGCGGCCGTGCTGCAGAACGACGATCTCGTCGGAGATCTGGCGCACGACCGCGAGATCGTGGGAGACGAACAGCATCGCGAGGCCAAGTTCACGTTGCAACGAGGTCAGCAGGTTCATCACTTCGGCCTGTACCGACAGGTCAAGTGCGCTCACCGGCTCGTCACACACGAGGAACCGCGGTGAGCTCATCAGCGCACGTGCCACGGCGATCCGTTGACGCTGTCCCCCCGAGAACTGTGCGGGATATCTCAGGGCGGCCACGGCATCCAGCCCCACCCGGGCGAGCAGCTCGAAGGCCCGAGTGCGGGCCGCGGCGCGGTCCATCCCGTGGGCGCGGGCCGGCTCGAGCAAGCTGTACCCGACGGTCTTTGTCGGGTCGAGCGAGCTGTACGGGTCTTGGAAGACCACTTGACGCTCTCGTCCCAGAGCCCGACGCTCGCGGGCACGCAGGTTGGCGATGACGTTGCCGTCGAACTCGACGGAGCCTTCCGCGGCGGGGACCAGGCCGAGCACCGCCATCCCGATCGTCGTCTTTCCGGAGCCCGACTCTCCGACGAGCGCGAGAGTCCGTCCCGGGAAGATCTCGAACGACACCCCCTCGATGACCCGGCGACGGGTGCGGCCGGACCCGAAGTCCACGGCAAGGTCGGTGACAGCGACAATGGGGGCGCTCACGGTCGGCCACCTGCGGTGTCGGTGATGAGGGCGTCGATCCGGATGCATCGGCTGGTTCGTGCGGGACCGGCCTCGATGAGCGGAATGGGCGCCGCGCGGCACTCATCCACTGCCAGCGGGCAGCGAGCTGCGAAACGGCACCCGACCGGCCAGTCGGCAGGTGACGGCACGGTGCCGCCGATCGTCGGCAGCGTCTCGCCGCGGCGCGCACCGTGCGGGTTCGAGGCGAGAAGGGCTCGCGTGTAGGGATGCCTCGGCCGATCGAGCAGATCGTCGACGCCCGCGGACTCGACGATTTGGCCGGCGTACATGACGAGGGCGCGACTGCACGTTTCTGCGACGACACCCCAGTCGTGAGTCACGAGCAGGATCGCCATTCCGGTTTCTTGCTGAACGGTACGAAGAAGAGTGAGCACCTCGGCTTGCACGGTGACGTCGAGAGCGGTCGTCGGTTCGTCGGCGATCAGCAACCGCGGCCGACCCGCGAGAGCGCGCGCGATGATGACCCGTTGCGCCATACCGCCAGAGATCTCGTGCGGGTAGCTGCGCAATACCCGTTCCGGTTCGCGAATCTTGACCGCGGCGAGCAGCTCCAGGGCACGGCGGCGGGCCACTGCGCGGGAGCACCGATCGTGGTGGCGCACCGCCTCGATGAGCTGGCTGCCGACCCGGAATGTCGGGTCGAGGGAGGTGATGGGCTCCTGGGACACGTAGCCGATCCCCGACCCTCGGGTCGCGGCGAGGGCGCGAAGATCGCCAACCAGCTCGAGCCCGTCGAAGGTAATCGAGCCGCGGGTGATCCGGCCAGTCCCCCCGAGCAGACCGAGCACCGCGAGCGCAGTGACCGTCTTTCCGCTGCCCGACTCGCCGACCAGCCCGACAATCTCGCCGGGCGCAATGTCGAATGACACCGCATCCACGACGGTGAGCCCGGAATGCTCGCCGAAACCGATGCTCAGGTCGCGGACCGAAAGTAGCGGGCTGGCCACCGTCGGCACGACCGAGTCGACGGCGGCCGGCTTCTGAAACAGGTCGCGCGTTCGGATTGGCGCGGTGAAGCGTTCGGCGTTCGCGTCGCGGATGCCGTCGCCGAGCAGGCCCAGGGCGAGTGTGGCGACTGCGATCACGCCGCCGGTGGGGACGAACATCCACGGGTGGGTTGCGAGCACCTTCGAGGCGTCGGCGACCATCCCGCCCCAGGTCGGAGCTGGCGGGGGAGGACCGAACGCGAGGAACGACAGGCCCGTTTGGATGCCGAGCGTTGCTGCCGCGAACAGCGAGGTCTGCACCAGCACGACACCGGTCGCGTGCGGCAAGACGTGACGGGTCAAGATCTGGAACGGTCGCAGACCGGTGACCGTTGCGGCAGAGACGAAAAGTTCTTTCCGGGTCGCGAGCACCGCGCTTCTGAAAATACGGGCGAATGCCGCAGACGCCAGGACGCCGACGGTGATCATTGCTGCCGTCATACTGTTGGCGAAGATCGCCAGGGCGGCAAAGGTGATGATGATCGTCGGGACCGACATGACGATGTCGATGATCGACATGATCACGCGGTCGACCCGACCTCCCGCGTACGCGGTGGTGATGCCCACCGGAAGCGCGATCACGAGCATGACAGCCACCGCCAGCGCGACGCCGCCGAGCGAGTCCCTGCCACCCCAGATGAGACGGCTGAGTAGGTCGCGCCCGAGAGAGTCTGTCCCGAGAAGGTGAACCCAGCTCGGACCCTGGCGGGTCGCCGCGGTGTCCTGGACGATTGGATCGTAGGGAGCGATGAGCGGAGCGGCGATGGCGGCGACGACGAGCACGATCAGCACGACGAGTGCCGCGATCGCGACGGGCTTACGCAGCAGGGCCGCGGTAAACCCGGTGGACGTGCGTCGGGCCGGGACAGCGAACGACCCGGTCTGCGCAGCAGCGGCTCTCATGAGACGACTCGCGCTTTCGGGTTGAGTACCCCGTAGGCAAGGTCGACGAGCAAGTTGATGACAATCACAATCACGGCGAACACGACCCCTACGCCGAGCACGATGGGCAGGTCGTGCCGAAGGGTCGCCGAGGTCACCAGGGAGCCCAGCCCCGGGAGCACGAAAACGTTCTCGATGAACACCGCACCACTCAGAACGCTGACCGCGGTTAACCCCAACAGCGTCGTGGTCGGGACGGCCGCGTTGCGCAGCACGTGCAGCAGCAGGATGCGACGTTCCGAGAGCCCCGTCGCGCGCAGCACGCGGATGTAATCCCGAGCCAGGACGTCGCGTGCTGAGTCGCGCATCTGCTTGGCGATGATGGTGATGCCGCCGATCGACAGGGCGATCACCGGCAGCACGAGAGAGAGAAGCCACCCGGTCGGCGAGACCGTGGGCGGAACGTAGCCGGTGGCCGGGAACACGCGCAGGGTGACGGCGAAGATGGCGACGAGCACAATCGCGATCCAGAAACCGGGGAGGGCGAAGCCCAGGAGGGACACGGCGTCGACCACCCGTCCGACCCATCCTTCCCTCACCGCGCTGAGCAGTCCCAAGGCGACGCCGAACACCGCGATGACGACGACTGACCCCACCATGAGCGAGACCGTCACCCCGACGCGCAACCCGATGAGTTTCGCGACGGGTTCACCGCTGAAGATGGAGGTGCCCAGGTCTCCCCGGATGAGTCCGAACAGCCAATCGCCGTACTGCTCGTAGAGCGGGCGATTGAGGCCCAGCGACTCCCGGAGGCGTTGAAGCGCCTCCGGGGTCGCATGTTCACCGAGGATGGTCAACGCCGGGTCGCCCGGGACAAAGGACATCAGAACGAAGATCGCGAGGCTTGACACCACGATCAGCACCACTGACATCACTGCGCGGCGCGCTATGAGGATCAGCATCCGTTGTCCTTATCTCTGGGCGACCCGGCGACGACGTTTCACCCGATCAGCGCACCGGGTGCCAGGCGTGGTCGGCGTCAGGGCCGATCGGCATGGGCTGCGAGTTGATCGCCGAAATGGTGACGTTCGCGACCTTCGAGGACACCATGTAGACCGAGTCGGTCGCGACGATCGGGATGAAGAACCCGATCTCGTTCGAGCGCTTCGTGATGGCCTCTTGTGCCGCAAGGCGATCCTGGTCTGACCCGACGTTCGAGTCCTTGATGAGCGAGGCGAGTTGGTCATCCCCGACCTGGAACGCGTTGAGGAATCCGGGCCCGGTGATGTTGCTGGCCGGCTCCGACGCGCGCTGACCGACGATCGGCCACAGGGCGGCAGCGTACGACTTCGAGCCCGCGCTTCCGATAAACGTGGGCACGGCCGCCTCTACCTGCAGCTGCACATCGATACCGATCTCGGAAAGGTGGGCGATCGCGGTCTGGGCAATCGTCGACTGAGAGTCGAGGATGCTTTCCGACAGCAAGGTCATCGAGAAACCGTTCGGGAACGCCGACTTCGCCATGAGATCCTTGGCCTTCGCGAGATCGAAGTCGAACCCGTAGCCGTCAATGTATCCGGGTACGCCCGTGTTCGCGATCTGACCGCTCGCGTGGCTGTAGTCCGCACCGAGTGCGTTCACAACCGCGTCGCGGTCGATGGCGTAGCCGATCGCCTGGCGCACATTCTCGTCGGCGAGCGCCGGCACGAGGGTGCCATCCCGATCGAGGATCGTGATGCCCCAGTTGAAGAACGGCGCCTGGAGGATCTGCAGCCCCGCATCCGCCGCGGTCTTTGCGGTGTCGGGGTTCGCCGAGGCGAAGTCAACCTGACCTGTGGTCGCAGCAGAGACCACGGCCGTTGGATCCCCGATGACCTGCACGTCGATGCGTTCGTACTGCTGCGCGTCGGGATTCCAGTAGTCGGGGTTGCGGTCGTACACGTAGGTCGATTCAGCGACCGTCTCATCGGCGTTATAGATGTACTGACCCGTACCGTTCGGCTTGGTCAGCAGCGAACCCGGGTTGGCGACGCCCGCCGGCGCGATGATCAGGCCGATCATGTTGTACTGCCCGAGCTTTTCGGGACCGGTCGGGAACGGGGTCGAATAGGTAACGACGACGGTCTGGGCATCCTTCGCCTCGACCGACGCGATGGGACCTGCATCGGCGAGCGAGGGCCCGCCCGCGGAGAGGAAGTACTTCATCGATCCGACGACGGCAGCGGCATCGAGATCGGTGCCGTCCTGGAATTTGACGCCGTCGCGAATGGTGAGCTCGAGCTGCGTGTTGTTGTCGTCGATGAACTTCCAGTCTGTGGCGAGGTCAGGAAGGAGGTCACCGTTGCCCGCGGTGTAGATCAGCGGGTCGTAAGCGAGGTAGGTGAAAATGGTGCTTCCGCCCGTGCCGGCGAGCGCCGGGTTGAGGCTGATCGGAACGCCGCCGAACTGCGTCGTGAGCAAGGCTCCGCGCTCACTCGAGGGCGAGGGTGCTGGTGTTGTGCATGCTGATAGCGAGGTGAGGGCGATCGCGGCGGCCGCTACGGCGACAGCGAGCTTGACCACGCGAGAGGAATGTTTCATGGGACTGCTCCTTTGCAAGAACCGAAATTTCCCGATTCACGGGCCGAGCGGCGGGGGTTGTAACTGCCGCTCGGTGACGAGGAACCTATCAAGTAACCTGATAATCTGCAACTGACCCTCGGAAGAAGACAACGATGACTTCGACTCCACCGCATCTGCGCGCATTCGACGCACCGACCGGAATGCCGTTTGGCTCGGCCGAGTTTCTCATTGGTGCGACTCCAACGCTCGGGGCGGCCGTCGATCTCGCGACGCACGGCTACATCGAGACCGAGTTCCTCGCCGCAGGGGAGGCCTCGACCTGGGCGGTTTCTGAGGTGCCCGGAGTGCCGACCGAAGTTGGACACCCTCATGCCTACGTGACGCGCCTACTCGTGCGCCGCCCGCTCGACCCTTCCCGCGCGAGCGGAACCGTGCACCTTGAGGTGCTTCACCCGATGCAGGAGGAGGCGCTTACCTGGGCGGCAGCTGGAGAGCACATCGTGCGTTCGGGAGATGCCTGGGTCGGAGTAACGGTATACGCGCATATGGCCACGTTTCTCCGCGAAGTCGTCGACCCCATCCGCTACGCGGAACTTGACATTCCGGCTGAGGGTCTCGAATGGGACATCCTCGGCGGTGTCGCCTCCGCGCTTCGCGATGGCGGCGTGCCCGTACTTCGCCCCGAACGCATCCTGTTGTCGGGCTGGTCCGCCACGGGCAGCTTCGTCCGCGTGTTCCTGCGCGAAGGTTTTGCCGGTCGTCACCCGAACTCCGTTGATGGCGCGGTCATCTTCATCTCATCCGGCGGCGCGGGCGATGCCGGATACCCCCCGCTGTCGGCAGCATCGGCGCCCTTGCCGCCCCTCGACCCGCGTCGGATGGTGCGCGACGTCGGCGTGCCGGTGTTCGAGGTGCTCAGTGAATGCGAATCCGAGACTCACTTTCATCAGCTGCGGGAGGACTCCGACCACATCGGCGACGCCTACCGGCTGTACCAGGTCGCCGGCACGGGTCACATCGAGGCGTGGTCGCACGGACGTCTGAGCAACAACGCACAGCTCGCCGCGATCGGCCAGGAAATGCCCGAGACGCCGATACTCGAGGAAGAGTCGGATGGACGGCTCGACCTCGTGGCGCGCGCGGTGCTGCAACGGATGGATGACTGGGTCGCCCAGCGACGCGTCCCGCCGCGCGCGGATCGCTTGACGTTCGCCGAAGACCCCGAGGGTGTGGATCCCGACTCGCCCCCGGCGAAGGGCCGCGATCTCTCGCGCGACGCTGACGGCAACGTGACCGGGGGCGTACGCACACCCTGGATCGTCGCGCCACTCGGACGGTATTTTCCCCACGGCACCCCGGCACCCCGCACCCCCGCACCCGGCGCCGGCAAGCTGCCGGATTGGACGCCGTTCGGAGACCCCGCGATTGGGGCGTGGCTGCGCGCGACCGTCGAGCGATTCCCCGTCACACAGGTCCTCGAGCGATTTCCTCTCGAATCGGATTACCGCACCGCGTTTACCGCGGCGACGCGCCAGCTGACCGAGGCCGGGCTGCTGCTGACGACGGACGCTGAAGAACTGCTCGAGTCGGTCAACCCGCGGTGGGTTGCCGCGACGCGCGCGACTGACCGCTAGGTCGAGCGCTCCCCCACCCTGACGATGCCGTCCTGCCAGGTGAAGGTCGTGTCGAATCCTGCCTCACGCGAAATGCGCGCGATGTAGGCGGTCACCGAAATCCCCCGATCGTCGTCGCCGTGGGGCACGGGCCGCGCGTCGTCGTCAATCCAACAGGGAATGAAGCCCGCCCGAAGCCCGTCGTCGTCGGCATCGAGAACGGCGATCATTGTGTTGCGGCTCTCCGGATGAAACGGGTAGACCGGCATCGCCGGATCGGGTTCGAACCCAAACAGACGGCGACGCCGACGAGCCCATGCCTGCCGCTCGGGGCTATCGGCCTGACTGGTCGCGAGGGCGTTCGTGACGGTCACGAAGTTGCCGAGGCCATGAAAGATCGGCCTGCCTCGGTACATCTCGATTCCGCGCAGGATGTGCGCGTGATGCCCGATCACGGCGTGCGCTCCGGCATCTATCGCGGCATGTGCGACCTCGATCTCATAGTCGGCAACATCAACCGGGACGTGCCCGATGCCCTTGTGCAACGCGACGATGGGGATCTGCACTGTCGCGGCAAGGTCTTTGACATCAGCGACAAAGGAAGCGAGAGAGGTTCGGTCGGCAAACGTGTAGACCGACGGCGGGCCGCCAGGATTCGCGGTGTCGAGCTCGTAGTGCGTGATGACCCGCACGTACGCCGCGCCGGCCTTTGCGCTCGTCGCCCACGACTCGCGCGGCCCGACGCAGTTGTAGCTCACAACCCCGATGGAACGGCCGAGGCGTTCGACGATCGCCGGCTTTCGGGCTGCTGCGAGATGGGCGCCGGCTCCGGTCACCGTCATCCCCGCGCCCGTGGCTGTCGCGATTGTGTCGGAGATCCCTTGGGGGCCGCAGTCGTACACGTGGTTGCCGGCGAGTGTGCCGACCGCGAATCCGACCTCCGCTGCGGCGACCAGGTTGGCGGGATCGGCGGGTGGCGCGGGAACGTCGAGCGTCGCGACCTCGGTCGATGTCGAATGCGGCACTTCGATCTGACCGATCGCGAGGTGCGCGCTTCTGATCAGATCACGCGTCGGTTCGAACCAGCGGGCGATGTCGGGTTGGTCGAGCACGAGATCGCCGACCGCGAGGATGCGGACGGTCGTCGAGCTCGTCGCCTCGATAGGGTTCATCACGATTGTCCCCCGCCCGGCTCAGGCGGGAGTGACACTGCGGTCGAGCTCCGCCGGGAGCGCGGGGAAGGGTGGGTCACCAACGGTTTGGAGGTGATCGGAGAGTTCGACGGACAGGTCTTCCTGGATGTCGTCGGCCGACCAGCCGCCCTCATGGAAGTAGGACTCGAGCACCTCGGGGTGACGCCACAGCTGGAGCCGGTCTCCGCCCGCTCCGATGACTTGTCCCGTGATCGCCGCGGCTTCGTCGGAGGCGAGCCAGACGACCAGGCCCGCGACATCCTCCGCAGTGCCGAATCCCAGATCGTGCCGGAAGAACGCCGGCATCGCCTCGCCCCGGTCAGCTGCCTCCACGGCCGCGGCGAAGTACGGGATCGTTGCCGTCATCGCCGTCGCCGCGACGGGAATGACCGCGTTCGCGGTGACGCCGGCCTTCTTCATCTCAATCGCCCAGGTTCGGATCATCCCGACCACTCCGGCCTTCGCCGCGGCGTAGTTGGTCTGGCCGAAGTTGCCCCGCTGCCCGGTCGGCGATCCGATCGCGATGATGCGGCCGGGCTTCTCGTGCTCTTTGAAATAGCCAAAGGCCGCCCGTGCGCAGGTGAAGGTGCCGCGCAGGTGCACACCGATGACGGCATCGAAGTCGTCATCGGTCATCTTCAGAAAGGACTTGTCGCGAAGGATTCCTGCGTTCGTCACGAGGATGTCGAGCGAGCCGAACTCGGTCACGGCCGTGTCGACCAAGCTTTGTGCCACCCCAGAGGTGGCGACCGGTGCAACGAACGCGGTCGCCCTTCCCCCGTCCGCCACAATCCGCGCGACGGTTCGGTCGGCAGCCTCAGCCGACACGTCGTTGATGACGACTGCCGCTCCCGCCCGCGCCAGGGCTGCCGCGTAGGCAGCCCCGAGTCCTGCTCCACTGCCCGTGACGATCGCGACTTTGCCGGTGAGCGAGATGGGCATACGAGGCTCCTTTGGGTGCGTCGCCGCCCTGTCAGGCCGATCGAACAGCGTGCCTGACTTTATCAGGTTGCTTGATGATATCAAGCCCTACCCCGGCGGCAACGAGACGCCTTCACGACCGCACACACCCACGCATCCGGCCTCGATTGCTCGACCGAATTCAGGAGGCTAAGCCTCGGCGTCAGATCCCGATGTCGTCGCCGTTGTTCATCCGCTCGACCAACTCGGCATCGGCGGCCGACAACATGTCACCCGACGGGCCACCGGCTGCGACGACCTCGGCGCTGATCTCCGGCGGAATCGGTGTCTCCATGTTCTGCAAGAACCAGACCTTGGTGTCTTCGGACAACTTCGGGAACCACTGTGTGAACTCCATGACGTGATCCTTTCAGGTCCGGGTCGCATCGACAATTGCGCGAGAATATCGACAGGCGTGCAACAAGCGAACGGGATGACGATGTCCAACGATGGGCTGCGCAGCGACGAGTGGTACGCGGGCACCGACCGTAACTCCTACATCCACCGGGCTTGGATGCGGCGGGGCGTTCCGGGCAACGCGTTCGAGGGCCGGCCGCAGATCGCCATCGCGAACACCGCCTCCGACCTGACCCCGTGCAACTCCCACCTGACCGAGATCGCCCAGTCGGTGAAGAACGGCATCTACGAGGCCGGCGGCATCCCGCTCGAGTTGCCGGTGGTGTCGATGGGTGAAACCCAAGTTCGGCCGACGGCGATGCTGTGGCGCAACATGGCCGCGATGGCGACCGAAGAGATGCTGCGCGCCAACCCGATCGACGGAGTTGTGTTGCTCGGCGGCTGTGACAAGACGATCCCGGCGCTGCTGATGGCGGCGGCATCCGTCGATCTGCCGGCCGTCGTCGTGCCGGGCGGGCCGATGCTGACCGGACACTTCCGCGGTGAAGCTCTCGGCTGCGGAACGGATGTCTGGCGCCTGAGCGAAGAGGTTCGTGCGGGCACCCTGTCGAACGAGTCGTTCCTGCAGTCGGAGGGCGCGACGATCCGCAGCGCGGGCCACTGCAACACGATGGGCACGGCGTCGACGATGGCGCTGGTCGCGGAAGCGCTCGGCACGGTCATCCCCGGGCTCGCCGGAACGCCCGCGCCCGACAACCGCCTCAAGCAGGCTGCACACGAGACCGGGCGCCTTGCCGTCGAGCTAGTGCGAAAAGACCGTCGGCCCAGCACGTTTCTGACGAAGGCGTCATTCCACAACGCGATCGTCGCCCTCGCCGCGATCGGCGGTTCGACCAACGCCGTCGTGCACCTGCTCGCGATCGCCGGACGCCTCGGCATCGAGTTGAGCATCGACGACTTCGACCGCATCGGGGCGAACGTTCCGCTGCTGGTCAACCTCCAGCCGGCCGGCCAGTACCTGATGGATGACCTCTACCGCGCGGGCGGCTTCCTCGCCGTGCTGCGCGAGGTGAAAGACCTGCTCGACCCGTCGGCACTGACTATCACCGGCAAGCCGCTCGTCGACTACCTCGACGATGCCCAGATCTGGGATGCCGACGTCATCACTCCACGCGACGCCCCCCTGCTGCCGTCGGCCGGAATCGCCGTACTGCGTGGCACCCTCGCTCCCGGTGGGGCGATCATCAAGCCGGCCGCGGCATCCCCCCATCTGTTGAAGCACCGCGGCAAGGCGGTCGTGTTTGACTCGATCGAAGACTTCCGCGCCCGCATCGATGACCCCGAACTGGATGTCGACGCCAACTCGGTTCTCGTGCTGCGGGGCTGCGGTCCCGTCGGCTACCCCGGAATGCCTGAGGTCGCGAACATGCCGCTGCCGACGAAGTTGCTCGAGCAGGGGGTGCGCGACATGGTGCGCATCTGCGACGGCCGGATGAGCGGTACCGCCTACGGCACCGTCGTGCTGCACGTCACGCCCGAGTCCGCCGCCGGAGGGCCGCTCTCGCTCGTGCAAACCGGCGACTGGATTTCGCTCGACGTGCGGGGCAAGAAACTCGACCTTGAGGTCTCGGCCGAAGAACTCGCTCTGCGCCAACCGAACGCCGCCACCGTCGCGGGATACGCGAAACCGCGCCGTGGCTGGGAGAGGCTGTACGTCGACCACGTCATGCAGGCCGACACCGGCGCCGACCTCGACTTTCTGGTCGGATCGTCGGGCTCGGTCGTCAGTCGCGAATCCCACTGACCCGAATTTCACTGACTCGAATCACACCGCCGCGAATCACCCCGAACGGAGCCCCGGATGCCTGAGATGACCGAGAAACTCGTCGCAATCGTGACCGGCGGCGCGGGCGGAATCGGCCAGCGCACGGTTGCGCTCCTGCGCGAACGCGGCTTCGAAGCGGTCATTTTCGATCGCGACATCTCGGCCGCGCCTGACGGCATCCCGGCCTTCCTCTGCGACATCACCGACGACGACGCGGTGAAGGACGCCGTGGATGCGGTGGTCGCGCGCTTCGGACGACTCGATGTGGTCGTCAACAACGCGGGCATCGGCGCGACCGGAGACGTGACCGCGAACGACGCTGCCGAATGGCACCGGGTCTTCGACGTCAACGTCGTGTCGATCGCGCGGATGAGTGTGGCGGCTCTCCCCCACCTGCGCAGGTCGCCGCATCCCGTGATCGTCAACGTCTCGTCGATCGTCGAGACCGTCGGCGTCGTCAACCGTGCCCTCTACAGCGCTACGAAGGGCGCAGTCTCAGCACTCACCCTCGCAATGGCGGCGGATCATCTGAAGGACGGCATCCGGGTCAACGCTGTCGCGCCCGGCACCGTCGACACGGCCTGGGTCGGGCGGCTGATCGGCGCCGCCGATGACCCGGTCGCCGCGGCCGAGGCGCTGCGTAAGCGTCAGCCGATCGGGCGCCTGGTCACCCCCGACGAGGTCGCCCTCGCGATCGCCTACCTCGTCGACCCGGCCGCTGGTTCGACCACCGGACTGGTGTTGCTCGTCGACGGCGGCATGGGAGCGCTGCGGGTATGACGCTGGTCGTCGCGACGGGGGAAAGTTTCGACCTCGCGGAAGGTCCGCTCTGGGATCCGATCCGCGGGGTGTTGCTCTGGGTCGACATCCGCACGGGCACGGTTCTGTCGGGCACGCTCAATGCAAACGGCACGATCACGACGCTCGACCGGGTCGCGTTTCCCGGTACTACCGGTGCAGTCGCGGTTTCTGAGGCGGGCGACTGGATCGTCGCCGGCGCCGAGGAGATCCTGGTGCACCAGCCGAGCGGCGAGATCGTGACCGGTCCGCGGATCGTCCCTCCGGCATCCGGTCGTCGCCTGAACGAGGGGAAGGTCGACCCGCTGGGCCGGTTCCTGGTCGGAACCTGCCGCCCCGACGACGGACCCACGGTGATCGAGACGCTCTCGGTGGTGCATTCCGACGGTCGCGTCGAGGTGCTCGACGACGACCTGACCCTCTCGAATGGACTCGGCTGGTCGCCCGACGCCTCGACGATGTACAGCATCGATACCGTCGCGCGGATTGTGAACTCTCGACCATTCGATCCGGTCACCGGGGCCCTCGGACCGCGCGAGGTATTTCTCACGCTCGACGAGGGCTACCCCGACGGCATGTGTGTGGATGTCGAAGGTCACGTCTGGATCGCGATCTGGAGCCTCGGCCAGGTGCGTCGCTACTCCCCCGCTGCCGAACTGGTGCAGGTGATCGACGTGCCCGCCCCGAACACCTCGTGCGTCGCGTTCGCCGGACCCGACCTCGCCACCCTGGTCATCACGACCGCAACCAAAGACCTCGCGCCCGAAGCGCTCGCGCAGTACCCGCTGTCGGGCCACCTGTTCACCCTCGATCCGGGAGTGCGCGGCCTGCCCGCGAACCTCTGGTCGGGGCTCCCCGCCTAATCACCCCAACGAAGAGGAACACATGAAGCTCTTGCGCGTCGGCCCTGTGGGGTCGGAAAAGCCCGCCGCTCTGGTCTCTGATGGCACAGTCTCGGAAAGCACGTACGTCGACCTGTCAGATGTGGTGGATGACTTCAACGAGGAATTCTTCGGAAGCGGCGGGCTCGACCGCATCCGGCCGATCGTCGCCGAGCGGATCGCATCCGGGACGCCCCTGTCGCTCGAAGGCGTGCGGGTCGGTGCGCCATTCACGCGGCCGCACCAGATTCTGTGCATCGGACTGAACTACAGCGACCACGCCGCCGAAACCGGCGCCGAGGTGCCGAGCGAGCCCATCCTGTTCACCAAGTCGCCGAACACCCTGATCGGGCCCAACGACGACGTGCGCATCCCGCGCGGCTCGACCAAGCCCGACTGGGAGGTCGAACTGGGCATCGTGATCAGCAAGCGCACCTCGTACCTGAACTCGATCGAGGAGGCACGCGACCACGTCGCCGGGTTCACTGTCGTCAACGACGTCAGCGAGCGCGCCTTCCAAATTGAACGCCTCGGCCAGTGGAGCAAAGGCAAGTCGGCCGAGACCTTCAACCCGGCAGGCCCATGGCTGGTCACCCCCGACGAGATTCCCGACGTTCTCAATCTCGGGATGTGGCTCGACATCAACGGCGCGCGCCGGCAGACCGGCTCGACCTCGACGATGGTCTTCGATCCCTATTTCATCGTGCACTACCTCAGCCAGTTCCTCGTGCTCGAGCCCGGCGATCTGATCAACACCGGCACCCCGCCCGGCGTCGGCATGGGCATGAAGCCGCAAGTCTGGCTGCAACCCGGGGATGTCATGGAACTCGGTATTGACGGACTCGGCAGTCAGCGGCAGAACGTCATCGCGCCGAGGGTCTCGGCTCCAGGGGCTTCGGCGACGGAATGAAAGCGTTCGTCGTCACCGGCCCGCACCAGGCCGGCGTGCAGGAGGTTGACCCTCCCGTCGCCGGGCCAGGTGAGGTCGTCGTCGACGTGCAGCGAGCGGGAGTCTGCGGCACCGACATCGAGTTCTTCACCGGCGAAATGCAGTACCTCCACGACGGGTTCGCGCACTACCCGATGCGGCTGGGCCACGAATGGATGGGAACTGTCACCGCGCTCGGCGACGGCGTCAACCCCCGGTGGCTCGGCCGGCGCGTCACGGGCGACACGATGTTGGGATGCGGGGAGTGCCGCCGCTGCACCTCCGGGTATCAGCACGTCTGCGAGAACCGCACCGAAATCGGCATCAGGAACGGGCGACCGGGAGCGCTGGCCGAGCAGGTCGCGGTACCCGAGCGCGCTCTGCGCGAGTTACCGGATGGGGTGGATGACGCACTCGGCGCCCTCGTCGAACCCGGCGGCAACGCGCTGCGGTCGGTACAGGGCGCCGCACTTCGACCGGGGGATCGTGCCCTTGTGCTCGGACCCGGCACGATCGGCCTTCTCGTGGGGATGTTCGCACGGGCTGCCGGCGCCGAGGTGCACCTGATGGGTCGCGGCGACCGGTCACTCGCGTTCGCCCGCACCCTCGGCTTCGACGGGGTCTGGACCGAAGACGCCCTCCCCGAACTGCCGTGGGATGCCGTCATCGACGCGTCGAACGCCCCGGCACTCCCGGCCAAAGCGCTCGAACTCGTCGAGCCGGGCAAGCGGGTCGTCTACGTCGGACTCGCCGGATCGCAGAGTCTGATCGACACCCGCACCCTGGCCCTGAAAGACGTCACGGCGGTCGGCATCCTGAGTGCCTCTCCGGGTCTCAGCGCGACGATCGACGCCTACGCCCGCGGCGACGTCGACCCGCGGCCCCTCATCGCGGCGACCGTCACCCTCGACGACCTCGCCCCGGTGCTCGCCGGTGAACGTCCCGACGGCGCCGGGCCCGGCCCGAAGTTCCACATCGGGATCGACTAGCGCGGTCGCTAGCCAGCGGGCGGCACGAGGTGCTCGCGGAAGAACGCGTCAATCCGCTGCCAGGCATCCGCCGCCGCGTCGGGATTCGGGCCGAACCCCGACACCCGCGCAAACGGGCGGAACACTGCCGGCCCGTTGACGGTGGTGTTCATGAACTGATGGCCCGCGCCCGGATACTCCTTGAGGTCGTGCGGGATGCCGTGACGGCTGAGGGTGGTCTCCAGCTTTGCGGCGGCGCCCTTCAGCGACCGATCGGCGCCCCCGTAGCTCCCGACGATCGGGCAGGCGTGCTCGAGTGCGGCATCCAGGTCGCGCGGAAGCAGGCCGTAGTTGCTCGCCGCCGCGTCGAAGCCGTGGTCGGCAGCGGTCATCAGTGCGAAGCCGCCACCCATGCAGAATCCGATGACACCCACCGAGCCGTTGGCATCCGGGCGTTCGAGCAGCAGGACCCGCGCTGACTCGATGTCGGCGTAGGCGCGACCGGTGCCCGATCGAAGCGCGCGTGCCGTCGCAATGAGGCACTTGCGTGTGCCGCCCATCGAGTAGAGGTCGGGCATCAGGGTCAGGTAGCCGAGGCTCGTGAGCTTCGCCACCTGAAGCCGCATCTGCTCGTCGGCGCCGAATGCCTCGTGCATGACGACGACCGCCGGAAACGGACCCGTGCCTTCGGGAACCCCGAGTACGCCACGCAGTTCTGGGCTCCCACCCTCGGCACGACCAGGAATGTGGATGTCGCGAAGCTGCGTTGCTGAGACGGCCATGGCCTATCTGATCACGTCGCGGGCAGCGTCGGATGCTTCGGGAGCAACAGACGCAGAAGAACCACACCGATCACCCCGCCCATAACCTGCGCTGCCACGAACCCGAGGGCCGACCCAGGCGCGATGCCGGCGAACGTGTCGGAGAACATGCGGCCAACTGTCACGGCCGGATTCGCGAAGGCCGTCGAGCTGGTGAAGAAGTAGCCGGCTCCGATGTAGGCCGCGACCGCCGGGGCGATCAACGCTTCGCGACCGAAGTTTTCGAGCAGGAACACGACCAACACGAGTCCTGCCGTGGCGACGACTTCGGCGAGGGCGTGCGGCCAGCTCCACCGATCGTGGGTGCTGATCGCGACGGGGGCGAGCCCGAACATCAGGTTCGCCAGGATTGCCCCGATGATGCCACCCGAAACCTGCGCGAGCAGATACGGCAGCACATCACGAAGCTTGCTCGACCCGAACGCAGCCGCGACCGCGGTGATCGCGGGATTGAGGTGAGCACCCGAGAGGGGCGCAAACACCGCAATCAGCACGAACAACCCGAAGGCGGTCGCGAGCGCAGTTTCAAGCAACTGCAGTCCTGCGTCGCCCGGCGAGAGGGTTTGGGCGGCGATCCCTGACCCGACGACGATCGCGACGAGGAGCAGGGTGCCGAGGAACTCGGCGAGCAGCCGCCGCGGCAGCGGCAATACGTCGGGGATCGGCAGGACAGCCATCCTCCGGGTCACTCCAGGCCGACGAGCAGCCGTTCGACGCGCATCCGGATGTCGTCGCGAATCACGCGTACCTCGTCGATTCCGAGCCCGGCAGGGTCAGTCAATTCCCAGTCCTCGTAGCGCTTCCCCGGGAAGATCGGGCAGGTGTCGCCGCAGCCCATCGTGATGACCACATCGGAGGCTCGCACGTCATCCGTCGCGAGAAGTGCCGGGCTCTCTCCGGCGATGTCGATGCCCTCCTCCGCCATCGCGGCGACGGCAACCGGGTTGAGGGATGCCGCGGGCTCCGACCCGGCGGATAGCACGCGCACGCGATCTCCGGCAAGCGACCGTAGGAAGCCGGCGGCCATCTGGGAGCGGCCCGCGTTGTGCACGCAGACAAACAGAACGGTGGGGGTCATGGGGGCCTCGCTCATGGTGAACAGTGTCAAGTCAAACAGGGATGGAGCCCGGCCGCCCGCGCGCGACGGCCGGACGGTGAACTCAGCAGCAGTACGGCTCGCAGAGGTCTTCTGACCCCGGCGGGCAGGCGATCGGGTCGCAGCACTCGCTCATGGCGTTCTCCCTTCCATCGACGGGTGTCGATGTAGTGAGCGTGGCTTAAACATCGATAGTTGTCAATATATGAGAGGATGTCGTCATGCCCGTCGCCACTGCGCCAGCCATCGAGTTGATCCCGCTGCGCGATCTCGCCGCCTGCTGCGCCCCGCTCACCCGAGCGGCGATCAGCACACCGAATGCCGAGAGCCTGAGCCGCTCACTCAAAGCGCTCGCCGACCCGACGCGGCTGCGCATCCTGTCGATGGTCGCCGCTCACGACGACGCCGAAGCCTGCGTCTGCGACCTCACCGATCCGCTCGACATCGCGCAACCGACGGTCTCGCACCACCTCAAAGTGCTTGTCGACGCCGGGTTTCTGACCCGCAGCAAGCGGGGAACCTGGGCGTACTACCGACTGATCCCCGGCTCGCTCGACACGGTCTCGGGGCTGCTCGCCTCGGTGTGACCGCTTGGGTTAGCGCTGCAGCCAAGCCAGCACCGCGAGAACGCGCCGGTGGTCGATGCCGGAATCTTCGAGGCCAAGTTTGCCGAAGATTGCCGTGACGTTCTTCTCGACTGCGCCGACTCCGATGAACAGGGCCTCGGCGACCGCGACGTTGCTGCGCCCCTCCGCCATCAGCTGCAGCACCTCGCGCTCGCGCGGGGTCAGGGTCGCCAACGGATCGTGACGCCGCCCGATCAGTTGCGCCACCACCTCCGGGTCGAGCACCGTGCCCCCGTCGGCGATGCGGTCGATCGCGTCGACCAGTTCGGCGAGTGAGGCGACGCGATCCTTCAGCAGGTAGCCGACTCCACCGCTCCCGCTGCCGAGCAACTCCTGCGCGTAGGCGACTTCGACGTACTGCGACAGCAACAGGATGCCGGTGCGCGGCACCAGTGACCGCAACCGAATCGCGGCGCGCACCCCCTCATCCCGAAACGTCGGCGGCATCCGAACGTCGAGCACCGCGAGGTCGGGAGCGAGAGTCTCGACCTCGGCGAGGAGGGCGTCGGCATCCCCATAGGAGCCGACGACCTCGTGCCCCGCCTCGACCAGCACGCGCACCAACCCCTCGCGCAGCAACACCGAGTCGTCGGCTACCACCACGCGCAGTCCGGTCACCTGTTTCATCTTGCCGTTCTTTCCGTTTTCAGGAATCCATGTTGCTGGTGTCTACTGCTGTCCTGTTGTGAGTCCCGTTCCGTCGCAAAACCGCGGACTTTTCCTGAAAACGGAAAGGGACTCTCGCAGCGAAACGGCTCACCCAGCGGATGCCGGGGTGGCGACCGCAACGGGAAGATGCGCGGTCAGCACCGTCGGCCCACCGGCAGGGCTCGACAGGTTGAGGGTTCCGCCGAGTCCGCGTACGCGCTCCTTGAGGCCGGCGATCCCGTGATCCGCCTTCACCTTCGCTCCGCCTTTGCCGTCGTCGGTGACTTCGATGTCGAGCCACGTGGCATCCGACTCCGACGCGGCACCAGCAACCTGCCGCAGCGACAGGCGCAGGTCGATCGCGGTCGAGCCGCTGTGCTTCACGGCGTTGGTGAGACCTTCGGCCGCGATGAAGTAGGCGTTGCGTTCCAGTTCGATCGGCAGGTCGGTACCCGCCGGCAGCGTCGACACCACCCGCACCGTCACCGCACTGCGCACGGCGAGCGACTCCAGTGCCGCGACCAGGCCGCGGTCGAGCAGGATCGGCGGCGCAAATCCCCGCGACAGCGCACGCAGCTCTTCGAGGGCGTCGCGCGACTGCTGCGTGGCTTCCGCGATCAGCTTGCGGGCGGCATCCGGATCGGTGTCGAGTTGACGTTCGGCCGCGGCGAGATCCATCTGGAGTCGCACGAGACGCTGCTGCGGACCATCGTGGATGTCGCGCTCAAGCCGGCGAAGCGCGGTGCCTTCTGCGGCAACCGCAGCCGACCGAGATTCCGACAGATCGGCAACCTCACGTTGGAGAGCCTCCGTGCGGAACGCACCGAGCATCCCGCGGGCGATACCCCAGTGCATCCAGGTCAGCCCGCGCAGCACCACCGGCAGCGTCGCCGTGAACAGCACGCCGAGCACAACGTAGATCGCGAGATCGGCTGTGCGCCCGTCGACCTGCGTGCCGTTGTGCAGCACGACGTCGACAACCCACTGGGAGAGGGAAAAATCGCGGTCTTGGTTCGGGATGAAGGGGCTCCAGATCCACGCCGTCACTCCACCCAACGCGGTCGCGAACCAGGTGACCGCGATTGTGAACGAGAACGTCGCGACGATGAAGTTCACGATCGTCGTCCAGACCAGGGAGAGCCAGTAGTGAGCGTTGGCGAACAATGCGCGCAGCCAGGCAAAGAAGCCGGTCTTCGCGGTGCGGTCGTTCCATTCCGGGAGGCGGATCGCGGGGCGCCCGATCCAGCGCAGCAGTGCGAGGTCCAGCGTGCCCGCGATCCGCGCGAGGTACAGCGCACCGACCAGGAACACGATGCCCAAGAAGAAGGTCGCGATCGTTCCCGCCGCCGCCGAAACGAAGGTGATCGACAGGCTGAAGGTGACGCAGGCGATCGGGAACGCGATCAGCAGGTACGCCAAATCTTTAGGGAGGCCCGCCCAGAGCCGCCAGTAGTGCGGAAGGGTGCGAGGCGGGGTGACTGTGGTCATGGTCAGCTCCATTGTGGGGTGCAGAAGGCTCCCGCGATCGGGATGCCTTCAGCATCGCGACAACGCGTCGAGACCGGCATGGTGCCCACATCCCGAACGCGGTGGGGCTAACCCCCGGCTGTTGCGACTGCCGACCGCCGTTACGCTGAAAAGCGTGTGCACCGCGGAGGATCGCTGATGTCGAAACTGCGCGCCCTCACCTACGGAGTCGGCGGAGGTATCCAACGCTCGGTGCCCAGCAAGCTGCTCGAGTGGACTGACGGCGACGACATCGTGCTCCACACCTCGCACCAGGTGGGGCCGAGTGGCTGGGACGTGCCGATCGGCGATCTCAAGCGCATCGGCGGATTCACGTCGTCCCTGACTTTCACGCCGAAAGACGGTGACGCCATCCGGGTGTGGTTTGCCGACCCGAACTACGGCCCGATGGCCGACAGCATCGAGTACGACGAACTGATCGCGCGGTCGGGAATTACGACGTGGGTAGCCGCTCTGCGGAAAACCGGCATCCGCTCGTTCTATGTCTCGACGAAGATGACCTACCTCATCGCGTTCGCGGTCGTGCCCGCGATCGTCGTGATCGTCGGAATCATCGTCGCGATTGCTCAGCGCGTTACGGCGAACGGTTAAACGAAAAGTCCACTTCCCGTCGCCCAAAGCGGCCCGGAAGGAAGCGGTCAGTCGTGAGTGGTGCGACGACGGCGCAGAACCATGAGCAGGATGCCAGCGGCGAGAGCCGTGGCGCCGAGCGTTGCCGCCGGGAGCGCCAACTCGGAGCCCGTTGCCGCGAGGGATGGGCCGGTCGCGGGAGGTGCAGGCGCGAAACGGAGGATGACGAGTCCGGCCGACCCGTTGCCCGCGCCATCGGCGCTCACGTCGCCACCGGTTCCCGCGACTGGGTTCGCACCGGGGACACCGGTGACCTCGGCTGCGTTGCCGCCGTTGCCGTAGACGTCGGTGCCGTCGGCCGCAGGCGGGAAGAGTGTCGCGTCAGCGGTCGGGATCTCGGAAAGGGCGTAGCCGACGCCGGGGACGCAATCCGGGCTCTCCTGCGCCAACGTCTGTGACCCGTCGCCGAAGTACAGATTCCAATCGGCGCCCGAGCATGGGTTGGCGCTGCCGCCCCAGCCGCCGCCGTGCGCGATCGTCGCATCGAGACTGGTGTCGTCGCCGCCGGTTGCGGAGCCATCGCCGCCCACGCCGCCGAGGCCGACCACGACGACGAGATCGGCACCGAGGGTCACACTGTCGATGTACACCACCTCGCCGCCATTGCCCGCGTACAGCCCGCCAAAGGTGACGTCATGATTGCCGCCGCCGCCAGCCGCGATCAGAACCGCAGAGAGCTTGGTGATTCCGGGGGGCGGAGTGAACGTTCCATCGGCCGTGATCCGCACTTCGCAGACTCCGTCGGCGACGAGCGTGGCAGCTGGGACAGTCGTGGGGCAGGTGCCCGTGAACGCGAGGGCGGGAGCCGCGAAGCCGACGACGAGTCCACCCGTTCCGAGGCCGACGGCCCCGATCGCGGCAATTCCACGGGCGAGTTCACGACGGTGCACGGATACTCCTCGAGGGGGTAGACAGCTCGGACTAAGCCTTGCGCCGAGAGTAGCACCGCAAAGGATCAGAACTCGATCGCGCGCCCAAGTCGCGCACGCAGATCGGCCGCTACTTCGAGCCGACGAGCCTTGCCACTCACCGTTCTCGGCACGACTGCGATTCGTTCGAGCACCCGTGGCGCAGCGTCGCCGAGTTCGCGCACAAGTGCTGCGCGCAGCTCGGCCAGGTCGACCGCGGAATCCGCTACTACGGCCAGCGCCACGACAGAGACGCCGCGGGCATCCTCGACCCCCACCGCAACTGCGTCGCCCACCCCGGGAAACCGCAGCGCTACCCGCTCGACGCGTTCCGGGTCGACCTTGATCCCGGCCGCGTTGATCAGTTCGTCGCGGCGTCCGACCACGATTAGGTGCCCGTCAGCGATCCTGCCGACATCTCCAGGGAAGAACCATCCGTCGCGGAAGGTCGCGTCGTCGAGCATCCCGCGGAACGACCCGCGCGCCTGTCGAGGTCGTCGAACCCGGATGAGACCCTCCTCACCGTCGGCCACCGGTTCGCCCTCCGCACCGACGGCCTCGATCGTCGCGAACGGCAGGATCGCGCCGACATCGCCCGGCGCGATCGGCGCACCGCGACGCAGGGTCACGCCACCCACCTCCGTCGAGCCGTAAATGATCTCGATCTCGGCACCGAACCGCCGGACCAGGCGCGCCGCGAGCTCCTCCGACAGCACGCCCCCAACCGACTGAACGATTCGCAACCCCGGAAGGTCGGCATCCGTACGACCGGCCGCGCTCAGCAGGTCGGAGAGCTGGATCGGCGAGCCGTGCACGAGGGGAACCCCGGTCTTCGCCAAGACCGCGACGTTTTCGGCCGACGTGCCTCCAACCAGGTACGGGATACCGCCCTCGAGCGCCGCGAAAAACGTCGCCGATCCGCTGACGGCCCCGATCCCGAGAATCGTGAGGAACGGGCCGGTGGGCATCCAGAACTCGCGTCCGCGATTGACGCGTTCCTCAAGGTCGGCGACCGTAAACGCGATGGGCTTCGGCGCGCCCGTCGTACCGCTTGAGAAGACCACCCGCGCGATGTCGTTGTCGGCCCACTGGAACGGTTCGACGGTCGGGTCGAGTTCGGCCGACCGCATCAGCCAGGCGTCGTCAACCTGCATGAAACGCTCAGCAGGAAAACCCTCACGGCGTGCGCGCCCCACCATGACATCCAGCACATCGCCCAGCTCCTCGCCACGACCGACCGGTGCAATCGCTCCGATCGCGCCGCGCATCCAGAGCGCCACCGCGAACACGGGCTGCAACAGGGGCGGCAGCTCGACCCCAACGACCGCTCCCGGTCCGATCCCCTCGGTAGCCAACAGCGCTGCACAGCGAGCCGCGGAATCCCACAGTTCGGAGACGGTGAGGCTCGACGTGGCGCTGATCAGCACGTCCGCGTCGGGTTCGGTGTCGAGGCGTCGCCGAAGCCCCGCGATCGGATCGAAGGTCACCGGTCGGCCCACGGCCCGTGAGTCCAGATACCGGCGACCATCGTCGCGTGCACCGGCATGTCGCGCAGGTTCGTCGCCTCGAACGGGTCGCTCTCGACGATGACGAGATCGCCGAGCTGGTCGTGACTCGATGCGGCGAGCGCCGCGGCAAAGGTCAAAGCCTGTTCGGGATGCCACGGCTCACGCCCGTCGCGGGACCTGGTGACGGCGGCGGCCATCGTGATCCACGGGTCGAGCGGAGCCACCGGGGCGTCCGAACCGAGTGCAAGTTCGGCGCCAGCCGCAAGCAGGGATCGGTAGGCGAACGATCGACCGGTGCGTCCGGCCCAATACCGTTCGGCGACATCCCGATCGTCCATCGCATGCTCAGGCTGGACCGACGCCCGCACCCCGAGCGCGGCGAACCGCGGGAGGTCGGCATCCTCGATCAGTTGCACGTGTTCGATGCTGCCACCAACCACTGCAGCAGAGCCGCCCAACGCCTCGAAGACGTCGAGCGCTTCGGTCACCGCACGGTCGCCAATGGCATGGATGGCGGGGCTGAGCCCGCGGGCGACGCCAGCTCGGGCGGCGGCGAGCAGCTCACCGGGGCCGTAGGTCGGAAGGCCGTGGCCGTCCGTTCCCGGATAGGCGTGATCGCACCACGCCGTGCGGGTGTTCAGCGACCCGTCCGTGAACAACTTGTACGGTCCGATCTCGAACAACGCAGACGCCACCGCGGGCAATTCGGGCGTGTGCGGATACACGGCCGCCTTCACCCGGAGCCCTGAGAACCCTGCCCCGAACCGCCGAGCCCACGACCCCGGCGCATCCTCCATCTCAAAGTCAACGATCCCCGTCACCCCACGTGCCGCCGCCGCCGCGGCCGCCTCGATGGCCCAGCGATCGAGCACTTCGGCGGGCACCGCGCTCAGCTCGCGATTGAGGTCGAACGCCGGTTGCTCACGCAGCCACCAGTCCGACTCGGGCCGCCCCAGCATCCGCAGCATCGCCCGATTAGTCCACAGAGAGTGCACGTCGCCCGACACCAGTGCGACCGGCACGTCACCGAACTCGAGCAGATCGATCGACGGCGCATCCGCCCACAACCCATCCCGAAACCCGGCGCCCAGCAGCACAGTCCCCGCCTCCGGCGGCGAGCTGGCGAGCCGCTCCCGCACGAGCGAAGCGACGTGTGCCGCAGACGACGCCGACGACAGATCCAGCCGTCGCGACGCCATCGCCCACTGCCCAAAGTGCACATGATGGTCCCACAGCCCCGGCAGGACCCACCGCCCCTCAAGATCGACCTCCACATCCGAAGGACCGGGAACGGTGATATCCGAGAGAGGGATGCTGGACGACATCCGCGAGTCAATCGGGGTAGGGGTCCCCGCTCTTGACTCGCGGATGTCGTCCAGTAGCCCGCGCAAGTCGCGACCATTACGAAGGATCATGCGGGGTGAACCCGACGCATTTCGGCAGCGAGTTCCGCGGACGAGTAGGGGCCGGTGCCCTCTAGTGCGGTCATGATCGCTTCGCGGACTTCGGGGTCCTTGTTCTGCGAAAGTTTGGCGCGCGCGTCGAAGCGGGTGACGCGGATGCGCAACCCGACGGTGCCGCGGGCGATGCGTTCGGCTTTTGCGAGGTCGATGTCGAGCGAGACCGGAGTCGGCATCCGGGTCTCGAAGTGGTCGACGAGACGCTGCAGGATCGCGAAGTTCTCGTCGTCGCTGAGGATCTCGGGGGTGCCGTAGAGGTGGGCGGTGACGTGGTTCCAGGTGGGTACGAAGTCGCCTTCGGCGTACCAGTTGGGGGTGATGTAGCCGTGCGGTCCTTGCACGATGACGAGCACCTCGTGCGACCCGAGTTCGTGCGCCTGCTCGTCGGGGCGTCCGAAGTGGCTGACGATCACGATCTCATCGTCGCGCCCTGAGCCTGTCGAAGGGTCGGTCTCTTCGAGCAGGGTCGCGTAGTGCGAGGAGACCAATCCGTGGGAGGTCGGCGAGACGTAGGTCATCCACGGGTTATCGCGGATGAGTCGTTTCACCTCGGCCGGTTCGGTCACCAGGTACTGGGGGGTGTGGCGCATCTCAGACCTGATCTTTCGGGCACCAGTAGAGGTTGCGGGTGGCCATCTCGGCCATCGCAATGGGGGTTCCGCACACCCGGCAGGGCTCGCCGGTGCGGTGGTAAACCCAGTGCCGATCATCGCGGGATGCTTTCGCCCTCAGAAGTTCGTCGCCGTCGAGTCCGTCCATCGTGAGCATCTGACCGGTCTCAACACCCACGGTCAGCAGGTGGGTCCAGTCCCGCCACAGCTCGCGGAGGAGTTCTTCGGGTACGTCTTTACCCAACCTGTACGGGTCGAGTCGGGCGCGGAACAGCAGTTCGGCCCGGTACACGTTGCCGATCCCGGCGACGACTTCTTGATCCATCAGCAGTTGCCCGATCGGCACGGCACGTTTGCGCACGTTGACCACGAAGTCCTCTTCGCCGCTCGGCCCATCGACCAGCGGGTCGGGTCCGAGTCTGGCGATAACGGCATCCACTTCTTCCACGGTCTGCACGTCGCACGCCGTCGGACCCCGGAGGTCGGCCACCGCGACAGGGGTCAGCAACCGCACCCGCACCTGTCCGATCGGTTCGGGCGGCCAGACGTCGAGCGCGGGTTGCAGCTTTTCCGACTCGGCCATCCTGAGCCGAGTTCTGCGGGGGGCACCGATCGACCAGGGTGAGTCTTCGTTGGCGCCGACGACCCGCCCCCCACGCTCGGCTGGCGAGATCGGCCCCACCGCAATGTCTCCCGCGAAATCCCAGGCGCCATACATGCCCAGGTGTACCCGCAGCCAGAGGTGGTGGTCGAACTCGAGGAACATCTGCTTGCCCACGGCCCGCGACTGGATGATCGCGTGCCCGTCGAGTTGGGCGGCCCCGGCCGTAAACCGACCCTGCGGTGAGCTGACCTCGACGGGGGGACCCTGAAACGAGCGCTCGAACTGTCGCGCGATCCGATGGACGGAATGGCCTTCAGGCATACCGAACCTCGGCTTGGGCCGCGGGGTCGATTGGATGACCGACGATTGCGCCGGTGGTTTCGTACTCCGCGATTTGTGCGATTCGACGCGAGTGTCGTTCTTCCCCTGAGAACGGAGTCGTCAGGAACGCGTCGATGAATTTCACGACCTCGGCGAACGAATGCTGCCGGGCGCCGATCGCAATGACGTTGGCATCGTTGTGCTCGCGGGCAAGTTCGGCCGTCGCCATGTTCCAGACCAGCGCGGCACGGATGCCGTGCACCTTGTTGGCTGCGATCTGTTCGCCGTTGCCCGATCCACCGAACACGATGCCGAGCGCCTCAACGCCGGCCGCCTGGTCGCGGATAACTCCGAGCGCGGCATTGATGCAGAAACTCGGGTAGTCATCGAGTGCGTCGTAGTCGTCGGGGCCATGGTCGATGACCTCATGGCCGGCATCCGCGAGATGGTGCTGAAGATCCGTGCTGAACTCAAGGCCGGCGTGATCAGTACCCAGATGGATGCGCATGGTCCCGTCAGCTTAAGACCCCCGCCCAGCGTCCGCGGGGTCGACGAGTCACAATGGGTGCAGTCGGATGGGAGCTCAGATGGACCTCGACCTGATACCGGATGGCATGCCCGCCCTGTCGCGCGGACGCCACCGTTCCGCGAAGTCGGGCGCCTGCTTTATGGAATTCGCCTCCTACCTCGCCGGTGAGCCGTGGAGCGACTCCCCGCAGTGCACCGACCCGCTGCTGTCGCATCTCGCGCGTGCCGTCAACGATCAGCTCGGCGACACCCGCCGTGACGAGATCGCCGCCGACATCCCGCGGGTGATCGGCCTGCGGGGTGACCACCGCATCCTGGGTCCGGTCATCGCGCTGCGCGCCGCCGCCACCGCACTCCCGGTCGCCAACCTGAGCCGGCAGCACGCACTCGCCGTCGCCCTGCTGTCCCTCCCCGCACTTTTGCCGTCGGGCGTTGCACCGGCAATCCGTTCCGCGGTTCGAGACGCACTCGATGCTGCGCCAGAGGCCGACCTCTGGGCGCGTGAGCACCTCACCCGGCATCCGGTTAAGGAGCGCGACCTTCGTCGCACCGGATGTGCCGCCGCCATCCAACTGGCCATCGAAGGCATTGCCGACGCCTGCATCGGCGACGCCGACGGGATGCTGGTGCAGGCGCTGCGCGACGCCATCACGGATGTCGAAGAGATCATCAGTACTCCCGACGAACCGGTGGCGACGAGGGCGCGGGTTTCGCTGTTCGCCTGATCGTTCTTCGCGGATCGTTCTTCGCACGGAGCCGACCAGAACCGGCCCGGGCTATCGTGGTCGGATGCCCGGAGAGAACCTGACTCGTGTCGAAGCCCAAGAGCGCAAGGCGCTCATTGCCGTGGAGTCGTACGACGTCCACCTCGATCTGACCACCGGGCCGGAGGTGTTCCGGTCGACGACGACGGTGATGTTCACCTCGAGTGGCGCCCCGACGTTTATCGACGCTGTGACCGCCAAGGTGCACTCGGTCACCCTGAATGGCCTCGAGCTCGACCCGGCCGACGTCGCCGACGGTGCCCGCATCCGGCTGGACGAGCTGCACGAGCACAACGAACTCGTCGTCGAGGCCGACTTCGCGTACACGAACACCGGCGAGGGGCTGCACCGCTTCGTCGACCCAGTCGACGGGGAGGTGTACCTCTACTCGCAGTTCGAGGTTCCCGACAGCCGGCGGGTCTACTCCGTCTTCGAACAGCCCGACCTGAAGGCCACCTTCACCTTCACCGTGACGGCTCCGGGCAGCTGGGTGGTCGTGTCGAACTCGCCGACCCCCAACCCGACCCTTCGACAGGCTCAGGGAGCGGGGGCGGCTCAGGGAGCGGGGGCGGCTCAGGGAGCGGAAGAAGTGGGCGCCAAGACCTGGGCGTTCCCGACCACTCCGCGCATCTCGTCGTACATCACCGCGATCGTCGCCGGACCCTACGACTCCGTACACTCCGAACTCACCTCGTCGAGCGGCAAGAAGATCCCGCTCGGGGTCTACGCCCGCAAGTCGCTGATGGGCTTCATGGATGCCGACTACGTCTTCGACATCACCCGAAAGGGCTTCGCCTACTACGAGGAGAAGTTCGGCTACCCGTACCCGTTCGCGAAGTACGACCAGTTGTTCGTGCCCGAGTTCAATGCGGGAGCGATGGAGAACGCGGGTGCGGTCACCTTCACCGAGACCTACGTTTTCCGCTCCAAGGTCACTGACGCGATCAAGGAGCGCCGGGTCGTCACGATCCTGCACGAGTTGGCTCACATGTGGTTCGGCGACCTGGTCACCATGAAGTGGTGGAACGACCTCTGGCTCAACGAGTCGTTCGCCGAGTGGGCGTCGACGATCGCGACCGCTGAAGCCACCGAGTGGACCGAAGCCTGGGCGACCTTCCAGTCGATGGAGAAGAGCTGGGCGTACAAGCAAGACCAGCTGCCGAGCACGCATCCCATCGTCGCGACCATCAACGATCTCGAGGATGTTCAGGTCAACTTCGACGGCATCACCTACGCCAAAGGCGGGTCGGTGCTCAAGCAGCTCGCCGCCTGGGTCGGCATCGAGAACTTCTTTGCCGGCGTCGGGGCGTACTTCACCAAGCACGCGTGGGGCAACACCGAACTCTCTGACCTGCTGCACGAGCTCGAGATCACCTCCGGCCGAGACCTGTCAACGTGGAGCAAACTCTGGCTCGAAACCGCGGGCGTCAACACCCTCAAGCCGCAGGTGTCGGTCGACGAGCACGGAGTCATCACGGCGTTCTCGATCGCGCAGACCGCGATCGCCGAGCAGCCCACGATCCGGCCGCACCGCCTGGCGATTGGGTTCTACGACGTCGTGGATGGTTCGCCGAATGAGGGAGTCGAGGGCGACCTCTCCCCCAAGGTCGTGCGCACGCACCGCATCGAACTCGACCTCGACGCTGACGCCTCGACCGACGTGCCCGAACTCGTCGGCCTGAAGCGCCCCGCGCTCATTCTGTTGAACGACGACGACCTCGCCTACGCGAAGATCCGCATGGATGAGCTGTCGTGGGAGTTCGCAATCGACAAGCTCGCCGACATCGAAGACCCGCTCGCGCGGGCGCTGGTGTGGGGTGCCGCCTGGGACGCGACTCGGGATGCCGAGACAGCTCCCAGCGCCTACGTCGATCTGGTACTCGGCAACATTGCGACGGAAACCGAGTCGACGACCATTCGCCTGACGCTCAGCCAGTTGCTCACGGTCGCGCGCTTCTACGTCGCGCCGGAGAAGCGGGATGCCACCATCGAGCGAATCGGCGACGCGCTCTGGTCACTCGCCGAGACGGCCCAGGCAGGAAGCGACGCGCAGTTCCAGTTCGTGAAGTTCTTCGCCAACATCCCGTCGAGCTCGGCTCATGCGGCGACGTTGAAGGGACTTCTCGACGGCTCGGTCAAGCTGCCTGAACTCGAGATCGACGCCGACCTCACCTGGGAGGTGCTCGAAGGTCTCGTGCTGCTGGGCGAAGCGGGCGAAGCCGAGATCGCCGCGCAACTGGCGAAGGACAACACCGCGAACGGTCAGCAGGCCGCCGCCCGTGCCCGGGCGACCGGCGACAAGAAGGGCGCCCTCGACGCGGCACTCACCGACGCGACCATTCCCAACGTCGTGCTGAGGTCGTCGGGGATGGGCTACCAGCACGTCAACGACCCGTCAGCGCTCGAGTCGCTTATCGCGCCCTACTTCGACGCGCTCGATCGCATCTGGAAAGAGCGTTCGTACAAGATCGCCGAGTACGTCATCCTCGGCTTCTACCCGGCGCCTCTCGTGTCGCAGGAACTGGTGGACGCCACCAACGCCTGGCTCGACGCGCACCGCGACATCCCGGCGCTTCGTCGGCTCGTGGTCGAGAACCTCGCGGGCGTCGAGCGCGCCCTCACCGCTCAACAGCGCGACAGGTCAAACTGAGCTGTCGCACGAACGACGAAGGCCGGGTGCGTGATGCACCCGGCCTTCGTGATTGAGGTATTCAGAGTCACGGGATGAACAGCAACGGCTTACCGCTGAACGCGTCGTACGGGTTGTCGTCCTCGTATCCACCCGTGTAGGCCATTCCGCCGGGAGCGGCCGAGCCCTTCTTCACGGCGCCGATGTAGCACTGCGCGATCTCGGCGCCGCCGGTGTCGTAGTCCTCGGAGAAGCTCTGCGTGTCGCACCCATCCCAGCCGATGAGCGAGATGCTCTGGATGCGCTCGCCCTGAGCATCCACGACGTCGAAGAATGACCAGTCGTCGTTGTACTTCACGGTGGCGCCCGAGACCTTCTTCTCGGTCATCCGCAGAAGGTAGATGTCGTAGGGGTCAAGCTTGTCGCCGAAGTTCGTGGTGAGCACAGCGAGCTCGTCCGCTGTAGCCGGCTCAATGCTGTCGAGCTTGGCCTTGAGCAGAGCGTCCTCTTTGTCGGTGGTGACATAGCTGTACGTCAGGTAGGTGTCGAAGCCCACCTTGGTTCCGGGGGGAGCGGCTTCGCCGTCGACGAGGACGGGCGTGTTACCGGCATCGGCGGTCGGGCTCGCGCTCGTGGCCGTGCCCGGGTCGGTAGCGGTGCCGGGGGAGATCGCCGGCGTAGCACAGCCCGCCAGCAGCAGGGCACCCAGCAGTGGGGCGGCAAAGAAAGTCTTCACAGGCAGTTTCAAGATGGTCCTCTCGTGGTGTTCTTTCACAGTACGGGGCCGCAGGTTGAGGATTTACCAACACTCGCACGCTCTCAGGCGAGCACTGGGAGGATGGTCGGGTGAGCGAATTCTGGGCACGAGTTGCGGCGTTTTTCGAGGGCCCCTGGGGCATCCCGCTGCGCGTGGTGCTCATCGTCGTCGTCGCTGCGCTGATCCGCCTGCTGCTGCAAGTGGTCATCCGCCGCATCGTCAACCGGGTGATCGTCGGGGTCAAGAAGAAGCAAAACGTCGAGGACACCGCCGCCCTGCAGTCCTCTCCGGTCGCCGCGCTGCGGATCGTTCAGCGCACCCGCGCGCTCGGCGGTCTGCTGTCGAGCACGGTGACAACCCTCGTCGTGGTGGTGGCCCTGGTGCTGATCGTCTCGGCGATCGACCCGAACGCGACGGGAGCGTTCTCGCTGATTACCGCGGCCCTCGGCGCCGGCCTGGGCTTTGGTGCGCAAAACGTCGTGCGCGACGTGCTCAACGGTCTCTTCATCGTCTCGGAAGACCAGTTGGGCGTCGGGGATGTCGTTGACCTCGGGCAGGCGACCGGCGTCGTCGAGGCGGTCGGCATCCGCATCACGACCGTTCGAGACGTCAAAGGCACCGTCTGGTACGTGCGCAACGGTGAGATCCTGCGTATCGGCAACATGTCGCAAGGGTGGGCGCGCGTCATCCTCGACCTTCCGATTCCGTACGACGCCGACCTCGATGCGGTGAAGGAACGGATGCTGGAGACCGCAAACGACATGCGCAACGACCCGAAGTGGCGCCGCCTGATGACCGAAAGGCCCGAGATCTGGGGCATCGAGTCGGTCTCGGCCGAAGCCGTCATCCTGCGTTTGGTGGCCAAAACGCGCACCGGAGGCAAAGACGAGGTCGCTCGAGAGCTGCGCAGCCGAATGAAAGCAACCCTCGACGGAATGGGTCTTCGCGTCGCGTCGCTGACCTCGGTCACCGATCGATCCCAGCCACCTTCGACCGGGCAGGCACGCTCGACCGGGCAGTCACGCGCGACCGGGCAGAAGGACTCCCCCGTCATCCCCGGCGTCGTGAAAGGTAAACCGTGAACGAGCGCCTCACCCTGCGCGCAGGCCAAGGCGGGGAGCCGGTCGGCGGCAACTTCTGGCGCGAAGTCGGAGGACGGCCGACGTTCGAGAAACTCGTGCGGGCGTTCTACGTCGGGGTCGCCGACGATCCGGTGTTGCGCCCGATGTACCCGGACGACGACCTTGAGGGGGCCATCCAGCGGCTGATCGGATTTCTCGAGCAGTACTGGGGAGGTCCGGCCACCTACAGCGAAGAGCGCGGCCACCCTCGCTTGCGCATCCGACACGCCCCCTTCAAGGTGAACCCGGATGCCCGCGACCGCTGGCTGCTGCACATGCGAACCGCCGTGACCGGACTCGACCTCCCCCCGCTGTACGAAGGACAGCTGTGGGACTACCTCGAACGCGCTGCGCACGCGATGGTGAACACCTTCGACGAGTGATCCGCTCGCGCGAGATACTGTCAAACCAGGGAGGAACACCATGGCGGACACTGATGTCATCGTGATCGGCGCGGGTCTCGCGGGGCTCGTGGCGACGGCCGAACTCGTCGACGCGGGCAAGCGGGTCATCGTGCTCGAGCAGGAACCCGAGGCAAGCCTCGGCGGTCAGGCCTGGTGGTCGTTCGGCGGACTGTTTCTCGTAGACTCCCCCGAGCAGCGACGGATGGGCATCACCGACTCCCACGTTCTCGCGCGACAGGACTGGTATGCCAGCGCCGAATTCGACCGGGAAGAGGAAGACGCCTGGGGGCGGCAGTGGGCCGAGGCGTATCTCGCTTTCGCGTCCGAGGAGAAGCGCGACTGGCTCGCGGCGAAGGGCATCAAATTCTTCCCCGTCGTCGGTTGGGCCGAACGCGGTGGCTACACAGCAACCGGGCACGGTAACTCGGTACCCCGCTTTCACATCGTCTGGGGCACCGGTCCCGGGCTGCTCGAACCCTTCATCGCCACCGTGCGGGAGGGCGTCGAGAAGGGGCTCGTCGAGCTGCGCTTTCGGCACCGGGTCGACGAGCTAACCGTTTCGGATGGCGCGGTTACCGGCGCGTCGGGCAGCGTGCTGGCCGCCGATGACGCCGAACGCGGCACCGCGTCATCTCGCGAGGTGACGGGCACCTTCACTCTCACGGCATCCGCTGTCGTCGTCGCGAGTGGTGGCATCGGGGGCAACCCTGAGCTGGTTCGCCAGTTCTGGCCCGAGTACCTCGGCGCCCCGCCCGCGTCGATGCTCAGTGGCGTGCCCGAACATGTCGACGGCCGGATGCTCGCGATCTCTCAGGATGCCGGCGCCCGGCTGGTGAACAGCGACCGGATGTGGCACTACGTCGAAGGCATCCGCAACCACACCGCGGTCTGGAAAAGTCACGGCATCCGCATCCTGCCCGGTCCGTCGAGCCTGTGGTTCGACGCAACCGGTCGGCGACTTCCGGTGCCACTCTTCCCCGGTTTTGACACTCTCGGCACCCTCGAATACCTGCGCACGACCGGGTACGACCACTCCTGGTTTGTGACCACGCAGTCGATCGTCGAGAAGGAGTTCGCGCTGTCGGGCAGTGAGCAAAACCCCGACCTCACCGGCAAGAGCGTGCGCAAACTCCTGAAGCAGCGGCTCGGCAAGGGCGCAACCCAGCCGGTCGAGAAATTCAAAGCCAAGGGGCCGGATTTCGTCGTCGCCGACAACCTCGACGAACTGTTCTCGGGAATGCGGCGCCTCTCCCCCGACGTCGAGATCGACTTCACCGAAATGAAATACGAAATCGAGGCACGTGACCGCGAGCTCGACAACTCGTTCTCGAAGGATGCCCAGCTCACCGCCATCCGGGGAGCACGCCGCTACCGGGGCGATCGCCTCATTCGGGTCGCTAAGCCGCACAAGATTCTCGACCCGGCGCACGGTCCGCTGATCGCCGTGAAACTGCACATCCTCACCCGCAAGACCCTGGGCGGCATCCAAACCGATCTTTCGGGTCAGGCTCTGAGTGCCGACGGCACCCCCATCCCCGGCCTCTACGCCGCGGGTGAAGTCGCCGGTTTCGGCGGCGGCGGGGTGCACGGCTACCGGTCCCTCGAAGGAACCTTCCTGGGCGGCTGCCTGTTCAGCGGTCGAGTCGTCGGTCGGGCTCTCGCCGAGTCGTTGTGAGCGCTCCTCGCTGCGGCGAGTGACAATCCGCGAGTCAAGAAGCGGGGACCCCTACCCCGATTGACTCGCGGATTGTCACTCGCCTTCGCTGCGCTCGGACGAACGTGCAACCTCTAGCGGAGGAGGTTCCAGGCCTTCCTTTTCACCAGGACGTGACCTCTAGAGGTGCTGAGTCGTGCCCAGGGGCCGGACTCGTAGAGGCGGACCTGATCTTCGCCGAGGAAACCAAGGGCGAAGGCAGCGAAAGCTGCGGCGGCGACAACGTGGTCGGCGCCGGGGATGGGTTTGTTCCAGACCTCGGCGCGCACCTTGCGCACGATCGCCTCACCGGCCCCATCGGGTACGGCCGCCGCCACATCCTGGATGCCGGCACGGGCACTCTCATCGAGCACGGCTGCCGACACCTCGCCGACAGCCTGCCACCCGCCGCGCGGCGGAGAGATCGCCGCCCAGGTCGCCGTATTGACCTCCATCGGCATCCCGACGGTCGTGGTTTCTTCAGCCTGCGCACGTTCGATGCGCTGCAGGAGGGATCGCAACGGCACAACGACATCGAAGGTGTCCGGGCCGTTCAGCGCGACCGTGCGAAGCCCCAGAATCGTCGGGCTCTCGTCGAGCAGACCGACCGGATAGAAGATCGCGGCGTACACGGCAAGCACGCCGGAGCCCGCGATCAGGCGCACCGAACCTTCCTCGACCCGCGCGGCACGCGACAGGAACACCTGCAGATCATCGAGGGACGGCGCATCGGCGAAAGTGAAGGAGCTGCTCATCTGGCTCCTAAACTACAACCCGTGAGCGATCCCTTGGCGGGGTTCCTGGCCGCCCTCGATTTGACCGACACCGGCGCGCGCACACGGGAAGACATCTTCACCGGGCCGAGCCAGTGGATGCCGACCGGTCGCGTCTTCGGCGGACAGGTTTTGGCGCAGTCGCTGATTGCCGCGATCCGCACCGTCGACCCGGATCGCCACGTGCACTCGATGCACGGCTACTTTCTGCGACCCGGGGATGTCGGCCAGACGATCACGTTCTCGGTGGACCGCATTCACGACGGTCGATCGTTCGCAACCCGCCGCACCCAGTGCTACCAAAATGGCGAGCCGATCCTCTCGATGATCGCGTCCTTCCAAGATGTCGACCCCGGTCTTGAGCACAGCGTCGAGATGCCGAAGGGGTTGCCCGACCCCGAGTCGCTGCCCAGCACTGCGGAAGCCCTCGGCGAGAACGACCATCCGGTCGCGAACTTCTGGGCGACGCAGCGCGCGTTCGACATCCGTCATATCCAGCATCCGGTGTATTTCCCTGGCGAGGGTGAGCGCTCGACGAAGCAGGCTGTCTGGATGAAGGCGATCGGCCGGCTGCCCGACGACCCGAACCTGCATCGTGCCGCTCTCGCGTACGCGAGCGACTACGCGATCCTCGAACCGATCCTGCGCGCACACGGCATTTCGTGGGCGGCGCAGGGACTCAAAGCCGCGAGTCTCGACCACGCAATGTGGTGGCACCGCGACGGGAGGGTCGACGAAGACTGGCTGCTCTACGAACAGGAGTCGCCGGTCGCGGTCGGGGGTCGCGGGTTGTCGTTCGGGCGCATCTTCAGCCGGGACGGCTATCTGCTCGCCACCGTCGCCCAAGAGGGCATGGTGCGCATCCCGACCCTCTAGGTGCGGGGAGTGCGGGCGGCTTTCACGAACCGATCGATACTCGCCCCGACCACGATCACGGCAATGGCGACCGCCGCGACCAGGTTGCCGGCACCGCCGGGTGCCATCAGTGCATCCGCTCCGAACTCGGCGAAGAACGCCGGGTTGAGCAGGCGACCGCTCATCAGTAGCACGATGATCGGGATGCCGGACGCGAGCTGGATGAGTGCATGGACGCCCGCGAGCGCGTAGGTCCAGCGCCCTCGGCGATACACGTAGACGGCGTGGATGAGTTGGGCGAGGGCGACCGCAATGAGGAACGGGAACCAAAACGACCACAGGTCGGGGTTGAGGACCGGGATCGCGGATCCATCGGCGGTCACGAAGATTCCGGGGTTCTGCTGCCAGAACAGCACCCCGATCGAGAGGATCACGTAGACGACCGTTGCGACGAGATCGGTGTTCTTGACGGCCTTGCTCACGGGCAGGGCGGGCAGATGATCGGGGTCGAATGCGTTGAGCGGACGCCGGTTGCCGGTGCGCTCGAGGACCACGAAGAGAAGCGTCGTCCAGAAGCACATATGCACGCCCACAGTGAGGGTCGTGCCGATGACCGTGCCGACGGTTTGGCCGAACCCCGCGCCGGCGAAGATGCCGATGATGGCGAGCACCACAACGACGATCGGCAGCACGATCACCAGCAGCGTGCGCAGCAGCCGGACGTAGTCGACGTAGAGGTCTGGCCCAATGAGCGTCAGCGGACGGTTCGAGTACCCGGCGGCGAGTCGAGTCGGCTCCCCGAGGTCGAGCAGCACGGCGCGCTCGGCGGCCGACTCTGGCTCACCGTTCTCGGTACGTGCGTCGACGGCATCCGCGATGGATGCCCGCAGCTCGCGGTCGATGTCGGCGCGCTTGGCCTCGGGCAGCGCACGCTGAACGGCCCACACGTAGCGGTCGGTGAGGGTGGTCATCATTTCCCCTTCCGGGAGATGCGGTCGATGGAGGTGTGGAGGTTCTTCCAGTCGTCGAGGAGGACGGTCGCGAGGGCGTCCCCCGCGGGACTCGTGCGGTAGAACTTGCGTGGTCGCGACTCGTCGGTGTTCCACTCGCTGACGAGCAGACCCTGCGATTCGAGCCTCCGCAGCAGCGGGTAGAGCGTGTTGCCTTCGACCGGGATGCCAGCTGCCGCCAACTCTTCGAGGAGCGCGTAGCCGTACTGCGCGGTGCGCAGCATCAGAAGGCAGGCGAGCACGGCGGTGCCGCGTCGCAGTTCCTGGAGTTGTGCGTTGTCGCTCTCGGTCACGAGTCACACGTTACTGTGTGTCGCACACTATCGTCAAGTGACTGTATGCGATGTGACCCGACGTCGTCAGGAGCGCTTTGCGAAGACGATCGGGGCGTCGACGAAGGCGCTCCACGCCTCGCGTTCGGCATCCGTCATCCGCCGCGGCTTCTGGCTGACCGTGTCGACCAGAACGATCGTGGATGCCGCCCTCGCGAACACCACCACCGGGTCAACGCCTACGGGTGAGCACACTTCGTAGCAGACCTCGATGCTCGCCCCACCCAGGCGGCCGATCCACAGTTGCACGTCGAGCGGTTCGCGCAGATACGGGATCGGGGCGAGGTACTCGACCTCCTGCCGCGCGATCAGGGTGATCGTGTCGCCGCCCAGGCCGAACGCGGCATCGCTGAGTCCCTCGACGCCGAAACCGTCGCCGCCCCAAAACACCGAGATGCGCGACTCCTCCAAGAGGGTCAGCATCGCAGCATTGTTCACATGGCCGTAGGCGTCAAGGTCGTTCCACCGCAGTCCGATGGGAACGTGCAGCCGAGTCACCGTCAGTCTCTGGTTAGGCGGCGATGCGTCGCACGATGCGGAGCTGCGGCTTCGGGGCCGAGGCGTTCGATCTTGTTCTCTTCGTACGACTCGAAGTTGCCCTCGAACCAGTACCACTTGGCGGGATCTTCGTCGGTGCCCTCGTAGGCGAGGATGTGCGTCGCGATGCGGTCAAGGAACCACCGATCGTGGGTGATGACCACCGCGCAACCGGGAAATTCGAGCAGCGCATTCTCGAGGCTCGACAGTGTTTCGATGTCGAGGTCGTTGGTGGGCTCGTCGAGTAGCAGCAGGTTGCCGCCCTCCTTCAGCGTGAGCGCCAGGTTGAGGCGGTTGCGCTCGCCACCCGACAGCACACCGGCCTTCTTCTGCTGGTCGGGTCCCTTGAAGCCGAACTTCGATACGTAGGCACGCGACGGGATCTCGGTCTTGCCGATCGTGATGATGTCGAGGCCTTCAGAGACGACCTCCCACAGCGTCTTGTTCGGGTCGATGTTCGAGCGGGTCTGGTCGACGTAGCTGATCTTGACCGTCTCGCCGATCTTGAGGTCGCCGCCATCGATGGGTTCGAGTCCGACGATCGTCTTGAACAGCGTGGTCTTGCCGACACCGTTCGGGCCGATCACGCCAACGATGCCGTTCGGCGGAAGCGTGAAGCTCAGGTTGCTGATCAGGTCGCGACCGTCAAAGCCCTTCTCCAGCTTCTTGGCCTCGATCACGATGGAGCCCAAACGCGGACCCGGCGGAATCGAGATCTCGTCGAAGTCGAGCTTCCGCGTGCGGTCAGCCTCGGAGGCCATCTCCTCGTAACGGGCGAGGCGCGCCTTCGACTTCGTCTGGCGACCCTTGGCGCTGCTGCGCACCCACTCGAGTTCTTCCTTCAGTCGCTTCGCGAGCTTCTGATCCTTCTTGCCCTGGATATTGAGCCGCTCGGCCTTCTTTTCCAGATAGGTCGTGTAGTTGCCCTCGTAGGGGTAGAGGTGGCCGCGGTCGACCTCAGCGATCCACTGCGCGACGTTGTCGAGGAAGTACCGATCGTGGGTAATTGCGATCACAGCGCCGGGATACGACTTCAGGTGCTGCTCAAGCCAGAGCACGCTCTCGGCGTCGAGGTGGTTAGTGGGCTCATCGAGCAGCAGCAGGTCGGGCTTCTGCAGCAGAAGTTTGGTGAGCGCCACGCGGCGCTTCTCGCCACCGGAGAGGTTGTTCACCCGAGCGTCGCCCGGCGGGGTGCGGAGCGCATCCATCGCCTGTTCGAGTTGCGAGTCGAGGTCCCACGCATCGGCGGCGTCGATGTCTTCCTGCAGTTTGCCCATCTCGGCCAACAGGGTGTCGAAATCGGCATCGGGGTCAGCCATCGCGGTCGAGATCTCGTTGAAGCGGTCGAGCTTCGCGATGATCGGGCCGACCCCCTCTTTGACGTTTTCGAGCACCGACTTCGACTCGTCGAGTTCGGGCTCCTGCATCAGGATGCCGACGGTGTACCCGTCGCTGAGCTTCGCTTCACCGTTCGACGGGGTGTCGAGCCCGGCCATGATTTTGATGATCGTCGACTTGCCGGCACCGTTCGGCCCGACCATCCCGATCTTCGCGCCGGGAAAGAACGACATGGTGACGTCGTCGAGGATGAGTTTTTCGCCGACCGCTTTGCGGGCGCGCACCATCGAGTAGATGTATTCGGCCATGGGCTCAAGCTTAGGAGCGGGCGGAAGCCTCGGCCGACGAAGCTACAGTCGGAGGGACGCGACGGAGGCCGCATGGATGTCACGGGCTACAGCTACTTCATCGAGCGGCGCGAGAGCGACAAGCGCTGGCTCGCGACGGTTGAGGAGTTCCCCGACCTGAGCGCCGCATCGAAGATTCACAACCGCGCGCTCAATGAGCTTCGGGATGCTGTCGCGGCCGAGATCACGCGACGCCGGAAGGCGGGCGAGGTGGTACCCGGTCCCACTCGACCGCCCACGGCGGTGTCGACGTTTCTCAAGAACATCGGGCTGACCTGAGCTGACAGGCGCTCGCACGACACGACTACCCGAAGATGACTACCAGTCGATCGTGCGCGTGGTGCCGATGAGGCAGCGGCCGGTCTCGAGGATCGCGCCGGTCGTCGAGTCGTAGCCGATGTTGCCGTACTGCCCAATGAGGCAGTTGCCGTTGATCTTGATCGAGAACGAGATGTTGTCGGCCGGGCCGTTGATCGCCGTGCGATCCGAGGTGACCTCCATGACGTTGATGGCATAGCCGGCAGCGACCAGATTGTCGATGAACGCGCGGCCGTCAAGGGTGCCGCCGGCAGCAATCAGCCGCTCGTTGACGAGATCGAAGTACGCCTTGTTGCTCGTGGCCGAACCCTCAAGGTGGATCTCGGGAGTTGCCGCGGGTGCCGGAGACGCGCTCGGCTGTCCGCCCGAGGTCTGCGTCGGGGTGGGAGTCGCCGCACCGCAGCCAGCGAGCAGGAGCACCGCGGCGAGCGCGGCGAGTCCCGCGTGCGCGATCCGCATCGAAAAACCCCATCCCGACTCGGCGGGATCACCGAGTCGGGATGATTGTACGTGGGGCTCGGCGCGGGAATGCTCAGAACGGAACGGGCAACTCCATGGGCCGCTTCGACCGCGCTTCAGCGAGATCGTCGATGACGGGCTCCGGGGCATCAGGTCCCGCCGGAATCGATTCGGCCGCGGCGGCGCTCGCCTCGGTGTCGGCTTCAACGACGGCAGTCGCTGTCGACCGGGTGAACGCCGAGGTGCCGAACGTGAGGTCGTGGCCGAGAGAGTCGGCATCCACCTCGATCGTCGTGCCGGTCTTCTCGTCGGTCTGCCAGTCGCGGATGCGCAGGCGGCCCGTCACGACGACGCGCTGACCCTTGAGCACCGATCCGATCGCATTGACGGCGAGCTGGCGAAACGCGGTAATCGTGTACCAGTTGGTGTCAGCATCCACCCACTTCTGTTCGGATCGGTCGAACTTGCGCTGGGTGGAGGCGAGGCGGAACGAGGTGATCTGAAGCCCCTCGCTCGTGACGATGTGCTTGGGCGGCGTGGCGACCAGGCCGGTAAGAGTGATCGTGTCGGTCATGGGACTGCTCCTCATCTGGATGGAATGGCCCGGATGCCGGCAACCCGCTCGTGCCTAGAAGTGGTGCCGACATCCGGTTTCCCCATCGTTCGACGTCAGCCCAGACGCAGCGACGCCCGGCACGTGTTCTGCGGAACACGGCCGGGCGTCGGCGGTTGGGGAGGAGCGGCGAGGTCAGTGCTCGCGGAACTCCGGCCACTCGGAGCCGGTGGGGAGCGTCGCGTGCAACGCGCTCTTCGCGACCTCAAGCGACGGGAAGTCGCGGGCCGGCGAATCGTCGAGCAGCCGCACACTGAATCCGTCTGCGGTGCGATGGATGGAGCCGAGGGCTCCGGCCGGACCGAAAGCGATCCAGCGCTGACCTGTCATCATCGTGTTTTCAGCCATGGTTCGAAGGTATCCCCGAACGCCTGGCGAGGCGGCGAATGCCCAGCAGTCCCCCAGCTCGCCCCCCGTTCGGGGCGAAACACGGGATTTCGTTCGGGATCACGAACATCGTGCGCCGCGCCCGATTGCCCTGGGGGCAGGGACTGGGCATCATCAGTTTTGGGACAAGCGCTTAAACGGTTCGGGGGAATCGTATTGGGTCCATGTTTACGGGTAACTCGGATCCAGCGCTCGGGCCGGTTCAGGTAGCTTCACAGCACCGGAACCGGCCCGATCCTGTTCTCAAGGAGGCACAGGTGGTTACGACCGCTCAGGCCTTCTCCGGTCGGTGGGCGGCAAATCGGCGTAGCTGGCTGTTGACCTTCATCCCGATTTCGCTTCTGGTCGTCTTCCAGGAGCTCTCCAGCTCGTTTCCCACGTTCGGCTGGATCGTGCTGTCGGCCCTCCTCCAGTCGATCGCGATGGCGGTCTGGGCGCTCACCGTGGCAGCCATCTCACGCGCACTGACCGGGCGGGTCACGCTGATCGCATCCGGCATCATGTGGACCGGAATCGGGGTTGCCCGCGGTGTCGTAGGCGCCCTCGTCGCGCTCGCTGCGGGCGTCGACCCAGACTGGGTCTACCGGATCTGCTTTTGGATCGCGGTGGCCTGGGCTCTGGTGCCGATCGTGACCTATGTTCTGGCAAAGGCTGACGAAAGCCGCGGCCTGCTCAGTCAACGAGACGCTGCAAAGCGTTCGCTCGCCGCGCTGGAGGCGAGCCACATCGAGTCCGGAGACGCCCGGGCAGAACGCATGGCCGAGGCCCTCGACGACAGTGTCAGACCCGCCCTCGAGGAAATCCGCGCCGGCCTCGCGACCGGGGTGCACTCCCCCAGCGATTTCGACGAGCTGCGCGCTCGATTGGACACGCTCACTGAGCTCACTTCGTCGTTCTCGGTCACGCCGCAGGTCGCATCCCAACCGCACCTGCGCCGGGTGTCGCTGCTGCGAGCGCTGACCGGTTTCGAGCTGCGACGGCCCGTCTACGCCGCGCTCATCACCGGGGTCATGACCTCGATGCTGCTTCTTCCCGACGCGATCAGGTTCGGCGGGTGGATGCGGGCAACCGAGATCGCCCTCGCGGTCGCGGTTGCCGTGGCAGTGGCCATCGCAGGGGGATTCCTATTGAGGCGTTTTCGTTCCCGTACGTGGCTACGAACTCTGCTGGGAAGAGGATCCGGGCTGGTCGCGGGCACCGCGGGCGCGGCCTTTCTCGTCCTGCTGCCCGGTTACCGTCTGGGTGCTCAAGAAATTGCCCTGCTTGTCCTGCTCCCGATTCTCTTCGCTGGCGCATCAACAGTGCTCGCCTTGGCCGTCGGGTTGTGGAGTTCCAACGGCGAGCTCGCTCTCGCGCTCGAAGCGGATCAGCGCGCGCTCGATCGGCGGCGAGACGAGCTGCGCGCAGCCGATGATGCCGCCGCGCAAAGCCTGCTCGCTCTCGTGCGGGGCGATCTCAACGGACGGTTAGCCGCGTCAGCGATGGCGCTGGCATTTCTCGCCGACGGATCGGTCGATGATGCGCGTCGTCCGGCGATCCTTGCGGGCGTGCGCGCGCATCTTGAGGGCGCGGCGGCGGAACTCGATGCGCTTCACGTCCCAGATGGGGGGCTGCTGCGATGACGGCGCCACCCCTACACTCCAGGCATGGTGGTTCGCTGCCATCGGGCCAGGGGGGCGCGAATGATCAGATGCTTACGGGACTCGCTGCTTCCGCTGCAGTGCGCACTCCCCGCGCCGCGCCACCACGCGCGCGCCGACTGATGGATTCCACGCGGAAGAAGGTCGGGGAGTGGAACGACTCTCTGGAACTTCTGGCGCTTCGAACCCTTTTTGAGAGCAAGCCCAGCGCGGTATACGTTCTCGACACTGCAGGCCATTACCTCGCCGGCAACCCTGCACTCTCCCGGCGAACCGGAGTGCCGTGGGAGCGCCTGCGCGAGATGGATTTCAGACCGACCGTCCACCCCGACGACATCGACTTGGTCGAGGCCGAGTTCCAGGCAGCCGTCTCCGGGGATGTCCGGCAGTATGTGAGCCGCGGAATCCGTCCCGATGGCTCGACGTTCACCGCCGACGTGGTCAACATCCCGGTCAGCTCCCAAGGCAAGGTCGTTGCGGTCGTCGGGATTTCCCACGACATCGACGAATTCGATCGGATCCGCGCGTCGCTCGGGCACACCGAAGATGTGCTGCGCGTTGCCCTCGACGGCGTCGATGAGGCGATGATGTTCGTCGATCATGACTGGCGCGTCATTTTTGCGAATTCGAAGGCCGCCGCCGATCTCAACAAGACCATCGAAGAACTGGTCGGAGCAGACCTCTGGGAGGTCCGTCCGGTCGGCTCCGACCTCGAAGACTCGCTTCGGATGACGATGCGCGACGGCAAGGGTCACGCTCGCCGCGTCTTCGATCCGTCGGTCGCCAAATGGTTCGAGATTTCAGCATTCCCTGCCGGTGAACTTCTCGGTCTCCACGCGCGCGACGTCACCGAGATCGAAGAAGCCCGTATCCAGCTCGACGAGAGCGATCGGCGGCAGGATGCCCTGAAGCTGCTTCTGGATGAGGCGTCGGACGCGATCCTGATGCGCGGCCTGGCCGGCTCGGTGGATTACGGCAACCACAGTGCGGGGGTATTGCTCGGCCGAACCGTCGAAGAACTGAACGGACTGCCGGTGCGAGAACTGCTCGGCACCGGCAACCTGGCTGCCTACGACGTGGCGGAAGCCGAGCTGGGCCGCACCGGAAAGTGGGAAGGCGAACTGTTCGTCGTGCGGCCGGATGGCGAGCAACGGCTGACCCGTGCCCGTTGGCATCTCATCGCCGCGGTCGATGGCACTCCCGACGGGGTGTTCTGTGTACTCACCGATCTGACCGATCAACGCAAGCAGGATGAGCTCGCGTTTCGCGATCAACGGATGGAGAGCATCGGCACGCTCGCCAGCGGGATCTCGCACGACCTCAACAACGTTCTCACCCCGCTCATGCTCTCGACCCAGCTGCTTGCAGACGGGGAGACTGACCCGAACCGCACCCGCATCCTCACCGGAATGCAGGCGACGATCGAGCGTGGCGCAGCGATGATCAGGCAGGTGCTCACTTTCGCACGTGGAGTGGAAGGCGTTCGGGAGACCGTCGACATTGCCAAGGTCACCCGTCGCTTTGAAGATTTCTGTGCCGACATCCTGCCTAAAAACCTTGCGGTCTCGGTGAAGTCCGAAGACGATCTCTGGGTACTCGGAGACCCCACCCAGCTGCTGCAGGTGCTCATGAACCTCGCGACGAACGCACGCGACGCGATGCCCGAGGGGGGACACCTTCGGCTGACCGCGGCGCGAGCCGGCGATCTGGTCGTCATCGAAGTTGCCGATGACGGACCGGGCATGCCCGCCGCGGTCGTGGAACGGATCTTCGAACCGTTCTTCACAACGAAGGGGATCGGTCACGGGACGGGCCTCGGGCTGGCGGTGTCGCAGGCTATCGCGCGCACGCACGGTGGCTCCCTCGAAGTGTCGAGCTCACCCGGCCACGGAACCACCTTCCGAATGGAATTGCCGCGTATCGAGAACGACGACCTCGACGCCCCGCAGCTCGAGGAAGCACCCGCGCTCCCTTCTCTCGACGGAGCCCGCATCCTGATCGTCGATGATGACGATGCCATTGCGGAGGTCGCATCCCTCGTCATCGCCGCGGCGGGTGGCATCCCCGTCAAAGCGCGGGACGCGGCCGCGGGACAGCGCGCCCTAGAGGAGCCACCCATCGATGTCGTGCTCACTGACCTCGTCATGCCCGGCACATCCGGACGCCAGTTTCTCGACTGGCTCGCCAAGCACCACCCCGCTCTGCCCGTCGTAACGATGTCGGGCGTGCCCATCCAGGTCGGAGCATCCCTCGCTCGCCGCAACGTGGTCGCGAGTCTCGACAAGCCCTTCTCGTCTCTTGACCTTCTGGACGCTGTCCGGGTCGCGATGGCGGGGCGCCCGGAATGACCGACGACTCCCGTGCCATCCACGTCGTGGTCGCTGAGGACGACGACTTCACCCGTTCACTCGTCGCCGACGGCTTGCGTGCCGAGGGGTTCGAGGTGGCCGAGGCGCGACTTCCCGATGAGGCGTGGGATTTGGTGGGCGAAGGAGCTCACGTTCTGTTGAGCGATCTGGATTTCGGCCACGGCATCTCGGCGGGTCCGTTGCTTCGGCGGATGGCCGAGGAACGACCGTGGATTCCCCTGGTCGTGCTCACGTCGCACATGTCGCCGGAACTTGCCGTCAGCGCCGCAGACGCGCTGCCGCGTGACCTCGTCTACGTCGTCAAATCCCGGTTGCGCCGGATGCAGGACATCGCGGAAGCGATCCGAGACGCGCTCGCCGGGCGAGGCACCGGACGACAGGCCGACAGTGACTCACCGACCCTTACCGTGACGGCGGCGCAAGCCGGGATGCTGCGGATGTTGGCGAGCGGCCTCACGACGAAGGCGATTGCGGAGCAGCGCGGAACCACCCTGCGCGCGGCAGAAGGGATGATCTCACGCCTCTACGCGGCGCTCGGGGTCGACGACGACGAGTCGACTTCCCCGCGCATCTCGGCAATCAGGCTGTGGCAGCAGGGGCGGATCCGCGTCAACTGACGTCCCGTCTGCCCGCGACCCGGTCGCGCCGCTCTTAGGCTGGGTGCGTGCCTGAACCGATCGCCGTCTACGCCGCTGCCCCCGACCGATACGAGCGGATGTCGTACCAGCGGGTCGGTCGAAGCGGCCTCAAACTGCCCGAGATTTCGCTCGGGCTGTGGAACAACTTCGGCGACGATCATCCGATCGCGACGCAGCGCGCGATCCTGCGTCGGGCGTTCGACCTCGGCGTCACCCACTTCGACATCGCCAACAACTACGGCCCGCCGGAAGGTGCCGCCGAGAAGAACTTCGGTCGTATCTTCGCCGAGGACTTTCGCGCGCACCGCGACGAGCTGATCGTGTCGTCCAAGGCCGGCTACGAGATGTTTGACGGCCCGTACGGCAACTGGGGGTCGCGCAAGTACCTGCTGGCTTCCCTCGACGCGTCGCTCGCGCGCACCGGGCTGGACTATTTCGACATCTTCTACTCGCACCGACCCGATCGCGAGACGCCGATCGAAGAGACCATGGGCGCCCTCGCCCACGCTGTTCGCAGCGGCAAGGCGCTCTACGTCGGCATCTCGAATTACGACCCTGAGCAGACGCGGGCCGCCGCGGCCGCGCTCAAGGCCGACGGCGTCCCGCTGCTCATCCACCAGCCGCGATACAACATGTTCGACCGCCACATCGAAGACGGCCTGTTCCCGGTGCTCGACGAGATCGGCGCCGGCAGCATCGTGTTCTCGCCGCTCGCGCAGGGCATGCTGACCGACCGCTACCTGGACGGCATCCCGTCGGATTCGCGCGCCGCGGAAGGTCGTTGGATCAGCGAGAAGAACATCTCGCCGACGTACCTCGGGCACGCTCGCGCCCTCAACGAGATTGCGAAGGGTCGCGGGCAGACTCTCGCCCAACTCGCGCTGACCTGGGTGCTGCGTCACCCGCAGGTGACCAGCGCGCTGATCGGAGCGTCGAGCGTGCGGCAACTCGAGTCGAGCGTCGGAGCCCTCGAGGCCCCGAAACTGACGGATGCCGAACTCGCCGCCATCGAACCGCACGCCCTGGCCAACGGCGGCAACTAGCGACCCGTGGGATACCTCTACGCCCTCCTCGGGGCTCTGCTGTTCGGCGCGAACGGCAGTCTCGCGAAACTGCTCGTCAACGGCGGCCTGAGTGCGACGCAGCTCACCCTGTTCCGTAGCCTGGGCACCGCGCTGCTGGCCGGGCTCATCCTGCTGATCACCGATCGCGCGCAGTTCCGTTTGGCGCCGCGGCAGCTCGCAGTCATGGCTGTGCTCGGTATTGCCGGCGTCGCGCTGCTGCAATCGAGCTACGCCGCCGCGCTCGGCCTGCTCCCGGTCGGCATCACCCTCCTGATCGAGTACACAGCCGTGCTGATGGTGGCGGTCGTCGCGTTCATCTTCTTCAAGGAACGCGTCAGAGCCCGCCTCTGGGTCGCGATCGGCCTCGTTCTGCTGGGCCTCACCGCGGTCGCGCGGCCGTGGGAGGCGAGGCTCGACCCCCTCGGCGTTGTGTTTGCCCTCGTCGCCGCCGTCACACTCGCCCTCTACTTCATCGTCGGCGAACGTCAGGTCGGCCGCACCTCGCCGCTCGCCGTCGCGTTCTGGACGATGCTGTTCGCGAGCGCGTTCTGGGCGCTGTTCAGCGGCTGGTGGACCCTCGATCCCGGGATCTTCTCAAAACCTCTGGATGTCGGCGGCCAGTGGGGTTCATGGGTGCTGCCGCTCGGCATCCCGTTGCTCGTGACCGTCGTCGCGGGATCGTTCGCGCCGTTCATGCTCTCGCTCTCGGCACTCAAACGCCTCAGTGCGACGGCAGCCGGAATCACGGCGTCGGCGGAAGTCATCTTCGCCTTCGCTGTCGCCTGGGTCTGGCTCGGCGAATCGGTCGATAGCTTCGGCATCATCGGTGCCTCGATCGTCGTGATCGGCATCGTGCTGGCTCAGACCGCCCGCGCCAACAAGGTGGTGGATGCTGACCTCGTGCTGCCAGCGCACCCCCTGCCCGCACAACACCGCGGGGCCGAGCCCAGTGTCGGTGGTCGAACATAGTTTCGGGGTGTGAACCTCCTCACCCCCGCTGCTCCGCTTGACGTCTCGACCCCGGGCGTCAGCGTCGTCGCGCTCGCAGGCGGAAGATGGCGAGTGACCTCGCGCCAGGGAGCCATGCTCGGCCACCTCGAAGTCGTCGATACCGAAGCGGGGCAGGCCTTTCGGGCGATGAGGTTCAGCGTGCGCGAGCGCGGATTCCGGATGCTGGGCGAATTTCGCACCGCGACCGCCGCTACCGACGCCCTGCGTTTCGGGTGAGTCAGCGCGTCAGATGACTGACTTCCGCATGGGCACAGGGTAGGGTCCGGGCATGCAGTGGTGGAATGACATCGTCAGGTGGTTCACGTCCGACGACGGGTGGCGCATCACATCCGGTGCGATCATTCCGTTCGTCTCGATCGTGCTCGCCGGCATTATTGGCGCCGGTATCGGGCGCTCGGGCGTCAAGCGTTTAGTCGACCAGCGCGACCATGAGACGCGTGTCGCGGCGGTCTCCGCACTGGTCACCGCGGGGCACAATGCCGTGCGCTGGCAGAGCCAAGGACCTGACGCTCGCGAACATTCGCAGCAAGTCGCAACCGAGGCGGACGTGTCGGTGCGGCTGCTGCCGGTGGTCGGCGCCGACCTTGCCGCCGACTGGGCCGCGCACCAGCTCGAAGCGATGCGCGTCAACTCGGCGAACTTCGGCCTGCAGTCCGACGACAGTCTTGCCGAGTACCAGAACCGTCTCGTGAGCTGGCTGCGGCATCCCAAGCGGGCGAAGAAGCTGTTCACCTCCGACCTCGACAAGTGGGACTACGACAACATCCCGGTCGACGAGTTGCAGAAGCCAGCCGCCCCGGCAACCGAGACAACGACACCGACCAGCTAGTTGATCGCGATGATCTTGGCGCTCCACGGGCAGTACTGATCGCTCGTCACGGTCCGGTCTTCGACGTAGGACGGCAGTCCGTCGCAGACCTCGATCGTGGAGTCGGCGAATTCAAGCGTCGCGGGGTCGATGTGCCACGACCACGGGGCGTTGGGACCTGGGTCGTCGCGCACGACCGTGCCGTTGGGGATGGATGCGACATCCTTGCCGTCGAGCAGATCATGCGCGTGCTGCACCAGTTCGGGGGTGACGAGTTCGATCTTGTAGGTCTCCCCGACCACCTGGAACGTCGCAACCGGATTGTGCGCCGGCCCACAGCCCGCAAGCGCAACGATCCCGAGCGTGGCGGCTGCCGCCGCGAAGGTGACCCTTGACAGTGATGTGCGGATCATGTCCCCCTGGAGAGATTCGAACTCCCGACAAGATGGGTAGAAACCACCTGCTCTATCCCCTGAGCTACAGGGGGGCTGGCCCAGTCTAAAGGCGCACTCTGTATGCCTGTGTTATATAACACGCGCATATACTTTCCTCATGAATGTCGATGTGATCGAATCTCTCGTGGTCGCCTCCCACCGCCTCACGCAACTCGCGGCGCAGGCGACCGGCGACCGGACTCCCGCTGCGGTGTGGCGCACGCTCTCGGTACTGCAGCACGAAGGGCCGCTCCGCGTCGGCACTCTCGCGGCGCTGAGCCGGGTCACCCAGCCGGGCATCACCCGCTTGGTCGGCACAATGCATGACGACGGGTACGTCGAACGCATCTCGGATGCCACCGACTCGCGGGCGTCAGTGATCTCGGTCACCCGGGTCGGTGTTGCCGCGCTTGAGGAATGGCGTCACACGATCGCCCGCACGATGGAGCCGGCCTTCGGCTCCCTCGACGAGCAGGACTGGGCCGCGCTCTCCCGCGCCGCCGAGATCCTCGCCACCCGCACCGCGAGCGCCACGGCGGTGGCGTCATGAGCGGGAAGGTCAGCATCCTGAAGCAGCCGCGTACCGTCTGGGCCGTCGCCTTCGCCTGCGTCGTCGCCTTCATGGGCATCGGCCTCGTCGACCCGATCCTGCCGGCAATCTCGGCACAACTCGACGCCACCCCCACCCAGGCCGAACTGCTGTTCACCAGCTACCTGTTCATCACCGGTTTGGCGATGCTGGTCACCAGTTTCATCTCGAGCCGCATCGGCGCCCGGCCGACCTTGCTGATCGGGCTGGCCCTCATTGTCGTGATGGCACTGTGCGCCGCCCTCGCGAACGATGTGGATGTCGTCATCGCATTCCGCGGAGGGTGGGGGCTCGGCAACGCCCTCTTCATCTCCACCGCACTCGCCACGATCGTCGGAGCGGCAGCCGGCGGAAGTGGCGCCGCGATCGTGCTCTACGAGGCCGCCCTCGGCCTCGGTATCGCGATCGGTCCGCTGCTGGGTGGACTTCTGGGCACCGTGAGTTGGAAGGGACCGTTCTTCGGAGTCGCGACCCTGATGTGCGTGGCATTCGTCGCCATTTTGGTGTGGCTACCGAAGGAAACCGCCGAAGCCAAGGTCGCTCGGGTGCATCTGCCGCTCTCCGCGCCGCTGCGTGCGCTCGGCAACCCCGCCATCCTGGTTCTCGCAATCGCGGCCCTCTGGTACAACGTCGGCTTCTTCGTGCTGCTCGCCTACACGCCCTTCCCCCTGGGGTTTACGGCGATCGGACTCGGACTCACCTTCTTCGGCTGGGGAGTCGCGGTGGCCATCAGCAGCGTCTGGGGTGCGCCACTGCTGACCTCCCGATTCCGCAGAACGTCGGTGCTCACGGCGGTTCTTCCGCTCCTCGCGGCCGACCTGGTCGTCATGGGGGTGTTCATCTCGTCACCCGTCGCCCTCGTCTGCTGCGTCGTTGGCGGCGGGCTCCTGCTCGGCATCCTGAACACCGTGTTCACGGAGTCGGTGATGAACGCGACCGACCTGCCGCCACGCGTCGCGTCGTCGGCGTACTCCTCGGTTCGGTTCCTCGGCGGAGCGGCGGCTCCCCCGCTCGCCACGACGCTTGCCGCCCTGGCCGGCCCCGCCATCCCGTACTTCCTCGCCAGCGCGTTCGTGGTGGTGGCGGCACTCACGATCGCCATCGGCCGAAAGGCTCTGCACCGCATCGACGGCCCCGCGGTTCCCGAGTTGCTCGAAGCGGAAGCGATCGGGCTCGGCGATACGACCTGACCTGACGACGACGCGTCAACGCCCGGAAGCGAGTGCCGCACCCCGCTTGTAGTCTGGGGGGATGGCATCGAACCCGGATCGTCTGGTCTGGATCGACTGCGAAATGACCGGTCTCGACCTCAGCGTCGACCAACTTGTCGAAGTCGCCGTCGTGATCACGGACTACGACCTCGTCCCCGTCGACCCCGGGTTTCGGGTCGTCATCAAAGCCGACCAGTCGGCGCTCGACCAAATGAACGACGTCGTGGTCGGGATGCACACGACCTCGGGGTTGCTCGACGAGATCCCGAACGGCGTCACCCTCGCCGAGGCCGAGTACGAGGTCAACGAGTACATCCTGAAATTCGTTCCCGAGATCGGCACGGCGCCGCTCGCTGGCAACACGATCGGCACCGACCGCGCGTTCCTCGCCAAGTACATGCCGCGGGTTGATGCCCACCTTCACTACCGCAGCGTCGACGTGTCGAGCATCAAAGAACTCGCCCGACGCTGGTTTCCCCGGGTGTACTTCCAGTCGCCAACGAAGGCTGGCGGTCACCGGGCTCTGGCTGACATCCTCGAGTCGATCCGCGAACTCGACTACTACCGCAAAGCCCTCTTCATCGCGGTGCCCGGCCCGACCTCCGAACAGGCGCAGGCCGCTTCCGCCGCAACGGTGGAGGCGTGGCGGCGCTGGGTACCCTAGAATCGTCAGGTTGCGTATGCAACGCATGGCGGTCGTAGCTCAGTTGGTAGAGCGCTGGCTTGTGGTGCCGGATGCCGCGGGTTCGAGTCCCGTCGGTCGCCCTCAGAACTCCCACGCAGAAGTGTCAGCCTCGTCCACGTCGGTCCCCGACGTAGACGAGGCGACTTCGCGGGAGTCGCTCGTTGCTCCCGACGTGCCGTGGGTGACGATCGTCTGGAACGACCCCGTCAACCTGATGTCCTACGTCAGCCACGTCTTTCGGGGCTACTTCGGGTTCAGCCGCGAAGAGTCTGAACGCCTCATGATGCTGGTGCACACCGAGGGTCGCGCCGTCGTCGCGACCGGGCCGCGCGAAGAGATGGAACGGCACACCGAGGCGATGCACGAGTTCGGACTGTGGGCGACCGTCGCGAAAGCCGACGACTGATGCGCGTTTCACGCAGCCACGACGCGATCGTGCTGGAGTTCGCCGAAGGTGAGGCGGGGGTGTTGCGCTCGTTGATCGACCAGTACCTGGAAGTCGTCAGCGCGGATGCCGGATCAGACCCGGCACTCCCCCGGCTCTTTCCGCTGGCCTACAGCGACGATCAGGATGCCGCCGACGAGTTCGCGCAGTACACCCGCACCGGGCTCGTCGACCGCAAGGCGTCGAATGCCGCCCAGGTATCGCTCGCCCTTGACGAAGAGACCGTGCGTCTCACCCTCGCCGAAACAGAACGGTGGCTCCCGCTGCTCACCGACCTGCGGCTGGTGATCGCCGACCGCATCGGCATCCTGGTCGACTCCGATGCCATCCCGGAAACTCCTGCCGGTGAGGTGTACGAGTGGCTGGGGCGACTGCAGGGTTCGATGATCGACCTTCTGGAGGAGCCGTGAGTTTCGATCTCTCGCCCGAAGGCTTCGAGAAACTCGTGATCGACGAACTCGATGAACTTCCTGACGAGATGGTGGAGGGCCTCGAGAATCTCGTGTTCGTGACCGAGGACCGCCCGGCCGACGGAAGCCTCGATCTGCTGGGACTCTACGAGGGCACCGCCCTCACCGACCGCGACCACTACGGTTTTGGAGAACTGCCGGACCGCATCGTGCTCTATCGCGAGCCGCTCCTGGCGATCGTCGAGACCGAAGATGAGCTGCGCGATGAGGTTCACGTGACTCTCGTGCACGAGATCGCTCACTACTACGGAATCGACGACGACGAGTTGCACCGACTCGGGTGGGGCTGAACTCCCACCCGCTGTCAACCTTCCGCGGGGCCCCGCACGTCGGTTAACGTGACCATCATGCGCAACCGTCTCCTTCTCGCTGCCGGCCTCGCTGCCGCCTCACTCCTTGTTCTCGCCGGCTGTGGCGCCGGGGGGTCGGGTGGCGGCGGTGACACTCCCGGCGCCTCGGGCGGTGGGTCAGGCTCGGGCCTCGTGACCTGCCTTGCCGGTACCTGGAAACTCGACGGTCAGAACAACGCCGACCAGATGCAGGCCTATTTCACCGACCACGGCACTCCCGTCACCTCGACCACCGTCGACGGCGATGTCACCCTCACCGTGACCGGCGCCAACATGACCTACACCTCGGCGATCACCTACACGATGACCGCGTCGCTCTCCGACGGACTCGACATGGTGATCGCACAGAACCAGGCCGGCACGAGTAGCGGGCGGTGGTCGGCGACCGAGTCGAGTGTCGTCTACTCGAACTGGAGCGACGGCATCACGATCACGAACTCGGTCTCCATCGGCGGCCAAAATGCCGATATGCCTCTGGCGATCCCGGCATCGGGCGATGATGGCGTGCCGATGACGACGACGTGCAACGGCGACACCCTGACCACGCATCCGGATGCCAGCCCGTTCACGAGCGTCTGGACGCGCGTCGGCTGACCTGTCACATCCGGTCGCTTTCGGTTTTCAGGAAGTTCTGTGGCAAAACGATGAAGGAGTCTGCTTTCAGGACCCGAATCGTGATCACGACCAACTCCGTTAACAAGATTTCCTGAAAACGGAAGGTGACCTAGTCGGACGCGGGGACGTCAGCCGGAGGGGTTTCCGCCAGAGGGGCTTCCGCCGGAAGGTGGTCGGCGCGGAACTGGATTTCGCCGGTGCGCCCGTCGATGACGGCGTCGGCGAGCAGGTCGGGGCGTTCGCGTGCGAAGAATGCCTGCTCCTGCGACGCCCAGCGATCCCAGTGGGCGAGAAACTGCCCGCCGTCCCGATTCATCGCGCGGCGCTTGCGTTCCGTCTGGTCGAGGCGGATCCACACCGCGAACGTCGCGAGGTCGCGGTTCTCGCGGCTGAGGCATCCCGAGCCTTCGACCACAATGTCCCTTTTGGCGTTGACCTTCTGCCAGCCTGCGGGCTCGTTGCGCTTCCAGTCCCACTTACGAAAACCGGGGTTCGCCGAATCGAGTACGCCCTTGACCATCGCGCTGCCCACCTCGAGCCCGCCCCAGCCGGGGTAGAAGGCGTCGAGCCCGATGTGCTGCGCACCGATTGCATAGGCGAGTTCGTCGGCGAGGGTGGTCTTTCCGGCACCAGAGTGGCCGTCGATCAGAACGACGGTGCGGGGCCAATTTTGCGACTTTGCGAGCGTGCGGATTCGCGTCGCCAATACCTCACTTGCGCGAGGACCCCCTCGTGCCATGGGCACATCGTATCGGCAGACTCCGCAGCGATTCGAGTCCCCGGTTCGGGTGTCGATCAGGACAAAAAGCGAGCGACGCGGTCATCAACGGGATGCGCGCGCAGCTCGGTCAGCGAGCCGACTTGAACGAGGCGTCCGGCTTCGAGGATGCCGATCCGGTCCGCGATGACGGCCGCCTCCTCATGGTCGTGCGTCACGACGATCGTCGTCACTCCCGCATCGTGCAGGATGTCGTGGAGATCCCCCGCGAGACGCTCACGTAGTTCTCGGTCGATCGACGACAGCGGCTCATCGAGCAGCAGCAGCCGAGGCGTGGCCGCCAGGGAGCGGGCGAGCGCGACGCGTTGCTGTTCCCCTCCGGACAACTCGGTGACCCGGCGCGCGCCAAATCCTGCCAGCCCGACCAGCGCGAGCAACTGCTCGACTCGGGCAGGGTCGCGGTGACCGGAGACCTTCAGCGAATACCCGACGTTGCCCGCGACATCGAGGTGCGGAAACAGTTGTCCGTCCTGAAACATCAGCACGAATCCGCGCCGATGCACGGGAATTTTCAGCACCGACTCGTCATCCCATCGGATGTCGCCGGTGCACGGCTCGAGCCCGGCGATCGCCCGCAGCAGGCTCGACTTACCCGACCCCGACGGACCGATCAGCGCGAACACCTCGCCGGCCGGGATCTCGAGAGTCACCGCGTCGACCGCGCGCTTACCGTCGAACTCGACCGTCACATCCCGAAGTTGCAGGCCCGCGCTGCTCATCAGAACGCTCCCGCAGAGTCGATGCGCAGGCGCTCGATCAGGGCGACGACCGCAACGGTCAACGCCGCGAGCACCACGGATGCTGCAATCGCCATGCCGGCATTGTCTCCCCCCGGCAGGCCGATCAGGCGATAGATCACGACCGGGAGGGTCGCGTTCGAGGGGCGGGAAAGAAACGTCGTCGCGCCGAACTCACCGAGCGCGACCGTGAACGCGAGACCGGTCGCGGCCAGGGCCGCCCGCGCCGCAACCCCCAGGTCGATCGTCAGGATGACCCGCCACGGAGCAGCGCCGAGGGTGGCGGCCGCCTCGCGCATCCGGGATCCGACGCTGCGCAGCACCGGCAGCAGAGTGCGAACCACGAGCGGCGTCGCGACCAGAGCCTGTGCGATCGGGACCAGAATCGGCGAGGCCCGCAGGTCGAGCGGCGGGGCGTTGAGGGTGATCAGGAATCCGAAGCCGACCGTGACTGCCGAGACTCCGAGCGGCAACATGAGCGCGCCATCGAGCAGGTCGAGTCCGCGGCGGGCGGAGGGCGAACGCGGGCGACGAGAGAGCAGCACGCTCGTGACCAGTCCCAGCAGCATCGCGATGCCGGTCGCCGCGGCGGCGAAGCCGAGAGAGTTACCCAGCGCCGTCCACGGCGAAATCGCGAGCGCGTTACGGGAACCGGTCGTCGCAAGCGCGAGATAGTTGCCCAACCCCCAGTCGTCGCCGACCTGAAGGGAACGCCTCAACAGCGCGCCGAGCGGGATGACCAACGCCACCGCCACGAGGAACGTCACGATGACGACCGGACGATCTGCGCGACGCGGGCGCCGGGTAGCGAAGGACCGACGCTGGAAGGTCGTGCGGCCCCGCACCCTCGCCGTCACCACCAGCAGGGCGACGACAACGAGGAGTTGCGTGATGCTCAGCACGCTCGCCGCACGAAGGTCGAGAAATTGGGTCGTGAGCAACCAGATTTCGGTCTCGATCGTCGAGTACTGCGCCCCACCGAGCACCAGCACGGTGCCGAACGCGGTCGAGCAGAACAGGAAGACGATGGATGCCGCCGCCGCCACGCTGGGACCCAGACGCCGCAGCGTGATCGTCACGAAAACCCTCACCGGGCCGGCACCCAATACCCGGGCGGCCTCCTCCTGCCGCGGGTCGAGCGACTCCCACGAGACGCCGACAGTTCGCACCACGACGGCGACGTTGAAGAACACCAGCGCCGCGAGGATGGCAAGCACCGAACCGTCGAGCGGTGTGCCCCGAAACAGCGTTCGAAATGCGATCCCCACGACGACGGTCGGCAGCACGAAGGGCACCAGCACGGCGGCGCGCAGCACACCACGCCCCCGGAACCTCAACCTCGAGAGCGCGTAGGCGGCCGGCATCCCGAGCAGGAGCGTGATCGCTGTCGCGGCCGCGGCGAGGCCAACCGTGAAGCCGATGATCCGGATCGTGCGGGGGCGCGAGAGCACCTCGACGATTCCCGCGAGGTCGAGTGCACCGCTCGGGAAGAGACCCCGCGCCAGGATCGTCGCCACCGGCCACGCGAAAAACACTCCGATGAAGGCGACCGGAAGCGCGATCCCGAGAGTCCACGCCGCGATCGTCGCCGGGTGCGCGTTCAGGCGCGTGGAAGGCCTCACGGCGTCGCGATCGCGGCCCACTCGGCGATCCACTTCTCACGGTTCGCGTCGATCCGTGCCGGGTCGAGGTTGTACGGGTTAGTCGCACGTTCCGCGAACTTCGCCCACGCCTCGGGCAGCACGGCATCCGGATTCACCGGAAAGACGTACATGTTGTCGGGGATGTCGTTCTGCACGGTCGTGGAATGCAAGAAGTCGACCAGCTCCTTCGCCTCGACGGGATGCGCCGTGCCGGCGATCACTCCCGCGTACTCCGTCTGGCGGAAGCAGGTGTCCAGCAGCGCGCCCGTCGGTGCGACGGTGCCGCCCTCGGGAACCTCGAAAGGAGGCGATGAGGCATACGACACGACGAGGGGGCGGTCGCCGGAGCTCGATGGTCCCGAGAAGTCGACCTCATACGCGTCACTCCAGGAGGCGTCGATCTTCACGCCGTTCGCAACCAGAGAGGCCCAGTACCCCTGCCACCCGGTGTCGCCGTAGGCGGCGATCGTCGCCAGCAGGAAGGCGAGTCCCGGCGACGAGGAATTCGCCGCCTCGACCACGAGCAACCCCTGGTAGGTCGGGTCGATCAGGTCGTTGAGAGTCTTCGGCTCCGGGATGCCCGCCTGGGCGAACCACTCGTGATCAACATTGACGCAGACGTCCCCCGAGTCGATCGGCGTGAGGTACTCCCCGCCGGAGCCGGCTGGCAGCAGATACTGCCCCTCGGCATCCGTCACGTCTGCCGAGACGTAGGGTTCGAGCACCCCGCCTGACGCCGCCCGGCTCGCGAAGGTGTTGTCGATCCCGTACACGACGTCGCCGAGCGGAGAATCCTTGGTGAGCACCAGTTTGTTCACCAGTTCGCCGGCATCACCGGCCGCCTGAACCTGGACCCGGATGCCGGTTGCTTGGGTGAACTGATCCAGCGTTCCCTCGCTCAACGCGAACGAGTCGTGCGTGACCAGCGTCAGGGTGACCGGTGCGTTGGACGCGGGAGCGCATCCGACGAGAACCAGAATGGATGCGGCGAGAGCAGCGGCTGACGCCAATACCCGATGAGTTGAGTGGTGCACTGTCGTGCCCTTTCCGTTGAAGGGGCACGGGTCGGCAGCTGCCGAAGAGATAGCCTCCCTGCGCCGGCATGATCCGGATCAGGTTCGACGGTCGAAGCGTGGATCGCTTCCTCTCAGCCCGGCACACCGGACTCCCGTGTTCGTCACCGAGCATAACCCCGCCGCGCCGCCGGCTGCGTCTATGCTGACGCCGTGAGTCAGCCCGCCCTCATCGCCGAGGCACACCGTCCCGCCATTGCGAACCTCCCCCTGCGTCAGCGTCCGATCGACATCGTGTTCGCGGTTTTCTTCACGCTGTTCATCGTGACCTCGTGCATCGCGGACATGCTGCCGACCGTCGGGATCGACTTCACGCACCCCACCGGATCTTTCTTGGTCGACTCCAACTACTGGTACGCCCACGACGCCGATCCACTCTTCATGAATCCGCCGGTGTGGATGCGCATGGTGACCGGTCTGTCGGCTTTCGTGTACCTGGCCTTCTACCTCGTGCTCGTGCCGTCGCTGATCCGCGGCTGGAACCGGATCCAACTCCCCGCCGTCATCTACGCCACGATGATTGCGGGAATCACCGGAATCGTCGTTTTTGGGGTCGAATTCTTCGGCGAGCCTGAATTTCAGACCCAGAACCCGGTGAAGTTCCTGGCGTTCAACCTGCCGTACGTGATCGTGCCGCTGCTCCTGCTGGTCAGGATGCGCAAGCCGCTCCCTTTCACGAGAAGGTTCTGACGACGTCCCGCGGTAAGGCCCGGGCGACACCGCAAGAACGGCCTCCCTCGATCATCGACACCACCCATTTCCCCACGGTCTACGGAGACCCGCGGTGAAATTCGTGGGCTCCGGCGACGTAACTCTGGGGAATCGGCACCCTCATCGACGTATTGCGCACGAGGGCACCGATTTCCAAGAGTTAGGGACGTGGCGATGAAGCGCCGCACCCTGATTGCCGGAATAGCGGCCCTCAGCGCGGGGGCTGCCGCCGGAGCGGTCGGCGGAGGGTTCGCCTACGCGGAAACGCCGAAGGCACCCGCGCTTCCCCGCGCCGTCGATCATGCTCGGGTCGTGCCGCACGTGAAAGGAGCACCGACGCTGATGCCAGCGTATTTTCCGATCCCGCACCTCACGAAGATTCCGATCCCGGGCGGGATGATTCACGGGCTTCCCGGCGAGGGCAACCTCATCGCGTTCACGGTTGACGACGGGGTCTCCAGCGACGTCGTCGGCGCGTATGCCGAGTTCGCACGCACGACCGGGATGCGCATCACCTTTTTTGTCACCGCGAGCTACCCGGCATGGAGGGACCACGCGGATGCTCTGCGCCCGATGGTCGAGTCGGGTCAGATCCAGCTGGCGAACCACACCTGGAACCATCCCGACTTCACGAAGATCAGCGACGGCGAGATCCGTTCCCAGCTCGAACGGTGCGGAGATTTCATCCGCACGACTTTCGGGGTTGAGGCAGCGCCGTACTTCCGCCCGCCGTACGGCAACGCGGACGCCCGGGTGCTAGCTGCCGCGCGCGCCGCCGGTTACCCGCAGGCCGTGCACTGGTACGGCTCGATTGGTGACTCCGGCCCGATCTCCGACGAGAACATGTCGATGCTGATCGACCGCTGGGTCACGGCACAGCGCATCGTGATCGGCCACGCCAACCAGCCGACGATCCTCGGGCACTTCGACGAACTGGTGAAGACGATTCGTGATCGCGGCCTTCAGCCGGTCACCTTCGACGATGTGTTCCTGAGGCCCTAACGGCCTTCGTCAGACGTCTCTAGGCGCGAAGGCGCCGATCGACGTGAAGAAGGCGCCGAGCGCCTTGGTGCCCTTGATGTAATTCGCGGTCGCGAAGACTTGGTCGGCAGCCCCGGCGACGGCGTCCAGCGCGGTGCCCGCAACCCCGCCGACCACGGCGCCCACTCCGCCAGCCGCCGACACGGCGACCCCTGCGGCCGAAGGAGACTCCGAAGTCTGTCGCAGATACTCGAGCAGCGCTGCGCTCGGCTCAGGAGCGGTCGAGCCGCCGGACGGGGTCAAAAATGCAACCCGTTCACCATCGACGGACACCGTGAAGATGCCGAGGCCCTTCTTCACCGTCACCGACGACAGCGGACCGCTGAACACGGTAGCCAGCGCGTTGTCGAGACAGGTCAGAGTCGTGCCGTCCGAGATCAGAGCTGCCGGACGAGCGACTCCGAAGAGGTAGTTCTTGCGCCAATAGGCAAGTGTCTTCATCTGGTCACCCTTCATGTGCTCACCCGGCCCAGGCGGATGGGCCGACCCCGCCATCCTTCGTGACCCGCCGCAGATGCTGCTTGCGTACCTCGCGCAGCACCGGGTAGATCGCTGAGAACACCACCATCGGAGCCCGGAGCGCCGGGTTGAAGATCTTGTGGTGGTCGTAGGTGCGCTCCCACCGAAGGATGTAGTTCAGGTACTGCTTCGGCGGTGCCTCGAGTCGACGGGCCGACATGCCTGCGACCATCTTCGACCCGTAGGCGATCTTGTGGCCCAACTCGAAGAGGTGGATGCCGAGGTCGACATCCTCGTGCATCTCGTCTTTCTCGTCGGCGCAGGTCGAATCGCGGACGTCCCGCCAGGCGGTCGCCCTGATTGCCATGTTGCTGCCGAACACGAAGTGATATTCGCGCGTCAGCTTCAGCAGCGCGCGACGCATGTTGTCGTCGGCCCGGGCGCCGAACCGCCGCAGCGGCATGTCGTAGTAGATCATCGGGCCCGTCGCGGCATCCACGATTGGGTCGAGGAAGATCGCGGTGACCTGCTCAACCCAGTCGGGTTCGAGGATGGAGTCGGAGTCGATGCGGCCGATGATGTCGCCGGTCGCGTGGTCGAACCCGAGGTTGCGCGTGGGGGTGATGCCCTGTTTTTCGTTCTGGTGCAGGATGACGATCGGCGCATCCGGAAACTCGATCTGAAGCGCTTTCAGCATCGCCACCGTCGAATCGGTCGACTTGTTGTCGACCACGATGATCTCGTGAGCGGGAACTGTCTGCTCAACGGCCGCGACGACGCAGGCCCGGATCGTGCGTTCCTCGTTGTAGGCAGGAACGACGATCGAAACGGTCGGTCCACCGGTCATGGCGCCACCCTATCCCGCCGTGTGCCGCTCACGAATGGGTACCCGCGACCGGACGGGCAAGCAGGGCAACCTCGGTCGTGCCGCCCTTGGTCTGCTGCCGTCCGACCTCGACAAACCCGAGCCGGGTGTGGAACGCCAGCGACCCGGGGTTCGGAGGCCTTACGTTCACCTCGCAGGTGATCTCGGTCGCTCCGTCAACGCGGGCGACGTCGTCAACGGCGGCGTAGAGTCGCGGGCCGACGCCCTGACCTTGGAGTCGGGGGGCAAGCACGATCCGGTCGACGTAGAGAAAATCGGACGACCGCGCACTGAACCAGAGGTAGTTCTCACTCGCGTAGTCGAGCCCTGGTGCGAGGGCGACGATGAAGCCGGCGACCGCGCCATCGTCAACCACGAGGGTCAGACGGCTGGATGCGATCAGCCCTGCCAGTTCGTCGGCCGGGGTGATCGGTACCGCCGGGTAGGCGCCGTCGTTGATCGCGACGAGCGCGGGGAGGTCGGCATCGACGAAGGCACGAAGCGCGGGGGGCACTCCGCCAGGCTATTCGCCCCAAGCCTGCGTGACGTGCGCCTGCATCCAGTCGAGTGGGTCGATCAGGTTGCGATCGGCATCCTGAATGGTGAAGTGCAGATGCGATCCGTTGCTCTGACCGGTGCTCCCGACCAACCCAATGACCTCGCCGCGCGTGACGGTGTCGCCGAGCGCGAGCGTCATCGACCCTGACCTCATGTGGGCGTAGGAACTGAAGTAGATCACTCCATCGACGTCGTGCTGGATCGTGACGTGCACGCCCCACGATCCGTCGGTCACCGTCGAGCCCACGACGACGCCGTCGGCGATCGCCTCGATCGGATGCCCGTCGCCAGGAACGAAGTCGACGCCGGTGTGGAAGGTCGAACAACCGTCGCAGGAGCGGTAGCCGAAGTAGCTTGAGATCGGCGTCGACGGGTCGACCGGCCATTGGATGACGGTGAACTCGCTGATCACGAAGGCGTCACGTTGGACAGCATCGGCCGAAGTGGCCATCGCGGAACTCGAAACGACGGGTTCGTAGACGAACGACTGCGCGGTCGCATCGAGTTGGAATTGGTGGATCGCGGCGACTGCGGCGGGCGCTGCGAAGACGGCGATTCCGGCGAGACAGAGGGTGGCGGTTGCGGTCACGAGGGCACGGCGGGAGAAAGAGGGCATAGCAGAGCAGAACTTTCGGGTAAGGCCATCGGATGACAGCTGGGCGCGATGGCCAGGAACCACTCTGCGAAACAGTCCTGGACGAGTCCTGGCAAACCCCTGGTGAAGTGCGCAGAGCCCAGCGGCGGAATCCCACCGCGGTTTGGTCGCAAGCGTCGCGCGACGCCGCCCTAGAGTGGTCGGGTGCCAACGTCGTCAGCTACGCCGAGCTCCCAATCCGCTGCCACAACAGCCTCGTCGATTGATCTCTCCAAGCGTGACCTGACCCTCGACCTGGCACGGGTTTTCTGCGTGCTCTTGGTCGTCGTCATCCACCTGCTGTTCATCGGGGTCGGCTTCTCAGCCGACGGCCAACTGGTCATTTCTCGGCCTCTCGAACTGCAACCGTGGTTCGCCGCCGCGACCTGGTTCGGCCAGATCATGCCGCTGTTTTTCGTGGTAGGCGGGTTCGCGAGCATCACGGCTTGGCGCAGCAGCGTTCGTCGTGGGGGAACCGCGGCGGATTACGTGAAGGCGCGCGTGCTGCGGCTCGCGCAGCCGACCCTTCCCCTGTTCATCTTTTACGTCGTCGTGATTGGCGCGGCGACGATCATCGGGATTGACCCGGCACTGCTCGGTTCGGTTGTCATGGGCGCCGGGTCGCCGCTCTGGTTCGTCGCCGCCTACGTCCTCTGCCAGGCGTTTGTGCCCGTCATGGTGCGCTTCCACACCCGCGCCGCGGTGCCAACGCTTGTCGTGCTGCTCGTTGGCGTGATCGTCGTGGATGCTGTCCAATTCAGCACCGCCATCCCGGTACTCGGGTACTTCAACATGTTCTTCGTCTGGCTGCTCGTTCAACAGATCGGTTTTTGGTACGCCGACGGCTGGTTCGCCCGCAGACGCTGGTGGCAGTTGGTCCTGATCCCGATCGTTTGCTACGCCGCGCTCGTTCCGATCGTCTTCCTCGGCCCGTACGACACCAACATGCTGACCAACCTCAACCCGCCAACGCTGCCGCTCGTGCTGCTCGCCCTTGCTCAGGCCTGTCTCTTGCGCCTTCTGCGACCGGCACTGGCGAAGTTGATGTCGACGCGGGGAGCGCGCGCCGTGGTGTTCCTGGCGGGCAGCCGGCTGATGACGATCTACCTGTGGCACCTGCCGATCATCATCATGATCGCGGGCGTCGCTCTGCTCATCCCCGGTGCCAGCCCGGAGCCGGCGAGCCCGGCGTGGTGGTGGTCGCGGATTCTGGTCTACCTGATCGTGCTCGCGGCCCTGTTCGCGCTGTCGTTCCTCGTGGGCCGTTGGGAGCAGCCGCGGGAACTGGGGCCGACACCGCCGATCGTGGTCGTCGCCGTGGCGGCGGTGCTGACCTTCGTGCCGGCGTTCCTCGTGACCGTGCTCTTCTTGCAGTTGTGGCTGGCGATCCTCGGCGCCGGAATGTTCTCGGTCGCCATCCTGCTTTTGGGCCGATGGCCACAGCGCTGGGGTGGGTCAGAAACGGTTACCGCTCGGGATGCCGCGACGACGCCTGGTCGTACGCCGCGTCCCACGGCAGAAACGCGCTGACCAGCGCTGAGCCGACGACGTACTCAGCGACCTCAACCAACAGGGGGCTGACGACACCGGTGCCGGTGCTCGAACCGGTGCTCGTGCTAAAAGTCGGGCCCGCGAGGATGCGCTCGAGGCTCCCCGGAATGCGCGATTCGGCACGGCTTGCGGCACGAGCCAGCGTGGCGGGCTCACTGGAGAGCGGCCGCTCGCCGGTGCCCGTTCCCCGGCTCAACTCCTCGTAGATCTGCGCACGCTGGGTGTCGCTGAGATTGCCGAACGCCTGGGCGTGCACCTGCTCGATGGTCTCGGAGGGTGCGGTGCGCAGGAGGTATCGGTAGCGCTGCACGACGCGCTCGTCGTCGGTCACAGAACGGCGGCGCGGCGCAACGGAAACATCATCCTGTTGCGTCCCGAACAGCCGATCCAGAAAACCCATGATCGAAGAACCTCCGTCTTCGACAGTAAGCGCGGCATCTGAACGGCTGCTGAAGCACTCCTGAGGATCAGCCTGCCATCGGTGTCGACGTCGGGACAGTCACGACCGACGACTCGGTCGGGATGACGAGCCAGGCGACCAGGTAGAAGATCACCTGCGGGCCGGGGAGCAGGATCGAGGCGACCGCGAGCACGCGGACGAGGGTGACATCCCACCCAAAACGCTGGGCAAGGGCGGCGCACACGCCACCGAGGACGCGACCTGAACGGGGACGACGAAGTTCACTCATGTCACTTAGCCTGCGGTGAACGGGCTAGCTACGACAGGGGGCTATCCCCCGATTCGACGGCGCCAACTGTTTGGAGTGGGCTCGTCGGTTCGAGCGGATTCGCGATCTCGTCGCGTCGCATCCGGAATGCCACGATCGTCACGACCGCGAGTACCGCAGGGATGACGCCCGCGGCAAGGAACGCCCATTCGAACCCGATGGCCTCGCCGATCGGCCCGGCGATGGCCATCGAGACCGGCATCAGCGCGAGCGACACGAAGAAGTCGAGACTCGAGACCCGGCCGAGCATCGCGGGCGGAACGCGTCGTTGCAGCAGGGTTCCCCAGATCACGCCGCCGACCGCGAAACCGGCCCCGACCACAAACAGCAGTGCGGCCATCAGCCATAGCTGGTTCGTGATGCCGATCACGACGAGCGGCAACGTCGAGAGACCCCATGCCACATTCATCGTCGTGAGATACCGACGCGGCAACTTGTTCGACGCGACGATGAGGGATGCGATCGCGCCGCCCGCGCCATATGCGGCGAGCACGATCGCGTAAGCACCCGCACCTCCGCCCGTCTGTCCGGTGACGGCGAAGGGCAGCAAAACTTCAATCGGCCCCAGCACGACGAGCACCCAGAGGCAGGCGAACAGCAGGGTTCCAAACAACCAGGGGGTGCGCACCATGTACGACATCCCGTCGCGGATATCGACGAGGAGAGCCGCCACCGGGTGCTGTCCAGCATCGGCACTGATATCGCGGCGCACCGGAGTGGTATGCAGGAACAGCAGCGCGGCGACGGCGATCAGTTGCACGCAGGCGACGACCCCGAAGGCCAGAGCGGGCGACCAGGCGGCAATCAGGATGCTGGCCAGCAGGGGTCCGGCGGCCTGGACGACGACGGGACGCAGGGTGCCTTCCAGCCCGTTGGCCGGCAGCAGGTCGTCGGCGGGCAGGATCGACGGCAGCAGGGCCGAGTACGCAGGGTAGAAGAAACCGTCGACGATACCGAGCGCGAGGGAAATGACGGCGAGCTGCCAGATCTCGACGGTGCCGGTGAGGCCGAGCACCGCCGCCGCCGCGAAGCCGACAACCTTGGTCGCTTCGCAGACGATCAGGATGCGTTTCTGCGGCACCCGGTCGGCGACCGCCCCTGCGATGAGTACGGCAGCTACCAACCCGAGGGCGTTGAGCGCGGCGACGAAGGACAGGTCGCTCGGGGACCCACCCAAGGCCTTCACCTGAAAGACCAGCGAGACGATCCAGGTGCCCGCGCCGAGCATCGAGATCACGAGAGCTGTGGTCAGGATGCGGTACTGCCGGGTTCGGAACGGATGCAACGCCCGCGGGAGCCTCACCGCCATCTGAACCACCGAGCCACGCCGCCACGCTACCGGGTGCGTCCGGTACACGCAGGGTTAGGCTGGTCGGCACAATGAGGGCCCTGAGCGAGGCGGAGATCCGCGCGGCGCTGGTCAATGCCGCCCCGGGCGAAGCCGAGCGGATGCCGATGCCGGGACTGCACGAGGTCGTCTGGGCCGACCGCGAATACCTCGGCTGGCGCGATCCCGGCGCTCCCCACCGCGGGTACCTCGTCTTCTGGCGCGGGGAGGTGGCGATCGGCATCGCGGTGCGCGCATCGGAGGTACGGCTGCGACCCGGATCGGCGATCTGTTCGATGTGCACGACCACCCAACCCGCCAGTCAAGTCACCATGTTCAGCGCCTCTCGCGCGGGGGATGCGGGTCGTGCCGGAAACAGCGTTGGCACCTATATCTGCGCCGACCTGGCCTGCTCGCTGCTGATCCGCATCGCGCCGCCCTCGTTTGCCGGGCAACCCGATGCCGCGCAGGTTGTTGCCGAACGCGCGGCGGGACTCATCGCCCGGGTCGACGCATTCGCCGAACGCGTGCTCGCGTCGGCCTAAGCCCGACCGTCGCTGTGCGAACGCAGCGCGTCAACCGCGGCGCGCAGAGTACGTCGCTGCGCAACCTCGATCGCGACTCCGGGACGGTCGCCGGCGAGCGCGACGAAGATGGGTGCGACGTGCTCGACGTAGCCCACCACGAGTCCGGAGACGACGACCTCGATCAGCCCGTCGGGCCGCAATCGTGTCGTGACGCGGGTGACGAGGTCGAGACTGGAGGCGAGTTCTGCCAGCCAGTCCGACGTTTCGACCGACTTGGCAGGCTCAATGGGGGTGTTGCGAACCGACGATCGCTCGTTCATTCCCATCGCTCCTCCGTGCCGCCAGAGTATCCCCGAGCGGGGGAAGACGGGTGGGAGTGCTCTGTGAATTCAGGCCCGAAGGTTCTCGACGGACGCCAGGATCGGTGGCAGCACCTTGCGCATGTAGGGCGCCCACGCGAACCGCACAATTGCGCCGACGACGAGCCCCCATCCGGTGCGCGCCGTGTAGGAGTACCGCCACACGATCGACGTGCCTCCGTTGACGCTCGTGAACCGCCACTCCGATTCCGCCCAGGCGACCAGCGTGCCAAAAAGTCCCGTGAAGTCGGTTAAGCGGTAGCCGAACACGTCGGGCGAGTTGACTACGGTCAGCGTTTCGATAACCGTGCTTCGGTCAGACAGCACCAACTGGCGGCTCTGGCCGACCGCATCCCACGCCCCGGTCTGGTCGCGCACCGCGACAACGGCGGGCAGCACGCCATCCTTCGGGTAGAACCGGGTCGGATCGTGGGTCGTGATATTCGGGAACGCGCGCTCGATCCCCATCGCGACAAACCCAGATGCGGAAGCGGATCGCGTTCTCATGGGAGAGATTCGACGCCGATCGCGTTTCGGGTGGGTGATTGAGACGAGGAGTTAGTCGAAAGCCTCGTTGACGTGGAACGGCAGGATCAGGGCGAGCGAGATAGCTCCGAGACCACCGAGGAAGGCGACGCTGCGCCACCAGTCGGGCAGGTCGAAGGCGTAGCCCAGGAGGGCGAGGCCGCCGACGAAGAGGACGATCGAGACCAGGAACGCGAACATCTTCATGCGCTCATGCTACCGGCGAGATCGGCAACGACCGCGGGAAGTGCGACGCACAGGTCGAGGATCGTGAAAGGTCCCCCGGCCGATGCTCGACGGGCGGCCTCGCCGTGGATCCAGGCCGCCGCCGCCGCGTAGGGTGCGAGGTCGGTTGCATCCGAGTGGGTGGCCAGCAACGCCCCCAGGATGCCGGCGAGCGCGTCGCCCGCGCCAGCCGTCGCAAGCCACGGCGTCGCGTTGCGAACCCGCAGGATGGCGCCGTCGGCGGACGCCACCAAAGTCTGCGCTCCCTTCAGCAATACCGTCGCGGCGAACGCTTCGGCGGCGCGAACCGCTGCTCCCTCCCGGTCGGCCTCGACCTCGGCTCGGGACATCTCGAGCAGCGCGGCAAGTTCGCCCGCGTGGGGCGTCATCACGATCGGCCCGGCGACCTTCGGCCAGAGGTCGAGTGCGCCGGCATCCAGAACTGTCGGAACGACCTGGGCCAACGCGTTTTCGAGCACCAGGGTGGTGAGTTCGTCACGTTGGGCGGAATCCTGCCCTGACCCCAGCACCCAGGCCTGCACCCGCCCGTCGACCGTCACAGCCTCGGGGCGTCGCTGGAGGATGAGACGCGTCGCGCGTCCGGGACCGAGGTAGCGCACCATCCCGACCCCCGTATGCAGAGCGGCTTCGACCCCGAGTACCGCGGCGCCCGGGTAGTGTGCCGACCCGGTCACGAACCCGAGCACCCCGCGGGAGTACTTGTCGGAGTCGTCGTCGGGGATCGCGATACAGGGTGCGGCGTCGTGGCGACCGAACAGGTGGTACTCAGCAGGCAGGCTCACGGGTTCAACGATAGGTTGACGCGGTGACTTCGCTCTTCGATCCGCTTGAACTTCGTGCTGTGCACATCCGCAACCGCATCTGGGTGCCAGCGATGTGCCAGTACACGGTCGAAGCGAAGGACGGCATCCCGACCGACTGGCATCTCGTGCACCTCGGGTCGTTCGCCCGCGGCGGCGCGGGACTGATCGTCGCTGAAGCCACCGGCGTCGTTGCCGAAGGGCGCATCTCGCCGCACGACACCGGCATCTGGAACGACGCTCAGGTAGAGGGCTGGAAGCGGGTCACCGATTTCGCGCACACCCAGGGGGCGGTGATCGGCCTACAGCTCGCGCACGCCGGGCGGAAGGCATCCGTCTACCCAGAGTGGGGTACCTCGTCGCGCGGAACGATCCCGATCTCGGAGGGCGGCTGGACGACGGTGTCGGCGTCGGCGATCGCGTTCGGCGACTACGACCCGCCGCGCGCAATGACGACCGACGAGATTCAGGATGTCGTGGCTGCGTTCGCCGCCGGAGCTCGCCGAGCGATTGACGCGGGCTTCGATCTCGTCGAGATCCATGCCGCGCACGGCTACCTCGTGCACCAGTTCTTGTCGCCCCTCTCGAATCACCGCACCGATTCGTACGGCGGATCTCTCGAGAATCGTGCGCGCTTCCTGCTCGAGATCGTGCGTGCCGTGTCTGCAGAACTCGGGCCCGACATCCCGGTGCTGGTGCGGTTCTCGGCGACCGACTACGCCGAAGGCGGCTGGGACGAGCAGCAGACCGCGGTGGTCGCGGGATGGTGCCGCGACGCGGGGGTCGACCTGTTCGACATCTCGACGGGCGGGCTGGTGACCGGGGTGACAATCCCGTCAGGTCCTGGATACCAGGTGCCGTTTGCGCAGTACATTCGCACCGAGGCCGGGGTGCCGGTCAACGCGGTGGGTCGCATCACCGAGGCGCGGCAGGCCGCCGACATCGTCGAGTCGGGTCAGGCGGATGCCGTCATGATCGGCCGCGAGGCTCTTCGTGATCCGCACTTTGCCCTGCACGCTGCGATCGAACTCGGCGTCGAGCTGGACTACTGGCCACCGCAGTACCTCAGGGCGCGCGCCCCGCTCTGAGACTCAACGCCGCTCTCTAACGTCCGCGGCGCGTGGCATCCTGCACTTCACCGACGAGGGTCTCGATGATGTCTTCGAGGAACAGCACGCCGTGCGTGACACCGTGCTCGTCGAACACCCGCGCGATGTGCGCCTCGGACCGGCGCATCTGGGCGAGGGCATCCTCGAGTTCGGCATCGCGGTACACCGAGATCAACTGGCGAATCCGTTTCGGCGGAACCGGCACATCCAGTTCGTCGTCGCGGAGGTCGATGACGTCCTTGAGATGCACGTAGCCGGTCGGTTCGCCCGCTTCATCGATGAGCACATACCGGCTGAAACCGTGCTGGGCAACCGCGTGCTCGACGTCGCCCGGGGTGCCGTCTTCGGGGAGGGTGATCAGTTGCGCGCTGGGCACCGCGACATCCCGAACCAGCTTCGAGGTGAACTCAAAAGCGTTGTTCAGGGCACCGGTGGTGTCGCTGAACATCCCTTCTCGCGTCGAGGTACGGATCATCGTCTGCACCTCGTCGGCCGTGAAGGCGCTCGTTGCTTCCGACTTCGGCTGAACGCGCAGCAACCGCAGGATGCCGTGGGCCGCAGCGTTGAGCACCAGGATGATCGGCCGGAAGACTGTCGCGACGGCGACCAGGGGGGTGGCGAGAATCAGGACTGCGCGTTCGGGCACCGCGAAGGAGAGGTTCTTCGGCACCATCTCGCCGAACACAACGTGCAGGAACGACACCAGCACGAGCGTCACCCCGAATGCGATTCCGCCGATGACCTCCTCGGGCCAGTGCGTCAAGGCCAGGGGGATCTCGAGCAGATGGTGGATGGCTGGCTCGGACACGTTCAGGATCAGCAGCGAACAGATCGTGATCCCGAGCTGGCTGGTCGCGAGCATCAGGTTCGCGTGCTCCATCGCCCAGAGCGCGGTCTTCGCGGCGCGGGATCCGTTCTCTGCCCGAGGCTCGATCTGAGAGCGGCGCGCGGTGATGACGGCGAAAGAAGCCGCAACGAAGAACGCATTGCCGAGGAGCAGGATGAAGAGCCAGAGAATCCCCCAGCCGTCGACCGTTCCTGCGGTCTCGGCGGCCGTCACGGCGGCGGCCGCGGTCGAGGTGAACGCGATCACGGCTTCACCCCCGCGGCAGGGTCGGCTTCCTGGGGCGTGAAGCGGATGCGGTCGATGCGACGGCCGTCCATCCGCTCGACGCGGAAGATGCCTTCCGCGAGATCAACCGTGTCGCCCACTTGAGCAACCCGCCCGAGCTCGGCCATCATCCAGCCGGCGACAGTTTCGTAGGGACCGTCTTCGGGCACGACGACGTTGGCGCGATCGGCCAACTCGTCGGGGCGCAGCGCGCCGGGGAAGGTGAGCCAGTCACGGCTGCGCACCACGTCGGCACGAGACCTGTCGTGCTCGTCGGAGACCTCGCCGACGAGTTCTTCGACGAGGTCTTCGAGTGTCGTGACGCCGGCCGTTCCGCCGTACTCGTCCACGACGACAGCCATCTGGAATCCACGTCCGCGCAGCTCGGCGAGGAGCACATCCAATTTCATCGTCTCGGGCACCCGCAGCGCCTCTGACTGCAGAGCCATGACGGGCACGTCGGCCCGTCGTTCGCGGGGCACTGCGACAGCCTGTTTGAGGTGCACCAGCCCCGTGATGTCGTCGACGTCCTCGTCGAACACCGGAAACCGCGAGTACCCGGTCGCTCGCGCCAGTGCGATGACGGCGGCCGCGCTGTCGGTGCGCGAGATGCCCGAGATCTTCGGGCGAGGAGTCATGACGTCGGCGGCGGTGTGTTCCGAAAACGCGAGGGTTCGGGCGAGCAGGGTCGCTGTGCCTTGGTTGAGCGCCCCCTCACGCGCCGAGCGACGAACCAGACTGACCAGTTCGTCGGCAGTTCGCGCAGCCGAGATCTCTTCGCGCGGCTCGATGCCGATCGCGCGCAAGATGGCGTTCGCCGACCCGTTGAGCCCGAGAACGAACGGTCGGAACACCGTGGTGAACGCGATCTGGAACGGGATCACGATTTTCCCGATACGCAGCGGCACCGCGAGACCGAGATTCTGAGGAACCAGCTCGCCGATGATCATCGACACCACCGTGGCGATCGCCAGCGCGACCACGTAGGCAACAGGTCCGATGGCACCGCTCGGAGTTCCGATCGCGGTGAGGGGTGGGGTCAGGAGGGACGAGAGCGCGGGTTCGAGGGTGAACCCGGCGAGGAGTGTGGTCAGAGTGATGCCGAGTTGCGCACTCGAGAGATGGGTCGAGGTGACCTTGAGTGCTCGGATGATCGCGCCGAGGCCGCGCTCGCCCCGCTCCTCGCGCGCCTCAAGGTCGGAACGCTCGAGGTTGACCAGCGAGAACTCGCTCGCCACGAACACGCCGGTGCCGACGGTCAGCACGAGGCCGACGATCAGCAGGATCACATCCGTACTCATCGAGTGACGTCAATCGTCGAGATTCGGTGGGACGGAGGATCGTCCATCGCGGGCGTTACGTCTCCTTCGCGGCCGCTTTGGCCGCCTTCTTGAACTCCCGCACCTTGGTGAGGGATGAAGGGTCAACGATATCGGCAACCGACCGATAACTGCCGGTGTCGCCATAGTGGCCCGCGGCATCCTGCCACACGGTCGCGGTCAGCCCGTACTGCTTGCCCAGTAGTGCGAGGAAGATTTTCGCCTTCTGCTCCCCGAAGCCCGGCAGTGCGGTGAGGCGGGTCAGGATGGTGGCCCCATCGGGTTGCCCGTCGGTCCAGAGGCGTTCGGCCTTGCCGCCCCAGTCGGCGACGATCGCCGCGCACAGCGCCTGGGTGCGGTCAGCCATGGAGCCGGGGAACCGGTGGACGGCGGGTGGTTGCTTGAAGACGGCGGCGAACTTCTCGGGATCGGCGTCCGCGATTTTCGCTGCGTCGATGGTGCCGAACCTGTCGTGGATCTTGGCCGGGCCGGCGAAAGCCGTCTCCATCGGAACCTGCTGGTCGAGCAGCATCCCGATCAGCAGCGCGAGCGGCTTGTCAGAGAGCAACGTGTCGGCGCTGGCGTCGCCCGTAATGTGCAGCTCAGGCATGTCAGGAGCTTACGGTGCCACTCTCAGCGATCGGCGGCCCAGTCGGTGACCGTCGAGTGAACGTCGATGAGGTTGATCGCGAGCATCCCGTGTCGTCCCTCGGCTTCGAGGAGGGAGAGGCATTCCTGCGCGGCCTCCTCAGTATCGAAGGCGCCGAGTTGCGCGATCGCGCGGTCTTCCTCGTCGACAATTTCGACGGCGAAGACCAGACGGGATGTCGTCACCATGTGACCGGGAGGGCCTTTCTCGAATGAGGACACGCCCGACGATCGACGCGGTGAGGGAAATCGGAGTCGGTCAAGACTCCGCTTCGGCGAACGACAGGCTCTCGCGAATAATGTCGATGACAATCCCGAGTTCCGCTTCATCACGTGGGCCGTAGATCAGGAACTCGGTTCCGAACTCGGCGTACTGATGCGGGACGGCCCAGCCCAATTGGACCAGCTCCGCACCACGTTCAGACGGCAGAACGAGATGGACCGACGTGTCGTGAACACCGTGGAGATGCACCGGCTCGAGTCGGTCGCCCGGGGCGAGCGAGCGCTCAGGCGACAACTCCTCGATGCGCTGGGTGAGAAAGACAGCCCGACTCGACGCTGGACTCACTTGGCTGTGGCCTTCTTCGACACCTGGCAACTCGAACACTGCCGCGACCAGACGACCCCAGAACTCAGGCGGCGACTGCTGGTCAAGCTGTCTCTGCGGGCCCTCGCGGGAAAGCGTCGGCCCGTTGCCGCTGCGTGCACTCGCCCCCACCGTCACCACTGTCACCACGATACGGGGAGAGCCTTGCCCTCTTCATACCCGGCCGCAGACTGGAAACCGACAACCGCCCTCTCGTGGAACTCGGGTACCGTGGCCGCGCCGGCGTAGGTGAACGACGACCGCACCCCCGAGGTGATCATGTCGAGCAGATCTTCTACCGACGGCCGCATCGGGTCGAGGTAGATCTTCGACGACGAGATCCCTTCGGCGAAGAGTTCCTTGCGCGCGAGTTCGTAGGGATCGAGGTCACCGAACCGGGCGTGCACAGCTTTCGTGGATGCCATCCCCCAGCTCTGTTTGAACACCCGCCCGTCGGAGTCGGTCTCGATCTCGCCCGGGGACTCGAGGGTGCCCGCGAACCAGGATCCGACCATCACCGATGACGCCCCGGCGGCGAGCGCGAGCGCAACGTCCCGCGGATAGCGCACCCCGCCATCCGCCCAGACCTTCGCACCAAGTTCCAGGGCGGCCGAGGTCGTCTCGAGCACCGCCGAGAATTGAGGACGCCCGACGGCGGTCATCATGCGGGTCGTACACATTGCGCCCGGTCCGACGCCGACTTTCAGAATGCCGGCCCCGGCCGAGACGAGATCGCGCACCCCGTCGGCGGTCACGATGTTGCCGGCCACGATCGGGATGCCGAGGTCGAGTTCACGCACGGCGGTGAGGGCGCGCAGCATCCCCTCCTGGTGACCGTGTGCGGTGTCGAGCACGAGCACGTCGACTCCCGCGTCGGCGAGCGCCTGCGCGTGGACGGCGACGTCGCGGTTGATGCCGACCGCGGCCGCCACCCGAAGTCGTCCCGAGGCGTCGATGGCAGGACGGTAGATCGTGCCGCGGAGGGCGCCGGTGCGGGTCACCGAACCGGCGGCCGCTCCACCGACGACGACGTTGGCGCGATCGACATCCCCCGCTACCAGCGCATCGAACGCGGCGCGAGGGTTTTCGGCGGTGACCGACGGGAGCCCCTCGACCGTGGCATCCCAGAGCGGCGATTGCTGCTTGACGAACGAGATCGCGGCGATCAGGTCGTCGACACCGAGGTCTTGCGGCAGAACGCCGAGACCTCCGCGACGGGCGAGCGCGGCAGCCAACCGCGGCCCGGTCACCGAATTCATGTTGGCCGAAACGATCGGGATGGTGGCCCCGGTTGCGTCATCCGGAGTGAGGTCGACATCGAGTCGGCTCGTCACACCGGAGCGGCTCGGAACGAGGAACACGTCGGAGTACGTCAGATCGTGGGCAGGAAGGGGACCGGTGAACCGCATGCCGCCAACGCTATCCGGCTAGTCGGCCTAAGCTAGAGCGGCTTCATACGCCACCACATCTACCAAAACCACGACACACGAGAGTGGGCGGTCTGCAGTGTCGAGCCCCGTACCCGGGATCACATCAGAAGACGAATTCGGAGCCAACGAATGGCTCGTCGACGAGATGTACGAGAGGTACCTCGTTGACAAGAATTCGGTCGACCAGAGCTGGTGGCCGGTGCTCGAGCAGCGCCGCACCGCGGTTGCCCCGGTCGTCGAGAGCTTCGCGCCGGCACCTGACGCCGCTGCACCTGAAGCGCCGGTCGTTGAGGCACCCGCGGCTGAGGCACCCGCGGCCGAGGTCGCGACAACCGTCCCTGTCGCGACGGTGCCGCCGACCGGCAGCACTCCCGTCGCTCGCACCACCTCAGCGCCCGCGAAACGGCAGCCGATTCCCGCCGAGGCACCTCAAGCGGCAGCCCCATCCGACGCGCCTGCTGAAGAAGATGTCGTCACGCCGCTGCGCGGGATGCAGAAGACCCTCGCGACCAACATGGATGCGAGCCTCACCGTTCCGACGGCGACGAGCGTGCGCACCATCCCGGCGAAGCTGATGATCGATAACCGCATCGTCATCAACAACCATCTGCGCCGTGCGCGCGGTGGCAAGGTCTCGTTCACGCACCTGATCGCCTGGGCGATGGTGCAGACGATCAACGACTTCCCGAGCCAGAACGTGTTCTACGACGAACCCGACGGCAAGCCGAGCGTCGTCGTGCCTGCGCACACCAACCTCGGCATCGCCATCGATCTGCCGAAGCCGGACGGCACGCGCTCACTTCTCGTTCCGGCGATCAAGCGCGCCGACACCATGACCTTCGCCGACTTCCTTGCGGCGTACGAAGACGTCGTCGCCCGGGCCCGCGCCAACAAACTGACCGCGGATGACTTCGCCGGCACCACGATCTCGCTCACCAACCCGGGCGGCATTGGCACCGAGCACTCGGTTCCGCGTCTGATGAAGGGCCAGGGCTCGATCATCGGTGCTGGCGCGTTGGAGTATCCGGCCGCCTTCCAGGGGTCGAGCGAAAAGGCGCTGGCCGAATTCGGCATCGGCAAAACCATCACCCTGACGAGCACCTACGACCACCGAGTGATCCAGGGCGCCGGGTCAGGCGAGTTCCTCAAGATGGTGCACGAACTGCTGATCGGGCAGCGCGGCTTCTACGAGGGAATCTTCGCGTCGCTGCGCATCCCGTACGACCCGATTCACTGGGCCGAAGACATCAGCGTCGACCTGTCAGAACGCGTCTCGAAGACCTCACGCGTGCAAGAGCTGATCAACTCGTTCCGGGTGCGCGGCCACCTGATGGCCGACATTGATCCGCTCGAGTATGTGCAACGTTCGCACCCCGACCTCGAGCTCGCCAACCACGGCCTCACCTTCTGGGACCTCGACCGCGAGTTCGTCGTTGGCGGTTTCGCGGGACGACGCAATGCGCTGCTTCGCGACGTGCTCGGCGTGCTGCGCGACTCGTACTGCCGCACCGTCGGCATCGAGTACATGCACATCCAAGATCCCGAGGAACGCGCCTGGTTCCAGGAGCGCCTCGAGCAGAAGTACCAGAAGCCGACCAAAGAAGAGCAGCTGCGCATCCTCGGCAAGCTCAACGAAGCCGAGGCTTTCGAAACCTTCCTGCAGACCAAGTACGTCGGACAGAAGCGGTTCAGTCTTGAGGGCGGCGAGTCGACGATCGCGCTGCTCGACGAGATTCTGCAGGGCGCCAGCGAGGCCGGCCTCGAAGAAGTTGCCATCGGCATGGCCCACCGTGGCCGACTCAACGTTCTCACGAACATTGCCGGCAAGACCTACGGCCAGATCTTCCGCGAGTTCGAAGGCACGCAAGACCCGAAGACGGTTCAGGGCTCGGGCGACGTGAAGTATCACCTCGGAACCGAAGGCACCTTCACCTCAGGATCCGGCAAAGAGATCTCGGTCTACATCGCCGCCAACCCCTCGCACCTCGAAGCCGTCAACGGCGTTCTCGAGGGCATCGTGCGCGCGAAGCAGGATCGCACCGATGACGGCCGCTCCGGAGTGCTGCCGATCCTCGTGCATGGCGACGCTTCGATGGCCGGCCAAGGGATCGTGTACGAGCAGTTGCAAATGTCGCAACTGCGGGCGTACAAGACCGGCGGCACCCTGCACGTCGTCATCAACAACCAGGTGGGATTCACCACGCCGCCCTCCGAGGGTCGGTCGTCGGTGTACGCATCGGATGTTGCGAAGACAGTGCAGTCGCCGATCTTCCACGTGAACGGCGACGATCCTGAAGCCGTCGTGCGGGTCGCAGAAATTGCCTTCGCCTATCGCGAAAAGTTCAAGCGGGATGTCGTCATCGACTTGATCTGCTACCGCCGTCGCGGGCACAACGAGGGCGACGACCCGTCGATGACCCAGCCGTTGATGACCAACCTCATCGAGGCCAAACGCAGCGTGCGCACCCTCTACACCGAGGCACTCGTCGGTCGTGGCGACATCACGCAGGAAGAGTTCGAGGCGGCCCACAAGGACTTCCAGGACCGCCTGGAGCGCGCCTTCGCCGAGACCCACGCCGCGCAGACCGGCACGATCCAGGTGGTCACGACCGATCAGCAGCCGGTCGCCGACCTCGAGCGACCGGAGTCGCAGCAGGATGACGCCGCGGGCGAACCCGCCACCACGGGTGTCGCCCAGTCGCTCGTCGAGCTCATCGGTGACGCGCACGACAACCTGCCCGAAGGTTTCACGGTGCACCCGAAGCTGCGGCAGTTGCTCAACAAGCGGGTAGAGATGAGCCGCAGCGGTCTGATCGACTGGGGCTTTGGCGAACTGCTCGCGCTGGGCTCGCTGCTCGTCGAGGGCACCCCGGTGCGGATGGTCGGCCAGGACGCGCGGCGGGGCACCTTCGTGTCTCGGCACGCGGTATTCCACGACCGCGAGAACGGTCAGGAGTGGCTGCCGCTGGCGAACCTCTCTGACACGCAGGCAAGGTTCTGGATCTACGACTCCCTGCTGTCGGAGTTCGCCGCGCTCGGTTTCGAGTACGGCTACTCGGTCGAACGCGCCGACGCGCTCGTGCTCTGGGAGGCCCAGTTCGGCGACTTCGTCGACGGGGCGCAGACCATCACCGACACCTTCATCTCGAGCGCCGAGCAAAAATGGGGTCAGCGCTCCTCCGTCGTGCTGCTGCTGCCGCACGGGTACGAGGGTCAGGGGCCCGACCATTCATCGGCCCGCATCGAACGTTTCCTGCAGATGTGCGCCGAGAACAACATGACCGTGGCTCGACCCTCGACCCCCGCGTCGTACTTCCATCTGCTGCGCCGTCAGGCGTACTCGCGGCCACGTCGTCCGCTCATCGTTTTCACGCCGAAGTCGATGCTGCGCCTGCGCGGAGCAACCAGCGAGGTGGCCGACTTCACGTCGGGCAAGTTCGAGCCGGTGCTCGATGACGCTCGCATTGCCGACCCGAACGCCGTGAAGAGGGTGCTGCTGCACGCCGGCAAACTCCACTACGACCTGTTGGCAGAACTCGAGAAGCGGGATGACGCGGGCTCGTTCGCGCTCGTGCGCCTCGAGCAGTACTACCCGCTGCCCGACGCCGAGGTGAATGCCGTGGTCGCGCGCTACCCGAATGCTCAGCTGGTCTGGGTTCAGGAAGAACCCGAGAACCAGGGCGCCTGGCCGTTCGTGAACATGGAGCTCGCCCCGCGACTGCGGGACCGCACGATTTCAGTCATCTCACGGCGGGCAGCCGCGGCTCCCGCGACGGGATCGTCGAAGCGTTCCGCAGCCGAACAGACCGACCTGATTGCGCGGGCTTTCACCCTCTAAGTCGTGCGACCCGGTTAGTCGAGACCCGTTAGTCGAGACCCGTTAGTCGAGCGAAGCGAGAATCGCTTGGCGAAGTTCTTCGGGAGCGGTCTCCTGGCACGCCTTCTGCATCTTGAGGGTGAGGGTCAGCCCGACGAGGTGCTCCCCCGTGCAGTCGTCGCAATTCGCGAGGTGATCGCTGACATCCTGGAACTCCTGAGGCTGCAGCTCACGGTGCAGGTACTCCTCGAGTTCAGCCTTGGCTTTGTCGCAGCCGCAGTCGGTCATTTCGCGCTCCTGGGGGTGGGAGTGGGAACCGGGATGCCGCGGTCGCGGGCGTAGTCCGCGAGCAGATCGCGCAACAGTCGGCGGCCACGGTGCAGTCGACTCATGACGGTTCCAACGGGGGTCTTCATGATGTCGGCGATCTCTTGATACGAGAAGCCTTCGACGTCGGCGAAGTACACCGCGAGCCGGAAGTCTTCCGGGATCGACTGGAGTGCCGCCTTGACGTCGCTGTCGGGCAGGTGATCGATGGCTTCTGCCTCGGCCGACCGCGTCGAACGACCCTGGGTGAGCGACTCTGCTCCGCCCAACTGCCAGTCCTCGAGGTCGTCGATCGTGCCTTGGTAAGGGCCACGCTGGTTCTTGCGGTAGGTGTTGATGAACGTGTTGGTCAGGATGCGGTAGAGCCACGCTTTGAGGTTCGTGCCCTGCTCAAAGGACCCGAACGCCGCGTACGCCTTCGCGTAGGTCTCCTGCACGAGGTCGCCGGCATCCGCCGGGTTGCGCGTCATCCGGATCGCAGCACCGTACAGCTGGTCCATAAAGACCAGGGCCTGCCCTTCGAACAACGTCCGCAGTTCAGCCGTCGGCTGCTTCTTGCGAATCGGTGCAGTGTCGCTCATCGCCGTTGAGTCTACGGGTGTGCCCGCACGAGGACGTTCGAGCAGGGCTGCGGGCATACCCTAGACAACCGATGGATGTGCAGCGATATTCCACCCCTGAGAACGGGATCGGCACGGGCGCGCCCGGGGCCAGCACCGTCGCCCCCTGGATCGCGCCCGTTGCTGCGGGTCCGCTCGACGCGACACTTCGGTTGCCGGGCTCGAAGAGTCTCACCAATCGCGAACTGGTGCTCGCCGCGCTCGCCGCCGGCCCTGGCACGTTGCACGCTCCCCTGCACTCCCGCGATAGCGCCCTGATGATTGCCGGGTTGCGTGCGCTTGGGGTGGGAATCGACGAGACCGAGAACATCACCGAGTACGGTCCCGACCTGCGGGTGACTCCCGCACCCCTGGTCGGTGGCAGGTCGATCGACTGTGGTCTGGCCGGAACCGTGATGCGCTTCCTTCCGCCGGTCGCGGCGCTCGCCAACGGTCCGGTCGAGTTCGACGGCGACGAGTCGGCGCGCCGTCGGCCGATGTCGGCGATGATCGGGGCGCTGCGCGATCTCGGCATCGAAACCGACGACAACGGCCGCGGAGGGATGCCGTTCACCCTCCACGGGACCGGAACTGTCGCCGGGGGCGAAGTCTCGATCGACGCGTCGGCGTCGAGCCAGTTCGTTTCGGGTCTCTTGCTGGCTGCCGCCCGCTTCGAACGCGGGTTGGTGTTGCGGCACACCGGCGAGCGCCTGCCGAGCCTGCCGCACATCGAAATGACGATCACGTGCCTTCAGCAGCGCGGCGTCGAGGTGAAGACGCCCACTCCGGGTACCTGGGTCGTCGAGCACCAGGCGATTCGCGCACTCGATGTGTCGATCGAGCCTGATCTCTCGAACGCCGCACCCTTTCTTGTCGCAGCCCTGATCTCAGGAGGCACTGTCGCCGTCGAGGGCTGGCCGCGCGCGACGACCCAGGTGGGCGCGATGCTCGCCGACCTGCTGCCTCGGTATGGCGCGCGGGTGTCGTGGCGCGGCGACGCGCTCGTCGTCGACGGCGGTATCGGAATTCGCGGTGGCGCCGAGATCCCGGGACTCGACCTCGACCTGTCGGCCGGCGGCGAACTGGCCCCGGCGATCGTGGCGCTCGCGGCCCTGGCTAGCACCCCGAGCCGGATTATCGGCATCGGGCACTTGCGCGGTCACGAGACCGACAGGCTCGCCGCCCTCGCAACCGAGATCGTCTCCCTCGGCGGACAGGTAACCGAATTGGATGACGGCCTCCTCATCGAGCCCCGACCGTTGCACGGCGGCCGGTGGCACGCGTACGAAGACCACCGGATGGCCACCGCCGGCGCAATCCTCGGACTCGCGGTGCCGGGCGTCAAGGTCGACGACATCGCGACCACCGCGAAGACGCTTCCGCAGTTCGCCGAGCTCTGGGCTGTGACGACGAAGGCCATCGCCGCCTCGTGAGCTGGCTGCCGCCCGACGAGGACGACGAAGGCTTCGAAGCCTGGGACGAATCCGACGTTCACGTGCGCCCGAATCCGAAGGGCAATAAGCCGCGCAGCAAGCAGCGTCCCGAGCATGTCGATGCCGTTGACGCCCGGGTGCTCTCGGTCGACCGGGGCCGGTACACCGTGCTGGTGGACGAAGACGGGCCCGAAGAACGCACTGTGACGGCAACCCGTGCCCGCGAGTTGCGCAAGCAGGCGATCGTCACGGGCGACCGCGTGGATGTCGTCGGCGATTCCACCGGCGACGAGGGCAGTCTCGCTCGGATCGTGCGCATCAGTCCGCGGGTGACGCTGCTGCGCCGCAGCGCCGATGATTCCGACCAGATCGAGCGCATCATCGTCGCCAACGCCGACCAGTTGCTCATCGTGATCGCGGCCGCGAACCCTGAGCCTCGTCCGCGACTCGTCGACCGGTACCTGGTTGCCGCCTACGACGCCGGCGTCGCTCCGCTGATCGTGATCACGAAGACGGATCTCGCCGACCCGGAACCGTTCCTGGCCAACTTCGCGGCCCTCGACATCCCGATCTTTCGATCGGCTCAGGATGCTTTCCCGCTCGCCGAACTCGAACCGGCCCTCGCCGGGCACACCACGGTCGCCGTCGGGCACTCGGGAGTTGGCAAGTCGACACTCGTGAACGCCCTGGTGCCGGGGACCGACCGCGCGGTCGGGGTTGTCAACGCGACGACAGGTCGCGGGCGCCACACCTCGTCGTCGACGGTCAGCCTCAGAGTTCCCACCGGGGGGTGGATTATCGACACCCCGGGGATTCGCTCGTTCGGCTTGGGCCACGTGAATCCCGACAACATCCTGAAGGCGTTCTCCGACCTCGCGGTTGTCGCCGCGGACTGCCCGCGCGGGTGCACCCACCTGCCCGACGCCCCCGACTGCGAGCTCAACGCCGCCGTCGCCGACGGCCGGCTCCCCGCCGCACGTGTCGACTCCCTGCAGCGCCTGCTGACGACTCTCGCCGGGTAGCGCGGAGTAGGTAGCCTGGCGGCGTGACCTTCACCCTCGCCGACGACCTCGCGGTCGCCCTCGTGCTCGCTCACGAAGCCGACCTCATCTCGATCGACCGCTACCGCGCTCAAGACCTCGATGTGCAACTCAAGCCCGACCGCACGCAGGTCACGGATGCCGACACGCGCGTCGAACACGTCATCCGCCAGCATCTGGCCGAGGCGCGACCTGAGGATGCCATTTTGGGCGAGGAGTTCGGCGCCGGCACTACCGCCCATGACACGGGGCGACGGTGGATCATCGACCCGATCGACGGAACCAGCAATTTCGTGCGCGGCGTTCCGATTTGGGGTGCGTTGATTTCGCTCGCGATTGACGGCATCCCGCAGGTCGGGGTGGTCAGCATCCCCGCGATGGGGAAACGCTGGTGGGCGGCAACCGGCCACGGCGCGTGGGCGCAGGAGGGCGAGGGCGAGGCGCGCCGAATCTCGGTCAGCGCAATCGACGACCTCAGCGACGCGACGATCTCGTACAACAGCCTCAAGCACTGGGACCAGGCGGGCCGCCTCGACCAACTGATCGACCTGAGCCGCGCCGTGCGGCGGACGCGGGCATTCGGCGACCTGTGGCCGTACATGTTGCTCGCTGAGGGCGCGATCGACATCGTCGCCGAGTTCGACCTGAAACCGTGGGACATCGCCGCGCTCGTGCCGATCGTGCGCGAAGCCGGCGGGCGGTTCACGGATGCCGACGGCGGCGAAGCGCTGCACACCGGTTCCGCTGTCGCCACCAACGGGCCGCTGCACGACGAGCTGCTGCAACGCCTCACCACCTGACTATGCTGACGCTGTGACCCGCGCCCCCCGGCAGATACGCGGACTGCGCCTTCTGGCCGCAGCGGCGGTGCTGGGTGCGGGGCTCAGCGGGTGCAGCGTGCTGGACACCCTCTCGGCAGGCTCAAGCGTCCAGCCGCCCGGGGTCTTTACTCTCGCCATCGGTGACTGTCTCGAAGACGCCACCGTCGGTGACGAGGTCACCAGCGTGCCGATCGTTGCCTGCACTCAAGAACACGACTCGGAAGTCTTCGCGAGCAGTCAGGTCACCGACAGCGCTTTTCCCGGGTCCTCAACGCTCGACGCCGACCTTCACACCTTCTGCGGCGGCGACGTCTTTACCCGTTTCGTCGGGGTGTCGTATGCCGACTCCAGCCTAGAAACTCGTGGCTACTACCCCACCGTTGAGAGCTGGGCGAGCGGCGACCGAGAGTTGCTGTGCACGATCTACGACCCCGCCGGCCGCACGACCGGATCACTGGCGGGCGCCGTCAGGTAGCTCAGCGCGCGGTAGGCCAGTCGCGTGAGGCCGGGCCGGTGTACAACTGCTGCGGTCGACCGATCTTGGTGGCCGGGTCGGTTGCCGCCTCGCGCCAGTGCGCGATCCAGCCGGGCAGTCGACCGATCGCGAACAGCACCGTGAAAGTGCGAGCCGGGAAGCCCATCGCCTTGTAGATGACGCCGGTGTAGAAATCGACGTTCGGGTACAACTTGCGCTCGATGAAGTAGTCGTCGGCGAGCGCCGCTTCTTCGAGTTCTTTCGCGATGTCAAGCAGCGGGTCCTTGACACCCAGGTCGGCGAGTACCTCGTCGGCGCTCTCCTTGACAAGTTTGGCGCGCGGGTCAAAGTTCTTGTACACGCGGTGGCCAAAGCCCATCAGCTTGACGCCGTCTTCCTTGCTCTTCACCCGCTCGATGAACTTCTGCACGCTCTCGCCGGACTCCTGAATCCGAAGCAGCATCTTGAGCACCGCTTCGTTGGCGCCACCGTGCAGCGGGCCGTACAGGGCGTTGATGCCGGCCGAGATCGACGCGAAGATGTTGGCTTCGGTCGAACCCACGAGCCGCACAGTCGCGGTCGAAGCGTTCTGTTCGTGGTCTTCATGCAAGATCAGGAGGCGTTCGAGCGCATTCACCAAGACCGGGTTGATCTGGTAGGTCTCGGCCATGTTGCCGAAGTTGAGCTTGAGGAAGTTTTCGACGAACGACAGCGAGTTGTCGGGGTAGAGGAACGCCTGGCCGAGCGACTTTTTGTGAGCGTAGGCGGCGATGACCGGCAGCTTCGCGAGAAGGCGGATGGTGTTGATCTCGACCATCTCGGGGTTGTGCGGGTCGAGATCATCCTCGTAGTAGGTCGAGAGAGCAGAGACAGCTGAGGAGAGCACCGACATCGGATGCGCGGTGTGCGGCAGCGCCGAGAAGAAGGTCTTCAGGTCTTCGTGCAGCAGCGTGTGATGGCGGATGCGGTTTTCGAAATCAGTGAGTTCGGAAGGCGTCGGCAGTTCGCCGTAAATCAGCAGCCACGCCGTCTCGAGGTAGGTGGAGTTTCGGGCCAGATCTTCGATCGCGTAGCCGCGATACCGCAGGATGCCGGCATCCCCGTCGATGTAGGTGATGGCGCTCTTGGTCGAGGCCGTGTTCACGAAGCCTTGGTCGAGGGTCGAAAGACCCGTGTCGCGCATGAACGTCGAGATGTCGACGCTGTCGCGACCTTCGACAGCGTGACGCACGGGAAACTCCGTGGTCGCGCCGCCATAAGAGAACGTGGCCGTGTCTGGCCGCTCGGAATCGTTCACCCCTACAGCCTAGGGCCCGCTTCCGGCGACAGTGATGAGCGCCAGGATGCAGCGGGTTCAGTTGGAGGATGCCGCCAAACGTGCGGCGGCGGCGGCCACGCGATTATCCGTCGCGGTCAGGGAAATGCGCACATGATCGCGTCCGGCCTCCCCGTAGAAGGTGCCGGGGGTCACCAGGATTCCGAGGTCGGCGAGCGTTGCGACCGTCGTCCAGGCGTCCTCCCCGCGGGTCACCCAGAGGTAGAGCCCGGCGCGGCTTGAGTCGATCCGAAAACCTGCGGTGGTGAGCGCGGCGGCGAGGATGGCCCGCCTGCCCGCATAGCGTGCCTTCTGCGCGGCGACGTGGGCGTCGTCGCCCAGGGCAACCGTCATCGCGTGCTGCACCGGGGCCGGGGGGATGAGGCCCGCGTGTTTGCGAACCTCAAGCAGCTCCCCCACTAGGTCACTGCAGCCGGCGATGAAGCCCGCCCGATAGCCCGCCAGGTTGGAGCTCTTCGACAGCGAATGCACCGCAAGGGTGAGCCGTCTCGACCCTTGAGTGACTGCGGGATCGAGGATCGACGGGGTCGGCTCGTCACCCTCCCAGTTGAGGTCGGCGTAGCACTCGTCGTTCGCAATGACGGCACCGAGTTCGCGAGCCCGCACGACGGCACGGCGCAGAAACTCGAGCCCGTGAACGCGGCCGTCGGGATTGCCCGGGCTGTTAAGCCAGACCAGTTTCGTGGATGACGGCCACTCGTCGGGCTCATCCGAGACGAGAACGTCGGCGCCGACGATCGCCGCACCCACCGCGTAGGTCGGATAGGCGAGGGAAGGCTGCACGACGACATCGCCGGGGCCGAGCCCGAGGAGGGTCGGCAGAAGGGCGATGAACTCCTTCGAGCCGATCGCCGGCAGGGTGTTGTCGATCCCGACCTCGATCCCCCGACGCGCGTGCCAGTCGACAATCGCCTGCCGAAGTTCGGGACTGCCGGAGGTCTGCGGATACCCGGGTGACCCGGTCGCTGCCGCGAGCGCTTCGGCGACGATGGTCGGCACCGGGTCGATCGGTGACCCGATCGCGAGGTCGACAATGCCATCCGGATGCGTGCCCGCGGTCGCTCGATACGGAAGAAGTGAGTCCCACGGGAAGTCGGGAAGGTCCAGCGCCACGACGGTCGGTCGCCTGGGTGTCAGTGCTCTTGGGGCGGCAGAACCGCGATCACCGGATGATCACCGGGCAGTACGCCGACCTTCGCGGCGCCGCCGGGAGAGCCGATCTCCGCGAAGAATTCGACGTTGGCCGTGTAATAGTCCGACCACTTGCTCGGCAGATCGTCTTCGTAGTAGATCGCCTCGACCGGGCACACCGGTTCGCAGGCTCCGCAGTCGACGCATTCGTCGGGCTGGATGTACAGCATCCGGTCGCCCTCATAAATGCAGTCGACGGGACACTCGTCGATGCAGGCGCGGTCTTTGAGATCCACGCACGGGAGGGCGATCACGTACGTCACTTGCCCAGTCTACGAAGTGTGGCGGGCCGCGCCAGGTTAGGTTAGCCTTGCCAATGTGTTGGCCACCTTTCTGATCGGACTTCGCGAAGGTCTTGAGGCCGCACTCGTCATCGGAATCGTCGTGGCCTACCTCGCGAAGACCGGGCGTCGTCGTTTCCTCCCAGCTCTCTGGGTCGGCGTGGTCGCCGCCGTGGTGCTGTCGCTTGTGGTCGGAGCCGTTCTCACCTTCGGCGCCTACGGGCTGAGCTTCGAAGCGCAGGAGATCCTCGGCGGTTCGCTCTCGATCGTCGCCGTCGGCTTCATGACCTGGATGACGTTCTTCATGGCTCGCACGGCACCGACGCTCAAGAACGACCTCGAGTTCGGGGTCGACCACGCCGTCGCAGGCAGCGCCTCTGCCGGAACACCCTGGGCCCTCATCGCACTCGCCTTCGTCTCGGTCGCCCGCGAGGGGATCGAAACCGCGCTGTTCCTCTGGGCGGCGGCCAAGGAGTTCGGTCAGACCCCGCTGGCCATCACTGGAGCCGTACTCGGCATCCTGCTCGCCGTCGTGTTGGGGTGGCTGCTCTCGCACGGGATGCTGCGCATCGACCTCGGGCGATTTTTCCGCGCCGTCGGGGCGAGCCTCATCGTCGTCGGAGGCGGAGTGCTCGCCTACGCGATCCACGATTTGCAGGAGTCGCGAGTGCTCCCCGGCCCGTTCGCGCCAGCGCCCCCCGGCGCGGCCTTCCCGTGGCTCTGGGGCGACAGTGCGTGGGCGTTCCGAATCGCCGATGTGATCCCGCCTGACAGCCCGCTCGCCGTCATCCTCAAGGGCACCATCGGGTTTTCACCCGAGATGACCTGGCTCGAGGTGGGCACCTGGGTGCTCTATGTCGGGATCATCGTGCCCCTGTTCATTCGCGCCACGGTCCGACCTCGCGCCCTCACACCGACCCCCGCCCCCTCATCCCCCGGAGAAGCATGAAGCACCACCTCCTCATCGCCTTCGCACTCATCGGCGCGACCGGCATCCTGCTCGCTGGGTGTGTTCCCAACGCACCCGCGGGCTCCACGAGCGTCACCCTCGCGGTTGAGAGCAGCTCTGACACGTGCGCCGTCGAGGCGGCGACCGTCGCGAGCGGGACGGTGACTTTCCACGTCACCAACTCTGGCGATCGCGTGACCGAGTTCTACCTCTTGGGCGAAGACGGCCTCTCGATCGTCTCGGAGGTCGAGAACATCGCCCCCGGCACCTCGCGCGATCTCACCCTCGTTGCACAACCTGGCACCTACTTCACCGAGTGCAAGCCGGGCATGATTGGCGCCGGCGTCGGCACGGCGGCGTTCACCGTCACCGGGGATGCCGTAGCGGTCACCGAAGATGAGTCCGCGCAGATCGCCGAGGCCGTCGCCGCGTACACCGCCTACACGAAAGATCAGGTCGCCCAACTGGTGCCGGCAGTTCAGGACTTCGTCGACGCCTACCTCGCCGGCGACGACGAGACCGCTCGCCGCCTCTACCCGGTTGCCCGCACGTTTTACGAGCGCGTCGAACCGACCGCCGAGCAGTTCGGTGACCTCGATCCGGCGATTGACTACCGCAAGCCGGGCGCCGAAGCCGAAGGGATCGAGTTCACCGGGTTCCACCGCATCGAGATGGACCTGTGGATCACTCAGGCCCGCGCGAACTACCCCAATGAGACAATCGCCGCACTCGACCAGGCCGGCCGCGAGAAGGTCGGTGCACGGCTCATCGCCGACGTGGCGAAACTCCAGACGCTGGTGACCGCGCCCGACTTCGAGCTGACGATCGCCGACATCACCAACGGCGCGATCGGCTTGCTCGACGAGATCTCCTCCCCCGACGGCAAATTGCCCGGCGAAGAGGATGAGTTCTCGCACACCGACCTCTCCGACTTTTTCGCCAACGTCGAAGGTGCCGAGGTGGCCTACCTCGCCGTGCGCTCGATCGCCGAAAGCAAGGATGCCGAGGGTGCCGCACTCGTCAGCCAACTCGACGCGCAGTTTGCGGCGATGAAGGCTCTGCTCACCAGCTACGGCAGCTACGACGCCGGGTTTGTCTCCTACGACACTGTCGATCAGGCCGCTCGCAATGAACTCGGCGCGCAGCTCAACGCCCTCTCCGAGCCGCTCTCGAAACTCACGAGCACCGTGCTTGCGATCCCGTCGGCGTAGCGTGAGCGGGATGTCGAAGGAACCCACCGAAGCAGGCTCGCCCCACGAGCGCGGGTTGTCGCGGCGAGCTCTGCTCGGCGGTATCGCCGGGGCCGGGGCGGTCGGGGCGGGGTTTGCCGGGGGTGCGGCGACCACGGCGGCCCTGACGGCATCCGGGTCTCCCGACGGCGACCCGCGGGACGCTTATCCGTTTTACGGCGACCATCAAGCCGGCGTCATCACTCCGGCACAGGACCGCCTCCACTTTGCCGCGTTCGATCTCACGTCGACGGCGACGCGCGACGGATTGGTCCAGTTGCTGACCGCGTGGACGGCCGCCGCCGCTGCGATGACTCAGGGTCGCGAGATCGGGCACGGCGCCGTCGATGGCGCTCCGCTGGCTCCCCCCGACGACACCGGTGAGGCCCGAGGCCTGCCGCCGAGCGGGCTCACGATCACCTTCGGTTTCGGACCCGGACTGTTCGACGACCGATTCGGTCTCACCAACCGCCGACCCGACGCCTTGCGTCCGCTGCCGCCGTTTGCCTTCGACCTCCTCGAGGAACCGATTTCAGGGGGCGACCTCTGTATTCAGGCCTGTGCGCACGACCCGCAGGTTGCCGTACATGCGATCCGCAACCTCACCCGCATCGCCTTCGGCACGGCCTTGATCCGCTGGACCCAACTGGGTTTCGGCCGTACCTCGTCGACTTCCACGAGCCAGGTGACGCCCCGCAACCTGTTCGGATTCAAAGACGGAACCGCGAACATCAAGTCCGAAGATCCGTCGGCGGTCGGCGAGTACGTCTGGGTCGGCGACGACGACCAACCGTGGATGCAGAACGGCACCTACCTTGTCACCCGCAAGATCCGCATGACCATCGAGAACTGGGATCGCACCGCGCTGGCCGAACAAGAGAACATCATCGGGCGCACGAAGGATGCTGGCGCTCCTTTGACGGGAACCGGCGAGTTCGACGAGCCCGACCTCAAGCTCGGCACGACGAGCGGAAACACGGTCATCCCGCCCGACGCGCACATTCGCCTGGCGCACCCCGATGTGGTCGCAACGCGCATCCTGCGGCGCGGCTACAACTTCGTCGACGGCTCGAACGGCCTCGGCCAACTCGACGCCGGCCTGTTTTTCATCTCGATGCAACGCTCGCCCGAGCAATTCTCGACGGTGCAGCGGTCGCTATCGAAAGACGCGATGAACGAGTACATCCGGCACGTATCGTCGGCGGTATTCGCGGTGCCACCCGGCGCGCACAGTGGGTCGTTCGTCGGCGCCGGTCTGTTCGACTGAGCCGGCCGATGCCTAGGCGGTGTGCGTCACCTTCCGCGCCGGCCAGAGGATGACGAGCGTGCAGAGCACAGCAGGACCGATCGCCCAGGCGTAGCCCAACGGATCGTTGGCGACCAGGGTTGCTCCCACGCCGAACACAGGCAGAGTCGCCAACAGCACGATCATCACCTCAATGCCCAGAGCCGCGCCGATCGCCATCAGCCGGTCACTGAAGGCGAACCGGAATCCGGCGACCAGCGCCACGACGATCGCCAGCGCGCCGAGCAATCCGAGCGGGATCGGAACGCCCGAGGTCTCGACGACGTACTCGCGGTGGACGAAGGTCAACACGAACCCCGCTGCGGCCCCCGTCACGAGGGCGAGGGCTGCAGCAATCAGTCGGGCTGCCATCAGTTCAGGATGACGACGTACTGAACAACCTCGCCGAAGTCGGCGGTGTTCGACCCCGTGATCTGAACGGTGTACGTGTCGTTGGAGTACTGCGTAAAGGTGGCGTCGGCGCTCGAGCTGGTGAGGTCTTGCACGAAGCCCTTGCCGATCAGGATGCCGTCGATCTTGGTGAGGTCGCCCGCCCGGTCATCGGTGGGCAGGATGATGCTCCATCCGGTACCCAAATCGACCGCGAAGACTGCGTCGTCGTCGATCAGCGGCACGTCGCCCTGCGGGTAGGTCGAGGGGATCTCGGTGTGACCCGCGTCGTTGCCGATGTCGATTCCCGACGAACCTGTCGAACCGTCGGATGGCTGCGTCGAGCTGTCGGACGGCGCACTCGACGCACCCGTTCCCGAGCCGCCGATGGTGCCGGTACCGCCCGCGGCACACCCGCCGAGCAGCAGGGTCAGCAACAGCGCGGTTGCGGCGACGGGCCCCATGGCCGCAGAACTCCCGTGGCGCGTCATGGGGTGATCGTCGTGACGGTGTAGCTGACGGTCCACGTGTCGCCGTCTTTGCCGACCAAAATGGCGGCGCCGAGGTTGCCCTTGGTGTAGCTGAACACCGCTCCCTGATCGGTGACCCCGCCGATGCCCTCAGCCGCGGTGGTCCAGCCTGCGGCCTCGATCTGCGCCTGAATCGCGGTGCCCGGATTCTCGGATCCGGGAGTCTGAACGATCACGGTCCATGCCTTCTGGCCGCTGCCGGTGGGGATCTCAGCCCCGAAGGTGACCTTGCCGTCAACGAGCGGAAGATCGCTGGGGAAGTCAGCCGGGACGGAGCCGAGCACCGTGCCGTCGGTACCGCCGGTGCCGCCGGTCTGCTGCTGGACGACGCCCTGGACTAGAGAACATCCACTCAGCGCGAGCGGCGCGCTGAGCAGCAGTGTTGCCCCGACCACAAGGGTCGCGATTCTGGAGATTCGGACGTTCACGTAGGACTCCTCGTGGTCGGATTCGGTGGCTGAACCACCCCCGGAATCGTATCTCGCGACCCCGGCAATGTCTCGACGCGCGACACCCGCTGAGGGGTTGACACGCCCGCGAAATTCGCGCGCGGTCAGCCCCGCCCTAGCCCTGCTTCTTCGACCGTGACAGGTTGCGGGCGCGGGCCGAGGCGACGAGCTCGACCTTGCGGATGCGCACGATGTCGGGGGTCACCTCGACGCACTCGTCTTCACGGGCGAACTCGAGGCACTCCTCGAGCGTCAGCTCGCGCGACGGGGTCATCTTCTCGAAGTTGTCCGAGGTCGACGAGCGGATGTTGGTGAGCTGCTTCTCTTTCGTGATGTTCACGTCCATGTCGTCGGCACGCGAGTTCTCGCCGATCACCATGCCCTCGTAGACCTCCTGCGTGGGCTTCACGAAGAACGACATGCGCTCCTGCAGCGCGACCATCGCGAACGGCGTCACCACGCCCGATCGGTCGGCCACGATCGAGCCGTTGATGCGCGTGGTGATCGCGCCCGCCCACGGCTCGTAACCGTGCGAGATGGCGTTCGCGATGCCGGTGCCCCGGGTGATCGTGAGGAACTCGGTACGGAAGCCGATCAGCCCCCGCGAGGGCACGATGAACTCCATCCGCACCCAGCCGGTGCCGTGGTTCGTCATCGTGTCCATGCGGCCCTTGCGGGCGGCAAGCAGCTGCGTGATGGCGCCGAGGTGCTCTTCGGGAGCATCAACCGTCAGGTGCTCGAACGGCTCGTGCGTCTTGCCATCCACCTCGCGCGTGACGACCTGTGGCTTGCCGACCGTGAGTTCGAAGCCCTCACGACGCATGTTCTCGACGAGGATCGCGAGAGCCAATTCACCGCGGCCCTGCACCTCCCAGGCGTCGGGCTGGCCAATGTCGACGACCTTGAGCGACACGTTACCGACGAGCTCGCGGTCGAGCCGGTCTTTCACCATGCGACCGGTGAGCCGGTGGCCCTTGACCTTGCCGACGAGCGGCGAGGTGTTGGTGCCGATCGTCATGGAGATCGCCGGGTCGTCAACAGTGATCGCCCGAAGCGGACGGATGTCATCGGGGTCGGCGATCGTCTCGCCGATCGTGATGTCGGGGAAGCCCGCGATTGCGACAATGTCGCCCGCGGTCGCACTCTCGGCCGGATACCGTTCGAGCGCGCGAGTGAGCATCAACTCGGTGATGCGTGCGGTCGTGTGCGAGCCGTCGTGGCGCACCCAGGCGACCGTCTGGCCCTTCTTGATCGTTCCTGAGAAGACGCGCAGTAGCGCGATGCGGCCGAGGAACGGGCTGGCGTCGAGGTTCGTCACCCACGCCTGAAGCGGGGCTTCGTCGTCGTAGGTCGGGGCCGGAACGTGCTTGAGGATCGCGTCGAACAGCGGCTCCAAGTCGTCGTTGTCGGGAAGCGTGCCGTTTTCGGGCTTGTTCCACGATGCGGCACCGTTGCGTCCGGAGGCGTAGACCACGGGCAGGTCGAGCAGCGCGTCGACGTCGAGGTCGGGCATGTCGTCGTGCAGGTCGCTCGCGAGAGCTAGCAGCAGGTCGTGGCTCTCTTCGACCACCTGATCGATGCGAGCATCCGGTCGGTCGGTCTTGTTGACGAGCAGGATGACGGGGAGCCTTGCCTCGAGCGCCTTACGCAACACGAAACGGGTCTGCGGAAGCGGACCCTCTGACGCGTCGACGAGCAGCACCACGCCGTCGACCATCGAGAGCCCGCGCTCGACCTCGCCACCGAAGTCGGCGTGGCCCGGGGTGTCGATGACGTTGATCGTCACCGGACCGTCGGTGGCGTGGATTCCGGAGTAGGTGACCGCGGTGTTCTTTGCGAGGATCGTGATCCCCTTCTCGCGCTCCAGATCGTTGGAGTCCATGGCGCGCTCCTCCATGTGCTCATGCGAGCCGAAGGAGTTGGTCTGACGCAACATGGCGTCAACGAGAGTCGTCTTCCCGTGGTCGACGTGAGCGACGATGGCGACGTTGCGCAGGTCTGCGCGGCGTGCTTCGGCCATGGATGTACCTCGAAAATCTTCAGGGGGGGATTGCCCTCTAGCCTACCCGGCAGGGGCGGGCGCCCACTGCCAGGCGTCCCAGAAAACCCCGTGCGCCTGCGGAGAGCGCGTGACCCCGGTGACGGTGTCGCGAACCGCCGTGAGCGTTGGGTAGGCGTACAGCGGCACGCCGTAGGCGGCATCCCAGAGCGCGGTATCGATCTGCGTGGCCAGTGCCGCCTGCTTCGCGGGGTCGTGTTCGGCGGCAAGTTGGTCGACAAGGGTGTCGACCGCGGGGTCGGAGTAGCGCGAGAAGTTGGCCAGGGTTGAGTCGCTGCGAAAAATCGAGCCGGCCGCTCCCGGTCCGAGGCGCGAGGTATCCCAGGCGAAGAGTGCGGCGTCGTAGGCACCGCCGACCCCGAGCAACCCCTGCCAGTCCGGGCTCGAGCAGTCGGTGACCACGAACCCGGCACGTGCCGCGCTGTCTCGGATGAGGGCGAACTCGGTCTGTCGAAGGTCGCTCGCCGGGTCGTACAGGATGCACACCGTCGGAGCTGTGACTCCGGCCTCGGCGAGCAAAGCCGTCGCGCCGGCCACATCGGTGCCCGAGTAGGCGACCGAACCGTTCGCGGCGACGGCGTCGGCGTAGCCCACCGAGCCCGGATGCAGCACGAACGAGTCGAGCACGGTCGCGTCGGACTGTAAGGGGGTGACAAGTTGTTCGAGAATCTGCTGCCGCGGCACGACCTCAAGGAAAGCCCGGCGAATGCGCTCATCCCCAAACATTCCGCTGCGACTGTCGGCGAACTGCAGGTCGAGGTGCTCGTTGCGACTCTCAGAACCGGTGACGACGGTCACCCCACCGATGCCCCCCAGAGTCGTCGCGGTGTCCGCCTTCGGTTCGGGGGTGATGATGTCGACGTCACCATCCTCGAGCAGCTTAATCGTGTCGAGCTCGTCAGGCGAATACCGCAGCTTGATGGTTTCAATCTTCGGTCGGCGATCGCCGCGGTACTGCGAGTTGGCGTCGAGCGTCACGCCGGTCTCGTCGATCGCCGACACCGCATACGGACCCGACGACAGCAGCAACCTCGGGTCGGCGGGCGTCGCGGTCACGTTGTAGGCGTCATTCCAGGCTCGCGCGAGCTTCCCCAGGGCGAGCTGATCAGCGGTGGTGATTGCCGCGATCAGGTCGTCCTTCGCCTTTCGGGCGTCGTCGTAGGTTTGGCCGCTCGCGATCGCCTGCAGAACATGGGCCGGGATGCCGGGCGCCAGCAGCGTCTTCCAGGCAGGCACGAAGGTGTCGTAGTGCACGTACAACGTGCGACCGTCACTGCCGAGTTGCGGGGTTTGGGTGGCCTTCTCGAGCCCCGCGCCCACCGCGCCGTTGAAGTAGACAGTGCCCGCGGGAAAGTCGGTCGCGTACCGACCTGTCGCAGGGTCGACGTAGCTGGAGTCGTCGAAATCGGGAGTGTTGAGCGCACCCGAATTTGCGGCCCAGGCCAGCAGCAGGTCGGCGGCGTCGATGGGCGTCCCGTCCGACCAGCGCGCGTCGGGCGAGACCGTGTACTTCACCGTGAGCGGATCGTCGGCGATGATCTCGGCAGTGCCGAACGACAGGTCGTCGACGAGGCGGTACTGATCGTCGTAGTAGGCGAACGAGGCGCCCGCCAGGTACGCGACGTTCGCATTCGTCGAGGTCGTGCGGCCGTAGGAGGTCGCCGGGTTGAGCGACGTGAAGGGCTCCGCGACCGCAACGGTCACCTCGCTGCCGGCGACAACCGTCGGGCCCGTGCAGCCCGTAAGCAGCACGACCGCGACGGCTCCCACCGCGACGATGCGCAGGCTGTTGAGGATCATCGCGCTCAGCCTAGGCGCGGGTCGCGGCAAACGGACTACCGGTGGCGACGCTCATCGGCGAGCAGGGCGGCTCGGGCGATGCGACGCTCACGCTGCTCGGCCGGGTCGGGCACCGGAACGGCCGCGATGAGCCGCTTCGTGTACTCCTCCTGCGGGTTGCGCAGAATCTGATCCCGCGAACCCTGCTCGACCAACTTGCCGTGGTTCATCACGATGATCCGGTCAGCGAGGCGGTCGATGACAGCCAAGTCGTGGCTGACGAAGAGGCAGGCGAACTGCAGTTCGGTCTGCAACTTCTCGAGCAGATCAAGCACCCGGGCCTGCACCGAGACGTCGAGCGCGCTGGTCGGCTCGTCAGCGACGAGCAACTTCGGGCTCAGCGCGAGGGCGCGCGCGATGCCGATGCGCTGACGCTGGCCGCCGGAGAGTTCGTGCGGGTAGCGGTTGCGGAATGAGCGCGGCAGCTCGACCTGGTCGAGCAGATCTTCGACCCGCTTCCCAATCTCTTCGCGCGAGACCGTACCGGAGAGCTCGAGCGGCTCACCGATCGACTGGCCGACCGGCCAGCGCGGGTTGAGTGAGGCGCCGGGGTCTTGGAACACGATGCCGATCGAGCGACGAAGCTCGCGCAACTTGTCGGACTTGATGCCGACCAGTTCGGTGCCGAGCAGGGTCGCCGATCCCTCAGAGAAGGGCAGCAGTCCGACGATCGCGCGCGCGACCGTGGTCTTGCCCGAACCGGACTCGCCGACCAGGCCGACCACCTCGCCGGGACGGATCGAGAACGAGATGTTATCGGCAGCGCGGAAGCCGGGCAGGCGGCCTCGTCCGGGGTAGTCGATCGACGCGTTCGTGATCGTGAGCATCGGCTTGTCATCGGCCAGTTTCCGCTCGGTCGTGGCCTCAACGCCGAGGTGAGGAACGGCAGCCAGCAGCTGCTTGGTGTACTCGTGCTCGGGGTGGTTGAACACCTGGTCGACGGCGCCGCGTTCGACGATGACACCCTCACGCATCACGATGACGTTGTCGGCGATATCTGCGACGACGCCCAGATCGTGGGTGATCAGGATGATCGCGCTCTGCAGCCGCGAGTGCAGGCTGCGCAGCAGGTCGAGGATCTCGGCCTGAATCGTCACGTCAAGAGCCGTGGTCGGCTCGTCGGCGATCAGCAGGTCGGGGTCGCACGAGATCGCGATCGCGATCATCGCCCGCTGACGTTGGCCGCCGGAGAGCTGGTGAGGGTAGGAGTTGTACGCCTTCTTGGGGTCGGGCATCTCGACCATGCCGAGCAACTCGATCGCCCGCGCCCGCGCTTCGGTGGGCGACATCGGGAAGTGGGTACGGAGCGCCTCGACGAGCTGGAACCCGACCTTGTAGACCGGGTTGAGGGCCGTCATCGGCTCCTGGAAGATCACGGCAATCTTCTTGCCGCGAATCCGGTACAACTCCTCGAGCGGCAGACCCAGGATGTCTTGTCCGTGCAACCGCACGTGGCCCTGCGAGCGGGAGTTCGCGGGCAGCAACCCGAGCAGCGACATCGACGTCACAGTCTTGCCCGAGCCGGACTCGCCGACGATTGCCAGCACCTCGCCCGGGTTGACCGTGTAGTTCACGTCACGGGCGGCGCTCACCCACGCGCCGGCAACCCAGAAGTCAACCGAGAGGTCCTCGACCTCGATGATCGATTCGCCCTCGCCGCGGGAAGTCAGACGCTTTGAGAAGCGTGATCCTCCGGCCCGTTCGGTACGCGGTCGGGCTTCGTCGCCGCGGCTCATCGGGCTCCTCCTTGAATTTCCTGACGCGATGGATGCGCATGCGACGATGGGCGCATGGCGAAGCGTCTCGTGATCCGCACATCCACCGGCATCGCGGTAACGATCTTGGTCGCGGTCGTCGCGGTCGTCAGCGTTGCGCTCCTGCTGCAGTCTGGCGATATCGAAACGGCACGCAGGTACGGTCCGCCGTTCGTCACCGTCGCGTACCTCGCCTGGCTGCTGTTCTGGTGGCCGATGGTCGAACTAGCGAAGGATGTCTTGGTCATCCGCAATCCGCTGCGTACCTTCGACATCGACTGGGAGGCGATCGACGAGGTGAAGAACCAGTTCTCGCTGGTCGTGACGGCGGCGGGCCGGTCAATCACAGCCTGGGCCGCACCTGCCCCCCGGCGACGACCCAACCCGCGGCTGCTGCGCCGTGGCATCGAGCCCGACCGTGACAAGCGTGACATGGGGCTCGCGGGTGCCGTCCAGCGTGAGGCATCGAAACGCCGAGCAACGGCTGCCGCTTCATCGGGCGCCGCATCGACCGGCACCGCTTCTGCCGGAGGCGTCGTGACGCGGTGGAACGTACTGCCCGCCGCGGCCGCCGTGATGCTCGCCGCGATCTCGGTCATCTCGGCACTCGTCTGAGCGCTTCCCCGGGTCATCGGGTCAACTCCCCATCGGAGCGCGCGCGGCGAAACGGTCGAGCGATGAGGCTCGCCAACTGGCGGTAGGGGCCCGCCTTGCGCGGCATCCGGCGCTGACGCGGATCGAACGCATCGCGCAGGCCGTCACCGATGAAGTTGATCGCCAACACGATGGTGATCAGAATCGCGCCGGGCCACCAGAACAGCCAGGGCCGGGTGGTGAACGAGGTCTGGTAGAGCGCCAAGATCTGCCCAAGCGAAACGTCGGGCGGGTTGATCCCGAAGCCCAGGAAGCTGAGGGCCGCCTCGAGCAGGATCGCCCCGCTCATCGTCAGAGAGAGGTTGACGATCAGGATGCCCGCGGTGCTGGGCAGGATGTGACGGAAGATGATGCGTGCATTCGAGGCGCCGGCAACGCGGGCCGCATCCACGAATTCTCGTTCGCGGAGGCTGAAGAACTCGCCGCGCACGAGGCGGGCCAGGACCGCCCACCCGAAGATGCCCAACATCGCGGCCAGGACGAACGCACCCTGTGCGCCGAACGCTCGACCGACAATCGCGCCGAGGATGACGACCGGAACGATGATGATCACATCGGTGAGGCGCATCAGCACCGCGTCCACCCAGCCGCGGTAGAAGCCGGCCAGGGCGCCGATCACGACACCAATGACGCCAGCTACCGCGGTGTAGACGAACATGACGATGATTGACTGCTGAGAACCGCGCATGACCTGCGCGAACACGTCATGGCCGATGTCGTCCTGCCCGAGCGGATGATTGCCGAAGCTGAACGGGAAGTCGTAGGTCGGGGCACCCGACGGGCGCTCAATGTCGGTGTAATGGATGTAGTCGAACTTCCACCACCCAGGAACGTGCAGACCGAACACGTCGAAGCCCACCGACGAGAACGAGAACACGATGATGAAGAGGAGGAAGCCGAGCGACACCATCGCGGGGATGTTGCGCACGAAACGTCGGATGACGATCTGCCCTTGGGAGAGACCGGCTTCGGCGCGCTGCTCGATCGTGACGATGTCCGACGGCGACTCGGACGGGAGACTGGCGAGAGGGTTCGACATGGTCAGCTCACCCGGATTCTGGGGTCGAGAGCGGTATAGGCGAGGTCAGCGAGCAGGTTGAAGACGAGCGCGAAGATGCTCGTCACGAGGAACACGCCCATGATCGGATTCAAATCAACTTGGCGCAGTGCATTGACGAACAGCAAGCCCATGCCTTTCCAGGCAAACACCGTTTCGGTGATGACGGCGCCGCCGATCAGACCACCGAGGTCGAAGGCGACGATCGTCGCGATCGGAATGAGCGCGTTGCGGAACGCGTGTCGCATGATGACCGTGCGCTCGGGCAGACCCTTCGCGCGCGCGGTGCGCACGTAGTCCATGCTCATCACCTCAAGCAAGCTGCCTCGCGAGTACCGGCTATACGCGGCAAGGGAGATGAGCATGATCGTCAGCGTCGGGAGCAGCACGTGGCTGAAAGAGTCGACCGCCGTGAGCCAGATGCTGCCGTTCAAGTTCGGGGTCTCGGAGCCGATCGTCGCGATCGGGCGGCCGCTGGTGTTCTGCATCAGGTCGGGCCAGGCACCCATGATGCGGTCGATCAAGACCGCGCCCGCCGAGAAGAAGGCGGTAATGACGGCGGCGCGAATCGAGACTCGCCGGTCGTCACCGCCGAACAGCCAGCCCACCGCGGCGCCGATCAGCAGGGCGATCACGGCAAGCCCGATGATCGCGCCCCAGTTGGGGAAGTAGTAGAAGGCGAACTGCACCGGCCACCACGAGATCACACCGATGAGTGCCGTGGTCAGGGCGGCACCCAGAGCGCGGCGGTTGGACAGGCCGGTCGTCAACTGGGTGGCGACGACCGCCGCGATCACCCCGATGATGCCAATCCAGAGCGGACCGAGGTTCGGCTGAAGAAAGAAGTTGCTGACGTTCGCATAAATCAACACGGCGGCAGAGGCGACGGTGCCTCCGGCAAAGTTGATTCCCCAGCGTCGTAACTGCCCGCCCATAGCGCTCGCCCAGATAAAACCGGCCACGATCGAGATGACGACGATCGCCACGGTGGGGATCACCGGATGTTGAAGGAAGTCGTTGAAGCCGATCGCCACATTCAGTTTGAGCAACTGACCCACCCAGAACACCGGGAGGGCGAAGAAGACGAAGGCGACGAGAGTGACGGCGTAGTCGAAGCCGCTGTACTGACGCAGCGCCGAGATCATGCCGATCGCGATACCGAAGGTGATGGCGAGCAGGCTCGCGACGGTGACGAGCTGCAGGGTTGACCACATCGACTGACCGAGCACGGTCGTGACGTCGAGGCCGCTGAGGGTCTGGCCGAGGTCGAGATCGCCGACGAAAAGTTTGAGCACGCCGCCGAGCCAAATGAAGTAACGCAACGGTGGTGAGACGTCGAGGTGCAGTCGCTGGGTGGCGGCTGCAATGAGCTGCGCCTTATTGGGTGCGGTCGAACCGCGGAGGGTTTCAAGCGGGTCACCAGCGTTGGCGGCCATGACGTAGATCAGGAAGCTGGCGGCGAAGATGACCAGGACGATGATCAACAACCGTCGGATGACATAGGCGAACACAGCGCCGTGTCCCTTCTGTTGAGTGGGATGTTCCACAACGGGAGGGGTGCCGGGGCATTGAGCCCGGCACCCCTCCTTAGTTGCGGTTCCGGCTAGCCGGCGGCCGGCGACGCGGTAACGCCGACCGGGGTCCACTTCCAGAAGTTCCAGAAGTACTGCGGGGTGATGGGCATCGCGGTCACGCCGGACACCTTGCTCTCATCCCACGCCGTGAGTCCCGGGAACTGGAAGATCGGCACGGTCCACGCCTGCGCGCCCATGGCCTTCTCAGCGTCGACGAGGAGCGAGTCGGCCTTGGCGCCGTCAGACTCGGTGTCGATTGCCTTGAATGCTGCATCCACGTCCGGGTCCGACCATCCGTAGTAGTTGTTCGCACCCTTAGTGATGTAGTTCGGACCATTCTGAGTGCGGCCCGTGTTGTTCAGGATCCACGCGAAGAGCGCGGCGTCATACGACGTCTGCTTCGTGTCAAGGTCCCCTGACCAAGTGGTCGACGACGCGTTGATCAGGTTGAAGCCTGCCTCCGCAGCGATCGGCGCCCAGAGCCCGTACTCGGCGTTACGTCGAGTGTTTGTCTGGCTGAACAGCAGTCGCACGTCGACCGGCGTGGTGATGCCGGCATCGGTGAGAATCTGCTTCGCACCCGCGGTGTCCGGAACTTCGAGCTCCGGGAGACCGTTGACGGCGGCAGCCTTGTCGGCCCCGTCAGTGCCCGGGAAGAACACCAGGCTGTTCATGACCTCTGCGTTGCTCTGCAGGGGCTTGACCAGCTTGTCAATGATGTCCTGACGCGGGATCGTCTTCAGGAATGCCTGGCGGACGGCGAGAGCCTTCTTCGCGTCGCCACCGTAGGAGGCCGGGTCAAACGGACCGCCGTTGGTGACCTGAAGGTCGACGTGCTCGAACGAACCCTCGGACGCGCCGACGTAGGCGACGTTCGGGATGCCCGCGGCAAGTGCAGCCGCGATGTCCGGAGTCGGCTGGCCGGCGGCGATCTGAATCTCACCGTTCTGGAGAGCCGTCAACTGAGCCTGCGAATCCGGGATGGCACGCACGGTGATCGTCTGGAACTTCGGCGAGGGGCCCCACGTGTAGTTGGGGTTCGCCGTGAGGGTGACGGAGTCGTCGGCCTTCATGCCCGTGATCGTGTACGCGTAGTTCGACAGCAGCGCCTGCTTGTGAGCGGCGTCCGGCATCACGTTGAACGTGTAGTCGTTGTTGTACGACTTCGATACCGGAGCGAGGAAGGTGTAGTCGGCATCCTGAACGGCCTTGATCAAGTCAGACTTCGCCTTGGCTGCGTCGGTGTCGTACTTGCCCGGGTAGGCCATCTGAACCGTGCCGTGCGCCGAAACGCCGATCGGGCTCACGAGCTCCCAGTCCGCATACGGCTTGTCGTACACGACCGTCATCGAGCGGTTGTCGTCGCTGAGCGTCGGGACGGCCGACACGAGGTCGAAACCGGTTCCCTCGGCAGCGCCGGTGTTCCAGAACGTGCCGGTCTGGCTCGTCACTGCTCCGGTGTCTTCGTCGGTCTCAGCCTTGCCGTCGGTGCGGTGGGTGGTGATGGAGGCCCAGTAGAGGAGCATGTCCGCGCCGTCGACGGCAGTGCCGTCGGACCACTTGACGCCGGGGTTGATCGTGTACTTAACGGTCAACGGGTCGTCGGAGGTCTTCGCGTAGGTGCCGAAGTCGGTGTTCTTGACGAGGTTCGGCGTGTCGTCGTAGTAGCTGAACCCATCAAGGGCCATGTACGCGACTTGCGCGTTGTACAGGCTGTTGAGGTTGGTCAACGCGGTGTTGTAGCCGCTGAAGACGTCGTTCATGGCGACCGTGATGTTGGTGCCTGCGACAATCTCCGATGCGCGCGGCGGTGTGCAGCCGCTCAGGGCGATGGCGCTGGCAAGGACGACTGCCCCTGCTGCCACGAGCCTCTTGGATCTCACGGTGGTTCCTCCTGTGTGCAGATGTGAGCGAGGCACGGAGGCGGACCCCGACGTGCCACGCCGGATAGTACTGACCCTAAAGAGGGGGTGACCGCTGGGCAAAATTACTGAGAGGAATCGTTACACGGCGGAAACGAGGTCTGAGGATTCTTGCGCCAACGCGTGGATCGTGCACAAAACAGGCGCGCGACGCAAGAATCTTGCAAACAGGCTGAACCGACCTTGTATTTTGCCGCAGAAGCGCGGCGTACGATCGAAACGTGGCATCCCGAACGGCCTTGCTGGTCTTTGACGGCGATTGTGCGTTCTGTACAACGTGGGTGCACCGCCTCGAGCGCGTGCTCCCCGTCTTTCCGGAGTCCCAACCGTGGCAATGGTTGGCACTGGATGACCTCGGCCTGAGCCGGCACGACGTGACCCATTACGTCTGGTACTTGGTGGGAGGCAAGCGCTTCCGTGGCCACGCCGCCGTTGCCGCTCTGCTTCGATCTCAGAACAACATCGGCTGGCGCTTCCTCGGCAACCTGCTCATCACTCCCCCGTTCTCGTGGGCTGCCGCGATCGCCTACGCCTTCATCGCGCGCTTCCGTCACCGCCTGCCTGGGGGAACGGCAGCTTGCGCGCTGGAGACTAGAGGCGAGGCCATTTCTGGCCTCGTCGGCGACGCCAGCGCCGACGAGGTTCCCGCTCGCCGGAACACCTAGGCGTGACAACTCCCGCACCGCTTTCCCGCCGCCGGATCGGCTGGGAGATCGGGATCGTGCTCGCCGTCTCGCTCGGGATGTCGGCCCTCTACGCAATCGTCATCCTGATCAACCGGGCCACCCTCGAGACACCCATCGGGCAGCAGACGGCGACGATCGTGCCCAGCCGCGACCCGCGCGAGATCTTCGACCTCCTCTATCAACTGCTGGGCATCGCCTCGGACCTCGCCCCGGTCGCCCTGGTGTGCTATCTCCTCTGGTCTGTCTCGAAGCCCCACCTCGGCCGCCTCGGGATCGACGGACAGCATCCCATTCGGGATGTTCTCCTCGGTCTCGCGATCGCCGTCCCGATCGGCGTCGCCGGACTCGGCATCTACCTGATTGGTCGACAACTCGGCATCGGCGTCGGCATCAACGCCTCAGGTCTCACCGACCACTGGTGGACAATCCCGATCCTGCTGCTCATCGCCGCCCGCGCCGCCCTACAGGAAGAGATCATCATGATCGGCTACCTGTACTCACGCCTCGGCGAGGCCCGCTGGGGACGCTGGCAGATCATCCTGTTCTCTGCCGCCATCCGCGGGACCTACCACCTGTACCAGGGCTTCGGAGCCTTCTTCGCCAACTTCGCCATGGGAGTGGTGTTCGGCTGGTTCTACTCCCGGGGCACAGAGCGCCGCGTGATCCCGCTCGTCGTCACACACTTCACGATCGACGCGGTCGTCTTCGTAGGAGCCCCAGCGGCCGCAGCCGCCTGGCCCGCCCTCTTCAGCACCTCCGGATAGGCGGACGAGCGGAGCGGCGCCCGGAAGGGATGCGCGAGTCGATCGGGGTAGGGGTCCCCGCTCTCTCGGCTCGCGCATCCCTTCCGGGTGACGCGGCAACGAACAACTAGGCGAACGCCTCCACCGGTGGACAGGCACAGACGAGATTGCGGTCGCCGTAGGCCTGGTCGATCCTTCGCACCGGCGGCCAGTACTTCGCTCGCACCTGGCCTGGTGCGGGGTAGACCGCGAGCTCTCGGGGGTACGGGTGTGGCCAGTCGGTCGCCGTTGCTGCTTCGGCGGTGTGCGGGGCGTTCACGAGCGGGTTGTCGTCGGCGGTCCAGCTGCCGGCGGCGAGGGCGTCGGCTTCGGCTTTGATCGCGATCATCGCGTCGATGAAGCGGTCGATCTCGGCGAGGTCTTCGCTCTCGGTCGGTTCGACCATCAGGGTGCCCGCGACGGGGAACGACATCGTCGGGGCGTGGAAGCCGTAGTCGATGAGGCGCTTCGCCACGTCATCCACCGTCACTCCCGTCGCGTCTCGCAGTGGGCGCAGGTCGAGGATGCACTCGTGGGCGACGAGTCCGTGGTCACCCGAGTACAGCACCGGGAAGTGCTCGCGCAGTCGAGCAGCTACGTAGTTCGCCGACAGAACGGCGGCCGCGGTCGCGGCGGCGAGACCGTCCGGTCCCATCATGCGCACGTACGCCCACGAGATCGGCAGGATGCTGGGGCTGCCGTAGGGTGCGGCCGAGATCGGGTTCGCTTCACCTCTGGGTAGATAGGGCGCGAGGTGCGACTTCGCGGCGACCGGCCCGACACCGGGACCTCCCCCGCCGTGCGGGATGCAGAAGGTCTTATGCAGGTTGAGGTGCGAGACATCCCCACCCATGTCGCCGAAGCGGGCGTAGCCGAGCAGCGCGTTGAGGTTCGCCCCGTCGATGTACACCTGGCCACCGGCCGTGTGCACGGCGTCGGTGATCGCGCGGATCTCGTGCTCGTACACCCCGTGCGTCGACGGGTAGGTGACCATCAGAGCGGCGAGGTCGGCAGCATGCTCGTCGATGCGCGCCCGGAGGTCGTCGAGGTCGACGTTGCCCTCCTCATCACAGGCGACGACGACGACCTTCATTCCGGCCAGGACGGCCGACGCGGCGTTCGTGCCGTGCGCGCTCGACGGGATCAGGCAAACGGTGCGGTTCAGGTCGCCGTTGGCACGGTGGTAGCCGCGGATCGCGAGCAGCCCCGCGAGCTCGCCCTGCGAACCCGCGTTGGGCTGAAGGGAGACGGCGTCGTATCCGGTCAGTTCCCCGAGCCAGCCTTCGAGTTGCGCGATCAAGTCTCGGTAGCCGAGGGTGTCGGCCTCCGGCGCAAACGGGTGGATGTCGGCGAACTCCGGCCAGGTCACGGCGGCCATCTCGGTGGCGGCATTCAATTTCATCGTGCACGAGCCGAGTGGGATCATCCCGCGGTCGAGCGCGTAGTCCTTGTCGGCGAGGTGCTTGAGGTAGCGCATCATCGTCGTCTCCGAGCGGTGCGCCGAGAAGACCGGATGTTCGAGATACCGCGACGTGCGCACAAGTGAGGAGGGCAGTCCCGCACCAACGGGCTTGAAACCCAGCACCGTTTCAATGCCGAACGCCTTCAGAACGGTCTCGACATCATCCTGTGTCGTCGTCTCATCGAGAGAGACCGCGACGTGCCCCGCATCGACCAGCCGCAGCAGGTACCCGGCCTCGGCAGCCCGCGCGACAACCTCAGACGCATCGGGAACAGACACCAGCAACGTGTCGAAGAAGGAGTCGTGGACCACGCGAGAACCCAGAGCGTCCGCCATCAGGCGGGCCAGCCGGTTCACCTGATGAGCGATCGACTTCAAGCCCGAGGCCCCGTGATACACGGCGTACATCGAGGCCATCACCGCGAGCAGCACCTGCGCGGTGCAGATGTTGGAGGTCGCCTTCTCACGACGGATGTGCTGCTCCCGCGTCTGCAGCGAGAGCCGGTAGGCGGGGTGGCCGGCGGCATCCACCGAGACGCCGACGAGGCGACCCGGCAGTTGGCGCTCGAGTCCGGCGCGTACGGCGAGGTAGCCGGCGTGCGGTCCGCCGAAGCCCATCGGCACGCCGAAACGCTGCGAGGTGCCGACGGCGACGTCTGCTCCGAGTTCTCCGGGGGACGTGAGGAGCGTCATCGCGAGCAGGTCGGCGGCCACGACGGCGAGTCCCCCGCTGGCGTGCACGGCGTCGATGACGGCGCGGGGGTCCCAGACCCGTCCGGACGCCCCGGGGTACTGGATGAAGGCGCCGAACGCTTCGGGCAGGTCTCCCGCGAAGTCGGTCGTCACGAGCGAAATGCCGAGCGGTTCGGCCCGGTGCGCCAGCAGGCGCAGCGTCTGAGGAAGGGCGTCTTCGTCGACCAGGAACGTCGTCGATGTCGACCCGGACGCGCGCCGCGCGAGCAGCATCCCTTCGACGACTGCGGTCGACTCGTCGAGCATCGACGCGTTCGCCGTCGCCAACCCGGTCAGGTCGGCGACCATCGTTTGGAAGTTGATCAGGGCCTCAAGACGACCCTGAGAAATCTCGGGCTGGTACGGCGTGTAGGCGGTGTACCAGGAGGGATTTTCGAGCACGTTGCGCTGGATCACGGCGGGCGTGATGGTGCCGTAGTACCCAATGCCGATCATGCAGTGGCGCACGCGGTTACGGCCGGCGAGCACGCGGAGTTCGGCGAGCGCCTCCCGTTCGGAGCGCGCCGGTGGCAAAACGGTCGCCGCCTCGATGCGGATGCCGGACGGCACCGCGGCATCCATCAGCTCATCGACGGTGGAATACCCCACCGCCTGCAGCATGATCGCCTGAGTGGCGGCGTCGGTTCCGATGTGACGGTCGGCGAAGGTGGTCATCCCTGGGTCAGCTCCTCGTACTCGGCGGCCGTCAGCAACTCGGGGAGTTCGGTGAAACGCACCTTGATCAGCCAGGCAGCGCCGGTCGGGTCGGCATTGACGAGCGCGGGCTCGGCGATCACCGCTTCGTTGCGTTCGAGCACCTCGCCGTCGACCGGCGCAAACAGTTCGCCGACTGATTTCGTCGACTCGATCTCGCCGACGACTCGCCCGGCCGCCACGGACTTGCCCGCCTCGGGCAGGTCGACGTAGACGACGTCACCGAGCTTGTCGGCCGCGTACGCGGTGATGCCGATGGTGGCGACGTCGCCGTCGACGGACACCCATTCGTGGTCTTTCGTGTAGCGCAGCTCGCTCATGCTGTTGTTATTCACGGCAGGGCCTTTCTCGAGTAGAACGGAAGAGGAACGACACGGGCCGGAACGGCCGTGCCGCGAACGTCAATGCCCACCTCGGTGCCGACCGCTGCAAACGCGGGGTCGACGTACGCCATGGCGATCGGGATGCGGAGCGTCGGCGACAGCGCACCGGACGTCACCTCGCCGATCACCTCGCCATCCGCCAGGACCGGGTAGCCGGCTCGACCCGCACGCTTGCCGTCGGCTTCTAGACCGACGAGCACGCGGGCGCCTTCGGCCGGCCCGTGTTCGACGGCCTCTCGGCCGACGAACGGGCCCGGCTTGCTCAGCGCGACGACCCGGCCGATCCCGGCCTGCACCGGGAACGTCTCGGTCGAGAGTTCGTGGCCGTAGAGCGGCATCCCGGCTTCGAGGCGCAGAGTGTCGCGGGCCGCGAGTCCGGCGGGGGTTGCGCCGGCGGCGACCAGGTCGTTCCAGAGCGCCGGAGCGGCAGCGGCATCCAGGTAGAGCTCATAACCGTCCTCGCCGGTGTAGCCGGTGCGCGCGACGAGCACTGTCGCCTCCGCGTAGCTGCCCTCGGTGATCGCGTAGTACGACAGGTCCGCAAACGATGCCCTCAGCGCCGAGACCCGCTCGAGCACCTCGACCGAACGCGGACCCTGCACCGCGATGAGCGCGCACCGATCGGTGTCGTCGGTGACCGCGACGTCGAACTCCGCCCTGCGCTGCGCGAGCGCGGCCGCGACGACGTCGTGATTTCCGGCATTGGCGACGACCAGGAAGCGCTGCTCGTCGAGCCGATAGACGACGAGATCGTCGAGGATGCCGCCCCCTTCAGCCAGCAGCAGCGAGTACTTCGCGCGGCCGATCGTGATCGCCGACGCCGCTCCAGCCAGCGCGTAGTCGAGGAACGCGGCGGCATGGGTGCCCTCGACCATGAACTCGGCCATATGGCTCAGGTCAAAGAGACCGGCGCCGGTGCGTACCGACTCATGTTCGGCCAAGTCGGAGCCGTAGCGAACCGGCATCCGCCATCCACCGAAGTCGGTGAAGGCTGCGCCGACCGCGACATGGACGTCATGCAGCGGCGAATCGCGGGATGTGGGCTCGGAATCAGGCACGGAGTTCTCCATCGAATGAGTGGTGAGAACTCCCCCTCTGTCATGGTGCCTGAGAGTTTCGCGCCCCTGTTCAGCGGGGCGCTTTCACCGACGGCGGCTCGCCTAGGTTCGACGGGCTCTTTCCAGAGTGGCCTGCGCGATGCGGTACGTGTACCTGAGAGATTGGCGGGGAGGCTTGCTCCTTCGGTGTTCATCCGGGCGAACCGGTGAACTCTCCCGCATTGCGTGCGGCCCGATGTTCGATTGTGCGGCCAGCCTAGCGCCCGCTGCCTCGCCCACAACGGGGAACAGTCGCGGGACCCGCGTGCACCCACGATGATGGACAGGTGAGCACGACAACGTCGAACGTGCCGGATCGCGCGGATGCCGTCGTCATCGGTGCGGGACCGGGTGGCCTGGCCGCAGCAGCCGAACTTCAGCGGGCGGGGCTCCACGTCGTCGTCCTGGAGAAGGCCGACCAGCCCGGCTCGAGTTGGACGAAGCACTACGACCGGCTGCACCTGCACACCTCCCGCGGCCTGTCTGGCCTGCCGGGCTTCGGCATCCCGCGCCGCTACGGGCGCTGGGTCGCCCGTGACGACGTGGTGCGCTACCTCGGTGAGTACGCGAGCCTGCAGGGGCTCGACATCCATCTCGGTGTCAGTGCCGATCAGGTTCACGAACGCGTCGAAGGCTGGACCGTGAACTGGTCAAAAGGGTCGACGCAGGGCACGATCGCCACGAGTGTCGTCGTCGTGGCGACCGGGTACAACCACACGGCGAAGATTCCCGACTGGCCGGGTCTGAAGACGTTCACCGGCAAGATCGTGCACTCCAGCGAGTACCGCAACCCCGCCACGCTCGCCGCGAAGGATGTGCTCGTCGTGGGCCCGGGCAACAGTGGTGCCGAGATCGCGGCCGACCTCGCCGAGAGTGGCGCGAAGGTGCGGCTCGCCGTGCGCACGCCACCGAACATCTTTCCGCGGGCGGTGGCGGGCATCCCGAGTCAGGCTCTCGTCATCGCGATGGACTGGCTGCCCGTCAAGATGCAGGATGCCATCGCCGCGCTCATGCAGCGCGTGACCGTCGGCAATCTGACCAAGTACGGCATCCCGAAACCCCCGCGCGGGCTGGTCACCCAGATGCGTCGCGACGACGTCACCCCAACACTCGATGTCGGGATGCTGCCCGCCCTCCGCGCGGGGAAGGTCACCGCAGTCGCGGAGGTCACCGGATTCGACAAGGATGCCGTGCTACTCGGCGACGGCACCCGGATCACTCCCGACGCGGTCGTCGTTGCGACCGGTTTTCAGCGCGGACTCGAGCCGCTGGTCGGGCATCTCGGCGTCCTCGGCGCGAAGGGTCGACCCACTGTGAACGCTGCCGCGCAGTTGCCCGAGCATCCGGGGCTGTATTTCATCGGCTACTCGAATCCGCTGACCGGCAACCTGCGGCAACTCGGGATCGACGCCACGCGAATCGCGCGGGCTGCCGCGAAGTCCTGACACCGTCCCGAACGGAAAGCGGGTCGTCAGCGCGACTCTGCGCGCCGCTATGATCATGCTCAGTTAGCACCCAGGAGGGCACAGAACATGGCAGAACCGACGAGCCGTAGCGGCAAAAAGGTCGTTCAGGCGGATTCCGCACCGGCGACCGAAAAGCAGACAGCTTCGGCCGCCAGCGTCAGGGCTGAGGCCAACAAGCGTGTCAGCGAAGGCACCGGCTGGAAGGCCACGCCGGAGGCGAAGGCTTCGGCCGGCACCAAGCGCGTGATCGCCTGGATCCTGTGGATCGTCGCGATCGCCCTTGAGGCTGTCGGCATCTGGTACATGCTGTTCATCCTGCGCGGCACCAACGTCGACGGTGACCCGAACGTTCAGCCCAGCTGGTTCTTCTGGGCGCTGATCGGACTGCTGGTCGTCATTGGCATCCTGACGATCATCGGTTCGCAGCTGTGGAAGGCGGCCAACCAGGCCGACCCGGCCTCACGTCAGGACGGATTCCGCTTCTTCGTTCAGAACCAGCTCGGGGCGATCATCCCGCTCATCGCGTTCATTCCGATCATCATCGTGATCCTCCTCAGCAAGAACCTCGACGGCCGCACCAAGGGCGTCGCTGGTGCCGTGGGGGGCGTCCTGCTCATCGTTGCGGTGCTGCTCGGAATCTCCTACAACCCCCCGTCGCAGGAGGCCAACACTGAGACTGGCATCGTCAATGAGGGCCAGGTCGACGAGTACACGACCATCGTGCAGGAGCTCACCGGTGGCGACGACGTCGCCTGGACGCCGCAGGGCCACGTTTACCACCTCTGTGAAGACGTCCCCTCGCTTCAGCAGACTTCGCAAGACGCGGCCAACAACGTAGTCGTTCACGGCACCGTGGCCGACGCCCATGCAGCCGGTAAGGATGGCTTGACCCTTCAGGTCGACCAGGAGCTCGGCCAGTGCGGCCTGAGCGACCCGACCAACCTCGCGGACATCGACGCCGAGATCCACCAGCTGCGCGACGAGTACGCGGCGCAGCAGGCGTCGAACCCGGAACCCGCCAAAACCCCGTAACCGGCATCGCATCGATCGACGCCCCCTCCCTCTCGGGTCGGGGCGTCGATCCGTCTTCGGGATGACGTTGATCGATCCTGCGACGGTCGCTTTCCTCGACGTGCGTGCCGAGTCTTGAGTCATGTCACGATTCGACTCCGCCAATGTCGCCGCTACCGCCTTCGCGGGCGGCATCCTCCTGATCGCTCTCACCGGCTGCACCCAGATCGCCGACCTCGCACACAAGCAGCACCGGGAAGATTTCGCCACCTACGCCGCCGCAGCTAAAGGCTGGGTCGGGGTCGACATCCCGCCGTGGATCCCGGCCGACTCGAGGGGTATTCACAACCTGGCGACGACCGACGAGACCGTGTCGGTCGTGCGGGTCACGTCGCCGTCCGAACTGCCGTCGTCGTGCACGCTGGGTGCTCGGCACGGCATCCCGCAGCTCTCGGCAGACTGGTCGACCGAAGACTGGCCCGACGACGTGTACGCCTGCGGCGACTACGAGGTCATGCCGATGGATGGCGGTTGGCTCGGCTGGTTCGGCGCGACCGAGGTGGGACAGACCCCCGGCGGTTAGCCGGAACCGGAGTCCGGCTCGAGCAGGGTTGTGAGAGTCCGCCGCAAGGTGGCCGCATCTGGCTGCCCGAGACGGCGATCAGCCCGTGCGCTCAGTTCGCACGACACGACCGCTGCGGCGCGGCAGAACTCCGCGCCGCGTCGATCGAGCGTCACGACCGTCGCACGCTGGTCGGTGGGGTCGGTCTCGACGGTGACATAGCCCGCACGGTGGAGGTCACGCACGAGGATGCTCATCGCCTGTCGGCTGACGTTGGCGCGCCGCGCGAGATCGCTGATGCGAGTACCTTCCGGGTCGAGCCCGACGAAGACTGCGGAATGGGCGAGGTGTACCTCCGGATAGCCCTTCGACGCGAGGGCCCCGAACAGCTCCCCCATCAGTCGGGCCGACGCCTGAGACACCAGGAGTCCCAGATCGTTGCGCGCAGCATCGGCGAACTCGACCAGCGCATCCCCATACATAGGCAACCCTCTTGACAAATTAGGTAATGCGGTTGACAATTTGGGCAACCCGGTTTCCTACCGGACTTCATCGTAAGAGTGAGGCCCCCATGTCCACCACCACCGCCGTTCCCGCCATCGGAACCGAACTTCCCGACATCCCTCTGACCGCCGCGGATGGCACGGCGTCGACACTGCATCGCCAGACCGTCGGGCGGACTGTCATCTTCTTCATGCGGGCGAGCAACTGCCCGATCTGCCGCGCGCACGTTCGCGCCCTCGAGCGGATGCGCGACGCGGGGACGCTCGGCGACGCGACCGTCGTCATCGTGGTGCCCGGTGGCCGTTCCCAGGCCCCGACCGTGGCACGCCTCACCACACTCAAGGTCTGGGCATCCGGCGATCACCACGCCGATCTCGGGCTCGGCCGTTTCCTGATGCTCCAGCACAGTGGCACCTTCGTCGTGGACGCCGATGGGTCGATTCTCTCGGCCGTTACGAGTGCCCTGCCGACCGCCAGCTTCTCGAAGTCCGCGGTGATTGAAGCGCTGGGTCGCTAGCCGAACTTCGCATCGACCGGCGTCACGCTCCCGTTGGCCAAGACTCTTGACCGGGGTTGAGGCTGCCGAAGCGCACTAGCGGTTGCGTCTATCCCTCGCGCTGCGTGAGATGGACACTCACCGTGTCACCGGCGTGCTTGCCGATGGCATCCTGCACCGATTTCTTGATCGCCAACATGTGTCCGCCCTTGTGCGGCAACATCGACGTGGAGATGGTTTCACCATCGACCGTCGCGACAACCTTGATCGCCTTGCCCGTGCCGAGCACCGCATGTGAGTCGGTCATGATTGCGCACGTCCACTTGTTAGGCCCCATATCGCCCTGCAACACGGACGTGAACGAATGGTCGAGGGGCTGGGCGGTCGTCATGCGCTCAAGCTAGTGGCCAACTTAGCCGCTGTCTATGTGTGTGCCGCGGGCGCATCAGAGCTCCCCACCTTGTGGTCGGCCGTCAGCTTTTTTAAGCACTCAGCCCTTGCTCCTAGACGTTGAAGCGGAACTCGACCACGTCGCCATCCTGCATGACGTAGTCCTTCCCTTCGATGCGCGCCTTACCCTTCGCACGCGCTTCGGCGATCGAGCCGGTCGCGACGAGGTCGTCGAAGCCGATGATCTCGGCCTTGATGAAGCCGCGCTCGAAGTCGGTGTGGATGACGCCCGCGGCTTGCGGGGCCTTGTCGCCCTTGTGGATGGTCCAGGCACGCGACTCTTTCGGACCGGCAGTGAGGTAGGTCTGCAGGCCGAGGGTGTCGAAGCCGATGCGGGCGAGCTGGTCGAGTCCGCTCTCGGTCTGGCCGGTGCTCGCGAGCAACTCAGCGGCGTCGGAGTCGTCGAGGTCGATCAACTCCGACTCGAGTTTCGCGTCCAGGAAGACGGCCTTAGCCGGAGCGACGAGTGCGGCGAGCGCATCCTTCTTCGCGGCATCGCCGAGCACTGCCTCGTCCACGTTGAACACGTAGATGATCGGCTTCGCGGTCATCAGACCCAACTCGCGCAGCAGCGGCAGGTCGACGCCCTTCGCGCGTGACAGCGGTATGCCGTCGTTGAGCGCCTTCTGGGCGGCGAGCGCGGCATCCAGAACTGCGGGTTCCGTCTTCTTCCCACGCACCTCCTTCTCGATGCGCACGATCGCCTTCTCGAGGGTCTGCAGATCGGCGAGCGCGAGTTCGGTGGTGATGGTCTCGAGGTCGGATGCCGCATCCACCGCGCCGGCGACGTGGACGACATCCGGGTCATCGAATCCGCGCACTACCTGGGCGATCGCGTCGGCCTCGCGGATGGTGGCGAGGAACTGGTTGCCGAGCCCCTCCCCCTCTGAAGCGCCCTTCACGATGCCCGCGATGTCAACGAACGACACGGTCGCCGGCAGGATGCGTTCGCTGCCGAAGATCCCGGCCAGCACCTTCAACCGCGGGTCGGGGAGGTTCACGATTCCGACGTTCGGCTCGATCGTCGCGAACGGGTAGTTCGCCGCGAGCACGTTGTTCTTCGTGAGTGCGTTGAAGAGGGTGCTCTTGCCGACGTTGGGCAAGCCGACGATTCCGATGGTGAGTGCCACGGTGGACGAGCCTATCCGGCCCCAACTCTCACCCCAGCGCGGTGCTACCCACAGGGCGCAGTCATTGCGACGCCTGCGTGAGAGTTAGGCCGCCCGCGCGGCCGCAACTCTCGGCGCGATGAGCCGTTGTCGATGTCATGGCGATGAGGGGCCGGATTTCCGAGAGTTAGGTCGCGAAGCGGCGAGCCAAGCGGGCGGCGTCGGAGGGGCATGTCAGAGTCAGGACGTGCCGCTCGACTTCACCGCCATCGACTTCGAAACGGCGAACTCCTCAATGGCGAGCGCGTGCTCGGTCGGGCTGATCAAGGTGCGCGACGGTCAGATCGTCGATCGCATCGGATGGTTCATCCAGCCGCCGGCTCCGCACGACCACTTCATCGACTGGAACACCCGCATCCACGGCATCACGATCGACATGGTGCAGGGTGCCCCCACTTGGGTCGAGCAGATGGTCGACCTGATGGCGTTCATCGACGACGACCACCTCGTCGCCCACAACGCCGGCTTCGACATGGGCGTCATCAAGATGGCCTGCGCCGTGACCGGAATCGTTGCTCCGGCCTACAACTACTTCTGCTCACTCCAGATCGCGCGCAACACCTACACGCTCGACTCCTACCGGCTGCCGTCGGTCGCGCTGGCAGCGGGTTTCGAAGACTTCCCGCACCACGACGCGGTAGCGGATGCCGAAGCTTGCGCGGCGATCATCATCCACGCGGCCGATCGCTACGGAGCGATCGACGTTCCTGAACTCACCGCCATGTCGGGAGTGCGCATTTCGTCGATCGTCGCGCTTCCCACCGCCGCGACCGCTTAGTCCCGCGTGGACTCGTGCCGCTCGTTGCCGCGGCGGTAGTTGCCGGTCGCCCGAGCGAGTAGTTCCTGGTCGCGGACGTCATCCGTCCCCAGCATCGGGATCAGGCGTTCGGCACGCCCGCCGGCAATCGTGACCACCGGCCGGCCGCCACGACTCACGAGGACCCGACCGTCTTTCGTTACCCGGTATTCGAACGGATCGTCATCGAGACCCATCAGCGCGCCAGTTCAGTTGGTGGGAAAGCCCAGGTTGATTCCGCCGTGCGACGGGTCGAGCCAGCGCGAGGTGATCGCCTTCTGGCGGGTGAAGAAGTGGATGGCATCCGGGCCGTACGCCTTCGTGTCGCCGAAGAGGGAATCCTTCCAACCGCCGAACGAGTAGTAGCCGACCGGCACCGGGATCGGCACGTTGATGCCGATCATCCCGACCGTGACTTCGCGCTGGAACCGCCGCGCGGCCCCGCCGTCGTTGGTGAAGATTGCGGTGCCGTTGCCGTACGGCGAGGAGTTGATCAGGGCGACGCCCTCCTCGTAGGTGGCGACGCGGACGACCGAGAGCACCGGGCCGAAGATCTCGTGCCGGTAGACATCGGAGGTGACGGGCACCCGATCGATGAGGGTCGGGCCGAGCCAAAACCCAGCGTCGTCACCATCCACCGAGATGCCGCGACCGTCGACCACGAGCGTGGCGCCGTCGGTCACGGCGGTGTCAAGGTAGCCCGCCACCTTGTCGCGGTGCTCCTTCGTGATGAGCGGCCCCATGTCGCAGCCGCGGGTGCCGTCGCCCACCTTGAGTCCTGCCATCCGCGACACGATTTTCGGGATGAGGTCATCCGCAATGCCGCCGACGGCCACGACGACCGAGATCGCCATGCAGCGCTCGCCCGCGGAGCCGAATCCGGCGTTGACCGCGGAATCCGCCACCAGGTCGAGGTCGGCGTCGGGCAGCACGAGCATGTGGTTCTTCGCGCCGCCAAGCGCTTGCACGCGCTTGCCTGCCTTGGTGCCGGTCTCATAGACGTACTTCGCGATCGGGGTCGAGCCGACGAAACTCACCGCCGCGATCCCCGGGTGGGTGAGCAGAGCATCCACCGCCTCCTTGTCGCCGTGCACGACGTTGAACACGCCGTCCGGAAGCCCGGCCTCCTTGAGCGCCGCGGCCATCCACATCGCGGCCGACGGATCCTTCTCGGACGGCTTCAGGATGACGGTGTTGCCCACCGCGAGGGCGACCGGGAAGAACCACATCGGCACCATCGCGGGAAAGTTGAACGGGCTGATGATTCCGACGACGCCGAGCGCCTGGCGCAGCGAGTAGACGTCGACGCCGGTCGACGCGTTCTCGGTGTACTCGCCCTTCGCGAGGTGCGGGATGCCGCAGGCGAACTCGACGACCTCAAGTCCGCGGGCGACTTCGCCGAGCGCATCCGCGGTCACCTTGCCGTGTTCGCTCGTGAGGATGGCGGCGAGCTCACCCTTGCGTGCGTTCACGATCTCCCGAAACGCGAACATCACCTGCTGCCGCTTGGCCCAGGACGCCTCCGACCAGGCCGGGAAGGCTGCGGTTGCAACCTTCACCGCTTCGTCGACGTCGGCCGTTGACGCCAGCCGCACCTCGCGCTGGACGACGCCACGGGCGGGGTCATAGACGGGGGCGGTGCGGGTGCTTACTCCGCTGAACGCGGTGCCAGAAACCCAGTGATCGAGCACGGATGTAGCCATTCCGACAGGCTACGCGCAAGACATTTCGCGAACATTTTTCCTCGTTCTCGGATGGGCAGACCGAGGATGTCGGTCCTGCTTGCGACACTTCAGACATGGATGCGACTCTCACCCTGCTGATCGGCCTCGGCGCCGGTCTCGTGCTCGGCGTGCTCGGCGGTTGGCTGATCGCGCGCGCACGCCGATCGGATGCCACTGCTGCGACCGAGAACCTCATCTCGTTCCGCGAACGCACGGCTGCGGCGGAGTCCCTCGCCACTGCCCGCGGCGCGCAGATTGAAGCGCTGCTCGCCGAACAGCGTGCCCAACAGGCTCGCACCGAAGAAGACAACAAGGTTCTCCAGCAGCTGGCTCCCGTGCAAGAAACGTTGCGGCAAATGAGCGGCAAGGTCGCCGAACTCGAGCGCGACCGGGCGACCCAATACGGCGCCCTCACCGAACAACTCAGCGCCTCACGGGTGAGCGGCGAACAGCTCCGTGCGACGACGGAATCGCTCGCGTCCGCGCTGCGCAACAATGCAACCCGCGGAGTGTGGGGCGAGACGCAACTGCGCACCTTGGTCGAGTCGGCCGGGCTGATCAACCGCGTTGACTACTTCCTTCAGTCGACGATCGAGTCCGAGAGCGGCACGCGTCGCCCTGACATGGTGATCAACCTGCCCGGCGGCAAGTCGATCCCGGTCGACGCGAAAGTTCCGTACAACTCGTACATCGACGCGAGTGCCATCCCCGCGACCGCAACCGGCGAACAAGAGGCTCGTCGGCAGCAGCTTCTTGCGCAGCACGCAAAGCAGGTGCGCAACCACGTGGATGCGCTCGCCGGCAAGAGTTATTGGACCGGCCTTGCCGCCAGCCCCGACTTCACGATCGCCTTCATCCCGAACGAACCGCTGCTGGCCGCAGCGATGGAACAAGACCCGAGCCTGATGGAGTACGCGTTCTCGAAGCGCATCGTGCTCGCCAACCCCGCAACCCTGTGGGGGCTGCTCAAGACGATCGCGTTCACCTGGCAGCAGAACGTGCTGACCGAAGACGCCAAGACCCTGTTCGACCTCGGCAAGGAGTTGTACTCGCGCCTGTCGACCCTGTCGGAGCACGCCGACAAGCTGCGCCGATCGATCGAGTCGACCGTCACCAACTACAACCAGTTCGCGAGTTCGCTCGAGCAGCGAGTCCTCGTGACAGCCCGAAAGCTCGATGTGCTCGACGAGTCGAAGGTCATCGGAACCCCGGGCACGATCGAGACACAGCCGAAGTCGCTCAGTCAGATGGAGTTCGCGGCCCTCGACGAGACCGGTATCGGCCGGGCCGAACTCGACCTCGGGCTCGTCAACCTCGAAACCGAGGCGACGATCCGCAAGCCCAAGACGGCTTAGCCGGAAGTCGGTCGTACCGCCCGTACCGCCCAGGCGCGGGCGGTCAACTCGATCGGTCCCGTCGGAACGCTTGCCCGCAACTCGGCGCGGATGGCATCCCGAGTGAGATCGTCGACGCTCGCCAGATAACTCGGGGCGGCACCCTGCCCGCCGAGGAACGGTGTCCAGAGGTCGTCGAAATCGCGGAACACCGTCGGGATGACGATCTCGGTCGTCTCGACCGACTCGAAGCCTGCCGCTCCGAAACGTTCGGCGAGGCCGGCGCGATCCCAACCGGCGAAGCGGCGCGATTCGTCGAGCGACTCGGTGCGGCCGTCCACGGCTTCAGCCGCCGCCCAGAAGTGGGCCATCATCGCCATGCCCGGGTAGTCCCACACGTAGGCAGCGACCATCCCGCCCGGTCGCAGCACGCGATGTTGTTCGCCGATCGCTAGCGCGGCATCGGGCACGAAGTTCAGCACCAGCCCGGAGACCACGACGTCGAAGGACGCCCGACTGTAGGGGAGTTCGCGGGCGTCGCCGACGTCGAACGTGGCGGGTCGGTCCGCGAGACGGCGTGCGGCGAAGTCAGCGAACCCTGCCGAGGGGTCGATCCCGGTGACCGAAGCGGCGGCCGCCTCATCCAGAATCGCCTCGCTCAGAGCGCCGGTACCGCACCCGACATCGAGCCATGTCAGTCCAGCCGGTGCCGTCACCCAGCGCAGGAACTCCGACGCGACGTGACGACTCCACCGCCCGACATAGGGCTCGTAGTCACCTCCGACGGCCCAGGCGTCTTCCACCACGGATCGACCCTACGCCGCCACGGCGCTCTCGCGGCCTAACGTCCGACGGGGGTGCCTTCCGGCGTCTCTTCTAGGGGTGCCGCGAACTGCGCCTCGTAGAGCCGCGCATACGCGCCACCCTTGCCGATCAACTGTGCGTGGGTGCCCTGCTCGACGATCGCTCCGGCCTCCATCACGAGGATGAGGTCGGCATCCCGGATCGTTGAGAGCCGGTGAGCGATGACGAACGAGGTGCGCGCCTTGCGCAACTCTTGCATCGCGCGCTGCACGAGCAACTCGGTGCGGGTGTCGACCGACGAGGTCGCCTCGTCGAGGATGAGCACCTCGGGTCGCGACAGAAACGCCCGCGCGATCGTGATGAGCTGCTTCTCGCCCGCCGAGACGTTGGAACCTTCGTCGTCGAGCACGGTGTCGTAGCCGTCAGGCAGCACGTGTACGAATCGGTCGACATACGCTTGCGTCGCCGCTTCGAGGATTTCTTCCTCAGTAGCGTCGGGCCGACCGTAGGCGATGTTGTCGCGAATCGAGCCCTTGAACAGCCAAGTGTCTTGCAACACCATGCCGGTGCGATCCCGGAGGTCGCCGCGCGTCATCGTCGAGATGTCGACCCCGTCGAGGGTGATCTTTCCGCCGTCGAGTTCGTAGAAGCGCATGATCAGGTTGACCAGGGTGGTCTTGCCTGCCCCGGTCGGTCCGACGATCGCGACGGTGCTGCCCGGTTCTGCGACCAGCGACAGGTCGTCGATGAGCGGCGTCTCGGCGGCATACCGGAACGAGACGTGCTCAAAGGCCAGGCGTCCAGCCGTCGGCGCGGGCGACGCGGCGTCCAGCGGATCGGGCGACTGCTCCACGGCATCCAGCAGCTCGAAGACGCGCTCGGCGCTCGCGACGCCCGACTGCAGCAGATTAACGAGCGAGCCGAGTTGTGCAAGCGGCTGGGTGAACTGACGCGAGTACTGGATGAAGGCCTGCACGTCGCCGATCTTTATCGAGCCGCCGGCGACCAGGATTCCCCCGACGACAGCAATTGCGACGTAGACCAGGTTTCCGACGAACGTGGTCGCCGGCATGATGATGCCGCTGATGAACTGGGCGCCGAACGAAGCCTTGAACAGCTCCTCGTTCTTCTCTCCGAATCGGGCCTCGACCTCGCGGTGACGGCCGAAGACCTTGACCAAGGCGTGGCCCGAGTAGCCCTCCTCGATTTGCGCGTTGAGCTCCCCGGTGTGCTTCCACTGGGCGGCGAACAGCTTCTGCGACCGCTTGGCGATCACCACCGTGATGCCGAGGGTGAGCGGGATGGCGACCAACGCGATCGCGGCGAGCAGCGGCGAGATGAGGAACATCATCACGACCACGCCGATGACGGTGAGGATCGAGGTGAGCATCTGGCTCAGGGTTTGCTGCAGGCTCTGCGACACGTTGTCGATGTCGTTCGTGACCCGGCTGAGCAGCTCGCCGCGCGGCATCTTGTCGAAGTACGACAGCGGCAGGCGGTGGATCTTCGACTCGACGTCCGAACGCAAGCGGAAGACGGTGCGCTGCGTGATGCCGTTGAGTACGAATCCCTGCACGTACTGGAACACCGATGAGAACACGTAGAGCAGCAGCACGAAGCCGAGCACCACCTGGAGCGCGGAGAAGTCGATTCCAACGCCGGGCGTGAAGTCGATGTTGCCCAACAGGTCGGCTTGCTGCTGGTTGCCTTGGGCGACCAGCCCGGCGATGACTTCGGCCTTCGTGGGGCCGGACGGCATCTGGCCGCCGATGGCGCCACCGAAAATGATGTCTGTTGCCATCCCGAGCACCTTCGGGCCGGTGACGGACAGCAGGACGCTGATGGCGCCGAGCAGGACGACGAAGAACACGCCAATCGCTTCGGGGCGAAGTCGGCCGATGAGACGGCGCGCGGAGGGTCCGAACGTGATGCTCTTCTCGGTCGGCATTCCCATGCCACCGAACGGCCCGCCGCCACCCGTGCCACGCCGGGGCGGGCCTGCCGGACGTGCCGGAGCTTCTGACTTCTCGCTGTCGCTCATGCTGCTTCCTCGGCTGAGAGCTGGCTCGCGACGATCTCGGCGTACTCGGCCGACGTCGTGAGCAATTCCGAATGGGTTCCCCGTGCGACGATCGCACCGTGATCGAGCACGAGAATTTGGTCGGCGTCGATAATCGTCGCCACCCGTTGGGCGACAATGATCTTCGTCGCCTCCGGCACTGCCCTGGTGAGGGCGGCCCGCAAGCGTGCGTCGGTCGCGGTGTCGAGCGCCGAGAACGAGTCGTCGAAGACGTAGATCTCCGGACGCTTCACCAGGGCACGCGCGATCGCGAGGCGCTGACGCTGACCGCCCGAGACGTTGGTACCGCCTTGGGTGATGGGGGCATCCAGCTTCTCCGGCATTGCGTCGACGAAGTCCTTGCCCTGCGCCACCTCGAGGGCGGCCCACAGTTCGTCGTCGGTCGCATCCGGTTTGCCGTAGCGAAGGTTGCTCGCGATGGTTCCCGAGAACAGGTAGGCGCGCTGCGGCACGAGTCCGATGCGACCCCAGAGCAGGTCGGGGTCAACCTCGCGCACATCCACCCCGTCGATCAACACCGAACCCGTCGAGACGTCGAAGAGGCGCGGCAGCAGGTTGACGAGGGTGGTCTTGCCGGCCCCCGTGCTGCCGACGATCGCGGTGGTGGTCCCCGGTTTCGCGTCGAAGGTGAGCCCGCGCAGCACCGGGGAGTCGGCCCCCGGATACGAGAACTCGACGTCGCGTAGCTCGACCAGCCCGGTTCCGTGCAACTCAGTGACCGGAGCTACCGACGGCTTGACGCTCGACTCGGTTTCGAGCACTTGGCCGATCCGAGTGGCCGATACCGTCGCGCGCGGCAAGAGGAAGGCGAGGAAGGTCGCGAAGAGCACGGCCATCAAAATCTGCACAAGGTAGCTGAGGAACGCGATCAGCGAGCCGACTTCAAGGTCGCCGCTGTCGATCCGGTAGGCGCCGAACCACAGGACGGCGACACTCGACAGGTTGAGCACCAGAAACACAATCGGGAACATCAGGGCGAACAGCCGCCCGGCCCGCATCGCGGTGTCGGTCAGGGCTTCATTCGCGCCACCGAACCGAGCAGTCTCGACGGGCTCGCGCACGAAAGCGCGCACCACGCGGATGCCGGTGAGCTGTTCGCGCAAGATGCGGTTCACGCCGTCGATGCGCTCCTGCATCTTGCGGAACAGCGGCACCATCCGGATGATGATCAACCCGATCGCGACGAGCAGGACGGGAATGGCGACCACCATGATCCACGACAGGGTCGGGTCTTCGCGAATCGCGAAGATCACCCCGCCGATCGCCAGAATCGGGGTCGAGATGATCAGGGTGCACGTCATCAACACGAGCATCTGCACCTGCTGCACGTCGTTGGTGGTGCGGGTGATCAGCGACGGAGCACCAAAGCGCGAGACCTCTTGTTCGGAGAACTCGCCCACCCGGGCGAAGATCGCCGCCCGGAGGTCGCGGCCGAAGGCCATCGCCAGGCGCGCGCCGAAGTAGACGGCAACGATCGCGCAGATGATCTGCCCGAGCGTGACGGCGAGCATGATGCCGCCGACCTGGATGATGTAGTCGATCTTGCCCTGCGCGACACCGGTGTCGATGATGTCAGCGTTGAGGCTGGGCAACCACAGCGACGCAATGGACTGCGCCCCCTGAAAGACCAGCACGCCGACCAGCAGGGGCCAATACGGCTTGACGAACCGGACAAGAATCCGACCGAGCATCAGAGTTCTTCTTTCGTAAGGATCCCGCGGGCAATGAGCCCCGCGAGCACGTTATCGCCGAGATCCGGCGACATGGGGAGTGCCGACGCAAACGCCACCAGGCGCAGGTAGTCGGCGATCGTCTCGACCGGGAGGACGAGGCGATCGCGATGGGCGGCAAGCAGTTCTTCGAGGATGCCCGCGAGGCGCTTTTCGTCGTGGGCTCGGTGGTCGATGGGGGGACGTTCGTGAAGGCCAAGCACGATCACGGCGGAGACGACACCTCGGAAGTGCGCGTTGAGGCGGGAGATCAGCTGGGTGAGAATCTGCTCGAGCGGCAGGTCGTGATCGATCAAACGGAGGCTGGCCCACATCGGCAGCGGGTCGAAGATCTTCTCGATCGCGGCGTTGATGAGACTCTCTTTGTCGCCGAAAGCGCGGAAAACCGTTCCTTCTGCCACGCCAGCCGCCTCGGCGAGTTCGCGCGACGAGACCTCACGCCCGCGCTCCCGGAACAGCGGGACGACTGCGGCCAGGATGGCTTCGCGCCGGTCGTCGGGGGTCAGCGGACGCGCGCGCTCCCGCGAGAACTCCGCGACGTCGACGAACGCCTCTCCTGCTGTGACCACGCGGCGATCCTAAATGAGTGAGCACTCACTCCGCAAATCGACGGTGCTCAAAGCAAATCCGCGGCTTGTCCCCATATGATGATTTCATCATGTCACTAACTCGGAGCGAACGTCCGCTATACGAGGTGAAAGCCGGACTCTTCAAAGGCCTCGCGCACCCCTTGCGCATTCGCCTGCTCGAACTGCTCGCGGACGGCGACGAGCACAGCGTCGCCGAACTGCAACGCGAGACCGCGCTGGAGGCGTCGCATCTCTCGCAGCACCTGGCGGTTCTGCGACGCCATCGCCTGGTGGCATCCGATCGGCGGGCCAGCCACGTCTACTACCGCATCGCCGACTCCGACGTCGCCGAGCTACTCGCCGTCGCCCGGCGCCTGCTCAACGCCGTGCTGGTCGCCGAAGCCCGACAGTTGGGCGATGTCGCAGCACTGCCGCCGCTCGCTCGCCGATGAATCGGGCAGTCGGGTACCTCCGGCGTCTGCTCCCCGGACCCCGCGACTATGTCGGGCTTCGTCGATCCTGGCGACGTGACCTGCTTGCCGGGCTGACGGTCGGCATCGTGGCCCTGCCACTGGCGCTGGGATTCGGAATCTCCTCGGGCGCCGGCGCCGAAGCCGGACTCGTGACCGCGATCGTGGCGGGAGTGGTCGCGGCCGCCTTCGGTGGATCGAATGTGCAGGTCTCGGGACCGACCGGAGCGATGGTTGTCGTCCTCGCGCCGATCGTTGCGAGCCAGGGCCTGGCCGCCGTCGCGATCGTCAGCATGATGGCCGGGGTGATCGTACTCATCGCCGGCGCGTTGCGCCTGGGTCGTGCGGTTTCGGTCATCCCGTGGCCGGTGCTCGAAGGCTTCACCCTCGGGATCGCGGTGATCATCTTCCTGCAGCAGGTGCCGGCTCTCGTCGGTCCGACCGAGCACGGTGCGGTGCACGGCAACGCGATCGTTGCTGCCGTGTCAGCGATCGCGACGGGGGACCTCGGCTACCTGCCGTGGTCGCTGGGCGCGGTCGCGATCGTCGCAGCGTCGATGCTGCTGCTTCCCCGGCTCCACCCAGCGATCCCCGGGTCTTTGGTCGGCATCGTGCTGGTCACGCTCCTCGCGCTGGTCGTGCCGAGCCCGCTGTCGATCATCGGCGCGCTCCCGCACCCGCTGCCGATGCCGACCATCCCGGCGTTCGACGCCTCTCTGCTCAGCCAGCTCGCGATGCCTGCGCTGACGGTCGCCGCGCTCGCGGCCATCGAGTCGCTGCTCTCCGCACGCGTAGCGGCGTCGTTGGCCGACACCGGCCCCTTCGACCCCGACCGGGAACTTGTCGGTCAAGGTCTCGCCTCGATCGTCGCCGGCCTATTCGGCGGGATGCCGGCGACCGGAGCGATCGCCCGCACGGCGGTTAACGTTCGCTCCGGCGCGATGACCCGGGTCGCGGCCGCCGCGCATGCCCTCGTCCTTCTGCTCATCGTGCTGGTCGCCGCGGACCCGGTGGGACGCATCCCCCTCGCCGCCCTCGCCGGGGTGTTGATGGTCACCGCATTCCGCATGGTTCACCTCGCAACCGCGCGATCGATCCTGACGTCGACCCGGGCGGATGCGGCGGCATTCGTGATCACAGCCGTCATCACCGTCTCCGTCGACCTGATCGTGGCCATCGTGATCGGGATGATCGTGGCCGGCATCTTCGCCCTCCGCGCGCTGTCGCGGTCAACCAGCATCCATCGCGAACCGATCGAGGGCGATGCGCAGCCCGGCGACGAGCGGATCGCGATCGTTCGCCTTGACGGGTCGCTCTTCTTCGCGGCCGCCGATCGCATCCTCGACACCGTCACCGGTCTCGACGGGGTCTCAGTGGTCATCCTGCGGATGTCGCAGATCGAACTCGTCGATGCGACCGGTGCTCACGTGCTCACCGAGATCGTCCACCGTCTTGAGGCGCGCGGGGTGACGGTGCTGATCAAGGGGGTGCGACCGGGTCACACCCAACTGTTTCGAACTGTCGGTGTGCTGGCGGCACTTCGTGACCAGCGCCACCTGTTCGACGAGCTACCCGCCGCCGTTGCTCACGCGCGAAGTCACGTCGCCCGCGAGCAGGCGCTGGGTGGCTAGTCTTCGCCGAGCCACTTCTCGACGAGGTGATCGGCGATCACCCGGCGGATGGTGCCCGAGCGGGCGCGCAGCACGATGCTCTCGGTGCGCAGGATCGGACCCTTGCGTTCGACGCCGCGCACCAGACCCCCGTCGGTGACCCCGGTCGCGACGAAGAACGTGTTGTCGCCCGTGACCAAATCGTCGGCTTCGTAGACCTTGTCGAAGTCGAGGCCGGCTGCAGCGCCCTTCTCGCGCTCGGCATCCGTCTGCGGGTAGAGGGTCGTCTGGATGAACCCGCCCAGCGCCTTGATCGCGCACGCGGTGGCGACACCCTCGGGACTCCCCCCGATGCCGACGCACATGTCGAGTCGACTGTCGTAACGGGCGGCGTTGATTCCGCCCGCGACATCGCCGTCGAGCAGCAGCCGCGTACCTGCGCCCGCGGCGCGGATTTCGTTGATGAGCTGTTGGTGCCGCGGGCGATCGAGCACCCCGATGAGCATTTCGTCGAGCGACTTCTTCTTAGCCGCAGCGAGCGCCCGGATGTTCTCTCCGATCGGCTGCCGAATGTCGAGCACCCCGATGCCTTCGGCCCCCGCGACGAGTTTGTTCATGTAGAACACGCTCGACGCATCCAGCATCGCGCCCCGGTCGGCGGCGGCGATCATCGAGATCGCGTTGCTGCGTCCGGCCGCGGTGAGCGAGGTGCCGTCGATCGGGTCGACCGCGATGTCGCACTCCGGTCCTCGGCCGTTGCCGACCACTTCGCCGTTGAACAGCATCGGCGCCTGGTCTTTCTCGCCCTCACCGATGACGACAGTGCCGGCGAAGTTGACGGTGCCCAGAAACTTGCGCATCGCATCCACCGCAGCTCCATCGGCCGCGTTCTTGTCGCCGTGCCCGATGAAGGGGAACGCGCGGATGGCGGCAGCCTCGGTGGCCCGCACCAACTCCATCCCGAGGTTGCGGTCGGGGTGGAGGAACAGGGTTGCGGTTTCGGCATCCGCCATGGGGGCATCCTCGTCGTCGTGAAATACGGTCAGGACGCGCACCTCGGTGGCGGGGAGGGCGCCCGACCAGCCTACCGAGCCTCGGTAGGCTCGACCCATGCCCATCGCAACCCCTGACCAGTACGCGCAGATGCTCGACACCGCCAAGAAGTCGGGATTCGCCTTCCCGGCCGTCAACGTCTCGTCCTCGGCGACGATCAACGCCGTGCTGCAGGGCTTGAGCGAAGCGGGGTCTGACGGCATCATCCAGGTCACGACCGGCGGTGCCGACTACTTCGCGGGGCAGACCGTCAAGGCTCGCGCATCGGGCGCCCTCGCCTTCGCCGCCTTCGTGACTGAGGTAGCTAAGAACTATCCCGTGACGGTCGCACTACACACCGACCACTGCGCGAAGGACGCGCTGCCCGGCTTCGTCGAGCCCCTCATCGCCGCCTCCGAGGCGGCCGTGAAGGCCGGCGGCAACCCGATCTTCCAGTCGCACATGTGGGACGGTTCGGCCGTACCGCTGGCCGAAAACCTCGAAATCGCGAAAGAACTGCTGCCCCGGCTGAAGGCGATCCATGCCGTACTCGAGGTTGAGATCGGCGTCGTCGGCGGCGAAGAGGATGGCGTCAGCCACGAGATCAACGAACGCCTTTACACGACACTGGATGACGCGATCGCGCTCGTCGAGGCCCTCGGCCTCGGCGGCTCTGCGGGCTACCCCCAGGGTCGCTACATGGCCGCGCTGACGTTCGGCAACGTGCACGGCGTCTACGCTCCGGGCAACGTCAAACTCAAGCCGGAACTGCTCGACGAGATCCAGAAAGGTCTCGAAGCGAAGTACGGCACCGGGCCCAAGCCGCTCGACCTCGTCTTTCACGGTGGGTCAGGATCGTCCGACCAGGACATCGCCGACGCGGTCTCGTACGGCGTGATCAAGATGAACATCGACACCGACACCCAGTACGCGTTCACCCGCTCGATCGCCGACACGATGTTCAAGAACTACGACGGCGTGTTGCACGTCGACGGCGGGGTCGGCAACAAGAAGATCTACGACCCGCGGGCCTGGGGCAAACTCGCCGAGACGGCGATGGCGGCACGGGTGGTCGAAGCGACCCACCAGCTCGGCAGCGCGGGCCACAGCATCAGCTCGAAATAGCGAGCAGCCCGCCGCGCCTTTCCTACCGGGTTGATCACAACCCCGGTAGATCACAACTCCGGTTGATCGGCCGCCGGCAGGTTGAAGGTCAGCCGCAGAAACTTGTCGTCGCTCCAGGCGAGGTCGTCGACGCTCCCCCGAAGGGCGAGGTAGTAAGGCGCGAGGTGCATGACGCGCCGACCTTCCGGGAGTTCGATGTCGAGTTTGACACCGACAGCCGTGGAGCCGTCCGGTTGGGCACGCAGTTCCACCAGCAGCGAACCGGCATCCGTTCCTGGCGTGCGAAGGATGGCGCGCAGAAACGCGCGCAGTGCCGTGCGTTGGGAGGAACGCATCCGACCCGCTTGGCGATCGGGGTCAACGACCACGATCCGGTCGCGCGCCACCGCGTCGAGCCAGCTGAGGTTGGACTGAGCGACCAGATCATCGCGCAGCTGCCGCGCGAATTGCCCGGCGAGGTCGCGGTCGGCGGGTGTGACAACGCCGCTTTGTGCGAGACCTTCGATGAAAGTTCCCGCACGAGAAATGAGTCCCTCGAGTCGCCGCCGCTCCAACTCCTCACCTCGGGAGCTGTGGGTCAGGTCAAGCGACAACAGGCTCTGCGTGCGCTTCTCGAGGAGTGGCAGGGTTCGGCCCACAACCGCGGCCGCGAATGCCGCCGTCGCGACGATCCCGCTGATGAGCGCGGCGGCGATGATGACCGCGGTGCTGACCGGCCCCCATACCGAGGCTTCGGCGCGCACCTGAAGGTACGCGAACGGCACCGCAACCACGACGACCGTGCCCCCGATCGCCAGGAGCGTGCGAACGGGAAGGTACGGCCCCAGGCTCGCGAGCACGAGCGCGAGCCCGAAGGGAGCCCACCACAGTTCGATCGCCACAGGGACGGTCGAGTACCCGACGGCCGAGAACCCGAACCCGATCGTGCCCACCGCGACGGCCGCAATCGCCCCGCGCCAACCCAGTCGGGCGCGCATGGGACGGGTGAAGAAGTGGATCAGAACACACGCACCGGTACAGAGGAGGACACCGATCACCTGAAGCAGCAGGTTGGGACCCGTCGTCCCGTTGATCACGACGAACGTTCCGCCGTACAGCAGGGTGAGAGCGCCGAAGGCGAGCGGCACCCATTGCCCGGTAAACCAGCTCAGGGGGTGGGCCTGCTGAGCGGAGAGGCGCCAGATGCGCCGATCGAACCTGAGCGACGTCACGCCGGAACCCCCCGAGTCGCCGGAGCAGAGATCACGACGGAGGTTCCCTCACCCGGCGCAGACCAGATCTTCGCGGTACCGCCGACCGCCGCCATCCTGGCTATCACTGAGGCACGCAGTCCCAGCCGATCGCCCGCGACAGAACCCAGGTCGAAGCCGGAGCCAGGATCGGTCACCATCACCGTCACCGACCCCGCCTCGGCGATCACCTCGAGCTCGGCCGTCGTGGCACCGGAGTGGCGCACGACATTCTCCAGACTGGCCCGCACCGCCGCGAGAAGGGCCTCGGTCACCTCGGCCGTCACCTGGAATCGCGCCGACGGCGCGCTGGTCAGATGCATGCTGAGCCCGCGCCATTGGAACTCGGTCGCGATCCGGGCGAGCTCGTGGCGCAACTCGCGGTCGCCATCCCCGGGGGTTGGGGTGCGCGCCGTCGCCGTGATCCAGTCGGCCCCGCGCACGGTCTCCAGGTCGGCGAGCAGGCGTTGGCGAGCGACGTCGTCCAGCCGCTCGGGAGCATTCATCACGACAGCCAGATCGTTGAGCAACGTGTCGTGAACGACGGCAGTTGTGAGCCGAGCGAGGTCTTCACCGTGCGCGATCGAGAGAGTCTCGGCTTCGAGGTCGTCGAAGTTGGGCACGCTCTTGCGGATGCGCCCCTGGATCGCGGCCACCGTCAGGTACACGATTGTCGACACCCCGAGCACGATGATCGGCCCGAAGCCGGGGGCATACGGAAGCCCGACGATGGCAAACGAAACGAGACCCACCACCAGCGACACCGCGAAGCCGACCAACGTCCACGCGATGCCGATCAGGGGGCGGGATGCCGGAATCCCGACCATCACCAGCACCAACGAGGGGCGGTTCACGAGGTACGGGCTGGCCGCGATGAGCCCCGGGTCTGAGGTCAGAAGCAACACTTCGTAGCCCATGCCCGCAAGCCCCGCGCCCGCGAGAAAGAGCAGCACCACCCATCGCCGCGGTCGAACGGCGACCGCCGCGACACCGCCAAGCACGACTCCGAGCAGGAGCAGCGCGAGGGGCAGATCGGAAGCGCGCTCGCGGATGATCAGCGTCTCGACCAGCACCGGAACGGTGAGCAGCACAATGACGGCAGCGACCGCCCAGCCGGTGACCGACATCGCCCCGGTGATAACGGCCGAGGCCGTCTCGCGGGGCAGGATGCCGACGCGCATCCTCAGCCGACCGTGGAGAAAGCGCCGGGAGTCTGCGCCAACACGACGGCGAGCGTCGCGACGGTGGCGACGAGCATCAGAGCCGCGGCCGTGAGCGGCACCCAAAACGTGATCCGCGAGCGACGGAGCCGAGCGAAGGAAATCACCACCGCCGCGACCATCAGGACAACGCCGATCGCGAGCAGCCAATACCCGCCAACGCGGGCCGCCTCCCCGAAATCGATCTTCTCGAGCGGAGTGTGAGCGGTCGATACTTCGAGAAGGTTGTCAAACGCGAGGTAGTACGGAGCCGTCTGGACGACGTTGACGGCCCCGAACACGAGCAAGGCGATCGTGATCATCGGATCGAATCGGCGGGCTCGCAACACCGGCACGACGGGCACGTCGCGAGAGACCGGCGGACGTGCGTTCGTTGGGGGTGCGTTCGGCGGAGCTGGCGTGACGACGAGCTGTGCGTCGAGCGGGGTGCCGCGCAGAGCGGCGACCTCCTCCGGCGTGGCGTATTCGCCGTACTGGGGGGCGGGTCGGGACGCGGGACGCAGCGATTCCTCGCTCATGTGCGAGTTCGCCCGCCGAGCGCGCGGCTATCGGTCTGACCCGATGCGTCGCGGCGCAGTTCCTTGGGAAGCGAGAACATCAAGTCTTCTTCCGCGGTCTTCACCTCTTCGATGTCGCGGTAGCCGGCATCCGCCAGATCGTCGAGAACCTCGCGCACGAGTACCTCGGGCACCGAGGCGCCGCTCGTCACGCCAACGGTCTGAACGCCGTCGAGCCAGGACTGCTGGATCTCGCTCGCGTAGTCGACGCGGTGCGCGGCCTTGGCGCCGTGCTCAAGGGCGACCTCCACGAGACGCACGCTGTTGCTCGAGTTCGCCGACCCGACGACGATCACCAGGTCAGCCTGCGGAGCGACCTTCTTGATCGCGACCTGGCGGTTCTGGGTGGCGTAGCAAATATCGTCGCTCGGCGGGTCTTGAAGATTCGGGAAGCGCTCCCGCAACCGGCGCACGGTTTCCATCGTCTCGTCAACGCTGAGCGTGGTCTGCGAGATCCAGACCAAGTTGTCGGGATCACGCACCTCAAGCCCGGCAACATCGTCGGGCGAGGTGACGAGCGTCGTGCGCTCCGGCGCGTGACCCATCGTGCCCTCAACCTCTTCGTGGCCGACGTGGCCGATGAGCAGGATGTCGAGGTCTTGTTTCGCGAATCGGGTCGCCTCGCGGTGCACCTTGGTTACCAGCGGACAGGTCGCGTCGATGGCCTGAAGCCCGCGGGCCGCTGCGGCTGACACGACCGCCGGTGAGACTCCATGAGCGCTGAACACCACGTGGGCGCCCTCGGGAACTTCCGCGACATCGTCAACAAAGATCGCCCCGCCGCGCTCGAGCTCGCTCACCACGTGCACGTTGTGCACGATCTGTTTGCGCACATACACGGGAGCGCCGTAGTTCTCGAGAGCCTTCTCGACCGCGATCACGGCGCGATCTACCCCGGCGCAATAGCCTCGGGGCGCAGCCAGCAGCACGCGTTTGGCACCCGCGATCGGAAGGTCGCTCAGCCTTCCGCGGACCGCGGGGGCGCGGGGCGCGGCCACAACAACTGCGCCGTTCGTGATGCTGGACACAGGTTGAGTCTACGAAGACCGACCGAGTCCGCGCCGCCCGGGTGCGTCAGGCGCCGAAGACAAAGCTCCCGACCAGCGAATCCTGCTGGTCCTGGCTGCCGTTCACGGTCGAGATCGTGAACTGCGCACCGTCGTGGAAGAACACCACGACGCGAACGACGCCCGACGAAACCGTAACGGTGCCCGAGGCTCCGCGCTCACCGTCGACATCGATGAACTTCTGGTCGGAAAGCGTTCCCTGGCTCGAGGTGGCGGCACCCTCAAGAGAGGCAGTGAGGAGCGCGTCGTTAACGGTACTGATCAGCCCATCCGGGAATTTAAGCGCGCTCACGGTTTGTACCCGGTCGCCTCCGGTCCAGCTCGCGATTTTGATGACGAGGTTGTAGCCCCCCACGGACTGCGGAACTGAGCTCTCGACGGCCGTGCCGCCGAAGTCGACGCTGTAGCCGAAGTCTGGGGAGGTGTAGGTCACCGTCTGCGCCGCCGGCTGCGACGCCGCGACAACCGGGGATCCGGGGGTCAACGAGCACGAAGAAACCCCCAAGACGATGGCGAGCGCCACAACGGGAACGACAACAAATCTGGACATGACATTCATGGGACACTCCTGGCCATTCGATGACCGCCTGATGTAACGGTCAGGTCAAGTCTGCCAGAACCGTGGACGGTGGCTGCGTCCCCCGCCTCGGCTAACCTGACCGCGTGGCTGAGGACAACGCATCCGACCAGCGCTCCTCGCCCGAGGCGCCCTGGCCGGTCGCCGTGATGTCGGGAAAGCTCAAGGAGTACATCGAGCGTCTCGGCACGGTCTGGGTCGAGGGTGAGATCACCCAGTGGGGGCTTTCCGGCGGCAACGCCTACGGCAAAGTCAAAGACCTCAGCGAAGACGTCACCCTGTCTTTCCGGGTCTGGTCGACGACCCTGATGAAACTCAAGGAGGAGTTCCGGCAGGGCGATCGAGTTGTCGCGCTGGTCAAGTCGGAGTGGTGGCCGAAAGGGGGCACCCTCACGATGCAGGTCTACGACATCCGGCATGTCGGCGTCGGCGACCTGCTCGCCAAGCTGGAGGCGCTACGCCGCAAGCTCGCCGACGAGGGTCTGTTCGACCTGGATCGCAAACAGCGGCTGCCGTTTCTGCCGGGCTGCATCGGCCTCGTCACAGCAAAGGACTCCGACGCTGAGAAGGACGTTCTGCGCAACGCACAACTGCGCTGGCCGGCGGTGAACTTTCGGATTCGGTACGCGACGATGCAGGGCGACCGAGCCTGGTCGGAGGTCTCGGGCGCGATCAAGTCGCTCGACGCCGACCCCGAGGTTGATGTGATCATCGTCGCCCGTGGCGGCGGCGACTTTCAGAACCTGTTGCCCTTCAGCGACGAGCGCCTCATCCGGGTCGTCGCTGAATGCCGCACCCCGGTGGTCAGCGCGATCGGGCACGAAGCCGACCACCCGCTGCTCGACGATGTCGCCGATCTTCGGGCGTCGACCCCGACCGACGCCGCGAAGCGGGTTGTTCCCGACATCTCCGACGAGCTGGCACGGGTTCGGCAGGCTCGAGGTCGGATGGCGGTGCGCGCCACCGGACTCGTGTCCGCCGAGATCGACAGGCTCGCCAGCATCCGATCTCGTCCAGTGCTGGCTGACCCGGATCGCATCGTGTCCGACCGCGCTGAGGAGTTGACCCGGTGGGTTGCGCGCGGTGCCGAACTCGTCGACTATCACCTCGAGCGCGCCGGCCTGCGAATCGTCGAGTTGCGCGGGCAACTGCGCACTCTGTCGCCGCAGGGCACGCTGGAACGCGGGTACGCGATCGCCCGACTCCCCTCGGGCGCAGTGTTGCGACGGGCAGCGGATGCCGTGGCCGGCGAACGCATACGGCTGACGCTGGCGAGCGGCGAACTGGCGGCGACGGTGGATGACGACCGAACCCCGGTCGCCGACCAAAGCTAGAGTGGAGGCCGTGGCCGACACTCCCCCGCTCGAAGATCTGAGTTACGAGCAGGCCCGCGATGAACTGGTGAAGGTCGTCAACCTCCTCGAACAGGGCGGCGCCTCGCTTGAGGAATCACTCGCCCTCTGGGAGCGCGGCGAGGCCCTTGCTCGGCGCTGCGAGGAATGGCTGATCGGCGCGAAAGCTCGACTTGACGCGGCGCGCGTTGCGCCGACCGACCCCGGTGTCGGCGCGTCGTGAGCGCTCCGACCTCCACCGAGCCCGCAGCTACCGCGGTCTCGAACGCGGCCCAACGCCGCGCAGCCCGTCAGGCCAACCAGACCACGTTCAACCTGGTGCTCGCGGTGGTCGCCTCGCTCGGCTTAGTGCTCTTCCTGGTCGTGGTCGTCGTACGTCCGACAGTCGCGCCGCTGACCGTCGACTTTCGTTCGGTGGGCGCCGCGGCGCAGTCCGATGTTTCCGACACCCTCGTCATCCCGGACCTGCCGGCCGACTGGACCGCGAATCGCGCCGAACTCGTCACCGGCACGACGGATGGCGTGGTGCGCTGGGAGATCGGCTTCCTGACACCCGGCGGCGCCTACATCGGCCTCGTCCAGGGAGTCGACGCGAACCCTTCGTGGCTCGCCGACCAGGTCGCGAACGCCCGGTCGTCGGGCGACATCCAGCTCGGCGGTCTCGACTGGGCCGCCTATGACCGTCGCGACGCACCCGACCCTGGGAACGTGGCGTACGCCCTCACGACAGTCTCGGGCTCCTCCACGATCGTGCTCAGAGGCACGGCATCCGATGAGGAATTCGCCGTGCTCGCCACCGCCATTGCGAAGGGTCGACCGTGAGCGCGCGAACCCCGGCCCAGGCCTGGCGCGAGATGTCGCGCGGTAACGAGCGCTTCGTCGCGGGCGAACCTCAGCATCCTCGGCAAGACGTTGAACGACGTACCGAAATCGCCGAAGCCCAGGAGCCGCACGCCGCCCTGTTCGGCTGCAGCGACTCCCGCCTCGCCGCCGAGATCATCTTCGACAAGGGTCTGGGCGACCTGTTTGTGGTGCGCAACGCCGGCCAGATCATTTCGGATTCGGTCATCGGTTCGCTCGAATATGCGGTTGCCGTGCTGCACGTGCCGCTCATCGTCGTGCTCGGCCACGATGAGTGCGGGGCCGTACGCGCTGCGATCGACGCCCAGCAGCCGGATGCCGTCCCCCTCCCGCCGCACATCGCGCAGCTGATCGAACCGATCGCCCCGGCGGTGCGGCGCGTGCTCGCGCGCGACCCCGACCCGCACCCCGACATCCTCGAAGTCGGACGCGAGCATCTTCGCGACACCGTGGCTGAACTATTGGAGCGCTCCGAACTGATCGGCGCGGCAATTGCGATGAGTACGCTGGCAGTCGTCGGAGCGAACTACCGGCTCCTCGAGGGTCGCGTGATTCCGGATGTCATTCTCGGTTCGGTCGAAACCTAACCGCCCGTTTCGCCGAAAGACCGTTTCAACGAAAGGCCACGTCACCGTGAGCACCGAGACCTCGACGTCCGATTCCGGTTTCCGTATCGAGCACGACACCATGGGTGAGGTGCGGGTTCCCGCCTCCGCCCTCTACTCCGCGCAAACCCAACGGGCTGTCGAGAACTTCCCGATCTCCGGCGCCGGCCTCGAGCCCGCCCAGATCGTCGCGCTCGCGCGCATCAAGCGCGCCGCCGCCCTCGTGAATAAAGAGCTCGGCATCCTCGACGCCCCAATCGCCGACGCGATCGTCGCCGCGGCCGACGAGATCATCGGCGGGGCACACCACGATCAGTTCCCGGTCGACACCTACCAGACCGGATCTGGCACCTCGTCGAACATGAACATCAACGAGGTGCTGGCGACCGTCGCCTCGCAGAAGCTCGGCTCGCCGGTGCACCCAAACGACCACGTCAACATGTCGCAGTCCAGCAACGACGTCTTCCCGACCTCGGTGCACGTCGCCGTGACCGGGGCCTTGATCGGCGACCTCATCCCGGCCCTCCAGCACCTCGAGAAGTCGCTGCTGAAGAAGGCAGATGAGTGGCGTTTGGTCGTGAAGTCGGGCCGCACCCACCTGATGGATGCCACTCCCGTCACGCTCGGCCAGGAGTTCGGCGGCTACGCGCGGCAGATCCATCTCGGAATCGACCGCATCAACGCGGCGCTCCCACGGGTTGCCGAAGTTCCCCTCGGCGGCACCGCGACAGGTACCGGCATCAACACCCCGAAGGGCTTCTCGCCGAAGGTCATCGCGATCGTCGCCGAGACCTCCGGCCTGCCGATCACCGAGGCACTCGACCATTTCGAGGCTCAGGGTGCGCGCGACGGACTCGTCGAAGCCTCCGGCGCACTGAAGGTGCTCGCCGTTTCACTCACCAAGATCTGCAACGACATCCGCTGGATGGGGTCAGGCCCGAACACCGGGCTCGGTGAGATCCACATCCCCGACCTGCAGCCCGGCTCGTCGATCATGCCCGGCAAGGTCAACCCGGTCATCCCGGAGGCGACCCTCATGGTCTGCGCCAAGGTGATCGGCAACGACGCCACGATCGCCTGGGCCGGCGCCTCGGGCAGCTTCGAACTCAACGTCGCCATCCCGGTGATGGGAACCGCGCTGCTGGAGTCGATCCGCCTGCTCACCAACTCCACACGTCTGCTCGCCGACAGAACCGTCGACGGCCTCGTGGCGAACGTCGACCGGGCCCGCGCTCAGGCCGAGTCGTCGCCGTCAATCGTCACGCCGCTCAACAAGCTGATCGGCTACGAGAACGCGGCCAAGATCGCGAAGCACTCGGTCTCACACGGGATGACGGTGCGCGAGGCGACGATCGACCTCGGCTTCGTGGAGCGCGGCGAACTCACGCTCGAGCAGTTGGACAAGGCTCTGGATGTCTTGTCGATGACTAAGCCGGGCTAAAGCCCGCGAATGACTAAGCCGGGCCAAAGCCCGCGAATGACTAAGCCAGCTAGCCGACCGCCCACGGTCCAGCACCACACGAGCGCCCCCGTTTCGACCGGGGCGCTCGTGTCGTTGTAGCGCGAGCGCCGTCGAACTGGCCAGGCATCCCTTCGGTATTCAGTGTTGCTAACTACCGGTACTAAGTGTTACTTTGTACCGGTACTCAGCGTTACTGATTAGTGAAGGGAGGTCGCATGGCCAAGCAGATGACCGAGATGCTCAAGGGCACCCTCGAAGGCCTCATCCTCGCGGTCCTGGCCGGGCGCAACGCGTACGGCTACGAGATCACGGCCTGGCTACGAGACAGCGGGTTCAGCGACATTGCCGAAGGCACGGTGTACGCGCTCCTCGTCCGCATCGAGCAACGCGGCCTCGTCGACGTGGAAAAGGTCCCGTCAGAGAAGGGACCGCCGCGCAAGGTGTACTCGCTCAATAGCCAAGGACGTACCTACCTCGACGAGTTCTGGGCGACCTGGAACTTCCTCGCCGAACGACTCGAACAACTCCGAACCGAAGGGAAATAGACCATGGCCAAGAACCCGATCGAGCTGGTTACCGGCTCGTTGAAGGACAAGAAGCAATGGCGCGTGTATCGCGCCCGCATCAAGCAGTTGCCCGCCAGCTACCGCGCGACGGTCGGCGCAATCGAGAAGTACCTCTGGAACTTCGGCGAAACGCCGACCGAATGGCCCCGCGCGGCCGCGATGTTGGATGGCCTCGCCGACCTGTTCGAGCGAGCGGCGACCGATGGGACTCCGATCCGCGACATCGTCGGGGACGACCCGGCCGACTTCGCCGAGACCTTCGCTCGCAGCTACTCCGACGGCGGCTGGATCGCGAAGGCCCGGGCTCGGCTCGTCCAGGCCGTCGATGACGCAGCCCGTGAGGACGGGGACTCATGAGCACGGCGACAGCCATCCGGGTCACGGATCTGCGAAAGTCGTATCGGAAACTGCACGTTCTCAAGGGCGTCGACTTCGAGGTTGAGCGCGGCAGCGTCTTCGCGCTGCTCGGCTCGAACGGAGCCGGCAAGACCACCGTCATCAAGATCCTCGCGACTCTGCTGAAGGCCGATGCCGGATCGGCGGATGTCGCCGGCTTCGACGTCGCACGGCAGGCCAGCGAGGTGCGCGAGTCGATCAGTCTCACCGGGCAGTTCGCGGCCATCGACGACATCCTGACCGGACGTGAGAACCTGATCCTCGTCGCCCGGTTGCGGCACCTCCGTGACCCGCGGGCGATCGCCGAAGGCCTCCTCGAACGTTTTGCGCTCACCGAGGCCGGCGATCGCAAGGTCTCGACGTACTCGGGCGGCATGCGCCGGCGACTTGACATTGCGATGAGCCTGATCGGTGAACCGCCCGTCGTCTTCCTCGACGAGCCGACAACGGGCCTCGACCCGGAAGCTCGGCTCGAGGTCTGGGCCACGGTGAAAAAGCTCGCCAGCGCGGGCACCACGGTGCTGCTGACGACCCAGTACCTCGAGGAGGCCGAGCAACTCGCCGACCGAATCGCCATCTTGCATGAAGGTCGGATCATCGTGAACGGCACCCTCGCCGAGCTGAAGAAGCTGCTCCCTCCGGCGAAGGTCGAGTACGTCGAGAAGCAGCCCACGCTCGAAGACGTCTTCTTTGCTGTCACCGGCACATCGCACGATCTGGGGAAACACGACCTCCCGGAAGGAGACCGTAAATGACCACGCACTTCGTCGGCGACACGCTGACCCTGACGGGCCGATCGCTGCGCCACATCCTGCGCAGCCCGGACACAATCATCACCACCGCGATCATGCCGATCGCCTTCATGTTGCTGTTTGTGTTCGTGCTGGGCGGGGCGATCGACACCGGCACCGGACCCGGCGAAGGCTCATACGTGAACTACCTGCTGCCCGGAATCCTGCTCATCACGATCGCGTCGGGCATCGCGTATGTCGCATACCGGTTGTTCCTCGACCTCCAGAGGGGAATCTTCGAAAGGTTCCAGTCGATGCCGATCGCACGGTCTGCGGTGCTCTGGGCGCACGTGCTGACCTCGATCGTCGCGAACCTGATCTCCGTCGTGCTCGTGGTGGGAGTCGCCCTCATCCTGGGTTTCCGCTCGGGCGCGGGGCCGCTCGCGTGGCTGGCCGTCGCCGGAATCGTGACCCTCTTCACCCTGGCGCTCACCTGGATCGCTGTGATCCCCGGCCTTACCGCGAAAACGGTCGACGGCGCGAGCGCGTTCTCGTATCCGCTGATCTTCCTGCCGTTCCTGAGTTCGGCCTTCGTCCCCACAGCGTCGATGCCCGGGCCGGTGCGCTGGTTCGCGGAGAACCAGCCGGTGACCTCGATCGTGAACTCGATCCGGGCTCTGCTGACGCAGCAGCCCGTGGGCATCGAACTGCCGATCGCGCTCGCCTGGTGTGTCGGCATCCTTGCGGTCGCCGTGGCGGTCGCGACCGTCATCCACCGTCGTCGGATCGGTTAGTTAGGCAGCGGGCGCCATCACCACGCAGGCGACCAGAGCGCCGACGTAACCCAGCAGCAGGAACGGTCCGAACGCAATCCGGCTTCCCCGGCCGCGCACGATCAACACCACGAGGGCAACGAGCCCGCCGAGGGTGAACGCGAGCAGCGGGGATGCGATCGCAACGAGGGATGTCGGCGACGCAAGTCCGAGGACGGCGGCGAGCTTCACATCCCCCATGCCCATCCCGCCGCCGATCGCGAGCACGAACAGGACGCCCCCGTAGGCGGCACCGGCGATCAGCGGAACGAGACGTGGATGCCCGGTCGTCGCCCACGATCCCGCTCCGGCGAGGACGCCAACGATCAGCCCCGGCACGACAAGTCGGTTCGGCAGCCGGTGCTGGGTGAGGTCGAACCGGGTCAGTTCGGGCGCGACCGCTGCGATGTAGAGAGCCGGGATCGCGGCGACGACCGGTCCGATCGCGACCCAGGCCAGCATCCCGATCGCAATCACGACCGGCAGTTGCCACCCGATCCGTCGCATGCCGCGATGTTAGCCGCGCCAGCGGGTCAGGCTCGGGATCCTTCCGCAGGCCCGAACACGACCACCGTGGCGAGGTCTTCGATGATGTCGACGAATCGGTGCCCCTCGCCGGCGGGCACGAAGATGACCGAGCCCGGACCGACCGGCACTGAGCCGGTGTCGTCGCCCACGAAGGTGGCCCGGCCAGCCGTCACGACGTAGATCTCATCCTCGGTATGCGGCGACTGTGGGTCGACGCCGCCCGCCGGGATGCGGTACATCCCCACCGAGAGGTCGGGCACGCTCAATTGCTCGACGTAGCCGTCGGCGGTGGTCGGATCGAGAACCTGCATGACGGAACGCTAACGCTCCGGCGCACCAAGTTGTCCATCTGAACGCTTGAGGTGGACCGATTGGCGCGCGCGAAGGCGCGAGAACTTGGACGGGCCGTGCCTGGGGGGGGTTACGCCAGCTCGTTACTCTCCAGCATCTCCGTGACGAGGGCCGCGATGGCCGACCGCTCGGAGCGCGTCAGGGTGATGTGGGCAAACAAGGGGTGGCCCTTGAGGGTCTCGATCACCGAGGCGACACCGTCATGGCGTCCCACCCGAAGGTTGTCGCGCTGAGCGACATCGTGGGTGAGCACGACTCGGGAGTTCTGACCGATCCGGGAGAGCACCGTCAGCAGCACGTTGCGCTCAAGCGACTGCGCCTCGTCAACGATCACGAAGGCGTCGTGCAGGGAGCGTCCGCGGATGTGGGTGAGCGGCAGCACTTCAAGGATGCCGCGCTCGACGATCTCCTCAAGCACGTTGTCGCTGACCAGCGCGCCGAGGGTGTCGAAGACCGCCTGACCCCAGGGGCTCATCTTCTCGTCCTTGTCGCCGGGCAGGTAGCCCAGCTCCTGGCCACCGACCGCGTACAGCGGGCGGAAGACCATGATCTTGCGGTGCTGCTGCTTCTCCAAGACGGCCTCCAGGCCGGCGCAGAGGGCTAGCGCCGACTTACCGGTGCCTGCCCGTCCGCCGAGCGACACGATGCCGATCTCGGGATCGAGCAGCATGTCGATCGCGAGGCGCTGTTCGGCGCTGCGACCGTGGAGGCCGAAGACATCCCGATCGCCGCGCACCAACTTGAACTGTCCGCGGCCGGTGACCCGACCCAGAGCGGAGCCCCGGTCGGAATGGACGACGAGGCTGGTATTGATCGGGATGTCAGCCACCGCGCGCGAGGACAGCACCTCGTTCTCGTACAGCTCCGACATCTGTTCGCTCGACAGGTCGATGTCGGCCATGCCGGTGTAGCCGGAGTCAACGGCAAGTTCTGCCTTGTACTCCTCGGCGGCGAGGCCGATCGACGCAGCCTTGACGCGCATCGGCAGGTCTTTCGAGACCACCGTGACCGCGAGTCCGTCGTTCGCGAGGTTCATCGCGACCGCGAGGATGCGGGAGTCGTTGTCGCCGAGCTGTAGCCCCGACGGCAGAACTGCCTGGTTCGAATGGTTCAGTTCGACCCGCAACGAGCCGCCGTCGTCACCGACCGCCATCGGGAAGTCCAGTCGTTCGTGTTGGATGCGCAACTCGTCGAGGTTGCGCAGGGCCTGCCGCGCGAAGTACCCAATCTCGGGATCGTGGCGTTTCGCCTCGAGTTCCGACACGACGATGACGGGCAGCACAACAGCGTGTTCCGCGAACCGAAACATCGCCTTGGGATCGCTCAGCAACACCGAGGTATCGAGCACGAAAGTGCGCTCCCCCTGCCTCGGTTTCGTCGATCCACCGTTTCCGGCGGAGGTGCTCTGCTGAGGCTTGTCGAGTGCGGGCACTCCCACTCCATCCCCGGGGATGCTCCCCGGCTCTGTCTCGTGGCGGCCACTTCAACTCGGATGCGAACTTACGTGGCCGCTCCGACCAGGCGCCGTGCCTGATGTCCAGACGCTAACCCCGCGCGCGGGGCCAGCCGCGTTTCGACACGCGTCCCGCGCGTTACGGGCGTGTGAACGATTCGAAACGCGGATTTAGATCGTCGTCGCGAACGAGACCAACGCGGCGCGAAGCATCGAGAAGGTCTCTTCATCGACGGTGGCGTGCGCCGACAGTCGAACCGTCGCGTCGCGCACCGTCACCGTCACCCCGTGGTTGTGCAGGGAGGCCACGAGTATCGTGAGCTGCTCGGCCGTCGGCTCGAGCACGACGATGCCGGCACGCTCGGATTCGTTTCGCGGCGACACGACCGGTACCGCATACTCGTCGGCGAGGTCGATCAGCCGAGATACCGAGTGAGCTATCGCCGAGTTGAGCACCGGCACCCCCACCAGAGCGATCTGCTCCAGCGCGGCCGCGAGTCGGGCGGCTGCGACGGGTTCGGCGTGCGAAACCTGGAAGGCGTCTGCTCCGGGCAGCGATGGCGTGACCCCGTCATAGAAGCCGTCTTCTGCTCCCGCGAGACCCGACCAGACGGGGGTGAGCTGTTCGCGCGCCCGATCACTCAGAGCCAGGAAGCCGGTGCCGGTTCCCGCGCGCGGCCATTTCTGACCGCTGGCGGCGACGACATCGGCGAGCGCAAAGGGGACCTCGACGACGCCGAACCCTTGGCTCGCGTCAACAATCAGGAGACGATCGCCGATGACATCCCGAATGCCGTCGAGGTCCGCAAGGTAGCCCGTGCGAAAGTCGACGAGACTCACGCCGACGGCGACAACATCCGGGGTGAGCTGGTCGCGGAGGATGTCAGGGGTGACGCGGCCGGCATCCGTCTGCAGCCAGAGCGGAACAACAGCACCCAACGCCGACGTGGCTCGCGATACGGCGAACGTCAGGGACGGGAACTCGGTCGGCGACAGCGCGACCCCGCCCGTGATGCCGAACATGGTGTGCATCAGACCCTGCGACGTGTTCGGTTGGAACACCACCTGGTCCGGTCGGAATCCACCGACCGCGGCGACGGCCCGCCGCATCCGGTCGTGCTGGCCGAGCAGGACGCCGAGAGATCCGAAGCGGGCCGTTGCAAGCACGGTGCCGAGCGCGGTCTGCTCCTCGAGCACCGCGCGGCCGACCGGTGCGATCCGGGCGTAGTCGAGGTAGCCGGGCTCCTCAGAGAACCCGGCCTGGTAGTCCTCAAGCGCGGTCACGTGCCGTACCTCCGGTCACGGGTCGCGTAGGCGCGCAGCGCTCGGAGGAAGTCGACCTCACGCAGGTCGGGACCAAGCGCCTCGACGAAGTAGAACTCACTGTGGGCGCTCTGCCAGAGCATGAAATCCGACAGTCGCTGCTCGCCTGAGGTGCGGATGATGAGGTCGGGATCGGGCTGACCCTGAGTGTAGAGATGGTCGGCAATCAGCTCCGGGGTGAGGATCTCGGCGAGGTCGTCGATCGTCCCGCCGCCTTTGCCGTGGCTGCTCACAATGCTGCGCATGGCATCCGCGATCTCCCGGCGCCCGCCGTACCCCACGGCGAGGTTGATGTGCAGGCCCACGTTGTCACGGGTGCGATCTTCGGCGGCCTTCAGGGTTTCCACGAGAGGCTGAGGGAGGCCGTCATCGCGACCGACGTGCTGTACCCGCCAATCGCCGGACCGCGAGAGATCGTCGGCGAGGGCGGCGATGATCTCGAACAGTTGTCGAAGCTCTTCGGGGTCACGTCCCGTGAGGTTGTCCGAGGACAGCAGGTAGATCGTCACGACTCGAATGCCGAGCCCGTCGCACCAGCCCAGGAACTCGTGCATCTTCGCGGCTCCAGCCCGATGGCCGTGGGCCGCGGTCTCGTGCGCTCGCTCCCGTGCCCAGCGGCGATTGCCATCGATGATCATGCCGACGTGGTGCGGCAGGGATGCGTCGACCAGCTCTCGGCGAAGCCGTGCGGAGTAGAGGCCATACAAGAGCCCTACGCCCGATGAGCCCTTTCGTTGTGGCACCCCCCCAAGGTAGTCGAGTGTTCCCGGTGCTTCGGCTGGACGAGAACGTACACTCACCCGCATGACCCCTCCGCGCATCAAAATCGTCGCCGAGGGTGAGACGGGCGGTACCACCGGCGCTGACGTCGGCGGCGACATCCCGAACATTCCGCTGCTCGACGACGAGCTGCAGCATCCACCAGTCGAGACGAAGCCGACCTGGCGCGGCTGGATTCATGCCGGGATGTTTCCGCTCGCCGTTGCCGCAGGAATCGTGCTCATCGTGCTCGCCGACGGTGGACCCGCCAAGGCCGCAGCCGCAGTCTTCATGGCGACCTCCGTTCTGCTGTTCGGCATCTCGGCGCTCTACCACCGCTTCAACTGGAGCCCACAGGTCAAGGCCGTGTTTCGTCGTCTCGACCACGCCAACATCTTTCTGCTGATCGCAGGCACCTACACGCCGCTCGCGACGGCCGCACTCCCGTTTGGCGAAGGCATTGTGCTGCTCTGCCTCGTGTGGGGCGGCGCACTTCTCGGTATCGCGTTCCGGGTGTTCTGGCTTCGCGCCCCGCGCTGGTCGTACGTGCCGTTGTACCTGCTCCTAGGCTGGGCGGCTCTGCTCTACGTCGGCGACCTCGTGCAGTTCAACGGGGTGGCGATGATCCTCATCGCGGTCGGCGGACTGGCGTACACGACCGGTGCCCTGTTCTACGGCTTCAAGCGGCCCAACCCGATCCCCGGCGTGTTCGGATTTCACGAGCTGTTCCACACCTGCACGGTGATCGCATTCATGTGTCACTGGACGGCGACGCTGCTGATCCTCACCCACCCGCTCGGCTGGTAGTCCCTCGCGTGCGCGGCGCGGTGATTCACTCGGTTCGCGCGTCGAAAGTGGTTCTCCCGAAGCCGTGAGGTGGACCGATTGGCGCGCGCGAAGGCACGTGTCGGCCGACGGGCGGCGTCGGCGGCGGGGCGGGCAGGAGTCGGGCGGCGAGACCCGTCAGGCGTCTTTCTCGGCGGCGCGCGCTTCTTCGGCGTCGAGCCGCACGTTCGCCTCGACTCGATATCGCAGGCGTCGGGTTCGACGCACCATATCGATCATCAGCAACACGACGACCACGGCCAGAGCGAACGTCACGATAAAGCCCGTGACGCCCGGGGTCACGACGTTGGGGTTGACCTCGCCAGGGTCGGGAGTGCTGAGCGGTAGCAACCAGAACACGAAAGCCCTCCCGATGCGAATAGCCTGGTTCCAGGGTAACCGGAGGTGAGATGAGCGACATCCATGTCGCCGAGCGTTACGGTCGCACGGCCGGTTCGCGCCGACGACGCGTGACTCTCGCCGTCGTCACGGGCGTTGCGGTGCTTATCGCGGCCGTCGTCTGGGTTCTCTGGGCTGGACTGTTCAGCCCTACGGCGAGCCTGGAATCCCGCGACCTCGGCTACCGAAACCTCCCCGATCAGACCGTCGAGGTGAGGTTCGAGGTCACGACCGAACCGGGAACAGCCGTCTCCTGTGCACTCCAGGCGCTCAACGAAGACTTCGGAGTCGTCGGCTGGAAGGTGGTCGAACTCGCCCCGAGCGACACCCGCACTCGCCAGTTCACCCAGGTCGTGCGCACGGCGGAACCGGCGCTGACCGGGTTGATCTACCGCTGCTGGCTGACCTAGCATTGTCCAACTGCCCGGCTTCGGCCGGGCTGACTCATTGCGGGGCACCCTTGCTGGTTTCCGTCCCGCCCGTCTCACGAGGAGTTCGCATGTCTGACACCGCTGCCACGACGTGGCTCACGCAGGAGTCCTTCGACCGACTGAGCGCCGAACTGACCGAACTTGAGGGCCCGGCGCGCTCGGATATCGCTAAGAAGATCCAGTCGGCGCGCGAAGAGGGCGACCTCAAAGAGAACGGTGGCTACCACGCCGCGAAAGACGAGCAGGGCAAGATTGAGGCGCGCATTCGGCAGCTCACCCAGTTGCTGCGTTCGGCGACAGTCGGCGAGGCCCCGGAATCTACGGGTGTCGTCGAGGTCGGCACTGTCGTGACGGCGAAGATCGCAGGAGACCAGAGCACGTTCCTGCTGGGCAGCCGCGAGATCGCCGACGACACGAGCGAGATCGAGGTCTATCCGGCGACCAGTTCGCTCGGGCAGGCGATTCTCGGCCTGAAGGTCGGCGCGCGGGCGTCGTACATCGCGCCGTCGGGCAAAGAGATCGCGGTCGAAATCGTCGCAGTCGAGACCTACAAGCCGCGCTAGCTCTCCCCGATGTGCGGGCGGTACCCCGCCTCACGAAGCCGTGCCAGCACCAGTTCGGCGTGCTCGGGACCGCGTGTTTCCATGTGGATGTCGATGCCGACCTCGTTGATCTCGAAGCCGGAGCCGTGTCGGGTGTGCAACACCTCGACGACGTTCGCGTTGGCATCCGAGATGATTTCGGCGATGCGGGCGAGCTGCCCCGGTCGATCGGGAAGCGGGATCTGCACCTTCAGGTACCGGTGGTCGGCGGCGAGACCCCGGCTGATGACCCGCTCCATCACCATCGGATCGATGTTGCCGCCCGAAAGCAGCACGACCGTCGGCCCGAGCGCGGTGACCGCGCCGGTGAGCAGCGCGGCAACGCCGGCAGCCCCCGCGGGTTCGACCACCAGTTTGGCCCGTTCGAGCAGGATGACGAGTGCGCGCGCGATGTCGTCGTCGCTGACGGTGACCACCGCATCCACGGTTCGGCTGATGATCTCGAAGTTGAGCTCGCCGGGCTTGGCCACCGCAATGCCGTCGGCGATTGTCGGCCCCAGCACGACCGGCCGGATCTCGCCAGCATCGAGAGAACCGGGATAGGGCGCGGCATTCTTGGCCTGCACACCGATGACGCGGATGTCGCGGTCGGGTGCCGCCTGCGCGAGGGCCGACGCGATGCCGGAGATCAGACCGCCGCCGCCGATCGGCACGATGACCGTGGCGACATCCGGAACTTGCTCGAGAATTTCCAGCCCCACGGTGCCCTGCCCGGCAACGACGTCGGGATGATCGAACGGGGGGATGAAGACACCACCGGTGGTCGCGGCGAACTCGCGGGCCGCCGCATTCGTCTCGTCGAAGATGTCACCATGCAGCACGACGTCGGCACCGTACCCACGGGTCGCCTGCAGCTTCGGCAGCGCGACTCCCATCGGCATGAAGATCGTCGCCTTGATCCCGAGTTCGCGAGCGGCGAGTGCGACGCCTTGTGCGTGGTTGCCGGCCGACGACGCGACGACGCCGTGCGCGCGCTCCTCCGGGGTCAACTGCGAGAGCCGGTTGTACGCCCCCCGAATCTTGTACGAGCCGGTGCGCTGAAGGTTCTCGGCCTTGAGGTACACGGTCGTGCCGGCGATCCCGGAAAGGTAGCGCGACTTCTCCATCGGCGTGGTCTCGACCACCGCGGCGATGCGCTCGCGTGCCGCCTGGAAGTCGGCAAGCGTCGGACCGGGAATGGTCGCGCGATCAAGTTCCGCTCGCACGACGTGCCCTCCTGACCGGGATGGGGGTGGTCGGCGTTGTCACATCGGCGACGCTCGGATGCGGGTTGGTGCGCCACTCGCCGCGCGCGATATACCCGATCATGCCGTTCAACAGCGCGACCAACGGAACCGCGAACAGCGCCCCGGGGATGCCGGCGACGAAACCGCCGGTTGCCACCGAGAGCACGATCGCCAGCGGATGGACCTTGACCACCGAACCGACCAGAAGCGGTTGCAGGATGTGGCCTTCGACCTGTTGCACGAGGATCACGACCCCCAGCATGATCAGCGCTTGCCACGGACCCAGGTAGATGAGGGCGACAAACACGGCGATCGCGCCGGAGAGCACCGCGCCCACGACCGGAATGAACGACGCCAAGAAGACGGCAATGGCGATCGGGATGACGAGCGGGAACCCGCGGCCGTCAACCAGCCCGAGGATGAACGCGCCCAGCCCGATGCCGACGGCGTCGATCGCCGCGACGATGATCTGCACCTTGACGAAGGTCGTGAGGGTGAGCCAGCCGGCTTCGCCTCCGCCGACGATCGCGGCGCGCGAGCGATTCGGAAAGAGCCGCACGATCCAGTTCCAGATGCCCCGGCCGTCGATCAATAGGAAGAGGGTCGTGAAGAGAGCGAGCAGAACCCCCGCGAGGATGTGGCCGACGTTTGATCCGACCGCGAGCGCGCCGGTCAGCAGGGCGTTGCTGTCGGTGCGAAGGGCAGTGAGCAGAGCATCCGCGTAGCCGTTGATGTCGGCTTCGGTCAGGTGCAGCGGTGAGTCGAGAAGCAGGGTCTTGAGTTCGTCGTACCGCGTGAGGGTTTGCGCCTGGAGGCCAGGGAGGCCGCTGCGCACCTGGAAAACGACGACGGTGACGAGGCCCGCGACGACCGCGATGACCGCGATCTCGTTGACCGCGACGGCGAGCCACTTCGGCCAGCCCTTGCGTTGCAACCAATTGCAGAACGGCACGAGCAGCGCGGCCAGCAGAACCCCGACGAAGAACGGGATGGCGACGGAGCGCAGTTGCACGACGAGAAAGCCGACGAGCGCGACCACTCCGGCGACGACCAGGATGCGCCACGACCAGGCCCCGGCCACCCGCATCCCGAAGGCGACCGTGTCGTCGGGCGAACGAGGCTCGTCGGATGAACCGGCACGGGCGCGCGGGCGCGGCGGGAGTGTGGAGTCGTCGGCTCTGGCCACGCGCTCAGTCTAGGCGCGGCGTGGAAGCGCCCCGGGCGGCACCACAGACCGGACGGCGCAGTCGCGACGCGCTGTCGTGGGCTCTGGCTAGGGTCGTGAGGGTGGCGGAATCGATCTCGGCGGCTGCGGCGCGACGAATCGCGTTGGCCGCACAAGGCTTCGGCAGCCCGCGTCCTGCCGCCGTCGGCACTCGGCAGCTCACCCTCCTGTTGCAGCGCCTCGGGGTGTTGCAGATCGACTCGGTCAATGTGTTCGAGCGCAGTCACTACCTCCCGGCCTTTGCTCGACTCGGCTCCTACGACAAGGCACTCCTCGACCGGTTGACGATGACCGCGAAGTCGCCATATCTCGAATACTGGGCGCACGTTGCGACGTTTGTGCCCCGCGTCGACTGGCCACTCTGGCGGTGGCGGATGGCAGACATGCGTGCCAAGTACGGCAAGCCCGGAACCTGGGTCGCCGAACATCCCTCGACCATCAGTTTCGTTCTCGATGAGTTGCGAACCAACGGTCCGATGGCAGCCAGCGATATCCAACACGAAGACAATCGACGTACCGGTCCCTGGTGGGGGCTGTCGGAGTTCAAGGAAGCGCTCGAGCATCTGTTCGTGTTCGGCGAAGTCGTGACCATGGGACGCAAAGGCTTCGAGCGCGTCTACGGGCTCCCCGAGCACGCGCTCTCACCCGAGCTGCTCGACGCCCGCGTTGACGCCGTTGACGCAAAACGCGAACTGGTGCGCCGGGCGGTACGCGCGCACGGCATCGGTACTGCGAAGGATCTCGCCGACTACTACCGACTCGCGATCGCGACGACGACGACGCTCCTCGGTGAGCTCGTCGATGCGGGTGAGGTCGAGCGGGTCAAGGTTGAAGGCTGGAAGGCGCCCGGCTTTCTCCCGCTGGGCACACGCATCCCGCGTCGAATCGAAACGGCAGCTCTGCTGTCGCCCTTCGATCCGGTGGTGTGGGAACGTGACCGCGCCGAGCGGATGTTTGGCTTCCGCTATCGCATCGAGATCTACACCCCCGCCCCGAAACGGATATTCGGGTACTACACGCTGCCCGTCCTGGTGGATGACGCCATCGTCGGTCGGATCGACCTCAAGAGCGACCGGCAGGCCGGGGTGCTGCGGGTGCAGTCCGCCTGGCGCGAAGCCCATGCGCCGCGCGGGATCGAGGAACGCCTCGTTCCGGTGTTGCGTGAGACCGCTGCCTGGCAGGGGCTTGGCGACATCCTGGTGCTGGATCGCGGCGACCTTGCTCGTGATCTGGCCACCGCACTGGGAACTGCGCCGCTGTCAACGTAGACAGGGGGGTTGCGCGTCGTCACAGTATGAGCATGACTCGCACCTCCCGCGCCGTTGTCGCGATCGCCGCACTCGCCCTGCTGCCGCTCCTCGCGGCGTGTGGTGACCCGAATCTGCCCGCACCTACGCCATCGACATCGACTACCGCCGACGGGACGCCCCCGGCTTCGCCCGACGCAACTGTCGACGACACCCGGGCCCGTGCAACGGATGCGACGTGTGCAGAACTGGCGCCCGCCGGCACTTTCGACGGGCTGTTCTCGATCCCGATCGTGCCGGTCGGTCCCGAGCGAACGAGTGCTTTTGTCTCGACGATCATCGACGAGACCTGGCTGGTCGAGCAGGCGGGCGGCGTGGCGTGCGACTGGCAGGGTGCCGGCAGCACGGTCGGTTCGGAAGGTCTCTTCGACTACCGCGGCGTGCGCATTCTCCTCGTGCCGATTAGTGACGGCGCCTGGAGCGACTTCTCGGCGACCCAAACCGATCCGGGGGAAGACATCCTGAACTGTGGCGACGGAATCTGCCGACGCGACGTGCACGTGAACGGCTGGTGGCTATCGCTCTGGGGGTTCGAGTTCGAGAGCGAGGCTCGCCAGACGGTGGCTGTCGCTGCGTACACCACGATCGTCGCCCGCGTCGCGGCTCTGCCGTCGCCCCGCTCCGTCGCCCACACCTCGACCCTCAGCAGTGACTGCAACCTCATCGTGCCGAGGGACCGCATTGCGGCCGCGTTCGGTGTTTCGGCATCGTCAGTCCTGGTCGAGGCATCCCACTTCCCCTACCTGCACGACCTCGTGCTCGGAGAGCTCGGGGGCGCCGACTGCAACATCCGGATCGACGGCGTCGACGTCGCCGAGGTGCAGACGGTGCCGGGGGGCGCCGACGTCCGAGCCGAAGCGGTCGCGGCCTACAACGCGATCGCTGGAGACCAGGAAGAACTGCTCGCCGTGCCCGGACTCGCCGAGCCGGGCAGCTTCCGGCCGCAGGTCGAATCCAGCGGGTTCGACATTGCCCCTGACGGCGACTGGATCAAGATCATCCCGTGGGGCGGCTACGGTACCCGCACCCTGCAGGAGACGGCGGTCGCCATCGCGACGATCGTGGTGGCCGCTCGCTGACCTAGAACTTGGTGGCGTTGTTTCGCAGACGCGCGATCCGGTCGGCGATCGGGGGGTGGGTCGAGAACAGTTTCGACATGAAACCCGGACGGTTCGGGTCGGCGATCCAGAGGTGCGACATCGAGGTGTTGGTGCGCGCGACCGGGCGACCGTAGGTCTGCAACTTCTCGAGCGCCGACGCCAGCGCTTCAGGGTTGCGCGTCGTCAGCGAGCTGGTGGCATCCGCCAGGTATTCGCGCTGACGCGACACCGCCGCCTGCACGACCGCCGCGACGATGGGGGCGAGGATCGCAGCGACCAGGCCGATCGCGATGACCACGAGGAACGCCGGCCCACCGAGGTTGCTGTTGCGGCTGCGGCCACCCCAGAACAGCATGCGGAAGATGATGTCGGCGATCAGACCGATGGCAATGACCAGGCCGAAGACGATGAGCGAGACCCGGATGTCGTAGTTCTTGACGTGGCCCATCTCGTGAGCCATGACACCTTCAAGTTCGGAGTCGGTCATGATCTCGAGGATGCCGGTGGTCGCCGCAACGACCGCGTGCTCGGGGTCACGCCCGGTCGCGAACGCGTTCGGTGCCGGATCGTTGATCACGTACACCTTCGGCATCGGAAGCCCCTCGGTGATCGCCAGGTTTTCGACGATCCGGTAGAGGCGCGGCTGATCGGCTTTCGTGACTTCCCGTGCCCCAGACAGGGCGAGGGTCTCACGAGTGGCCAAGAAGTACTGGATGACGGCGTAGCCAATCGCCACCACGACCGTCCAGATCGACACCGACCAGTCGCCCACGATGAAGGAGGCGACGACGGACAGAGCGCCGATGATGAGAATGAACAACAGAATGATGAACACGGTGTTGCGCTTGTTCTTCGCGATCGCGGAGTACATATCGATCCTTGGGTGGCGAGGCTTTGCGAGCCGGGTCTAACTACGAGGCTCCGCCGGTCATTCAACCGGCGGAGCCTCGGTGCCTGCTGTGAGAAGCCAGGCGATGCTTAGAACTGCACCTTCGGCGGCTCGGCGATCGCGGAAGGCTCGTCGACCTGGAAGAACTCGCGCTCCTTGAAGCCGAGGCCGCGCACGAACAGCGTGTTCGGAAAGGTCTTGATCTTGGTGTTGAGTTCGCGCACGCCACCGTTGTAGAACCGACGCGAGGCCTGGATCTTGTCTTCGGTGTCGACCAGCTCTGCCTGCAACTGCAGGAAGTTCTGGTTGGCCTGCAGTTGGGGGTACGCCTCGGCGACCGCGAAGATGCTCTTCAGGGCCGACTGCATCATGTTCTCGGCCTTGCCTGCTTCGGCCGGCGTGCTGGCGTTGACTGTCGCGGCACGCGCGGCGGTCACGTTCTCGAAGACCTCTTTTTCATGGGCTGCGTAGCCCTTGACGGCCTCGATGAGGTTCGGGATGAGGTCGGCACGACGCTTGAGCTGGACGGTGATGTCGCTCCAGGCCTCATCGACGCGGACGTTGAGTTTGACGAGGCCGTTGTACGTCGACAACAAGTAGCCACCAACGATGACGACAAGGACGACGAGGACGATGACCACGATCAGAATGGGCTCCATGCGGCCCATCATACGGGCGGATCAGTGAGTGCGGGCTGCCAAAAGTCGCTGATACCAGGCGAAGGATGCCTTCGTGGTGCGCTCTTGAGTGTCGGGGTCAACGGCCACCAACCCGAACTTCTGGGTGTAGCCGGCCGCCCACTCAAAGTTGTCGAGCAGCGACCAGACGAAGTACCCCTCGACCTTGACGCCGGGAACTTCGGTGAGGGCAGCAGACAGATGCGTTGCGAGGTAGTCGATGCGATCAGCGTCGTTGATCGCGCCGACCCGGTTTGGCATATCGGGATAGCTAGCGCCGCCCTCGGTGAAGATGACGGGCGGCAACTTCGAGCCGTAGCGATCGGCGAAGTGGCCCAGCAGCACCGGGACGAGATCGGGTGAGTCGGGCCAGTCGAATCCGGTGACCCCATACTCCGGCCAGGGCTCAAGCCGCATCGGCAGGTCGAGCATCGCCTTGGTCTGACTGTCGGGTGTGCCGATCTTGAGCCGCGGTGGCCCGGCGGCGACCCGGCTGGGGAAGTAGTACTGCACCCCGTAGAAGTCCAGAGGTTGCGCGATGATCTTGGCGTCACCCCACCGCGGCGTGCCGGAGAGCCGCACCCCGAGGCCCACCAGACCGGGTGCACGCTTGCCGCGCAGCACGGGGTCAGCGAACACCCGATTGCTGAGGATGTCGAAGTTGCGCGCCGCGAACCGGTCGCTCCAGCGCGAGCTCGCCGCGAATACGGGAGTGTGCGCGTTGGAGATGCCGATGCGACCCTTCACCGGTACCTCGCGCAAGGCCTTCACCGCGAGACCGTGACCGAGCAGCAGGTGGTGCGAGGCTCGCGCCCCGGCGACCCAGAGTGCCCTGCCCGGCGCGTGCACGCCCAACGTGTAGCCCTCAAGCGCGAGGGTGGCGGGTTCGTTGATCGTCACCCAGTCGGCGACCCGATCGCCGAACGCTTCGCCCACGATGCGCACGTAGTCCGCGAAGCGATACGCGGTGTCGCGTTTGGTCCAGCCGCCCGCCTGCTCGAGTGCCCACGGGGTGTCCCAGTGGAACAGAGTCGCCATCGGGCGGATGCCGGCCTCGAGCAGTTCGTCAAGCAGGCGGTCGTAGAACGCGAGGCCTTCCGGGTTGACCGCACCCTTGCCGAGAGGCTGCACCCGCGGCCACGAGATCGAGAAGCGGTAGGCATCCACCCCGAGCTCTTTCATGAGCGCGACGTCTTCCGGCATCCGGTGGTAGTGGTCGGCGGCGGTCAACGCGTTCGAATGATCGAGGATCGTGTCGGGCCGGGCCGCGAAGATGTCCCACCCCGCGGCGCCGCGCGAGGCCGAGCCGCCTTCGATTTGGTACGACGACGTGCTGACGCCGAGCAGGAACCCGGGTGGCAGTTTCGCGGCGAGCCGCTTGAGCGCGGCACCCTCGGGGGGTGGCCCGTCGGGTCGTGGGCCCGCGGGTGTCATACCCCTATTTTCGTTGACCCGTCAGCGTCGCGCCGCGCGGCGCGCCCGTTGCAAATCGCCGCTCTCGGCATCGGGCTTCAGGTCAATCCGCGGAGTTGAGCCCATATCGGACACGGAACCGATCAGCGAAAGAACGAAACTCGGTCGCGGCGGGGTCATCGCGCGTTCCAAGACCTTCTTGGGAAGAGTCGACAACTTGCATCGCGCGCGCAACGTCTCCTAAGAGCAACAACGAAACAGGCCGTCTGTAGATGAGTTGATGTTGCGCACCCATCCCTGCATTGAGGAGTCGATCTATCTCTCGAAGCGAGGACCCCGACTCCATGAACGGCACACCAAATTTCTCGATCGCAGCAACCACCTCGTCCGACTTCGTATCTATGTCGTTGGGACCGATCGCCCAGGCTTTGTAGCGCATATCGGGCATCAATTGACCCAGCGGACTGCTCACGGTCGGCGGTAGGTACGGGTGGAACTTTTCGCCGCGCAGCTCTGCAACGATTCGCTCAATTCCTTGGTGTCGAACGCCGACGACGGGAAATACTTCGACGCTGCCGGCGACGAGGTGCCGTCGAGCAGTGTTGACGCCAAGCCAACCGATAACGTCGTTGGAAACGGTGTACGTGAATATGGCACCCGCTCGCTTCTCAAAGCCGCGAGCACGCAGACGGGCGGTCAAGGAGGGAAGCCAGGCTAACCTCAGGGGCTCAGTGGCCATGGCTGCCAAGTGGTGCAGCGCTGACTCCGAGTAAAAACACGGGAGGCAGCTTTGCGGCCAGCCACTTAGGCTCGGCACCCTCGGGGGGCTTCTCGTCGTGAGGCTTGTCCGAGGACGCGCTTCCCTCGGATGTCATGTCCACAGCTTGGTGGAGCCATCCGTCGCGTCGACGGAGCGGCACGCCAAACGACCCCGGGCAAGTAGCTCAAGAATGCGTGCTGGCGAGAAGCGTGAACTCCGATGTCCATTGGGGAAGCGATTCCCTGACCTCGTTGGGCCTTGACTCCGCCATGTCGAGGATCGGCCCTAGGCCTTCCGGAGTGTCGCCGACGTAGAAGCTGGCGGACTCGCCTGTCACGGTGAATTGGCCATCGGGAAACATGCCAGCGGTGAAGGAAATGCCCGCGGGAACCTGAGCTACGTGCCAGCCAAGGATCGTCCACCATGTCATCGAGCCGCGCGATGGTGCATTCCAGATGAACTCCGTCGCGTCCTGAACGACCAGCACCGCCGTGCTTCCCTTGTCGATCTGTAGAGCTCCGTGACAGTCGAGGAGAAGCCACACCTCGGACGTCAGGAGATCGTGCCGCACGTCGATGAGGCCTACCTCCGCAAGAGCACCGTCCTCGCGGAGAGGATCGGCTGACGGCAACTCGTCAGCGCGAAGCTCGGGGACGGCGCGCAGCATCTCATGCAACTTCATGAGAGAAGAGTCCTGACCCCACCGAGAGATCCCATTGACAGCTCATCAAGACATCTTGGCTGAGAGCTCGCAGAGAAGGGAGTCGTACGCCCGAGCGCGGTCGAGGATCAGCCCTGCGCTGCAGCGGATGCGCGCCGCTTGCAGGTCGCGCATCCATCCGAAAGACCCCTCTGGCATGCCCACGTCGTACCGAGACCTTCAGTGACCCTCCGAATCTTCGGCCCCAAGGAAACTGGCTAACTGTGAGTCGCCGTCCCAAGATGAGGGTGGCGACTGGGGCGGCACGCCTCGCCACCGATAGTTGTCGTCAACCCACATCGCCCGCCATTCCTCGTCTGTGTATCCGAGGTCCTCGTCGGACACCCCAAACTGGAATCCACATGAAGGGCAAATCTCATAGGAGCCCCCGCCCGCGTCAGAGCGAGGCTGCCTTGACAAGGCCGGGTAGCCGCAGATCGGGCAAATGAAACTTTCGCTCATGGGATCAGCGCTCCAGGTTGTCGAGACCAGTATGTCGGGCTCGTTGGCTTAAAGAACGTCAAAGTAGCTCCGTTGGGGGCGTAGGCCGCGAATGTGTTAGTCGCGGGTCGAAGATGGGGATGGTCCCATCAGAGTCAATCTTCGTAGGAGCCGTCGGGCTCCAAACGTCTGAAAGAACTCGGAGGCCATGCGTGCGTAGTCATCTGCTGATTTGGCACCGACGTCAACACCATGACGTACAAAGTGATTGGCGAGCGTGGGCAGGCGCCCGCCCAGAAATTGTCGAGAAAGTGACCCGTCAGCGTCGCGCCGCGCGACGCGCCCGCTGCAGATCGCGCACCCAGCCGAACGACTTCTTGGGGGTGCGGGCCTGGGTGTCGAGGTCGACGTGCACGAGACCAAAGCGCTGCGTGAACCCGGCTGCCCACTCCCAGTTGTCGAGGAAGGTCCAGATGAAGTAACCGTCGACTTCGGGACGCGCGGCGGCGACCGCGAGGTGCTGGGCGAGGTAGTCGATGCGATCGGAGTCATCCACCGTGCCGTCGGCGCCCACGACATCCGGGAAGCTGGCGCCACCCTCGGTGATGAGGATGCGCGGCAGCTTGTCGCCGTAGCGGTTCACCATCATGTCGATCGTGTCGCCGAGAGCGTGCGGGGCGATCGGCCAGTCGAAACCGGTCGTCGGATACTCGGGGAATTTGGCGAGCGTGAACGGAACGTCCTTCATCGCCTCGGTCTCGCCATCCGGTGTGCTGCCCGACGGATCGGCCCCCGCCGCGACGCGGGAGGGGAAGTAGTAGTTGAGTCCGTAGAAATCGAGGGGGCGCGAGATCACCGCTGCGTCTCGCCCGAGTCGCGAGAGGAACTTCAGTCCGAGGCGCTCGATGCCCTTCGAACCTCTGGGGAGTTCGGCCGCTTTGCCGAACAGCACCGAGTCGGCGAACAGGCGGTTGTGAATGAAGTCGAACAGGTCGGCCGCGTCCGCGTCGTCCTTCGAATCGGTCGCCGGCGTGACCGGGGTGTGCACGTTCGTGATGCCGATGCGCCCCTTCACGGGCACGGCGCGGAGGGCGTCGACGGCGAGGCCGTGGCCACGCAACATATTGCGGATCGCACCGATCGCGCCGAACAGCTTCGCCCGCCCGGGAGCGTGCACCCCGAGCGCGTAGCCGTCGAGGATGACGGTCGCCGGTTCGTTGAGGGTGATCCAGTCCGCGACCCGGTCACCGAAGGCCTCCCCGGCCGCGGCGGCGAACTCGGCGAACCGGTCGGCGGTGTCGCGACGCAACCAGCCGCCGCGCTCCTCGATCGGCGCCGGAGTGTCCCAGTGGAAGAGAGTCACCACCGGGCGGATGCCGGCCTCCAGCAGTCCGTCGATCACTCGGTCGTAGTACGTGACACCCTTCGGGTTCACCGGACCCCGGCCGTCGGGCAGCAACCGTGTCCAGGAGAGCGAAAACCGCGAGGCGTTGACCCCGAGGTCTTTCATCAGCGCGAGATCGTCGGCCGTGTGGTGGTACGCGTCGACCGCGACGGTGGGGGATGTCGCATCCCGAATGTTGCCGGGAACCGCCGCGAACGCGTCCCAGGTCGACGGGGTGCGGCCATCCTCTGCGGCGGCTCCCTCGATCTGCGCGGCCGAGGTCGCGACCCCGAGCACGAAGTCGGGACGGAGCTGGGCGGCTAGGTCGACGGCGTCCATACGTCGATCATGCTCCCAGGACGCGCTCGAGGTACGGGTTCGTGAAGCGTCGATCGGGGTCGAGTTCGTCGCGCACCCGCAGGAAGTCGTCGAAGTGCGGATACGCGGGCCGAAGATCTTCGGCGGTGCGGAAGTGCATCTTGCCCCAGTGCGGCCGGCCCTCGAAGGTGCGCATCAGGGTGTCGAACTCCCGAAAGTACGGTGTCTCGTCGTCGCGGAAATACCGATGTACGGCGATGTAGGCACTCTGCCGCTCGGAGGCTGTCGACATCCAATTCTCATCGGGGGCGGCAGAGCGAATCTCGACCGGAAACGAGATCGGCCGGCCGAACTGTTCGATCATCCGACGCACGGCGTGCAACGCTTCGGGCAGAGCATCGAACGGGATGGCGTACTCACTTTCGCGGAACCGTACGTTGCGCGGGCTCGCGAACACGTCGTAGGAGGCACCGGTCCACTCGCGGTCGCCGTATACCCGGGTCGCGAGTCGACTGAGCGGCGGGGTGAGCGCTGGGATCGCTTTGCCGAGCCCGACGACCGCACGCAGGGCGTGGTTCGACAACAACTGCTGCTCGACCCAGGTCTCGACCCTGCCGGGCACCTGGTGCGGAGTGTCGGCCGGCAGGCGGGTGTTCGACTTCGTCATCACGACCTCGGTGTGCGGCCACCAGTAGAACTCGAAATGGTCGGACCCGGTCGAAAACTCATCCCAGCGATCGACGGCCTCATCGAACGGCATCGGATGTTCCGACGCGCGTAGGAGGAAAGCATCCACACACTGCACCTCGAGCTCGACGAGGATGCCGAGGGCGCCCAGACCGAGCCTCACCGCCGGCAGCAGTTCGGGGCGATGCGACTCATCAACGCGCAGCAGTTCACCCGACCCGGTCACCAGGGTCGCAGCGGTGAGTTGGGCGGCGAGGCCGGCGAATCCGTATCCGGTGCCGTGGGTTCCGGTTGAGGTGGCTCCGGCGAGCGACTGCCGGTCGATGTCGCCCATGTTCTGAAGGGCCAGGCCGTGCTGCGCCAGTAGAGGGCCGAGATTCCAGAGTCGGGTTCCTGCGGCGACCCGCACCCGCTTCGTTGCCGCGTCGACGCCGAGCAGCCCCTGCAGCCCGTCGAGTTGGATCAGCACACCGTCCGTCGCCGCGATATCGGTGAAGCTGTGGCCCGCCCCGACAGCCTTGACGGTGAGACCCTGCTCGGCCGCCGCGCGCACGACGGCGACCACCTCGTCGACACTCGTCGGTCGAGCGACGCGCACCGGAGAGCTGGATGCCGACCGGCCCCAGTTGCGCCAGACCGTCACAGAAATGCCTTGCCCTCGCCACGATAGGTCGGGATGTCGCCGACGTGTTTGCCGCCCTCGACCAGCGTGAAGGAATTGAGGTGCTCGCTCACCTCGCCGGCCTTGGTGTGCCGCAGCCAGACGCGATCGCCGATCTTGAGGTCGCGGGCAGCGGCACCTTGCAAGGGGGTTTGCACTTCGCCCGCGCCTTCGCGCGCGATCATCTTCAAGCCCTGCGGCCAGACCACCTTCGGCACGCGGTCGGGTCCGGGCGGGCCGGAGGCGATCCAGCCGCCGCCGAGCAGCGTCGCGATGTCATCCGTCGGGCGACGCACGACATCCAGGGCGAAGGATGCCGCCGGAGCCGGCGTGAACTGCCAGTAGTGGTCGAAGAGATGCGGACCGAAGAGGCCCGAACCGGCGGCGACCTCGGTGACGGAGTCATCCACCCGGGTGCTCTCGATCGAGCCCGTGCCGCCGCCGTTGACGAACTCGAGTTCGGCGATACCTCGCACCCGCGCGACGGCCTCTGAGCGACGGTTGCGCAGTTCGCGGATCGACGCCCGCTGCATCGCGCGGATCGCGGTCTTGCGTGGACCCGCGTTGGTGACGCCGGCGATCTGAGCTTCGTAGGCCATCATGCCGACCAGGCGAAAACCGGGACGCGCAACGATCGCCTGCGCGAGCGCCCCCGCGTCGGCCGGACTGAAGATGGGTGACCGACGCACTCCGACGTGGCCGAGCGCACGCGAGCGGTAGGAGGCATCGAGTTCGAGGGCGACGCGGATGACGGCGCGCTTTCCCGGAGCTGCCACGGCATCCACAAGATCCAACTGGGCGACGTCGTCGATCATGATCGTCACACGGGAGGCGAATTTCTCGTTGGCGGCGAGGCGGGCGAGTGACCCGCGGTCGGCCGTCGGGTAGCCGACGACGATGTCCTCGAAGTCCTCGGCCAGCCAGAGCGCCTCGGCGAGGGTGTACGCGAGGATGCCGCGGTAGCCCGGAAGTTTGAGCACCGCATCCAGCACCCCGCGCACCCGCACCGACTTGCTGGCGACGCGGATCGGCATGCCGGCCGCCCTGTCGAGCAGATCGAAAGCGTTCGCTGCCAGCGCGTCGACGGCGAGCACGCCGACCGGGGCGTCGAGCGCCCGGGTTGCCGCGGTCAGCGACGGCCACCACGTTTCAGGATGCGCCCAGGGGGTGCCGGAAGGGCGGGTGAGGGCGAGAGTCATTTCACGCCCTTCACCGGGAGTACCGTGAGCGCCCCGATCACCGTGACGATCGCGGAGACGACGAAGAGTCCGGGGAAGCCCGCGACGGCTGCGACGATCCAGGCACCGAGCAACGGGGCAACGGCCTGCGGCACGGTGGTCGCGATGTTCATCACGCCGAGGTCTTTGCCGCGGCTCGCCGCGTGCGGTAGCACCTGCGTGGCGAGGGCCTGGTCGACCGAGAGGAACGCGCCGTACCCGATGCCGAGCAACGCTCCGCCGAGCACGGCGATCGAGAAGTCGGGCACGAGCCCGAGAAGCAGGGCTGCGACGGCCTGGAACCCGGCCGAGATCATCACGAACGGCTTACGGCGGCCGATCCGATCCGACCAGCGGCCGAGCACGAGCGATGACGCCACGATGAAGACGACGTACACGAGGCTCAAGATGAGCAGGTCGCCCTCGGGATCCTTGCGGTTCAGCCCGAACGCCAGAAAGTAGAACAGCAGCGTCGTGCCCAGCGCGTTGCCGATGTTCACCAGGATGCGGCTGAGCAATGTCCAGCCAAAGTCGGGGTACTTGCGGGGGCTGATCCAGAATCCCGCCGCCAGGGCGCGCCACGTGAACGGCGGGCGGTCTTCGGGGGCGAGCGCGGCGTCTTGGGCGAGCACCAGGAACGGGATGACGAGCGCGATCAGGATGACGGCCATCACCACGTACCCGAGCAGTTGCCCGAGCATCAGCGACTCGACGAGCACCAGTCCCAGCACAAGGCCGACCGCCTGTGGGGCGGAGATCCAGCCCGAGATCAGACCGCGCTGGTTCACCGGCACGCGGTCGGAGATCGTCGCGGTGAGGGCGGCTGTGAGCAGGCAGAACCCGATAATCGCGAGCGACCAGAACACCCCGACGCCCACCATCGTGGTCTGGACCCCGAGCGCGACGAGCGCGCCCGCGAACACCACAGCACCTCCGAGGATCCACGGCTTGCGACGGCCGAATCGGCTCGTCGTCCGGTCGGAGAGCGCGCCCGCGAGCGGATACGCGATCAGGGCGCACGCGCCCGCGATGCCCGAGATGAGTCCGAAGTTCAGCACGCTCGCGGTCCAGTCGTCGCCGGGCGGGCGGATGCGGTCAACCTGCGCAGGCAGAAGCAATTGCACCGGGGTGAGCTGCGCCATCCAGATGCCGAGCCAAGCAATCGCGAAGCCCGCGATCCAGCGGCCGGCAACCCGGCGGTCGGGTTCGTCGAACGGCTTGACTGCTGCAGGGGTGGTGGCGGTCACGAGGGCTCCTTTAAGGGTGTGGCGTGGGATGCGAGAGTGTCGGCGGCGAGGTCGAGTAGACGTTCGGCGGCGTCGTCGTTGCGGGTGGCGAGCCAGCCGAGGGTTGCGCCGTCGCTGAGTGCGGTCGCCAGGACGGCGAGGTCGCCAAGTGGAACATCCCAGCGCACCCGGTACCGGTCGGCGCCAACCTGCAACAACGTGGTGGCGAGTTCGCGGTAGGCCGCGTACTGGGCGGCCGGCAGATCGGCGAGGCCCGGCGAGCGCAGGGCGTGCTGGGTGAGTTCGAACATCGCCTGCTCACGGCCGGGGTCAGCCCGAACGAGGTCGAGGTACGACCCGAGTACCGACCGGATCGCACCGCGGATGTCGTCGGCTTCGATCGCCAGGGAGCCGAACGTGGCCGCGCCCTCCCCTGCGACAACGAGTTCGACGACATCCCGCAGCAGGTCTTCACGCGACGGGACGGCGTAGTGGAAGGAGGCGAGCGGCATCCCGGCCTCCGCGACGATCGCGCGCGTGGTCGCGGCCTGGATGCCGTCGCGGGCGACGACGGTGAGCGCGGCGCGGGCGAGGGCTTCGCGACGGTCGGTCGCCGACATCCTCGCCATGCGCTCTCCGCCCTGTGCCGCTCGGCGATCCGGTCGCCGAAGTGGGTCAAGCGTCCCAGACGGGTGTCCCACAGGTCAAGGGCGGTTTCAAGCGGTGGAAGCAACAGGGGCTCTCCCTGTGTTCGAGAGTAGCTCGCTGAGCAGGCCGGCTGGCGTTCTGCGTCCGAGTGTTTTGCGGGGTCGCTCGTTGAGTTCGGTGGCGACG